>CAVRIL010000002.1:0-871831 GCA_963721245.1 uncultured Methanoregulaceae archaeon | reverse complement strand
ACTAATCATTTTTCGTTCTGCCAAAAAATTCTTAATTTTCATCCAGTAAATTTTCAGGGTAAACGCAATCCCAAATGCAACAGCAGCAAGTATCTGCCACACCATGCTTCCCGAAACCCGGATCAAGGTACGCTGAAACAGGTTGAGGAAGAAATATGTAAGTTGCATAACGATAATTAATAAAAACGCAAATCTCAATTTTATACCCGATTTTATATCAGATTACAATAAGAAATAATTATTGATTTATTATTACACTTATTGTTTTTTATAATAAGAAATTATTTTAATTTACCAGAAAATGTCTTTTCTTAAAAATAAAGATTATAACGGCTTTTGACAAATCTTCGAAAAATAAATAATTTGATTGCCGAATCAGGGATTACCATTTCCCAACAACCGGGGTTGATCCCGCTCCGCCATAATACCCGACCTTATCCGAAGCACTCCACGTGCCAGTCCCATCGTAATCCAGAATCCACATCCCATTCCGGAAGATACCGGCTTTCATCTTCCCGTCACCATTCCAGTCTCCATGGACAGGTTTGTCCGTGGAACTTCCCCAGGCAAATGACTTGTCTCCGGTGTTCCATGCGTTACTGCCATCACTATCCAGATACCACCAGCCGTCCTGATAGATGCTGATCTCATCTTTATTGTCGTTGTTCCAGTCACCAACAATCGGAGTCGACCCCGCTCCACCATAATACCCGACCTTATCCGCAGCACTCCACGTGCCAGTCCCATCGTAATCCAGAATCCACAACCCATTGCGGAAAACACCGACTTTCATTTTCCCGTCGCCGTTCCAGTCTCCAAGGACAGGTTTGTCCGTGCGACTTCCCCAGGCAAATGACTTGTCTCCGGTGTTCCATGCATAACTGCCGTCACTATCCAGATACCACCAGCCGTCCTGATAGATGCCGATCTCATCCTTATTGTCGTTGTTCCAGTCACCAACAATCGGGGTCGATCCCGCTCCACCATAATACCCGACCTTATCCGAAGCACTCCATGTGCCAGTCCCATCGTAATCCAGAATCCACAACCCGTTGCGGAAAACACCGGCTTTCATCTTCCCATCACCGTTCCAGTCACCAAGGACCGGTTTGTCCCGAGACTGCCCCAGGCAAATGACTTGTCTCCGGTGTTCCATGCATAACTTCCGTCACTATCGAGATACCACCAGCCGTCCTGGAAGATGCCAACCTTGCTCGTCACTTTCGTTACGTTAATATAAATAATACATGTCGAGATGTTGCTCCCGACTGTATTCAGTTGCATTTAATGAAACTGAGAAGTTTCCTGCAGTTAAGTAGGTATGAACCGGATTCTGCATTGTCGCATTTGTCATATTTCCGTCACCAAACGACCAGTTCCATGCCGTTGGAGAATTCGTCGATAAATCGGTGAATACTACTGTGAGTGGTGCGGTACCATATTCTGGTATCCCAGTGAAATTTGCAGCCGGGGCAGCCGGAGCCGCGGTCACATTGATATAACTGGTTTTTGCCGAACTGTTGCTCCGAACTGTATTAGTTGCATTTAATGAAATTGAGAAGGTTTCCTGCAGTTAAGATAGGTATTGCACCGGATTCTGCATTGTCGCATTTTGTCATATTTCCGTCACCAAACGACCAGTTCCATGCCGTTGGAGAATTCGTCGATAGATCGGTGAATACTGCTGTGAGTGGTGCAGTACCATCTGTTGGTATCCCAGTGAAATTTGCAATTCAGGCGGGCACTGGAACTGCTTCCGTGACATTAATCCAATACGTGTACGGTACCGTTGAATTATAATCAACTGATGATCGCGCCAGTAAGACAACGGAAAGTTACCGGCAGTTGTATAGACGTGCGAGGGATTCGTGTTGTTGAACCTTCTGCGCTCAATCTCCAGACATCTTTTGGATACGTTGTATTAAGACCGTCCATTACCACCAGACTGCCATCTGAAGTTACAACAAGACCGGGAGAGGCTCGAGGTGAAAACGCATGGGCATTCACCTGGGTCCATGTATACCCTTTGTCTGTCGATCTCCATATATCATTGAAATAATTATTAACTCCCGAAATGCCCCCCACCAGAACGATACTGTCATCCGGCATCGCTGCTGCGTTCATACCCCGGCGGACTGACCAACCGCTGCTGGCGTTTACCTGCGACCATGTCTCACCTTTATCGGTTGAACGCCATGTGTCATTCAAGTCCGAAGAATTCATTCCACCCATGAGAACAATACTTCCGTCATGTAATGATACTGCGGTATGTACTTTTCTTGGTGTCCATCCGGAACTGGCATTCATCAGCGTCCATGTCTTTCCTTTATCGGTTGAACGCCATACATCATTCATGAGGATGCCGTTATTGCCCCCGGTCAGGACAATACTGTCGTCTGGCAGTGCCAGAGCAACAGTGTTAGCTCGTGGTGACCACCCGGAACTGGCGTTTACCAGCTGCCATGTTGAACCTTTATCGGTTGATTTCCAGGTATC
Organism: uncultured Methanoregulaceae archaeon; assembly: GCA_963721245.1. GTDB lineage: Archaea > Halobacteriota > Methanomicrobia > Methanomicrobiales > Methanospirillaceae > Methanoregula. The sequence goes on along the minus strand of CAVRIL010000002.1, from coordinate 869,335 downwards.
GTTATAAAAGACGATGTTACCGGAAACGTTACCTTCTCCACCCATTTTCACAATGGTGTCATCACTCAGGACAACCATGCTGTTATACGTTTCATATCGTTTTGCCCAACCACCACTGGCGTTCACCAGCTGCCACGTTGCACCGTTATCCGTTGATCGGTATGTCTCATTTCGAAGATTCCAGGCCGGGCAATACACAATGCTGCCATCCGTTAATGCTACAGCCCCGTTATGAAATGCTGCACTGAAACCGTCAGACGCATTCATCTGCTCCCACGAGTTGGTATACGACTCATCACCGAAATACCAGGCCCATCCATTTGCATTCCCGGAGAGATCGGTAAACCCGACTGCTAACGGTGCAGCACCACTTGTTACATTTGCACTAAAACCTGCCACTGTCTGAGGGACTAACGGTTCTGTGACATTCACCCAGAACGTGTACGGTAGGGTTGAATTATAACCTGTTGAGGACCGCGCCATCAGGACGACGGAATAATTACCGGCAGTTGTGTAGACATGAGAGGGATTCCGTTCTGTTGAACCTTCAGGCTTCAGGCTCCAGACATCTTTTGGGTATGTTGCATTAAAACCGTCCATAACCACAAGACTTCCATCAGACGTCATGACAATACTTGGGGATGCTCTTGGAGGGAATGCACCGGAATTAACCCGTGTCCATGTATATCCTTTATCCGTTGACCGCCATACATCGTTCAGAGTGGTATCGGTACTGGTAATACCGCCCAGCAATACGATACTGCCATCCGGCATTGCAGCCGCATTCATACCGTGGCGGGTCCCCCAACCGCTGCTGGCATTTACCCGGATCCATGTTTTTCCTTGATCCGTTGACCGCCAGGTATCGTTCATATTCGAAGCAGCCTTTCCGCCCATCAGAACGATACTTCCGTCAGGTAAGGATACTGCGGAATGCAGTTTTCTGGGCGTCCATTCAGAACTGGCACTCACCAGTTCCCATGTCTCACCCTGATTCGCTGAAACCCAGACGTCGTTCAAAGAACTGTCAGTATTCCCACCAATCAAAACGATACTATCGTCCGGCAATGCCACAGCAACAGGATTTGCCCGTGCCGACCAGCCGGAGCTGGCGTTTACCAACTGCCATGTGAAGCCTTTATCAGTTGATTTCCAGGTATCGTTAAAATAGGTGGTGTTGTCATACGATCCACCCATTTTCACGATGGTGCCATCGCTCAGGACAACCATGCTGTTATACGTTTCTAATCGTTTTGACCAACCACTACTGGCATTCACCAGCTGCCATGTTTCACCGTTATCTGTTGATCTGTATGTCTCATTCCGGGGATTCCAGGCCGGACAATATACAATACTTCCGTCTGCCAGTGCAACTGCGCCATTGCGAAATGCTTCAGTGAAACCGTCAGATGCATTCATCTGCTGCCACGAGTTGGTATACGATTCGTCACCGAAATACCATACCAAGCCTGTCGCGTTGACTGATAGATCTGTGAACCCGACCGCTAACGGTGCCCGCCCATTCGTTACGTTCGCACCAAAATTTGCTGATACATTGGATGATAACACCCCGGCTATACCCGTATTGAGGGATCGGAACCGGATCAAGGGAACTCGTAGTATAGGATATACTGGCAGGAGGGGTCCGTTGGATCTGTTGCTGGAACTACGGTTGTCTGGGCAGTAATGTCGGCGGTAAATTCTTCAGCCCGTGTGACTTCCACCTGATGGAACATCATTCAGGACTGTTGTCGTTTCTGCGATTACTGGTTCGACCGTCGTCACTACTGTTTCAGGTATATCACCCGGTACGATCGTTGTCACCTCAACTACAGGCACCTCTGCTGGGAGCCGGAGGGGTGATGTTCATCTGTACTACATCAGAATTCTCCGTTGCACTGCTATTGTCAGCAGCGACGGGAATAGCAACTAGCAAAAGGGCAAGGATCAGCCCGGACACAAACAGTTTCTTCATGGAATTTCTTCCTCGATTTGCGATGAATTCAGAATAACAATGTACTATACATTCTGCAATTTCGATTAATAAAGTGTGGCGAGGCACCGGTGCCTTGCTCAAGGATATTTTACATGAAGTTTTCCCATAATGAGTGTTGAAGGAGACGGAAATGCGCAATGTCATAATAATCCCCAGAAGGTTGTTTTGGCAAAATATAGTCAAGAAAATTTTCTGCAGAGGGCATTAGTAACGTCATGTTATCAAAAAAATGCAGATATTTGAAGTTGTAACTTAAACAGTTAATTAAAAGAATGGCTGTATGCCCAATCCTCCCAATAAGAAATTCGTTGTTTTAGGTTCCTAAAAGGGTATTATTCGATAGCAGACTGCGAACAACTTCAGTTGTTTCTTCTGATAGATCATATTAACAGAACGAACGGTCAACTTTAATGATTCAGAGATTTGGAACATTAGTGATAAATTGCTCCTAAGTGGATTCCTTCAAGATTAAACGACTATTTCAGTTATTGATCCAACCATGAGTAGTATTTTTATATAAATAATATAATTACGGTCTGTAGAATTCCTCATCACATGCGAGCGAAGTTGTGAATATGTGGTTCTATAAGGTCATGAATTACTAGGGAAAGGAGATTTCGAACGGTTTACTGATACTGTTGAAAACGAGACAATTAGTAATTCTCTGACGGTTCAGAACCTCACTTTCGACATGTCAATGCCGGTTCTGAACGTTAGACGTGACGATTATGACAAAATTCGACAAATAACACTAACGTTTCTTATCCCGAGTGGTAGAAAATGGGGTTTTCGAAAGAGACGTTGTATTCCTGAAAAAGAATACAAAAGCCGAAAAGCAATTCCATCTGAATAAGCACGTTTGAGAAAGATTGGATCAGTGGATAAAATGCAAAAAACTCCAAATATCTACTTATAAAAAACTTCCGGAGCAAGGGATGAAACCTTTCGCGATCAAAAATAGCACTTTTTATAATGGCAATTTTAACTGTGGAGCACCCAATATCTTCCTGGTAACTATGTGGATCTTATTATTTCCAATATTGGATCAGTGGGATATATTTCTCAGCATTGTAATCGGAACGAAGAATTCGTAGTGGATGGTTATGTCGAAATTCACCAGAAAGACTATGCCGATTTAGTTTGAAATGGATAAAACAGGCTGAACATCTGTTCAGATCTGGCGGAACGATAACTAAATCAATCACAATCTTTTTAATCCAATTCAATGATCTACCTCTATACAAAGCTGTCCCGAAAGCGAATCGTCTATTAAAGGTGTATGAAAATGAAATCGATCGAAAAATTGGTATATTCATTCCTTGTGTTAGCAGTCCTTTGTCTATTGATGGCTCCAGGTGTCGATGGATCTGTGACACTAGATGATAACTCAACCAGTACTGAGATAAATGGACTGGTTCCAAGTGTTGCCGCAGCTGTGGCACCAGTTGCCTTCTTTACTCAGTACTGTGACAAATGGAACGGCTCCATTAACTGTCCAGTTCTTAGATATTTCTCTAAATATCCCCACCAGGCTGGGCTTGGACGTTCGGTGACGGGAACCTGACGAGTGCTATCATTCAGAATCCGACGTACACTTATACTCGGCCCGGTATTTATGACGTAATGTTAAATGTGACCAATTCGGCTGGGTTCAACGTCACTACGAAATTCGGGTATATAACTGTAACCAACGCGACAGATGAGATCGGTATCCAACAGAACGGCTGGTGGTATCTTGACAGTGATGGCAGTAACGCATGGAACACCGGAGACAGGTCATTTGCCTGGGGAAGTGCAACTGACAAACCGGTCCTCGGTGACTGGAACGGTGACGGGAGAATGAAAGTCGGTGTTTTCCGAAACGGCACGTGGATTCTTGATTACGACGGGACCGGCACATGGAGCGCCTCAGACAAAGTCGGGTATTATGGTGCAGGCTCTGGTTCAACCCCTCTTGTCGGAGACTGGAACAACGACACTAAGGATGAGATCGGTATCCAACAGAACGGCTGGTGGTATCTTGACAGTGATGGCAGTAATGCATGGAACACCGGAGACAGGTCATTTGCCTGGGGAAGTGCTACTGACAAACCAGTCCTCGGTGACTGGAACGGTGACAGGAGAATGAAAGTCGGTGTTTTCCGAAACGGCACGTGGATTCTTGATTACGACGGGACCGGCACATGGAGCGCCTCAGACAAAGTCGGGTATTATCGTGCAGCTGGTTCAACCCCTCTTGTCGGAGACTGGAACAACGACACTAAGGATGAGATCGGTATCCAACAGAACAGCTGGTGGTATCTTGACAGTGATGGCAGTAACGCATCGAACACCGGAGACAGGTCATTTGCCTGGGGAAGTGCTACTGACAAACCAGTCCTCGGTGACTGGAACGGTGACGGGAGAATGAAAGTCGGTGTTTTCCGAAACGGCACGTGGATTCTTGATTACGACGGGACCGGCACATGGAGCGCCTCAGACAAAGTCGGGTATTATGGTGCAGCTGGTTCAACCCCTCTTGTCGGGAAATGGTAAAAAATTCATCAATTTTTTAGTCAATTTCGGTTTTTTTATGATATCAAGAGAGTGGCATTTTTTTATAACCCCCCATTCAACTATAGGGAGCATTTTTCAAAATTGTAGATATGAATTCAAAGTGTTTAATGGCTGTTATTAGAATTTATAAAAAAATTAAATGATTATTTAATTAAAACCTATTACTTATATATAATTAATATATATACAATAAACTATGAAATCGTTAAAATCTGCTATGTTATTTATTTTATTTCTAATTGCATGTTATTCCATACCAACTTCAAACGCACTTACATTGACGTTCAATTCAAACCCTACAGATCGATACTTTTGTCTATAATGCAGGTTGGGGCCTTCAACCCGAACAAAAATGGGGAGTAACTCCCTTTCATGGTCCGATTGGCGGTATTTCACCATTTGGCGAGTGTTTATTAACTCCGTATAATTTCCGTTTTGAAAAGCCAGGATATATTCCTTATTCAAGCTCTTTTACCTTATCTTCATCAGACTGTGATCCACGGAATGTTGGATTTAAGGGATAACTGGAAGTTTAACACCGATAGGTTATACGACCAAGATTGGCATCTACCAGAATGGCTGGTGGTATCTCGATAGTGACGGTAGTAACGCATGGAATACCGGAGACATGTCATTTGCTTGGGGGAACGTCGCAGACGAACCTTTCATTGGTGATTGGAGCGGCGATGGAAGAATGAAAGCGGGTGTCTTACGAAACGGCATATGGATTCTGGATTACGATGGTACCGGGACATGGAGTGCTTCCGATAGGGTCGGGTATTATGGTGGAGCGGGATCTACGCCGGTTGTCGGGGATTGGAACAACGATAATAAAGATGAAATCGGTATCTATCAGAATGGTTGGTGGTATCTTGATAGTGACGGTAGTAACGCGTGGAATACCGGGAGATACGTCATTTGCCTGGGGAAGAAGTACGGATAAACCGGTAATTGGTGATTGGAACGGCGATGGAAGAATGAAAACGGGTGTCTTCCGAAACGGTATATGGATCCTGGATTACGATGGTACCGGGACATGGAGTCCTTCCGATAAGATCGGGTATTATGGTGGAGCAGGATCTACGCCAGTTGTCGGAAAATGGAATGGAGCGATTGTTACACCACCTACCAATACCCAATTTACAAATCCAGGATTTGAGACTGGAAATCTGAATGGATGGACCTCGGGAGGCACTACATTAATAAGTAGCAGTACCAGTCATAGCGGATCATACTCCTGTCATCTGGATATGACAGGAACTCAGGAAACCGATTATATTTCCCAGTCTATTGACTTGACCAATGTAGGAACTATTACGTTCTGGGGGTATGGAGAGGGCAATACTTGGCCATTCTACATTTACATTGATGGCATCTTGTACAAAACCTCCAATGCAGTTTCGAACACCTGGACTCTTTACACCGTGCCTGTCTCCGGTTATTCTGGTGCACATACTTTTACGGTGAAATGGAACGGAGGACCCGGCCAGTTTGGTGCTGATGTCGATGATTTTTCAATATCATAAGGTTATTTTTCTGATTACATCATTCATTATTTTCCGCAGGACAATTATAAAAATAAACAAATTTGGAGATATCGCTATCCCAAAATATTGATCCGTGGTTATAGGCAACTCAAAAATTTTGAACTCTTTTTGTTTTGTTTCGAATTCGGTCGCACACCTAACTAGGGGATAGTAGGGGGCCACGCTAATAACGATTAACTTGACACAAAATTCCACTTGTCAATAAAGAAACGACACTATATATCGAAGTCAGCAGTATTTTTTATGCTTCTGGCACGAACATAACAATCATTCTGCTCCGAGATGCGAACTAAATTGCTCATTAAAGAACTATTGATTTGATGGCAAATAGACCAGAATCATTTGAAACGACCATTAAATTTGCCCAACCCGGAGATTTTAAGGTCATCGCTATAGCGCACAAAACAATCGACCAGAAAATTCCTAAGTGATGTGGATGTCCTTTATCTTATAATAGACCAAATTAGTTCGAAGATATCAATGTACATGCCAATTGCATATGTCAGACTTGCCTAATCTGAATCAGAACAGCGTTTAAGTATGAATGGGATCATAATCCCGCTTCCAGAATTTGAGAGTCGAAACATTAATAGATGTTATCCTAACTGAGCGCATCTTGACAGCAATCTAATCTCTACAGAACAAATTACACTTGTTCGACACAAACCAAGCCGAACTATATTATCCAATCAGGCAATATAACTGTCAATGGTCGATGGATGTATTATAATTTAAATCTCACGGAAGATTCGATTGATAAGTAGCTTAAAAAAATTTGCTTAAGATGCTGACACATTAAAAAATTTTTCGAATTTCAACCAATTGATAATCATTTAAGATTTGTATTAAGAATAGATTCAACCACTTCTTTCACGGTTCTGGGTAAAAAAAAGATTCGATGGTTCTACGAGCCGATAATGCCAAGAAATCGTTCATCTGTATTTTCAACTCCATTTTCCCACAATCGGGGTTGTTCCTGCTCCGCCATAATATCCAACTTTATCAATACCGGCACTCCATGTCCCACTCCCATCGTAATCCACAACCCATGTTCCGTTACGGAAGATACCTGCTTTCTGCCTCCCATCACCGTTCCAGTCGCCAAGGACCGCTATATCTCCTGGATTCCCCCACGCAAATGACCGGTCACCGGCACTCAATACGTAACTGCCGTCTACGTCCAGATACCACCAGCCGTTCTGGTATACGCCGATTTCATCCTTCAGGTCGTTGTTCCAGTCTCCGACAATCGGGGTTGTTCCTGCCCCGCCATAATATCCAACTTTATCAATACCGGCACTCCATGTCCCACTCCCATCGTAATCCACAACCCATGTTCCATTACGGAAGATACCCGCTTTCTGCTTCCCGTCACCGTTCCAGTCGCCAAGGACCACTATATCTCCTGGATTCCCCCACGCAAATGACCGGTCACCGGCACTCAATACGTAACTGCCGTCTACGTCCAGATACCACCAGCCGTTCTGGTATACGCCGATTTCATCCTTCAGGTCGTTGTTCCAGTCTCCGACAATCGGGGTTGTTCCTGCTCCGCCATAATATCCAACTTTATCAATACCGGCACTCCATGTCCCACTCCCATCGTAATCCACAACCCATGTTCCGTTACGGAAGATACCTGCTTTCTGCCTCCCGTCACCGTTCCAGTCGCCAAGGACCGCTATATCTCCTGGATTCCCCCACGCAAATGACCTGTCACCGGCACTCAATACGTAACTGCCGTCTACATCCAGGTACCACCAGCCGTTCTGGTAAATTCCTATCTTACTCGCAGTTATATTTGTAATATTAATATATCCGCTCCTCGTCGTCGTATTGAATCCGCCGGAATTGCTCGCATTCAGTGAAACCGTGAAATTACCCGCTGTACGGTAAATGTGAACCGGATTCTGGACGGTCGAATTCGTAGAATTCCCGTCACCGAACGTCCAGTTCCACGCCGTGGGAACATTCGTTGACAGATCGGTGAATACTACCGTCAACGGAGCTGCCCCGGATGTCCGTGACCCGGTGAAATCCGCGACCGGTGGTGCTGATGGTGTCGCTATGACTGCTCTGTAAGCATCTAATCGTCCACCAGTACTGACCAATCCGGAGAGGGAATCTTTTGAATCCACGTTTGAAAGAATGATATTTTTTATTTGAACCGCTGTCAGATTCTGGTTTAAGTCTTTTACCAGTGCCGCGACACCGGAAACATGGGGCGTCGCCATTGATGTTCCACTCATATAGCCATATGCTCCCGCAGTGTTGAGAGTACTCAGAATGTTCGTTCCTGGTGCAGCAAGATCTACTGAAACCGGACCATAATGTGAAAAGGTTGCAAGATTATCATTCTGATCGGTAGCTGCAACGCTGATTATATTAGAAGATATGAATGATGCTGGATACTGAGGTACCACATCGTTATTCGGTTGCAGATTTTGCAAATTATTATTTCCGGCAGCACACACAACAACTGCAGGTGATACATCAATAGCATCCTTAAGGGGCTGATCAAAATTAGGTCCGCTCCATGAATTACTTATTACTGATGCACCATTTGCATTTGCATATAGAATAGCTGAAACTGCATCAGAAGTGAGCCCCGATCCCGAGGCATCGAACGCCTTGAGAGCCATCATCTTTACATGCCAGTTAACACCTGTCACACCAATTGCGTTGTTCCCAATCGAGCCGATGGTTCCTGAAACATGGGTGCCATGACCATTATCGTCAAGTGAATCCGGGGTATTTGTAACGAAATTCCAGCCATGAACATCATCAATATAGCCGTTGAGATCATCATCGATGCCGTTTCCAGGAATTTCACCGGGATTTGTCCAGATATTTTCCGAGAGATCGGTATGATCTTACAACACTCCGGTGCTCAACAATTGCAACAACGACATTGTTCGATCCGGTTGTAATGTCCCATGCAGCCATAGCATTGATATCAGCCCCGGATATTCCTGTTACCCCGTTCACCATTTGGCCGGTGTTGTGAAGTCCCCACAACTGGCTGAAAAAGGAATCACTGGGTGTACGTACATTAATGTGATAGACATAATTCGGCTCTGCATAGAGAACATCCGGGTTTTTCTGGTATTCGATAATTGCTTCATCGACAGAGAGGTTCTTGGGTAATTTTACAACCTGCATCCCTGGCAAACCTATATTAGTAAAATCCTTTGTTACCTTTCCTCCGATCTTTGTATTCTGGTCAGCGGCAATACTCATCATTGCAGGATTCTGGAACTTTTTGTAATTGTAGCGAACAATTACCTCATCGGTAACATATTCTGTTCCATGAGCTGAATCTATAACCAATGAACCCCTCTCTTCGTCAGAATTTGCATCGCCAGTTAGAGGAGTGGTATTGTTTCCGAATGTAAGGTTTGGAACTAAAGTCACCTAAGTGGGCGGATTTGGATTGAGGACGACAATCCTGATGCAGTCTGAATACTTATGTAAGAGAGAGTTGATGGGAATTTTATTGTAGAATTAGGCTCCGATGCGGGTTCAGTACCAGAAGTTGCATGGAAAAGAAGAGATCTAGATGTGATAAATGTAGTTTCTGCCTGTCGCCGGTCATTAGTGGGCTTGATGTTTTTACAAAAGGTATGTACCTAATTCCTGATAGTGACAACAAATTCATATCCGGAATATTCTCTTAGCCATGACCCGGTTACCGCAGCTGAGAAGATGATAACCGTAAGAAAAATAATTGAAATTATCCTCTGTATCATATTCATGGAGATTACTCTGTGCCGTAAAGGATAAATGGATGGATCGTATCATTTTCCGAACATACCTGTTCAAAAATTATTTTTTGACACTCTATTAAAATATTGAAGTGTGTATACAACAAAATGTCCGTTCAGAGATTTTACCGAATTGTTGAATGACTGGTTACTTGTATTGGGCGGAATTTCCACTAACCTCTAAAGAGTACCGGCTCATCACATATCTACTTGGTTATCAGGAAGCCTGAATTCGAAGGCCAAAGGAGGGGCCACAACCAAGAGTCGAGAATCGAAGATCTAGTTTTCGAAGGTTGCGGAACAGCAAGCTGATTTAGGTCATTCCAAGAACATCCGGACTTGTTTTCTATCCACTATTTCCAACAAATGTTATTGGAGTTCCAAAAATCCTTGAAAAGAATCAGAATGATTCTGATAAGTCTAAAGATGTAATGAGAGAGAAAATTGAGAATTAGTTGGGGATTTTCTCAGATATTAAGATTTTCAACTCCATTTTCCCACAATCGGGGTTGTTCCTGCTCCGCCATAATATCCAACTTTATCAATCCCGGCACTCCATGTCCCACTCCCATCGTAATCCACAACCCATGTTCCGTTACGGAAGATACCTGCTTTCTGCCTCCCGTCACCGTTCCAGTCGCCAAGGACCGCTATATCTCCTGGATTCCCCCACGCAAATGACCTGCTGTTCACGGCACTCAATACGTAACTGCCGTCTACGTCCAGATACCACCAGCCGTTCTGGTATACGCCGATTTCATCCTTCAGGTCGTTGTTCCAGTCTCCAACAATCGGGGTTGTTCCTGCCCCGCCATCATATCCAACTTTATCAATACCGGCACTCCATGTCCCACTCCCATCGTAATCCACAACCCATGTTCCATTACGGAAGATACCCGCTTTCTGCTTCCCGTCACCGTTCCAGTCGCCAAGGACCACTATATCTCCTGGATTCCCCCACGCAAATGACAGGTCACCGGCACTCAATACGTAACTGCCGTCTACGTCCAGATACCACCAGCCGTTCTGGTATACGCCGATTTCATCCTTCAGGTCGTTGTTCCAGTCTCCGGAACAATCGGGGTTGTTCCTGCTCCGCCATAATATCCAACCCTATCAATAGCGGCATTCCATGTCCCACTCCCATCGTAATCCACAACCCATGTACCATTACGGAAGATACCTGCTTTCTGCCTCCCGTCACCGTTCCAGTCGCCAAGGACCGCTATATCTCCTGGATTCCCCCACGCAAATGACCTGTCACCGGCACTCAATACGTAACTGCCGTCTACATCCGAGTACACCAGCCGTTCTGGTAAATTCCTATCTTACTCGCCGTTACATTTGTGACATTGATGTAACCGACCTCGTCGTGGTATTGATCCCACAGAATTGCTTGCATTCAATACAACGGTGAAATTGCCCGGCGGCGCGGTAAACGTGAACGGGGTTCTGTATTGTTGCATTCGTCACATTCCCGTCACCAAATGTCCAGTTCCACGCGGTGGGAACATTTGTTGAGAGATCGGTGAACACAACTGTCAGAGGCACAGCTCCCGTTCGTCGGTGTTCCGGTGAAATTCGCAACCGGTGCAACGGTCGTGACATTAATGGATCCAATAGCCGGAGCGGATGTCCCGCCGAGATTTGTCGCAACCAATGATACCGTATAGTTTCCACCAGCGACATACGTATGGGTCGGGTTCTGGAGTGAGGAGAACGTGCCGTCACCGAATGACCATCTCCAGGTAGCCCATATTGCCGGAGCGCTGGTCGATGTCGTTGCATCGAAGGCCACCGCAAGGGGTGCAATACCACTTGTCTGGTTCGCGGTAAATCTCGCGACCGGCACTGCAGGAGGCGGAGTCTGCGATACGGTAATGGTAGTACTCTGGGTCGAGGTAGTATTCCCGCCGGTAGTCATTGCAGTTAACGTTACCGTATAGGTACCGGGTAATTGATAGACATGGTTCGGGTTCTGCATCCCGTTGTCACCAGCCCAGTTTCCGTCCCCGAAGTCCCAGCTCCAGCCGGTTGCCCCGGCTGATGTACCGGTGAACGAAACATTGAGCGGCGCAAACCCTGACGTGGGTGTGGCACCGAAGGTTACCGCTCCGGGCGGTGCAACGGTTTGTGAGATGTTTACGTTGGACACGGAAGAGTTGCGCATTACCGTTGGGAATCCTACCGACGGTGCGGCATACACGAAGTCATCACCGACGACATTTGAAGCTAGTATCCTGTACGAATAATTCGGGACCGTGTTTGCAGGGATAGAACTGTCAATTGCCATCGCCGTCCCACCGGTCTGCGTCTTCGTGTATGATGGGACTGTCATGAAGTCGGTCCAGTTATTCTGGCTGATATTCGTCCTCTGGATGAGCCAGTCCGTTTCCTGGTTGGATTGATCATTCCACACTAAGAAAACTGCAGTGGTATTTGTCGTTGCATTGTGGACTTCACCAGACCTGAGAGTGGTCGGTCCTGACCCCGGATCGTTCACGGAAATCGCCTGGGAATGCATCATGTCCATCTCTTCATGGGAGAGAATGTGGCAATGCCATACGTACTCCCAGCCGAAGTTAACCAGATGGTTTGGCACGGTGATACCATTTGCTGCCGGGTCGAAGAACCCTCCCGGAGGTCCCGCTAATGTAACTCCCGAGCGGCATCGTCGGATCGATCGCCCGAACATTATCGGGTACAGCAAAGGGCACCGTTGCATTGACCGGCCTCAGCGCGATATACGTATCCTCGAGAGGGCTCACCCTGATGGTTTCCTTCCAGCCAAGTTCATTCGGATCAGGCGCCATGTTGTTCAGCCCGTCCCAGGGGGCACGGCTGATTACCTGCACATTATACATGTGCCAGTGGAGGGGGTGGGTGTCGACACCATTATGGGTGATCTTCCAGATCTGGGTTCCGTCTCCCGGTGCAGACCCGTTCAATGCACCCAACGACGTCATAATGACATCAGTTGGCGGACTTGCGTAAGGGTAGGGGGTGAAGGTCTGCGTGACTGCAGTACCCGAGGGTAACTCGAGCCCCAGCATCCCGCTCATACGTCCATATTCATCGTAGACGGCACCCATTTCATCATGGAGCGCTTTTGGCTGGAACGTAATGTTCAGCTGGACACCGAAAATGGTCGTGAAATTGTAAAAGTTGTCCTGAATCTGTATCTGATTATTCTGATTATTTACCGGCATAACCTGGTTATAGGCACTGGTGTACTCGTCCTGGGGGATAATGATCGGCGGCTGGGACACCTCAAAGACACCTCGCTTCGTGGCACCTTTTGCAAACACAGAATTCAGGGTTGCAACATTATATGCAGCCGCAGGTGTTGTGTTTGCTACCTTGACCTGCATAACAGTCCGGACGTTCGGACCGTACCCTGCGATAATGGAGGGTGCCCCTCCGGTTGAGGTTCGATCCGGAGCACCGGTATAATAATCATACTGTGATATACCCGCAGGAAAGCTGCAGGAGCATCATTGTAGAGGATGAGGGTCTTTCCGGCATATTGTGAGAAGTCGACGATGACATCCGCCCTCTCGGCTGCTGCCAGGAGCAGAGAATGTTTATCCGCGTTTCCGAAATCGAACCGTGTCGGATCAGTAACATAGGTTATTGGCTGAGGCGGAATCACAACCGGTGCCGGCAGGAACCCGCCTTCAGAACCGATCTGGATCCACGACGGGCCCCGTGTTGCCGGATCCGGTACACCACCCTCACGTCCGTCAGTTGGCCAGGTGGCAGGGAATCCCGGGGTACTGGGGATGCAGCCACCATCCTGACTTCAGTATTATTCCTGCCATCTGCGGTGGTGACGTTTGCATCAGCGACATACCACTGCAGGTTGAAGAAACGGTCATCAGCAGCGCTGAGTATCCGGAACCTGTATGCCTGGGGCAGCACCGTCAGATTGGGGTACGCAACACCATTCACGAGAGGTGTGTCCATAAATGCTTCACCGACCGCAGACGGGTTCGGGGTTCCGGGAATAGTCGGTGGTTCGCCGGGTTGACCGAAGTAGGGGTTTGCTATCGGCGGATGAAGGAGGGGTGTTGGCGGGAAGAACCATGGACCATAGAACCATCGCCCAAAGGGATTGGTTGCCGGAGCGAACACCGGGGTTCTCCGCTGGCATGTATACATGGGGCCACCACAGATCACCGGTATTCGGAACACCCGGTGTTGTTCCCCAGTTCCATGTAGGATCCTGGGCGGCGATGGTTCGGGCATCCACGAACGTTTTATCCTGAACTACCAGGGGAATTCCGGTATCAGGAAGGACTTTTGCGAGCGTTGGGTTTATACCCTGCGTATTTGTTCCGGCAATCATATCCGTGTCAACCGGATCTGTTATCAAATACCCTGCTGCCTCGCCGGCATACACATTCAGGCGTGTGATGCCTGCAGCATGATCATGGTAGAACATGAGCCGTGCACTTTGCTGGTTGGTATAAAAGAACGTCTGGGATCCATTGCCCGGATCGGGCATATCGGGGACATTATATACAGAAACACCCTTTGGGTATCCCGTTGATTCATTCGCCGGCGTGATCCACTGGTCAGGCGTCCCGTCGCTTATCCAGGGGGTAGTTCCACCGTGAAGGTGGAGCGTTGCCCGGTTCTGCGTATAAAAGATCGGAGTCACGTTCATGCCGAGCGGGCCCATGCCCGCACCTGGTATGGTGGTATCGACAGGTATGAACAGGTTGCCACCTGCACCGACGGGAAGCGAGTTGGTGAATTTGACCCGGACCGGGGTGCCGCTGGTTGCAATAATCATCGGCCCAAGATAATAGAAGCCACTCGCGTTTGGATCAACGGTATTCGTCTGCCGGTAACCACGGAGCGTGGTATTGGGCAGATCGGAGTGCATTTTCTGCGTGAACTGGCCAAGCTCTATCTCATAATAGTCTGAACCCGGAAATGTTGTCTTGTCCGGTATAGCGACAGGAATATAATTCCCGAGGTTGTTTGCTCCTGTCGACGTTCAGACCCGGCAGCGTATCGACAAATTTCCTGATACCGCTGATAAAGGGCCCGCCGAGGGTAGCCGTTGCTTCAGCCCCACTGCTTCCCACGGTTGCATCCGTGATGATAACAACAGGGGCGGTATAGTTGGTACCGGGATTTGTTATCGTGATGTTAGTAATTGCACCGAGTGAAACCGCAGCAGTCGCTGTTGCTCCGGATCCGGTAAAATACGCATCAGTAATCGTAACAACTGGAGCTGCATAACCGGTTCCCCCCTCAGTTACTGTAATGCTGGAGATGTTCCCCATGGGCATCGGGCTGTTGGCATAGTTGGGGAATGGACCAAAATAATGAGGTATTCCGCCGGGATCCATCGTGGGAGGAACCGCGGCAATTGAATATCCTGCAGTCTGATAACCTCCCGGAGTCTGAGCTGTCAGATTACCCTGGAGAAGATACGCCTCGCGGATCGCCTTATAATCTGCCGCGGCTGCTAACTTTTGAGACTGGGGGATTCGCTTGCCCGCCCTGGTAGTAAACTGGCTGTTTACCGATACGATACCTGTCTCTGGATTCGAGGTACCTATATCAACAATATCCTTTGTCGTTGTTGAAGCAACCAGGTTCGGTCGGTCCAGACGGTGGGAGCAGCGGTTGGCTGGGCAGTGAGTGCTGCAATGGCATTCTGTGTCTGGGTAGTAAGAACGGTCACGATATCCATGGGACGGTGCAGCCGGAACCTGGCTGACAGGAGGAGATCTGGGTATCGCTGACCGTGATGTTCGGTACATTCAGACCCGACGTCATTGTCCGCACCGGCGAGCAGTCGTGATCATCATTAACATTGTCACCACAATGCCAATAGCAACCAGATTAGCATTGAATTTTGAACCGGCAGGAGATTTTTTCATGCCGGGACTTATTTTCCGTATGTCTATACGCTGACATAATCATAAACCTCATTTATTTTCGTAAAATTACCGGATTACAATGTCTGGACCAGAACCTGAATTCCGGGATCATTCCTGATACACCGACTGACGGGATTCATTTTTACGTTGCGTGGAAAAGCTACACATCTAGCGTAAAAATCAAATTCCACATAAACGGTACAAAAAGATTTATTCGATTATAAATACTGGTGAACCTTTCAATTTTTGAAACATAATCAGAAACTTAAAAAAGTTCCCTATTTTAAGAAAAATCAAAAAAAAACGATTTAAAAAAATAAAAAGTTTTAAATATAATTTAATATTGATGAACAAATTCTGAATATATATTGTGTGGAATCTGATACAAGTTGTTTTTTATCTCAACATCATTTGAAAGAAAATCCATTGAATTACTGTAAGATATGAGAAAATAGATGCTTCACGGATTTTCCACCGTTAAACACGAATTATGCAGCGATCAATACATACATAAATTCAATCAGCCTTGGTTTTTATCAAGGACCTGACAACCAGGTGAAGTTCAAAAACGTCTTCGAGTCCCCTGGATCTTCACTGTTTCGAGGATTATTTATACACTGGCGGGATTGTCAGAATGCAGACAGAGCATAATGAATGAAATTCTCTGTCGTCTATGATTGCTCCTTGTGAAATTATGGGATAATTGGGCTTTGTTGAAAACCTGGCTCTGTTGAAACTCTCACACTATTTTCCTCAACGCTCTTTTTGGGCTACGGCACGTAATGCCTTCGCCCCCGCCGCTGTGGCATCCCCTCTGGAGCGATAATTTCAGAAGAAGGTAATCCAATACCATCGCAAAGTCAGGGGTGGTTCGGGGGAACAGGCACTGTCCCCTCCGACACTAGGCAATTCGCAATTTGTTAAGATCTTAGGGATTCAACAGAGCAGATAATTGTTTTAACCATCAGCTCATACCCAGCGTAGGAAAACATTTGAAATGAGTCCTCATCCTGAATTCCGATCCTCCTCATTGATCAAGCGAAACCTTGCGAACCGTCCCTACCGGAACATCGCTGCTATTTTTGCCTATGCAATCATTGCAGCCACACTTTTCTCGTCACAGTTTTTGATGAATGGCGCACAGCAGAGCCTTGATGCCGGGATATCAAGGATGGGAGCCGACATCCTTGTTGTCCCGGAAGAATATTCTGCTGCCGGGCAGAATGTAATTCTTGATCGGTCAGCCGAACAGTTTTTTCTTTGAGGATACCGGTTACCAGAAGATTTCCCGTATTCCCGGAGTTGAAAAAGCCAGTCCTCAGATCTATGTTGCTACCCTGTTTGCGTCCTGCTGCGCCGCTCCTGTGCAGATGATTGCAATCGACCAGGAGCATGACTTTACCATATCGCCGTGGCTGAAGAATAATCCAGGGGTAACCCTTGGAAAAGACGATATCATAATCGGAAATTCAATTATCCAGAACGTCGGGAATGACCTCATGTTTTATGGCCATACATTCCATGTTGTCGGAATTCTGTCACGGACCGGGATGGGAGTTGATAACTCAGTTTTCCTCCGTTTTGAAGACGCGTACGTGATGGCAGATGAGTCAGGATTAAAGGCAGCAAAAAAACTGACGATTCCGCAGGGGACGGTTTCTGCAGTGCTTGTTAAAGTTGATCCCGGTGCAATACCCGACGATGTTGCAAAGGAGATCCAAAAACAGGTCCCGGGAACAAAAACCCTTACGCCCAATGGTCTCCTGAACGCGGTCAGTGGACAACTCGGTGCTGTCACACGAATCCTCTTCGGCGCAACGATTGCTGTAACCATTGTTTCGATCCCTCTCCTGGGATTTATTTCAGCCATGGTAGCCCGGGAACGAATGAAGGAGATCTCCATACTCCGGGCACTTGGAGCCACAAAGACTTTTGTGATGCGGATAATGCTTACCGAATCGTTCACCCTTGCAATAATTGGCGGACTGTTAGGAATCACCGTCGCAGCGGGGATTCTTGTATCGTTCCAGGACTTCGTGGCCTTTACCTTCAAGATCCCGTTCATGATACCATCACCGGTGACTATGCTGGTTGACGGGGGCAGTACCCTGCTCCTTTCAATAGGGATCGGCGGGTTGTCTTCACTCTACCCAGCGGTTATTATTACCCATTCGGAGCCATATGAGTCAATCCGGAAGGGGGAGTCATGATAAAGGGAACTGGAATAACCATCCGTACGTTTTGGGAATTCATGAGTCCCGGGACTGCAATGAAGGTGAACGGTATTCATCCGAGACAAGGGAATTTTCCATGAACGACAGGATGAATTACCTGACTTTTATCATCGCCAGTGTCCGGAATAAACCCGGCCGGAACCTGGCAACCGTCTTTTGTTTTGCCTTTATCGCGGTAAACATTTTTTCCGGGCAGTTTCTCATGACCGGGGCAGAGGAAGGTGTCAACAGGGGATTATCCCGGATGGGTGCAGATCAGATCGTAGTTCCCGTGCAGTATATGGTCTTTTTAGAGGGAAATGGCTCGGACAATACCATAGCAATCGTCAAAGCCGAACCATCCACCTACCGCATGAACTCAACAGTCATGAATACAATCAGAAATGTCCCTGGAGTATCGCATGTGAGCCCGCAACTCTATGTTACCTCGCTGAATTCACCACAATTGTCATCGTCCCGGGTTGATATTTTCGGGATCGATCCGGTCACGGATTTTACGATCAGGCCCTGGTTGCGACAACCGCTGGAACATCCCCTTGTGCCCGGAGAGGTGATTATCGGCCATGGAATAAACGGTGAGGTTTCATCGCAGATCTCGATATCGGGTCACAGGTACACCATTGCCGGCAGGCTTGATCCGACACAATCATCCGCAGATCAAACCATCTTCCTGCGACTGGATGATGCGTATTCCCTTGCAGCCGTTGAGGGGATAGTCCCCCCTGCTTCGCCCCGCATATCACCCGGTGAGGTTAATGCAATACTCATTCAGGATTCACCATCAGAAGATACCAGTTCGGTGGTTGTCCGTATCAGACAGCAGCTCAGGCCATCGAACCCCTCAGGAGATATTTCTGTAATCGGGAGACATTTTACACTGGGTCCCATCTCCAGGAATATTCAGGGCATTCCCGATCTCCTGAATATCATATCGGTATTTGTCGTGGCTGCAGCTCTTCCCCTTATTGCGCTCATTGCGGCGATGGTCACCCATGAACGCCAAAGGGAGATCGGGTTGCTCCTGGCCATGGGGGCAAAACGAACAGTTGTTTTCTTTCTTGTGATTGCAGAATCGCTGGTTCTCGCAGTAATCGGGGGTGTTGCCGGTGTGGGTGCAAGCTTAACAGCCTTTACCCTGCTCAATATGCAGGGTTTACTCAACAGTGCACTTCAGGTTACCTTTGCTATGCCGACAATCACCAGGACAGGCATGATGGCCGGAACGGCGTTGTTCGTGGTTATTTCGATCGGCAGTATCTCCTCACTCTGGCCGGCATTCCGCAGCAGTACCATGAATCCCTATGATGCAATACGACGTGAAGGACGGTAAAACAGTACCAATCTCAATTCCAGAGATTGGCATTTTCATCCCGGGCAAAATAGCTATAATTATCTCTTCCCTGTAAACACCATAAAAAACACCATAAAAAAAATAATGTTTATTGCACCGCTATTTTGACACGTTTTTCTCTGGACCCTGAACGAATCCTGTAAAAATAGTTGCGCTTTTCCCCTGACGTCGAGGGGAGAAAGACATCCCCGGCTTCCCTGTATTCCGAGGAGTAACGCGGGTCTGATGATTTGTCAACTTTTCAAAGATTTCATAACGTTTCAATCCAGGTTTTTAAGACTCATAAAATTTCGAAGATCACTCCATTAATTAATAATTACAGATTCTGTTTACCTACCAGCATCATGAATTAATCTCTGCAAAAAAATTGCTGAGAACTGGTTCAATCCAAAAATATATTAATTTCCAATAATGACAGGACATAATGACCGACAAAAACGTAAACCTCTACGGCGTCCTGCTGGTTATTCTTGGGATTCTTGTTATCCTTGTTCCCTGGATTATATTCCCAGTCTGCGAGATGGAGGGAAGTTACATGATTTCTTCAACGGGAATGAAGGTACCTATGACCTGCGGCTGGACTGCCCGCGCTGTGTCAGGTGTTGGTGCATTAATTGTCGTTGCAGGTGGACTGCTCATCGCAAGAAGCAGCAAGGAAACACGGCAAGCTGTTGGCATTTTCAGTATTGCGATGGGTACCCTGGTCATTCTGTTCCCGACAACATTGATCGGGATGTGCAGGGTCGCCACTCATCCCTGCAGGATGACCACGCTTCCGGCACTCGAAATGCTCGGCGTCATCATAATAATTATTGGTGGATACCTCTTCTGGAAACACGAATAAAATGATTGCTTCCCACGAATACTCCAGTTTTTTCAGACCGGTTGTGAGGAAATCTCCAGAACCGCTATTACTGGAATATCGCCGCGTTGCAGTCATCGGCGATCACCGCAAGGATCAGGACCACGACCACTGTCCTCATAAATATCCAGGTTTTTCTTGGCTTCACAGTAAAAATTTCCTTTACCATTCTCTCATTTTCACAATAGCGGTTTTTAAAGAGAGTGCCCCCAATGCACTCTGGAATAAGCTTCAGGATCGCATCGTTCCATCCTGCATACCTGATCAACCTGTCAGAACTCCATTAAACCATGCGGAAAGTGAGTCATGATATCAGTTAACGGTGTGACAAAAGTATTCACTACCGGCAATTCGGAAGTCCGGGCGGTTGACAATGTGGACCTCGATGTGCAACCGGGAGAATTTATCCTTATCCTCGGAAGATCGGGAAGCGGAAAGTCAACCCTGCTCGGAATGCTTGCCGGACTTATCCGCCCTACCGCCGGCACAATCCGGATAAAGGGTGTGGATATCAGCGCCTTAACCGATAACCAGATCGCAGAGCTGAGGGCTCAGGAGATCGGATTCGTGTTCCAGTTTTCCGGGTTAATCCCCACCGTTACCGCGCTCGAGAACGTGATGATCCCGACCCTGTTCCATCCAAGAGGTCCCGGCAACCTGTACCAGAGCACTCGATCTTCTGAACAATGTGGGTATAACTGACCGGTCGGATGCCTACCCAAAGACACTTTCGAGCGGGGAGATGAAACGGGTGGCAATTGCGCGGGCTCTCATCAAAAAACCTTCCATCCTGATCGCTGATGAACCGACTGGGGACCTGGATGATGCTACCGAATCTGAAATCATGGCTTTATTCAGGCATCTGAATGATGAGGGGATCACAATCGTCATGGTCACCCATAACCCAGATCTCATACCGTGTGCCACACGGACCTATAGCATGAGTCAGGGTAAAATGGTAAGAAATCCCGACTCGCCACTCTGTCGGAGAGAGCCGGAAATTCAAACTGAATAAGGAGCATCAATAAAACCGGAAGATGATCCAGGGACCCTGATCCCTTGAGGTCTCCGGAACATGGCCGGCCTGAGCACTGCGATGATGTGTCGCTGTCTCTGCCGGTATAGTGCAGTATAACGATGACCCCATCATAGTGCAATACGGCGTCATGGGAAATGAAATCGGCATTTCCCTCCTCCGCAATCTTCTTCTAGATAGACACTGACCAGTGTAATTAAGAGAGGTATACCACCGATGCACCGTTATTCGTTGTCCTGCAGCATGGAGGCAGGCGATCTTGAGCCCATTGTCCTTGCAGTCCACGAATTAATCCATCGCCTTCCCGTGACAGCAAAATCGCGGGAAAACGATGGGATCCGGGTTGAAGACGGGAGGGTTGTCGATCGGCATTACAGCGGGCCTGTTCTCCTCGAGGCGATTGAAAAGAACATCCTCATAAAGACTACACCGACAAGCGGGGCGTACAAGGGTGTCCCGGTAACGGTGAGTCCCATCCGGGATAACGAGGGGAACGCCATCGGCGCAATCGGGATTGTGGATATTACCGGTATTTTTGATCTCGCCACCCTCATGGAACACCAGTCTGCGATACTCAAGCAGGTATGCGGCAAAGATCCCTGTCCCCTTCCCTTCAGAACAGATCTGGTTCAAGGCGGTGAATTCTGTGCCGGATTCTGCATTCAAAGTCCTTGAAATCCTCGAACGGTCCCCGGCCGCCATCTCCGGTGAAACGATCAGCAACGAACTGGGGATCAGCAGGTCTGCTGTCTGGAAGCATATCAAGGAGCTCCGCGGGATGGGGTATGAGATCTTCTCATCCCAGAAGGAGGGCTATAAACTCACCCATGGCAAGCAACAAACTGCTCCCCTACGAAGTACATAAAAAATTGAAAACACAGTTCATCGGCAAGAAGATACGATACCTCGATAATACGCCCTCGACCATCTGGGTGGGCAAACAGATGTGTTCGGAAGGAGATGTCGGGAAGCTTCACGGCATGGTGATCATCGCCGAGGAGCAGACCGGGGGAGTCGGGCGGATGGGAAGGGCATGGGTCTCTCCCATCGGGGGAATCTGGATCACGATCGTGCTCAAACCCCGCGTTCCTGTCGATCATATCTTCATGATCACCATGGCAGGATCCATTGCCGTTGCCCGGGCCATCCGCAAGGAATTCGATCTCGGAGCCCTGATCAAATGGCCAAACGATATCTTCATAGGCAACAAAAAGGTTGCCGGGCTCCTTCTTGAACTCGCCGCAGAGGCCGATACGGTCCATTACTGCCTGCTGGGCATCGGCATCGATGTAAATGTCCCGATCAGCCAGTTTCACCACGGCAATGCAAAAAGATGTCACCTCCATCAGCGCCGAAGTCGGCCATGAGGTGGACAGGGCTTCGTTCCTTGCACGTATCCTGAAGGAATTCGAGAACCATTACCTCCTGATCGAGAGCGGCGAATACGAGACCATCATCAGGGAATGGAAAAGTCTCTCCTCCACTCTCGAAAACCGGGTGCAGATCAGGACGCTGAAGAACAGCTTCGAAGGCGAGGCGATCGACATCGATGAGTTCGGGGCCCTCATCATCCGGAAAGACAATGGCAAACTTGAACGGGTTATCGCGGGCGACTGTTATCACCAGTAAATGAAAGGTACTATTTTTATCGTCAACCATGCAATTTTTTATGGTTGACGATGTTCGGGGACCTGCAGAAATCACAGAACTATTGCATACTCTGCTGCCTTTATCGGGCTTATCAGCCTCGGAGCCTGGGTATCGCTGCCCTTTCTTCCCGGTCCCCCTGACCCTCCAGACCCTGTTCGTGCTTCTCTCCGGTATGATCCTGAAGCGTTATGCCGTCATCCCGGTTTCGCTGTATGTTGTGCTTGGTGCTCTGGGGCTCCCGGTATTTCATTGCGGGAGTTGCCGGTATTGGCATCCTGCTCGGCCCTACCGGAGGTTACCTGTTCGGATTTATCGGTGCCGGCGCTCGTTGTCGGGCTTGCGTATGAATACACGTCCCGTGCTCTCCGGATCACCGGGCTTCTTGCAGGGACTGTTATCATCTATGCCTGTGGCATCGCATGGCTGATGTTTCTCTTCGGTGGCAGGACTCATCCCTGCTGTTACGGCAGGATTAATCCCGTTCATACCTGGTGAGGTGATCAAGATGTATGCCGCGTACGCGATTGAGAAGACGACTCCCATGATCGCCATAGAATGCTCTTCGCTGCCGGAATCTTGTGATTGATGCACTCAGCCATCGGACCCGGTATTACGACGATAATCGGCCCGAACGGCAGCGGGAAAACGACATTTCTCAGGATCTGCGCCGGAATAACGAATTGCCGCATCGCGGCACCGTCAGATCGATAATCTGCGCGCCCCGGGAGACCGAGATCGGATGGGTGAATGAGTTTCCTGACCGGAATATCCTGTTTGCCCGCGTGACCGATGAGATCGCATCCCCGCTTCGTTTCCGCCGAACAATATCCGTGTGATACCATTGATGCTGAGGTCAGGGCTTGCGCTGAATCCGTCGGTATCGCCAATCTCCTTAACAAGGACGGTACGGGAATTATCCGGTGGAGAAAAAGTCCTTGTCCGCTTGGCAGCGGCCCTGGTTCACCACCCGAAGGTGCTTATCCTGGATGAATACGATTCCCATCTTGATGCACGCACCGGCAGTAAAAGGTTGATCAGGTAGATCAGGGCATCCGGGGCACGGTACGTGATCCGCTGCACCCAGCAGATGGATACTGCCGCGGAACAGCGATCACCTCCTCTTCTTTGACTCGGGCCGGGTAACCCATTCAGGAACTCCCGGAGAAGTCTTTCCATTTCCTGAAGGGTACTGCCTTGTACCCGGTAGTCTGGGAGTGCGGAGTCATGAACATCACGTTGGACCGGGCCCGTGATCACTCGTGACCACTGGTCACTGAGTGCATCCGGCACATTTGATGAAGGGGTCCACCTTATCAGCGGCGACGTCGGGAGCGGTAAGTCCACCCTCGCCCTCGTGATGGCCGGACTCTTCCCCGTATCCGGAGGCTGCATCGTCAGAGAGGGTATATCGTCATGCATGCTCTCTCTTCAGTTCCCGGAACTTCACGTCACCGGGCGTACCCTCGCAGGAGGAATGTGCATCCTGGGGGGCTCCTGCTGATAGAGATCCTTGCGGATGCCGGGCTGACGGGTCGGAGAAACACATCCCCGTTGTCCCTGAGCAGGGGTGAACTCAAACGCCTTCACCTGGCGTGCGTACTTTCAAAAGACTATGACCTGCTGCTGCTTGATGAACCATTCAGTTCGCTTGACTGCGAAGAAAAAGCAAGATTATGTTCGACCCTTGAACAGGAGATCCCGTGGCATCACAATTATTGTTCACCCACGAGCAGGACATCCTCCCCCGGGTTTCCAGGATATGGGAGATTGAGGACGGGAGGCTGTACGACTGCGGCAGACCCCCTGATGCGTTGCTGAACCTGGCACCATCGTCCCGGCACCAGTACAAAAACTGCATTGCTCTCGGATTACTGCCAGATAATATTTCCCAGTCAGGATCTTCTGGAGGCGGCATGCAGGATCCAAGGATAAGAATTGCTGCTGCGGCGATCCTCTCGGTTGCAGCGTTCATCAGTGTCCAGGGTGCAGTCTTTGCATTCCTGTGGTGGCTGGTCTTTACTCCGGGTATCACGCTCATACAAAAGATCCGGCTGGTTGTCCCGTCTACTGCTGATGACCGGTTTTTTCAGCCTTGTGCTGGAACTTTTCGGCGGGAATGGCCTTTCGTACTTTCATCCGGATGACCGTCATCATCCTTATCGGCATGTGGCTCTATTCCGAGCAGCAACCGGGAGAATTTCTCGACTACTAGTGTCTGGCTGTTTGGCGACAGGGCCGGGTTTGACCTCGGTCTTGTTGCCGAGATGGGGATGCAGTCCCTCTCATGTATTACCGCCGACTTCGAACGGATCCGTCTGGCAGCGAGGATCAAGGGTATGCGATGGGGAATACGCAGTCTTATTCCTGCCGGCGTGATCCTTGTCCATGGTGCACTTGCCCGGGCAGAGGAGTCCGCGGAGCTGCTTGCCATCCGCGGCTACCGTTCAGGAGGGGTATGGTATCCGGAATTTGTGACAAAGCCTTGGGATCAGTGTTGCAGGACTGTTTGCGGTGTGCGTGGTATTTTTTGCACTATTACCAGTTAGTGAATTTTTTATACTTTACCGATGAAGTTTTGAGAGGCTTATTATGATCCTGCGACAGCCCTGAGGATCCTCATGCGAACTGCCTCTCCCGAAAAAGTCTCCATCACCGATACAACCCTGCGGGATGCCCACCAGTCGCTCATAGCGACAACGGCTCCGTACCGAGGACATGCTCCCTCTTGCACGGGAGATGGATCCCTGCGGTTTTTTTTCCGTCGAAGCATGGGGGGGTGCAACGTTTGATACCTGCATACGGTCTCTGAACGACGATCCCGTGGGACCGGCTCAGGTCCTTAAAGGCTGAACTGAAGCATACGCCGATCCAGATGCTCCTCCGCGGCCAGAACCTTGTCGGGTACCGCCATTATCCCGATGATGTGGTGGACAGATTTGTTGCTGCGGCCCATAAAAACGGGGTCGATATCTTCCGCGTATTCGATGCACTGAACGATATCACGGAATATGAAACGGTCAATGGACCAGGTAAAAAACGTCGGGGCCCACCTGCAGGGAGCGATCTCCTATACAACAAGCCCGGTCCATACCACCCAGACATTCATCGAGCATGGCAAAAGAACTCTATGCACATGAATGCGACTCCATCTGCATCAAGGATATGGCCGGGCTTATCATGCCGGGGGCAGCACGGGAGCTGATTGCCGGTATCAAAAAGGCGGTGGATGTAAAGGTCTGCCTGCACAGTCATTCAACCAGCGGCATCGCGCCGATGAGTTACCAGGCTGCGATAGAGGCGGGGGTTGACATCCTCGATACTGCCATGTCCCCGTTTTCCATGGGTACATCCCAGCCACCGACCGAAAGCGTCGTTGCATCGCTCATCGGCACACCACGAGAGACACGGGTATCGACCTTATCAAACTCAGGGCGGTCCGCAATATCTGCATACAGATCAGGGAAAAATATGCCGGCCTGCTCAACCCGATATCGGAACGTGTTGACAGCGATGTCCTCCTCTACCAGCTGCCCGGTGGCATGATCTCCAATCTCGTCTCCCAGCTGCAGGAGCAGGACGCCCTCGAACCGGATGGACGACGTGCTGGCAGAAATCCCGCGGGTAAGAAAGGATCTCGGCTATCCCGCCGCTTGTCACCCCGACCAGCCAGATTGTCGGGACCCAGGCGGTGCTGAACGTGCTGGTGAACGGGCAGCGCTACCGGAATGTCACCAAGGAAGTCAAAGACTATGTCCACGGGCTGTACGGGAAATCACCGGCACCGGTCAGCGACGAGATCCGGAAGCTCATCATTGGCGATGATGACGGTGATTACCGTCCGCCCGGCCGACCTGCTCGAACCTGCCTACGAGAAGATGAAAGCAGGAGGCAGAGAAGGCAGGACTCGTGAAAAAGGAAGAGGACATCCTGACCTATATCCTGTACCCGGCAATCGCCCCCTCATTCCTCAAAGGGAGCGGTCACTGGAAGAGATCCCCAAGAAACAGTCCGTCGCAGAAACCTGCATCCCAGATGCCGAGCCAGATGGAAGTCGAAGTGGACGGCGAAGTCTTCTCCGTCCGTATCGTCTCTGTCGGGGGAAGCAAAGTTGAAGTGACGGGAGTCACCCCCCAGAAGATCCCCCGCGGGGAGTTTGCCGGGGGTATCAAGAGCAATATGCAGGGGATGGTGCTCCAGGTACTGGTGAACCGTGGC
This sequence comes from uncultured Methanoregulaceae archaeon, assembly GCA_963721245.1. Lineage (GTDB taxonomy): Archaea > Halobacteriota > Methanomicrobia > Methanomicrobiales > Methanospirillaceae > Methanoregula. The sequence continues at coordinate 842,224 of CAVRIL010000002.1, read as the reverse complement.
GCATCGGTGAAGAAGGGCGATACCCTCCTCGTGCTTGAGGCCATGAAGATGGAAAACCCCATACACAGCCCGGTGGACGGCAAGGTCACCGAGATCTTTGTGGATACCGGCGATGTCGTCCAGAACGGAGACGTCCTGCTGGTGGTGCAATGAAATATTTTGAAAAACTCCTGATTGCAAACCGGGGAGAGATTGCCATCCGTGTCATGCGGGCATGCCGGGAGCTCGATATCGAGACGGTGGCGATCTATTCATCTGCCGATAAAAATGCACTCCATGTCAAATATGCGGATGAGGCGTTTCATGTCGGGGAAGCCCACCCCTCGAAAAGTTACCTGAACATGGAGCGGATCATCGATATCGCCAAAAAGAGCGGGGCGGAGGCGGTCCATCCCGGGTTATGGGTTTCTTGCGGAGAACTACCGGTTTGCCAAGATCTGCCTGGATGAAAATGTGATTTTTGTCGGGCCCGGCTGGAAGACCATCAGGGCAATGGGATCGAAGATCGGCAGCAAACAGATGATGAAGGAGGCCGGTGTCCCGGTTGTTCCCGGAACCGATGGCGATAAAGGACATCGATGACGCAAAAAACGTTGCCGCCGAGATCGGTTACCCGGTGATTGTCAAGGCCAGTCCGCGGGGGGCGGGGGCATCGGCATGCAGATCGTCAATGACGAGAAATCCCTTGAGGAGGCGATCGCGGCAAGCATGCGCATCGCCCAGTCCGCATTCGGCGACGCCACGGTCTTTATCGAGAAATACCTGGTCAAACCCCGGCATATCGAGTTCCAGGTGCTTGCCGATGAGCACGGCAATGCTGTCCACCTCTATGACCGGGAATGTTCCATCCAGCGCCGTCACCAGAAACTGATCGAAGAGGCTCCCTCTCCCATCATGACCCCGGAGCTGCGTGAGCGGATGTCAGAGTCTGCACTCAAGGTTGCCGAAGCATCAGAATATACCAATGCGGGGACTGTTGAATTCCTGTACAGCCAGGGGAATTATTATTTCATGGAGATGAATACCCGTCTCCAGGTCGAACATACCATCACGGAATTCATTACCGGTGTCGATATCGTAAAGCAGCAGATCGCGATTGCCGCGGGGGAATCCCTGCCCTTCGAGCAGAAAGACCTCTCCATCCGCGGTCATGCCATCGAATGCCGGATCAATGCCGAAGATCCGCTCAATAACTTCGCCGCCGACCCGGGAAAGATCATCCGGTACCGTTCCCCGGGAGGTCCCGGTATACGGATCGACAGCGGGATCCACATGGGGTATACCATCCCCCCGAATTACGATTCGATGATCGCAAAACTCTGTGCCTGGGACAGCACGCGGCTGGAAGCGATAAAACGGATGCGACGTGCCATTTCCGAATATATTATCCTCGGGATCAAAACAACGCTCCCCCTCCATTACGCGATCATGAACAACCAGCAGTTTGTGGAAGGAAATACCCATACGCACTTCCTGCAGGAAGAGCATATCCTCACGACCCTTGACCGGTACACGCGTGATGAGGAGACCCGGATGCAGACACTCGCCGGGTCATTTGAGCAGGGAAAAAAAGTTGCTGCAATATCCGCAGCGGTAAACATGTACCTGCAGCAGAAAAAGGACTGATGTTCTGGTAAAACGCGGTTATCAGAACCTTTAATAGTTTTTACGGTGTTTTTATTATGCACTTTTGTGCTGCGGTGGCCTAGCTGGTTAGGGCGCCAGACTCATAGGGTTTATGAACGCGATTTATGCGTTTCATGGCTTTGAGAGATCTGGAGATCGGGGGATCGTAACCCTCCCGCAGCATTCCGGATCTTTCAGCGCATTTCTTCATTCCCGTTTTTACAATACGTCCCTGTTCTATATCCAGATTGTCATTTCTCCACGAAATCTCTGTCTTTGATTCCTGTTCTTCTGACGATATATTTATTTACCCTTTCGTCAAACAAAATTACGTAAAATGAGGTGTAAATATGCTTTTGGCAAATGCAGTTGTAGGATTAATCCAGTTACTTATCTCGATTATCTTTGCCGTCCTGGCACTGTATATCGGATTTGCCGTTCTCGGCAAGATCACCAAGAGCATCGATGAGGAAAAAGAACTTGCAAAAGGGAATGCCGCAGTCGGGATTATTGTTGCATCGGTATTTGTCGCAATTGCTCTAGTCGTCCAGTCCGGTGTTTCCGGACTTATCCGTTGGTATCAATAAGGCGCTCAGCGTCGGGATCCTGTCTGTTGACGGGCTGCTGGCTATCGGCGTTGCATTTGTCCAGCTCATCCTCGGGATCGTGCTTGCCGTCGGAGCCATCTATCTTGCCCTGAACATCCTTGACAAACTGACAAAAGGTGTCGAAGAGTTCGAAGAGATCAAAAAAGGCAATGTTGCTGTCGCCCTCGAGATGGGCGGGGTAATCATTGCCGTTGCAGTAATCATCCAGTCCGGTGTGATTGGGATCACTGCAGCACTGATATAAATTCACATTTTATTTTTAATGTTTCAGACCCGAAAATCAGCAATCCTTCTTACCGCCCATTCTGGTTTATCAGGTTGATTAAATCGGCAAATCCGTCCATTTCCATTGAAAGGACCTGTTCCGGGTCATCCCCATGCTTGTTTCGGCATCGGCAGTCAGCATTTCCGGACCGCTCAGGATAGTGCGATCGATACCATCCCTGCAGAGCACTTCCTCTGCTTCAGCATCCTGCACAAAGGCCCGCCCGGGGATAATCACCGTTGGTTCAAGAGCCCGAAGATCCAGGTGGCGAAGATCATCGATCGTTATTAAGCAGGCAATCTCTTTTTTCACCGGAATCACGGGAACCTGGGACCCGCGTGAAACCAGAACTTTTTCAATAAAAGGGGCTGCAATGCTCCCGCTGATGACCGTTGCCCTGCGCTGCACACGGGGAAGTTTCTCCAGAAGGTCCGGTTCATTCAGGATTGCAAAAGGTGAACCGATCTCCGGGTCCCACAGCGGGGTCCCGGAGATTTTCATCGTGAACCTTCTGTTCAAATCTGATATGAGATCCCGGAAGGATTCAACGGTCTGGACTTCCTGGTTCTTGATTATCGGACCATTCCCAAGGATCAAGCCCCTGCTCCGTTGTATTGGCAAACCGCATCAGGATTATACCCTTTGCCCCCCGGTCCTGGAGCCATTCACAGGTCTGTTCGAGCACCGCACCGTCATTGATCCCCGGGAGGATCACCGCCGCAGCATACACATCGCACGTTCCCGCACAATTTTTCGAGAATTGCCAGACGAGACCTCAGGAGTTGGATCGTGCATGTAGCGTTTCCGAAGAGCAGGGTCGGTTGCAAAGACCGTAAAAGAGATTTCAGAAAGTCCGTTGTCGATAAGCAGATCTGCAATAGCCGGATCATCCCAGCCCTTACCGCTCGTGTACCCGATATGGAGAGGGGCTTCCATGCTGCCGAGAAGTTCGATCAATTCTTCAAACCGGGGATAACAGCTCGGGTCCCCGCCGCCGCTGATCGTGATCCGTTCAAGATCTCCGCTCTTTTGCCTGCAGGTTTGCAAGCGTCTCATCTGCAATGGTCTTGAGATCCTTGAACCCGCTGTACTCTTCCCGGATCCCACGGGTACAGTAATCGCATCCTTTTTTGAATGGCAGGCAATACCTGCATCCCAGTGGCTGAACACCACGCACTTTCTTAAAATAACAGTATTCGCAAAATCCGCGGCAGTTGATACCGGGGCTTCCTCCGATATCCACGGTCAGCTGTGCCATCTGTATAAATTACTCAGTTCCTTGTGCGTATAAGGTGTTTGGGAAGACCCGTGTGACGGAACAATAGAGCAGGAAAGTATCGATTTTCCATTACTGAACAGGGAACAATTCCCTTGATAGTCTGAGGAATCGAAGAAATCTGAGCACCATCTTTTTTACTATCAAATGTCAAAATTACTATGGCGCCTCAGTGGCTTAGTTGGCAGAGCGGCTGACTTGTAATCAGCAGGTCCCGTGTTCAAATCACGGCTGAGGCTTACGATAGATATCTGCTTTGTTTTCTTTTTTAGAGTAAACCACAATAGATTCAAATTTTCTCATGGTAAATTAGTACAGGTACGGGACATATCATGGGAAAAAAAGCATTCATCACAGGAATAACCGGGCAGGATGGATCCTACCTTGCGGAACTGCTCCTGTCAAAAGGCTATGAAGTCCATGGGCTGATACGACGATCTTCGACCTTCAATACCAGCAGGATTGATTCCATCTATATCGATCCGCACGATACGCAGGCACGGCTGTTTTTACATTATGGAGATCTCTCCGACTCAGAACAGATATCAAATATCATGTATAATATCCGCCCGGATGAGATATACCACCTCGGGGCACAGAGCCATGTCCGGGTCAGTTTTGATACCCCGGAATATACCAGGAATGTTACTGCACTGGGAACTACCCGGATCCTCGAAGCAATACGGCGTTGAGAAAACCCGAGTAAAATTCTACCAGGCCTCCTCCAGCGAGATGTTCGGTGCAGCAAATCCTCCCCAGAGGGAAGATACGGTATTTCATCCGAGGAGTCCGTATGCCTGTGCCAAGGTGTATTCCTACTGGATGACCCGGAATTACCGCGAGGGATATAATCTCTTTGCGTCCAATGGTATTCTGTTCAACCATGAATCCCCCCGCCGGGGAGAGACCTTTGTCACCCGCAAGATCACCCGTGCCATTGCACGGATCATCTGCGGAAAGGACAAATTCCTGTACCTGGGGAATCTCGATGCAAAGCGGGACTGGGGATTTGCCCCGGAATATGTCGAATGCATGTGGCGGATCCTGCAGCAGGAGAAACCTGATGATTTTGTCATTGGCACAGGAGAGACCCATTCGGTCCGCGAGTTCCTGCATGAAGCATTTGCCTATGCGGGACTTGACACAGAAAAACATGTAAAGATCGATCCGAAATATTTCCGCCCGACTGAAGTTGATGTCCTTATCGCGAACCCGAAAAAATCCGAAAAGATCCTTGGCTGGAAACCGGCGATAAAATTCGCGGACCTGGTAAAAATCATGGTAGATGCTGATATGAAGGCGGCGGGACTGGAACCGATCGGTGAGGCGGATAAAATAATATCGTCAAAATTCCCGGACCGCTGGTGGAAAGCAGATTGATGTCACGGATGACGGAATCTCCGCACATGAATGCATACAAAAAGGAAGTATATCAATAATTCTGTTATTACCAGAAGATACTGGTATTATCATAATCCAATAATATCGGGATATGCCTATGACATTCTGGTCAGGTAAAAAAATTCTCATCACCGGTGGTGCTGGTTTTTTTGGATCGCAGGTCGTAAACCAGCTTCTCGAAAAAGGTGTCCGCACAGGAAAATATCCAGATTCCCCGCAGCAGGGAGATCGATCTGCGGAAATGGGAAAACTGTCGCAAGGTTGCAAAAGACTGCGATATCGTGATTCACCTGGCCGCAAAAGTCGGGGGAATCGGGTTCAACCAGAATTATCCGGCACAGCTTTTTTATGATAATGCGATCATGGGAATCCAGATGATCGAGGCGGCACGGCAGGCAGAAGTAGAAAAGTGTGTTATTGTCGGGACTATCTGTGCCTACCCGAAATTCACTCCGGTGCCCTTCCGGGAAGAGGATCTCTGGAATGGGTATCCTGAAGAGACCAATGCTCCCTATGGACTGGCAAAAAAAATGCTCCTTGTCCAGTCACAGGCATACCGGCAGCAATATGGGTTCAATTCAATTTATCTCCTCCCGGTGAACCTGTACGGACCGGGAGATAACTTTAATCCTGAAAGTTCTCATGTTATTCCGGCACTCATCAAAAAGTTCACCGATGCAAAGAGAAATCATTCACCCATGGTGGAAGTGTGGGGGACCGGTTCGGCATCCCGTGAATTCCTGTACGTGGATGATGCTGCCCGGGGAATTATTCTTGCTACTGAACAATACAACAAACCGGATCCGGTAAACCTTGGAGCCGGGATGGAAATCACGATCCGGGATCTTGTGGATCTCATCCAGGAATTGACAGGATTTACCGGTGAAATTCATTGGGATACCTCAAAACCGGATGGCCAGCCGAAACGCAGCCTGGATGTGAGCGGGCAGAAAAGGAGTTCGGGTTTAAGGCAACGATGCCGTTCCGGGAAGGATTGCAAAGAACGATTGAGTGGTATGACGCACCTCATGGGCACCCCGTTCATGATGATGGTGCAGACCACTGCTGAACCCGGTTGAGAAAGATGTAAAGGACAGTAGTTTGCCTGAATGAAAATAGAGAGAGAAAAAGATGGATTATTACAGCCGTAAAATCGCGGTCCAAATTGAGTTATTTCATGAAGAGCTACAGGATTTTGGAATCGCAGGTACTCCGTTGTGCAAATGCGTGGAGTCTGATTCCTACAAAGAATAATAGTCCTAAAATTTTTGATAGTCACCCCGCCTCAGGGCCTCTCCGGGGCTCGGCGGATCCTGGGGTTACCAGCTGATTTTACCGATCAAAACCCAGGGAATTTTTGTCTGTGGGAGAGTGCGGAGATCTCACGAAATCATTAACAATTTTCTCAACAATGTTACTATGTGCTTTCCGAGTCCCTTTTCATCTCCCGCCTTATGAATATCAGCTCAATCCAGCGACAGAGTATGATTTACTGTCGTCTCAACCATCAGTCTGACAATTGTTGGTTTTCTCTCAACAATATATTTTGCACATGCCCTGGGACCTGCCCCTCTTGGCGCATACTTCCTGTTCCTTGCATATTTCGGGATTTTTAATCTTGTCGGTGATGGGGGATTTGGAGGAGCAGCAGTCAAAAGGATATCTGAAGGGGAAGAACAGGATGAATATTTTTCCGCTTTTGTTTTTATCAGGATTGCACTTCTTGCAGTATCGGTCACGGTGCTTCTCTGGGCAGAACCCTTCCTTAAGGATGCCACCTCCTCAGGAATTTTTTTCTGGCTTCTTTTAGCTCTCATTGTTTCAGTTTTTTCAAATTGTACCGGCATAGGGATATATGGTTCCGGAAAGGTTGGGATACAACAGATAAGTAATTTTCTGGATGCATTCCTGACGAACTCTTTTTCAAATCGCTGCAGTCTTTTTTGGATTTGGTATTGCCGGACTTACAGGAGGATTTGTCGCTGGTTTAATTGCCGGGGGGATTGCAAATTTCTGGTATCTCGATTTAAAACTGGTCCGGTTCAGGGTATCGCATCTGAAAAGCCTGTCAAGCTTCTCCTTCTGGATCTTTCTGACCGCGAGTGGTTCATTGGTATTCTGCTATGCCGATACAATCCTCATTGGATATTTTATGAGTAATGCTGATGTTGGAATCTATCGCACCGCATTCCAGCTCACATCAGTTGCTACATTCACGACAATGGCTTTCCATACCGTTCTCTATCCAAAAATTAGCACCTGGGGAGCACAGGACAAATCACAGAAATTGAAAATTCCTCTGGCGAGGGCATTTACCTATTCCCTTTTTCTGGCAATACCGACCTGCATTGGCGGATTGATTTTGGGGGAGCGTCTCCTTTACTACCTTTATGGAGCTTCTTTTACTGCGGGGACATCTGCCCTTTATTTCCTCCTGCTTGTACAGGTTGTCAATGTCTTTATGTTTCTTGGAACGATGAGCCTGAATGCACTCAACCGCCCAAAAGATGCCTTCTGGATAACTGTCATTGCAGCAATTGCAAACATCCTCCTTGACCTCGTCCTTATTCCGGTTTTGGGAATCACCGGGGCCGCAATCGCAACGCTTATTGCAATGACACTCAATGCACTTGGTGCCCTCATTCTCCTTTCCCGGATTATTTCAATAAAATTCGAATATGAGCCGGTAAAAAATATGCTCTATGCAGCAGGATGCATGGGCTGTTTTCCTTCTTTTTATTCATTTTCTCCTGCCACTTACTCATATTGCCGCTGTTTTAGCCGTAGTTATCGCTGGAGCAGGAATTTACATAGGGGTTTTATTTAAACTGGACAGGGAAATTCACGATGAACTCAAAAATCTGAGCGTCAACCTTGGGATTCCATGGCCAGGATTTTTATGAAACTGCATTCTTCTGATGCAAAGATACTCAACGAGGAATATTTTATCTTTAGAAACCTGAAAATCAATGCCCTGCCGATTTCAGGTAATCTTTTTCCCAATGTAATCTATTCCAGTGACTCTCCTTATTATTCAGACGTGATGCTTTTCCAGGAAAGTTATTCTTGACAAAGATATTCTGGCCGTGAAAAATTGTATCGCAGATTCAAAGACAATCCCGGAATTAAAAGTTCCGGTTAAAGGGAAAACAAATTATTATCCTGATAAAATCCAATATACCAGTAAACCGGTGCTTATATGCAAGTTGTCATTTTGTGTGGTGGACTCGGAACCAGACTTAAGGAAGAGACGGAATTTCGCCCAAAACCTATGGTAAAAATCGGAACCCGCCCGATCCTCTGGCATATCATGAAAATTTATGCATCTCATGGATTCAAAGATTTTATTCTTGCTCTCGGGTATAAAGGTGAAATGATCAAGGAATATTTTTATCATTATGAATTGATGGACAGTGATGTTACAATAGAACTGGGCAATCCCCAGAATACCTGTGTTTTCCACAATGACGTCAAAGAAAATGACTGGAAGGTAACTCTTGCAAATACCGGTGAAAAATCCTTGAAAGGGGCAAGGATCAAAAGAGTTGAGAAATATATAAAAAATGATGAATTTATGCTGACCTATGGGGACGGACTCTCCGATATTAATATTCCAGAACTTCTGGAGTTCCATCGCCGTCATGGAAAAATTGCCACGGTTACAGGAGTAAATGCGGCAGCACGATTCGGAGAATTAAAAATTAATGGTGACCGTGTTGAAAGGTTCAGTGAGAAACCCAGTTCAGGATCAGAATATATTAATGGCGGTTTTTTCGTATTTAACCGGAAAATTTTTGATTATCTCACTCCGGATGAAAATTGTGATTTTGAGTTTGGACCTCTTGAAATCCTTGCTAATGAAGGAGAATTAATGGTATACAAGCATCGTGGATCCTGGGCGTGTATGGACACCCTCCGTGATATGGATTACCTGAATAAAATATGGGATGAAAATAAGGCATTCTGGAAGATTTGGCAATGAATCCTTTCTCCTTGAACAATTATTCGGGAAAAAAGGTCTTAATTACCGGAGATACGGGATTCAAAGGGTCATGGCTTGCGATCTGGTTACTGAAACTCGGTGCCCGGGTTACCGGTTTTGGGTTACCGCCAAAAACCCGTGAGGATAATTTCACCGTATGTGGCCTTCATTCAAAGATCGATCATATCAATGGAGACATTCGGGATCTTACCAGTACTTTCAGATGCAATCAGGGAATCCAGACCGGATTTTGTTTTTCACCTGGCAGCTCAGGCTCTCGTGCTTGACTCCTACAAGGATCCCCACCAGACCTTTACTACCAATGTAACCGGAACCCTGAATATTCTTGAAGTGATCCGGAAAAATCCCGGAATAAAAGCTGCCGTGATGGTAACAAGCGACAAGTGTTATGAAAACCGTGAGTGGGTTCACGGATACCGGGAATCCGATCCTCTGGGAGGGAAGGATCCCTACAGTGCATCAAAAGGTGCCGCTGAAATCCTCATCTCATCGTATATCCGATCATTTTTCCAGGAAGAGAATTCTCCGGCCGTAGCATCGGTTCGTGCCGGGAATGTTATTGGCGGCGGGGACTGGTCAGAGAACCGGATCATTCCGGACTGCATTCGATCATTGAGATGCAACCGCTCCATCGAACTCCGGAATCCGCATTCGGTACGCCCATGGCAGCATGTGCTGGAACCACTCTACGGATATCTTTTACTCGGCAGTGCACTCTCCGGAACAGATGGAAAAACATTTTCTGGTCCGTGGAATTTTGGTCCTTATCCTTGCAATGCGGTGACAGTTGAAGATCTTGTAAAGGAGATCATCTGTCAATGGGGCAGCGGAATGTACCATATCAAAGAATCTCAACCGAAAAACAAGGAGTCGAATATGCTCGTTCTGGACATAAACAAGGCGGTACATCTGCTGAACTGGAATCCGGTACTTTCATTAAAAAAGTCTATGCAGTTCACGGTTGATGAATACCGGATTGAGGGGTTGTCAGAAGAGGCAGTTTATAATCAGCGATCTGCTCATATTGACGAATATATGAATATTCAGCGAATCAGGGTGTGACCATGGAATACTGTCGATCCTGCGGAAGACGATTACCCCCGCCATTTCTGGACCTGGGCAATTCCCCCCTGTCTAACGCGTATCTTTCTGAAAAGGATGTCCACAAACCGGAACCATATTATCCCGCTCGAGATCTATTATTGCCCTCACTGCCATCTTGTTCAACTGGATGAATTCGAAACACCGGAACATATTTTTTCAACGGATTATGCGTATTTCTCATCCTATTCATCCAGACTGGCTGGCACACTGCAAGTCCTATGTGGACATGATGGTGGAACGATTCGGGCTGAACAAAAAATCTCTGGTGATGGAGATTGCAAGCAATGACGGATATCTCCTTCAGTATTTTAAAAAATACAGTATTCCGGTACAGGGTGTAGAGCCGTCAAAAAATACGGCCGAAATTGCGACAGGTAAAGGTATACCAACCGATATTACCTTTTTCAATACAGCATATGCAACAGGAAATGGCAAGAACTTCGCATCTGGCAGATCTCATCATTGGTAATAATGTTCTTGCCCATAACCCTGACCTGAATGATTTTGTCGAAGGGACTCCGTATCGGCCTGAAGCCTCAGGGCATTATCACCATGGAATTTCCCCATCTTATGAAACTGATGGAGAATAACCAGTTTGATACGATCTACCAGGAGCATTACTCATATCTTTCTCTTCATGCCGTCCAATATCTTTTCAATGCACACCATCTCGAAATTTTTGATGTCGATGAACTTCCCACTCATGGCGGATCACTTCGGATTTATGCAAAACATCTGGATGATAAGACAATAAATATCTTCCCACATCGCAGAAATGCTGGAGACAGAAAGAAGAGCAGGATTGTGTGATCCGTCTACCTATGAAAACTTCCGTGGAAAGGTCGAGACAACCAAGAGAGCATTGCTCGAGTGTCTTATCGGCGCAAAAAACGAAGGAAAAACCATTGTGGGTTATGGTGCACCTGCGAAAGGAAACACACTCCTGAATTACTGTGGGATCAGGACTGATTTCCTCGATTATACGGTTGATGCAAATCCGCACAAGCAGAATTCTATTCCTGCCTGGTACGCATATTCCCATCAGGCACCCGGACCAGATAAGAATCGATAAACCGGATTATATCCTGATCCTGCCATGGAATATCAAAGAAGAGATCATGGAGCAACTATCATTATGTCCATGACATGGGGGGGGAAATTCATTATTCCAATTCCCGAATTGCAGGTGATCGATGCATGATCTTTACCGAGACAAAGATCAAAGGTGTGTATATCATCGAACCAGAACTTCTCACGGATGAACGGGGATTTTTTGCACGGTCATTCTGTAAAGAAGAATTCCAGAAACACGGACTTGATACAGATATTGTCCAGTGCAACATTTCCTACAACAAAAAAAAGGGACACTGCGGGGGATGCATTACCAGGTCCACCATTTGAAGAGGCAAAGATTGTATCCTGCACCAAAGGATCGATCTATGATGTTGTTGTAGATTTGCGGAGAGATTCACCAACCTATCTGCCAATGGCATGCTGAGAAATTATCGCGATAAGATTCAAACCGGATGCTATACATTCCAAAAGGATGTGCTCATGGTTTCCAGACGCTTGAAGACAATTGTATTGTGGACCATCAGATGGGAGAAGTATTATCATCCGGAATGTGCAAGGGGCATACGATGGAATGATCCGTCAATAGGAATTGTCTGGCCGGTTCCTGACATGATTATATCTGAAAAAGATAAAAACTATGAGGATTTTAAGCTATGAAACAGGTTCTTCTCACGGGTGCATCCGGTTTTATTGGCAGGCATGCCATACTGCCACTTGTCGAGAGGGGTTTTGATGTTCATTGTATCTATCGTACAACAAAACCTGACACATTATCTGATGAGAAACACGTGACATGGCACCAGGCAGATCTTTTGAATAGAAATGATGTTAAAAAATTGTTCGACTCTTTTTCACCCACATATTTACTTCATCTTGCATGGGATGTTACACCGGGATCATATCTTGAATCAATTAACAATTTTAACTGGCTTGTTTCCAGTCTGCATCTTCTCAATGAATTTGCTGAATCCGGAAGGAACAAGAGCCGTATGTGCCGGAACCTGTTTTGAATATGATCATGCGATATGGTTCTTGTCGATGAAAACTTAACTCCAACAGTTCCATCCACGTATTATGGCTCATGTAAACATCTACTACAATCGATTGGTGAAAAATATGCAGATAAAAAAGATTTTGATTTCGCATGGGGGAGAATCTTCTTTCCTGTACGGACCTTATGAATATCCAACGCGACTTGTTCCGTCGGTTATCCAATCTCTCTTAAAAGATGAACCTGCACAGTGCACACATGGAAATCAGATTCGGGATTTTTTGTATGTTGCGGATGTTGCAGATGCATTTGTAGCAATTCTCGATTCTGATGTAAATGGGATTATTAATATTGGATCTGGAAAACCGGTTTCAGTAAAAGAACTTGTTATACAGATTGCCCGACTTCTTGGAAAAGAGAAGGATATCCGACTGGGTGCATCTACCTGCGCGTGAGAATGAACCTCCATGTCATTGTTGCCGATACAAGTCGACTAGAAAAAGAAGTTCGATGGTGTCAGAACTATTCTCTTGAAGAAGGGATAATAAAAACTATCTCGTGGTGGAAAAATATTTTAAATTGTGATAATTTTAAAACAAATGGAAAAAAAATTTGAGGAAATCCATGGATAAAATTGAAGAATTTCAATTGGAATGCGGAGATCGTATTAAAAATTATGAATACGATATACAGTTACAGAAGGCATCGATGGCGTTTCTGAATGAGAGTATACGAACGAAATATTCCTATAATTTTTCCTGGATGGGACGACCAATCATCCAATACCCTCAAGATATCGTTGTAATGCAGGAGATCATCTGGAATGTTAGGCCGGATATCATCGTTGAAACCGGTATTGCACATGGGGGCTCATTAATCTTTTATGCATCAATGCTGGAGTTGCTTGGGGGGAACGGTAAAGTCATTGGTATAGATATCGATATTAGAGAGCATAATAAGCATGAAATTGAAGAGCATCCGATGTTTAAGCGAATCACCATGATCGAGGGATCAAGTATAGATAAAAGTGTGATTAAAAAAGTTAGTAGATACGCACAAGGGAAAAAAGTATTTTAGTCTGTCTTGATTCCTTACATACGCATGACCACGTTTTACGTGAACTTGAAGCATATTCCCCACTCGTGTCGCTAGGAAGTTATTGTGTCGTATTTGATACGATTGTGGAAGATTTGCCGAATGAATACTCTGCAGACCGCCCTTGGGGAAAAGGGAATAATCCAAAGACTGCAGTATGGGAATTCCTGAAAAAGAATAATCGCTTTGTGATTGATAAGGGATTTGAGAATAAATTATTAATCACCGCGTGTCCGGATGGTTATCTAAAGTGCGTGCGGTAAACGGTCATGCGGTCAGCAAGAATCCACTTGTATCAGTGGGTATCCCCACATATAACAGACCGGACGGGCTGCGACGGACATTGGATTGTATTACTTCACAGACTTACAAAAATCTGGAAATTATTGTCTCTGATAATTGTTCACCAGGTTCGGAGACTGATACGGTGGTCCGAGAGTTTATGGCAATGGACAGCCGGATTTTATATTATCGGCAAGGAGAGAATAGAGGATCAACATTTAATTTTGAGTTTGTTCGTGAAAAGGCTACTGGCGAATACTTCATGTGGGCAGCGGACGACGATGAATGGGATCAGGATTACATCTCAGAACTTGAAAAACTGCACAGAACCGGACAATATGTATTAACATCATGTGCATGTACCCTTGTTGACATAAATTATACAAAAATCAATTTAAAACGGATACCTGCAAAGTTTATACAGAAAAATCAGTATAATGCATTTTTATTTTTTTTATTATCACATCATTGGGCATATTGTAAAGCAAATATTATTTATGGATTGTATAGAAGATCGGCAATTATAGATATACCATTTTCAGAATGTTCATTGGCGATTGGGGCGGATATTCTATTTTTATTACGAGTAATTTCAAAGGGGCCGATTTTCTATTCATCTAATAAAAAAATGATTAAACACATTCCTGGGATTGTTGACCCAAACAATCAGATAAAATGTATTAATCTCTATTCATTCTCTCACTATCCGAGATATTTGTTATTCAAAAATAGTAATAACTACTATAAAGAAATTGATCAGTTCACAAACACTATAGATGACATCATTAAAACCACCTGGAGTGGATACCCAGCATTAATTTTAAGATTGGCGAATAGAATATATCAATTGCGATTAATTGCATTGTTTTAAAATATTTAAGCATAATCATACGAATTGCTGATAACGAATAGTCGAATTTTTAATTTATCATTGCTCCACAAAAATAAAGAATGAAAATCCTCCACACGGTCGAATCATATGAACCATCCAAGGGCGGGATGCAGGAATTAGTAAAACAGATCTCTGAACATCTTGCCAAACAGGGTCACCAGATCACGGTTGCGACCTCCTGCCATCCGGAACGAAAATCCCATTCGATAAACGGGGTTACAATTCGGGATTTCGCCATTTCAGGTAATTCTGTACGAGGAATAAACGGGGAAGTTGATACCTACCAGCACTTTTTGCTGAATTCCGATTTTGACATCATTACCAACTTTGCTGCACAACAATGGGCGACAGATCTTATGCTGCCCCTGCTGAAAGATATAAAATCAAAAAAAGTATTTGCCCCGACCGGTTTTTCGGCCTTGCATTTCCCGGAATATTCTGGTTACTTTGAAAAAATGAAAACATGGATGAAAGAATATGATATGAACATATTCTCTTCAGACGTGTACCAGGATATTGAATTTGCCCGAAAGAACGATATAAAAAAAATCACAATGATACCGAATGGTGCATCCGAACTTGAATTTACCAGGAAAGCGATAATTGATATCCGTAAGTATTTAGGAATTCCGGTACATCAGTTTCTCATTTTACAGGTCGGGTCCCATACAGGAATGAAAGGCCATGCAGAGGCAATAGCAATATTCCGCCGGTCGAATCTGAAGAATGCAACATTTGTGATTGTCGGAGAAATATTTTCAAAATACTGTTATTTTTCCTGTAAGGCCAAGGAATTGTTATTCAGGATCAATCCGGTAAACAAAATGAAAAATAAAACCTTTTCTGTCCGTTTCCTTGACCGTGACCAGATTGTCGCACTCTATCAATCGTCAGACCTCTTTTTGTTCCCATCAAATATCGAATGTTCTCCTATCGTTCTTTTTGAGTGCATGGCATCAAAAACACCCTTTTTAACAACTGATGTCGGAAATGCAAAAGAAATAATTGAATGGTCACACAGCGGAGAACTCCTTCCAACAACAAGAGATAAAAATGGATATTCACGAGCGGATATCGGGCAATCAGTAAAATTGCTTGAGGGCATGTACGATAATCCAAAAAAACGAGTTGCGATGCAGGAAGCAGGTTTCAATATATGGCAGGAGCAGTTCAGTTGGGAGAAAATAGCAAAAAAATATGAAAATTTATATCTAAAATTATTTAAATAGGTTTTTCATGAATTTGTTAAACAAATTGACGATATCTTTTAATCAAAAGATTATGAGGAAATATCATGATCCAGCTATTAATCAGAATTGCTCTGAATTCGAAGTAAATAATTGGATTATTTCTGACTTTATAATTCGGGAATTAATTCCCATTGTAGGGACAACGCCTTTTCCAATTAATGAGCAATTCCTCCTAACAGCAACTGTATGCAAATTTAAACCAGATTATATTTTTGAATGGGGAACAAATGTCGGTAAATCTGCAAGAATTTTTTATGAAATCCGGAAACATTTTCAAATCCCCTTCCAGATCCATTCAATCGATCTCCCTGACGATATCGACCATGAAGAACATCCTCATAATCTGAGGGGTAAATATGTTAAAGGCCTGAATAATATATCTGGATAAGATCGCGAGAATAATTTTTGAGATGTTGTAGAGGATCAATTTAATTTTGAGTTCTTTGATCTGCGCGTGGAATTTTCGTGCTTTCAGAGCTTCACCGAACTTTCTTTTAAGGACGGAGAATACAGTTTCGACCTTGTTTCGTTGATGATACCGGGTTTGGTCGAAAGATCTGGCGAGTTCTCGACGATAGACACCGAATATCCGTTTCCGTTTTCTGGTTCTGACAGGGATAAGCGAATAAGCGTTCAAATCATCTCGAATTAGTCTGTGAATATCTTCCGAGTCATATCCTTTATCGAGGATGTAGGTCTCGTGTTTTCTCGTTCTGTGACATTGAACGAGGAGTTTTTCCGCATGAGGGATATCATGGACCGGTTGCTGAAGATCTTGAACCCGGTACGATCTTGTCGATCAGTATCGACGGAGATAGAGGTTTTCAGGAATCGTTTTCGAGTTTTTCCGGTCCTCCAGGAATAATATGAACTGGCATATTCTTCATCAGGGCGACGGATTAGATGTATCGCTTGAGATATACCGGAAAAATCAAAAAATCAGCAGGCCTTTATTTTTTCTCGACGGAGATCATAGTTTTTTATCAGTGAAACGTGAACTGAACGGAAACTCGATAAAGTAAAAAATCCGATAATAATAATTCACGATACATTCTGCCAGTCATCTGAATCAAATTACAATATTGGACCATACAAAGCTGTACAAGAGTTTTTAGAAGCGACAGGAAATTACGAAATATTATCAACAAATACAGGGTTATCTGGACTATCTGTACTCTTTAAGAGGCCAATCCAATGAATTAAATTATCAAAAACGTCTCATTCCAATAATCCCGAATTCGGCATTCCAATGTTTTGAAGATTCCCTAAAATTGAATAAAATCCAAGGAGATAAATCGCTACTATACTAGAGGATAGACTCTTTTAAATAAATTATCGGCCATAAAAAAATTCATAATCATAACGAGGAAGCTAATCTTTAAAAAATCTGATGCAATACTGCTCTATCCATTGAAATACTCTTCTGTTCAAGGAAATTTAAATTCTGATCAATATCGGGCAGCATGACCTTTATGAATGTAGTGGTGAAATGTATTTCTGAGTATTCCCTGATTGTTTCTATTCGGCAATCACCTGGTTTATTTCACGACACATGATCATTACTCAATTAAATGGGGGCATCGGGAACCAAATGTTCCAGTATGCTGTGGGAAGAGCGGTATCGTTAAGACATGATGTTCCGTTACTGTTGGACATAGCTTCTCTGTAAACGGGATCCTCAAAGGCCCTACAGTCTCTACCATTTTACTATTACTGGGCAACTGGCAGAAGTGAGCGGGATCTTCCGGTAATTTAAAATTTGCTCTGGGCAGGGTATGTAAGGAGCGGTTCTTTCAGTACGATCCTTCACTAAAGAATTGTCCTGACGGAATGTATTTACAAGGGTATTGGCAGAGTGAAAAATATTTTAAAGATATCGAAAAGATCATCCGTGATGATTTCACCTTTTCAGAGGAGCCTGATTATCAGAATAAACAGATGGCCGATACAATAAAGTGCTGTGAAGCAGTGAGCCTTCATGTCAGGAGAGGGGATTACGTATCAAATCCGGTAACAACCGAATACCATGGCATCTGTTCTGAAGACTATTATCGCAGGGCAGTCAGAGAGGTTGAAAGATATTGTAAAAACCCTCAATTTTTTGTTTTTTCAGACGATCCATCATGGGCAAAAGAAAATCTTGAAACCGGGTACCCAACGACCATAATAGATTTTAATGGATCTGAAAAAGACTATGAAGACCTGCGATTAATGAGTTTATGTCAGCACCATATAATTGCAAACAGTTCATTCAGCTGGTGGGGCGCCTGGCTCTCCTGGAATCCACAAAAAATTGTCATTGCTCCAAAAAAATGGTTCAATAGACCCGAAATTAATACCCAGGACCTGATCCCTGAATCATGGATTCGAATATAACATGCATTCCATGGAACAATTTTTTACTCTAAACGGTAAAAAGGCCAATGATATCTGGGCGAAACGGGAAATGCCATGACCTTAAAGGTTGCAGTAATAATTTGTACAAAAAACCGTTCCACCGATTTGGATATTACCTTAAACTCAATTTCTTTTCAGACGCTATTGCCTGATACCCTCCTTATCGTTGATGACAGCAATAATGACGCCGCAGAAAAAATAACAAAAAAATATTCGTCATATTTGCAGACGAATGTTATGTACATGCATCCTCAACCAATGAACAGTGGACTGCCGGCTGCAAGAAATTTTGGAATAAAAAATGTTCCGGACAACACTGATATTATTGTATTTCTTGACGACGATGTCAGCCTGGATCCACCGTATCTGGAAGCAATACAAAAATCATTTATCTCGTCACCGGATGTTGTGGGTGTCGGCGGTTTTATACTCGAAGGATATCATAACCGGCGGTGGTATGAAAAACCGATCCTCGCAATGATCGGGTTCCTTCTCCCGACACTTGTTCCGGTATCACTATCCGGCTTTCGTCTTACAAAAACCGGCGTTGCACTCCAGCCGATAGTTATGCACTCCAACAAAAATTTCAGAAATACGGAATGGTTAAGTGGATGTAATATGGCATATCGGAAATCTGTTTTCGGCGAAGGAGGAATTTTTGATGAAAATTTTGTTCGATATGCTTTTGGGGAGGATATTTTATTTTCTCATCAGTTATATAAAAACGGGGGAAAAATTGTCATTACAAAGGAGGCACGATTAAAACACAGAATTTCACCGGAGGATCGCCTGCCTTCAAAAAGGAATCTCACTATGATATTTGGTTATCGAAAATATTCTCTGCAAAAATTTTCAGGAAGTGTTCTTGCAGGGAGATACTATTTTCGATGGTTTACCGTACATTTTTTCCTGTCCGCACTCGTATTATCGCTCATCCGAAAAAATAATTTTTCTTATTTTAAGAATACCGTACTGGCATATAATGAGTATACAGTATTTGAAAAAAAAATTGAAAAGAATGATCTGGAATCATTCAATGCTCTTTTCAAAGATCCGCCTTCTTCCCGTCCAGACAATTTCTCTGGAAAGTGATTCTTTTTTCCAGTGAGTGAAAATAATTACCTGTACTACTGGACATAAAAAAAATTGTTGCAAACTATTGTCTAGCTGGGGAAGAAATATTGTGAATGCATAGAAAAGATGATAATTAATTTTTATGAAAAACGGGAGTTAATCCATGAAATGGAGCGATAAAGAAGTTGTTGTCACCGGCGCGGGGGGTTTCATTGGCAGTCACCTGGTCGATGACCTCCTGAACCGGGGCGCTAATGTCACTGCATTTGTTCACTACAATGCCCGGAATCAGTGGGGAATGCTCGAAGGGCGTTACGATGAAAAAACTCCAAACCTTACTGTTGTCGCGGGGGATATCAGCGATGGCCTTTTTGTAAGAAAAACCATAGCTGAAAAGAATATTGTTTTTCATCTTGCAGCTCTCATTGGTATACCTTATTCGTATGCAGCGCCTGAATCGTATATCAATACGAATGTGAAAGGAACACTCAACGTCATGCAGGCATGTCTCGAGTCCGGGGTTGACCGGGTAATTCATACCTCCACAAGCGAGGTATACGGGACTGCCCAATATACCCCCATCGATGAGAAGCATCCTCTTCAGGGGCAATCGCCCTATTCTGCGAGCAAGATTGGAGCGGATAAAATCGCGGAATCATTCTTTTATTCATTCGATGTACCGGTCACTATTATCCGTCCCTTCAATACATTCGGACCACGTCAGTCTACACGTGCTGTAATCCCGACTATTATCACGCAGGCTCTTACTTCAGATCAGATAAGACTGGGATCCCTTACACCAGTACGTGACCTGACGTATGTGACCGATACCGTACAGGGATTTATCAAAATGGCTGAAAGCAAAAAAACAACGGGGAAAACCATAAACATAGGGTCCGGTCGTGGTATAACTATCGGGGATCTTGCGGATATCATTATCAGACAAATAAATCCAGACATCAGGATTGTCGGAGATGATCTGCGGGTCCGCCCTGAAAAAAGTGAGGTTATGCAATTGCTTTGTGACAATAAACTTGCGCTAAAACTTACAGGCTGGCAGCCAGAATGTACTCTTGAAGATGGACTTTCCCAGACGATTGAATGGATGAAAAACCATATCTCATCCTATAAGCCAGGAGTTTACGCGGTATAGGTGGTGAAGAAGGATGCAGGCAATTATTCTCGCAGGGGGAAAAGGACGCCGGTTGCTGCCCTATACAACAGTACTTCCCAAACCACTGATGCCGATTGGCGATTATCCGATTATCGAAGTTATTTTAAGACAACTCAAGCGGTATGGTTTTAACAGGATTTCTATTTCAACGGGATATCTCCATGAGTTGATTCATGCCTATCTGGACAGCAATAAAACACTCGGACTCAAGATTGATTATTCTCACGAGGAAACTCCTCTCGGGACGATTGGCCCGCTTCGTCTTGTTAAAAACCTTGATGATACATTCCTTGTAATGAATGGTGATATTCTTACCGACCTTGATTACAAAAAACTCATTGAGTTTCACAAAACACGTAATGCTATCGCAACAGTTGCAACATACCAGCGGGATACGAATATTGATTTCGGAGTTCTTGAGCAGGATTCCGAACATAAGATTATCGCGTTCCGCGAAAAACCCACCTATCATTTTAATGTCAGTATGGGAGTGTATGTGTTTTCAAAAAGTATTCTCGAATATGTCCCCGGTAATACTCCCTTTGGATTTGATCAACTTATGTACAGGCTCATAGAAAAGCAGGAAGAGGTGTACAGTTACCCCCACAAGGGCTACTGGCTTGACATTGGGCGACCGGATGACTATGCTCGCTCAATCGAGGAATTTGAAAGATATAAAGATCGATTTCTTCCATGAACGTCCTCGTTACCGGTGCATCCGGGTTTACCGGGAAATGGATGCTCCGGTACCTCCAAAAAATTTCACCACCGGAAACCGAATTAACAGGTCTGGTGCATTCCTGTTTGCACCCCGGTATCGACAGGACTGGTATTAATGTTATCAAAGGGGATCTGCTTAAACCTGACCAGCTCGAAGCATGCATCTCTTCGGTGTCGCCCGATCGGGTTATTCATCTCGCAGGACTTAACCAGGGCGATCTGAGCGACCTGCTGGAAATTAACGTTGTGGGAACCAGGAATCTGCTTGATACCCTCCTGGTGACTAAGGCCGGGTGCAGAATTCTTATCGTAAGTTCTTCGGCTGTATATGGAAACGCCGGGTATCTCCCGATTTCAGAAGATATGCCCTGTAAACCCCTCAGTGAATATGGTATCAGCAAGACTGCTCAGGAAACCCTGTGCTCAATGTACCATCAGATCCGCGGATCTCCCATTGCGATTGCCCGCCCTTTCAATCTTGTAGGACCAGGGCAGTCTTCGTCATTCGTCTGCGGCCGGATTATCTCGCAGATTATCCAGATTCGGAGAGGAGACAGGAAAGGGATCGATCTTGCAGAGATTATTTCAAGCAGGGATTTCATCGATGTCCGTGATGCAGTCGCAGGATACTGGGCAATACTTTCTCATCCGGAATTTGAACAGGTTTGTGCCGGGAAATCTTTCAATATCGGAGCTGGAAAAGCAAGTAAAATTTCTCAGGTTATTGAATATCTTGAAGTAATTACTGGAGAGAAGTTTTCCGTGCATTTACCAGATTCCTCACCGCCGATCCAGATTCCAACCCAACAGTCTGACATTTCACGTATCCAGAAAATAAGCAACTGGTCTCCAAAAATTCCCTTGGTGGATTCCCTTCGCGACATGCTTAGCCCTTTTGAAAATATTTACCAGTTCGGATAACTTGGATAGAACGGACGAATTAAGTTATTTTTCCTTTATTCTGAAGCCGGGACTATCTCATCCAGCATCTTTTTAACCGCTGCGTTTCTTCGCTCTACCGAGAAAAACCTTGCTCTGTCCCTCACAGATTTCATGTCATCAGGACCCGACATTACCGCCTGACATACTGCTTCTCTTGTTTTTTCGACATCCCCGTAGGGGATAATGAATCCTGCATCACCAACCATTTCCGGCATCCCACCTCTGTCACTCACAACGGGGATGCAACCACATGCCATTGCTTCAAGCAGAGTGAGCGGAAATTGATCCGTATACGATAACTGGCAATATACTTTCGCCAGTTTTAATTTCTCAATGAATGATTCGTAAGAATTGTTGATATTTCCTACAATAACGTTTGAATCCATATCTTTTGTTGCAGCATTGAAAATGGGAATGCCTTTTACCAGGTGGACTACTTTGTAATTGCCGACTGATGTGATGATACCGTGTTTTTCAGGTAAGATGGCATCACATATTGTGGTATCCACCCAGCCATTTATGACAATTACTTTAGCGTTTGGTTCAACGGTATTTGTAATCTGTTTGTATACTTCACTCATTGTAATACATTGGTTTGCGTTCCGCAGGATCCACCGTGATACAGCGCCCCGAATCGGATCGAGTTGATTTCCATATCCAATATCCGGTGCTGCATAGACTTCAAATCCCATTATATTCACAATAATCGGTTTTCTGAATATCTTTGCGAGAACAATGAAGGGAATAGCAGGATAATCTGCAGCCCATATCCAAACTGCATCGGAATTACGCACTTTTTTCCAGTCGAGGAAAGCGTACATGAGAAAATTTGGGATTTGCCAGAATGATGAAGCGTGAATTACCAAATCAAAGGCTGTTACGGTATGATCTTTTTGCAGAAGTTCAAACTCCTGTTTTACAAACGCAATTAAATATCCGACAAAATGAATTTTCATGCTCTCGCCTTTTTTGGTGTGATTTTCTTGTCTGACATGATAGAAATTCTAAATAATCCCCATCTCGCTCAGCCGCGCCGGTAAATACTTTTTCGTGACAAAGTCCAGCCCCCGGGCGGCAAATGCCTGCTGTTCTGATTTCAGGTTCATCTCGAGCTGCAGGTTGATCTCCTTCTTCCAGTAATCGGTGGCAAACCGGGGGTCGGTGAGTTCCGATTTGAGCGCCTCGACATCCTTTTCCGTCAGCTTGTCCGAGGGGAGGTTGTAGTCCCGTATGTCACGGGGCTGCAGGCCGAGGAACTGGGACTTTGGGGTTGCGAGGATCTCGGACATGTGGGCGCTCTTGATCGCACCGTAGGCAACCGATGCATAGATGCGGTACGACCACGGGTCACCGTCGGTAAAAACAAGGACGGGCAGGTCCCATGTCGCAGCTGATCTTGTTCAGCATCCGCCGGGTCGACCGTGCCGGCTGGCCTTTCAGGTGGACGAGGATCGCATTATGCTCCTCGTCAAACCCGTTCTCGATAAGACGGTCGTACATACCACCGGTCTCGATGGCAATGACGAACTTTGCATCGTGGTCGACGAACTCGATATTCTCGACGTTGTTGGGGATCGTATACCCCGCCTGCCCGACATCGTCCTGGCAGTGGATCGTCTTCATCCCCCGCCGGGTCTCCTCCCGGATCCGCATCGGCCCGTAGATGGACGCCCCGTTCTCCTCGGGATGGAGGTGGAACCCTTCCCGGGGGACATCGGAGAGGATCTCGAGGTCCTCGATCAGGAAATTGCTCTCGTCCTGCGCCCCGAACTTCGCCCGTTTCCAGCCCTCCGAGATGTAATACATCTCCCTCAGCGTTGAAGAGCGGTTCTCGATCAGCCGCTGCTTGATAAACCCGATCACGTAGGCCATCTTCAGGAGATGCGTGGCACTTTTTGCCGATGCAGCCGTCCGCATGCTCTCCTTGTCGCCGTACTTCCAGACCTCGCTGGAATCGTCAAACTCGATATTGTATTTCGTCCGCGTGGGAAGGGAGATGGACGGGATCTCGCCTGCCTTCATCTGGTCGTACCAGGCGCTGGCGATACCGAGCAGTGCGGCCATCGACTTCCTCTCCAGCTCTTCTTTAGACATCGAGGTCCACCACCATCTTTTTATTGTCCTCTATCCCCCGGATTTCGAGCAGACCCCCGCCCTTTCCCGGCATACGTGACACGCCATGTCTTCCGGGGAGCCACGTTGACCTTCCAGACCTTGGTGAACTGCCCGTCCATCTCGGTCACAAAGTCTGCTTTCGGGACGGCATCCGCGGCGTTATCACCGGAGATATCATAGACGGAGAGTTCGCCCTCGTGCCCGGTATAGTTATTCAGGCCGATGGTTACCGTTCCCGTGCGTTTCCATTTCTTGGCAATCAGTTTGTGCATCAGTTTGCCCTCGATAGGGCTGGTGTCGACGAGAGGTTTTTCCACAATTTCGCTCACTTTTGCCGCAATCTCGGGGATGATCGCGCAGACTGCACGGGCCCGGTCTTCTGCCACCTTGCTCTTATCCCTGCGGGACACGAAAAGTTTGAGATCGCGCCCGAGATCCTGGAGGGCAAGGGTGATCTCCTTTTCTATCTCCGGGGATGCGGCGATCGCGTCCTTGCTCTCGCTGGTGAACGGCACGTTGGTCGAGGCCACGTGCACGAGGATGAGTACCGGCCCGTCGGGAAACCCGCCCTGCTGGGGGATGTTATAGGACTTCCAGTTTATTCCGGTGACCGCACCGGTGATCGCGCAGGCTCCCTGCTGGTACATCAGCGGGACGCGGTTGGCGAACCGCAGGAGGATCGCGTTGCCTTCTGCCGGTAATTTCCCCCCGTAACCGATCGCCGCCTCCACCATGAACGAATGCCCGGAAGACCGAGCTCTGGCGGGTCCGGGCTGCAACAAAATCCATCGGGAACTCCTTTTCAAGTCCCCTGCGAATCAGCTCCTCGCCGATGGGAGAGAGGCACTGGGTCGCAGGCGGGGCAGGGACCACGACCTCCTGCATGGCGGTGAGGAGTTTCTTCAGGTCATCGGCAGAGAGTCCCTTCACCTTCAGGCTTCCCCTGAGTCCCGGCCCGCTCGCACATCTCCTGGGCGCTCTTCTTCCCTACCCGGCTGAACGATTCTACCAGAAAATCGATGAGGGTGAGGTCGCTTGAAGATGCCATCCGTTTCAGCTGGCCGAACTCGATGCCATGAGGGTGGGGCAATATTGCCACCGGGCAGGCGATAACCTCCTGGCTGACCCTCTCAAAGGTGAAGGATTCCTCATCGAGTTCTACCCGGAGGCGCGCGTGCGGGTTGACCACGGACGTGTACCGGAGATATTCCAGCAGTTTCTTCTTTGCCGACATCGTGCTCCTGAACTCGATCTGAACCCGTGTCCCATGGATCCTGTCCCATTCAAACGGCCCCTGCGAGATGATATCGGGCTCGTTTGTTTCGATCCTGATCTGGATCTCGAACCGGTGAGCAGACTCTTTGGGACCTGTCCGTGAGATGACGACCGCAGGGACGCCGCTGGTCAGCTGGCATAGACGGACCGCTGCCGAGATACCGATACCCTGCTGGCCCCGGGTCTGCCGTATCTGGTGGAACCGTGAGCCGTAGAGGAGTTTGCCAAAGACAAAGGGCACCTGGGCGGGAACGATCCCGGGACCATTGTCCTCAACGATGATCCGGAAGATCTCGTTTGTCACTTTTTTTATGCTGATAAAAATGTCCGGAAGGACCTGCGCCTCCTCGCAGGCATCCAGCGCATTGTCAACGGCCTCCTTAATGGTTGTGATAACCCCGCGGGTGGGAGAATCAAAACCAAGGAGGTGCTTGTTTTTCTCGAAGAATTCCGCTACACTGATGCTGCGCTGCTGCTTGGCCAGCTCGTCAGCGAGCACCATGAGACGACACCTCGGCGATGGCTGAGGGAGATCCAGCATCTTCTGCTCACCGCTCTGCAGGTTCCGCAGCGTGACCGTTCCGGATTCCGCCTCGCGCAGGCCGACGACGACAGCAAAGTCTGCCGATCGGGAGGCGTGCGCAAGCTGGGCACCCAGTCCCCGCTCCATGAGGTCCATCTCCGAACGGATGCCGGCTGCACGGAACATTCCGGCAACCTTCTGCGCGTGCCGGCGACCCTCGTCCGTGAAGACAATGGCAACGACAGTGTCCTTTTCCTGACGGAGCTCGCCGAGGGAGACCATCACCCGGTCAAATCCTATGGCAAAACCGCAGGATGCCACATCATCCCCCCCGAAAAGATGGGCGAGGCGGTATGCCCCGCCACCAAGGATCTGGTTCTCCGCACCCAGGTTCTCGGCAAATCCCTCGAAGACCATGCCCGTATAATAGTCCAGTCCCCGGGCAATCCCGAAATTCAGGGAGTAGGAAACACCGGCAGCGTCAAGATTTTCCAGTGTCCGGATAATGCGTTCCTTTTCGGGGATCGTTCCGGCAATTTCGAAAGATTCTGCAAGATCACGGCATTCGACAAGGGAAATGAGGGACGAACCAAGGTCGGGGTAATTCATGGATTCAAGGGTACTTTTGAGACCATCAAAATCTTTCTTGTCCAGGAAGGCCATCATCCGGCGCGGAGCCGGGTATTCGAGGTCCCTGAGCAGGTTCCTCATGAATGAGAGGTGTCCGACCTTCAGGTCGTAGGTGACTCCAGTGGCGTTGAGCATGTCAGTGGCGAGCGCGATCACCTCTGCATCGGCCTGTGCGGTATCCGCCCCGATCAACTCCACACCGAACTGCCAGAACTGGCGGTATCGTCCCTTCTGGGGACGCTCGTACCGGAAACAGTCGGCAAAGTAACACCAGCGCAGGGGTTTTGGCGCGACCTTTGCCTCGTTTGATGTACATCCGGATGACGGCGGCAGTGATCTCCGGGCGGAGGGCAAGCCTTCGCCCGCCCTTGTCCTCAAAAACATACATTTCCTCGACGATCCCTTCACCCGACCGCATGGTGAAGAGTTCAAGATCTTCGAATTCCGGCGTACAGACCTCCCGGTAGCCCCAGCGGCGCGCTACGTCCCGCATGCGCCATTCGATCATGCGCCGCGGTTCCATTTCATCGGGTAAAAAATCCCGTGTTCCCCTCGGTTTCTGCAGCATGTGAAAAGTCCTGTGTCCCAATACTATTCGTGTTTGTGTTATTTCTTATTCGCCCTGCTGATCGGAACGCTTCCCAGAAAGCGCTGGAGTGTACCCTCGCTTCCCCACACCTTTTCGCGGACGATCCTCCCCTGCAGGTACAGGGCACCGAGGATCAGGCCGAGACCGAGTATCTCGAAATCCGGCATGGAGACGGTAATCGCACCCCCCAGCGTTGCAAAGGCACCGTATGCAACACCATGATAGGCAGCCTTCCGGTAGCCGGGAAGACCGGTCCGGAAGAATATCCGTGCATCGCGCAGCCACAGAAAAATGGCCGCTGCCACACCAAACATGGCGACATACGCGAGATACGTCATGGTATGAACTAACTTATTATACGCTGTCCCATATCTGTATTATTACAACCATGCCTCCCAACCAGACGTTGAAAGATATTCTTACCCGGTACAGGAAGGGTGAGATCACCCTGGATTCTGCCGCAGAAGAGATAGACGGGGTACGACTCGATCATATCGGTGATATCGCCTGCATGGACACCGGGAGATCGGTCCGGTGTGGTATGCCGGAGGTGGTGCTTGCCGAGGGAAAGGATGCAGGGCATCTTACCACCATCGCCCTGCAGCATGCCGAAACAACCGGGAGGTGTATCATCACCCGTATCATGCCGGACCAGGTTACTTCTCTGGAGAATGAAGCCCGTGCCCAGGGAATCGGCGCCCGCTATCATGAAGAAGGGCATATCCTTGTGCTTTCGACGGGCAGTCCTCCGGAGAAGACCGGCGGCGTTATCGGCATAATCACTGCCGGAACGTCGGATATAGGGGTCGCCGAGGAAGCCAGGGTTATTGCTGAAGAGATGGGGTGTGTCGTGAGGACGGCGTATGATGTCGGGGCAGCCGGGATCCACCGCCTCTTCCCGCCCTGAAGCCGTTAGTCGGTGCGCATGTATTCATCGTCTGCGCCTGCCGGGAGGGGACACTCCCCTCGGTTGTCGCCGGCCTTGTTGACAAACCGGTGATCGGGGTGCCGGTCAGCACGGGATACGGGTACATGGGAAAGGGAAGAGCCGCCCTTGCAAGTATGCTCCAGTCCTGTTCGGTAATCGCTGTCGTGAACATCGATGCCGGTTTCACCGCCGGCGCGTTTGCTGCACGTATTGCAAACCTGGCGGTAAAGCCATGAAACGGGGATTTTATATCGGCAGGTTCCAGCCATACCATAACGGGCACCAGTCGGTTCTCAAGCACATTGCGCGTGAGGTGGACGAGATCGTTATCGGGATCGGGAGTGCTCAACTCTCCCACCTCCCGGATAATCCGTTTACCGCCGGGGAGCGTGTGCTGATGATCACCCGGGCCCTTTCATCCCTTGGACTTCCGTTTTATGTCCTCCCCATCGAGGATATCCAGCGCAACGCGCTCTGGGTTGCGCACGTCCGCTCTATGACCCCCCCGTTCGATCTCTGCTATTCCTCTAACCCGCTCGTGATGCAGCTCTTCAAGGAGACCGGTATACGGGTCCAGTCCCCAGAAATGTATGAGCGGGAAATTCTGAGTGGTACGGAAATCAGGAGGCGCATAATCAAGGATGAACCCTGGAAAAACCTCGTGCCTCCGGAGGTAATACAGGTGCTGAAAGAGATCGACGGGGTGGAAAGACTTCGCCAGATTTCGCTGGATGACCAGTAAACGTTCGACAGATACCATGTGAGTTTTGACAACCCGGACCGGTGGAATCCATGTACAAGTTTTTCAAAGATTTCCTGAAAAAAAAGGAGCCGGAGCATATCACTCTTACGTTTGACGCCATTCCGGCTTGGCTTGACGACCATGAAAAAACCCTGCATGGAATCCTTCTGGCCGAAACTGATACACCCATGCGGAATATCAGGAATGCAATCTCGCGACTGCACCATATTGTAAACGGGATCGCAGAGGCCGAACACGATCCGGCAATCCACCCGAGACTGAAAACGATCGCCAAAAATTCCCTTCCTCTCTTTGTGAAGGCGATGAAGGCCTCATTGTCAAAAGACCTTCCGGACGACGTGGAGGAATTTTATGCTGCCGTGGTTGAGAACGTGAAAGCTGCCTTAACAGTACCCGCGGGCAGGGGCGGTACCTGCAGGCTGTGTTCCCAAAGGAGATGGCATCGGTCAAAACCGGGATCGACATAATCGGCCATGAGATGAATATACTGACCGCATCGCTTTCAAACTACCGGAAACAAAAAACCTTGTCCGGAGAGGCACGGACACTCAATAATGCCCTGCTTGATATCAGGATCGATTCTGAAAAAGCCCGTGAAAAAGACCTCCGGATACGTTCCCGCATTGAAGAAATAAGCGACCGGCTTGGGCAACTGAACAAGGAACTGGAGAACCTGTCAGCCGATACCAGCATGGAAGAGATCAAAAAGAAAAAAGCCGCCCTCTGGGAACAGGAAAGGAAACGGGATGAGCTGACCCGTGCATATACGACACTTTCCATGACCGCCTCCCATGTTTTCCGCAAAGCAGAAAAAATTGCCACGAAACAACGCCATCCCTCGGAGGTTGCAGCTCTGCAGCGGGTTATGGATCTTCTTTCAGATCATTCTGTTCCTGAGCCGGGTGATCTGGTCTCTGCCCTCACCACGGCATGCCCCATTGCAGAACGGATGATCGGCGCAGGAGAGATTGTATTAAAAAACAAGGAAGAACGGGGGATTTTTTCTGACCCGGGAACATTCTGTTCTGATATGCGTACAGCATGCTCGGATGTGAGAAACCAGGATGCAGAGTGCAGGAATATTCAGGACGCTCTGTCCTCTCACCCTGTCCGCGTGAAAATGAATGCCCTGGAACGGGAAAAGATCCAGCTCTGAACACATGCTGGAAAAAGAGGCCCTGGAGCACAAGGAGCTTACGGAATGGAGAGCAAAAATTGTCGGGAAGATCCCTCTCCTCGAAGAAGAACTCCATAATAAAATTGAAGAGATTATGGGTAAGGGCGTGCAACTTCGGTTTGACGATCCGATGAAGGTATGAGGGTACAATACCGGCATCGCGATCTGTTCACCAGGTTTCAGGTTTTTTTGGCAGACCCGGAAGGATCCATCTTCTCTATTGAACATTTATTTCCACAAAATCCCCCAAATCACTCTGGGTGGAAAACTCATCGGACCAGCCATAGCAATCATGGAGCATCTGGGCAATGACATCCGAAAATGTCATATTCCGGCGTTTGAGCGTCAGAAGCGCCTCATACACCTCGGGATCGATTCGAATTGAACGTCCCTCGCCAGCACGAGGCATGATTACCATTTTGTGGTCACTATTTATAAATTTTGCTATTAATTGACAAGCAGATTATTTACAGGCTGGAAAAACCGATGAGTTACCAGTCTCCTGAGGTGATACGGATAAAGGAAAACGTCGAAAAATCGGTGTAGGCAAACTCCGGTTCATCTCCATGACAGCCACCGACACGGAGAAGCGAGGGAAGAGCAAGAGGGATTCGTGCCACCTCAATACCTTTCCTGTCACCCTTCACTGTTCCTTCAAGAGGGTTGAATTCGATTGGAATACGGACGATACCTTCCGGTGTTTTCCGGCAGCAGATATTCTGGTGCTGGTGTCCGCAGCACATGTGGGTCAGACCGCGCGATTCGAGTGCGCCAAAGGCCATCGGCGCGGTATAGTTGTACCCTGCGAATGAATCCCCGGCCTCATGAGAGAGCCGCTGCCAGCACTTGAGTCGGAGGGTCTGGCTTCCCAGATCCAGCGGTCCCCCGTGGACAAAGAGCATCCCCCGCTCCGACCATTCCATTGGCATGGTGTCAAAGATGGAAAGGAGGGGGGAATTCCGTATCTGTTCATGACGGTACATGCTTGCCGGATCGCTTCCGCTCACGAGAATCCCGTTCAGGAACGCATGATCATGGTTGCCGAGCACTGACCGGAGTTCATATTCATGCGAGAGGGTATGGACCATCTCCAGCGTTTCACGGGGGCGGTCTCCGCGATGAATGAGGTCACCGAGATTAACCAGGACATCAACCGGACCAACTGCCTGCCGGAACAGAGGGGACCGGATACACGAGGCAAATGCACCGATTGCCACTGAATCTGCATGTACATCAGAAAAGATGACTATACCCATAGTATTGGCTGAATATTAGAGCTCCTTTGTTCATATAAACTGATGATACGAACGGTTACCCTCATCATCAGATCCGGTTGAAAACCTGGGATCGGGCGATACCAGAGTCCAGTATTGGTAACTTCGGAAGCAAAGGATACAACTCAATTATGTTGACCGGGTGAATGAAGATTCCTGGCACACAGTCTCGGTTTTCATCCATTTACAGGAACAATAATACCACCGGTAAGTTCCGAATCAATGCAGCACACCTGAACATAAAATTTGATTCATAAGAACAACCAATGGTGAACCGGATAGCATGGAACAATATCTAAACGGCTATATCAACCGGATGAGGTCGCACGTAACCGGCTTACCTGCAACAACCGCACATGAGATTGCATCGGCATTCCTTGCCTTCAGGTTCAGGCTGTATCCTAATGCAATCCAGGAATGCACCCGGGCGATATCCCTGATCCCTGACAAAGGAGTCAACGGTACGCTGAAAAAGGCTCTCGCCATTGTCAGGGCACACGCGGAGAATCTTGAGAATGCACAGTTCACAACAGACGTAACATACGCATTTTCAGATGATGACCGACCCTGTCTCCCTGTGGATTTACCCCCGGACAGGATCGAAGATCCGGGCACATTTCAGCTGGACAACGCGCTTGTCCTGATCTATACCGTCGCCGTCATTACCTCACCGGACGACGAAGAGACATTAACCGAACATCGCAAGTTCATTGTCCGATTGCTGACTGGATACAAAAAAGCACTGTGTCTTGAATAATCCTGAACAAATGTTCAGGAAGTTCTCCTGTGACAGGTTCAGGTAAGGAAGTCCTGCCTGAAGAAAAAATACTGGAAAAATAGTTCGTGTCTGAAGAGATCAGAGACTGTCAAGACTGACGCCGCTGAAGTCCTGGGCGATCTGCTGGATATCCCTGACACCGAATGCGGTCTGGACCATGTTCAGCTCGAGTGAATTTGCGGCGTCGCACATGTAATCGAGGATGTCAACGGACAATTCCTTCTGGATCTTGCTCTTTTTTAACTGATCGACCAGGGCTGACATCTTCTCCGGCGGTTCCATGCGGAGTTTGGCAAGGCTCATGACACACATGTAAATCCGCGTCAGGTTCCGGTCCGTACCGGTAATGGTGTCAAAGAAATTTTTTATTACCTGTGCCTGGTAGATTTCTCCTCCCATGACTTCACCTCCTTTGTATCCTGGTGGTAATTTTCCTGTTTACCTTATCCTTTTATAAACTTTGTGGCAAAAAAAGGTTTTTTCAATAAAATATCTCTAAAAAATGGTTTATTCTTGCAACGTGCGGCGGAATTGTCAGACAATTGGATGCCGGGCGTCTTACCATTACGGTACGCACCGCAGTCTATTTTGCCGCTGACACGATCTTGATGATATCCCCGTTCCGGAGGAGGTGATTTTCCTTTATTCTCATCTTTGTCCGTGCATCAATCGCGTATAAGAATCCCTTGCCGATATCCGTATGTACCTGGAATGCAAGGTCATGGGGGGTTGAACCCTTTCTCATCAGGAATGCATCCGGGAGGACCTCGCCCTTCTTGTTACTGTAATGGTTCTCATCCTCAACCGGATATACCACGATCATATCCAGCAGCTCAAATACCGTACGGTTCAGGGCCTGCTGCACACCTGTGCCCTTATACTGTTTCATAACCTCGGCAATCTTTGCCAGACCGCCTTTCTGTGCGGCGTTGAGAGTTCCCTCGTTGACAATCCTGAACTCCATATCCCCGGGAAGATACTGAATTATATGGGAGCCGGCCGCATTCCGGAGAGCAAGCTCAGATGCCGCACTCGCGAACGCAATATTCTGAGCGGCAAGTTTTGAACGGAGCGCTTCGGGTGCCTGGTCGACTTTGTTCCCGACGACGAGCATCGGCTTTGAGATCTTCACTATCTCTGCGCAGAGCGGGATCAGGTCGTCGATGGTTGCATGCACGAGATCGAGTTTGAGTTTCAGCTCGATATCCCGGATATCTTCCATGGTGATGCCAAGACCGGTGAACACATCGGCAATTCCCTGCTGGATAACAGTACCCTTTCCCTGGGACATCCGGCTTATCCTCGTCCAATGCTTATCGAGGATCCCGTGGACCCACATCGTCATCTCGAAGATCAGGAACCTGATATCCTCTTCCGGATCGTGGTTTCCGACACCCACCGGATTCCCTTCGCTGTCCGTCCCCCCACTCGCATCGATAATGTGCAGAATCGCATCGGCCTGGCGGAGGTTGTCAAGGAACTGGTTACCGAGTCCTTTGCCCTTATGCGCATCGGGAACCAGCCCGGCAACATCGATCAAGTTCACGGGAACAAACCTGTTTCCATCAACGCAATGTCCACAGGTCAGGTGAAGATCCCTGCATGGGCATTTCGTTCTCACGTAAGTCTACACCAAAGTTCGGATTGATGGTCGTGAACGGATAGTTGGCAATCTCGACATTGGCCATGGTCGCAGCCTTGAAAAATGTCGACTTTCCACAGTTGGGTTTACCCGCCAGGGCAAGAGTGATCATGTATGGTTCCTCAAACGTTATTCTCCATGGATACTGCGTTTTTCCCTGAAAGGATTCAGGTACTTCGTTGTCCGGCATTCATTTGATTCTCTGAAACATTCTTTCGTGCGGGCACAAAAAACCTGATCGTTTCATGCACAGAGAATCTGACAAAGTTTTTCATGCCGGCTTATTAAAAGATACTTATGACGTTCATACAGAAAAAAATCTGGTACTATGAAAAGCCGGGAGAATCCAACACCCGGGATTCTGCTGGTTTTGCCATTGAACGCGCCAAAGAACTTGGAATTAAAACCATCGTCGTAGCGAGCACAACAGGCAAAACTGCACAGGTCTTTTTCGAAGCGATGAAGGGGACGGGCATCAAGCTGGTTGTCGTGTCCCATGTGTTCGGATTTGCCCGGCCAGGCGAATGGGAATTTTCCGAAGAGACGGCGACAGAATTGCGGAAGCAGGGCGTCAGGATCGTCACCGGCACCCACGCTCTTTCGGGAATCGAACGGGCGTTTTCCCGATCGCCGAAGGTTGGCGGAGGATCGCGCAGCGAGGCGGTCGCCGAGGCATTGAGGCGGATTGTCGCAGTCGGGCTCAAAGTCGCTGCAGAGTGCGTGTTGATTGCCTCTGACCAGGGAGTCCTGGATATCAATAAGGAGGTTATTGCCGTTGGTGGGACGGGAAGCGGTGCGGACACGGTCTGCGTGATCCGGCCGGCCTATTCAGGCAGCCTCTTCGATCTCCAGGTTCGAGAGATTGTTGCGATGCCAAGGGTCCGGTAACAATGGCAATCGCAGAACTTAAAGAAGTCTTTCATTCTCCTCAGGCGAACCCCCTTACTCTGGATGCCCGGTATTATCGGAGGACTAATGGCAGCGGCTCTCTGGACCGCCCTCACGCTCTACGGGATATCGTTTGCCGGCAGGCTGCTCGTTTTCTCCCTGCTGGTGCTTCTCATTTTTACCACCGGTATGCTCACGATAATCAGGAAAAAAGAGGGGACCATCCGCGAGTTGCTTGCGGGGGGCTTCAGGTACTATTTCAGGGTGCTTCTGCCCCAGCTCGTGATCATATCCGGCATTATACTCTTCTTTATCCTTCTGACGGTTACACTCAGCCTTTTCGGGATCGCTGACGTCAGTATCGTAACCGCCGTCACGGTTGGTTTCATGATCCCGACACTGTTCCTCACCTTTTTTTATGATACCGCTGCAGTTTTCGAGGACCGGCGGGTATTTGATTCCATTGTGCGCAGCGCACGGCTGGTTTTCGCAAACGTCAATAAAGTGATCGTATTCCTGCTTGTTTGCCTGGTAATTTTTATCGGCATTGTATTCGCTCTGATGATAACCTGGGAGGCTTTCCTGTTTGATAAACTCGAACCCCTGTCACGCTACAACCAGACCCAGCTCCAGACACTCAGCCCGGATCAACTCCTCGCTATGATCGGCCCCGGAGGAACCGTTATCACCGCGGGGGTACTATTCCTCGGTACCTTTCTGCTGCTCCCGATACTCTATACCTATAAAGCATGTTTTTTTAAGAAACTGGCCGGTGTGTCTCCCGGCGGACCTGTTATCACCCAGCATCCCACCACAGGGGAGTATGACAGCAAGGGCCGCTGGTATAAATATTAAGAAATTACCAGGTTTTTAAATTTTTACCAACCCAATGTCCGATAAGGGGATATTGTACGTGTGACAGCCAGCTGGATTTTCAAATCCCGAAATTCTAACAGGTTGTTAAATCGTCGGAATTTTTCGTTTTTTTCGTAGATATACTTTTGCTGACATGTCAGTTTAATGATGGAAAAATGAAAAAATCGGATTCTGGATGAAAAACCTTGTTTTTTCAAAATATCAAAACAAGGAAAAGACGGAGGGGACAGTGCCTGTCCCCCCGAACTCCCCTCCGCTTTGTGATGACTGCGGATTACCTTTTCGGGAGATATCATTTTTTTCCGGTATATCCTCGCGGGGCAGTGCGTAACCGAAAAGCAATCTCCAAAAACAATACAAATATTTCTGATGATCACACAGCAAAACCCAGGATGGAAAAAATTTCCTCCGGGACTGGGAGTTAAATTTTCAAAATTTTAAGAACAGGAACAGGGAAACTGCAACCAGTCCCCCGCCAATGGTGGCAAGGAGGTTGGTGCCGGCATTACCCAGATACCCCCCGTTTTCCAGCGTTGCACCGACAAGACTGTCGATATTTGTCCCGACAAACCCTGCAAAGGTACAGATCACCATCATAGCCGGTGTTATTACATTGAGCAGGAGGGCAACCAGTGAAACAGCAAGACCACCCAGAAGGGCAACCGTTTCTCCCCGTAATGTAACTCCTCCATTCGTCCCGACAGGGACCTTTTTCAGCGTGGTAATCATATAGGGAATTCCACCGGTCACCCCTATCTCACTTGCCAGGGTATCAGCTGCGGCCGTTGCCACGCACCCGACATACATGGCAACGAAAACCGGCTGCTGGAAAACTCCAAAAAGAACTGCCGCTGCCGCAGCAACAATCCCGTTGGCGAACACATTCCTGTATCCACGCGCACCACTATGACCCTGTTCAACGCCGATCCTTTTTTTATACTCGTATTTATATCTGGTCGCAGATGAACCCAGAATGAAAAAGGAGAGCATAATCAGGAACCACTGTGTCCCCAGTGGTGCGGCAAATACCAGCAGGATAATGCCCACGAGTGCTGCGGAGAAGAGACCGGAGAGATCGGCGGTTTTTGCCCGGAATGCGAAAAATCCAAAGGTAAAAGCCGACGATAACGGCGATAACCACCAGCAGGAGATCGGCCTGATAGTTCAGCTCACGGATAAGCCACATCGTCATGGCGATCCCGATCGCCTCGATGACAAGTGCGTCCTCATACCTTAAGCAGGATGGTTTTTAACAGGACCGCGGCGATGATGCCGAAGATCACGGTCAGGAAAAAATATTCTGGTCAAGGTAAGCGATGACGAGCACTCCCGCCCATGCAGTAGAGATAATATAATACAGGTACGTATTCAGATCGTCAGCACCATGCTGGAAAACCAGTTCTCCCAGAACAAGCATTGCCAGTGTGCAGCTGAACACAAAAAGGGGGAGGAGTGTAACCCCGTAGAGCACAGCAATAATACAAAAAGAGTACGAGAGATATTTGGTGTCAAAAAAACGCCAGAGGATGAGCGCACAGAGAATGACAATCAGGCTCATCAGCCACGCGGGCTGGATATAGGGAGCGATCAGGATGGCACCGGCAACAAGCATCGCCGCGTAGCCAAGTCCTCGTTGTCGCTCCATTTGTCAGGTATTTGTCTTCAAGCAAAAAGAGTTTTATCGTACTGGTATTTCCCGGAAAAAACATGCACGGACGCTGGCAGCTCACGGAACGTACCAGGATACGATCACTATATTTTATTTCACAACCAACCTTCTCAGGAATGGTATCCTCTGATCAACTGCCGAAAAACTATGATTTCGCTGAGGTGGAGGAGCGCTGGCGCGGCACCTGGCGCGACGAAGATCATTATTTTGACAGGAACTCGAAAAAACCACAGTTTGTGATCGATACGCCCCCGCCGTACCCGACGGGCAATTTCCATATCGGTAACGCATTAAACTGGTGTTATATCGACTTTCTTTGCCCGCTACAAACGCATGAAGGGGTTCAATGTAATGTTCCCCCAGGGCTGGGACTGTCACGGTCTCCCGACCGAGGTAAAGGTAGAAGAACTGAACCACATCACGAAAAATGATGTCTCCCGCGAGGAGTTCCGGAGGATGTGCCGTGAACTCACCGAGAAAAACATTACCCAGATGCGGCTTACGCTCCGCAAAATGGCATTTTCGACAGACTGGAGTAATGAATACATCACCATGAAGCCGGATTACTACGGCAAGACGCAGCTCTCGTTTCTGCGGATGCTCAAAAACGGGTACATCTACCAGAGCGAGCACCCGGTGAATTATTGTTCCCGCTGCGAGACAGCGATCGCATTTGCCGAAGTAGCGTATGAAGACCGGGAAACCCTGCTCAATTATTTTGACTTCGGCGGGGTTGAGATTGCAACCACACGGCCTGAGCTCCTTGCTGCCTGCGTTGCACTGGCGGTTCACCCCGAAGATGAACGGTACCATTTCCTGAAAGGCAGGAACGATGAAAGTCCCGCTTTTCGGTCATGAAGTCCCGGTCGTCCAGGACGACGGCAGTCGATCCGGGATTTGGCTCCGGTGCCGTCATGATCTGTACATTTGGCGACAAACAGGACGTCCACTGGTGGAAACAGCACAACCTCGCTCTCCGTAAAGCAATTGATCGGCAGGGCAAGATGACAGAAATTGCGGATAAATACCAGGGCATGACCGCCGCCGAATGCCGTACCGCAATCCTTGCCGATATGAAATCCCTA
Organism: uncultured Methanoregulaceae archaeon; assembly: GCA_963721245.1. Taxonomy (GTDB): domain Archaea; phylum Halobacteriota; class Methanomicrobia; order Methanomicrobiales; family Methanospirillaceae; genus Methanoregula. Next base: position 803,838 of record CAVRIL010000002.1, on the reverse strand, counting down.
AATATCCTGAACCGGCAGGAGAAGACTGGCCCAGCGTGTCGGTACCTGCTGGCGCTGTAAAACACCCATAGAGATCCTCTCGGAACGCCAGTGGTTCGTGAGGATCAAACCGGATGAGATCCAGGAGGCCGCTCACCAGATCGTGTGGTATCCTGAGCACATGCTCCGGCGGATGGAAAACTGGATCGAACAGATGGAATGGGACTGGTGCATCTCCCGTCAGCGGATCTTTGCAACACCGATACCAGTCTGGTTCTGCACCAAAGTGCGGTGAGATGATAACACCTGACGAAACAGATCTGCCTGTCGACCCGACCCTGGTACAACCGGACCATGCCTGTCCGAAATGTGGCAGATAATGAGTTCATCGGGGAGGTCTGATGTCCTCGATACCTGGATGGACTCCTCCATTTCTGTCCTCAAAGTGACCGGCTGGGACGGCAAAGGGGTCCCCCCGTACTTCCCTGCCCAGATCCGCCCCCAGGGCCATGATATCATTCGGACCTGGGCATTCTATACCATCCTTCGTTCCGTTGCCCTGACCGGGCAAAAACCCTGGGACGAGATCCTGGTTAACGGCATGGTGCTCGGAGAAGACGGGTTCAAGATGAGCAAGAGCCGGGGCAATATCATCGTTCCTGAGGAAATTCTGCTGAAGTACGGGGCCGATGCGCTCAGGCAGTGGGCGGCGATGGGGGCGGCAACAGGATCGGACATCATGTTCAACTGGAACGACGTTGTGGCTGCATCACGATTCCAGACCAAGATGTGGAACATTGCAAAGTTCGCCCTGATCCAGCTGGAGAAGGAAGGTTTTGATAAAAATGTCCCGGTTACTGCGCTTGCCGACCGATGGCTTCTCGTCCGTCTTTCCGATACGCATCCAGTCGGTGAGTGATGCGATGGAGTGTTACCAGTTTGACGTTGCGCTCAAGGCGATCCGTGAGTTTGCCTGGGATATTCTCGCCGATAATTACATCGAACTGGTCAAAGGCAGGTTATATACCGGCGAGCGAGTCGCGCAAAAGTGCACTCCTCGTTCTGTATACCGCCTTTGATTCTCTCTGCAGAATGCTCGCCCCGTTCACCCCATACTTTGCAGAAGAGTGCTATTCTAACCTGAACAAAGGTGCAAGCGTGCACGGGCAGCCATGGGTCTCCTTTACCTATGAGGATGAAGCAGCGAGGCAGGAAGGAAACCTGCTCGTGCAGGTCGTAGCCGAGGTGCGCAAATACAAGCATGACAACGGACTCGCACTCAATGCACCTCTTGGCAGGGTAACGATTTACGCCCCCCATACCGTCAACGATGAAGGCGATACCGGGCGTACCCTGAATGCCGATGTCCACTGGCGTACCGATGCAGCAAAGCTCGACCGGGTGATCACGGATATCGCTTTCAATCGTGCGATCATAGGGCCTGCGTTCCGTAAACAGGCACAGGCATTCATGGCTGCAGTGAAAGTGCTGTCACCCGACCAGCTGGTAAGTCCGCCGAAAACGATCCTCCTTGAAGGTACTGAGGTTGATGATCCCGGAAAATGCATTTGCGCCGAAGTTCTCCTATATGGAAGAAGGGGCAAAGGTTGATGTGATCACCGATCGGCGACGTGATCGTGACGATTGTAAAACCTGCCTGATGGCCTCGGCAACAAACCCGGGCAATCTCATCTTTTTCTTTCATTGCATCCACAAGGACGAACCGTGACGGATCCTCGCATGCGAATTTCAGGTAATTAGTCTGCACCTTTTCAAGGACATCGCGTTTCTCGAAATGCTCCCGCTCGTCCTGCGGTTTGAGACGGGAAAGGGCTTCATCGACGGGAAGGACACAGAGGAAGGTCTTGTCCGGCCGGATCGACCAGGCATTGTGCATTGCCCGCAGCCATTTCTCGGGTTCCGGGATCACGCCTTCAAGGGTGACTGACTGGTATGCGTACCGGCTGTCGCTGTACCGGTCGGAGATCACCAGTCTCCCGTCTGCAAGTGCCGGGCGGATAATTTTTGCAAGATGCGCTGCATGATCTGCCACGAACAGTGTTGCCTCGGTTACCGGGTCTATCTGTTCTGCTATCGCCCGGCGGACGGACTCCCCCACCCAGGTTGCGCCCGGCTCACGGGTGAAGACCGGATCAAGATCGGCAAGCAGTTCCCGGAGCGCATGGTGTAATGTGCTCTTCCCGCTCCCGTCTATACCTTCCAGCGTGATCAGCAACAGTATCCCCTCCGGATCCATTCGACCGGGACGATTCCCCTGTGGAGGGCAGTGCTGATGATGGCCCCGTCAAACCCGGCATTCGCTGATTGTTTCGAGATCTGCACAGGACCTGCAACACCCCCGCCATAATAGAGTTTCCCGCTGTATGCCCTGCGGATTTTTTCGAGCATCTGTCTGATCAACACCGCTTCTCTGTTCCGACGGCACTGATGTTGAGAAGAATACACCCCTCAAAATCCCAGTGCTGCGCAGAGGTAAACACATCCACCGGATCGTTCCCGGAGGGTATGACACGTCCCTGTTTTATATCGATGCTCAGGAAGCCCCCATGATAGCCGGACAGGTCGCTGCCCCCGGTTTCGGTCCCGACAATATTCACGATATGCTCACCGGCCAGCACATCATCCGGAGAATGACACCCGCGGTCAACATAACAGCACCGACATTCGTTGCGCATTTCTGAATAATCGCATCATGAGACCCGGTCCCTTCAATCCGGTCGAGATCGGCAATATACAGATATTCCGGCCCGATGGACTTTACAAAACCGATGGGTTCTGCCGTCGGAGAACACCCCCAATCAAGAGGTTTATAGGTCTCACGTTGCCCGGATTTGCCGTGGACGACCAGATTTTGCCGCAAATCCATCGCGAGAATTAGTTTCATAGACGAACGCAATCACTATTAGGATAAAAGATCATTAAACTTTATGCAATTGTTGGTCAGCCCGAGCTCGATTGACGAAGCAAGACATTCCGTCGCTGCTGACATAATTGATGTCAAAAAACCTTCAGAGGGCTCCCTGGGCGCCAACTTTCCCTGGGTGATACGTGAAATCAAAACTCTCCTGGCAAAACCGTTGAGTGCCGCGATCGGTGATTTTGATTATAAACCGGGAGGAGCTGCACTTGCCGCATATGGCGCAGCCTGTGCAGGCGCTGATTATGTGAAGATCGGACTTGCCTTTGACGGGCAGGAAAAAGCACGGGATGTCATCAGCGCTGTCGTCCGGGCAGTAAAAGATGAATTTCCCCGAGAAATATGTCGTTATTGCCGCATATTCGGATTATCAGCGCATGCATTCCATCTCGCCGTTCGAGATGGCACCCATCGCTGCGGAGTGCGGGGCCGATTTTGCCATGGTGGATACGGGCATCAAGGATCGTCAGAGCACCTTCGCATTCATGAACGAAGAGACGCTCCGCTCATTTACCGACAAAAATGAAAAACTCGGACTCGGCACTGCGCTTGCCGGGGCGTTTAAGTTTGAAGATATTGATGCCCTGAAAAGGATCAACCCGGATATTATCGGTGTGCGGGGTATGGTCTGTGGCGGTGACCGTAATGCAACGGTCCGCGAAGACCTCATAAAAACCGCACTTGCCATGATCAGGTGAACTATGTTCGTCGAAAAACTGGATGTGCCACTCTCATTAACCTTTGATGATGTGCTGCTCGAACCCCGGGAATCCTGGCTTGAACCTGCCGAAGCGGATACCCGCTCGAAGTTTTCGAAAAAGATACACCTGAACATCCCGCTTGTATCGGCAGCGATGGACACGGTTACCGAAGCCCCCATGGCGATTGCACTCGCACGGGAGGGTGGTATCGGGGTAATTCACCGGAATATGACTCCTGAACACGAGCTGCAGGAAGTAATTTTTGTCAAACAGGCAGAAGAACTGATTGAACGTGATGTGCTCTTTGTCGAGGATTCTGCAACGGTATCGGATGCGGAGCGCCTGATGCACCAGTACAGCATCGGCGGGGTCCCGGTCGTTGACAAAGGGAAGATCATCGGGATTGTCAGCCGTCGTGATGTCCGGGCCATCGTCTCCAAGCGCGGTGACGAAAAGATCACCTCAATCATGACCAAGAAACCCATTGTTGCCGACGAGGAGATCACCGCGGAAAAAGCACTCGAGATAATGTATACCAACAAGGTCGAGCGCCTCCCGGTCGTGAACTGCAAGGGAAACTGATCGGCATTATCACCATGCAGGACATCCTGGAGAAACGCCAGTACCCGCTTGCGACCCGGGATACGAAAGGCAACCTCCGGGTGGCTGCCGCGGTCGGCCCCTTCGATTTCTCGCGTGCTGAACTGCTGGACCAGAACAACGTGGATGCGCTCGTCGTGGATTGCGCCCATGGTCATAACATGAAAGTTGTTCAGGCAGTCAGGGATATCAAAGGCAGCATGAAAGCAGAGGTCATTGCCGGAAACATCGCCACCACGCGCAGGAGCAGAAGCACTTGTCGGTGCCGGTGTCGACGGGATCAAGGTCGGCATCGGCCCAGGTTCGATCTGTACGACACGGATCGTTGCCGGTACTGGTGTTCCCCAGATTACTGCCATTGCACAGGTTGCAGATATCGCAACCGCGGTGCCGATATCCCGATCATTGCAGATGGCGGTGTACGGTTCAGCGGGGATGTGGCAAAGGCAATTGCTGCCGGGGCCGATACGGTCATGATGGGCAGCATGTTCGCAGGGACCGATGAAGCACCCGGCAAGGTGATTACCATCAAAGGACGGCGCTATAAACAATACCGGGGTATGGGATCGCTTGGCGTCATGAGTACCGGCCAGTCGAGTGACCGGTATTTCCAGAAGAAGGATATCGGCAGTACAAAGTTTGTGCCGGAAGGCGTCGAAGGCGTCACCCCTTATGTGGGTCATGTCGGTGAGGTGATGTACCAGCTTATTGGCGGGCTTAAGTCGGCGATGGGGTACACCGGGTTCGAAGACGATTGCTGAAATGAAGAAGAACGCGAGATTTATCCGGATCACCAATGCCGGCATGACCGAGAGTCACCCGCACAATATCCTGATCACGGACGAAGCACCGAATTACCGGTTGTTTGAATAAGGTTCAGGAGAATGAAGGTCTCAGTCGGAATGGTCTTCAATCTTTTTCCAGATGACTTCGTGAACATAATTGCCTGCTTCCCGCTGGACTTCTAACTTCTCGGGAAAACTCTGGATAAAACTCCGGTATTTTTTGTTATTTTCTGCGATTTTACTAAGAATGGCCCATCCGATATCTCCGTGCCTGTCGTTGGTTTCATTTGATGCAAAAAAGTTATAGTTTTCAAACAGTTCCTCCCACGTAGTCAGCGATTCTGTAAGGATTTTTTCTATGCAGATTCTTTGATCATGAGTGATTCGCATCATTAAATACTGTGGATTTCAGATGAAATAGTGTTTTCCAGATCGATAAAAAAATAAAATATTTTCAATACTGTTATTAATATTTAGCATTATGCCGCAAGGCCGATTCCCGAAAGTCTGAGGTAATACTCCCTTCCGGTGTCGCAGCAATCAAAAGACCCGCCACGGTCATTCCGTCAGAAATCGTGATGGATCGACAGGTTTGTGAAAGGGTTTGGGATTACCGATATGCAGCAATGGAAACACCATGAATATGTCAATGCACCCTGGCGGATGCAAAAAACGGTTTTTTGTCGGTTATATTTTTTGGGCTCTGTAGAAATCCTCACAATATTTTTCTCAACGCTCTTGGGGGCTACGGCACGTAATGCCTTCGCCCCCGCCGCTGAGGCATCTCCTCTGGAGCGATAATTCCAGAAAAGGTAATACAATACCATCTTATAGCGCGGGGGGGCGGTTCGGGGGGGACAGGCACTGTCCCCTCCGATAATAGATGATTCGCAATTTGTTGAAATATCAGGGTTTCAACAGAGCAATTTTTTGCAAAAGTTCCGGTATGACAGGAATCTGTGGAGGAATTACCGCGTTTGAGTCTGTCCTCTATCAATGCCTTTTCAGCATGAAGCCCCACCGGGTTCAATATTCAGATCAGAGGGGATGCGTGTATATTTCTGCGGATTCTCATCAAATTTCTTTTTGCAGAAGTTTGTGCAAAAGTAATACTTCTGGGTTTTATACATGCTTATGAACCGGACATCCTCATCGTCAACTATGGCAAAACAGACAGGATCGGTAGCCATCATTCATCTCCGGACAACGTATTATCATTCCAGGTTTTTAAGAATACGTTCTAATCCAAGATATTTTTCATCACCTTCGCGTATGTTCAATATTGCAGGGGCTTTGATATCCGGCATGAAAGAGTATGGAGTCTCGATGATGTAATCGGGCTGGAATAATGGTAATCAGAATCAGAAAAAAAATATTGAATTAAAAGTCCGTCATAATACGGAACTGGTCAATCTCTTCTTTTCCCAGGTTATCGAGGAACTCATCGGTCGTGTGTTTGATATCCTTGCTTGCGGTAATTGCACGGCCGACAACAAGAATGTCGGCCCCGGCCTCGTAATGCATCCCTGACAACATTGACCCGTACGCCACCTGCTGTTGCTACGAGGAGTTTTCCACCGGCTGCTTTCTTGATTGCCGCGATATCACCCCATGCATGAGCGGTGTCTTCGGTGTCGATGGCCCGGTGGAGTTCGACAATGTCGGGTTTGATTTTCAGTTTCTCAATGACCTTTATCGGATTCTGGACATTGAGCATATCCACCACGGAATAGATGCCAACCTTCCGTGCTTCGGCAATTGCCTTTTCCATGGTTGAGGCCGGGGCAAGTCCTGATACAACGACCGCATCGGCCGATGCATCTGCCGCCATTCGGGCCTCGAGATTGCCGGTGTCAAGGATCTTCATGTCTGCAATGATGAATGCATTCGGGCGCAGCTTTCGTATCTCGGAGATGACACCGAGCCCGAACTTTTTGATCAATCGGCGTCCCGGCCTCGATGATGAGATGGTCATTTTCCGGCAGTTCCTTTAACACGGATGCAACCTTTCCCATATCGACAAGATCAAGGGCCACCTGCAGGTAGGGTGGATCCCAGAGCCGTGTCACCTTGAATCCCATGATTGCATGGGCCGCACGGTCTTTTTCATAGATAAGGGTCTTTGCGTCGGGGAACATTTCAAGTGCACGGTGGATTGCAAGTTTTGTCGCACCATAGTTATACCGGTAAATCTTGTTATAATCCGCTGCATCCGGATGAACAAATGCGGATGCAAGAATGACAACCTTTTCGGTATCAACCTCTGAAAAAACGCCTTCTTCAACACAGTCCGCTACTGCCTTTGCGACGGCAGCCTGGACCGGTCCGAACATTTCGTTGACCTGTGTCATGGTCTTCAGGGTAACCTTCGGGATGACAAGAGTCACCGGTTTTGTCAGCAGGTTCGGCCGGATAACCGCGAGAAGCGGTGTATGACCGGCGGATAATTGCGATACCGCGTGGGCGAATGCGGTTCCGATGGGACCTTCCTTGTCCCCCATGAACAGGTCAATGTGTGCAACTTCTGCACCATCGCCGATGAGTGCTTCTCCTACAAGATACATGTAACTCTCCGTTTCGTTGTTAGTATGTGTCTGTCAGCTATGATAAATTTATCAAAAATGGTAATGCCCGCGAGCGGATTGTGAGGTGCCCCGTCCCGTATCGCTGGTGAATAGCACAGTCAAATCGTTTGCGAATTCACAGGATGAACGAGGTGCCCAGGCATTGTTCTTCCCTTTACGGGAAAAATTTCACACACATACGTCTGACAAAGAGTGGTAAGAATACCTGAGAATTTTTTGTTCCCGTGAGCGGGATCATCAGGTAATCATAACCTGGCGCTCATGAATCAGGATTCAGAAAATGTGGGGTTGGTGAGATTTGAACTCACGATCGACGGGTCTCTCCGACATGCATCAGTGCTCCAACGGGTCATCATCAACCACCGGGAATTCAGTCCCGGTGTTCTTTCCGAGGATATCAGAAAGATCAATTCAGCAGACCCATTGTTCATCATCTGCAGCACAGGAACGCAAAGACCGCTGGAGCCCGTCGCCATTCCGGGCTAGGCCACAACCCCTCCGGTCATGCGGGACAGAATTCTGCCCATAGCTGACTGTACAGAATCGCGCTAAATTAATTTAATAGTTTTCATTATTCTGCATCATGAAGGAAAATTCCGGTGATTATTCTGATCTACGATTAGTAATCGCAGTGTTTCACCGGATTACAAATCACCCTGATTAGCCGATCATCACCATGGAAGGTAATTACCGTCATACGGGCGGCCAGAGAAGTGCAAAATCATATCATTAATCATATATTCTGTTCTACTCCCATATTTCCGGGATGGTTGAGGGCAGTTATGCAAGCGGGACATCAACATTTCCCCTGTTGGGAATGTCGATTGGTGAGATGTTGAACAATATTTCAGCGAAATACCCGGACAACGAGGCGATCGTCTCTGTCCACCAGAATATTCGCTGGACATACCGGCGAATTCCTGGAAAAGGTTAACCAGGTCGCCCGGGGCCTGATGGGGACTGGGCGTGGAGAAAGGGTGACCGTGTCGGTATCTGGGCCATGAACCATGCCGAATGGGTGGTCGTTCAGTTCGCGACGGCGAAGATCGGCGCAATCATGGTCAACATCAACCCCGCGTATCGCACCTATGAACTGGAATACGCTCTCAAACAGTCAGAGATCCAGACCTCTCATCGTTCAGGGACGGTTCAAGACCTCCGATTATGTGGGGATGTTCTACGAGGCCTGCCCGGAAGCCTATGAGGCAAAGCCCGGCAGGATATCCTCCGAGAAGTTCCCCTTCCTGAAAAATGCCGATCTTTCATGGGAGACATCCCCTATCACGGCATGTTCACCTGGAATGAACTGCTGAAAAAAGCTGAAGAGATCACCAACGACGAACTTATTGCGCGGGGTGATACTGCTCACGTTCGATGATGCAATCAACATCCAGTACACGAGCGGTACGACCGGGTTCCCCAAAGGGGTCGTGCTCACCCATCACGGCGTCCTGAACAACGGATATATCATCGGCGAAGGGATGGGATTTACCGAGAAGGACCGGCTCTGTATTCCTGTACCGTTCTATCACTGTTTTGGTATGGTCCTCTCCAACTTCGCATGCGTGACCCACGGTGTCAACGATGGTGCTGCCTGCCCCGACATTCGATGCTGAAGAGGTCCTGAAGACCGTTGAGAAGGAGCGGTGCACAGCCCTTCATGGTGTACCGACCATGTTCATTGCTGAACTCACGCATCCCAATTTTGAGAAATACAACCTGAAAACCTTGCGTACCGGCATTATGGCAGGATCGCCCTGCCCGATTGAGGTGATGAAACAGGTCAACGCAAAGATGCATATGAGCGAGATTGTTATCGTCTACGGGCAGACCGAGACATCCCCGGGTGTTACGATGACCACTACCAAGGACCCGGTTGAACGGCGTGTTTCAACGGTCGGGCGTGCCTTTCCGCATACCGAACTCAAGATCATCGATCCCAAGACGGGTAAGATCGTCCCGCTCGGGGAAATCGGGGAGATCTGCGCACGCGGTTACTGCGTCATGAAATGCTACTACAACAACCCGTCTGCAACCCATGCAACCCTTGACTCGAACCGCTGGAACCACACAGGTGATCTCGGCACCATGGATGAGGAAGGCTACTTCAGGATTGTGGGTCGCCTCAAGGATATGGTAATCCGGGGCGGAGAGAACATCTACCCGCGTGAGATCGAGGAGTTCCTGCACCACAACGAGAAGATTGCGGATGTGTATGTCGTTGGAGTCCCGGACCGGAAATATGGCGAGGAACTCTGTGCATGGGTGAAAGTCGAAGCAGGGTCTGACCCTGACCGAACAGGAGGTGAAGGATTTCTGCAAGGGAAAAATTGCACACTATAAGATACCCCGGTACGTGATGTTTGTCGATGATTTCCCCATGGGAGTTACCGGCAAAGATTCAGAAGTTCAGGATGCGGGAAGATTCCATCAGGACCCTGGGACTGCACGAAGAGGACAAAATTGAAACTGCGTGATCCGGAAAAAAATCCGGATTCATTCCGTTTTTCAAAAAATACAAGTCCGGATGAGAACATGAAAAGTATGCTCGTTTTTTCTCTCCTTCGATTTCCGTAAGCCTGGAAAAAATTTCCCGTTGGGCGCTATATTTCCAAAAAAACCGGCCCGCTGCCTGCATTGGTTCCGGAGGGATCCTTTTTGGATATCGGTTGCGGGAACCGGATACATTGAATGGTATTTATAACGACTTTTTGGTCAGGGCAACCCTATCAGAGGGACGTGAGAACGGGAACGGATACCCTCCGCCTGACGACCTTCCACAGGAAAAGAATTTTTCTGGTTCACGGAATTTTAGCTGTACAATAGAACAAGAGTATATTATTGAACAGACCCGAAAATATGATCCTGAAAGAATAGGTTATCAGTAACTGATGAGCAACACTACTACCAACCTGTGAAGGGATTTACCTGATGATACCTGTCGAAAAATTGTCGTGCGTCCTGCTCATTCTCTGTGTTTTTTCGATCTTCCCCGTCATGGCAGACACAAAATATCTTGCCGGGAGCCCACAGTTGTCGGCTTATATATCCGGAACCAATGAATTCAGCCCGGGTGATGAGGTGCAGCTCGCGGTTGTTATCGAAAATACCGGTGTCAATGAGTTCAAATTCGTACAGTCCTCAATCGTGGGCCGCGACGACCTTCCCAATACAGCAAAGTTCCTGAGCGCAGCTCTTCGTTCCGGGAACGCACCTTTGACAATCAAATCCGACCCTCAGATGCTGGGGGATGTAATGGGCTCACAAAGCGTACGAGCGGTGTATACGACGAAAATCAACGCGGATGCATCGGCGGGCGATTATGTTCTCCCGTTATCACTGAACTATACCTACCTTTATCAGGCGGACCAGTATGGTTCTGACACTATCCAGTATTACTATAAAATGGTACAGGAAGAGATCGGAATCCCCATAAAAATTCAATCCGAAATTTCCATCGATGTGCTGTCAGCGGTACCTGAACACCTGAATGTCGGTACCGAGGGATATGTCAACCTGAAGATTAAGAATACCGGTTTTGAGGATGGAACCAAGGCTGTAGTGAAAATCCTGCAGAATGGGAACAGTCCGATCGTGCCCACCGACAGCAGTGTGTACATCGGGGATTTTCCATCGGGAAGTATCGTTGACTGCAGATACAAGGTTTCCGTCACCGCTGATGCCCAGCATCAGACATATCCCGTTGACGTCACCGTCGTGTACAAAAATAAAGACGGTGACTTTGTTACGACACGAAGCGAAACCATCGGGATACCGGTGGGGGGCAAAGTAGATTTTGAAGTGGTTTCCGCTCCCGCTAAAATGAATCCTGGTAGCAAAAAAGTCATCAGCGTCGAATACAGGAATACCGGTGAAACTGCCATATACAGTGCACAGGGCAGAATCAGCACAGTTGATCCTTTTACCAGTAATGATGATACTGCTTATCTCGGAGATCTCGCACCGGGTGCCTCTGTTATTGCTTCCTACGAAGTGAGCGTGGATCGTTCCGCGACAATAAAAGAGTACGGACTGGATTCAGAAATCCGGTACCGGGATGCACTTGATAATACCTACATTTCCGACACGATGAAAGTAAAGGTCGATGTAACATCACCGTCGGGTATTGCATCGATCCTCTCGAATCCAATCTATCTCTCCGTGATTGTTGCAGGAGCCATTGTTCTTGTGTATCTGAGTCTATCATTACCTGAGAAAACGGAGATGACCCAAAGGAATAACCCCTGTTCCGGACACATTTTTTAAGAAATGTTAAATATCTCAGTGTCTCTACTATACAATAAAAATGGGATTAAATCAAGTAAATTTTCATATCGACTGATAAGGTGATTGTACGCATATTATGGAAGGCTTTTTACCATGGCAGTGGTGCCTGTTCTGGTGGATTGTAGCCCTGCCCTGCCTTATTCTTGGAGTGAGACGTCTGAAAAAATTAATTGACGCCGACAGGGAGGCGTTGCCACTGCTTGGTGTAACAGGCGGCTTTATTTTCATACTTTCCTCATTAAAACTGCCTTCTGTAACCGGCAGCAGTTCCCACCCGACCGGAACCGGACTCTCGACACTGTCCTTCGGGCCATGGATGTACCGCTGTCATCTGTGCAATTGTCCTCTTATTTCAGAGTCTCTTCCTCGCCCATGGAGGATTGTCTGTCCTGGGAGCCAACATAGTCTCCATGGGTATTATCGGACCGATTGTCGGCTACATTACCTACCGGGCCCTTCGCAACACTTCCGCAGACATGTACCTTACGGTTTTCCTGGTAACTGCTCTTGCTGACATATTCACCTATGTGACAACCTCTTTCGAACTGGCGCTGGCATATCCGGCGGAAACCGGGGGAGTTGCCAGTTCATTTGTGCTCTTCATGGGAATATTTGCCACCACCCAGATCCCGCTGGCTATTGTGGAAGGGATTGTGCTGACACTTGTTTTTAAGTATATCGTGGCACTCAAACCGGATATCCTGATCAGGCTGAACATCTTCTCAGAAGAGAAAATAGATGCCGCAAGGACGGTTCCCTGATGGCACATAAATATGTACTGGAAATCCTGTCGGTGACTGCAATTGCAGTATTTTGTGCCTTGTTTCTCTACACAAGCTCAATAATGCATGGGGCTGCATTCTCAGGCACAGATACCGCGGGATCCGAACTGGCAGCAAATCTTTCTCATATGCCCGGAAAAAATTTTCAGCCATTGGTCCCCCAGTGGGTACCACCAGGCAATGAAATCGAATCAAGTCTGTTTGCACTCCAGGCTGCTGTCGGCGGAATAGCTGTTGGGGGAGTATTCGGGTACTGGATTGGACAAAAGAAGAAAACATAATCATTGCGATCGTGAGTCAGGGACAGGTATGTTTGAAGAATTTCTGGAAGATATTGCCCAGAAGAATGGTCTGCGGGGAGTCAGCGTATACATTAAGCTGTCCGCGGGACTTGGGGGTATCCTTCTCTGTCTTCTTTCAACAAGTTATATTGCTCCTTTATGCATTGCACTTATCCTTTCGTATGCAGTTCTCGTCCTCGCAGGAGTGGACGCAAAAAACTATGCGGGACTCTTCATGGTCCCGGTCTGGTTTGCCTGCCTGAGTGTCGGGGTAATCATCTTCATCTACGGAGGGAACGATATTTTCCTGCGATGGAATATTCTGCCATGGCTCTCGTTGTCGGTTACGAGGGAAAGCATTAACCAGGGGTTTTTCGTATTCTGCAGGGTTATCGGAGGCACATCGGCAATGTTCTTTATCGCTCTCACAACTCCCATGACAGACATCTTCATTGTCTTTCGCCGGTTACGGATGCCGGAAGTCGTGATCGATTTAATGATGATTATATATCGCACCATCTTCATCCTTATAGACCAGGTCGTACAGATCTATTCTGCACAGGTCATGCGCCTCGGGTATTCAACAGTAAAAGAATCCATTCATTCCTGTGCATCCCTGTGCGGGGCTGCTTTTATTGCCAGCTGGGATGCCGGTGAAGATCTTATCAAGGCAATGGATGCACGCTGTTATAAGGGGAAATTCGCAGTCCTCGGGGAAAACCGACCTGTTGAACGAAAACCACTGCTCGCCCTGGCGGCATTTCTTTCCTTCTCAACGGCGATAGTAATCCTCTCAGGAAATGTTACCTTAATTTAGGTCGGGATACATGAGCAGCATAATACTAGAAGCACGGGATGTCTGTTACCGGTACCCACGGGGCGTGGCAGCATTAACCGGTATCAGTTTTCATGTCCGGAAGGGAGAGAAAATCGCCCTTGTCGGGCCTAATGGTGCCGGTAAATCCACCCTTCTTTCCATGTTTAACGGTATGATCCGTCCTGACACCGGAACGCTGCTCTTTGATAATGAGCCAGTCAGGTATGATGCCGCATCCCTTCGGTCGCTGCGTAAACGGGTAGGTTTTGTGCTCCAGAACCCGGACCGCCAGATCATCGCCCCGACGGTGTATCAGGACGTGGCATTCGGCCCGGTCAATCTCGGATACCGGGACGATGAGGTAAAAGAGGCCGTAACACTGGCACTTCGTCATGTGGGCCTGGAGGGTTTCGAACGCCGCCCTCCCCATCACCTCTCCGGGGGAGAGAAGAAACGCGTGGCAATAGCCGGGGTGCTGGCAATGGATCCGGATGTACTGGTCTTTGACGAGCCGACAAGCGGTCTTGATCCGTCAGGATCAGAAGATATCATGGAACTTCTCGACGAATTTAATCATGAGGGAACGACCGTGATCATCTCGACCCATGACATCGAACTGGCATATCCATGGGCAGACCGGGCAATCCTGATGCTTGAAGGAAAAATTCTTCGGGAGGGTGTTCCCGATGTGGCATTCGGTAATCCGGAGTTTGTACGCATGGCTCACCTGTTCCTCCCGACACTGCTTGGAACTGCACGGGGAGTTGCAAAAACGCGGGTTTGACATTACCGGGAAGAAAACCTCGTACCGTTCTCGATATGATGCAGGGGATCGAAACAATGTTTCAAAAGAAATATTCATGTCCCCATCCCGGAACCATAACAATATACAATGTCGACCGCCATCGCTCCGAATCATTTGTCCTGTGGCGTTCGGGACGGCCGGTCGTTGCAGTCGGGGCTATGGGAACCCGTGCAAAACAAAGAGCAGAAAACGAACAGATCCATCTGGATTTTACCTATGGCGTCATCGACAAATGTATTCTCAAATCCCTTCTCGGTGAAGATTCCCTGATCATGACCACCGCAACGATGGTCGACCGCGTCGACCAGCGGGTCAAAGAATACGCGAACGAAAGCGGTATCCCGATTATCGTGAACATGCTGGAGGAGGATCGGCATGACCATTCCGCGTATCGTCATCGCCGGTACCCACAGCGGCTGCGGAAAGACCACCGTTGCAAGCGGCATTATGGCAGCCCTTGCCGCACGGGGATACAAAGTCCAGCCTTTCAAAGTTGGTCCGGATTTTATCGACCCTTCTCACCATACCGGCATCTGCAGA
This sequence comes from uncultured Methanoregulaceae archaeon, assembly GCA_963721245.1. Lineage (GTDB taxonomy): Archaea > Halobacteriota > Methanomicrobia > Methanomicrobiales > Methanospirillaceae > Methanoregula. The sequence goes on along the minus strand of CAVRIL010000002.1, from coordinate 788,738 downwards.
CGAGCATGCCGGAACCTTGATCCGTTCATGATGGGGGAGGAGGGGATTGCCCGGACATTTGAACTGGCGACAAACGGAGCTGATATCGCCGTCATCGAAGGTGTCATGGGACTGTACGACGGGATTGATGGCACGGATTTCGCAAGCACCGCCCATGTGGCACGGATCCTCGAGGCCCCTGTCCTTCTCGTTGTCGATATAAAGGGCATGTCACGCAGTGTTCTGGCACTCATCAGGGGATACCAGGACTTTGATACGACTCTATCGTTTGCCGGCGTGATCCTGAATCGCGTCGGAAGCCTGCGGCACCGCCGGATGATTGAAAATTCCCTTCCCGGGAGTTGCCTTGGCTGGATCCCGAAAAGGGATGATATTGCCATCGAAAGTCGTCATCTCGGACTTAAGATGTCCCATGAGACCGGTCCTGCATCGGTATTCGGCCAGGTAATCGAGGAATTTTGTGATCTGGACGCAATTGTCGCCCATGCATCCGGAAGCCAGGTTCAAAAACCACAGAAAAAGATTCAGCCGTCGAAAATGGAACCCAATGCCCGTGCCACCATCGGCGTCGCGCTTGATGAGGCATTCTGTTTTTACTATCAGGATAATCTGGACCGTCTGAGGGCATCGGGTGCAGACCTTCTTTTTTTCAGTCCCATGAGGGATCCCATCCCCCCGGTCGACGCCCTTTATTTTGGCGGCGGGTATCCCGAACTCCACCTTCCTGCACTCGAATCGTCAGGATGCACCCGTGCATTGAAGTCCCTGGTCGACCAGGGAATGCCCGTCTATGCTGAATGCGGGGGTCTCATGTATCTCGGCAGGGAAATCGCAGCTGACAGGGCATATAAGTTATGCGGGGTTCTGCCTGCAACTGCGGAGATGACAAATCACATCCAGGCACTTGGCTACGTCAAAGGGGAAAGTATCGGGACTTTTTCGTTTCTCCCGCCGGGTCAGGTAATAACCGGACACGAATTTCATTACTCCTGTATGCATCCGGACCGGGATGCACAATTCGCATTCAGGCTGAGCCGGGGAAAGGGCATCGACTCCGGCAGGGATGGACTTATTGCCGGAACTGTTCTCGGAACCTATACTCACGCGTATTTCACCGGAGATTTTACGGACATATTTGTTGACATGGCATGTCATTTTTCAAACGATTGACGGGCATATCCTGTTGAGGGGAGCCGGTTGTTTCCTTTTTTTTCCGTGTCCTGGTACAGAGAATGGAGGTATCCCTCCCCTGCCAAAAAGAGAGATGCAGCCGGAAGGGGAAGCTCTCTCAACCTCCGCTGTGTTTCCCGGTATAAAAGATCCCGTCTTTCCGATTCCTCCTGAAGCGGCTATCGAATCTGGTGTCTTCAGCACTAACTGGATCGACGGCAATTGTCATGGCCCAAAAGAGCGTGTTTCAATTTCCGGGAGATCTCCAGAGTCGGATTGTTCCTGTTCATGCCCAAGGATTTTTACCCCAAGGAATAAAGGCGTGTACATGCGAATCTATCTCAGCAGGTACAGAAGGCCTGAAATTACATGCGCAGCGATGACGTGAAAGCCGGATATCAGCGGGCGCCAAATCGATCGCTCCTGCGTTCGCTTGGTGTGACCGACAGGGAAATGGATCTCCCGTTTATTGGAATTGCCAACGCGTATAACACCATCGTTCCGGGGCATATCCACCTCCGGCAGCTTTCGGAAAAGGTGCGTGAAGGTATTGCTGCAGGAGGTGGGGTCCCGTTCGAATTCGGGGTGATCGGGATCTGTGATGGCATTGCCATGGGACATGAAGGAATGCGGTACTCCCTGCCTTCGCGGGAGAATATTGCAGATTCCGTTGAACTCATGGCCCAGGCTCACCGGTTTGACGGACTGGTCTGCATCGGAACCTGTGATAAGATTGTGCCGGGGATGCTCATGGCGGCTGCGAGGTGCAACATTCCCACGATTGTCCTTACCGGAGGCCCGATGCTTTCCGGGTACCGGGAGGGAAAAGACCTGTCACTTATCGATATCTTCGAAGGAGTCGGTAAGGTCGCGGCAGGAACGATGGACGAAACCTCATTGTGCGAACTGGAGCGCTGTGCTATGCCGGGTTGCGGGAGCTGCCAGGGCCTGTATACCGCAAATACGATGGCATGCATGACGGAGGCGATGGGAATGTCGCTCCCCGGTTGTGCAGCAATACCGGCAGTCGATGCAGCCAAGCTCCGGATCGCACGCGAGACAGGAGAGGCAATCCTTCCGTTGGTCCGGAATTCTATCCTCCCGCGGGATATCATCACAAAGCAGAGCCTCCACAATGCCATCAGGGTTGATATGGCTCTGGGTGGTTCGACCAATACCGTCCTCCACCTGATGGCCATCGCGACAGAGGCCGATGTACCCCTGACCCTGAATGATTTTAATGATATTGGAGAGAAGATTCCGCATATCTGCCATATGCAGCCATCCGGTCCCCATTCCATGCAGACCCTGTACCGGGCCGGTGGGATCCCGGGGGTACTCAACAGGCTCATGAAGTACCTGGATGACGTTCCGACCGTCTCTGGTAAAAGTATCCGGACGATTGCCCGGGATGCGAAAATCCGGGACGAAACCATCATCCAGCCTATTGAATCACCGGTAAGCCCGGCAGGGGGTCTCAAGATCCTCTTTGGGTCTCTCGCACCTGACGGTGCTGTAGTGAAATGTGCTGCAGTTCCAAAAGAGATGTGGAAACATGCCGGCCCTGCCAGGGTCTTCGACGGCGAACAGGCTGCAATGAATGCAATCCTGTCACGCAGAATCCAGGAAGGTGACGTCATCATCATCCGGAACGAAGGGCCCCGCGGTGCGCCCGGCATGCCGGAGATGCTCTCGCCGACTTCAGCTCTTATGGGATTCGGTTACACCAGTGTTGTCCTGATTACTGATGGGAGATTCTCAGGCGGGACCCGGGGGCCATGTATCGGTCATGTCGCCCCTGAGGCCGCAACCGGCGGTCCGATTGGGCTCATTGAGGAACTTGACAGGATCGAAATCGATCTCTATGCAAAAAGAATCGATATTCAGGTCGATGAAAAAATCCTTGAGAAGCGTAAGAAAAAGTGGAAGCCGCTAAAAAAATCCCTTTCCGGAGTCCTTTCCCGCTATGCAAAAACGGTGGAACAGGCAAATCTTGGTGCGGTACAACGATAGTCCCTTCTTTCAAAACCTGGTGTCCAGTCCTATTTTCGTGAATTTCACCGGAAGAAAAAAAAATTCCCGCTTGGGGGAATCGTTGAAGAGCGACAGGTAAATTTTCGCAGGATTTTCGATTTCACTTACGTATACCTGAACTTTCCTTTTGGGATAAGAATCTCAAATTTCGCACCCTTGCCAGGTTCACCTGTTTCGGTTATCATAATTCCCGTATTTCCAAGTATCTCCCGGATCAAAAACAGACCGAAACCAGCCCCCTTTCCACACCCGAATTCAAATATTTTTTCTTTTTTATCAAATGGAATCCCGGTGCCGTTATCCTCAACAATCAGGACAAGGGATTCACCGGAGAAACGGGAATATAGTCTGATCCTTGTAAGCGTATCACCGCCATGATGTAACGCATTCATGAGGAGATTATAAAATACACGGGGGAGGAGTGGATCTGCATAGAGTTCGATGTCCGGAAGTTCCACGGCGATGTCGAGATTATTTCCCGGCAGAAAGCCGGACAACATCACTCCATATCTTTTTGACCGATTGCCATGCCGGGGATGCTGAGTCCAATGTCCTGGAGCGATTTTCCGAATGCCATCTGTTTTCTGATCGATTCGATAGACTCGATCGTTTTATCAAAAAACATCTGCATTGCTTCATGAGTTGTCTTGAGCTGTGCCCGCTCCAGATAATTCACGATAACCGAGAGCTGATCCAGGATATCCCGCCGGGTAATGCTGAAGAGGAGATCCATCTTCAGGTTCCGGGTCTCCTCGGTTAAATCCTCGCCGATTCCAAGGATATATCGTAAGGTATTTTCAGAATCATAGATCGGAACTATAATCATATGGAGCAGGCGCTGCCCCCGGGATTTGTTTGAAATTTTCTTATTACTGATCGAAATATGATTGAGAACGGCCTCCTGATCCTCGCGATCGATGATGGATATCATCTCTTTTGAAAACAGTTCGCGGTCGGTCTTTCCAATTACATCAGAGGCTCCAAGCTCAAAAATCCGTTCACTGGCCTTATTCCAGAAGGTATATTTTCCGTCTGGGATGCTTTTCATGAATACCGCCACAGGCATCTGATCGATGATTTCCCTTCGAAGATTTTCTCCGTCTTTTACCTGCCGGAGGGCGAGCTTGAGCGAATCAACCATCATGTTGGTGCTGGTTTCAAGGATGGCAAACTCGGTGCTCTGCGTTGTTCCGATCCGATGGTCAAGATCGCCATGGGCAATGATATTCACATCCCCGACAATCTTTTCAATGGGACGGGTAAGACTTCTCGAAAAACCGTATGCAAGGGCACTCCGATTACAAGTGCGGCAATCCCGGCAACGATCTGGAAAAGGATAAGCCGGTTCAGGGCATCCTGAATTAACTGTATGTCGTAGGTTATTGCGACAATCCTGCTCGGGTCTGATCCATATTTGTCAACCTTTAAATCCACAAAGAGATAGCGTGTTATTCTGTGATTCTCCTGGTCCTGCACCTCAAGAGTCCTGCGGTTTTGAAGCACCTCACTGGTATACCCCTGTACTGTTTGTTCAGGAAGGCTGTTGTTATCAAGACGTCTTCCCATTGAATTGTAGATCGTGAATTGTTCCACGTACGGATTGACTGAAACAATCTTCTGGATGTTATTTTCGTCATCCAGACTGCTGGTTTATATCATCAAAGGTTGTTCCTGAAAGCCCGAGTTCCAGGATGTACTGATGGTCAGGTGTGGGCATATAGGCAAATTTCCTTAAGGCACCCGCACCCAGTTTATCGCGAATAATCCGGTCGGGAAAAAAACCGTCGGACAGGCGGATTTTTGTGAGATAGTCATAAAAATAAGGGACCACCTTGAAATCCATCCCGAGCTCCGGTGTGTACGTTGTAGAAACGATGACGCCGGACTCGTTGATCACATAAATGTCGAAATTCTCCCCGAGACTTTTTTTAACCAATGCAAGGTTCATACCGTCAACGTTACCGCCGGTCCGGTTATACTCTGCGAGAACGGCGGTTAACCCCACTTCCATCTGTTCATTGAGGGTTTCATCATAGACATTCCAGGTGATCTCCTTCAGCCGCATCGCTTCAATAATATTCTGTTCCGTCTGAGTCTGGAGAAGGGAGGATTCACGTTCAAAATTGTTTTTTGTGTACAGGTAACCGTTCAGGGATAGGAATCCGACAATGCACAGGATAAGGACAATCATGGAGAGCAGAAGAGAGATGGAGATGGACCGCATTCTTCGCGCTGGCGGGCCTGTTACCGTCATAGAGTTCTCCAATCCGCTGTCAAATCATGGATTATCAGATTTTCGCCTGAAAAAATGAGTTGGTAGTACTTCCCCTCCTGCAACGATAAGTTTTGTTATTTTTCCGTGCGCGGGGGAATAAACGATCCCGGTTAACTGATAACCCGGATTACCATTCTGGCGGTTTTTCTGATATGGATCTGTTGGTGAAAATAATGTGAAAATAGTTCAGTGGAAATGTATACATGAGAGAAAAAACCTTACCCGAAAAACAGAACAGGGAAAAAAATGAAGTTACATTGAATAGATACCTTCAAAATTTATTTCATTGCTTCGACGATCGCTTCCCTGACCTTCTCGTCGTTTTCCGATTCAAGAGCATCTGTTAAGAGCTTTATTTACATTTTTTCCGCCGATTGCACCAAGCGCCCTGACAGCCATCATCCGGACATACCTGTTCTCATCATTCAGCAGAATTGCCATCGGTTCTATGGTATCCGCATGCCGAAGTGTACGAAGACCTTTCGCAGCCATATACCGGACATGATCCCGGTTATCCTTCAGCGCCTTGATAAGGGGTTTGACTGCTTTTTCATCCGCGATCTTTCCGAGGGCTTCAGCGGCACGGTACCGGGTTTCCCACTGGGGTTCTTTCATCGCTGCGGACAGGGGCTCAATTGCTGCCTTGCCGATCGAAGAGAGGGCAAGCATCGCCTGCTCACGAACCGACTTGTCAAAATCACCCAGCGCCTCGACAAGCGGCTGGATGGCTCTGGGGTTCTGCGCCTTGCCGAGCAGGTATGCGGCATACTGCCGGACCATCGGATCCGTATTGTCGTGGAGGGATCGTTCCAGTTCATTCACTCCCATCTGCTCAAGTTCATCGGCTCCTTCTGGTTTTTCGGGTATATTGATTTCAGCCATAATATCACCATGAAGTATCTCCTGTTTTATTATATAAGAGCGATCACCTGAACAAATCCTGATCCGGCAACCATCCCATTGACAGACAGGTTCTCTCATAATGAATATACTCTTATCTCGCTTCCTGTTTCTGGCGAAAAGCTTCAGGATCATGAACGGAGATACTGGAATAGATTCCTGCGAATCTCTTAGGGTGGATAACTCCAAAATTATTCGCAGTTTACGACGGATATAAATAATTCACGCAGAGATGCATTTTGTATGAATTACAAGAGTCATCGTGCTTTTTCTCATGGTATGCATCGTGACGGTTGCGGTCGCGGGATGCATGGGATTTCCGGCAGTAAGTTCAGACAGGGCATCCCCTTCCCAGGGGATCTTGACACCTGGTGACACCAGCGGGATGTCGCAGGATCTTTCGAAATCGACATATTCCGGTTACGCAATGACGGAAGCAGGCCGGTGTTCCTCAGCAACCCGTTGCAGGGGGTTCCGGTATCGAGACGAGGATCATCAATACAGCATACATAACGATTGAGGTTAACGACGTGCCCGGGGAGTCGGGACCATCAAAAACCTCGCGATCCGTAAGGGAGGATATCTGTCTTCAACAAATATCCAGAACAATTACAATAATCGTCTTTCCGGTTCCGTAATAATCCGGATTCCCGCCACAGAATTTGAAAATACCCTTTCAGAGGTGAAATCCCTGGGTACGGTCAAAACCGTCTCAACCCAGGGGCGGGATGTAACTGAGGAGTACGTGGATCTTCAGGCTCAGAAATCCTCGTACCAGAATCAGCTTACCCAGTATAACGAAATCATGAAAAAGGCGGTGAAAGTTGAGGATGTTGTTGTAATTCAGCAGCAAATCGACAGGGTTCAGACTGAACTGAACCGCCTTGAAGGGAGGCTGAAATACCTTAACAATCAGACTGATTTCTCAACAATCACGATAAATCTCCAGGAACCGGAACCCGTAGGCGGCGGGAATGGCCAGACATTTATTTCGACCATCAATGAGGGAATTGCCGGGTTCTTTGGCATGATCGATGCGATAATCATACTTTTCTTTACGCTTCTCCCGCTCATCATCATCGGTGGTGCTGTATATGGGATCTACCGGTGGAGAAAGGGAATTACCGGGGAAAAACAGCATGGGTTACCCGAAAAAAAATAATTTCCGGACCAGTTCCCGGGTAATGGAGAAAATCCGCGGATGTTTTTTCACAGCAGATGCTCCATTGGACACTCATCCTTTTCTAAAAAAAGATCCTGGTCAGTCTTCGACCCATGGATCACTTTTCAGGAAGAAGTCAACGGCAGGTTGATGGCGTGCCGGAGTCCCCAGAAGCACCAGGACATTTTTTCTTGAATTCTTCCGAGCCGGGTTTATCCATTGATTTTCTTATCCGGGCAAAAATTATCCTTCGATCCTGTTTTTTCGATGAAGATTCAATAAAAAACGATCACGTACATTGGAATGGATTTACCATTTTGAGATGTTGAGCTGATGCGCGAAAAGTATTATTTTGTTGTTTTCGAGCATTCAACTGCTGGTGATGGTATTCATCACCTAGGTCTGATTGGTCGGTGTCTTTGTTGTTGTGGATACGACTTCACTTGTTCCGATCTCAGGGGCTTTTGCCACGCCGGTGGCAATATCCACCGAGAGGGTGACCTTTCCAAACCCGGCCGTCGTGTTTCCCGATGTGAGAACCCGGGCATCCCTGATGATTTCTACCAACAGGGACTGGCGTGTCGTGCCGTCTGATTTCGCAATTGATGCCTGCACGATACCGGTCGCATTTTCAATTGGATAATACCGGTCTCCCGAACTTGTGGCCGTTGACAGGTCAGATGGAATCCCGTAGGTACCCTTAAAGCTGCCAAGATACTTTATATGAACATAGACTCCCTCGGCAGGTACGGTAACGACGGGGGTCACCTTTGGCGTGAGGATCCCTGAAGGTGCCTGAGTACCTGGAGGGGTAGTTGGCACGGAAGTGGTATTGGCCGCCGTGAGTCCTCCTTTTGAGATGAGTGGATAAATAAAAAATCCTCCCGCGATAGCAACGATAATGAGGAAAATCACAATACCGGCATATATCGCATTCCTGCCGGGTTTGATTTTTAATCCGGACCCTGGAGGTTTTGGTGGGGGAAGGTCACCGGCGATGGAGATCGATTCGGAGACCTGGGACGCGGTGATATCGGGGATTTTGAATTCGGGCTCTTCATAAGCCTGGACAGCCTCGGAATCCGGCTCCTGATAACCGGATTCCCCGACAGGAGTAAAAGATGCAGGCTCCTCCGGGGCCTCCTGCTGCCAGGGTGCTTCCCGAAGAACTGTATCGGTCAGGCTTTCCGTACGGTCTGGAGACGATTCCCTGGAGGGCAGGACCTGGTCCGGAGATATAGTTCCTGCCACAGTCTCCGGTTTTGGAGGGGTGGGCACTTTTACCGGAGCTTTCATTGCCGGCACGCTGCCGGGAACTACAATGGGGGATCCGCAGCGGTTGCAAAACACCGATCCCTCGGGAACGCGGTTTCCGCACCGTGAACAATAGGTGCCGAACCCGGAAACCGGAGCCTCAGACCCCTTCATCCCCGGTGAGGACTGCACTGGTGTTGTCTCCATAATTTTCACGGGGGGATGCCGTTCTGTCTCCTTCTTCGCAGTGGGTTTTATGGGACGGGGTTCGGGCGGTGATACCGGTGGGCTGACCTGAACACGGGGTCGGACTGCGGGGTCGGGTTTTTTCACCGTTCCACGACCCGGAACGACCTTCCGGATGACCTGTTCGAATGACGATGTTATGTTCTCCTTCAGTGCACGGGCCCAGGCATCCCTCTCCCTGATCCTGTTCCCTCCGGTCTGGCGGGAAAACGTGAGGATCATCTGTCGCGTTTCACCGCTTCTTGACAGGACTGAAAGGGTGATAATCTGGTCGCGGATCGCATTCTCTCCCACTTCAACATCTTTTATGGTCACCAGGGGGATCTCCTTGTTTGGTAAGAGATTTTTTGCCCTGTCGACAAAGATGATCCGCTTGTTGGTGAGAATACCTTCAAATGGGATCGATTTGACAAATATCCCATCTGTCCGCAAGATAACAGATTCATCGCTACGAAGTTCCGGATCTCCCATTATACTCCCCAGTTACTCGATACTTCTGTAGAAATTTGGAGTTCCAGCGAGAAAAAGATTTGTTAAAAAAATACTATGATGCCAGGAATATGATCCGGACCTGTCCGGAAGCCTGTAACGTTCAGGGAATAGCATATCCTCTTAATCCACAGGATGAAACTGATATGAACAGGTAAAAATGCGGAAGTTATCCCTTTCCGCCAAACCTGTCCATACAGCTCCAGGCTTGCTGATTAACCGCCGGAGGCGGGGATTTTGTAAGTTTTTCAGGGACATTGTCCCTGCTGATAGCCCATGTAATTATCGTTAGTCTGGTAAACCGGGAAAAGGAAAATAATCGTACCGGCAAGTTATTAAATTTTCCATTACAATGGTGTAGGATATGAAAAAATGGTATATGATACCTGAACTTATTCTCATTTTTTTCGTGTGTTCTGCAGGATGTTCATCCTCGCATCCAACCCAGACAGTCCAGACCCAGACGCCCACCCTCCCGGTCCCGGCGGTGCCGGAAAGCCGGACGGTTACCCTCCCTCCATCGGACATGGCACTCCAGCTGGCTGATATGAACCCGGATTATAGTATCAAAGACCGATCGGTCATGATATCTCCGGAAGTAACCCGGCTGGCACAGGGTCTTGGCTGGAGACAGGGATACTTTGTCCTGTTCTACCGACTGGACAAAGATAAAGATGATCAGACATTTGTCAGGCAGTCGATCAATATTTTTCCGATTGAGAACATGAATAAAGTATTTACCATAGAAAAAGAGGATATGAAATCCCGGTCCACCGGTTCAGGAACATTCCGTGAAATGCCTTTCCCGACAATCGGCGATATGAGCATTGCCTTCCGTGGATCGAATGACAATGATCCTTTTGAGGTCGGGGTATATTCGGTTATCTTCACAAAAAAGGATGTCTATGAAAAAATTACCATGACCGGAACAACCACGGATTATGAAACATTCAAGGATATTGCACTGAAAGCCGCAGAAAAGATCCGGTAACGCCTTCTGAAAACCTGACGACTGAGCGGTAGGGAAATTACAGATTTCCGAAGAAACAATTCAGGAAATACAAGATAAGACAGGGTATATCGATCCAGCCACGAATGACGCACATGTCCAAGACAGGATCTTTAGGGAGTCGGGGTAACGGGGAATTCTGATGGTTTTCGTCTGCAGGCAGTGTGGAACCTGTTGCATGTATATGGGTGACTATATCGTAATCGATCACAAGACCGGTCCGTTCGAATATGCCTGCGAGTCGGTTTCAACAGGAACGCCATTTAATGCCCGGTGGATGATGACAAAAGAGAGATCTTTTCAGATCACACGTTTCCTGATCAACATCCCATCGCCTGCAGGTTCCTCCGGCCGAAGGGAAATCGTTATCACTGCACCATTCACCGGGATAGTCCGCCGCAATGCAAATTCTATCGCTGCATAGTGATGAGGATTTGGAATGAATCGGGAATTCTTATAGGAACGGTGAGGGGTACTTTTTCGCTTCATTCAGATGATCCCGGCCTGAGGAGCACCTGGGAAAAGGCCATGCAGGAACATCCGGGATTCGGATCCTGATTCAGAATTCAGGATTCAGGCTTTTCTGGAAGAGCATGGGTATCGGGTCGAATAATTTCCCGACGGAAATCATCAGAATGGGTGGATTTTGTTTATCAATGAATAGGTATTTCTCCAGAATTCCGGAATTGTAAAAATTAAAAAAAGGGGTGACGCCCAGGTCGGAATTCGAATCCGAGTCGTTTGCGTGACAGGCAAACATGATGGGCCACTACACTACCTGGGCTCTTTATTGAACAAATGTCCCGCCTCCCGGATTCGAACCGGGGACATCGCGGTAGCCGCGCAGTTACCGTTACCGGTAAACCATACTACAGCCGCGCACTCTACCGAGCTGAGTTAAGGCGGGGCACTGCGCTATTAATGTAGGGATAATGGGTATTAAACGTATCGTTAAAAAATCGATAATAACGTGCCAATAAGACCGGATTCTGTAGATTTATGGGTATTATTTATATAATCCGCATGCCCATTAAGATGTATGACTGCTCGCAAGGATGTTGCGGGGGATCGTCTTCTTCACCGATAGCCATGCTCATGAAGAAGTGACTGTTTTTGACACTACGCTCCGGGATGGTGAACAAACCCCGGGGATTGCATTCACCTTTGAACAGAAGCTCGAGATCGCACGCCAGCTCTCTGCCATCGGCGTCCATGTGATCGAAGCAGGATTCCCTGCATCGTCAAAGGCCGAAAAGGAGACGGTGACCGCCATTAAACGGCTCGGTCTTGAGGCGAATATATGCGGACTTGCCCGGTCAGTAAGGACGATGTCGATGCATGTCTTGACTGCGATGTTGACATGGTGCATGTCTTTATTCCGACGTCTGATATCCAGCGGATAAATACGATCAACAAGAGCCGTGAAGAAGTTCTCGAAATAACGGATGACATTATCCATTATATCCGCGAGCATACGAGCCGGTGTATGTTCTCGGCTATGGACGCAACACGGACGGACTGGGATTACCTTATCGAAGTATTCAGGACTGCGGCAGATGCCGGCGCAACGATCATAAACGTACCGGATACGGTCGGAGTTATCTCTCCTTCCGGTATGAAGACACTGGTCACCCGGATTGCCCGGGAGGTCGACTGTCCGATCGATGTACACTGTCACAACGATTTCGGACTCGCCGTCGCGAATACGATCGCGGCAGTGGAAGCCGGTGCATCGCAGGTGCAGGTCACGGTCAATGGTCTGGGCGAACGGGCGGGCAATGCTGACCTCGCACAGACCGTCATGATCATGGAATCGATCTACCGGATTAAGACCGGGATCAGGAAAGAACGACTTGTCGAGACTTCCCGCCTTATCTCCCGGTTCAGCGGGATTGGCATCCCTCCCACCCAGCCGGTTGTCGGGGAAAATGTCTTCTCTCATGAAAGTGGTATCCACTCGCATGGGGTTATAAAGAATTCCGCAACATTCGAACCCGGGATAATGACACCCGAAATGGTCGGACATCGCAGGAGACTAACCCTCGGCAAACATGTCGGCAGGCATGCAGTACGCCAGATGCTGACCGATGTCCATGTAGAACCAAACGACGCCCAGCTCGACATGATTGTTGAAAAGGTCAAGTCAATCGCAAGTAAGGGCAAACGAGTGACAGATGCTGATCTCTACGAAATCGCTGAGAGCGTGATGGGCATCGAGCTCAACCACAAAATGTTTGACCTGCAGGATATTGCGATCATGACCGGTAACCACATGATCCCGACGGCAAGCGTGAAGGCAATGGTCCAGGGGAAGGAGCATATTTTCTCCAGCGTCGGCAATGGACCCGTTGATGCAGCGCTCAATGCGATCTTCGGGATCGTCCCTGCCAGAGTCCAGCTCAAGGAGTTCAATATAGAGGCAATAGCCGGTGGATCCGATGCGATGTGCCATGTGACCATTGCCGTTGAAGATGAACTTGGTCGTATTTTCGATGCAAGCGGGAGCGGTGACGATATTGTTCTCGCATCCGTTGAAGCGCTCGTAAATGCGATCAACCTGACCAGCCGGACATAAAAATATTGGCTCTGTAGAAAACCTATGTTAGCCGACGTAATCTGTTGACCACAAAAGCTAAGGTACGTGCCTCCTTACCTTGTTATGCGAATAACGAGCAAGGAGGCAAAATAATGTCAGCAAACCGGTATATCAGGTTTGTTGAATTATCCTCCGGGTTGATCAGAGATTCCAGAATCCCACTATTTTCATCCAAGTTCTCAAAAAAGACCTTCACCCACACCAGTTACTCATTCTTCTTCTCCTGAAAGAGTGCCTGTCCGAAGATTACCGGGACACAGTGGAACTTACCGAAATCATGGAATCACTCCGAGAGAAGATCCACCTTGATGAAGTTCCCCATTTCACGACGATCCATAAATTCTGTCAACGGATTCGATCCTCAACATTCACCCGGCTACTCAACCGGCTCATTAAACAGTTCTACGACTGGGGTGAGAAGATCACTTGCACAGCGATCGATTCGTGGGTTTTACCAGCTCATATGCCAGTTCATATTATTCCTGGAGAACCGGAAAAACTCGAAAACGATTCCTGAAAACCTCTATTTCAATCGATACTGATCGACAGATTGTTACCGGGTTCAAGATCTCCCAGCAACCGGTCCATGATATCCCTCATGCGGAAAAACTCCTTGTTCAATGTCACAGAACGAGAAAGTCTGAGACCTACGTCCTCGATAAAGGATATGACTCGGAAGATATTCACAGACTGATTCGAGATGATTTGAACGCTTACTCGCTTATCCTGGTCAGAACCAGAAAACGGAAACGGATATTCGGCGTCTATCGTCGAGAACTCGCCAGGTCTTTCGACCAAGCCCGGTCCATAAACGTAACAAAGTCGAAACCGTGTTCTCCGCCCTTAAAAGAAAGTTCGGTGAAGCTTTGAAAGCACGTAAATTCCAAGAACAGATCAAAGAACTTAAGATCAAATTTATCCTCTACAACCTCTCGAAAATTATTCTCGCGATCTTTATCCAAATCTATTACTGAGGAATTCTACAGAGCCAAAATATTCAATTTTTAATACATTATGCATTGCAGAAGGAATGAGATGATACAGGTAGGTATCCGTAGAACATCATATTCACCGGAGAATCCCGCCGAGTTTAATTAAACTAGATCCAGAGTTCAGACTGCATATCATGATAGAAAAATTCAAAGTGTCACTTCCGTAAAGTAAAAGAAAGGTGAGAAAACAGTATTGCATAGCAAAATTATTCATTTGGAAAATCGATTAGTTGTCGGGTTTTCCTGTATGGGTAGGTATTGACCCACAAAAAAGCGCAAGTGACGGGATCAGGAATGCACGATATGACCATAAAACAGAGAGTGGTTCATTGGATCCGGCATAATCTCTGGTTCTTTATCACTGGTCTGCTCTGTATCGTCTGGTTCCTGTTCCGGACTGGTACAAAACCCTCACGAAGAGAATATCCCTGCCAGCAGGCATCAATAGCAGGTGCAAATCTTTGGCTTGCCGTTTATCTGTCTCCCCTTGTTTCGATGGTCAGCCCGCATCTGAATCAGCGTGGTCGGATCAACGCAATCCTGGGCGCGGGAATAATTGTGGCCATGCTCATTATCAGTGCAACGTATCTTTTTGATTTTGGAGGGAGTAATCCGGAAGCTTTCACCTTTACCGAAGAAGTGGCACTATCCGATGTAACTTCAGACATCTTTGTAGTGAACGGAACATCGGGTAATGATGGAGGAGTCGCCCAGCTTATCAATCTCATGGAACGACAAGGCACTCCATTCTATTTGGTCAGAAACGGGACGCCGGGAACCGGATTAATCGCGAAGGACGATGTCGTGATTATCAAGGTGAACAGCCAGTGGGATGAACGGGGTGGGACGAACACCGATCTTGTCAAGGCGCTGATCCAGGCGATTGTAGACCATCCGGATGGATTCAACGGCGAAATAATTATCGCTGATAACGGCCAGGCCCAGAACGGACCGACGAATACCGGAGGGAGTATGAGTTATACAAAAAATAATGCAGAAGACAGGGCCCAGTCAATGACCCGCGTCGCCTCATCCTTTTCCGGAACATACCGCGTATCAACATACCTCTGGGACACCATTACTACAAAGCGGGTGCACGAGTATGCTGAAGGTGATACGGCTGACGGGTTTATTGTGAACGACACAGAAAACCCGAGAACAGGTATCATTGTTTCGTACCCTAAATTCAGGACCCTGTATGGAACCTGGGTGAGTTTCAAAAAAGGCATCTGGAATACAGGAACAGGTGCATATGAGGCTGACCGGCTGAAGATCATTAATGTACCTGTCCTGAAAGCGCACAGCCAGATGGGTGTTAGTGGAGCTGTGAAGCACTACATGGGTGTACCATCGAATAAGCTCACCTCCCCGCTGGGGGGCTCAGCACATAATTCAGTTGACAAAGGGGGAATGGGGACGGAGATGGCAGAGACCCGGTTTCCCGCTATAACTATTCTTGACGCTCTATGGGTCAATGCCAGACCAGGAACAGGCCCGACAAGTCATTATGATACCGCTACACGGACAAGTATAATCGCTGCAAGCACCGATCCGGTTGCGCTCGATTTCTGGGCAGCGCAAAATATCCTCATGCCTGCGGCAAAATCCCTGGGTTATACCGACCTGTCCACAATGGATCCGGAAAATAATTCCAGTGGAAAATTCGGGAACTGGCTCCGTCTCTCCATGAGGGAACTTCGTACATCGGGATATAAAACAACAATAGACAGGAATGCAATGAATGTGTACTTTGTTGAGAATCAACCGGTAGGGACAGATAAGATTGGCATGTACAAAGACGGTGGTTGGTATCTGGATTACAACGGAAATGGGATATTTGAATCCGGAACCGATAAGACCTATCATTGGGGAGCCACCGGGTATCAACCGGTAACCGGGGACTGGAATGGCGATGGCAAGGTAAAAATCGGGACGTATAATCCGGCACTGGGCATTTGGTATCTGGATTACAACGGAAATGGGATATTTGATCCCTCTATTGATAAGGCCTACAATTGGGGAACCGTCGAGTATCAACCGGTAACCGGGGACTGGAATGGCGATGGCAAGGTAAAAATCGGGACGTATAATCCGGCACTGGGCATTTGGTATCTGGATTACAACGGAAATGGGATATTTGATCCCTCTATTGATAAGGCCTACAATTGGGGAGCCACCGGGTATCAACCGGTAACCGGGGACTGGAATGGCGATGGCAAGGTAAAAATCGGGACGTATAATCCGGCACTGGGCATTTGGTATCTGGATTACAACGGAAATGGGATATTTGATCCCTCTATTGATAAGGCCTACAATTGGGGAACCGTCGGGTATCAACCGGTAACCGGGGACTGGAATGGCGATGGCAAGGTAAAAATCGGGACGTATAATCCGGCACTGGGCATTTGGTATCTGGATTACAACGGAAATGGGATATTTGATCCCTCTATTGATAAGGCCTACAATTGGGGAACCGTCGGGTATCAACCGGTAACCGGGGACTGGAATGGCGATGGCAAGGTAAAAATCGGGACGTATAATCCGGCATTGGGCATTTGGTATCTGGATTACAACGGAAATGGAGTATTTGATCCCTCTATTGATAAGGCCTACAATTGGGGAACCGTCGGATTTGCCACCGTTATCGGAAAATGGAGTTAATTATTTTTTTAAAATACGTACCGCTGAACTTTTGCCCTGGATATCCTCGTATCCTACAATTTCGGTGATTTAATATGAATAGAGTCCAGGGAGCATCTTATCACTCATTTCAACATTTACATATCGTTACAGTTCAATCCGGTTGCATCATTCCGCAGGTCGGGCAACATCGCCACGGGATTGAGTGCTACGATTGCACCTTGTCTTTTGTCAGCTGGTAGCGCTTCATAGCCCATGACTGTTCGGATGCCTTGAAACAGGCTTCATGGAATAAAACACTATTTCGGGATTTAAAAAAAAGTAATCGGACAATTTTACCCTGCCCGGAATTTTCGTGGTTTTTGTGCAGTGGGATCTTTTTCTGGAAAAATATTGCCAAATCGTGATTTATGCGCTGTTCATACAAAATACTCCATTAATGGAGTGTTTCTTAAATAAAACACGAAAGAGTGAGTGACGGAATAGAAAAAAGAATTATGCTGCAGCAGGGGCGCCTTTACCCTCTAATGCTGCCTTAATCTGAGCCTGGAGCTGCTCAAATTTCCCCTGCATCATCTTCTCCTGCTTTTCCAGGGATTTGATGCGCAGCTCGAGAGTCTCGACCTTCTCGGTGAGTTTTGTGTTGATTACCTCTTTTTTCTTCTGCATCATCACGGTTCCCACACTCAGATACATGACCGCATCTTCTGCCAGATCACTGATCTCTTCCTGGGCACGTTTTGCCTCACGCACAGCCATCTCGTACTGGGCCTTCTGGGAAAGGATGGTCTGTAACTGTTGCTGTATCTGCTGGAGCATGGCCAACTGGTTCTGGACTTTTGGTGAAAGACTGTTCATGGGTATTTCTCCTGTTACTGTATCAGTTCCAATGAATAAAAAGGGTTATTCCCAAATCCTGGGAGTTGCGTTTGCAAACCTGACCCTTTCAGACTGACCGTACGAAATCCTGCATTTCATCTGCAGTGGATATGAGCCGGAGAAACATATTGAGTGCCGCCCGTAATGCAGCAGTATCCTGCGCTTCTACCGTCAGCACGAGCTCCTGTTCCTCACTCAAGCCGGCAATGGATTCGTGAGCGGGGATTTACCTCATCGCATAGTTCCGGGGCCAGAGCGGTGAAGATATTCTGGGCATGGGGTGTCGAAAAACGGAAGATGGCCTCGTGAAGTGTCACAGGAATCCCTCTTCATGGATTGTGGGTTGAAAAAGATGATAAAAGCAGGTGCACTGCAGGCATGTGCGTAAAATATCAGCGGGCTTTCATCTCTTTGATCGCCGCACCGCGCTCTTTGAAAAGGATACGGTGACCACAGTAGGGACACCTGACGTTGACGTCTATCTCAACCTTCTGCTTACACCGTGCACATTTATAGGTACTTGCCATATTCAGTCAGGAATTATCCTTTAATCTGTTCGAGAGTCCGGTCGATTGCGCGCTGGGCTATCTTCATGGCCGGGGTCTGGGGCTGGTATGCTCCTCCGGCGAACTTATAACTGCATTTACGGCATTCCCAGATACCGGTACCCTTGCGCTGAACGGTCTGCATGTCACACTTCGGGCAGCGATGGAGTGCTCCGGATATTGCCTCGATATCTGCAACTCTCTTACGCACAAATCTTCCATACCGGCAGCCAAAGCGTCCCGAACTGCCGGTTACCTTTCCTTTTGCTTTATGTGTCGAGCTTGCCATAATGCATACCCACCGATCTGTCTTCTTTTATTTGTCCCCGGGATTAATATACTTGATTGAGGATCTTTACCTGTCCTTCCCCTTTGGTGAGTTTATTGATGAGATCATAGAATTCACCCTGTATACCGGCCGGAATGCGAACCACGCAGATCCATGAGCCATCTTTCTGCCACTCGTCCTTCTCCATGGTTGAGCCGGCAGCGATATCACCGTACGCTTTTGCAGCAAAATCTGCCGGAATCCGTAGGGCCAGCCGCAGTTCTTCAAACCTGATAGGCAGAAGGGGTCTCAACGCCTTGACCGTTTCCTTGACCAGCTCATCAAGGTGTTTGAAAGGATCGATATTCACCCTTGCCTCTTCCATCGCCATCTCGATCCTGGCAGGGGGGTGGGGGTGACCGGTCTGGGGGTTTATCGCATTCCTCGCGATGAAGGTAATCACCTGCCGCCTCTTTTCTTCGATCATATGTTTGCGCTGTTCGGCAGTGAGATGTATCTCCCCTTTCTCGATAATGCGACGGGCAACAGTGGCAAAATCCGTCGAGTGGAACACCTTCTCCAGTGACTCGTCTGATGCCCGGGTTGCACGTGAAGCGTTGCCAAAAACATGTAATGCTGCGACAACATCTTCGATATCAATGTTCTGGCCCTGCCTGACAAGTGCCGCCTGGTTCGGGTCAACGAGAATCTCAAAGCGTTCCCCGAAACTCTCGAGGCGGGCTACCACTGCCTTTTCGAGCGGGATCATGGACGATCACTGCTTGAATTGTCCGACAAATGATGCGACTTCTTCCTTGCTCATTTTCCGGAATACCGGATTCTCCCGGCCGATTACCCCGATTTCGACGGTATCGACATCAAACTTGCCCTCGGTTGCCGAGTGGAGTGCCTTGAGCCCAAGGAGAATGTCATCGTTTACCTCGGAATCGGGATTGTATTCCTCTTCGAAGACCTTCATCGCGGCGGGGCGTCCGATACCGATACCTGTTGCCTTGTATTCAAGCAGTGTTCCTGAAGGATCTGTTTCAAAAAGCCTGCATTCGCCATCGCTGACTCCGGCAATGAGAAGCGCCGTCCCGTAAGGACGGATACCCCCGTACTGGGTGAGTGTCTGCATATGATCGCAGAGTTTTTTTGCGAGTGCTTCAACTTCAATCGGTTCGTCATAGGAAACGCGATTTATCTGGCATTCTATCCGGGCCCGGTCAACGAGTGCACGCGCATCTCCGACAAGACCGGATGATGCCACACCGATATGTTCATCAATTTTAAAAATTTTCTCGATAGACGAGGCTTCGAGCAGTTTTGAACTGACGCGTTTATCGACAATCAGGACAATTCCGTCCTTTGCCTTGATTCCAACGGCAGTCGTCCCGCGCTTCACTGCTTCACGGGCATACTCAACCTGGTAGAGCCTGCCGTCGGGTGAAAAGACCGTAATCGCCCTGTCGTATCCCATCTGATATTGTGGTTGCATTATAATTTCTCCATGATCTTCTTTTATCAAGAACAATCGGTTTGTATTTTTAAATCCCTTTTCAATCACATCAACCTTCTGACCGTAACAATAAAGTATCTGGACCAGTTTTTCCCCAACCGTGTATTCTTCCTGAGAGATACGTTTCCTGGTCGGGCATTTTCAGGCACTGAATCTTCTCACGTAATGTATTGATTGTACCCGAGGCTGCAATGATGCGCAGGGCAATGCGGAGTGTCGCGACAACCTGTTATCGTGGACAGGGCAATTGAGAGTTCCCGTTCGGTTCCCCGACGACACCTGATGATCACGCATCTGTCCCTCGGATGAAATAACCGCCGGCGATAATTACTGCTGCAGTCAGGTCTCCCCAGAGGAGTTGTTACCGCATCACACACCGCGTAATACAGATCTTTTCTGTCGATAATCGTCCCGAACGGTTCAACCGATACCAGCAGGTAACGACGTTTTTCACGCAATGTCGGGGGTCGGGGAGACATCAGATCACCTTTACGGCCGGATTTGGGGATGTAGTGGCAGTGTCAACACCGCTGAATGCCTTTTCAACATCTGAGGCATCCATGTCAAGCATGGAACAGAGCCCCGAGATCTCGCGGACTGCCCGCATTTCAAGAATAGAGCGGGCATGCGACGAGAGGGTAATCGGAAACTCAAACCGGCGCTCAAGCAGCAGGATATCGAGGTACCTGTGTATGGCCCGCTGGCGTATAACACCCCTCCCGGATATAAGGAGGGACAGATCGATATCCACTGCGACCCGGTTATCGGCTGCCATCTTTGCCGTGACGTGGTCAAACGCAGTTTTATCCGCGGACTGGATTCCTCTCAGGATGTGAACGCCCCTGACACCTGTCACGGCCCGGTTGAATCCGTTATCCCCTGCCTGCACGGATACGACTGCATTTCTGTTCCTCTCCTGCTTCACCCGGCTGATGAGATCTTTCATCATGATATCTCTGATAATGACACCCGTGAAGCACCTCAATACCGAAATGCTCTCCTGAGGAGACGCCAGCTGCGACAAGACGGTCAAATCCCAGAGATCTGGCTTCCAGCGCCATCCTGCGCACCGATGAATCCCCGCACGGGTACGGGTAGACACAGGCATCGGTGATCTTCATGAAGGTAACGTTGCGTAAAAAGAGAATAAGATTATTTGCCCTGGTTCGCATGGGAACGGATACTCGGACGGGTCTTCTCTGTACCCTTTCCCGCGTGTATCCCATACCACGTCCTTTCCGTCCTGCAGAGGTCTTGCCGCGCTCGGCCCGCCCCCGGTGGGTGGATTCTGCCAGCCATGCAAGATTCCTGTCAGCACGGATCGAGGGGTGATGGCCGTCAACGAGGATCACTTCGTAATATTTCAGCTTCCCGTCCTGTCCGACCCAGTAGGAGTTGAGCACTTCCATGTTCGGAAATTTCTTTGAAGCGCGCTCTTCGGCAATCCGCTGGATGCTTTTACCGGGAGTTGAATGGTTCTTTCCCATGCGTGCCGATCGGCGTGCGCGGACGTACCGGGATACTCGTCGGCCACCGCGGCGAACCTGCACGCGGGCAACGGCAATACCCTGCTTTGCCTTGTAGCCGAGGTAGCGTGCGCGGTCGATACGGGTTGGGCGTTCGAGACGGACAACGCTGCCCTCCCGTCGCCATTCCTGCATACGGTTCCAGAGGAGCGCTTTTACTCCGCTTTTTTCAGGTACTTTCCATGCCTCCCTGACGAAGGCGTACATCGATTTTACCATGATAATCACCTAAGGTTCGGCTCTTGTACGAGCTACATTCCTTTCAACGGGACGGATCCCGTATTCCCACATACTTTAACCGGGGGGCTATTAAAATACTCCGGCTCATGACCCTTTTGGATAATTCCCTAGTCAGGGATCTTTGCGCTTCTCGATCAACCCGGATATCCTGGATCCAGGTTACCGGATACTGGCCGGCTGCATCTTTTTCTGCAGATTTAACCATGTCCCAGACAGTCAGCAGCGCAATGGAAACTCCGACAAGTGCCTCCATCTCCACCCCGGTCCTGCCGGTTGATTTTACCCGCACGTTCGTTTCCATGAAGCCGTTGCCTTCCTTAAAATCAACCTCGATTGCACTGATAGGGATCGAGTGGCACATAGGGATGAGCGAGGGAGTATTTTTGACCGCAAGGGTTGCTGCAACACGGGCCGTTGAAAGAACATTTCCTTTTACAACAGTGCCTTCCCGTATTGCCTTCAGGGTCTCCGGTTTTAAAAAAATTTTCCCGGTAGCCACTGCTTCGCGGGTAACCTCGCTTTTCGCGCTGATATCTACCATCTGTGCCCGCTCATTATGGATATGAGTGAATTCAACCATGCTTACTCCTTCTTCTGAATAGTTCCGCAGGAATCCTGTCAACGAGATCGGTGGCGAGCATTCCCTCCCCCCGCTCTGCTGCAACTACCTGCCCTGCCCTGCCATTGACGTATGCCCCGATACACGCCGCTTCAAATGCGGGGAGGTGGCAGAGCAGTGCACCGGCAATCCCCGCAAGCACATCACCGGTACCACCGACAGTCATCGCCGGATCACCGGTCCGGTTGAACCGTACCCTCTTTCCATCCGTTATGATATCTGTTGGTCCTTTAAGAAGAACAGTACCCCTGATACCGGCACTCCTTGACCGCCAGTGCACGTTCCCGCGATCCGTCGGGCAGTTGTATCCCGGTAATACGGGCAAATTCCCCCGCATGCGGGGTGAACAGGGTCTCACCTGCTGCCAACGGTAACGGGAGCCTCAGGGCATCTGCATCAATGACTGCCTTTTTGCAACAGGGAATAACTTGCCCGTATGACCTGGTGACTTTCAGCACCCAGTCCGTTCCCGCAGACAACCACATCGGCGTGTTCTGCAAGGGTGATAAGCCGTTCGACGTGTTCCTCACCAATGCGTTCCCCGGCCAGGCATTCATAGATCAAATCGGGGACTGGTTCAAAGACCGGCGAAGCTATCCGGACGATATCTGCCCCTGCCCGCAATGCTCCCAGACCGGCGAGCCAGGGAGCCCCCTGGTACGGGCCGCCACCGATAACAAGGACTTCACCACCGGCCCCTTTATGGGCGTTGTGTTCGCGGGAAGGAAGGAGCGTGAGATCCCCGGGACCGGTATAACACTCCGCTTCAAGGGGAATACCAATATCAACCACCGTTGAACCTTCAGTCTTGGCCCTGTGGAATGCACAAATACGATCCGCCCGCATTCCCCGGGTCGGGACATCGGCGGCAATGATCTGCGCTCTGGATGCATTTGCCATCCGGACACAGGTAGAGAGCGGCTCCCTGTACTGGACCGCGGGAACCGATACCGAGCAGTGCATCAATGATTACATCTGCCCTTTCAAACAGGGATCGCATTGCCTCAAGATCATCGCGGCACCGGAAGGGATGAAGGGCAACACGACA
Source organism: uncultured Methanoregulaceae archaeon (assembly GCA_963721245.1). Taxonomy (GTDB): domain Archaea; phylum Halobacteriota; class Methanomicrobia; order Methanomicrobiales; family Methanospirillaceae; genus Methanoregula. The sequence goes on along the minus strand of CAVRIL010000002.1, from coordinate 765,327 downwards.
ATGCTTCAATGCTGAAAGCTGATGCTCACAGGAATCGCTCCTTTTCCCGTTATCCAGGTAGCAGACATCGGTCATTACATCCCGCTGGAGGTGGCGGGCGGCCACCATACCGTCGCCACCGTTGTTGCCTTTTCCGCACAGCACGAGAATGCGTTCCGGGCAGGCAGTGCGTGCCATATCAGCGAGTGCTTTTCCCGCACTCTCCATCAACTGAAGTTCCGTAACACCCAGCGCTACTGCGTTGGCATCAACTGCACGCATCCTGGCAGGGCTGATGATCCCCTCCTCAAGAAACCCTTCACTCTGTTCCGGTTGCATTCTCAGAGCACAATTCATGTGTATGAACTCCATAAATAATAGGCAATGGGTTTTTGTGATGATGTGAAAGCTGCCGCTGAACAGATTGCGGCAGCTCCGGAAATAACCATCATCTCACACATCGATGCGGATGGTATTGCCTGTGAGGCCATCCTCTCCCAGGCAATATCCCGTCAGGAGATCCCTGTCCGTTCCGTTTTCGTCCGGCAGCTCGAACCGCTGACCATGCCCCAGGTTCCTTCTGATTCTTCGCTGAAAGATTTTTACGGATCTTGGGGCAGGTCAGCAGAATCTTCTTCTGGAGCGCGGGATTTCTGGGAAAATGAAGTAATAATTGTCGATCACCATGTGAATCAGCCATGCGAACGGCTGTATACCCAGGTGAACTGCCTGCCCTACGGTCATTCCCGGATGAGTGCAGCCGGGGTATCGTATCTCATAGCAAAGCAGCTCGACGATGTAAATATAGACCTCGCCAAGCTTGCCGTCATCGGCAATGTCGGCGATATGATGGCCCGGGAGAAGTGCGGCCTGGTCGGCCCGGTACGCGACATAATTGTTGAGGACGGTGTACGGCACCAGTCAGTTGAAGTCCGAAAAAAAGACCTGAACTGTTACGGCACCGCCACACGCCCTCTCTATCTCTCGCTCGCGTATAACGACGACCCTTATGTCAAAGGAATCAGCAACAATCCTGAAGGTGCCCGGCAGTTCCTGAAACGTCTCGGGATAAGCCAGCAGAAATCTGACGGGCGATGGTTTGTGTGGGAAGAAATCCCCGTGGATGAACGGAGGATAATCATCTCTGCCCTGGCCGAACAGCTGATCGCCAATGGCGAACGGGTTGACAGGCTCCTTGCAGAAACGTACGGGTTCCCGTTATGAAATCCCCCTGACCCCGTTCCGGAATGCGCAGGAATATGCAACGATGCTCAATGCCTGCGGGCGGTGGTCAAAACCACAGGTCGGGGGTGCAATTCTCCGGGGCGATCGCGGTATTGCCTACCGCGATGCTGAACACATGCTGAATAACCATCGTGCAATCATCCGCGACCTGCTCCAGTTTATCCTCGACAGCGGAGTAAAGGAACTGGAAAATCTGCAGTACATCCATGTGGGCGGGCGGTACCCGGATACCATTGTCGGTATTGGTGCCGGCATGGCGCTTTCCAAACTGAACAGTGCAAAACCGATCCTCATCATGTGCGAAGTGCCCGAAGACAAAGCCCTGACAAAAGTATCGATGCGGACAAACGAGCGGGTTGTGGAGAAGGGTATCGATCTCCAGCAGGCACTCAATGACGCATCCACCGAATATGGCGGAGGTGGTGGCGGACACAAGATCGCGGCTGGTGCATATATACCGAAAACGGCCGAACAGGAGTTTGTGAATCGTGTCAACAAAATACTCGGAGAACAGTTCGCTGCGACGGGTCCAGACCATCGCTGATTACCAGTTCGGCGGCAGTATCGGGAACGGGGCTTGTTTGGTGAAGGCTGCACGTTCATCTTTTCAACTACCGGAAGAATCCGCCAGATACTCGATGGCGGGGTTCGCCTTGCTACTGTTCGGGCCTCGGATGGCAGGCTGACACTCGGTATCGAAGGTGCAAAACGTCTGCAGCACCTGCTTCCGGCACCGTGTTACCGGGTCATTATCCGTGATGATGTGGCAGAATTTGTCGCACAGGGAAAGAATGCCTTTGCAAAACATGTGATTGCTGCTGATCCGGCCATCCGCGCGGGAGACGATGTGCTCGTCGTGTCGGGTAACGACAGGCTGATAGCATGCGGGGCTGCATCCGTTATCAGGAGCCGAAATGCTTGCATTTAATTACGGAGTAGCAGTAAAAGTACGGCAGGGTAGTGAGAAGGATGCTTCCGGGAAATATCAATCCGCGCCAGATGAAGGCGATGATGAAGAAGCTCGGCATGCAGGTCGAGCAGATTGAGGACGTTATCAGTATCGTCATCAAAACACCGAAGGGCAATTACATCTTCGATGCTGCCGAAGTGACGGCAATGACCATGCAGGGTACAACCACCTACCAGATAATCGGTGAACCACGGTTTGAGGAATCGGCACCGGATATTCCGAAAGAGGATGTAGCCATGGTAGCAGCTCAGGCAAATGTCTCCGAGGAGAAGGCAAAAGAGGCTCTGGTAACGACAAAAGGCGATATAGCCGAAGCGATAATGATCCTCTCGAAGTCATGATTGAACCCGGCGATCGGATTCTGCTCGTGGGAGAAGGAAGGGAATTCTTTACAAGGGCCGGCGTGGGAACTCTTTCCACCGACAAAGGCCAGATTGATCTCGGGTCGATTGTCGGTAAGGCTGGTGGCGATATCCTGACAACCCACAGTGGAACGAAATTCACTGTCCGCATCCCGCGCCCGACCGATTTTTTCACACACGGAAAGCGGTCAGGCGCCCCGATGCTGCCCAAGGATATCGGGCTGGTGATCGCCTACACGGGTATGAATCACAACGACAACGTTCTTGATGCAGGTACGGGAAGTGGCATTGCCGCGATTTATTTTGGTGGTGTCGCAAAAACAGTCAGGATCATATGAAGTGCGTCCGGAGTTCTCTGCCCTTGCCCTGAAGAACATCAACGAGGCAAAACTCAGATAATGTTGAAGCTGTTGCTGCCGATTTCCTGTCATCAGAGGGGCTGTTTGATATCGTCCATCTCGACATGCAAATCCAGCCCGAACATATTATGCATGCGGAATCCCTCCTGAAGTCAGGGGGGTATCTTGCCTGTTATACTCCATTTCTGGAGCAGATGGCTATTGTCGTCTGATACTGCATCCGGGCATTTTCACTGAAGTGCACACACACGAGCTGATCGAACGGGAGATGACCCGCTCAAAGAGGGGGAACCAGACCATCGACAAGTGTGTGCCATTCCGGGTATATTACCATCGCACGAAAATAAGTACGGATTGTCGGTGCTGGTAAATATCCGGTAAATTCAGAAAAAAGAGGTCTTGGTTCTGGAAATACAAAGAAAATAATGCAACAGGGAAAATGTGGCAAACAGTGAAATCTGTACCATCAGGTGAATTTTCTAACATTCTGAATGTTTCCGGCTATTGGATTTGTTTACGGGCGAGAAGATCGGTTTATCAGAATGCTGACAGTTGAAACCTTGGGGATGCCGGGAGTTTACCTTTATACCAGCCTGAACAGAGATACTATTCCATGAAAATACTCCTGATTCCCTCATCTGATTATATCCATCATCCCGTTCCCTCACGTCACCATTATATTTTTGAATATATGGCAGAATTTCATGAAGTGCATGTCCTTCATTTCCATGTCAGCCGGAATTATTGCAGGACGACAAAACTGGAAGTTGATGAAGGTACCCTGCTGCCCCTTTCCAGCCCCCTCTTACATTATTCACTGAATGCCCCTTATCATCTTTACAAAATTGATAAAATTATTCGTAAAAATACCATCGATGTAATTATAATGTCGAATGTGCTTGCAAATTCTGCGGCAATTATTGCAGCAAAAAAGAACAACATACCGGTGATTTTTGATCTTGTTGACTGGCTCCCGGACTCGGCTGCTGCATATTTCAAAAAAAGATGGTTACAAAGTATTGTCAGGAACGTGGTATGGCAGATTACCAGAATAAATCTGAAATTCAGTAATAAAATTATTACCGTATCTCCGACACTCGTTGAGAATCTTAAAATTTTGGGTTTTTCTGCCGAATTAATAACAAATGGCGTAGATACTGAAATTTTTAAACCGATGAATAAGGACGAAATGCGAAAAGAATTGAAAATCAACCCGAAAGATTTCGTAATCGGTTTTGCCGGTAGTCTTGAACGATGGTACAATCTGCATGACATGATCAAAGCCATGCCGGAATTGATCAGACATAATCCGCGTATCAGGTTGCTGATTGTCGGGGGATCACTGTTCACCGATTACGAGGTTGAACTGAAAAAATTATCATCTGAAATCAATGTATCTGATAACGTAATGTTTGTCGGGCTGAAACCCTATTCCGAATTACCAAAATACATTGCCTGTATGGATGTCTGTGCTATCCCTCTGCTACCTGCACAGTGGAGGGATATCGCGTTACCGAATAAGTATTTCGAATATACAGCGTGTGGAAAACCAATTATCATGACACCCATTCAGGATGTAGAGCGTATTGGCGAGGGAAATTTGTTCGTGTACCGGAATGAACATGAATATATTACCCACATCAAAAATCTCATGTCTCATCCGTTCACGTTCTCCCAGAACATGGAAAAATACAGCTGGAAGGAAAAGGCCAGAATGTTTGAATCTGTTTATTAAAGGGGTAATATCTACCCGTAAAAAAATCTGACACCTTGATGAATCCGATTTTATGCAGGAATGGAATGCGTTTAATCTGATATTGCGTGATTGTTTTTATCGCCGCGTCCTATTCCTTTGTAAACAAATCCATGCCTGATAAACAGATCGGGATCGATCATATTCCTGCCCTCAATAATTACCGGATGCACTTTTCCTGGCAAAGCCTCGCATATGTTCCGGATCCAGATTTTTATACTGGTTATGCCCGGTAAAGATCACCGTTGGCATCTGCTCCTCTGATCGTATCGTCAAGATTCTGCAGAACAGGCACATCCGGGTATTTCATGACATAGGGATCGTGAACGGTCACTGTTGAACCGCCGCTGATACAGGCTGTCCCGGAATGGTTCGGACGGCGTATTGCGCGTATCATCAGAATTGGCAAGAAACGCCCACCCGAGAATTGCCACCTTCGCCCCGTTCAAAGGACACCCGACCCGTTTCAGGGCATCTGCGGTAAGACGGAACATATGGGCAGGCATGAAATCATTGATCCGCCTGGCGAGGATATAGAGTGAGGGTTCCCCCGCCGGATAATCAAGGAGATCCTTTCCCAGAACCTGAACACCCCTCTCGAGATGATAGGTATCTTTTGTCAGGCAATGACCGCCAACTCCGGCACCCGGCCAGAGCACGGCACGGGTAATGCCCTCACCTTTGAGACTGTCAACACCTCTCCGGACATCGTATACATTGATCCCCATCGCTTCACAATAGAGCGCAAGCTCGTTTATCGCAGCAATCTGGAGATCCCGGAAGGTATTTTCCGTGGTCTTTGTCACTTCTGCCGCAGTCGCCGACATCGGGATGATCCTGCCACGGGTGAGAACCAGGAGTATAGAGTTCTGCAGCCCGCTGTGTGCTGACCTCATCAATACCCCCGACCATCCGGTCATGTTCCCGGATATTGCGCAGGAGCCTGCCTGCCATGACACGCTCCGGTGCGTGCGCAAGAGCAAAATCAATACCGGCCTTCAGTCCGGACTGCCGTTCAAGAATCTCTTTGGCCAGAGTAACGGTCGTTTCCCGGTGTAATGGTGGATTCAAGAACCACCAACATTCCCGGTGAAAGATCGTCGTCCGACCATCCCGATACCCTCAGTCAGGGCGGAAAAATCCGGGAGGAGATCTTCCTTGTTTAAAAACGGGGTCTGGATTGAAAGCGTTACTGCATCAAGTCCTGCGATTTTTGTGAAATCAGAAGTACATGAAAATTTCTTTGCTGCAATAACCTTTTTCAGGAGTTCTTCCAGGCCGGGCTCTTCACCTTTAAGCGGGCTTTCACCACGGTTCAGCATTTCAATCTTATAACCGGACGATGGCGAATCGCGCTGGAAACCGTAGACAAAATCAAATGCAGGCGAATCTGCAAAGAGCGCTGCAGCGGGAATACCTACATAACCCATGCCGATAACCCCGATCTTTTTAATAGGTCCCCGTTTCTGTATCAATGCTCTCGAGTGTCATGGTCAGAATCACTCCGGGATCTACGTTGCAGAACAGATTTTTTCGCAGAATTCGAGGTTCCGTATTGCCTGTTCCGGGGTAATCGGGAACGGTCGTTTCCTGTTCACGCAGTCGATGAACGTTTCCAGTTCGCGCTTCAGCGGTTCGACCTTATTCAACATCACTTTTTCAATGATATTTTCCTGGACGTATCGCTCCGCCTCAATCTGGTACTGACCGGGTTTGCGGTAGATATTCACTTCCTGTGTCATGAAGTTGCCTTCAATGGTAAAATCTTCGTCTTCGACATAAAATGACCGGATCTTCTTCGATGCCCTGCGGCTTGCAGACAGTGAAACCGGAATGCCGTTACAGTTCATCAGTACGCTCATGATATCCTCATTGCCAACGCTGTGAATATCGCAGGGATTCGGGAAGAATACGTTCAGGAGTATGTCGATATCATGAATCATCAGGTCCTCAACAACAGAACTACCGGTTATCCGTGCAGATGCGGGGTTATGCCGTTTTAATTCCATATAGAGGGGCTTATTAATGATCTTTTTAATTTCAGCAACAATCGGGTTGAACCGTTCGATATGCCCGACACCGATGGTAATGCCTTTCGGTGCCTTTTTCATCAATTGTTTCGCTTCATCTGATGTAGCACAGATTGGTTTTTCAATAAGAACGGATTTTTTCTTTGAAAATACCTGCCTGACAACAGATGAGTGGAACTGGGTCGGTACAACGACACTGACTGCATCACGAATTATCGAGGAGTTCGCCGATTGATCCATATACCGTTGCACCGTGCTTTTCACCCAGATCCTTTGCAGCCTGGGTATTCACATCATAAATACCCAGAGAGTTCACTCCTCGTAACTCTGAATAAACCCGGACATGGTTTCTTCCCATTGTCCCGACACCGATCACACCGATATCCATTCATTTCACCTGGTTGATAACATCGCAGATATAAGCAGAGTTCCTTCTGATCGAGCAGGGGATGAACAGGAATACTCAGAACAGAAGATGCGAGAGCGGTTGATATCGGACAGGAGTCGGGTTCGTTCGCAACTGCATACACGGGTTGGTGGTGGATAGGGAACAGGGTAATGAACAGCAGTCCCGATACCTTTTGCCTTCAGGTATTCGATGAAATCGGCCCGTTTCATAGGAAATTCATCGGTCAGGCGTATCACATACTGGTGATACACGTGGTGCATACCCGCTGAAACAAACGGGAGTACGAAGTCCTTTGACCCTGATATGGGTATCGTAATATTCGGCATTTTTCCGGCGACGGTTATTGAATTTCTCCAGTTTTTTTAACTGGATAATTCCGATTGCAGCCGCGATATCTGTAAGGCGGTAATTGTACCCGATCCTGGTATGAAGGTACTTCTCGCTCTGCCCGTGATTGATGATGAGGCGCAGGCGCTCGGCAGACACCTTCTCGCTGGTCGTAACCATACCCCCTTCACCCGTGGTCATGTTTTTTGTCGCGTAGAATGAGAAGCACCCAAACTGGCCGAATCCTCCTGTTTTTTCCCCGTTCCACATCGCACCATGTGCCTGGGCGGCATCCTCAATCAACATCAGATTATGGGATTCGCAGATATTCTGAATACCCGGAATATCAAACGGCTGTCCGAACAGATGAACTCCGATAACCGCCCTGGTTTTTGATGTGATGCAATCCTCGACCTTCTGCGGGTCAATATTGTATGTCTGCTCATTCACATCAGCAAAAACCGGCTTTGCCCCGGTCATCGACACTGCCGTTGCTGTGGCAATAAACGAAAATGCCGGAACAATTACTTCATCGCCATGGCCGATATCTGCAGCCAGCAGTGCAGCATGGAGCGCTGCGGTTCCGTTGTTTACCGCGATTGCATGGGTAGTACCACAATAATCGGCAAATAGTTTCTCAAACTCTGCGACGTGTTCTCCGGCAGCCAGCTTGCCTGATTCCAGCACTGCCGTAACTGCCGAGATTTCATCCTGACCAATAGCCGGTCGCGCAACAGGTATCTGCACTGCCAATCACCCTTGAAGTCACATCTGTTTCAGATAAGATGCGTAATGATGTGAATATTATCATTGTTATAGAAAAACATGAATGTAGTCTTTCCGTATTTTTCGAGTGTCTCACGTGACCCATTCTGTTTAAAAGATAGGTAATTAGAACAGGAACAACAAATAATCGTACGAACGAACGGGAGGGGAGCATCTGCATCATATCATATCCATCGGGGACTTTAACCGGAAAGAGATCGATCTTCTGCTCGACCATGCGCGGCAGATAGATCAAAGAAAATACGACAGGAATGTCCTGTATGGTAAAATCCTTGCTACACTTTTTTTTGAACCCAGCACCCGGTACACGGATGTCTTTTGAATCGGCGATGGCACGGCTGGGGGGGACTTCCCTTTCCGTCGGAAGTGTTGAAGCCTGCTCCATAGCCAAAGGGGAGACACTTGCCGATACGATCCGGGTTGTAAGCGGGTACGCGGATGCAATTGTGATCCGGTCATCCAAAAGAGGGCGCAGCCAGACTTGCCGCTGAATTTGCCACTGTCCCGGTAATAAATGCAGGAGATGGTGCCGGGCAGCATCCTTCCCAGACACTTCTTGATCTGTATACCATACGCCAGTCAATGCCGATTGACAGGATAGACGTAGCTCTGATAGGAGACCTGAGATATGGGCGAACTGCTCATTCACTGGCTTCTGCCCTCTCGCTCTATCAATGCACGTCTGCATACCATCTCCCCGAAAGGACTTGAGCTTCCCGCAACACTCGCAGCAGACCTCAGAGAGAAGGGAATGGAAATTGTTGAACATGACGATATCAATGAGGTGATCTGCGACGTGGATGTTCTGTACGTCACCCGAATCCAGCGGGAAAGGTTCCCGGATTCGGCCTCATATTTCAATGTAACCTCCAGTTACCGCATCACGCCGGAACTTCTTGCAGGTGCAAAAAATCATCTTATCGTCCTCCATCCCCTCCCTCGTGTCGATGAGATAGATCCAAGGGTTGACGAATTGCCCTACGCCCGCTACTTTGAACAGTCACGGAATGGTGTTCCGGTGCGGATGGCAATGCTCATGCGGGTGATGCAATGAAAAAAACTGGAAAACGACAGAAAATGAAGGCCTCCTTGTCCGGCGGATTAAAAACGGGACGGTGATCGACCATATCGACGGAGGAGAGGCGCTCAATGTGGTGAAAATTCTCGGGATCACCGGGACAACCCAGGAGGCTCTTTCGATTGCGACCAATGTCCCAAGCAGGAATATGGGATGCAAGGATATCGTCAAACTCACCAACCGGGAACTCTCAAAAGAAGAAGTTGACAGGATTGCCCTCATATCCCCCCGGGCAACCATTAATATTATCCGGAATTTTAAAGTCTGCGAAAAAAAGGGAGTGGAAATCCCCTCACTTATTGTCGGGATTGTCCGATGCCCCAATCCCGGTTGCATCTCCAATACCAACGAACCAATCCAGAGCAAATTCGAGGTTCTGCCAAAAGGGCTTCATTGCTCCTACTGTGACTGGGTAATCACAAAGGATCTGACAAGTCATATTATCTGAAACATCATCAGCAATCAAAAATGCGGGCACCAGGGCCATGATGTATTTCCGGTATTGAGAATCTCTTATGGTTTTGAATACCTGAACCATCATCTGAATGTATATATCATGAAATGGCATCTGTTTATCAGACTTTTGACGTGTGATAAAATTTAATAAATAGCCAGAATATGAGCCCCTTTTTATAAAATTTTTCTATTTTTTACTTATTTTGTTCTTTTTTTAAGAATGATAAAATAATATACAAGAAGTTAACAATATGTTTGAATTGTGATTAATATGATACAAAAAAATTATTTGTATTCAATGATTGCCCTGTTGCTTCTGGCCCTTATAATGCCGGGGTCATGTGCCTCCAGAGTTCGCAATCCGGCTACATCATTGTCGGACTGGCACCTGTTGCCAATTTTGACGCGCTGTATGCTTATAATACGGTACCGGCAACCGTCTGCATTCCGGGATCTTTCTACAGGTACCACCCCGTTAACCTATGCATGGGAATTCGGGGATGGTGCAACGTCAACAGAACAAAATCCCTCGCATAATTATATTCGCCAGGGCCTGTATACCGTCAGACTGACGGTAACGAATGCATATGGATCCAGCAGCGAAATAAAAACGAATTATATTGCGATCGGGCTTGCTCCGAGAGCGGACTTTACCGGTCAACCCACAACCGGAAATACCCCCCTGACCGTAGAGTTCACGGATCGATCCACCGGGCACCCGACCACATGGTACTGGAACTTTGGCGATGGCAAGGATTCATCTGAACAGAATCCGGTCCACACGTACTTCTCCAGCGGGGAGTTCAGCGTCACCCTGACCGCATCCAATCAATATGGTTCATCCTATACATCGAAGGCATACTTTATTCATGCAATCCCAGTCCTGAAATCCAGGTTCATCGCAGACCCAACGGCAGGAAAAGCTCCGCTGGTTGTAAAATTTACTGATATATCGACCGGAAACCCTCAAACCTGGAACTGGGATTTTGGTGACGGCACAACGTCAACGCAGCCAAACCCGGTGCATGCTTATACCACTCCCGGGGCATTCGATGTCAATCTGACCGTGACCAGCGGCATCAATAAAGACACGTCAGTCCAGACCATCGTTGCCGGCGGGGTCCCGGTGACTGATTTTCTCGCAGACAGGACAACGGTCAGCTGTCAATACTCCCGTAAGTTTTATGGACAAAACCCTTAATTCACCCGTATCATGGTCCTGGAATTTCGGTGACGGTGTTACAGCAACCGACCAGAACCCCGCTCATGCATACCTGGTTAAAGGAATATATACCGTGACGCTGACCACGACAAATACAAATGGCGGGGATACAGAAAAGAAAGTGAATTATATCACGGTCGGCGTTGTCCCGGTTGCGGATTTTATCACGGAAATTCCTTTGTATCAGCAGGGAACCCGTACACAGTATGTCAGGTTCATTGACACATCGGCCGGTAATCCTGTCTCATGGTTCTGGGACTTCGGTGACGGACAAAATTCAAGCGAGCAGGCCCCGCCTCTTCACCTCTACAATAAAGATGGCACGTATACGGTCTCATTAACGGTGAAAAATACTTTTGGAGAAAACACCAAAACGGAGACCAGCCTGATCATGGTGAGAGAAGGGCCAAGAGTTGATTTCTAAGGCCGACAGAACGCTGGTGAGCGTAAACCAGTACGTTCATTTCACGGATCTCTCAACCAACAATCCTTCTGACTGGAAATGGAATTTCGGTGACGGCACATCCGGGACCGGCCAAAACCCTGATCATGCCTACCGGCAGCCTGGCACCTACTCAGTTACCCTGACCGCATCAGATGTTTATACCTCGATCAGCCACACCAAGCGAAATTACATCACCGTTGTAAATACACCCCACGCGGAGTTCAGCGCTGACAAGACAAAAGGGATTACTCCATTTACCGTGAAATTCACCGATCTGTCCACAGGGAGTCCAACAGGATGGACCTGGGATTTCGGAGATGGTGGTACATCCAGCGAACAGAATCCAACGCATATATATACGACCTCCGGCACTTCCTCAACAAGCACGTATACCGTTACCCTGACCGCGACAAATGTCAACGGGAATGATGACGAGGAAAAAAGCGGATTACATCACGGTAACTCAGACACCTATCGCAGAATTCACAGTTGACAGCCGGCAGGGAAAAGCACCATTTATCGTGAAATTCCGGGACCTCAGTGCCGGGAATCCGACCACGTGGCTGTGGGAATTCGGGGATGGCTCCACATCATCCGAACAGAACCCGACTCATCTGTATCCCTTTGAGGGTGCGTATGACGTTCGGCTTACCGTATCGAACCAGTTCGGGGAGGACACAATATTTAAGACCGGGACCTCTTCCCAGAGGGGTACTGGAACACCGGTCCCGTTAACGACGAGTGTAACACCCAACTGACGACAGTTCCTGTCACAGAAAGTACAACAGTCATAGCGACCGCACCAACTGTTGTTCCTTCAGCAACTCAGGCACCGTTATCCCCGTTCGCAGCCGTCGTTGCAACAGTAATCGGATTACTGGTAATCGCAAGAATAAAACAGAACTGAATTATCTTTTTTACCAGAAAAAATTTCTTTGGTTTTTGAATTTTCTGGTTTCTTCTGCATCTTCCCGATCGACAGGCACCATGTTCGGAAAAAGTATGGAAATCGTGGCTTTGTTGAAACCTCACACTATTCTTCTCAACGCTCTTTTGGGCTACGGCACGTAATGTCTTCGCCCCCGCCGCTGTGGCATCCCTCTGAGCGATAATTCCAGAGAAGGTAATACAACACAATCGCAAAGCGCAGGGGCGGTTCGGGGGGGACTGGCACTGTCCCCTCCGATAATAGGCAATTCGCAATTTGTTAAAATCTTATGGTTTCAACAGAGCAGAAATTTTCCCATTTGACCCTGTCAAGACAACGAAGATTTAAAAAATCAGGCATCCGTCCCCGGGATTTGGATGATGCAATAAATCCCGTGTGTCGATCACCCAATTTTTAAATTTCTTTTTTGCACTTTCGTGAACTATTTCAACAGATGTCCATGGACATCAATTTCTCCGCGGTAAATCCTGGTACTGGAGATCCAGTGCCCGTCTTCGGCAAGGACACAGCTGATCTGGTGGATATCCACTTTCCTTTTCCTTTTTCGCGGCGTAGTTTGTTGATTTCGACAGCAACCGGGAGCGTCTCTTCAGACACGATAAGAGCATCGAAGTCTGCATCGATGGCAGAACCGTACCGTCATCCAGCGATTCAATTGCCCATCTGGCCGTGCGAATAATTGTGTAAGAATATAATGTTCGAGATCCGATTTCCGTGACAGCGAACGGGCGGATTGGGTGGGTCTTACGGCTTGCGAATGAATCACTGGTAAGACCGATCACCACATACCCGTCTGGTCCGGCAAGTTCAAATGACCGGTCAAGGAGACGTTTGTGGCCGTCGTGAAGGGGATCGAAACGTGCCCCCTACCATAACCTTCATACTCTTTGATTCTTAATTTCCTATGTTATTATGCATATGGATCGTCCAGGTCTCCGGCGAGCCGCTTTTTGTGGCCGGCAATGCAACAGTTATCGGCGATATCACGTTCGGAAACCAGGTAGGTATCTGGTTTGGCGCCGTGATCCGGGCCGACAGGGACCGGATCGTCATCGGGGACAGGTCAAATATCCAGGACAATTGTGTCGTACATACGAGCAAAGGATTTCCTGTCATCATCGGCAATGATGTATCGGTAGGACATGGGCAATCCTGCATGGATGCACAATTCAGGACCGGGTACTGGTCGGCATGGGAGCAATTGTGCTCAACGGTGCGAGGATCGGTGACGGTTCCATCATCGGCGCAGGTGCAGTAATCACGGAAGGCAAGGAGATTCCCCCTGAACTCGGTCGTTGTCGGCGTGCCGGGTAAAGATCGTCAAACAGACGGATGCAGACCAGCAACAGCATATCCTTAACAATGCCGTCTCCTACGTTGAGCTCGCCAGGGAGTATGCCCGTCATGGGTGATGTTGTTGTCATAGGTGCCGGAATTGCCGGTATCCAGGCTGCCCTGGATATTGCCGATCATGGGATCCGGGTGCACCTGATCGAACGTGAACCGACTATCGGCGGACATATGGCACAACTGGATAAAACATTTCCGACAAATGACTGCTCGATGTGTATTCTCTCTCCCAAAATGGTTGATGTTGAGCGCCACCCGCGAATTACCATTCATACCTGCTCCGAAGTTGAGAAAATCGAAGGCGAGATTGGACATTTCACGGTCACGATAAAAAAATTCCCGAGATTTATTGATGAGGAAGCCTGTACCGGATGTGGCGACTGCGTGCTGATCTGCCCGGTCGAGGTATACAACCGTTTCGATGCCGGTATTGGCGTGAGAAAAGCAATCTACAAACCGCATCCTCAGGCAGTACCCGATATTGTTGTCAAGGATCCGGAACACTGTATTGAATGCGGCCTCTGCTATGACGTCTGTGGCCCGGATGCAATAAAACGGGAAGATTAAGAACAGACAGTAACAATCCCTGCATGCATCCAGTATCGTGATCACCACCGGGTTACGCGATTTTTGATGCATGCAATAAGAAGCAGTTTGGCCATCTTGAGACTTCCCGATGTGATCACCAGCCTCGAACTGGAAAGGATGATGAATGCAAGCGGACCTACCGGGGGAAAAATCAGACGACTGAGCGATGGCAGGGTAGCCGGAGAGTATCATTTTCATCCAGTGTGTAGGTTCCCGGGATGTTACCATCAACCGCCCCTATTGTTCCTGTGTCTGCTGTATGCAGGCAATAAAAAATGCGATGCTGATCAAGGAAAAAAATCCGGGAACAGACGTGACCATCTGCTATATGGACATACGTTCCTACGGGAAGGGATATGAAGAATATTTTGAGCGTGCAAAGAACCTTGGAGTCAGATTCCTTCGGGGAATGCCATCAGATGTACTTGCTGACAAGAATGGCATGAGCCTGCAGGTCGAAAATTCCGAAACTTCTGAAGTCCAGGTGCTCCATCCGGATCTTGTTGTCCTGTCGGTAGGTATCGGGCCGTCCGAAAGATCCGGAGAGATTGCAGAACGGTTCGGTATTCCTCTTGAAGATACCGGGTTTATAAAAACGGTTCATGATGCCGTAGACACGGTCGCTACGCTGTGTCCGGGGATCTATGTCGCCGGTACCGCAACTGCACCACGGGATATTCCTGACAGTGTCGCATCCGGTGGATCTGCAGCGATGAGGGCATATATAGATGCCGATCAGGACGCGATCCGAGTGAACGAGACTGCCACCCTCTGGTGGGATACGGCAACGGACAGCCTTCGCTATATTGACCAGACGCTTCTTCCTGAGAACTATACAATTGTCGAATGCCGGAGTATCGAACGACTGGCAAAAGCGATCAGACGACTTGAGATACGGGGTGCACCTGCACTTGGTGTTGCAGGGGCATATGGAGTTGCGCTGGCAGCACCGGTTCTGCCGAAAAAAAATCTGAAAGCATTTTTATCAGATGTGCACAGGGACGCTGAGATACTCCGGATAACCCGGCCGACTGCTGTTAACCTTGGATGGGGGATCGACCGGGTCCTGGAAAAAATTGCATGTGCAGCACAATTTCTGCATCAGCACGTTCAATTGCGCTTGAGGAGGCAGAAACAATTGCCCGTGAAGATACGGCATGCTGTCATGCAATCGGTGACCATGGAGCTGACCTGCTTCCTGACACATGCACCGTATTAACGCACTGCAATGCCGGATCCCTTGCCTGTTCTTCGTGGGGTACGGCGCTGGGAGTGATCCGTTCTGCGATTGATACAGGTAAAGAGGTTAAGCGTGTATGCGTGTGAAACCCGCCCGTTACTTCAGGGTTCCCGTCTCACCGCCTGGGAACTGGTACAGGGACGGAATTCAGGTGACGGTGATTACGGATTCTGCTGCGGCACACCTGATGCGCAAAAATACCATTGATGCGGTCCTTGTAGGGGCGGATCGGATCACCTGCGATGTGGTTTTTAACAAGATCGGCACGTACATGCATGCGGTCTGCGCCCGCTATCACAAAATCCCCTTCTATGTCGCCGCACCACTCTCAACATTTGATGCCGAAAAGGAGGAAAAGGATGTAATTATCGAGGAACGCAGCAGGGATGAAATATCGATCATCGGTAACCACTGTATGGTCCCGGATGCCGCAGAGGTAAAAAATTATGCATTCGATGCAACCCCGATAGATCTTGTTACCGCGATTATCACCGAACGCGGGATTTTTCACCCGCCTCTTGATATCGACTCAATCTTATCATTGAAGAACATAAAATAGTCCGCAGGAGACATCCTCCACACAATGGTTCTCGATTTTATTACCTGGAATGACCTGATGTATCTCATCGGGGAAGCCGCGGTCATTATCGTTATCGGAGCCCTGCTCACGGCGTTCATTCTCGTCATCATATCCATTTATTCCATCAGGAAGGGCAGGCTGTATTTCCCAACACTGGTCAGGTCCGGGCCTCGTATTCCTCGAAGGCCTGATGAAGGCGTTCTTCCGGCTTCTTGGTCTTGAAGAACGCGAAATGCTCGCATTTTTCATAAAACTCCACAATGCAATGAACATTACAGAATTCGAACGCATTCCGGTTTCCGATCGGGCTGTATTCATGCCCCAGTGCCTGCGCTCATCGAAATGCCCGGCACATCTTACTCCTGAAGGCCTGAAGTGTCGGAACTGTGGACAGTGCACGGTTGGTGAGGCGCGGATCATGCTTGAAAAGATGGGCTACCGGATCTTTATCGTCCCGGGCTCTTCGTTTATCAAGCGGATGGTGAAGAAATACCACCCGAAAGCGATTATTGGTGTCGGCTGCCTGTCTGAAGTGAAAGAAGGTATCGATATGGCAGATAAGATAGGGCTCGTCGCCATGGGGGTTGTTACGATGAAAGAAGGATGTGTCGAAACGCTCGTGAACTGGGCAGACATTTACGAAGTGGCGATCCTCGGAGTTGATCCGAAATTACTCCCCGAGGACCTTCATATTTTTTCCCACTAATTTACCGCTCCTTATCCTGCCATGAATAACAATGGTATCTTTGCTCGTTACATCGCCAACACGGACTCCCGGGCGAAGGATGACCTTTCCTCCTGCAACAACAGAGTGAACGACGGCATTGTCCAGGATTGTGACGTCTCCATGTGCCACCAGGGATCCCTTGATTCTTGACTGGCGTCCGATGACTGCATTCCAGCAGTTCACATCGAGCGCAACACTGGAGCCCGGACCCAGTTCAAGGGTTCCCGTGACGGTAAGCCGTCCCCAGAAATGAGTGCGTGCAGGAACAATGAAATTCCCGTCAATCTTCACATTTCCTTCGAAATACGCCCCTTTTTGTGCATAGAATGTATCGCCATTCCGGATGACTGTCGGCATGCCTTCCTCAGGGTAAATGAGGAATGATCAGGGGATATACTTGTTGCTTGACTGTCGGTTCTGACTGTCACACGCGGTACAAAACTGCGGACAGGTGCAAACACGACCAGTGAAGCGAACATTCCGGCTTTCAGAAGGGATGACGCTCCTGATTCCTTCATGCACCGGGGAGTTGTGCATTTGAAGACCCGCGGAATGCAGCCGCGATAATGATAGTGTCGACCATGAGGATGCCTGCAAGATACCCTGTTCCCCATCCCCACCAGATATAAGGTATGAAACTGGCCGCGACGGCCAGCACCGTGCAGATAAGGGCGATTTGTGACGTCTTTTTAATGCCGATCCGTATTGGCAGAGTGTCTGCACCTCCTGATCTGTCGCCCTCAACATCCTCGGCATCTTTCACCAGTTCCCGCGTCACCATCGCAAAGAATGTGATAGCGGCGATCGGGAAAATATGAACAAGTCCGTTCCACCCACTCAGAGCACCACCGAATAAAAAAATGCTTGCCGAAAGGTATGCCACCGTAACATTACCGATGAGCGGGGTGCGTTTGAGTTTTCCCGCATAGACAAGAAGAATAAGCGAGTTCAGGACAGCAATACCGGTGCAGAGAAGATTGGTGAAAAAACTTGCCAGGATTCCCGCAAGGAACAGGCTAATAGCAAACCCGCGGGCGGCCTGCCGTGGAACTGCCCCGGAGGGAATGGGACGTTCAGGACGGTTTATGGCATCGATTTTTGCATCGAAAAAATCATTGATGACATTGCCGGCGGCTGTAATGAATCCCACGATAAAAAAGAGGAGGACTGTCTGGGGGATAACCGTCCCGGTATCAATAAGATACGCAACAATGGCTGCAAAACCGGCGACAATGAATTTACCGGGCGGGTGATGATAAAAAAACCTGCGAGCCTCATCAAGTATCAAATCTGACTGATTACGTATTAAGATACACGAAAAAGGGGAGGCACTTTCCGATTATCTACGGGCGAGGGGGGATTTGAACCCCCGGCATTCAGCTTAGGAGGCTGACGCTATGTCCGGGCTAAGCCACTCGCCCTGCCCATATCCATTGTGGAGGAATATGTATAAGTTTTGCGCGCTGCAACAATACTCTCGCGATGGATTTAATCGGGGCTACGGAAGGAAAAACAACCTTTTTTGTTCCCGTACAGGATGCAGCGGCTCAGTTTCCTCCCGGGAGCGCTCCCATCTTTTTCAACCGGCGTATGGAACTGAACCGTGATGCCACGATCCTGCTTGTTTCGGTACTTAAGCCTTCAGATTACCTCGATGCCATGGGTGCTTCCGGGGTCCGTGGTTTGCAGGGTGGCAAATGAGTGCCGGATTCCTGTCACCATTAACGATCGTGACCCTCAGGTAATCGAACTGATCGCGCATAATATCTGCCAGGCAAATCTGCCGGTCGAAATTGTACAGCGGGATGCGAATGCCCTGCTTTCAGAACGATCCTTCGACGTCGTGGATCTCGATCCCTTCGGGACCCCTGCGATGATTGTTGATGCAGCGGTGCAGGGGAACACGGCGATTTCTTTTCGTTACTGCAACAGATACCGCACCCTTATGCGGAGCTCACCTGAAGGCTGGCAAACGCCGCTACTTTGCGCAGCCGATGAATACAGAATATCATGGAGAGGTGGGGTTGAGGATCCTGCTCGGATTTGTCGTTCGTGAAACAATGAAATATGATCGCGGGGTTGAACCGATCTTCTGCTACGCAAGGGAACATTTTGTCCGGCTTCATCTCCGCCTGCTTCGGGGCGCCCGTGCCGCTGATGAGACGCTGGAACGGATCGGCTACATCCTCCAGTGTCCGAAATGCCCTATCGCATTGAACAACAGGCTATGTTTCCGGAAGTAATGTCCTGCCCCTGTTGTAACTCACTCCTCAGTCCCATCGGACCCCTCTGGCTCGGCAGTATTCGGCACAAAGAGACCCTGATGCAGATGAAGGAAAAGCTGCATTCGGATGGTTCTCGGTACGAAAAAAGACCTGTCAAAACTCGATCGATCTCTGTTTCGAAGAATTGCCGACATCAAGCCATTATGACTACCATCAGCTTGCGAAAATTGCCGGCTGCTCGCCACCCGCGTATTGATACGGTTATCGCGTGCATTCTCGCTTCAGGGTATCCTGCGACCCGGACGCATTTCTCCGGGTACGGCATCAAAACAGATGCCCCGCCTGTCAGTTATTCTGAATGCCATCAATGCTCTACAATAATCGTGAGCAGATCCCCGTCGATGAGTTTGTGGGGCAACCCCACTCTCTGACCCGGGTGCTTGACCGACTTCCCCCATACCCGTGCGTACCGGAACCGGTAAACGAAGTCACGGTGCAGTTTCACACAGACATCCTGCACTGTACTTCCCTCCCTGACAATGAGTGGTTCCTCTAAATCGGCATCGCCGCCATGAGGTTTGAGGTAGACCCTGATGAACCCAAGGCAGTCATAGATCGCATCCTTGACCTCCTCCAGATGATATCCGGCTGCAGCCGAGATCATAAGAGGAGGGCTGCCGAACCGTTCTGCAATATCATGCTCGATCTCAAGGTACCTTTCCTTATCCACGAGATCGACCTTGTTCACCGCAATAAACGCCGGTACGTATACGCGGTTTCCCTGTATGGCGTCAATCAGGTCGTCCTGTGTTGCACCACCCCGGACAAGTACATCTGCATTCATCATCTTACTCTCGGACAGGATAGACCGGACTTCATCGATATCGAGGTTGAGCGTACCGACAGCATGGAGTCGTACACCCACCATGGGAGGACTTTTTGATGGTAATATCCGGTTTCGGAACATTGATCCGTATCCCCGCATCGTGAAGTTCTTTTATCAGAACATCGAAATGCCGCTCGTTGAACACGTCCACGAGAATGATAATGATATCAGCACCACGGACGACGCCTATCACTTCCTTGCCCCGACCCTTGCCCATGGCTGCCCCGGCAATAAGTCCCGGGATATCGAGTAGCTGGATCTTTGCACCCTTGTGCTCAAGAGCCCCGGGGACGACCGTGAGCGTGGTGAACTCGTATGCAGCAACAGCACTGTCGGTACCGGTGAGTTTATTGAGGAGAGTACTTTTACCGGTTGAAGGGAACCCGACAAGGACCGCGGTCGCATCTCCCGATTTCTTAACCGAGTAACCTTCTCCTCCCCCGCTGGATTTCATCGCACGGTTGACTGCTTCATCGCGCAGTCGTGCGATCTTTGCCTTTATCCGCCGATATGCTTGGAAGTAGCCTTGTTGTACGGAGTCTTGGTCAGCTCCGCCTCCAGCTCCTGGATCTGTTCCTCAAGACCACTCATTCCTATATTAATCGCCGCATGTCCGAGATATAGTTGTTTATGGACGAACCGACAGAGATTTCACCGATACGACGTAGATGGACATAAAGATTCTGTTATCAACATGTTTAAGTAAAAATATAGCCCATGTTATTGAGCAATTTGCGCTGCTATAGTGTAGTCCGGCCAATCATGCGAGCCTCTCACGCTCGCGACTGGGGTTCGAATCCCCATAGCAGCACTTTTCTCCCTGAAGTCCGTTATTTCTCACCATGAGAGTGTTTATCCTCATCATCCCGCGAATCGTTTTCGTTCGAATATTCTGATTCCAGTCCGAAAAGGATTGCCGATTATTCGGTTGTTTTGGGCTTTTCTCAGGAGAAGCCTTTAATAGCGTCTCTTCATAACCGTATATGAGGAGTTATGAGCAGAGAGAAGATCAAAGTCCCAGGGAAAGTATACGAGGAATTAATCGCACTCCAGCGCGAAATTCATTTCACCCAGGACCACCAGGATACCATCAAAAAGGCGCAGGATCGGGGCTATATGAACGCCGCAAACTGGATTCGCCAGAACGAGAATGCCTATAAGATCGGATTTGCCTGGGGTTTCGAGCCTTCGGATGTCGAGCCAAAGGGAACTATCAGGGAAATTCCCCCGCGTGAATCGCCAGCCCCGAAACGAACGATCTCCCGTCCACAACCCCCCCAGAGCAAGAAGCCCCAGAAATCACCCGGTTCCGGAGGTTTTCTTGCCGGGATCAAAAACTGGCTTGGTAAATACTTCTGATCTTTTTTATCCTTTTGATGATGTATACCACATACACATTTTTCCGGGAATCTCACGCATTCCATTTTTCCGGAGCGATACCTGGTGTCCCCTGCTGGCATGAATTACTGATGAGCTGGAAGACCACCATTATGAACGCACATGAGATAATCTGATAGTCATGCCCCGAGATCTATCCGAAAAAGACATCGCGATATTAAAAAAACTCGCGCCGGAGTGCGGCGATCTTACCTGTTCGGGATCAGGCCATGTGTTTCACTCGATCCTGCCCCCGGTTTCCAACCATTTTTCCGAGGACACCGAAGATTTTATCCGGAGAATCAGCAGGTTAACTGACGAGGAACTCAGCTATATAACGGACCTGATCCAAAAAGGTGAGGAAAGCCTTGGATGCCTTCCGATAGAGGATGTTCAGGCATTTACCCACCTTGTCCATGATCGTCTGACGTCGGAGGATGCACAGAAAGTAATCAATGCATTTGAGGGCGGGGGCGAATGTGAAAAATGAATTGCAGGGCATATGACTGATATCAGCCACCTCATCGCCGGTCTCCGGAGCCGCACGGTAAAAAACCGGTGCAATGCAGCAATTCAGATGGGTAAATCCGGGAACCTTCAGGCAATCCGTTCCCTTACAGATGCGCTCACAGATCCACATCCCAAAGTTCGCAGCGAGATTGTCCAGGCATTAGGAAGACTGGGGGATTCCGGCGCGGTTACCGGATTGATTGCATCGCTGGATGATGATGACCTGGTCGTCCGTGTTGCTGCCATCTCGGCTCTGGGAAAAATCAGGGACCAGGAGGCTGTCGGTCCGCTTATCCGCTGCCTTTCTGACAAAGAGGTAATCATCAGACTTGGTGCTGCAGAAGTCCTGGGAAAAATCGGAGACAGGCATGCGATCGGACCATTAAAAAAACTGTACCACGATTCTTTCTCCGAAGTCCGCGAGGCAGCAGAAAAGGCACTCATGAAACTTGAGGGGCATCATTCCGGATAGACAAAAAATCTTACGTACAACTCCCTCCTGGAACCTCGCTGATGTGCCTGATTCACTGCTGAAAAAAATGCTACAATGGTTCACGTGCCCGGGATCCGATGTGCCAGCTTGCCGGTGTATTGATCCGGAGGCGGGATTTTTATGGATGAACGCCGAACCTCTGGTTCAGGGGGCAAAGCGATTCCTGATATTATTGAAGCAACAGCACTGAGGAAAACATTTGGTAACCTGACTGCGGTGAATGGTATCAGCTTTGCGGTAAAGAAAGGGGAGGTCTTTGGTTTCCTTGGCCCTAATGGTGCAGGGAAAACCTCGACAATGAAGATAATTGCGTGTGTTTCACCACGGACTTCAGGTTCTCTGCAGGTTCTTGGCCTTGATCCGGATATATCCCCTGCGGAGATAAAACAGCGTCTCGGAGTTGTTCCTCAGGAGACAAACCTGGATCCTGATTTTACCTGCTATGGCAATCTTTTTACGTACTCACGCTACTTCGATATGCCTCCCGATGTTGCCCACAGGAAGGCCGAGGAACTGCTGAAGTTTGTCCAGTTGGAGGAGAAACGGGATGTTACGGTAGAAAAGTTGTCAGGAGGTATGAAACGGAGGTTAATCCTTGCACGGGCGCTTGTCAACAACCCGGATCTGCTCATCCTCGATGAACCGACGATAGGACTCGACCCTCAGGCCCGTCACCTGATCTGGGAGAGACTGAAATTGCTTCAGGCGCAGGGCAATACGATCGTCCTTACTACCCATTACATGGATGAAGCTGCACGTCTGTGTGACAGACTGGTGATCATGGACAATGGTACCATTCTTGTTGAAGGTTCTCCGGCAGAACTTGTTAAGGAATACGTAGGAAATGAGATTGTTGAAGTCAATAAAACAGACGATGTCCTTTCCTGTCTGCAGCGGGAACATATTCCCTTTGAGGTCATCGGCGATACCATCCAGATTGCAACTGAATCATCGCGCGAGGTCGCACGCCTTCTGTTTGACAATTGCACACCTCAGAACCTGATGACCCGCCCCGCGACCCTTGAGGATGTCTTCCTGAAACTGGCCGGAAGGAAACTGCGGGAGTAATCATGCAACGATTCTGGTCAGTACCAAAAATTACCCGGCGGGCCTGGAAGGTCTGGCACCGGAACCTCGTGGTCTTTTTCAGGACCTGGAAGGTGAACTTTTTCCCGCCATTGATTGAGGCGTTCCTGTACCTTTTTGCGATCGGTCTCGGGATAGGATCCTATGTAAAGGAGATCGCCGGGATTCCCTACGTGAACTTTATTGCACCTGCAATTCTTGCTATTTCTATCATGAACTCGGCATTCTTCGAATGCACGTATGGTTCCTATGTCAGGATGTATTATCAGAAAAGCTTTGACGCAATGATTGCAACCCCGCTTTCGATCGAAGACGTCATTGCAGGTGAACTGCTCTGGGGGGCAACCCGCAGCATGTTATATGTCATTATCATGCTCCCAGTCCTCGCAGCATTCGGGGTTATCTCATTACCCCTGTCGCTCATGGCGATCCCCCTTGCATTCCTTGGCGGTCTCATGTTTGCAGGCATCGCGATGTGCTTCACCGCAATTACACCGAGCATCGATACCCTCAACTATCCCTCGTTTCTTCTTATCACACCCATGGCACTCTTTTCAGGGACTTTTTTCCCGGTTACCCTGTTGCCGGTGCTCTTCCAGTACATTGCGCTGGCCCTTCTCCCGCTGACGCATCTTGTCGCCATCATGCGCATGCTCACGTTACCGGCATTGTCGGGAATCCTGGTGCTCCACCTTATCTGGATTCTCATGGTAACGGCACTATTCTGTATTGTTTCAATCAACCTGATGCGGAGACGGCTGATCCTATGAATCGATGTTGATGGCCTGCGTAGCCCTGAATTTTTTTTGAAATCATATCTCGCAGGTCTGTCTCACTATACGGAGGACGTACAGATCCTCATCCTCGACCTTCCTTTTCAATACAATTTCTGACACAAAATGTTTCCTGAAAAAAAGATCACGTACTTCCGGAAGGCCGGTAAGCGAGGAGATCAGTAACAAAATTCTCCCTCCCGTGGCAAGGAGCCTGTCAACCTCATCAGCGAACCGCAGGATCGTCATACGACCGCTGGATCCACCATCGAGAGCATACTCGAGCCAGTCATCTATCCTGTCCTCCGGGAGCTGTCGGGAGATAGGGAGGGTTGAACACTACCAGATCAAATGATCCTTTGATTCCACAAAAAAGATCGGTCTGCACCACTTCAAGAAGTTTTGTTTTGGCACAGGATACTGCATGCGGATTAATATCGGTCGCGACTACATCGGTAACTTTTGCCAGCTCAGCGGCGATGGTCCCCGATCCGGTACCTATTTCAAGAACCCTGTCGCCTGGTTTCACCTCAGATAATGCTGCATCGAGTAAAAGACAGGTGTCTTCTTCGGGCTGATAAACCTGGGATGGATCGTAAGGCATGGATGAAACTCGCGTCAGACAGGTATTCTGTCTTCAAATCATAAAGCAGAGTATACCATACTACTAATTTTTATAAACTCACCGGTGGTTTAAGTCATGAATATGCCAACAGAATGCAGGAACTATTCCTGATCTCATGAATATGTCAGGGAACATCAGGACGTGATCCTCACCAGTGTCAGCTCCGGTGGGACTCACCAATGTAAAACTACTTCTTACAGCCGGAAGGTAGCAGGAACTTCAGGGAAGGATCGGAATAAGCTTAATCAAAGTACGTTATCTCCTTTTGAGGAGTCCATGGCCGAATCTTCCGGTATCTGCAGTTGGGGTCCTTAAATTTACACTCCCTGCAGTAAAATGAACAGATCCACATTTTTACAGATATCTCAATTGGTCAGCCTGAACCGGCACCCGGATCCAACTGCATTGCCTGGTCATATCGTTCAACCGCCTCTTTGAAACGACCGAGGCCTTCAAGGCATCTGCCCATTTCATACTGTGCTCTGGCAAAATGAGGGGCAATGTATACAACCTGGGAAAATATCTTTAATGCATCCCGGTAATTGCCATGACCTGACATCTCCTTTGCCTGCCGGTTCAGTACCTGGATCTCCAGCGGAATCGGTTCATTGCTGTTACTTCCCATGTCATTCCTCCATTTTTTTACCACTTTCTCCGGAAATCGTCAGTCGTATTCCGGAAACCCCAATATAGTCCCTCATAGTTCTCCAGGGATTCAAGGATCATTGAATCCTGAACGTACCTGATTACGCTGGACAAGTACCTCCTCAGCGATGTACCGGATAAGGCAGGTATCACATCCCTTCTTTTTCGAATCTGTTAATATGTCCCGCACGTAGGTAATCTTGTTCAGTGACTGGCCGGAAATGAACCTCAGATCCGGATTTTTATCGGACAGGAGCAGGTTCAGAGGGCCGATTGCCCTTGGATCCCGCAGGTTGCCGAGAGCTTCTGCAGCAAGATACCGTACCCATTTGTCTTCATCGTTAAGAGCATTGATAAGATGTTCAGTAATTGGTTTGGTAAACTTTTCAAGTGCCTCCAGAGTTTTTTCAGTCTCCGGACTTCGTTTACTCACCTGTTCGTCACGATTAGACTCCATGTAAATTTATCCCTCCTGAACGGGAATAATTGTGGGTAATTTTGTCAGATAATCAAAATTTGCGTCGCAATTGTGCAACAGGAATATGCCACCATATATGCCATGCAGATGAGTAGCAGCCGGAGCGGGACGGGGTACTGAAAGGAGGTGGGTGCCAAAGGCATACAGACTTAGATACCAGCCATTCAGAATAAAGAGGTTATCCGTTATTTTCGGATATGAAGACACACTGAATAGATTTTATTTATTATCTTCTATGTCCAATCACCGCATATGGGACATCTCGACCAGGAAAAGATAACACGGATAAAGCGGATCCTCAAATGGCGACCGAGAGGAATGACCATTTCGGATCTCGCGTCAGAAATGAAGCTGAACCGGAATATGGTCGCAAAATATCTTGAGATACTTCTCATCTCCGGCCAGGTCGATATGGAAGAAATTGGTCCGGCGAAGGTCTACTTCCTGACTCAGAGAGTGCCCATCTCGACCATGCTGGAATTTTCTTCGGACCTTCTGATCCTGGTCGATGCCGAGGGTAAAATTCTTCAGGTTAATGAACATGTGCCGGCGTTGCTGGACGTGAAAAAGGAATCTTTGACCGGTCTTCGTCTCCGGGAAATTGATGATCCCTTTATGCACAGTCTCTGGAAAAGCGTCGAGACCCCCCAGACACACTCGGAAAACGTGGATAGTACTGCATTCTCAAGCATTGTGCGGGGAGACCTGCGGTATTTCCGGGCGAAGCAGGTACCCACGGTATTTGAGAACGGGAGCGATGGTTACACGTACATCATTGAGGATACGACAAACCAGAAGAAGAACCAGGAGATGCTGGAGATCAGTGAGGCCAGATATCGCGGACTGGTCCAGTCGTCAGGAGAGGCTATTATAGGTATGACCACTGACGGCCAACTGGTCAGCTGGAACCCGGCGGCCGAGCTGCTCTTCGGATATGCCGAAGAAGAGATCCTTAAAAAGCCGGTCCACAACCTTGTGCCTCCGGATCTGTACGGGGTTTTGGACATGTTTCTCGCCCGGCTCCGTCAGGGGCAGTGTGTCCGGAGATATGATATGAATATGACACGCAAGGATGGCTCAACCATGAATACTCTTATGACCATCTGTCCTATCAGGGGGGAGAATAATCGGATAGTAGGAGTGTCGTCTATCATCCGGGACATCACCACCGAGAAGCTCGAGGAGCATCTTCGTGAATATGAGGACCGCTACCGCACCCTTGTCGAAGACCTTAATGTTGGCATATACAGGAATACCGCAGAGCCCGGAGGCAGATTTGTCTGGGGGAATACGGCACTTCTGGATATTCTCGGGTATCAGTCCATGCAGGATCTCGGTGAAGTGAACGTCATTGATATTTTCTCAAAACCTGACGGACGGCTGGAGCTCATCAGTGAGTTACGGAAAAGCGGATTTGTAAAAAACCGGATTCTTCACCTGAAACGAAGAGACAATACGCCCGTCATAGTAAGTGTGACTGCACTCGCAGAATTCGATGAACACAAAAACCTCATTTATATCAACGGAATTGTTCAGGATATCACACCATTTCAGGATCACCCGCCGGATTTGAAGGTTCAACAGGAAACTCAGAAATAAGAGGGTAAACCAACCTGAGGCACCCGAAAAATTCCTTCATAACTATAACGATAGATGATTGCGATTTATGCAATATTGCTGATAGTCGCAAAATCCTCCAGATATAATTCCTCCGGCCTGCTCCTGAGGATCTCCTCCGGCAGGGCAGCGATAACCCGGTCCACCCATGCCCGTTCGAGCATACTGCCAACCGACCCTTTCAGGCAGTTCCGAACGGTCTTGCGGCGGTGAGAGAAAAGTGCCCGGACCACATCTGCATACAGGTCCCGGTCATTGAATGGGAAATATCGGCTCGCGGGGGATCATCTTCACCACCGTTGAGTGCACCTGGGGCCTTGGTGAGAAGCAGGAGGGGGGAAGCCTGAAACATGGGCGGACAGCAGCATATGTCTGCACCATAATCGAGAGTCGTCCGCAATCTTTCGTCCCCGGAGGTGCAACCATCCGGTCCGCAAACTCGCTCTGGTACATCAGCACGGCTTCTTTAAAACCGATATCAAGAAGACGGAAGGTGATCTTTGACGAAACAGAATACGGGAGGTTTGATACCACCATCTCAAACGGGGGAAGTTCACAACGGGTGGCATCACCCTGCAGTACGGTGAGTCGTCCCTGGGCAATATCCTCAGAAAACAGATGATTAAGTTCGTCGCAGAGCGATCCATCAAGCTCCACAGCACTCACCATCGCACCCCGGTCAAGCAGAGCACGGGTGAGTGCCCCGTTCCCGGGCCGATCTCGAGGACAAGGCTGCCTTTTACGTCGGCAAGGTTCGCGATGCGTTCCACCGCATGCGGATCGATAAGGAAATGCTGATCGCGGTACGCTTTCATTTTGAGGTAAATACGTGATACTTGACATCGGGATCCTGGAGTTCTTCGAGGATCCGTAACTGAATCATCTTCTCCGGGTGCGGGATGGATTTAATCCTGCCGGAAATATCGGCAAAGCTCACGAATGGTTTTTTGTTGCGCTCCTCTAAAATCTCCCACATCAGCTTCTTACCGATCCCGGGGAGCAGGTGCAACATATGAAGTTTTGGGGTGATCGAGATCGCCTTGTTGAAGAAGGCAACGAAATCGGGTTCGCGGTCCTTAACCAGCTTTCTCAATGACGAACGGAAGCTCGCCCCGTGCAGTCTGGGTGAGATCATTAAATCCGATCCGACGCTTTACCCGCTCAATCTTATCCCGTTCAGCGTCACCGATATAGACTTTATCGTGGAGTTCGATGGACACGTTGTTCTTGGGCACGAGCTCAAGGAGTTTGAACTGTTCAAGTCCCATCGCCTGGACAATCGGTTCTCGCTTAAAAGGGGGGCGTGGATCGTCAGGATGGCCTTTTATTAAGACATCCAGTACGATCGCATTAACCTCTTTTTTTTCCGCCTTCATGCGTCACACCTCAGAAGTGTGCCATTACCTGTTCGATAATTTTATCGATTTCTTCCGGAGTCAGGGTATATCGTTCTTTTGCATAGATCGCACGCACTTCATCGCGGGTTTTTGGCATAATATTTGCAATCCTGAAGGCGATATCGGGCTTCATCTTTTCCATTTTCAGGAGTTCAGCGACCAGTGCGTTTGCTTTTTCAGGAGTTGTCTTTGCTAGCTGATTGGCATGTTCGATACTGCGCCGGAACTCATAGGACATCTCCTTTTCTGCTGCAATCCGTTCAGATTCCACTCCCAACAGGACTCCACGCATCTCAGGAAGTGTAACCCTCTCTTCGCTAATGATACCCTTCACTTTCATGCCAGTCACCTCACAGAGAATTTACTTTTGTGCTTTTAGATGTTGTGGTCGCGCAATGACGATTTTATCTGCATTGCCGTCGCGGATGGTAAGCATCCAGGCACGCCCCCGCTGCCCGAGAACAGTTCCTGTCAGCCCATGGAAACGGCGGTGTGGCATTCCCTTCTGGATAGTGGGATTACAGACAATGTGCACCCTGTCGCCGATCTCGAATTTCTGGATGACGCAGGTTACAGGCGGAAGCCCGCGTTCTCTTAAATCCTTCTTGAATTTATATCGTGTTTTCTTTCTTGGTCCATTGTGATGTGCCATTATCTAATCTCCCTCCTTTGCTCCTTCTACCTGCACGACATCGAGGCTGAATACGTGCGCCGATCTGTTCAGGATCTCGGCTAGACTCGGATGGGTTCTTCCTCCGTCACCGGATATGAGTTCTTTGATGTAGAGACCGGCTTCTCCAAGAACTTCGACAACAAATTTGCCGTCCTGTTCCCCAACATACTCGATATCGAGGACGATTCGCTCACGGATCTTATCTGCTCTCCGGTGAGCGACCCTTTCGGGTGTGCGCTGGTGTATTGTGGCGCCCTGTAAGGTTTTCAGGGCATTTGCGAACATATCCGCTGATAATGCACCGTCAACCTCGACCAGGATCCTGTATTTTTTATGCGCTTTGTTTGATTTAAGGGTTTCCACTTCCGTACGATCACTCCAGCGCTTGAGCGAAACCGAAACCCGTCCTTCTGCAATACGGTTGATCTCCTTCTCAAGTTCGGCAAGATCAAGCGAACGTTTCTTCGGTTCAACCACCTCGAGGATAAATGGTCTTCCCGTGCCAATCATCCGTGCATCTATATCCTCTCTTCCTGCCCCATGAAGGACTGCGTTCTGCGCATCGAATGCGAGTATGACCGGTCTCCCGATAAGCTCCTCCACCGAATCCAGATACTGTGCACCGGTAAAATTGCATCTCTCACAACCTGCCCCCTTGCACGCCCGGCAGTCCCAGTGGGTCTGAGGGATACCACGCTCAAACTTCCGGTACCTCCCATAAAAAAAGACCGAATTAATCTGCACCTCAACGCGTGATAGTGCCAGATCAAGAATGAAAACGATGTCGGGTTGCTTGAAGTCAACGGTCTTTCCTGTTCGTGCAGAAACTGCTTTACCGACCTCCCGGTTCACTTCTGATTTGAACGGTTCCGGTTCATTCAGTGACAGGTCACTCCAGACCATTTCCTCGTTCTCGGCAATGAGCGGGGGGACCCTGCACCCGATCAGGAATGTAGAAAATTCAATGCCCTCTGCGACAGCGATTACCCGATCCGCCCAGACTGGGAATTGTATCAAAGAAATTGCCACAGATCCAGCAGGTACTGCTGAACTTCATAAATGGAAGATTTTCTGAGAGGGCGAGTGCAATTTTAAGGCTGCGCCCGCGTTCGTCATCTGAAAGCCCGTGAGAGCGTTTGCCAAAGAATCGCCCGAGGCAGTGGTCGCAGCATTCCCCGTACGTAAGAATAGATTTTACCAGTTGGTTTATTTCCATCCGCCTTTTCTCCTGTCCAGTTCATTGTGAACGATCGTAATTGCATGATCTGCATGGATGCACTCCGGACCTACAGAAAACCTCGGGCATTGTTTCACCAGCAATTCCTCCTCACCGGTCAGATTCAGGTGATCCGAGAGCAGGAATGTATCGGGGATTACCTCTGCAGTCCTTATATCGACTCCCTTCTCATCAAGTACCACGACACCATGTTCCGTCATCAGTTGGGCAAGTCCTCCCTTCCGCACTGATACCCCGGGAGCCGCCTCACGGAATTCGCTGCCTACGGGTATATCCAGTGCTTTTTTTATCAATGCACCTGCACTCCGTTCATCCGGGGAGAGCGAGCGTATCAGATTTCCGGAAAACCTGACAGTTTTCGGCGCCACCGCCCCTCTGCTGAGGATAAGATAACAATCTGCATCCCGGCGAATGTCATGTGAAAGGAACAGGGAGGTGTTAATGCACCGGCAGAGGATATCCATACGCCCGCCGCTTCCGGGCAGGTCATTCAGGGAAAAGGACCCGTCTGAACTGGCCAGATGCCCGATGACGATAAATGCTGTCATCACTGCGATCCGGTGAAACGCTTCATCAGGCGCTGCATGTTGAATTTTCCGCCGCCGCCCCGCAAACCTTTCAGGGTGCGCTGCATCATTTTGAAATACTTGAGAAGCTCCCGTACTTCGTCAGGTGTTGCGCCGGCTCCGCGGGCTATTCTCTGCATGCGTGAACTGTTAATCAACGAAGGATCATCAAGTTCATGCGGAGTCATCG
The DNA here is from genome assembly GCA_963721245.1 of uncultured Methanoregulaceae archaeon. GTDB lineage: Archaea > Halobacteriota > Methanomicrobia > Methanomicrobiales > Methanospirillaceae > Methanoregula. The sequence continues at coordinate 733,694 of CAVRIL010000002.1, read as the reverse complement.
AGTCCATGATGATCCGATAGCGGACCATCTTGGTGCTGGTGACATCATACACTCCCTCGGGAAGTTCCATGTTGCCCATGGGGAGCATTCCCATTATCTGCTTCAGGGGGCCCATCTTGTTAAGTGCCTCCAGTTGCTTGTACATGTCACGGAGGGTAAATTTCCCCTTCATCATCGCGTTGATATCGATATCATCAGGTTTGATGGCCTCTTCTGCCTTCTCCAGAAGGGCTTTGAGATCCCCCATGCCAAGAAGACGGGAGATGAAGCCATCAGGGTCGAAACGTTCAAGATCCTCGATGGTCTCCCCGCTTCCGATAAAAACAATTCCACTTTTGGTTTCCGCTACGGCCGACAGTGCTCCGCCACCCTTTGCTGTACCGTCCATCTTGGTTATGATGACCCCGTCGATGTTTATTGCATCGTGGAACCGTTTAGCCTGCTCACTTGCCTGCTGGCCCAGAGCGGCATCGATAACGAGCCAGCGATGAGTTGCTTTTGTGAGAGCATTGAGTTCGACAATCTCCTGAATGAGATCGTCTTCAAGTGCATGTCTCCCCTGGGTATCGACAATAATCGTTTCGAGATCCTTCAGGCTTGCGAGCCCCTCACGGGTAATTTTCACCGCATCTTTCTCGAGAGGATTACCAAAACAGGGAATGTTGATATTTTTACAGAGAGTGGCAAGCTGATCAAACGCCCCGGGGCGGAATGTATCAGCACAGATTACACCGGCTTTCATCCCTTTTTTCTGAAAATAGCGGGCAATCTTTGCAGTTGTGGTGGTCTTACCGCTTCCCTGTAATCCTGCCATCAGGATAATCTGGGGCTCAAGTTTTATGTCAGTAGTAGCCCAGACAAGCCGGACAAGCTCCTGGTAAACAATTCGCAGTACATGTGCCCGGACATTGGTCCCCTTTGGGAGTTGTTCATCGAGTGACCGGGTACGAATTGACTTGCTCAGCTCCATGACGAGCTTCACGTTCACGTCCGAAGAGATCAGCGCCCTTTGGAGATCTTTAACCAGCTCGTCGACTGCTGCACGATCGATTACCGATTTTCCGGCAAGTTTCTTCAATGCATCCTTCAGCGAAGTTGAAAGGGTATCGAGCATCAGCTGTCACTTCCCAGGAGTTCATCCACCATACGTGCCGGCTCAAAGGGTATGATATCTTCATACCGTTGACCGGTGCCGAGGAACATAAGAGGTTTCCCGATGGTGTGAGCGATCGAAATTGCTGCCCCGCCTCGTGAATCCATGTCCGCCTTGGTGAGAACGATTGCATCGGCACCAACGGTCCGGTCAAATTCAGCAGCTCGTACCACGGCATCATTGCCCGCCACGGCTTCATCAACGTAAATTACAAGATCGGGTTTCATGACCCTGCGGATCTTTTCAAGCTGGTTCATCAGGTTGGATTTTGTATGGAATCTTCCTGCAGTATCTGCGAGAACGACGTCAATCTTATGTGAAACGGCATACTGGACGGTATCAAAGAGTACAGCGGATGGATCTGCCCCTTCCTGGTGCTGGATAAGTTTTATGCCGATTCGTTCTGCATGCACACCAATCTGCTCCAGTGCGCCGGCACGGTATGTATCTCCTCCGCCGATCACAACGGTAAATCCCTGTTTTTTCAGGAATGCACCGATTTTTGCAACAGTCGTTGTCTTTCCCGTACCATTGACACCGGTAAAAAGGAGCTTAACCGGCCTGCTGTGAGCCCTGATGTATTCCACAAGGTCAAATCCATCGCCAAGGACCCCGAGTAATGCGCTCCTTAACGCACCGACAACAAGTGCATCGACGGACTGGCCAATCTTCCGGTGTTTTCCGATAAGGTTCGCCCTGACGTGGGCGATGATCGCATCGGTTACCGGCAGCGCAACATCACTGGTAAGAAGAGTCATCTCGAGTTCAGAGAGTGCGTCTGATATATCTTTTTCAGAAACGATGAGTTCCCGATCGGTGATTAATACTTTAACCTTGTCCGTAAAGGTTGGCCCGGCAGGAGAGATCGGTTTTTTTGCTGCTGTACCAGCCACGGTTTCCGCAGCTCGCTGTTGCCTGAGGAAGCTGCCGCCTGGATGCTGCTCCCCAACCGCTCTCTTACTGCCTGCAGCTTCTCTTTGAGTCCCCCGAACATAGGTAAAAAAGCCCCGTTACTCCTGATCCTGTCCTGCTGCTGATGCCTGCTGGTACCCGGATTCAAGTCTCTTGTTTATTTCATTCATCTGTGAACGGAGACGATCCAGTGTTTCGGCAACCCTCTTCTGGGATGCTTCCATCTCAATAATACGTTCTTTTAAAAATTCGACTGCATCTTTATTCGACTTCTCGATAACAACCTCGGCGCCGATACTGAGCAGTATTTTATCAGGTTCGAGGACCTTTGCCCTGACGCTGGCCCCGCCACCAATCTGAAGGAGGACAACACCGTCGTCGGCCGAGAGCATTGCATCAAGAGTTTCTATAGCCGCATGTGCCTCCATCCTCCCGTTTTCCAGCATTTCCAGCTGGCCAACAAAAATCTCGGCCTGCTGCCCGTATTCTTTCATATAGTGCTGAAGCGTCATGAGTTCATTCTGGTTCATCTGTTGCATTGTGTCTGCCAAATTTTTCACCCCTTAATATTGAAATAATTCGATAATTCTTTCTCCTGATATGTATGTCATGTGTGAGCATAAATACATCATTGTGGGGTCAGCGGCGTCGGTAATGCGGTCTCCCCTCAGTGATCACCGATACCCGTTTTTGTAAATTCATTCCTTATCGTAATTCCCGTGGCTGTCATAATCCACGCTTTTTACACATCCGGATGATTCCTAATTCATCCGGTTAAATCCATGGATCACAAAAAGAAAAATTTCCTAAACACATTTTAAATCGTTTGGGTACCCGGGCTCAATGCTCTCTATTCCGGCAATTGAAGACGGGTGGTACCTATCAGGTTCCGGGTCCGTCAATCAAAAGAGAAGACGGGTCCGCACCATTTCGTGTCTGAAACAGTCACGGCAGGCTTTCCTCCACAAACCGGTCAACGGGTTCAGCAGATAAATTCCCGGTCCGGAATATTTTATGAACTTAAACTGCTCATGAGACAAAATCCCGAGAATAATGCCTAAAGGCCGTTTGTTTGGTTTTTCAACAACACCTTTTCAATACCCACTTTTGCTCTTTTTCATATTTTCATCTACTCTGAACTTTACGATCTTTTTCACAAGTTCATAGGGAACCGGCTTGTCCAGCGGGAATTGAACAGAACCCTTCCCCTGTTGGTAAAGTGATAACTCCTTTTTAAATGCTTCAATTCCAGAAGGAATTGGATAAAATCCAATATGATTTTTGAATGCGGCGAAGTGTACAAGATTTTTGCCATTAAGCCTGAACGTGGGCATCTGATATCTGATCGCCTCAGTTGCTTCAGGAGCAGATTCCTGGATGGTCTTCTTCATTTTTTTAAGTTCTGTTTGGACCTCCTCTGGAAAAGTCCTGATGTATTCATCTATCGTTTTAAATTGTTCTTTCAATTCTTTCATGACGTGATCCTCCAGGCTTATTTTAGGATGATAGAGTTCAACCTGTATAAAAAAATGAGCAGGAATCTCATTGTTTGATTTTTAACGAGGCATACACACGTCTCAGCGCCTCAGTACCAGCAATTGACGACGGTCCCGGACCAATCCGGTTCCGGGTCCGACATTTGAAAGAGAGGCCGGGTCCGCACTACGCACGCGGCAGCTGGCACTGGTTTCAGTATGCCAAAAACACGCTCCTAAAGGCTTATTTTCATGGTTGCCAGAATAGCGGGCGAGGTTTTGAGAATGAGGAAGATCCATCCGGAGGATTTCGGTTCGGCGGGTGGATGGTACCGTATGTCGACGAGTTTTCGATGAGAGAAATGGTACGACAGATGAGTAAGCCGTTCGATTTACTGCTCGGGAGAAAGACGTACGAGATTTTTGCCGCGTACTGGCCGAACGTGAAAACCCCCGGCGATCCCATTGCCGCGGGACTGAACGGCGCAACAAAGTACGTGGTCTCAAAAACCCTGACAAATCCCGGATGAAATAATTCTGTAGTTGTCACCGGGCATATTGCAGGAGAGATCACACGGCTGAAGGAACGCCAGGGACCTGATATCCAGGTTCACGGCAGCGGGAACCTGATCCAAACACTCCTGAAACATGACCTGGTCGACGAATTATGGCTGAAAATATTCCCTATCACGCTTGGTCAGGGAAAACGCCTGTTTGCCGATGGCACAATTCCGGCGGCATTCAGGTTGCTGGAATGCAAAGCCTCTCCGGGGGGAGTAATTATCGCTTCTTACCAGCGTGCAGGAGAGGTAACCACGGGATCTTTTACCTAAAGCAGTATCGGCATTTGGCGACAGCTCAATCCCTGACGGCCCAGAGGTCCCCGCCCCATTGCATGCGTCCCGACCGGTTTAACCGGAAAGATCACTGATGACTATGTCAGGTAATACCTCCGTCGGAGACTTCCCTCCCGGGAGACCTATAGACACCTGTGGGAATTCTGGTTCAAAGGAGCCGGTTCTGAGCCTGGTTGTGCCTCTTTTCCCCCTGCCTCCCGGATCTGGAGGTCATAATTCTCAAAAACGCGGAACAGGGCCCGGAAATCGCAGGTGTCTATAGACGGAAATTCTGCAGGTCATATTTAGCCACATCCGGATGGCGAAGTCAGGGAGGGATTGAGTTCAGGATGTCCGGGTTTTTCCAGGGTACCGGATTTGAAGTCTGGGTTCTAAGTGCCAGAGTTTTGACGAAAGGGTCCGGCACAAATCCGGTTCCGGGACCGTCAATCAAGAGACCCGGTGAACGCCGCGAAGACCGGGAAAAAAATGAGCGAGCAGCGTCCAGGCAGATCACTTGAGCTTTTTCTCGAGTTTCTTGAGCTTCTTCTTGGCCTCCTGGCTACCTGCAGCCGCCTGCTTCGAGAGCTCTTCTGCCTTGGCCTTCTTCACCTGGTTCAACTTCACCAATTGTTTCTTACTCGTTGGCATACAATCACCTCGCTACGCCTTTGGCTGATTCTATTTAGTCTTTTTTTCTTCTTAAAATATCCCTGTATCGTTATGCCTTCCCGTAAATTGACGACGGGTCCTTTCCAATCCGGTTCCTGTCATTCAATCAAAGGAGAGGCCAGATCCCCGCTATAAAAGAGAGGAGAGAAAATTACTTGGCCTCAACCGGGCTGACCGTATCAATCTTGATATACCGTCTCTTCAGGTTATGCTTGCTGCCGATCACAGCAAGTGTTCGTTCCTGCGCCTGCTTCTCATTGGGTGCCTCAATAACTTTTGTATACGGCATCCAGTCTTCACCCATCCTGAATGTACCTTTAACCTCAAACTTCTGATTCTCCATGATACCTACTCCAGAAATCCAAATATATCCTCTATCCGCCCTAATTCAAACCCGCTTGTAGCATTTCCCGCGATGTAGCCGGTCTCATTAACCAGAAGACCGGTACCTACAAGACCGCTGCCCATGTTGACCGTACCTGTCCCGAACCGGGATCCTGGCGACTTCTTCGAGTCGTGCAATCTGGTGTGCGGTCGCCCGGGGGTGCACGATAATACCTTTGTTCGTGGCGACACCGGCCATTCCGACGGTTTTCACACCGCCAAGGGTAAGGTGGATCACCTCCACTTCCAGAAATTCACCGATCTCCTTCGCAAGGTCTGATGGCATGTCTTCATGGACTGCGGCAAAGGTGTCGTTTACCATGATCACATTGCCTGCTGCATTCATCGACTCCTTGAGGAGCAGCACTTTTCTGTATGCTTCGAGCATCGCGATCTCGTCTTCCGTCGCGAGACCGCTCATGACAATTCCCCGGTTATTGCCGGCTGACGAGCGATCCGATGATCGGGCTTCCCTGGATCGTCGTTTCTATAAGCTCGACGTTGAGTGCTTTGGTAAGTGCCTGTTTATACTCCTCCGGGGCGTCTGGAGGGATTATAGCTGATATTACCGATACCCGGGAAAAAACGCCGATATTTGGATCGCCGGCAAGCGTGATGGTGCGTTCCATCTTACGATTCCGGTGCAAGTTCGGCCTGAACCTGCCCGTCCTCCATCTTCATGGCGCGAACCCGGATTTTTGACGGCGGTTTTGTGCTGCCCCGGCTCCACACCTTTTCGTTAATACCCTGATCGAGCTTTACATCGTCGCTCTTCATATGCTTTGCAAGGTACTTCCTGATGTCTTTTATGGCGCCGTTGCTCCGCTTCCAGCGGGGCATTCTCCGGGCATCCCGCAACGGGATGATATAAATATGCTCCTGCATCTTTTCTGCCATTATCTTACACCTTCAGCGTACTCTTTCGCCAGTTGCGCCGTTTCGGGTGCGCAACAACGGATCGCTTGGTTCTTACCATAACCCACTGGGGTACACGCCGGTTCTGGTCGCATGCTTTTGCCAGCCGGATTTTCCTGCCTTTGCTCAATTTACTCATTTTGTATCACCTGAGAGAATATCGCTCTTTTTACCGATGACAAGTGACTGGTCATGATGAACCGGAAACAGGGATGCGGGATTTATGCCTCGAGCGGATACTGCTTCCCTGATCTCGGTCTCATAATCACCATTACTGATGGTTCCCGTCTCTCCATATTTTACCACGAGGAAACGGTCGACCAGTCGGTCAACTTCGGGCTTGACATACCCGAGGAGCGGTCGTACATACGAACACCCGGTCCGGTTGCCAAGACTCTGGACTTCTGCTCTCGAAAGCATTGGCACACGATCATTAAACCGTGTGCCATCACCTACGATCTTGTATTCAGCGGAAAGAGTTTCAACAGCGATCTGATGAACTATATTGATTGCATCATTCGGATACCCGCATGCATTCACCAGATCCACCATCTCGTCCAGCAATCCTTTCCTGAATACTCTCTTTATTAAAGGAAACCCCAGCACATGTGCCGCAGCATCCACCGATGGGACCTGGCGGGACGGGTTGAATACAAACACATTGAGTTCAACCTCGTAATACGTACCCAGCATTATGGCTGCAAGGGAACTGTCCTTTCCGCCGCTGTAGAGCACACCTGCTTTCATTACCTTCGAGTAATTGAATAATCACGTTTCTTTGGGGCAAGCCTGCCTGAGCAGGTCCTTGAGTTGTGAATCCGTGATCTTATTTTTGAGACGACCGCTTTGAGCAAGCTGGATGAGCTGTTGTTCGACAGCACTTGCAAAATCCGGTTTCGTCAGTTTGATGGTATTCAGCCGCTCCCGGGCATCGGGCTCGAGTATCGACATTAGCACCATCTGCACCTGAGACTTCATCCGCTCCTGGCGTTCGAGCTCTGCCTGCATTGCCTGTTGATCGCCAGCCTGCTGCTGCAACTGCGCCATCCTGCGTTTGCGGAGTTCGCTAAGCTCGTCGTCTCCCATGCGTTTGCCTCACTGAGGTGCTTCAGATTTTTCTGGTTTCTTACCTTCAGGTTTCTTTGCTGACGGTTTCTTTTCGGTCTTCTCAGCCTTTTCGGTCTTTTCTCCCTTGACACCGCTGACTTTCTCACCCTTCTCCTTCTTGCTGTCGGATTTCTTTCCCTCAGCCTTCTTGGGTTCGGGTTCGGCGGATGCCTTCACACGCTTTGGCACCGGAGCCGGAGGGTTAAGCTTGACCTCATGTGCCATGTTGTCCAGGAATGCCATCCCGGCAGGAGATACTTTTCGACCGGTTTTGTCATGAATGACGAGTCCTGCGGCTTCCAGTCTGCTGGAGGGATTTGCGAAGGATAGACCCGCTGCCCTTCCTGAATGCATTCGGCTTTGAACCGCGATTCTTTTTCCCACCGTAAAAACTCCGCATTCTCTCGACTCCCAGCGGACCATCGACATAGACGCGTCTCAACACTGCAGCCACCCGGACAAACCACCAGTCCGGATCCTCGGGTGGCATCTCTTTATGTGCCCCGGTTTTTGCAAAGGAAGCCCATGCCGGTGGAGTAATTTCCTTCCGTTTCCTGAGCTCCTCTGCGACCTTCCTGATAAGGTGGTCAGCCGAGGCATCAAATACCGTTGTCATTTAGGAACCTCACTGTTCATTTTTTGCTAACAGTCTATACATATTCGTAGATAAGGTTTTTATACGTTTCTGGCAAACGTTCTCCGCTGTACAGGAAGAAAAATGCGGAGCTACTTTCTGGCCTTTTTCTTCTTGTCTTCGAGTACCATCGTCCTTCCCCGCACCTCAATGAGTGTGGCATGTGCCCGGGAAGCCACATTTTCCGGGTCGATTTCTATGTTCTGGAGCCATTTTACTTTGATCATCCCGCGTTTCCTGATTTGTTCCACGATCTCATCGATCATGGTTTCGGTACAACCCTGTTTACCAATCCACACGGTCGGTTTCAGGTCCTGCATTGAACGGTCAGTCTTCATGAGAATGCATCCTTACCAGACGGTATCGGGTATTTTTATTACAGCAATGGCAGGTAACAACCACAGTGCCCCGGTGAATCCTCACCCTCATGTTCCTTCCTGGTACGAGAAATGAGTAACAGTGATGACAGTACTGGCGACGGAGTGCCTGATCAATCCGTATCCTCTGCCTCATTGCAATCCTTCGGGCAATATCGACATAACGATCACTCCGTTCGGGATGCTCGCAAAATTCCTTGTGTGCCTGTCCAAACAGCACCTCAATACGCTCCTGTGCGATCTTTTTTGTCGCAGGGTTACGGGATTTCTCCTTCATTGTCCGGTTATTTTCTCCTTGACTGGTATTCTATCAGCGTATAGAATATAAAAGGAACGGGGATTTGGTGTATCCGGCATGAAAAGGCGGGGTTAATGAAAAGATCAGATGATTCTTACCGTTCTCCCGTTCGTCACTAACTTTTCCTCACAGAAAAGCCGGATTGCTTCGGGAAGACATTCATGCTCATGTTTCAGAATCCGCTCGGCAAGTATATCCTCGGTATCCCCTTCATGAACGGCCACACAGTGCTGGAGAATGATTGGGCCGCAATCCAGACTTTCATCAACAAAATGCACGGTGCAGCCTGACACCTTTACGCCGTACTCCAATGCCTGTCGCTGGGCGTGCAACCCGGTAAAACCGGGCAGGAGGGCCGGGTGAATGTTCATTATTTTTCCGGAAAATTCATGTACAATACTGTTCCCGAGGATCCGCATGTAGCCAGCGAGCACGAAGAGGTCAGCATCAACCTTCTGCATAGCTGTAAGGAGGGCGCATTCATACACCTCGCGTGCAGGATAGCATTGATAATCAATGATTGTTACCGGAATCTCTGCATCTTTAGCTCTTTCAATCGCAAACGCCTTTGGATTATCGGTGATAAGAGCGATACAGGTTGCCGGGATTTTTCCTTGTCGTATTGCCTCGATCACTGCCTGAAAATTTGAACCTCTGCCCGACGCCAGTACCGCGATGCGTTTTTTCATTGGTGTCCACCTGTTTTTGAATAAATCCGGATTTTTCTTAAAGATCCTGCTCCTCTTTTGAGGAATGGATGACTATTTTGACCTTCACGATGCGCCGTCCGTGCATCTGCATTACTACCAGGGTAATCTTTCCATCGTCTATCTCAATTTTTTCCCCCGGGTGCAGGGGGATATGTCCGAGCCGGTCAATGATGAGGCCGCCAATGGTTTCATATGATTCATCTGACGGGCAGGTTGATCTCCAGTCTGCTCGTTGATATCCTCGACCCATATCTGGGCATCAACTGCAAAGACACCCTCGGAAATATTCTGGACTTCGGGTTCCTCCTTATCATACTCGTCCATGATATCGCCGACAATTTCCTCAAGAATGTCCTCGACAGTCACGATCCCGACAAAACTGCTGTACTCATCAATGACGATTGCCATCTGAACCCGGTGTACCTGGAGTTCCTTTAACAAATCATCAATCTTTTTTGGTTTCGGGGACAAACATCGGGTCATACATGACCTCTTTTATGGTCGAGTCTTTACGGTGCGAGACCATTGCAGAGAAGACATCCTTTACATTCAGGATGCCCGGTAATGTTGTCAACCTGAGTCGTGGTATACAGGAATTCGGGAAAAACCGGTCTCATTGAAGATCCGAATGGCTTCTTCAAAAGTTACCGTATCTTCCATGAGGATGACATCAACCCGTGGAGTCATGATCTCGCGTGCGGTGGTATCAGCAAATTCCAGCACCGAGTAGAGCATATCCTGCTCTCCCTGTTCGATGGTGCCATCTTCCTTGCCGACATCGATCCATTCCTTAATCTCCTCCTCGGTCACCGCCGGTTCAACTGTCTCCTTACCGATACCAAACTTCGGACTAACCCGTTCGACAAGCCAGATTATGGGGGTAAAAATGCGGGAGAGGATCAGGATCACCGGTGCAACCGTGAGTGCAAACGATTCCGACGCCCGGGCTGCATAAATCTTCGGGCCAATCTCCCCGAAGATAAGGAGAACGATAACTACAAACCCGGTCGCTATCCCTATACCAATATCGCCAAATAGTTGTATCGCGACGGCAGTTGCTATTGATGCAGCCGCAATGTTAACGATATTATTGCCGATAAGGATAGTAATGAGAAGATGCTCGGGAGATTCCTTGAGTTTCGCAACAGCCTTTGAACCGGGCTTACCTTCATTGACAAGTGTCCGTGCCTTTGCACGGGTGATGGAGATAAGGGCAACTTCCGAACTCGAAAAAAAGGCCGAAAGAAAGACGCATATGATGAAGAGCAGGATTTCGATAACGTCCTGGATCATTGCATTTCACGCCGTGCCGGTGCAGGCAGATTATTCTGGATCATAAATAAAAATACACTACCTTATTCGGAAGGGAATTAAATAAAACCAGCGCTCTACTCCATACATTCCCGCATAAAGGCACAATCCCGGGCAAGGAGTGAAATCTTTTCTTCATGAGACAGGGGACGGGGCAGGTTCAGGTCTTCAATCTCGAGAGTAAGGCTTCCTTTGAAATGGTGTTCTTTTAAAGATTCCATGACGGTCGCCATGGATGTGTCCCGGTCAAGAGGATAGTGAGCTTTTCCGTTATGGAACCGACTGAGGTGAACATTAATCAGTCGATCTGAACAGAGCTCAATATATCTGACAGGTTCATCTGCTGATTTCGCCATTGCATGCGCAACATCGAGCGTGAAGAACAACCACGGTTCTTCGTCAAGCAATGAACGCATACGTTCGGGAGTACAAAGAAGCGAATTGACGATCGGTTCCATATTTTCCATCCCGATTTTGATTGAATTGCTCGTCGCCACCTCACGGAGCGCGGAGACAAAGTGATCAAATCGTTTGAAGTCCGCCGGGCTGGGCGGGCGTTTTGCAGTCCGGCGACCCGGGTGAACCGTAAGGACATGAGCTCCCATCTGCTCAGCTATCCTGACGGCATTCAGGGAATATTCCACTGATACCTGAGCAACGGCAGGATTGATGGAGCAGGGATTCAGGTCCAGGATGGGAGCATGGACGGTCACGGTACCAAGTTCAGGATGCTTATTCCTGCATGCAATTACCTCGTCGATGGGAAGATTGCGAAGCCAGAAATGCGGGGTCTCCACCCAGAACTCCAGTGCATTCAATCCGGTGCAGGAGACATAAGAGAATATTTCATTGAGGGTGTATTCATGAAAAAACATACTTGCAACGGAAAAAGATACCATGGTAGTACTACTTCATATGAGATTTTAGCCTAATAATTGTTAATGGACTGGTTCAACAGACCTGACGGGCCGACCATTATCGATGATAGGCCTTACCGGGTGACCGAGGTATCAGCAATTATTGAAGGCCTCCTTGATAACGATCTTCTCCGGAACATTCAGGTACAGGGGGAAATAACCAACTATACCCACCATGGCCGGGGCCATCGCTACTTCTCTCTTTCAGAGAAGGGAGGGGGGAATACCGCCGCCGTCATAAAATGTGTCATGTGGCGATCAGATGCAGAGAACCTGTCATTCGACCCGGGTGAGGGGATGGAGGTCATAGTATCCGGGACGATCAGGGTCTACGCTCCGCACGGTTCGTACCAGTTACAGGTTACCCGGATAAAAAAGGCTGGTGCCGGTGAGAAATTCCTGCTTGTCGAACGCTGGAAAAAGGAGCTGGCCGCAGAAGGGTGTTTTGCCCCGGATCGTAAGCGGGCGCTCCCCCTGTTCCCGACAAAAATTGGAGTCGTGACCTCTGAGACTGGCGCTGTGATCCATGATATCAGGATCATTGTTGAACGGCGTTATCCCCTTGAGATCATCATATCGCCCACCGCAGTGCAGGGTGAGGGCGCACATCGGGAGATTGTGCGTGCAATTGCCTGTCTCTCAGGCCTGGTGGACGTGATTATCGTAGCGCGTGGTGGAGGAAGACTTTGAAGATCTGTTTCCCTTTAACCATCCGGAAGTTGTGCGGGCAATTGTCTCATGCCCGGTCCCGGTTGTGAGTGCCATTGGCCACGAGGTAGACATAACACTGAGTGATCTTGCCGCCGACATACGGGCTGCAACTCCTTCCGCCGCAGCAGAACTTGTTGTACCAGACAGGAAAATTCTGATGGCGCGGTTAAAAGACCTGAGAAGTATGATGCGTTTGATCATGCTGACGCGGATCGAACGGGCAAAAGAGGAGGTTTTTGATCTTCGCGATCGTCTCCGTCCCCTGAGATTTGAAAGGAAACTGGAAGAGAGAAAACAGAATATTGCAGATCTGTCTGACAGGCTCGGAAGGGCTGTTACCACCCGGCTTGAGCGTGATCGCCTCCTCCTTGCTGGTATGACCACAGCTCTTGAGGGGAGTAACCCACTTGCAGTATTATCGCGGGGATATTGTGTGGCAGAGAAGGCAGGCAGGATTATAAAAAGTAGTTCTGTTCTCGAGAAAGGAGACAGGGTAAACATCAGGTTTTATGACGGCAGAAGTGACATGACCGTGGAGCGTGTGGAACATGAATGAAACCTACGAGACCAAAGTTGAACAGCTGAAAGAAATTATTGGAAAAATTGAGGACGGAAATACTCGGCTTGACGAGAGCATCCGGCTCTATGAGCAGGGTGCTGCTCTTGTAAAACAGTGCGAAGAGATTCTTAATGAAGCAGAAATAAAGATTACGACCCTTTCCCGGGACGTCTGAGCTGTCAGGCAGACGGTCATAGCCTTTCCTTCGATAAGGTTCATAATGAGTGTCCTTGGCAGGGTTTCTGCCACGAAATCGGACACAACACCGATTGTCCGTCCACAGACAAAGGAACTCCGTCTCCAGACCATGTCGGTCGGGTGATCCAGGGTCATCAGTGACGACCCCCGTGATGATATTTCTGCTGTAATCCCTCCACAGGAGAGTCTGGTGATAAGAATGGCGTCATCATGGGCGATCACATGTTTGAAAGCGGGTGACAGATCATTACACCCCTTGTCGGCCCCGATTCCGACAATGCAGTTGCCATGTGTCGAAAGGTGATCTTCCCTTGTTACCTCAAATGTTGTCGGGTGACTGCCGAGAACGAGCGGGTGCCCCCGGCAATACACAATGTCCTGAGCCTCCATACTTTATTATGTAAGGGTTGCCATGCATATTCAATGTTTATAACCGTCCACTGCCCCGAGTGCAAAGACGAGACCGAACACGACACGGTCACCGAATCCCGCGATCTGCTTGTCCGCTGCACCACCTGCGGTCATTACCAGCGAATAAAAAAAGAATCCGAGCCCCAGTCGGTCATGGTAAAGGCAATTGTCTCAAAAGAAGGGACATCTCTGGTCTGCGGAATTGAGTTTGCAGAAGACGATGAATGCAGTGTGGGTGATCACCTCGTTGCAGAATGTGGAGAGGAGGCATTTGGCGTCGAGGTAACTTCCATTGAAAGCGGCGAGAAACGGGTCAACCGGGCAAAAGTACCTGATATCACAGCGCTCTGGACCCGAACGATCGAACAGGTCATCGTAAAGATTTCAATACACGATGGCAGAAAGACAGCACCGGTGTATATGGAATGCGATGGCGAACAGCCTTTTGTGGTTGGTGAGATGTATGTCGCTTCGGGAAAGAGATTCAAAGTCTCACACCTGAAACTGCGTGATGGTCCGCTTATGAGGAAGGAGGGATGGAAGACCGTTGCTCACCGGATCAAACGTATCTATGGCTGTCGGTTATAGATATTTTTTAAGCTCGGCTGTGAGTTGCTCGGTATGCACAACTCCTTCAAACCGGTGCCTGAGTATTCCATCCTCGAGAATCACTATCGTTGGTGTTACCTTCAGCTGATATTCCTGAATGTAACGGGGATTTTTTGTGGCATCGATCTCCTCAATTGTTATGTTGAGAGATTTTCCGACTTCTGCATTGATGGGAGCCTGCTCCATACACCCCATGCACCCGGGCTGGAAAAAAGAAAGGACACGAACTGTCATGAATCCAATGGAATGTTAACATTAAAAAGAGTTTTGTGGAGAGTGTTCAGCGCTTGTTTATGGATACAACCCGAATATCCACAGCCGGATAACCAAAATCAACAACAACTCCTGATTGAGTCTTCTGAATTACCTCCCCGGTACGGACATACGTAACTGCCGAAGTATTGGTAATTTCTGCTTCCGGATTATCAGAAACTCCCATTGCAAGAACATCCCCGACATAAATATCACTGATATTCACTTTATTGAGCCTGAGCTGGTCTGCTGACCAGTTCTGGGTCATTGAGTTTCCGGAAGGTATACTGATACGTTTCTGTTCATTGATCTTCATTCCGACAAGGCTTGTGCTGATCGCATTATATTCTGGCGCGAAAAGTGCAAACTGGCTGCTCCATCCGCTGGCGGCTGTATAAACCTGCACAGGGTAGATCGATTTGGGCAGGGTCTGGTTGGCGGAGATACTGATCTGTCTGGTCAGGATCAGTCCCGAATTTGACGATGCACTTTTCATGTACAGCTGCTGGTCGGTTGTGAGGATCGGATTGCCCTCAGCGTTCAGGAGGCTGTAATCAAGCACAACGGTGTCACCGGGTTTGACCACCGTAAATATGCTTAACCAGCCGGAGCCCATGCCAGAAACGATCATGAGCACGACAAAAAGAACGCAGGCACCTACAATTAGGATTTTTTGCCATAGTTTCGTCGATGCTTCCTTTCTTTTCTTCTCACCCATGCTTTTTTTTCCTCCTTAAATCATCATAGTCCAACTATCATATACTATTCCGCTTGGGACTCTTATAATTTAAATTCTAACGATAATAAATTCTGACCTGATGCTAATCCTCAGTAGCGGGCACATGAAACATACTACAGGAAGACCGGTTCATTGCTGGTCAGATTGCATTATGAGGAGTCAAAATCATCTTACCGCCCCGGACCGGAAAACCTGGAACCCGTATTGTGCCTGATACCCGGTCACCCGGACAGCCTTTCAGCGTATAACGGAGTGGAGATTATGGGGAACGTTCCCGGAACCGTACTCCTGAGTTGGGCTTCATCAAAAAAACTCATAGTAATCCGTGGAAAAAAACGTTTATTTCACCCTTCTTCCCTTTTCCGATGACTTTTTGTACTCTTTTCGCTAAAGGTCTATGGATGGATAAAAAAAAGGTCAGGGACTATATGACCTATGATGTCGTAAGTGTCGATTTGCACGGGACAGTTAAAGATGTTATAGATAATATTCAGAAAACCCATCACGATGGATTCCCGGTTGTCGATGGTGAGGGGGTGGCAGGGTATATTTCCGCAAGGGATCTCCTTTTTGTCCAGCTGACAACTCCTATAGAACAGGTAATGTCCAAAAATCTGATAGTGGCTGATCCTGATATGGATATCAATGACGCAGCCCGTGTAATTTTCAGGAGCGGAATCCAGAAGCTGCCGGTTGTTGACGAAAAAAACAGGCTGCTGGGAATTATATCCAATTCAGATGTGATCCGTTCCCAGATAGAGCACGTTTCTCCGGAAAAAGTATTTAATTTCATCTCCACGCTGAAAAAACTCTACGGAGTCGATCCGGAACTTGGACGGGGAACAGTACCGGTTAAAGATCTTCTTCCTACCCAGTCAAAGGTCTATGAAGATGAACTGGAAGGGCGGATGTACGAGATTAAGAAGGGACTCGCTGAACCGATCATCGTTGTAAAGCGACCCGGGAGGACCATTCTTGTCGACGGACATCACCGGGCGATCGCGGCAAAAAAACTCGGCATCACCGCGCTCGACGCGTATATCATCGAAATAAAGGAAGACATTGAACTGGGGATGGAAAGGACAGCACATGCAATGAATTTAAAAACACTTGATGATGTTCAGATACTCGATTATGCCCGGCACCCGCTGGTTGCGATTACCCACCGCCTGGTAAAAAGAGGCTGAATTCTTTTAAAGTCCCTGAAATGATCGGCCTTTTCCCAAAGCCAGATTAAGTCATCATTTCTCATCGGTTTCCAGAACGCTGGAGTGGTCAAAGATTTACAGATACCTTTACTCACGAGCCATCATACCGGAGATCAAATTTCTCGTTCAGTACATGTTCCTTGACAATCGTTCCGTCAGAAACGACCACTTCTGGCCAGAGACGGGTCTTTGAATGAACGATAACCCTGTCCCGAAGGACTACACGGGGACCTATCACCGTGTCATTTTCAATGCTGCAGAGTTCCCCGATATGGGTATTGTTGTCAATAATCGATCCTGATATAGTACTATTCGCGCCGACGACAACCCTGTTGTAGAGAGATGATGAAAAAACCTTCACGTTATTCCTGAGAATACATTTATCCCCAATACTCGTGTATGGCCCGATCAGGACATTATCACCGATGGTTGTTCCCGGACCGATAGCAACCGGTCCGATAACCCGGGTATTCTTGCCAAGAGTGATCGAATCCCCCAACTGGACCGGACCCTGTATCTGAGCCCCGTGCATAGACAGGTTGCCAATGATATCGGTGAAGGAAATATCCTGCAGTTTCCAGCGTTCCGCCTGCCGGAGTGAATGCGGACTGCCTACATCGGTCCAGTTGCCCCGGGCAAGCCAGCCTTTGAGCACGTATTTTTCCTCCATCATTTGGGGGAAGAGATCACGTGCGAAATCATATTTGGTCGCCGGGGGGATTGTGTCAAAAATTTCCGGGCTGCAGACGTACATGCCCGTACTCGCAAGATTTGAGAAAATCTCACCGGGCGAAGGTTTCTCCTTGAAGCGTTTTATCTCGTAGCTCACATCGATTTCAGCAATACCATATTCACCAGGATCATCAATGGAAATCAACCCGATGGTTGTGGTGGCTTTCTCTTTCTGATGGACACGGTAAAACTCAAGGACATTCAGATCGGTGACATGGTCTCCTCCTACCACCAGGAAATCCTGTCCATCAAGATATCTCTGGGCGTTTTTCACGCTGCCAGCGGTTCCAAGCTTGGTTTTCTCATGTACATAGGTGATTTCGACCCCGAAAAGCGATCCATCCCCAAGCGCCTCTTCAATAGAATTCCCCATATAGCCGAGGGTCAGGACCACCTCCCGGAATCCCAGATTTGAGAGATGTGAAACAAGATGCTGGATAGAAGGGCGGTTTACTATGGGGATACAGGGTTTAGGCCGTTCAAACGTCAGAGGACGGAGCCGGGTCCCTTCCCCGCCGCACATTATGCACACCTTCATAGCACAAAATTGGTGCTGAATCGTTTTAATAATAGTGACATACTTTTAGTATTTTCGGAGCAGGCGTTTTATTGAAGGTTTTTACCCTGTCTTTCGATTTTAACGATTTTGCAAACCCGTGGCTCTCGCTATTTTATATTTTGTTCCGGGACGACAAAAGAACGATCTGATGAGAAAGGCGGAAAACCGGCTCTGTTGAAATCCTCACACTATTCTTCTCAACGCTCTTTTTGGGCTGCGGCACGTAATGCCTCCGCCCCCGCCGCTGTGGCATCCCTCTGGAGCGATAATTCCAGAGAAGGTAATACAAACTATTGCAAAGCGCCGGGGGCGGTTCGGGGGGACAGGCACTGTCCCCTCCGATACCAGGTGATTCGCAATTTGTTGAATTATCAGGGTTTCAACAGAGCAGACAATTCGTAAAATTTGCAGACCAGACATGGAATCTCCAAAGGAGGGACTGGAGATTTCGGTTCAGTGGAAAACACCCTGCGTATGAACTGGTATAAAAGGGAACAGGGAAAATGTACAAACGTGATCTGATCAGGATGACGGCCGAAGATTTCAGGATTAAACCTGCAGTGAAGGGGAGCGTGCAGTGTCTCCCCGGAAAAGAGGTGCCCCTCGAACACTGCGGACTCTGTATTCACTGCAGGGAATTCAGAGTCGGAAGTACCTATGTAAAATCCCCCTCCCTTGCGTATTGCACGAAATGCCGGGTGACTGACAAAGTCGACCTCACAAAAGTTGAGGCGGTACGATGTGCCGATCGGCAGGGAGAGGGATTTCATAGTATAACAAGCATCATAGGATAATTTTTTTGTTTACCCTGACTAAAAAAAAGTCGGCGCTCAGGACGTCACGAGTGTTTCTATAGCGTCCACATCCACGTATTCTTCAAAAAGATCTGCGAGCGCATCATAGGGATCTGTATCTCCCTCCGGTATTGATCTGAAGAATAAGCCTTTCCGTGCATACAGGTAGGAAAGCAGTGCATTTACGGCAGAAGTATTTTGAAAAAGCCCATGAAGATATGTGCCGAATACCAGACCATCATCACTCACCGCTCCATCTCCTTCAAGGGCTTCACGGTTGTTGCCTGTTTCGGTAACTCCCATATGTATCTCATATCCGCAGACCTCCCCCATTTCGGAAAGTATAGGAGGGACTGAACAGGCAGTCCGTCTGACCTGAAACGTATTTTTTTTATAGGATTCAAAACGGGTAATACCGTCAAGCAATCCCAATCCTTCAAACGTGCCTGCCGTTGATTCAAATCCGGTGTCCTCGAGTTTTTTACCGAGCATCTGATAACCGCCACATATCCCGATGATCGGAATGCCGGATTCCCTCATCGCATGTATCTCGCGATCGGTCCCTGTCCGAAAGATTTCAGCCAGGTCATCGATGGTATTTTTGGTGCCCGGTAATATAACACAATCATAGCCATGAAGCGATGACCCGGGGAGAACATAATCCACACCGGCATACTGCTCAAGCAGCTCAAAATCCGTGAAGTTGGAAATTTTCGGCAGCCGTATTACTGCAATCCTGACAAGGGCATGTTTTTGTTTTTTATCTCCTATCGAAAGGGAATCTTCACTGGGCAGGGGGATGCTGAAATAAGGAACTACCCCCAGGACCGGTATGCCGGTCAGTTCCTCAATTTTTTTTATTCCGGGCATAAAAATTGTCGGATCCCCCCGGAACTTGTTTATGATAATTCCCCTCACAAGGGGTCGGATTTCGGCAGGGAGGAGCTCAATCGTCCCGTAAATCTGGGCAAATACCCCACCTCTCTCGATATCGGCGACGAGAATCATCGGGATACGGAGGATTTTTGCAAGCTGGGTATTTGCAATATCCCTGTCATAGAGATTGAGTTCTGCAGCCCCCCCTGCACCTTCCACAACTACATGACCATGGGCTGACTTCAGACGTTCGAAAGATTCAAGCGCCATCTTGAGAAGTTCCGGTGTTTCTTTGTAGTAGTCCCGGATATGAACATCCTTGTATGGGTGGCCGTTCAGCACGACCTGAGAGATACAGTCCCCCTTTGGCTTGAGGAGGACCGGGTTCATGTCCACCTCCGGGACAAGGTTCGCGGCTGCGGCCTGCATCGCCTGAGCCATGCCTATCTCCCCCCCGTCCGGAGTAATGTAGGAATTCAGGCTCATATTCTGGGATTTGAAGGGGGCAACGGTAATCCCACGCCGCAGGAGGCATCGGCATATCGCCGCAACGGTCACGCTCTTGCCAACATGGGACGCTGAACCCACTATAAACAGGGACATTTCCAGTACTACAAGGTGGATTTTCGGATCTTAAAAAGCAGATTCATCTTTGGTTCTCCTGAGAGCTGGTCTTAGCTGACGGGAATACCCGGGCTGAGCAGGATAAATTCGTTATTACTTCAGGCAATGCAAGGTAATAAATAACGAGAACCTTAAAAATACATGTAATGATTGGTGGGATTTGCCCGACGTGTGGACTACCTAAGGAACTATGTATCTGTGAAGAGGTAGCAAAGGAGCAGCAGAGGATCAATGTTAAGGTAAACAAACGCCGATATGGAAAAGAAGTTACGGTTATCGAAGGGCTTGATCCAACTGATATTGATCTGGAAGATCTTTCAAAATATATGAAAAGTAAACTGGCCTGTGGTGGAACGGTTAAAGGAAACACGATAGAGCTGCAGGGTAACCACAGGGACAGGGTTAAGGAACTGCTTTCACTGAAGGGTTACAGTACAGAAAATATTTCCTGAAGTACCATTTTTTTAATTTCTCAAAACTGAGGGAACAATTTCCGGACATAATGTCCTGTCCTCAATCGATCCTCGTCCAGACTTTCCTGATATTCGTAATGGTATTCGACATATTCAGGGTCAGATGATATAGTTCATGTGAAAAGGACGGAACCACGACTCATGAAAAGTTCATGTGTAATTCCTGAAGATCTGAAAAATCTGCAAATAAAAAGGTTTAGATGAAGAACCTGAACGTAATCCAGGAAATAAACAGCATTATTGCCGAATATTTTAACCCTGCAATCAGCCGCCCTTCTCCCATCTGGCCGGCAACAAGTCCGGAGAAGAAGCCCTGGAGCAGGGCCGCGTGTGAAAAGAGTCGTTTATACCCGAAAAGGTCTATCTGACCAATAAATCCTTTCGCACCGGAGGAGGCTGCTGAAGCACCTGCTGTAGCCATAGTAGTTAAAAACGTGGAAACAAGGATTGCAATAACGAACAGGAATACCGCAAACGAAACGAGCACGATGATCACATAAATCAGCATATTGTTGCTGCGTTCCTGGGAGAGGTTAACCACTTCGAATGTATCTTTTGCCGCAGCACGGAGCACCTCGCTGATATCCCCACCGGCTTTACTTGCCTTTGCGATCAGGTCAACACTCCGGTCAGCAAGGGGGGTTCCGAGATCTTTGCCGAACCGGTACATCGATTCAACAAATCCGGATCCCCACGACATATCCAGATCAAGCTTCCGGATATGCGGTGTAAGTGTTGAATACTCTGCAGAGGCTACAATATGCACTGCATTGGGGAGGGTCATACCAGAGTCGTTCATTCCTGCAAGGTCACGAAAGAAATTCGGGAGGGCATTTTCCAGGCTTTTAATTCTCCACTGTTCTTTAAAATCCAGAAAAGCTACGGGAACGACAGCAATCAGAACCGCAAAAACAATAAAATCGTCAACGACAGTCGAGGTAAAGAGAACCTGGATCCCGTACGATGCCACCATTGATATAAAACCCCCGATGAAAACGATGAGGGCAAGCGGAACACTTACAATAAGGATATTGACGGGTTCTTCGGTGAGGACCTGTAAGGGGTGTTTCAGGAATTTTCCCATTCCTTCCCTGGTACTCCTCTCATGCTCCAGACCCTTCGTGATCTCGTCGATATCTGCTTCAACGGAGCTTAACTCCGCAGATTTAATTGGTGCAGGGGCTTCACCTCCCCGGTTGACCAGGTTTTTGAAATGATCTTTGACTCCCATATCAGGACTCCGGTGTCATAGAACTGATCATTATTACGAACATAACACTCCCGAGGGGGATCATGATGTAGATGATTGCATAGAGGAACATCGGCTTGTTATCTCCGGAGAGCACTGACATAATCGACTGAAGGATGATCAAAAATAACGTTCCCGCGACCATGGCTGTCACATAGGATTCGGAGACAAGCGCAAGTGTCTCAAGAAACATTTTCTGGGTCTGCCGGTTTTCCAGCGCATACTGCTCGGCTTTTGTCCTGAAATATTCGGTAATATTCCCTCCGCTCGAAACACTCGCCATGGTCCCCTGTAAAAATTCCTTCATACGTCTGCTGGGTGTACTTGCTGAAACAAGCCGGAGAGAATCGATCAGGTCTCTTCCGAAAATATCAATCTCCCGCGAAATGTACCGTGCCTCCACCGCGCTCTGACCGTATATGGTACTGCTGCCGAGCAGCCGGAAGACCTCTGCGGGAGTGATTCCGGCAGTAGACATGGAAGTGATATAATTGATCGCATAGGGCAGGCTCGCATCAATGTTCCTGCGCCGGTTCCCCGCTTCAAGACCAGGGTACAGTATGAATACAAGGTAGGTAAGCCCCCCGAAAATCAGAAGGGAAAAGACGGTGATCAGAATGGTGCCTATCACCAGACTATAGGCAGAGAGTCCTACCAGTATTTCCGGGACTTCCCCATTGTCACTTTACAAGCATGGGAAGCTGGAAAACCCAGCTGACTAACCCGATTACCACTGCGGCGGAGAGCCCGACGATTATTGAACTGACATAGGCTGTCGAGAGATAGACTTCAAAGGGTGTTTTAAACCGGGCCGACAAAAGGTCATTTCTCAGCGTTACGTAGTCGTCTCTTTTTGCCTTCATCCGTTTTCCGAGGAGATTGAAGGAAAAACGCTCAAAACTATTCATAGAGGTCCTTCCTCACCTTTTCGATAACCGCTTCCGGATCACGGTGGTAGGAGATGAGAATTTTCGCAACATCCTTGTAATGTCGTATCTTCTTAATCCGCATCCACTCCAGTACTTCCTGGCGGCGTTTTAACTCCTCGCGCATCCGGTTCTCGCTCCACCCTTTTGCCTCCATGATTTCTTCGAGAAGGTAAGATTTACCTGAGTAGGTAATCTCATCAGTCGCTGACCGCCATTTGAAGACTTCGTTGGTGATCAGCTCATTCGTTCTCGGATCAATATCCAGAATCTCAACGATCTGCTTGCTTCTCCTTATGCGTTTGCCACCGACCCGTCCCTGAACCTGAATACAGACAAAATCAAGTGCTGAAAGCATGTTTCGCGGGACATCCATCGGTGGGTTCTCGATACGGTGGACCACACTTGCCACCGAATCAGCGTGAATTGTTGAATACGTGGTATGCCCGGTACTCATCGCCTGGAAAAGAGTCTGGCATTCTTTGCCTCGGACTTCTCCCACGAGGATATATTCAGGACGCTGCCGCATCGCCGCCCGCAGGAACTCGTACATATTGATCTCACCTCTCCCCGAGGTATCAAATGAGTCACGGGTGACGCTCGGGATCCAGTTCGGGTGTGGTAACTTCAGTTCACGGGTATCTTCAAGGGATACGATCTTGGATAACGGGGGTATGAATAATGAGACTGCATTCAGGGACGTTGTCTTTCCGGACGCGGTTCCGCCTGCAAAGATTGCTGATTTACCGTTTTCAACACACAGCCAGATGTATGCAATCGAAAGCGGAGCGAATGTCCGCCATTCGATGAGATCTGTGGGTGTGATTGGCTCGTCCTTGAACTTACGGATAGTGAAGGTAGAACCATGAGCGGTCACTTCCTGACCAAGCGTCATCTGGATACGTGAACCGTCCTGCATAGTTGAATCAAGAATAGGTTGTGATATTGAGATGTATTTACCCGAACGCTGGGCAAGTTTTGTTACAAATGAATCAAGTTCTTCCGCGTTCGAATATGAGAGAGTGGTTTTCATCGACTCATAGTTGGCATGGTATACAAAAAGGGATGTATGGACACCGTCGCATGAGATATCCTCGATGTATTTATCATGCATGACCGCATCGATGAGCCCGTCCCCGAGGAAATCCTTATGCATATTATAGAGGATAACCTCACGCTGGACGGGTGTGAGTTTTATTCCAAAGTCAAGGATAATATCTGTTGCAGCAGCCCGTAACTTTATTCCCGCTTCCTCCTTGGAGATGTCTTTTGTATTGATATCGAGCGTCTCGTACAGTCGTTCCTTCAGCCTCCTGAGCAATTCCTTCTCAGGATCGGTAAGAAGGGGCTCTAAGACCGAATATGTGTATCCATGGGTTGCATGATCATATATGATCTGGATATATGCGTAGGGGGGATTTACCGGATATATCTCTACTTCTTCAGTTCCGGGTGAAGATTTGAATGAGATATCGACCAGAGGACCATGTTTCTTGGGATCATATTCCTCAATGGTAGTGTGAATTGCCTTGAACAGGGATGAGAACCAGGGTTTTTTGGCCTCAGTCAGGGGTTTGATTTTTTCCAGGCCGATCTCCGCATCAATATCAAGATCCTTAAACCCCGCTGTGGAGAAATTTTTCTTCCAGATTTCATCGAAGTCCGGAGGCAGGGTTCCCGTCCCTTCAAATGCACTGATACGGCCGTGCAGCTTGAGTTCGTCTATTTTGAAGGATACACCTTTTGGAAGAATAAGACCGGAGAAATCAGAGATCTGATCTACATTGACAATTTTTTTGTCGGCATCAGTAACCATTTCAGTTTCTGGTGCAGCGCTGGCTGGTTTTAACGATTTTGGCCTCAGGGCTGCCTTTGGATCTTCATCTATGATTTCTATCTCATTGTCTGTAAGAACCCTTCCGGATTCATCAGATGAAACCTGACGCTGATTTGCAGCACCGGATACCCGATTATCCGGGGTTTCGTGAGGAATTTTCCCCGCAGTTTCGGTACCAGATCCTAAGGGAGTGGACTGGAAAGCCTGTGACACAGGGCGGGTTTTCTTCTGTTGAGTATCAGTACCTGAGAATATGAGATCATCAGGAGTTGAAAGTTCAGTTTTTTGAGGTACGCCCCTATCCTGCATGCTCATTTTTTTCTGGAGAGCGGTGAAATCTCCAATATCGGATATAGGTTCACCGCCAGGACGAGTAGGGGACTTGGTGGCGGTCTCTTGTGGTTTTTGTGCCTCCTCATCTTTTTTGGTTCCCTTAATCATCCTGATCAGGGAATTTACATCATCCAGTGAATCATCGTCATCTTTGTTCAATCCAGACATCACCCGTTTTGACCTAGTTCTAGATCTAGATCTCCTTTTATATTAAATGATTTTTTTATTTTAATTTGATACTTTTGACTATTGCTTTTCTTTATATTTATTATTTTGCTATTTTAATAATGAATAATATGACCGTTTTCTATAAATCAAAAAAATCACAGGAATGTTTTTTCTGATATTGTTATTTCACGGAAAGTTCAGACTGGATACTCTTCAATACAACACGAATAAGTCCCAGATGCGCATCGGCTGTTGTAAAAATGCATACGAAGAGATCCCCGCAAGGTGCAATAATAAATTTGTTCTCATCAGTTTCAAGTATTAATTGATCAAGAGAACCAATTTTCAGATCTTTTGCAATTTTTGCCCCGGCCCTCATAAGATCTTCTGCGGACGCTGCCACATGTTCGAAATCGGCATCCCCGATACATTGAATCGGGAATCCTTCAAAAAATGCGGAAACAGCAATAACCCCGTTAAGATTTTTAATCTTTTTCAGCGTTTTTCTGTCAAGCCGGAGCGGCAGTTCCGGCATGCCGCATTTGTCTGCACGGGAGCCGGAGGCTGCCGGAAATGCCAGATTCCCGATAAGCAGCCCCTCTTCGGTAGATATCTGAACTGCACGGGAAAATTCTGTTTCGGAATACTTCCTGATATTGAATGTCTCGGGGGTGGTGGATATTTCAGTTGATTCCATCGTCAGGTGATACAGCGCAGCTTTCCCGCGAAAGATTGCATCATTGTTTTTAAAATAAGCCCCGACGAGCTTCCCAAAATCATTGAGAATAAACCCATGACTTGATACCGTTTTAATCTCAAGAAGCCCCCGGAACGTCATGAGGTACTGGAGCAATCCGTCCTTCTGAGGGTTTTTGACCGATTCTTCAACAATTCCTGCAGGCAATCTCATAAAATAGGAGTATCAGAGGGCAGCAATAAGCCGGACCTTATTCTTCTTTAATTCGTACCTGATTCTTCCAATATTAGCGGTTGTATCCGCCACTATTGCAATCAGCTCATCAGCAGAAAGGGGTGAGAGTATGATAGGCCCCTTTTCCAGCTCAACGAGCATTTGTGAAAGTTCACCTTTTCCCAGAGTACTGCCCATCGCTTCTGAAGTTCCTAAACCGGTGGAAGCCATCGCACCGAGCGCTTCTATATCGACTTTGCCGGAAACAGCACTTTCAATAACAAAACCGTCTCTTCCTACAACTACCGCTGCAGACACTCCTTCCACTTTCAGAAATTCCTCCAATAATGGCTTTAGCATTTCTTCGCCCCCATATAAATGATTCTCTCTTGTTTTTTTTCTATTAAAAGGTTGGTCTTTTTTATCCATCCGGATAAGAGAAGTAATCCGAATTCCAAATCAGGTTGGTTTTACTGGTCCGTAAGTCGTCCCGCCTCCTTATCGCGGGCTAAAAAATATTCAAAAAGCCCGCACTTCCATCGTCCGATTAAAACGAAACTATATAGTAGGGAATCGTAACAATACAACATAATGCAACTCCCGAGGGGTACATTCCGGTACATAAAAAGGGACACGAAACTTGGGGGCATTCTTGAGGATCTTCAGGTAATGAAATTCAGCGGAATCTGCACCATCTCTTTTGGATCAGCGAATGGATCACTCGTGTTTAAATCCGGTAAACGTATTCTTGCAGAATTCCGGAATGCTGAGGGTGATGGAGCCTGGAATGAATTTCAGAAGATTTCTGGTGAGAAGGTTGATGCATCAGTTTCTGCAATGGATGATACACAGATCGAACTTTCTCTTGAATTCAACAAATCCTGCCGCATTGGAAAGGGAAAGCCGGAACAATCTCCCCCCTTTTCACCAAAGACTGAACCTGTCCAGCAGGTGAAAAAAACCCCTCTCACCCCGGTCTTGGAGCCATTGGTTGCGCCGGTTAAAACCGTTCAAAACCGGCATATGCCGGAAATATCTGCAGCCCGCCCTACGGTCACCTTTGAAACCCTGAGTGTACCGGAACCGTTACGAACCCTCCAAAGCAAATCACCGCCGCCTGAATCCCCTATCCACACATCGATGGTTCATAAGAAATCGCCAGAACATTCACTAAATCAAGGAGAGAAAGAGAGATTGAGGACGAGACCGGTTCCATTGCGGATGGAGATTCGAAGAATTTTGAGAGCGATATTGATGCCCTCGAGACCATGGATGTGGACATCATGACCAGTAAAATTCGTGGGGAGTGCAAAACGTTAATCAAACAACTCCGTCTTGAACATCTGACCGATCGCTGAAAATAAAAGGTACAAACTGTTCACTACGAGAATCAGACGTTCTTCTTTCGAGAAGAGTTAGTATTGTTGATACTGCCTCATGCCTGATTGTTTCACGTAAAAATGATTATAGAATGATGGGCATACGATTTCATTGCAGGATATTTCAGTACCCGGAAAAAATTGGGTAATCTTATATAAATCAAATAGAAATAATCACACAACAGGGTGTTCAATGGTCAAGGTATACACAATCGCTTCCGGAAAAGGTGGTACCGGGAAGACCACCGTTTCTGTTAACCTCGGGACGATGCTTGCTCAGCTCGGTAAAGAGACCTTTCTTATGGATGCTGATATCGGAATGGCAAATGTTGGTCTCCTTCTCGGCCTCCAGGATGCACCGGTCACCCTTCATGAAATTCTTGCCGGCAAGGGGAAGATCGATGATGCCATTTATGAATGCCCGGCAGGTCTTAAGGTGATACCTGCAGGGATATCTCTTCAGGGGTTCCAGGAGGCAGACCCGGAAAAGTCTGCGCGATGTTATGAACGAGATTGTCAAGCGTTGCGATTTTTTACTGATTGATGCTCCTGCAGGCATCAGCAAAGATGGTATTGTTCCCCTGGCCGTTGCTGATGAAGTGATACTTGTTGTGAATCCTGAACTTTCCTCTATTGTTGATGCTCTCAAAACGAGGATTCTGACCGAATTAGTCGGGGGACATGTCCTTGGATCAATTATCAACCGCGTTGGTCAGGACAAAACAGATGTCATGATCAAAAAAATGGAGAAGGTGCTCGGAGTAAAGGTAATCGGGGTAATTCCGGAAGACCCCAACGTGCGTCGCGCAGCCTCATCAAGAACCCCTATTGTGATCAAGTTCCCGACCTCCCCTGCATCGAAAGCGATCCGCCGTATTGCGTCTGACATCACCGGGATCGCCTACAAGGACGAGGGAGAAATGCAGAAGAAAGAAGGGTTCATCGAAAGGTTTACCAAAGCCCTGTTCGTTAAAAAATCAGAAATATAGCCCGCTCACAGGGTCGGATTTGTCTCTTTTATTTTTGATTCATTCTTCCGGGCAGAATAATTAGGGTGAATTTTCCCGGGATTTGGTTTCTTTGAGTTTTTTCGGATTAACCAGGGTGGAGTCCCTGCATAACGAAAAATGAGATTGAAAATAGTAGTTTCTCTGTATGCACAAAGAATCAGATTTTATTGGTTATCGTAAAGACACAGTGTTCATCACCTTTCGAGCGGCACTGGATTTCACGACCCTGGACCTTTATCCCGAAGGATCCTTCCACGATTCCGGCAAGAAGGCCGGCTGTACAAAAACATACATTTTTACCGGTGGCACCAAATGCCTCTGACTCGACAGTGTGTTCAAGCGTGATGGTTTTTTCCTTTTTTGCCTCGTCCCATTGCATCCGGTTGATTCTAAACCAGCCCATCTGGGAGTAGAATGCAAACGCCATATCAGAGAGGAGATTCGGCTTTGTTATACCCATCTTCTTATAATGTTCGACAGTTTCCCTGCCCATGTCCATATAAGCGCGGTAGTTGACTCCTCCTGCGGGCATTTCGCCCATGGTCTTTTTGAGGGAATTCATCATGGAGGAGAAGATAAAGCGTGGCATTATTACGACGGGATCGTCGATAAGTCTTATCGTGCCCTGCAGAGGTTTATGATCGATGTATTCTGTGATGGCAGAATCTCCCTTAACAATTGCTTCCGCCTTCCATTTCCAACTGGATTCTCTTTGATCCGCAACAAATTCACAGACCTCGTCCCCATTTGCACGGCATCGTGTCTCGATGCAGAACCAGTTCTTCCCGGTTACAGCAATCAGGACCCCCTCAATCCACCCCTGGTGGATTCCACAGACAGGTATCTTCCAGTCCTTCATAATCTCAGACTCGAAGGTATGTTTTGTCCTGAGAACGATCCGGTATTGGCCGGATTCAACCAGTTCAAAGGGGGCACCCCAGCCCTGCTGATGCTGGAGCTTAAAAACTAACATGAGAAATTCTGCCGGCGGAATTGTTATTCCGGACTTTTTTAACAGGTTATTGAGCCCCCCCGCACCCATCCCAACGGAATGGAAAAGTTTTCTTACCGCCTGAACAGCAAGTTTCCTGTCGAGATTTGCCTCATACATCTCATAGATAGCCCGGATGAGATAACTGGGATTGCTCGCCGTTTTAACCCCGAATACTGAATAAGAACCGGCTACAGGATCCATCTCAATATAGGGAGTGATATTTTTCTCCCCTTTAATGAGAGATTCAAAGTCCTCCCGCCCAATTTTCATGGACAAAAACTCTGTTATTATCTGATTAAAGTATTTCGTTCAAACAATCCGTTATGGCTGCACCAATAATGACGGTTCATACCTAAGAAAAAGTCTGCTCAGATTTTCAGAAGGACGTGTGCATTAAGATCCAGATCCATGGTTGAATGTGAATCATTAAACGTTATGTGGAACGTCGTGATCTTCTGGGAACGTTCCATGACGATGCAGTCGTATTTGCCGTGCATTAATTTAAAGCTGGCATTTCCTTCATCGGTGGTAATGTCGTTTCCAAGTATTTTGCCTTCGCTTCGAATCGAAACGCTGACCCCATTCTGGGGGATTGTGTCCTTCAGGATTGAAAGTCTGAGTACACCCATACCCTCACTTTTTTTGCCAATCTCCGGTATCAAAGTGGGAATGCTCTTTTTCAGATGTTTCTTTTCAAAAATCCTTGATCCCATGACTACCGCGTCAACAACATCCGCTTTTACATCATACAACTCGAATTTTTCGTGGCCGGTTATCATTATTACTGCTTTATCGCTATATAACGACCCTTTTTCATCGATATATATTGCCCCCTCGGCCTCGCCGTTGACAAAAGCGAGATAGTATTCCTTCTCATTCTCTTTTGCCGCTGCAATCCCTGCAAAATTCTGGGATGAGGTATACTGGAACAATTCATGGATACTGAAAGTCCCGGTATATCGTGAGCCCTTGATAATATTTTCCAGAAGATCGTGGATTACATTGGGAATACTTTTTTTAAGGTGCGATTTTTCAAAAATCCGGCACCTCATCACGATTGTCTCGACAATATCAGGCGTCAATTCGTAAAAATCAAATTTTTCTGCTCCGGAAATCATCCTTGCCGCCTTATCGCTGAGCACGGGTCCTTTTTCGTCTATGTACACAGCTCCTTCAGCTTCACCATTAAGAAATGCAAGATAGTATTCCCGGGAGTTCTCCTGTGCGATCGCAATCCCATTGAAGTATCGTGACGAGGCGAACTGGAACAGATCGTGGAGCGTAAAAGTCCCCAGATGTTTTGCGCCCTTATGGATATTTTTTATCAGGTCCTGTATTTTCATCAGAATTCATCTCATCATATTAACTCTTCGGGAACGAGCTTATCATGTAAAAGCCATATTATCCTGTTTTCTATACTGTTGAGATATTTGTAACAGGTATATTTGACATTTGCGGAAGATCTTTACTATGGTATCGCCATGCATAAGTGCTTATAAAAAAATGTTGTACCGGAATTATGGAAATATTTTACCCGATGGCCATCTCGGCAGTTGCGGTCATTATTACCCTGATCTATGCCTCGATTCTTGACATAAGAGATCGCCGCGTCCCCTTTATCGTCTGGTTGCCCATGCTTGGGGTTGGTGTAGCCGCCACAGGTTATTTCCTCTGGCAGACAACCAAAAATATCAGCCTTGTCACGGGTTATGTTGCCATTATCGCCAGTTTCCTGTATGCTGATTATCTGGATAGCCGGGGAAGAACTGATTCCCCTGGCCTCACAGCATACTACAATAAATCGCGGATTTTCTATTATCTTGCACCGGTCCTGATCCTTCCGGCTCTTTCATGGTTTGCGCTCCCGTCTTCATTTAATATTCAACTCATTCCCTGGTATGTCATGTTTGCGGGAATCCTGACGTATATTTCATACCGTGAATACAAAGGGATTCCGGGTAAAAAAACCGGACGGAAAACCAGAAAACCGGGCTCAGACATCCAGGAGGTTTTCAATCACTGGTATTTCGTCCTGATTATCATGATTTTTTCGATTACCTCGGTGATAATGCTCTTCAGTATTGGCGGCTGGGGATCTCCGGCCATCGTAATCCTCCTCCTTTCTGTGTTCTGCGGGGTTTTTTATATTTTCTCCCGTATGCACCTTTTCGGCGGTGCAGATGCATGGGCGCTCATATTCATTTCATTCTGTATCCCCACATTTCCCTTTACACCATTTCTGGGTATTCCGCCTCTGGGCTTTTTGTCCTTCTCAGGTACTCATCAATGCTCTGTTACTTAATCTGGCGGCGCCAGTCGGCATATTTTGTATTAATCTGATCCGGGGGAACAAGGCACCGTTGATGTATATGTTCTTTGGATTCCCGGTCAAAGGCGACAGGATCCAGGATTCTTGGGGTTTTGTCATGGAGGATTTCGAGTGAAAGCGAAGGAATGGTCAGCAGAAGATTCATTGGTTTCTGGGATTCCATCAAACGCATGTATTCTGATGAAAACAGGGTCTATACGAAAGACCTCCGGGAGCACCCGGAAGAATTTCGACAGGAACTGGCAACCTATAAAAAGGCCGGCTCTGTATGGATCTCGTATGCAGTTCCATTCATCATTCCCATTACAGCGGGTCTTATAACTGCACTTTTTTTCGGAGATATTCTCTTCGCAGTCATGAAGATCGTCACGGGAGGGATATAACCATGGTTAACCTGAAATTTGTCGACAGCCTCATTCCCGTCATTGTTCAGGATGCAGTAAGCGGTGAAGTATTGATGATGGCATATGCAGACGAGGAAGCGATCCGTCTCACGAAGGAGACCGGTCTCGCACATTATTACAGCCGGAGCAGAAAAATGCTCTGGAAAAAGGGAGAGGAAAGTGGGCACTTCCAGAAAGTTATAAAAATCCTCACCGACTGCGATGAGGACTGCCTTCTGTACCAGGTAGAGCAGAAGGGTGCCGCCTGTCACACGGGTTATGCTTCGTGTTTCTACCGGACCCTTGACGGCGAAGTGGTGGGAACTAAAGTATTTGATCCAGAAAAAATATACAGAAAGCCGGGACATTAATCGTGGTTTGATCCGGAATGAGCATCCACGATATCCGGTTTTTACAAATTCCTTATGTACCTCGCATGATTGCATCCCTGGTAATGGATAATATTTTTTAGCAAATTCTGATAATATGGACAGGACAGAGATCAGCTGCTGCCTGTGCACAACAGCAGAAGCTATCCGGAATGATTCCCACTGCCCGATCACCATTAAACCGGTAATCTTCCACAATTTCTGAGAAGGAATCACAATGGTTCTGGTCAAAGAGTTCCGGGCAGGTATTCCAGCATGCCCCGCAGTTGACACATGCCATGCGATCGATAGTCACATTCATCAGATTTTTCCTTTATCCGGTAAACACAGATTGGCAGTTTTCAGATAAAGGTGCTCCGTTTTTTTCGTTGCCGGGGACATTTTTTCCTGAGCATGCTGCGGCGACTCCATTCTCTACCCGGAGTTCTGAAAAAACCGGGAATTCAACGCACGTATCTGTTACCATGAACAATAAAAGGGCATGAAACTCATCAGGCTCGCAATTATCGCAGGTCTCATCTTTACGTTCATTATTACCATTTTCATGTATCCGGCTCTTCCTGATCAAATTGTTTCCAACTGGAATGCTGCCGGTGAGGCAGACGGATACATGTCGAAGGTCTGGGGAATGAGTCTTATTCCCCTGATTATGACAGGCTGTCTCGCCTTGTTTGTGACGATTCCCCGCATCTATCCTCTCAAAAAGAATTTTGAGAGATTCAGAAATTACTACGAGGGGTTCATTCTCCTGATCGTCCTCTATCTGCTGGCCATCCAGATCCAGATCATCCTCTGGGGTATCGGGTACGAGATCAGCCCGAACTTCACCTTTCCCATCCTGTTCGGAATTTTGTTCATCTACATCGGATTTCTCCTCGAACATGCAGAGCAGAACTGGTTCGTCGGAATACGGACTCCGTGGACGCTGAGCAGTAAAGAGGTCTGGAACAAAACCCATGCAATCGGAGGAAAGCTCTTCAAAATTGCCGGTATTATCTCGTTCGTGGGTTTATTTGTCCAGGATCTGGCGATCTGGTTGATCCTGGTGCCGGTTCTTGCTGTCGCACTATTCACCGTTGTCTATTCTTCGTATTCAGGGAGGAGAAAACAATTCGGGAGCACTAAACCTCTTTTCATCCAGAAGGTCAGGAGTTATCGCGTCCCTTTAACCAGGATAACCATACGTTCATCATTATATTAGGCAGAAAGGTTCACTTCTTTGTATTATCAGAAAATGGGCTCCGTTACGGATAGGCGATCGGGCTTTTCTGAGCACATTCCGGATGGCAGAGAAAGTGGTCAGGAAGGTGAGGTTGAATGAGTGAGTATGCGGAGATTGTGCCCTGAATTACGGATATTCATACGATTTTTTCTGTAAACCCTGAAACGCTGAAAGATGACGGATATTCTGTAGAAGTTCTGATTTCTTGACCGGTGATACAAAAAGGAGGGGTTATCCAATATTGAAAAACAGGACAGTTTTACTGATTTCTACAATTCCGTCATGATTGAAATCATACGTCACGAGGGTCGGACTCACTGAAATCTCCGAAATAATTCCGTTGTATACAACAACATCATTCAGTTCCATCTGATCGCTGCCAGGCGAACCGGAAAGGGACCTGTCAGATACCTGCCCGACTGAGTCCAGTCCTGAATTCCTGTCTGATGAAAAAACTGGATCCCGGAGGCTTCCGGTTCGTAGTGAATCGACACCTGAGGGCATTACAGCTATCATACAACCGGTAACCGTGATAAAAATCGCGAGGAATGCTATAAGGACAATCAGTTTCATGGTATCTTCCCGATATTTCCATTAAATATTTAATAATTGATAAATATTTCTATTTTAATCGGAAATTATTTTGGTGAATTTTTTTTAAAAATTCTTATTATCCTTCACAATTCCCAAAAAAGCACAGATATACGATTTTAAAACCATCGAAGGGCGTTTTACTCAAGAAATACTGCTCTACGATAAATCAGGTGGATATGACCTTTTGAGTTAGCCTTGGGGTAATGACAGATATTGGTATCTCACCTGGAATTTCATTTGGTACTGTTCAGCTGATTTCAGTCCACAAGAAATATGGATCTGAGCCGCAGGGATACCAAGGGGAGTATTCCTTTCGGTATTACTGTTGTATGGATTGCATGTCTTCTATGGGTCGGGGAGATGAGGAAATAGTCGGCGAAAAGGGTGACCGGATTCTATATCCGGGGAACTACGAAGAATGAACAGGAGGTCTGCAATTCCCTGAAGCAACTGCCACTCTGGTCCTTCGAACCGCTTATAAACACTAACATATAATAAATACTTATCAACGATCACCCATCGTTGAACGAATACCCATGTATACAAGAGCATACGATAGGGGAGGAATAAGTTTTTATGATACTGGTACCAGATACAAGCGTCCTTATCGACGGCCGTATAACCTCAATGATAAAAGCCGGCGAATACAAAGGTTCAACAATAATCGTTCCTGAAGCAGTGATTGCCGAACTTGAAGCCCAGGCAAACAATGGACGGGAAATCGGGTTTTCCGGACTGAACGAACTTCAGCAGCTCAGCAGGATGGCAGAGGAAAAAACAATAGAGCTCAGATTTTCCGGTGTCCGCCCTTCACTTGAACAGGTCAAGCTTGCAAGCGGGGGTGAGATCGATGCAATGATTCGCAACATTGCGATCGAGAACTCCGCACGGTTCATAACCAGCGATTTTGTCCAGGCCGAGGTGGCACGGGCAAAAGGACTGGATGTTATTTACCTCAAGCCGCAGGTAAGCGATTTCGTGCCCCTGGGCATCGATCAGTTCTTTGATGAACATACAATCGCGGTATATCTCAAGGAACGTGTCTGTCCGAACGCCAAGAAAGGGACAATCAACGACATGAAGCTTGTGAAAATACGTGAGCAGCCGACCAGCGAATACGAGCTCCGGGCCCTCGCCCAGGAGATCCTCGAGAGGGCAAAACGGGACCCTGACGGGTTTATCGAAGTTGAGAAACGGGGAATTACCGTGGTACAAATCGGTTCGATGCGGATTGCGATCGCCCGTCGCCCGTTCTCTGATGGCATGGAGATCACCGCAGTCCGTCCGATTGTTGATGTAACCCTTAAGGACTATGCCAAGGCAGACATAATCACCAGGAGAATCACGAGCGAAAAGCGCGGTCTGATCATCGTAGGATCCCCGGGGTCAGGAAAAACAACCCTTGCTCAGAGTGTCGCAACATACCTTTCTGAATCCGGTTTTGTTGTCAAGACAATGGAGGCACCTCGTGAACTGCAGGTACCGGATCAGATTACCCAATATACAACCCTCGACGGAAGCATGTCCAATACTGCAGATGTGCTCCTGCTGGTCAGGCCGGACTTTGTCATATTTGACGAACTTCGCAAGAACGAGGACTTCAATGTCTTTGCAGATATGAGGCTTGCAGGTCTTGGCATGGTTGGGGTTATACATGCGAACGGGGTGCAGGATGCAGTCCAGCGTTTCTCCGATCGGGTTGACTTCTCTGTGCTCTCACAGATCATCAATACGATCATCTTTGTGCGTCAGGGAGTAATAACAAAGATTTATGATGTAGATTTCACGATCAAGGTTCCCGAAGGGATGGCTAACGAAATGCACATCCGCCCGGTTACTGTAGTCAGTGATCACGAAACAGGAGAGCTGGTCATCGATGTGTTCCGCTATGATGGTGAGACAATCGTCATGCCGATGACCGCCGTTTCAGCTGCCTCCAGAAAAAGCCCTCCGCTGGTCCAGCATGTTGGAGATTCCGTGACTCCTGCCAGTACGATCCGTCCTCCCATTCCCTCACCGGAGATAAATCCTGCAAAGGAAAATGAGGAACGACCCGGCTGGAAACTCATGGAAAAAGATATCCAGCGCGAAATAGGGCGCTATACTGAAGGATTTGTTGATGTACAGATGATAAGCGATACAAAAGCTGTTGTCTATATCGACGATAAAGACGTACCTGCAGCAATCGGCAAAGGGGGGAAGAACATTTCTGCTATCGTCAATAAAATTGGCATTGGGATCGATATTAAACCCCGGTCAGAATTTGATCGACAGCCGGTGCAAACGCAGAAAAGTGATATGGAGTACAATCTTGGGAGCGGGATTAAAATACAGACTGACAAAAAACAGCTCACGATTGTAGCACCTGAGCAAAGCGGCAAGATTGTCGATGTTTTTGCAGGTAAGGATACCTTTTCACTGCCACTGTTAACGAATCGGGTGAGATTCATCTCGCCAAAAATTCGAGTATCGCACAGGAAATGATCCGTCGCTATCAGAACAGTGAAATCATCCGGTTACGGCCAGTATAATCCCGAAGTATGATTTTTTTAGAGAGACGAAGGTGAAATAGCTTGAATGAATTTGATCTGTCCAGATTTGAAAAAGATGCGCAGGACCAGTGGACGCATGCATTTGAATCCAACCCGTCGAGCCTCGAAAAATTTTATCTTACCGTCGCTTATCCGTATCCAAGCGGTGCGATGCATGTCGGGCACGGCAGGACCTATATTGTCCCTGATGTAATTGCGAGATTCTGGCGGATGAAGGGAAAACAGGTCCTTTACCCGATGGCATTTCACGTAACCGGGGCACCGGTTATTGGTATATCGAAACGAATTGCAAATAAAGATCCAAAGACCATCCACCTCTACCGTGATCTTTACAAAGTCCCCCAGAATATCCTCGATGAATTCACCGATCCGCTGACTATCGTCCGCCATTTCGCAAGCGAATACCAGCGGGTCATGACCGCCTGCGGTATCTCAATTGACTGGCGCCGCAGGTTCACCACCGTTGATCCGACATACAGCAAGTTCATCGAATGGCAGTGGAAGCACCTCTATGAAGCAGGACATGTAATCAAAGGAGCCCACCCGGTCCGTTATTGTACCGTCGATGATAACCCGGTAGGTGATCACGACCTGCTTGAAGGGGACAAGGCTGAGGTTATCAAATTTACTCTCGTCATGTTCCGGTATGGAGATGCGTTCATCCCGACGGCAACACTCCGGCCCGAAACGATTCACGGGGTCACCAACCTGTGGGTAAACCCTGCCGTCATGTATGTGAGGGGCCTGGTAAACGGTAAGCCCTGGATAATTTCGCAGGAAGCTGCGGAAAAACTCGGGTTGCAGGATCACAGGGTGGAAATACAAAGGGAGATTCCCGGTCAGGAGCTGATTGATTCTGTAGTCAGCCATCCCCTCTGTGGTAATGTTCCCATTCTGCCGGCGGACTTTGTCGATCCCGACGTTGGAAGCGGACTTGTGATGAGTGTTCCTGCTCACGCACCGTTTGATTATATTGCACTCCGCGATCTGCAGCATACCGGAAAATATACCACAATCAAACCTGTCCCCCTGATTAACGTGGAGGGATACGGCGAGATCCCGGCGCAGGACGCTGTTGAGAGGGCGTGCATCACCTCCCAGATGGACAGTCGCATGGAGGCTCTCACACAGGAGATATATTCCGCTGAATTTTCCAAGGGCAGACTTTTCGAAAAGTATGGCGGAAAACCTGTAAGGGTAGCGCGTGACGAAGTTGCGGCACTCATGGTTGAAAGGTACGATTCTGAAATCATGTACGAGTTTGATACCCGGCCTGTTGTCTGTCGTTGCGGTAATAAGGTTAAGGTAAAGATTCTCCATGACCAGTGGTTCTTGAAATACAGCGACCCCGTATGGAAGAGACAGGTGAGCGATCACCTTGGTGATATGGCTTTGGTTCCCCCTGAAGTGCGGCTTGAATTCGACCGCACCGTTGACTGGCTTAAAGACTGGGCCTGTACGAGACGTGTTGGTCTTGGTACCCGTTTTCCATGGGACACAACGCAATTGATTGAACCCCTTTCGGATTCAACAATTTATATGGCATATTACACAATCGCACACAGGATAAAGGAGATCGAACCAGGACTTCTCACGCCGGACGTTTTCGATTATATCTTCCTTGGGAAAGAATCTCCGGACCTGCCTGAAAGGAAAAAACTGGATGCCATGAGAAAAGAATTTTTATTCTGGTATCCCTACAATTTCCGGTTCTCGGCAAAAGACCTCATCTCCAACCATCTCACCTTCCAGCTCTTCCATCATGTCACAATATTCCCAAAGGATAAACTTCCTCTGGGCATGGTTGTATTCGGGATGGGGCTCCTGAACGGGGCAAAGATGTCGTCGTCAAAAGGCAATGTTTTCCTGCTTGAGGATGCGGTGAGTGAGTTCGGTGCCGACACGGTCCGGATGTTCCTGATGGGAAGTGCAGAGCCGTGGCAGGACTTTGACTGGAGAAACGAGACTGGTTATTTCAACAAAAAAACAGATCGAACGGTTCTATACTACTGTTCTCGAAACAAAGGACGCGGGCGGTGAGCCGTATGATATTGATCGCTGGCTCATCAGCCGCCTTCAGTCTCATATCGAACGGACGACCATTGCACTCACCAATTTCCAGACCCGCCAGGCGTTGCAGGAAGCATATTTCGGAATCGAGACCGATCTCAAATGGTATCGTCGTCGCCTGCCTGAGAATTGTGAGGGAAGCAGGGACCTGCATACGCTCTGTTCAGTATGGGTCCGCCTCCTTGCCCCGTTCATACCGTTCACCGGTGAAAATCTCTGGAGACAACTCGCTGGCGAGGGGCTCGTTTCTTTTGCCCCGTGGCCTGTGGCGGAGAAAAAACTAACCAACACCCGGATAGAACTTGCCGAAGAACTTCTTGCCCGGACCGTCGAGGATATCGAGTCGATTTTAAAACTTATCCAGAGGTCCCCGAAATCGATTACCATATCGCTTGCTCCTTCCTGGAAGCACGAAATCTTCCATACCATAGCCAGTGCGGATGACAGGAACACGGTTATCCGGGAGATTATGAAAGACGATGCAATGCGCAAACGCGGTAAGGAAGCCACTGATGCTGCGAAACAGTGCACAACGCTTATCCATCGCCTGCCTCCTCATGTTGTCGAGCCTCTCACCCGGGAGAAGGTGAATGAGATGGCAGTCTTTGAAGCTGCGAAATGTTTTCTGGAAAAAGAATTCCATGTACCGTTCCATATTACGGATGCTGAATCGAGCGGGCATGCAAAAGCTGCCTCGGCATTACCATTCAAGCCAGCAATTATTATTGAATGAATTCTGGCTTTCTCAATTTTTTCAAGGGAATGCAGAAAAGTCCATTTGAAACAGGTAATAATTTCCGGCAAGACCGGTGAATCAACAAAATTGCATTTCTAAGCCGGATGTAATATCATCTTCTTTCTGGAGAGGGGGTTGAGAGAATTCCGGTGTCACGCAGAGACCTTCCCTGCGCCTTTATAATAATTATTCTGCACCTCTTTTGTAAAATGCGAAGTACCCTTATCAGAAAAAATTATGGAAGCAGGTTATTTTTTTATCGCGTGCTGTACTTTGAATATGATATCCGCTGGTAATACCTGCATCTTATGGGCGGATTCCGCGTGGTCAATAAATTTTCTCATGATTTCGTTGTTGGTTGTTCCCTGTGCTTCAAAGGGACAATCCATTCCTATATCCTTGCACATGATTGATGGCACAGTTAATTTCACTCCTTCGCTCTTGAATTCAGATCGTATCATTATTAATTCATGCAATGCAGTACCGCAATGCAATAACCTGGTGCATCAAAATTATTCCATCGTTAATAAAGAAACGATTCCTACACTTCATCCACAAACAAATTATACCGAACAATTACACTCTGTTCTCAGGAAAAAACATGAAAAACCAATCCTGGAAATATCTGGTGACATTTGCATTTCTTTTCACCATCAGTATAGGTACCGTTTCAGCCACAGGTCTTGGACATGCCTGGACGGAGTCACCCCCTGCTGACGGTTCATTTACCAATGTAAGGTTCGCATCTGACGGATCGACGGTTTTTCCCGGGGGTAACCGACTGTTTGTTCGCTCCTGGGATGGAACAATCCGATGGGGAGGACGGGCCGGAACCATTGCCACAATGAGCTCGGATGGAAATTTTGTGGTTTCTGCGGCCGGGGAACTCGTTCAGGACCTTGAAAGAAATGGAACCTTGTACTGGGTACGCAGTATGGGTACACCCATCCGTGCAGTTGCCATCTCCGGCAATGGTGCCATGATCGTCTCTGCAGATGAACGGGGCGATATCCACTCCTGGACCGGAAATGGCGAGAGCTGGGGACTGAACCGGAGCGATCAGGTGAAACAGATTGCCATTTCTCCTTCCCGAACGTTTGTTGTTGTTACCACGGTTGTGGGTCTGAAATATCTTAATCCTGACATGACGCCGTTCTGGTGGGACAACAAATCCGGAAGTCTTGATTCGTTCATTTCGATATCCGCGGACAGACTCCACGGTGATAACCTCGGGGGAAAACAGGGTCTCATCTCACACAAGCAGCGGGGCTCTGAATTGGATGAAAGATATTACCAGGGAAGCCATCATCGATATGGCATGCTCGGAGGACGGCACCGCCATCGTTCTTGGCAGTCAGGATGGAAACCTCATAGTGCTTGATGAAACGGGAACCGAGGTATGGACATACAATGCGGGATCGTGGATTAACGGGGTGGGAGTTTCCCGGGATGGATCAATCATCGCAGCAGGAGCCCTTGACGGGAATCTGTATATCTTCGACCGTTATGGAAACCTCCTCGCTCAAACCAGAACTGATAGTGTTATCCAGCAGCGCTCAGTTGCGGTCAGCAACAATGGAAAGCATGTTGTCGTCGCAGATCAGCTCGCCCTGTATGGTTATGACATTCTGGGGGAACCCGGGATATCCACAGAAGTAACTTTCACTCCTGCTCCTCTTGGTACAATGACGAGGACGACATCGCCGATAACGACCCGATCAATCCCTCTTCCGACCACCGTAGTTACGCTGCCCCCTGGGACTACAGGGACCCCCCAATCAGTTTTCGATCCGTTTCTTGTCATTGTTTCCGCAGCAGGTTTGCTCCTGATAGTCAGGAGACGTACCAACTAAAACCAGTTTACGACAGCGAAAGAATGCCATAAGATTTTTCACTGCACGTCGATGGAATCCATCGCGCTTTATTTTTTCCGGAAAAAAATACGGAAAAAATAAATTAACCTTCAGGAGACTTCTTAAGATTTTCCTCTGTGCCAAAGATCATGCCAGCAGATTGAAAAAATGATGCTTCAGCCAAAATTCCGGTGAGGATCTCATTTGGCTATAAGGCTGGATGGGGAGATAATGAGTTCCCATACCACACCCGTGACGGGCTTAAGCATACCATCATTATGCTTTTCGTGCATTGAAAAAAAACAGAATCTGAAATCTGTAGGTCACGACCTCTTTCTTCATCTGAAATTGCGTATGTTGTTTGGAAGTGCAAAGGAACTAATCTTTGATATTTTTTTTAAACTGAATACAATCATCCGGTATTACTCGACACTTTTTGCCCGCTTGACCCGCTCTTTGGTGTTAAACCCGGTTACTGCATCAAGATATTTCCGGTATCGTTTGTTCGTATCAAGAATCACCGCGTCACTTGCGCTTATATTGGATTCAGTATCAATAATTACGGATTTGCCGTCAGGACTGATCATTACATCGAGCCGGATAAGTGCACCAGTCCTGATCCGGTACCCCTTTAGGGTCTTTTCCGGCTCGACGCCAAAAGAATTCCTCAATTCCGTCACGATACGTGCATCAAGATCTTTTGTCAACCCTCTTTTTATGGGATACTCTTGCATAATACTTTTTTAGTAGTGGGTGTATGTTAATCTAATGACGGCTGAATCTCCAGAATGTTGCGAAAAGATTCTTACGAAACTGGATACGGTGCACAATGACATGGTAGAAATGAAACCAAAAAAAGAACTCACCATATTCTCAAAACCCCTTCCCAGTAACAACACCGCAGTCCTGATGGGCTTTCCGGGCAGTGGTCTCGTTGGCACCATCGCACTCCAGTATATGGTCGAACAGATCGAATTCGAGCTGATAGGCACCATGACCTCCAAGTTTTTCCCCCCTTTGGCAATGATGAACAAAGGGGTAATCAATGACCCTGTCAGGATATACATAAAAAACGACATTGCTGCAATCGTCGCAGATATCCCGATACACCCGATGATCTGCTACGAGATAGCAAATGGTCTTCTCGACTGGCTGGCACCCTTTAAACCAAAAGAAGTGCTGACCATTGCCGGCATCATCACAAACGAGCCGGAAAAACGGGTCTTCGGTGTCTCAACCACCGCTGAAGCGCTCCAGAGGATCCAGGATCATACCCAGATACTTCCGATCGGCAGCATCTCCGGTATCGCATCCAGTATTCTCACGGAATGCCGAATCCGGGGGATCCCGGGATACGGCCTTCTCGGCGAGACCATCAATGCACCTGATCCACGGTCATCGGCTGCGACCATCGAAGTACTCAATAAGATGTATAACCTGGGACTTGATGTCAAGCCCCTGATCGAACAGGCGGTTGAGATTGAGCAAAGCATGCAGAAAATATCTGACGAAGTACAGCAATCGGCAGAGCAGTCACCAAGGAAAGATCTTCCGATGTACGGGTGATAATGATGAAATGTGCTGCATTAACCGGAATCTCGCCCGAGGTCATTAAGGAACTGAAGGCAGGAAAACCCCGTACTATTGAGTTGCAGAGCATGCACAATATCGTCAGTATTGCCGTGTAAAACCGGGCCCCGATTCCCATATCTTCATGACATCAGTTGATCTTGAGGACCTTGATCCGGGAGACCATGGAATCTGCGTCATCGTAGTTGCTATCTCGATTTCAATGAAGAGGATGGTGGAGTTCTCACATGGTCTTTATTACGAGGAGCGGGAGCGGATGTCTGCCCGCATCCAGGTGAAGTATTGTGCATCATCCGTTGTCAAGCAGGTCTTTCGCGAGGGAGTTTTTGGGCCCACATCCGTGGAAGTGCTCAAATCATCCTGTTACCATGCAGGATAACCTTCATTATTCCATTATTTCTGAAATCGGGGAGTTTCCGGGGAATTTATTTTTCGGGTTTCAATAAAAGTGATTATTTGGCTTTGTTGAAATCCTCACACTATTCTTCTCAACGCTCTTGGGGGCTGCGGCACGTAATGCCTCCGCCCCCGCCGCTGTGGCATCCCACTAAGCGATAATTCCAGAGAAGGTAATACAACACAATCGCAAAGCGCAGGTGCGGTTCGGGGGGACAGGCACTGTCCCCTCCGATAATAGGCAATTTGCAATTCGTTAAAATCTTTGGGTTCTCAACAGAGCAGATTATTCTAAAAATTTGCCGGTTTTCGGTAAGCCCGGAGGAAAATAATTTATTTCTTCAGCACCAGGAGTCCAAAACCTATCGCCCCAATAATCGGAACCATACTCAATGGGGATGATGGAGTCGGTGATCCTCCCGGCCACGGCGTTGGCACCTTTACGGTGGATGTCCTGATGGTTGTGGCTTTTGCCGTTGTTGGAGGTGGTTCTGTAGTCACGACTGTCGTCTCAGGTATTTCAGCGTTAAGTGTAGCATACACATCCGTTTGCAGACCGGGACAGATACGGAAAAACGATCCGACCAGTCATGATAACCAGTCTTTTGTAGAAGAATCCGGTACGTCCCGGGAGTAAGATTATAGACTGTCAAAGGTGTTCTTCCCTGATGTTCTGTGTTCAGAAAAATTGCCGCGTTGGAAGGATCTGAGTCGATTCTGATGCTGCCATTGGTGATCTGCGGGGTTGTTGTCTGAAGAGCGGTCAGGGTAACAGATACCGTACTTGTCGCATTATCAGTTACAATTACATTTCCTGTATAATCCTGGTATCCAGACAGTCTTAATGAAACATAGTGAGATCCGCTGCTCATGGATTCAATGGAAGTCTGGTGTTGTGGCACCGATACTCT
The DNA here is from genome assembly GCA_963721245.1 of uncultured Methanoregulaceae archaeon. Taxonomy (GTDB): domain Archaea; phylum Halobacteriota; class Methanomicrobia; order Methanomicrobiales; family Methanospirillaceae; genus Methanoregula. The sequence continues at coordinate 689,417 of CAVRIL010000002.1, read as the reverse complement.
GACCATCCATAATGATTGTTGCCCCGGAAAGTACGGAAATGATGCTGATATTACCAAAGGCTGCAGTTATCGATGGAATCACCAGAACCAGAGTAATAACCGTAACCATCCAATGACACATTTTGTTATTCATTCAACGCCTCGTCATCCATTCACTAAAAGAAAATTATCACCGTTCATACATTATATTTTGTTTACCCCTTATTTTCTGCCGGCATTTTCTCATACGAATGGATGAAACAGATTAATTATACCGGAGCGCGAATGTTATTGGCGTCAGATGGGCTTGTGGCTTAGCTCGGACATAGCGCCGGGCTTCTAACCCGGATGTCGGGGGTTCGAATCCCCCCAGGCCCGTTATTGTGTTATCCTTTTCTCCCGGCCCTTTTCCACCAAAACTAAAATACCATCGCGGATAATAGGGAACACCTGTACCGGTCCGAACGTGCGGAGGAATCTTCTGGTGGATGTGAAACAACCTCACTATCTTATCGACGCCATTTTTGAATGGAAATACGGAAATATTGCGTACTACACAACTACAGCACTCCTCCTGTTTATTGCACTGGCAGGGTTGGTGCTACGAAACGACTTCTTCCGGGCGCGATGGGGTTTTGTCGCAGTGGCACTGGCTCTTATGCCTGCAGTGTGCGAACGGCTTACCGGGATCAGGTTTCCCTGGCCGGTGAAATTTCTGCTTACCCTCGCCCTCGTCATGCATATGGCGGGAGGGATCTTCCGGTTCTATTTCTCGTTGTATCCACTCTACGACAAGTTCTCCCATCTCGTTGCAGCGATGGGAATCGCCCTGCTTATTTTCATAGGTATCCTTGTCCTGGGAGGACTGACGGGTAATAATTTCAAAAGGAGGCTGGTGGTTCCGACTGTATTTTCCGCGGTGATGATTCTGGGCCTGATATGGGAATTTGCGGAACTCCGGCTTGATATTACATCTGGTTCGACATATTTTGTCAATCCTTACGACTCCGTCTTTGATATGATCTTCAATATCATAGCAACCCTGTATGTATCAGTTAACATCAGCGAATACATGAAGCGGGAATCGCTTCTCGTCCTGTACAGAAGATGGATTCACTGGGGGGGAGATACGCGACCGTAACCAGAGAAGAAGTGTTCCTTTCCACATATCTGCCAGCGGGGAATTCATTCGCCTTCGCCATCATCAAAGGGAGATACCTTCCCTGACACAGGTAGTATTTCCTTACTAAAGAGAAGCTCACCCGGTGTTCTGTCAACCCGGAAAAACCTTGTCAACCCGGTCTTTTTAAGGAATACGGTTGAAACGATGACCAAAATCAAAAACACCAGTCCAATCGCGAGTACTTCAGTATTCGCTATTTTAAAAAAGTCCCTTGAATGCGGCAGCAGACCGATTCCGACCTCCTGTGCTGAAATGGGCCAGAAGGCCGCAGAGGAGGGGTTATAAACAAGGGCATCTTCAACGAGGTGCGTTGCAAACCCGGTTCCGGCAAAGAACACGCATTCCGCGAACGTAAGGCTACGCCAACGGGCAAGAAAGATCCCGGTAAGGATCGCATACATAAGAAGCGCTCCCGTTGTATGAAAATACCTTGAATGTTCAACCATCGTCGGGATAAGCCCGGACGTGAAATCAGGCGGATAACGCATGAGATCGAATATACCATCTACATCGGGTATGCAACCGCTGATAACGAAAATGAATGTACACCACCCGGCTTCCCGTGGCTTCAGGAGCATGACGGCAACAATTCCAATTGCAAGGCTGTAGACGATGTGCTCCAGGTACATGTACAAAAAATAGGAACGGGCAAATCTTATACGTGCCGGTGGAGGCAGCAGGGAGGAATACAATTTGAATGCCGGGAAGGTTACGCAGAATCAGGCACCAATGAGCGGGAGTAGAAGAAAAGAAAAATGTTACTCTGCTGACGGTTCTGCACCGCTCATATCAAGAGGTTTCTGCAGGATCTGGACATCCATAATATTATGCTGGCGCTGGGCGAGTTTTTTTGCCTTGAAAATATTCTTTCCATCCTTACCAATCGCGATACCACGGTCTTCATCCCGGACCTCGACCTGAACTGTCTGTTCTTCAGGCTCACCTTCAAATAAAATTGAGGTCACCTGAGCAGGTAAAAAACAGTTTTTAATGAATTGTTCGGGATTACTGTTATATTCCACAACCTCAATCTTTTTGCCCATGACTTCTGAGGCTTTTTTGATTGAGGCCCCTTTTTTGCCTATGGCCAGTCCCATGTCACCGGGATTTATGACAAAGATCAGACGTGAATTACGTTCATCAACAACGCAGTCACGGCTGCCCGCACCGGTAAGGCTTTCGAACTGGGAGATTAGACGCATACAGTCTTCAGTCAGTTTAACTTCAACCATATCATATCCTCTTAATCGAGAGAATGTCGGATTCGCCCGGGGTAACAATAGCAAGCGTGCTTACCATGAAAGGTTTACCACATGCCTTACCGAGCGCTACGCTTGAACCCTCAAAGGTATGAATAAAGAGATTATCATAGCCCGAAAGTTTGGTTTTGAAGCTGGCCGGACAATTGCCTGCAACGACGACCATCTGGGCTTTACCCTCTTTTATGCATTTTTCAGTGTTGTTCTGGCCAAGAATTACGTTTCCTGTTTTGATGGCTCTTCTGAGTGAAGCATTAAAATCCATATACAATTCCTCTGGTTTTTCAGGTTTATGTTCTAATTATCGTGTTGTCTTACTGCGATGAGTTTTACATCACCGGTACCGAGCAGGATAGGCTGGCCGACGATGACATTTTCGGTGACACCGCTCAGTTCATCGATCTCGTTTGCCACGGCAGCATCAAGAAGGTGATTCACCGTGACTTCAAATGCCGCCCTTGAGAGAACACTTTCTTTCTCACCGGCTGATGCCATGCCGACCGATCTGCTTGACCTCACCTTCCATACACATCATATCGGAAACGAGCATGATGTGCCGGACATCAACGAGGATACCCTGCTCATTGAGCGTGGATACTGCTTCGTGGATAATGGCATTCCGGGCTGCCTCGATACCGAGTACTGATGCAATTTCACTGATGTTGTTGGTACGGGTTCTGGTCGTGTCCACACCAACGACATCAAATACATCTTTTATGTTGGAACCTTCAGTATAAAGTATATACTCCCCGGTCTCTTTCCTGACGACGACACGCAGGATATCATCGATACCCTGGACTATGACGTTTCTTACATGTTCGGCAAGCTGGAAAAGGTTCTGGTAGCTTTCCTTGTTTTTCGGGGTAAAGATGATGGTCGCAGACTCTTCATTGATATCATGTTCAAAGTCACGGTAGTGCCGACGGTCCCGGATTTTCCTCGGCGCTGTTTCCATGATCACCGCTGGTGAGATCTTCCGCTTATCGCAGACCTTCGTATTGAGATGCACGATCACATGCATATTTTCCATATCGGTGGTAATATCCCCGAATTCATGGAGGGGGGCTGCCTCAATCTGCCAGCTGACCTCACGTGCCCGGTCACGGTCATCGCAGTAATCGTCCTCAAGATAGACGGTCATTGTTGGAGTACTGGGTTCTTTCCTGGCATCCATGATCTCAATTAGCCTGGGCAGACCGAGGGTAACGTTAATTTCGGCAACCCCGGCATAGTGGAATGTACGCATGGTCATCTGGGTGCCCGGCTCGCCGATCGATTGGGCGGCAATAACGCCTACTGCCTCACATGCCTCAATTCTTGTTGACAGGTATTCTTTGAGCACCCGTTCAAGGATCTGGCGGAACTGGGAATCCGTTATCTCTTTGTCATTCAGGAACTTGCGTAACTGATCCTTGGTTTTCTTCGGGAGGTCTGCTGCCTCTATCTTTTTTTCGAATTTCTCTGCAAGCACCATCAGACTTCCTCCTTGAGAATGCTTTCAACAATTCCCTTGACATCGACCGGATCACCAAATGCACTCTTGGTTGGATCTGTGCTGTCCTCACCATACTGGAACTGGATGATCCTGCCCCCCGTTGATCTCACCGTTCCATCATAAGCAACCTTGAGATCCTGCAGTGCATTGATCATTCTTCGCTGCAGGTATCCGCTCTGTGAGGTACGAACGGCTGTATCTACCAGCCCTTCACGTCCCCCAATTGCATGGAAAAAGAACTCGGTCGGGTTGAGTCCGCCCTTGTAACTGTGGGCGATGAAACCATGGGCATCAGAACCGCGGTCTCCTTTCTTGAAGTGCGGGAGGGTACGATCATCATAACCACGGACGATTCGCTCACCACGAACAGACTGCTGCCCGATACACCCTGCCATCTGAGTAAGGTTCAGCATCGATCCACGTGCACCTGATACGGCCATCACGACAGCGCTGTTACCAAGGCCAAGGTGCCGCCCGGCTATCTGACCGGTCTGGTCACGGGCCTTTCCCAGCACCTGCATGATCTGCATCTCGAGCGTTTCTTCGACAGTACGCCCGGGCATCGGTTCAAGCTGCCCGTCTTCGTATATTTTGATACGTCGGGTGACATCCGTCGCCGCACTCTTCAGTACTTCATCGATCTGGCCATATTCGGTCTTGGACAGGTCTTCGTCATCGATACCAAACGAGAAACCGTCAAACATGATCGCGCGGATCGAGAGTTTCGTCAGGTCGTCGATGAAATCTGCTGCACGGCGCATACCATAGTGACGAATGATACGGTTAACAATCTGGCCATCAAATGCACCGATTGCCTTCTTATCGATAGTACCTACTTCCAGGATACCATCGATGATCCGGACATACGCGTCCCGCTCGCACAACTCCTTTTTACAGATATCACAGTTCTGGCACGAACTTGCACGGAAGACCATGTTCAGCTGGTCGGGCAGGATCGTGGAAAAGATCTGCTTGTTGCTCCAGTACCGGATGCCTCCCTCTTCCTTGCCGGCAGGGGGCATACGCTCCACGTGTGCATACCGGAGCATGTAAAGAGCCTCTTCCTTGGTGAACCAGCGGACAAGATGCGTAAGCATGAATATGCCGGATACATGGTCATGAATACCACCAATGATCGGGCCACCAAAGCGGGGCGACAGGATATTTTCATGGACTGAGAGAAGGATGGTTGCTTCGGCCCTCGCTTCTTCAGTCTGGGGCACATGCATGTTCATTTCATCGCCGTCAAAATCGGCGTTATACGGGGGGCAGACCGCCGGGTTGAGCCGGAACGTCCTTCCTTCCATGACCTTGACCCGGTGGGCCATAATACTCATCCGGTGCAGTGATGGCTGACGGTTGAAAAGCACGACATCCCCATCACGGAGCTGACGTTCTACCGTATACCCGGGCTCGATCATGTCAGCGCACAGTATCGAGATTACCGTCAGCAAGCCGGAGTTTCCGGTTGTCAGGCCGGATCACGTAATTGGCACCACAGGGTGCATTGACATCGGGACGAACAGGGCCATTTCGAACGATCTGCCTGAGCTCGTCAATATTGTGAATCGTAACCCGGACGGGAATCGTCATCTCGTTTGCAACAGCCCGCGGGACACCTACCTGCGAGACAGAGAGGTTCGGGTCAGGGGAAATCACGGTACGGGATGAGAAATTCACTCGCTTGCCGGAGAGTGACCCACGGAACCGGCCGTCCTTTCCTTTCAGGCGCTGTGAGAGGGTCTTTAAGGGCCTGCCACTGCGGTGGCGTGCAGGAGGACACCCCGCCACTTCATTGTCAAGGTAGGTAGTGACATGGTACTGCAGGAGTTCCCAGAGGTCCTCGATGATCAACTGGGGCGCCCCTGCATCCTGGTTTTCCTTGAATCTCTGGTTGATACGGATGATGTCCACGAGTTTGTGCGTAAGATCATCTTCTGAACGCTGTCCGTTCTCGAGGATAATCGACGGACGCATGGTAACCGGCGGGACGGGCAGGACGGTGAGGATCGTCCACTCCGGTCGGGCAACATCCGGATTAATTCCGAGAGGAGTCAGATCCTCGTTGGGTATTTTTTCCATACGTGCCCGGATATCAGCAGGAGTAAGTTTATGTTCAACTTTCTTGCCGCCTTCTACCATCACTTCGGAAAAAGTCGTTGGTTTCTCGAAATTTATCTTGAGCTGCTGGTCACCACAATGGGGGCAGATCCGTTCTTTCTTCACATCCTTTTCCGAGAGCAGGTCGCCGGTCTGATCATCCTCTGTTCCAACCACCTTTTCTATTTCATCGGGACTGAGTAATACCCGCCCGCATGAACGGCAGGTAACACGAAGCAGTTTCCGGATAAGCCGTGTGTAACCAACATGAATTACCGGTTTTGCAAGTTCTATATGCCCGAAATGCCCGGGACATTCACTTGCCTTCTGGTCGCAGGTCTTGCACCTGAGGCCGGGATCGATGACACCAAGGTTCAGGTCCATCAGGCCCTGAGGGTACGGGAACCCGTCGTCATCATAGGTATCCGCCCAGATGATCTTCCTGACACTCATCTCGCGGATTTCTTTTGGGGATAATAATCCGAATTCAATTTGTCCAATTCGTTTTGGGCTTGGCATGGTACACCTCTTCAGACCACGTCTTGAAGTCTTAATCTTGGGGCGATCCCCATACTCTTCATCTCATCCAGCAGGAGTTTGAACGCGTAACTCATCTCAACAGAATAGATATCCGTCTCATTTCCGCAGGCGAGGCAGCGGGTCATATTGCGTTTCCGGTCCAGCATCGCGACCATACCACAGTGTGCGCACACATATTCCTGAACTTTATCCGATTCATCGAGTAAGCGTTCCTTGAGTGCCATTGCGGCACCATGGCCGATCATGACATCCCGTTCCATCTCACCAAACCGGAGTCCCCCTTCCCGTGCCCTGCCTTCTGTTGGCTGACGGGTGAGCACCTGTACCGGTCCGCGCGACCGTGCATGCATTTTCGAAGAGACCATATGGTAGAGCTTCTGGTAGTAGATGACACCCACGTACACATCGGCCTTGAACTGCTTGCCGGTAAGGCCGTCGTACATAATTTCACGTCCTGTATGGGAGAAACCAAGTTTCTTTAACGATGAACGGATGTCCGCCTCGCTCTCCCCCGGAATGCAGTCCCGTTGATCCGGCGTCCTTCAAGAGCTCCGACTTTGCCGCCGATCATTTCAAGCATATGCCCGACGGTCATACGACTGGGGATAGCATGGGGATTGATCACAAGATCCGGGCAGAGACCGCTCTCGGTGAAGGGCATGTCTTCCTGGTGGGTGATTAACCCGACGACACCCTTCTGACCATGCCGGGATGCGAATTTATCGCCGACTTCCGGGATCCGGAGATCGCGGGTCCGGACCTTGACAAGGCGCGAACTGTTCTCGCCTTCCGTAATGATCACGGTATCGACAATCCCATGCTCGTTACTCCGCATCGTAACCGAGGTATCGCGGCGTTTCTCAACCGCAATGAGTTCTCCGGATGGTTCTTCCAGGAACCGCGGCGGAGATGTCTTGCCAATCAGGACATCTTTTTCCCCGACAACGGTTTCAGGGTTAATGACACCGTCTTCATCAAGGTTTTTATAGGAATCGGCGCCATGTGCACCGGCGACATCCTCTTCAGGGACTTCAATCCTGTCGATCTGGCCACCCGGGTAACGGCGTTCCTCGCCCTCATATGTCCGGAAGAAGTGAGAGCGCCCAAGACCCCGTTCGATCGAGGCCTTGTTGAAGATGAGTGCGTCTTCAATGTTGTATCCTTCGTAGGAAAGGATAGCAACAACAAAATTCTGCCCGGCGGGACGATCATCAGATCCGATCAGTTCAGAAGTCTGGGTATGGGTAAGGGGTTTCTGCACGTAGTGGAGCAGGTGACCACGGGTATCCGGGCGCAGTTTCATATTGGCTGCTCCAAACCCAAGAGCCTGCTTGACCATCCCTGCACCCATCGTGACACGGGGACTTGCGTTATGCTCCGGGAACGGGACGTGGGCAGCACCAATGCCAAGAATCAGGGATGGATCAATCTCAAGGTGAGTATGATCGGGGGTGATATCCTCAGGGTTCATTGCAATGAGAAGATCTTCTTCCTCTTCAGCGTCAATAAACTCAATCAGTCCCCGCTGGACAAATGAGTTCATATCGACCTCTCTTTTTGCCAGTTTTGCCAGATCCTCGCTGGTGATCAGCGGGACACCGTTTTTCAGGACAATGAGGGGGCGTCGGGCACGGCCACGGTCGGTGAGAATTACGACATCCCCGTTATACTCCTTGTGTGATACATTCACTTCGGGGGATATGGCACCCTGGCGGCGCATTGACCGGATACTTGATACAAGCGCTTTTGCATCATCATCAAGTCCGATAAGTGCCCCATCAACGAATATGCGGGACTTTTTCATCGTGATTCACCCCGTATTTGTTCCACCCCAAGATTATACAGGAGCCTCATTACTTCAGCTTCATCATCGACACCCTTGGAGATCTCAACCATCTGGGCAAAGTTCTTGACCAGACCGCAATTCGGGCCTTCGGGTGTCTCGCTCGGACAAATCCGACCCCATTGTGTCGGGTGAAGGTCACGAGCCTCGAAATGGGGCTGGGATCGGGAGAGTGGGGAGATAACACGACGGAGGTGGGACAGTACCGCCATGTGATCTACACGATCAAGCAACTGGGATACACCGGTTCTGCCGCCGACCCAGTTCCCTGTCGCAAGCGGATGCAGGAGGCGCTCGGTGAGTACATCTGCACGCACTGCAGTTGCAATGGACAGGTCACGGTGACGCATACTGGCGCGTTCAAGCTGGTATTTGATATCACGGGTAAGCCGGTTTAACGAGATGCGGAAGAGATCCTCCATGAGATCGCCGGCGAGTTTAAGCCGTTTATTGGAATAATGGTCCTTGTCGTCAATCCTGCGTTTGTTCAGGACAAGATCGAAACAGGCCTCTGCCATACGACCAAGGAAATGCCCCTTCGCAAGACGTACAGACAATACTGCTTCCGGGTATCCTTCATCTCCTTCTTTCAGGTTTGCGGGCATCGAGTAATTGAGATGCGGCAGGAGGTAATTGTCCAGAACAAATTCAGCACGCTTCCGCTGGTAATCTTTTGTCTGGTTGGGGGCAAGCTTCTTACCCACGTACATAATGCCTCCTTCAACCGAATCACATTCACTCTCTTCCAGGTTCTGCATCATGAACGTGAGGATATCCTCATCCGGGGAGACCGCATTCACGACTTCCTGATCGTTTGTCATACCGAGTGCACGCATCAGGTCAACAAACTTGAGATGCCCGGCAACTGACGGGAATGACACTTCGAGCAGGTTCTTTTTATTGCGTTCGACGACAACGAGTGCACGATATCCGCGGAACTGAGAAAAGACTTTTGCAACATAAATACGCTCATTGTACCGCTCGGTAAATTCGGTCATGATCTTGTTGGAGGCAAGATCTTCGAGGGTCATCAGTACCCGTTCAGTGCCATTGACAATGAAATAACCACCCGGATCAAATGCGTCCTCTCCGTGCGAGACACGCTGGGCATCATCCATGCCGAACAGGTTACAGGCAAGAGAACCTACCATGATCGGTAGTTGCCCAATGGTTGTGATGATCGGCTCCTGGCGCTCCTCTCCATGCACAAGGGTAAGCCCTAACTGGATTGGCGCCGCATAGGTGAGATTGCGTAACCGGGCCTCACAGGGATAGAGTTCTCCCTGAGATCCGTCAGCTTCCCGCACGAGGGGACGTTTAACGGTAATCGAACCGAGTTCTACCCAGACCGGTTCATTGTTCTTCCCACGGTTTTCGATATCAGTCTCGATAACCTTCTGTTCGTTAACCACTTTCTGAAGATTGTGTTTTAAGAAATAATTGAAGGAATCAAGTTGGTGGCGCGCAACATGCTCCCTTGAAAAATACGCCTTCGATAAAATACTTCTGTCGATCAGACTTACCACCCCAAAAATTATTTTTTCGGTCTCTTGATTACGAGACGATATGCTTCAGCCCTGCCGGCCGTATGACTCGCCCGGACAATTCGTATAACATCGTCCACGTTTGCGCCAATCGTCTTGACCGCTGGATCGTCATGGAAAATTTTAGGCAATTGATCCGTAGTTATGTTGTAGTGGGAGAGGAGCGCAGATACCTCCTCCTCACTCATGATAGTATGGTCTGGCACCATCGCGTGCTTCAACACATTCAGTTTGGTGCTCAATGAAAAACCCCCTCACAGATGAATAGATTTCCTTTCAGATGCATCACCGCAAAAAACCCACGATTTCTCGTGGTAACGGGCCCGGAGGGATTTGAACCCCCGACCACCTGGTTAAAAGCCAGGCGCTCTACCGAACTGAGCGACGAACCCAATACTGACTAAGATGTACAGCATTATAACAATGCCAAAAAACTATTTAAATATATTCTCCCTTACATGATGTTTCTTTCGCAAATGGGGATTTTTAAAAAAAACTGCTAATGGATTTTTACAATTATCGGTTTTTCAGTGAAAACAATAAGGATTAGCCCGGAATATACCAGAAAACTAAAAAAAATCGCAGGGAAGAAACTCAGGACCATCAGGATGGGTGGGTTCCCGACAGGTTTCCCCTGATCTGCCTGAGGCGATCCTCCTGGAATTTTATATTCATTTCCATCCCCTTGATCGCGTTTGAAATTTCTTCGCTGACCCTTACCTTTGCATCATCGAAGTTATAGGTGGTTTCGAGAATCTTCATAAGACGTTTGTTTACATCGATACTTTTACTCAGGCGTGCATACTCAGCAATGATCTCTGCATCAAATCCTGACTGTTTTGCCAGATCAATATCAGATTTTATTGATTGCTGTCTTTTGAGGACATGTTCGATGGCATCGTAAAGTTCACGGTGTGTAATCGGTTTCAGTACGTAATCTTCAATATAGATCCCGTATTCCTGTGCCTCTGTTGGAGTAAGCTGCTTGGCAGTGAGCATGAGCACGGGAATATCCTTTGTCTTGGGATTTTCCTTTATCCGCTCAAGGGTTTCCCACCCATCTACCGGTTCCATCATGATATCCAGCAGGATAAGATCGGGAGTTACTGTTTTCAGGATCTCGATACATTCCTCCCCACCATAAGCGGCAACGGTTCGGTAACCTCCCCGCTCCAGCATGGTAACAAAAACATCGACGATAAACGGACTGTCATCTACAACAAGAATAGTATACATCACATCGACTCCCCTGCCGTCCTACCTCTCACAAGCACGGACGATGGTAATGTCGCCAAAAGAGCACCTGACCGTCGTTCGTTGAGATCGCGGTTGAAATATATTCCCGCCACTATCCCGTCCCGGGAAATAAGGGCACACGCGGCAACCCCTTCAATCGATCGAACCGTGTCAATACATTCGGAAATTTTCTCTTTTACCATGTCGGCACCTGCCGTTCTACCCTTCTAATTCATTAATACCTGATTGGAACATATATACATATCCTTTTTTTTGCGTCAGTTTAAGAGAAGGAAAGATAAAATAGAATGAAAGTTTGACGAACGGAGAAAATACTCAAAGGGAATGTTCGTGATGGGCGGTCCAAAAAATTATCTGACCGTTTCCCCCGGTTGATTTTTCGGTTTACAATTTTTTTGATATAACAAGATAAATAAGTGAAATGATCCAATAGTAAGAGAGCGGGGCCATAGGGTAGCCTGGCCATCCTAGGAGACTGGGGGTCTTCTGACCTGAGTTCAAATCTCAGTGGCCCCATTTCTGGGTGTTTTTGTTTTTCTGGATATACCATGAAGATCACTGATACGTGCATCGATTGTTTGATTTCCCGCGTAAATCTCGAATGCCGGCTCTGTAATGCCAGCCCCACACTTACAGAAACAACAATCAGCAGTTGCAGGGAGGTACTGAATGAGATTCGGTCTGCACCGCTTTCCCACCCACAGATTGCAAGCCGCATTCATCGTCGGGCATATGAACTGCTTGAAAATCCCGATCCCTTTGCAGAACTCAAACAGAAGGGTAACCTGCAGGCGATGGGCGTCTGCAAAGAGGTCCGGGACGATCTTCTGACATTTCGCGATTATGTCCTCTCATCGGTCATTGGCAACACCTTTGATTATGGGGTAAAGGGACATGAAGTTGAGGAGAATTTTTCCGTTTTTTTCAGGAAGGAATTTTCCAGGGGACTCACCGTTGATCATACCGGGGAGATCGCCCCGCTCTGCTCCCGTGTCGTGTATCTAAGCGATAATTGTGGTGAAATCGTGCTTGATCGCCTCCTTATCAGGTACCTTAAAGAACATGGTTCCCATGTAACTCTTGCAGTTAAAGAAGCCCCTATTCTCAATGACGCAACATTACGGGATGCAAGGGATCTGGGGCTCGATGCCCTTGCAGACAAACTTACAACAACGGGCGGTGGAGTGAGATCGGAATATGCAGGGAAATTATTCCAGACGATCTCCGGGACGCAATTTTCCGGTGCACGATTATCATCGCAAAAGGGATGGCAAATTTTGAATCCCTTTCTGAGATGGATAATCTGCCTCCGGTTGCATATCTGCTTGCGGCAAAATGCAAACCTGTCGCCGATGAATTGAGCGTTCCGGTGGGTTCAAAGATTGCCCTGCTTCGGAAGTAGGAATCACCCGGGTGGCACGAGATTTGGGTTGTATTACATTTTTTGTCGCTAATCCTGCATGCGGGGACCCTTCGAAGGCAGCCATCGTACCCTGAGAACGTGTAATCCCATCAGATCAGAGTAACCAGGTCTCTCATGCTGATGGTCAGCATGTCGGTTACGGTGTGTTATTCCAGAATCTCATAGACTGAAGATGAGGAAGCAGAAAGAGACCATCCTGTTAAACCAATCTGACTAAAATATTCAAACAGATGCAAAGATCATGGACAATTAACTAAAAAACAATAGATCCCATAGGATTTTATCCGTCAAATCTGATCATTGATCATGGTACTCCTGGAAGGAATCGCACTCGGATGGCTGCTTATTATAATTGGCGCCGTTCTTCTTCTTGTTGAGGTTCATACACCGGGTTTTTTCGCAACAGTGCCTGCAACGGTGATGATATTTCTTGGCATACTCCTCCTGCTGGGAATTGATATCTTTAACTCCGGCTGGGGAGTCATTATCGGGGTAGTAATTGCACTGGGTGCAGCAGGATTCACCATCTGGATGTACGGAAAGATCACACCCAACGAAAGCCCGACCACCATCAGCCGGGATTCCCTGATTGGTTTGGAAGGTCGGGTGAAAACAACCGTGGATCCCAATACTCTTGCTGGTAAAGTCTTTATTGCCAGTACTGAATGGAGTGCCCGATCCACAGGTTCCCAGATCACCCCGGGAAAAAAGGTAAAGGTTATAGATTCCCAGGGTGTCCATATCGTCGTGGAAGAGGTGAAATAATATGGCATTTATCGAGACACTTATCACAATTTTTCTGATCCTGGTTATCGTGGCAATTTTTGCAAGGGGCGTCGTGATCATCCAGCCTTATGAGCAGGGACTCCAGATACGTCTTGGACAATATGTTGGCCGGATGAATCCCGGATTCAGGTGGATAGTACCGTTTGTAAGCGAAGCGATCAAACTCGACCTTCGTACAACGGTCATTGAAATTCCAAGTCAGGAAGTGATCACGAAGGATAATTCGCCGACAAACGTCGATGCAATCATCTACATCAGGGTGATTGACCCGGAAAAGGCGTATTTCGAAGTCGCAAACTACCGGATGGCTACCGTCGCACTTGCCCAGACAAGCCTCCGTGGGATCATCGGGGACATGGAGCTGGACGAGGTCCTTTACAACCGGGACGTGATCAATACAAAACTCCGCGACATCCTTGATCGGGAGACCGACCAGTGGGGTGTCAAGGTTGAGCGGGTCGAGATCAAAGAGGTGGATCCAATTGGAGCTGTCAAGAATGCAATGACCGAGCAGACAGCCGCCGAACGTGCCCGGCGTGCTGCTATTCTTCGCGCTGATGGAGAAAAACGTTCGGCCATTCTCAAAGCCGAAGGTCTCAGACAGAGTATGATCCTTGAAGCAGAAGGAGAAAGGCAGAGTAAAGTCCTCCGTGCTGAGGGAGAACGTCTCTCAAGAATCCTGCAGGCACAGGGAGAAGCGCAGGGACTTCGTATCCTTTCTGTGGGCGCTGCACCACTTGACAAAAAAGCGATCACGGTCCTTTCTCTTGACGCATTAAAGGTCATGGCAGCCGGTCAGGCTACCAAGATAATCTTCCCGTTTGAAATCTCGCAGCTTATCCGACAGGGTGCAAAATTCCTTGGAGCAGGGGAAGAAACACCGGAAGAGGCGGAAAAGCGCCCGGTTATGGATGAGAGTATCCTGGGTGACATTCCCAAACGAGAGGCAATAGATGCAATCCTGAAAGAGATTCAGGATGCGGTACCCAAAGTCTCCGAAGACGAGCTGAAAGATACCAGCAAACGCAGGATCCCGATTGAGAAGGAGAAAATAGATCCCATAACGAAAACACCGGAATCGGAGTAATAGTATTGTTTTTCACGTTCTCCCTTTTTTAGATTTTTCTAAAAAACAGGTGCCGGATAGTTTTTACCTGATCCACGACCATACGGGATAAGATATGGATCATCCGAATTTCAAGGATACAATCGCTGCCTCACCCTACATTTTCACTCTTGGTGTGGCCGGGGACAGCGGGTCGGGCAAAACTACGTTTACCGAAGGAATCCGGAGAATCTTTGGGGGTGATCTTGTATCTACCATCACCCTCGATGATTATCACAGTCTTGACCGGGAAGGGCGCAGGGAACAGGGGGTGACGCCACTCGATCCCCGGGCAAACAGGATCGATCAACTCGAACACGATCTTGTGCTGCTCAAACACGGGTTGCCTGTCGAAAAGCCTGTTTATAACCATGGAACCGGAACATTTGATTCACCGGTACGTATTCTACCCTCGTAAGATCCTTATTCTTGAAGGGCTTCACACGATGTTTACCCCCCTGTTGCGGAAATATCTCGATTTTACCCTTTTTGTCGATCCGGCAAAAGATGTAAAGTCGGACTGGAAGATCCGCCGCGATGTCAGAACCCGTGGTTATTCCCGCGAACAGGTTATTCAGGAGATTGCGGAAAGGGAACCCGAATACGAACGATATATTGCTCCCCAGAAAGAGTATGCCGATGCCGTCATCGGGATTGACTATTCAGAATATGGGCGCAATCTGGGAGAGGAGCGCAATGTTTACCGGATCACCCTCTCTCAGACCAGGATGAAACACACGCTTGAGAATATTGACCTTTCATTGGACCTTTATTCAATTCTGTCCCTTTCAGAAAGAAAGTTTTCACTCAAATTTCTGACGAATGAACAGAACGGTCACAGGATGGGAGAACTGATCATCGATGGAGAACTCAGTGAACACGTAGTGAGGAAACTTGAACTCAGTATTGAACGACAGACACGGGTTCATCCCATCTCACTCTTCAGGCACCGGAATTACGTCACGGCGGGTGAACTTGCCCAACTGATTCTCTGCTGGCGTATTATCCACCGCCGGATCTTTAAAGAGTCTGACGGAAAGGAACTCACAAATGAGAGAGGGTGACCTATCCATTCTCTATCAAAGGAATTTGATGAAACGAAATGGTAGAGGCAGCCGAAAGGTTCCGCTGATGTGCGCACTGACCTTATAAATATCGGGATGATTTCTGCAGTAATTCGGCCGAGCTGGAAAATTTATCAGAGGAAGAACTATGGAAAAAATAGCAGTTATGACAGGTGGAGGAGACTGTTCGGGACTCAACGCGGCGATACGGGCTGTCGTTCTCACCGGGTCAGGGCATGACCGGGAAACGGTCGGCATTCGCAACGGATGGAGGGGGCTTATCGATGGTGATCTGCTGCCGCTCAAAGATTCCTCTGTTTCCGGCATCATCTCCTGGGGCGGAACCATTCTTGGGACATCACGGACAGATCCGATGAAAGACCCTGCGGATTGGGCGAAGATCAAAAAAACCATTGAGAAAAACGACATTGGCTCCCTCATAGTCATCGGCGGAAATGGGACCCTTTCAGCGGCGTATGAAGTTGCCGAAAAAGGAGTACCTGTTGTGGGTATTCCAAAGACCATCGACAATGATATTTTCGGATCTGATGCGTCTATAGGTTTTGATACCGCGATATCCGTGGTTGTTGAAGCGATAGACCGCCTTCGCACCACTGCAGAATCCCATCACCGGATAATGATCGTTGAAGTAATGGGACGGACTACCGGTTGGATCGCCCTCATGTCAGGAATTGCCGGCGGGGGAGATATGATTCTTATCCCCGAGATTCACCTCTCCATCGATGAAATCTCCCGGAATCTTAAAGCCCGGTACGAGGCAGGAAAAAAATTTTCCATTGTGGTAATTGCTGAGGGAACCCATCACGAAGACCTCACAAAAACGAAGATCCCTGAATGCAGCCGCGATGCGTGCGGGCACGAGAAGTTCGTGGGGGTAGGAAACCTGTTGGGGAAGGAACTCGAACACCAGTCTGGTATTGAAACCCGCGTAACGATCCTTGGCCATACTCAGCGTGGTGGCACTCCCACAGCATACGATCGGGTTCTCGCAACCCGGTTCGGGATATCAGCTGTTGAGCAGATCATTACAGGTAACGTTGGTTGCATGGTCGCCCTGCAGGGCACCCGGATCGAGCCCATCCTGCTCAGGGATGTGGCATCACGGATCAAACCGGTAGATCCCGGTATCTATAGCCATCTGGGCATACTCCACAATAAACGGTAGAACTCCCCGAATTCCGTAATCATAAATGCAACAGGTACGGCAGAGCTATCAGGGACACCAGTACTATCAGGATGAGGAAGCTGAGAGCACTGCTGATATATCCGGAATATTTTATCAGACCACGCCGGTCAAGGAGACGATCAACTCCTTCCTTAAAAATGTACCCACCATCGAGGGGTATCATCGGGATCGCATTAAAAATACCGACATTGAGATTGATCCAGGCACTCCAGAAGAGCAGGTGTATGACACCCCAGAAACCCTGGAACGGGACAGAGTAGTAGGTCGTGTCGGGAGTATCGAATGCAAGAATACGGAGGAACTGTACACCGGTGTCGCTGGCGAAGGGGATAATCAGGAACTGGAAGAATCCGATCGGGGAGAGCAACCCCCGGACGACTGCCATGACCGCAGTACCGTCATAATATTCTACCCCCATAAACCCACTTGTCCTGCCGGGAATATCAGCAGGCCATGCAGTGAGGGTGAGCGGGTAATCCTTCACATTTGTACCATGTTCTGCGGTGAGTACCAGCGTATCACCGGGTCTGGTCGAATTAAGGATATTCGAAATATCATTTCGGCTGCCGATCGGTACACCATTGATTGCAGTCACTATGGATCCGGGAGGGATCCCCGCTCGATCCGCCGGATAATCCTTGTAGACGCCGTGAATGATTGGCAGGCCGATAGGGGTAACAAGACCCATACAGAGGATGAGAAGAACAAAACAGGAGAAACCCACGACAAGGTTGTTGGTGATCCCTGCTCCGAACATACGGATCTTGGCCATCCCTTTTGTGTTGTCAAGCTCTTCTTCATCCGGCTCAACGAAAAAACCTATAGGGATAACCGCGATGAGTGCTCCCATCGTCTTGACCTTGATATTTTCAACACGACAGAGGATCGCATGACCAAATTCGTGAACCCCGATGGTAATGATAAATGCAAGCCAGACGGCGAGAGTGGACGGGACATACTCGTTAATACCGGGCAGGAGAAGAATATTCTGTGGCTTGTAGATCCCCGTGGGTTCCGGCTGGACAAGAAGGGTGTACCTTACTGAGATAAAGAGCATAAAAGTAATAAAAATCGATACGATGATTACTGCAATTACTCCCGCCGATCCATAGAGCTGGAAAAACCTGCGGAATGCAGCAAATTTATCAAAAAATCCAACACGACTCGTTTTTATCGCCATGACCGGGCCATAGAACGTGATATGATCTTCCCAGAGTTTCCGGGAATGGATATAATACGCTATCGCTGAGTAAAGGGCGATAAGGAAAATGATCAGGGGGACCCAGTCCA
The DNA here is from genome assembly GCA_963721245.1 of uncultured Methanoregulaceae archaeon. Taxonomy (GTDB): domain Archaea; phylum Halobacteriota; class Methanomicrobia; order Methanomicrobiales; family Methanospirillaceae; genus Methanoregula. Next base: position 671,342 of record CAVRIL010000002.1, on the reverse strand, counting down.
TTCGTAATTTATTGCATGGCGGGCTACATAAAACAATAGCTCAGACCATGCCGACGGAAAATATCCCGGAATCAGAAGAATTCCGAGAGATGACTTTGTTCTTTTTTTCCGATCAGGAGTGAAATCGTCCTCCAGCTCTTCCGGGCGATGGGAGGGGGATGTTTGTGTTCGTCGATATATGATGAAAGGTATTCAACCGTCACCGGGTCAGAAGGATAGCCGCTTCCGATTTGCCCGTACTTTTTTGAAAGCGTTGCAATAGCGTGGTCCCGGATTACTTTTGCCACAATGCTGGCAGCGGATACCACTTTGAAGGTCTCATCGGCATGGTGTTCAGAGATGATCTCGCACCTGCATTCAAGATGGGATTTTACCATCTCTGCGTACCGGAAAGCGTTGACATCGCAGGCATCAACAAAGGCCCGCGTGGGGGAAAGCTTGCCGATAACCTGTGCATGTGCCCGTGCAATGCAGGAGTTCATGGTCATTCCCCTTCGGATTTCATCAATCTCGTGCGCGTCAATTCGTACAGTCGCTACCCTGAAGCGCTTCCGTATGACAGAATAGAGTTCCTCCCGCACCGCGGGGGTGAGCAGTTTGGAATCCTTCACCGCGATATCAGAAAAAACATCCTCTGAAGTTACTCCGACGGCTGCAATCACCAGCGGCCCCAGAACAGATCCCTTTCCTGCCTCGTCTACTCCGCAGATCACGTACTCAGATTAATGCGCAAATTATTTCAATGCCGGTGATGGTAACCGGTACCCATGTATATTATCATAGTGGGGCTTGGCGGAATCGGGAAAAACCTGGCAAAACAGGCAATAGAACATGCAAACAATGTTGTTGTCATTGACCAGGACGAGGCCCGGTGCAGCGAGGTTCTTGAACACTATGATGTCCTCGCGGTAACGGGTAATGCAACCGACAAAACAACCCTTGAGGAGGCCGGGATTGACCGGGCTGATGCCCTGATCGCTACCACGAGCGATGATTCGGTTAACCTGATGACCTGCTGGCTCGCAAAAAAATTCCGCGTCCCCAATGTGGTCTCAATCGTCAACCAGTCATCACACTCGGATTTTTTCAAGGAGGTGGGGGTGAGGATCAGCGAGAATCCTGATGAGCTTGTAGCATCACGCCTCTATTACTGGACCCAGAATCCCCAGCTGCAGCAGCTCTGCCTCTATCCCCGGGGGAACCATCTTTGAGATAGTCGCTGAGGCAGGGTGCACCTATCGTCGGACACGAAATACGTGAGCTTAAAGTAAAAGACTTCGTGTTTATCGCTATCCGCAGATCAGGTGGAGAGCTGATCATTCCGAGTGGCAATGTAAAGATCCAGCCGAATGATATATTTACGGTCTTTACGAAAAAAGAGGCCGAAGATGACTGCCTCCGGCTGCTCAACAAACAACTCAAGAAATCAGCGGATTGAAGCAGCAAGCGTTCCCAGATCCAGCATCAGCTTCGGGTTCACCCTGATAATCTCTTTAATCAGGGATAACGTGCTGAAATCATTAAGATTCAGCTTCGAGACCGAATGTATAATCTCATTCAGTTTTGCATCTGGTTGCCTGATGAGATACTCTTTGATATGATAGTTGCGTTCTATGGCCTTGCCCATTTTTGATGCCCGCCAGATTTTATCATACTTCATCAGTGCAGGTCTGGATACATCACATGCCCCGATGCATTCAGCAGCAACTTCAGCAGCAAGCCTTCCGGTAAACATGGCATTATAGATCCCGCCACCGGTGAGCGGATCGACGACCCGGGCAGCATCACCGACAATAATGAGCCCGTCTCCAACCGTGCGGTCCAACGGACGACAGACAGATACTCCGCCGGCAATGTATTCGATCGGTTTCCCGCAGGGGAATGTCTTTTTCACAAAACGGTCAAGATAGTCCTTTGCACGGTGTCCTTCTCCACTCTTTCTCCCGGAAATGCCTATCCCGACATTTGCGGAGCGTTCACCTTTCGGAAAGATCCAGAGATACCCCTCAGGAGCAATCTCATTTCCGAGGTAGAAAACTGTTGTATGAGCGTCAATTTCGATATCTGCCATCAGGTACTGGACGGAACTCATGATTTCACGGACAGGCACTGCAGTATCGATTCCACACCACCGGGAAAATTTGGATTCAACCCCGTCTGCGGCAATAACCACACCTGCTGTAACTTTTGTTACCACACCGCAGTCTCTCGATCTTTGCTCCTTTAACGCAGCCGTTTTCGATGATGGGCGCTGATGCCCGGCTCTTGACTGCAACATCTGCTCCTGCTTCAGCCGCTCTCCAGACCAGTTCGCGATCAAAAAATTTTCGATCAAGAATGTAACCAACTTTGTTCCCCGCAAACTTGGACTCAAGTTTCATTTCAAAACCATCAGGAGCAACGATAGCTGCACCGGTCATTTCGGCAGAGATCCAGCGGGGGTCCGGATTTATGAACTCGCAGAGGGCTTCTTTACCGATACCTTCGGCGCACCGGACGGGTGCACCAATTGCAGGGCGCTTCTCAACGATACAGGCAGAGAGCCCCTTTTCAGCAGCGGTCTTTGCCGCAAGGGCTCCTCCCGGTCCTCCGCCGATGACCAGTACATCATACTTATCCTTCATCCACGACCTCCAGAGCGCCCAGAGGGCAGACTTTTGCACAGATCCCGCAGCTCGTGCAATTCTTCTCAACGCAGAGATAGGCATCAATCAGTTCAAGAGCAGCTTCCGGACAGACCGACACACAACATCCGCAATATCCACAGATATCCCGATGTATTTTGAGCATTGAGTAATCATGTTGGCGTTCCTGTTTCATTAATATTTACGATAAGAAAGAACCGGATACGAAAAAAAATGTTTCAGATAAACGAGAATGTACCATACTTCCCGCCGCCTCCCGCATGAAGGGTGACCCGGCGGCTCTGAGATTTTCGATCGCCTCTGCTATCCGGGAATTAACTGCATGGATATCACGGATAGGCGCGTTTACGAGCACATCAATCTCTGTCCCCAGGGAACCGATACATGAATTATAGAGGGCCTGGCACTTCTTCGTGTATGGCGACGAAGCACCTTCGATCGTCTGGATGATCTGACCAAGGGGAATAATATGGAGATACGGGGGACGTGTGCCGGTAGTGCCCCCGTGTGAAAGTTCCCGTGCACGGTCAAATACACCTTTTTTAATAAGACCGCCATCTGACGGGCAGCGCCATGAACTTTGTATCGCTTCTTCCAGAGAATACTGGGTAAAACAGCGGACACAGGCTGTACGGTTATACTTGCCCTCCTCCGGAAAAAACCCTGCATTCATCTTAATGGACCCGGCCGTCACGCTTTCCAGTACACTTTTAACGGTCATTTTCCTGACCGTGAGGATGTTGAATTCGCGGCCAATCTTCTCGGGCCGGGGGCTGTGTGCATCAGAGTTGGTAAGAAACGGTACATTCGCAAGGTCAGGGATCGATGCACCATACGAGCTGTCGGCAGAGAGACCGAGTTCCAGGAAATCAATATGTTCGCCCCCGTAACAGTCGGCAACATGGTCAAAATAGGCAAACATTGCCGTCCACGGTGTAAATGCATGTGCAGGGCCAATCAATCCCCCGACATCATGGACTGCAGTCGCGATCTCGTTCGCGCTCAGGTGGATATGAGGCCTGCCATTTGATTCAAAGCTTTTGCACTTTCCCTTGAAGAGATCGCGGACCTGGTCAAACTGACTGAAGTCTTCAGCAAGGATCAGGTGGTGAACCCGACGCTCATCCTCGACTTCTCCTGTGGGGATGATTACAATCCCCCCATCGTTTTCCAAAAAAGGTTTCCACCTTCCCTGCCATAGCGGGTGAAGTGCGTCGCCGGTGCCCAGCGCATGAATGCCTTTTTTCACAGAGACGGCCAACAGGTTCTCCGGCAGCATCGTATCCGACACCGCAATAGAAAAAGGAGAATGGATATGCAGGTCAGCATTTACAAGCATGGTTACCCGATGTAGCTCAACTCTTCATCGTTTTGCGCCCTGTTGCCTTCGACCAATCCCTCGATGGCTCTTTCCATCTCTGATGCACGATCATTCAGCCGCGTGAGATCCACCGGAACTCCGATCAGCTTTGAAAGAATGGCAAGCACATTAGCCGCGCTCATCGGGTCAACCAGGTACCCGCTTGTTTCGCCCATAAGGCATACTGCATCGATCCCGCGAAGAGCTGAAAGCCCCAGCATGAGACCGGCTGCACCGATAATCCCGCCGCCCGGTTCGTCCCTGTCGAAAAAAACACCTGATGCCTCAAGCTCCTGCCGGAGGTCTGTACGATTCACAGCACCAAGTACCCGGGGTTCGGGGACAAGATGTCCGACACCAAAACCGCCGAGCGTGTAGATACGCTGAACATTCATTTCTTCCGCGATTGCACAATACCTGTCCGCAAGCAGGTAGTGACCTTCGTTCGAAGTACTCTGGTGATCACCTGTGATAAAAACGAGATCCTTTCCTTCCCCACGGTATATATAGAGTTCGTTACGCACCAGACGGGCAAGACCATTTTTTTCAAGAATAACCTGGGGGGGGAAATAGATTGAGTGGATCTCCCCGATTTTCGTGGCACACAGGATATGGATCATATACTCGGCGACGAGTTTGCCCACCTGTCCGATTCCCGGGAGGCCTTCTATGAGGACAGGATTGACAGGGGGTGATTCCCAGAAATTATCGATATACCGTACAGAGATCTCCTCAATCATTTTTTACCATTCTCCGGTATCGCCCATAGCGATCTTCAACAGAAAAACGTGCAGGATGAGCAATTGCAGTCGGACCGCCACAGACGGGGCAGGTTAAAGAAAGGGTATACGTATTATCTGTTGTGCAGTGACGGATTCGACCGCTCATTGACTCTTCCCGGACTTCGGTTTCTTGACAAGTTTTCCTTCGCCACCTGACTTTTCCATAACGGCGATCGCTGCATTTGCGGCCTTCTCAATCGCCTTTTCCGCTTTCTTATAATCAGGGGCGGTCACTTTGATCCTGTACATCGGAGCACCAAGATACAGGAGCTCGATATCGACTCCGGCAATCTTTGGCTCAGCACTTTTCAGTGCTTTTTTGATCACTGATATCCCGTCAGGCAGGGTACTGGTGAGCACAAGGTGGCCTGTTACCTCAACGCGGGGAACTTTTACGTTCTCCTGGGCTACATGGAGGAGCACCTCGCCAACTTTTTTGGAGAGGTCAAGTTTTTTGAGCGTCGATTCGCTATCGATAACAAGATCTTCAAACACCGGGTGGAACGCCCCGTATTTCTTGAAAATCAAGTCCTCTAATGCAGCAGCTGACTCACCGGTCTGCTCTGCAACAAAACCCAGCCACTTCCGGGCTTTGCTCTCGTTCTTCCATTCGCGAATCTTCTCGCGGCGCTGGTGTTCATTGACATCTTTTAAAGAAAGGTCAATATGACCGCGGCTCTTGTCGACATTGAGCACTTTGCATACGATCTTCTGACCCTCTCGTATGTGGTCCCGTATATACTTGATCCACCCGGTAACTATTTCAGAGATGGGGATAAGACCCTGGCGACCGCCATACTCGTCCAGAGATACAAATGCTACAAAATCTTTGACATTCTGTACGGTACAGACAACCAGTTCCGATTCCTGCGGCCATTCTCTGTCAAGCATGGGAAAAATCACTTGAGCTCTGAAATAATCTCAGCCTTGATGCTCGCCTTTCCGCCGGTCGGAAGTGCAAGATCGTGTCCGCAGACAACACATTTCACCACTGTACTCGCCTTTTCAAATACTGTCTGCTCATTCTCGCAGTCAGGACACTTTACTTTGAAAAATTTACTTCGGTTTTCCCGAATCTCACGTACCATTATCCACTCACTCCGTCAGCTCAAACTTTGCGACCCGGTAACCCTTTCTCAGGTGTGCCTTCCCGCAGGTGACACAGCGGTACCGCACATTAATTTTTTTGGTCGGCTTGTCGCCACCGGGCACTTTTGAGAATTTTCCCATATTGCCCACTTTTCCTCTGCGGGCCTTCTGGCGGTCAATCCAGTGGAGGCCGGTTGTCTTGCCTTTCTTTACCCTTTCGACCTCATGCATCTGATGATTCCTGCAATGGGGGCAATAGGTGTTAAATTTTGCTGGCATTTTCATAAAATTTTCACCGATAATTTAGATATAGAATACCAATACTATTTGCAAAGATTGATATTTAAGACTATGTTGCGTTCACTCAGGACTGCCGCATTCCGTTCAGGAAGCGTCACTATATCTCCTTTTGAGAGAGTATAAATCCTCCCATCAATCCCCATAAAAGATTCCATATCCTCGAGAACTCTGACAAGGGCGCAGGGCGGCAGGAGGGGTATTTTCTGTTCCGGTGCCGTGACCGATCCATGGCCTTCCTGGCGATCCACAACTGCTTCCTGTTCAGGTTCAACATCCTCTTCGAAATCGGGCGGTTCCTCAGTTTTCGGGCGATGGGGAACATTGTGGAGCAGAATACCCTTGCAGCGTTCGATCCCGGCGGTGGCCGTGTCAAACATCTCTTTTTCGGCCGGAATCATCCGTTTCACCTCTTCGCGGTCGTAATAATTGCCTTCGGCATGCAAAATTGTCAGGGCGATAATTTTGCGTGATCGAAATGCAAAGAGCTCCTGCAGGGTCTCCCGTATTGCAAGCGTCTCTTCAATCAGGGAACGGGCTTCTTCAGAAAGGGGATCTTCAAATTCATAGACCTTGGTGATGAGAGTGGCCAGTTCTGCATGTCCGCGATCAAAAAGATCCGGGGCGACTGCTGTGAGCCTTCCCGTCTCCCGCTCCGATAGCAGGATGCTGCGCAGATCATCAAGCCCCCGTGGCCCCATATCTCCCCTCAGATAATTTCCGCCATACCGCGACAGCACAGGAATACTGCTACCGCTTCTGGTACTGTAGTGATGCCTTTTTGGAGTTCATAAGTACTTCCGAGCATAGGTATTGTAATCGGATGGATGAGATCGACCCGGACTTCCCGCAGGGAAAAGACTACAGCGTCAACGAGAGGTTCAAAATCCGGAAGGTCCCGGAGCTCCAGCGGCTGGACCCGCATTCCGCTCCCCCCATGAAGAGAGGTCGGCATCCGGATAAGGCGTTTTGTATCTGTTGTGACGGGTTCGTCGGCAAGAGCCGCACGGGACAAGAGGCGTTTCTTAAATTCCCCTTCCTGACTGGATAGAATGGCTTTAATCACACGGTTTTTTATGATCATGCTCGAAGGGTGGCGTTCAATTTCCCCTGCGATCTCCTCTCGTTTTTTTAGAAAAACAAGCGCAGATTCTTTGCCAATACCCTCAATCGCTGTGAGATGCGCGATTGCTTCCACCTCAGTCAGAGCACCAACCCATCGGAGATATTCCAGGAGTGCCTCCCGGTACCTTGCCTGCCATCCCTGGACAGGTATTTTTTTGCCGGTTAACATCGCGGCAGGGTCAATTCCGATCCCGCAGACATAGTCGATAAGCTCCCGTCGTTCTGGACTTCCCCATCCACGGAATGATATATCCTTGACATGGACATGATAGCCCCGGCCACCAGAAAAGACGAGTTCGATGCTCTTTGGATCCATACCGAATTCATCAGTAAGTATTGCGATTAGTTTCCCCGTCTCCTCTTTGACCCGTGCCAGCATCTGGTCATAGGGCCCCCGCGTGATGTGATCGGCGTCGAGATCGAAGATCAGGTCTGCCCCGCACCACCCTTTATCAGCCATGGTCCCGGCATCAGGTTTCTCGTAATACGCCGTCGAATAGTACACATGCTGGGGAATGAGGTTTTTGATGTACTGGAACAACTCGTCCCGACCGGAAAAACCGATATGCCTGCGCATTCGCATTCCATCGGAATGGGGGTTGAAGAGCACGAACCCCCATTCACGCTGCTCAAGAGAGGAAGGTGCGACAAGTCCGGTTTTTTTATAATAATCCGTAAACCGCTGTCGGAGAAATTCGGTCGTCGCCGGGTTCATCGCAGATTCCTGATCATGTAAGGACCTTTACGTTCATAGCCCTGTCTCCGGTAATAGGGACGGACGCCGATGCCACTCATAATCGCAAGAGAGGCGAAACCGGCCTCAAACGCTATCTCTTCTGCCCGGGCGATGAGTACCCTGCCAAAATTCCGGTGCTGCCATTCGTCGGAATCGGCATCTTTCCCTACAGGTACAAGACTGCCATACACGTGGAGTTCACGCATAAGCGCGGTATTTTCGAGAACGGGATCATAGACCTCCGATGGGAACCGGAGCCGTGCAAACCCGATTAATGAATCATTTGATACAGCAGAAATGAAATGCTCATGTCCGTCACAGCAGGCATACTTCAGAACCCGTATCTCTGATTCCGCAAGAGAAGGGAGTCTCCCAATCTCCCGGCAACGAATACAGCGGCAGCTCCTGCCGGTTGCCTTCAGCCGGTTCTGGCAAGCTGCCGGAAGTTCGAGTGACGCGAGCCGGCTACGATCAGTTTTGCCGGAATGTCACGCTGGATTCTCTGGAGCCGGGTGTACTCGGGGATCCGGGACTTTGCATAGGCGACGAGGTCAATCATATCCTCTTCGCTGTACGGCGAATACAGACCCCGCTTCCAGTGGTTTTCGATCTCGGATCCCGGGGTGACAAGGGTTGGGTAAATCTTAAGAAAATCCGGCATAAAACGGGGATCGGAAAAGAGCGTGTCGAACATTTTCATATCCTCCCCGAGGGTGGAACCGGGGAGATTTGGCATTATATGGAAACCCACTTTCATGCCGGCATCCCGCAGGAATGTATTTGCAGCGACGGTATCGGCAACGGTGCACCCGCGCCGGTTATATGCAAGGATAGTATCGTCTATATGCTGAACTCCGAGTTCTACTTTCGTTACCCCAAGACGCAGCATACGGTCAATGTGTTCGCGCCTGCACCAGTCGGGACGGGTTTCGAATGTTATTGCGACACAGCGAATAGCTGAAGTCTCGTTCTCCGTCTGGACACCTTCAGTATCCTGTGGTTCCACCGCCGCAGGGCCTCCCGGGTAGGTGTTCATAGCCTCAATACAGCGTGACACAAATTCCTCCTGATATTCCGGCGTTCGTGCAGTCATCGTGCCTCCCATCACAATAGACTCCACCTTATCCACGCGGTGTCCTAAAAGTTCGAACTGCTCGAGACGGGCATGCACCTGGGCAAACGGGTTAAAATTATGCTCCCTCGCACGAAGTGCCGCAGGTTCTTCTCCCGTATAGCTCTGGGGGGATTTGAACGGGTGGTCGGGACCGCCAGGGCAGGGCAGGCATTTGCCGTGGGGGCAGGGTGCCGGAGATGTCATCACCGCAACCGGTGCCACCCCGGATATCGTCCTTGTCGGCTTCACAAGAAGGATCTTCCTCAGGATCTCCCGATCCTGAACCGAAGCGACCGCCAGAATAGCGGAGTTTTTGGGAACTATCGGCAGGCAGTACTTACGGCAGATATCGATCTTCACTGCCACAATTGCAGGATCGCCAGGCTGAAGGGTGAGGATACGGGAGATCATCTCCCGGAATGCCAGCGCCTCATCCATGACAATTAATGTTCGGCTGCAACTTTTGTAGATGCAGACTCTGTAGAATAGTTCACCACAGGCAGACGGTGCCCGTGAATATGGGTTACGATCTCATCTCCGAGAGTGAGAAGAGCATCTTTGTGGGCTTTCTTATCCTTGTGAATATGAACCGGGGAAATTTCAAGAGAATTGTATCGGTCAGTTCCGATTTCTTCACTGGTGACGCCTTCATAGTACTTCTTGATGTGAATCATCAACATGTGTAAATGCAGCAATTCTTCCTTTTGCACACTATCACCTTCTCCAAGCTGATTCTATTTCTTGTGATGCACATATACCTTTTTGGTGATATTTATATCAGGAAACCTGCGGGCATCAGGATCGCTCGTTGCGCTGGCAATTGGGGATGCAATGGGTGCGCCCCTTGAAGGATCTCCCCAACCCAGCGTTTGGGTGACAGAAATGCTTCCCGGTGGGCTGCATTTCCGTAAAAAAGGCCAGATTACCGATGACACATTGCAGGCATTGGCAGTCGCAGAATCGCTGGTCGCATGCGGGGGATTTGACCAAAAAGACCTTATATTACGGTTGATTTCCGGATATGAAATGCGTCCGGAATGGTACGGTCCTACCTCTTCTGCATTTTTCGAGATGGTCAAATCCGGTACCCTGCCGCACCGTGCGGCATGGCTCGTACATAAAAAACATCATGGCAGTCGCAGCAACGGAAGCGTTATGAGGGGTTTTCCCCTCGGAATTTTCTACCCTGCACCTGATGTATATACGATAAGTCTCGCGTGTTCGCGGCTCACTCATTTTGATCCGGTCGCTGCACACTGCTCCGCATGGCTGAATGTCATGGTCAGCGATATGTGCCGTGGTGTTTCCCGTCAGGCAGCCTACCGGCACGCCCGGTCGCTCTGCATCCATGATGAAGTGTATGCAGTGCTTGGCAATTATGAGAATTATCCCTTGAATTCATCGCTTGATGCCGTACTATGTTCGCACGCGGCTCTTACCAGTTTTATGCATGCACGGACCCTTGAAGGAGCAATTCTTTCCGCGATTAACCTTGGAGGAGATGCCGACACGACCGGTGCGTGCTGCGGGGCACTTGCCGGTGCATATTGGGGGTATGATGCCATTCCGGAACGGTGGAGAAGAGCACTTGAAGGCGGTGAAACTATCCTTCGCCTTGCAGATCTTCTCTGGCATTCTTCAGAACATTCCCCGTAAGACCCTGGTTATTTCCTTACCGTACTCACATATCCGTGGTTTTTAGTATCTTCATCGTCTTCTGAAGTGGCGTGTTCAGCGGTATCGCCTGGATTGCCAACTGCATTACCGGCATTCAGATTGAACTCAGTTCCGCATCGGGGACAGACAATGGTCTGGCGGTCTGTGTCAATTCGTCTTTTCTGGATGCTCTCGGCAAAACCGGCAGCAAGGATTCCTGCGGGAAGGGCGAACAATCCAATTGCTGAAAGTGCCACAATCGCGCTGATAATCTTGCCCAGGGGTGTAATCGGATATACATCTCCATATCCTACTGTGGCAAGGGTTACCACCGCCCACCACATCGCATCAGGAATACTGGCGAACTTTTCAGGCTGGGCCTCGCGTTCGACAACATACAATGCACTCGACGCAAGAACAAGGATGATTATCGCCATGATGAGGGTAATAATCAGCTCCTCTTTCTTGGACTTCAGGACATCGGCAAAGGTGTCAAATGCACTTGAATACCTGCCAAGTTTGAGAACCCTGAAGATCCTCAGTAACCGCAGTAACCTGAGCATCCGGAATTCTATCGGGACGAACAACGGGAGATAAAACGGGGTAATTGCAATCAGGTCGACAAGAGCCAATGGCGATACCGCATACCGGAGTCGCCCTGTCACCGGAGAAGAGTACCGGGGATCCAGGACGCAAACCCAGACGCGGAGCGCATATTCGATCGAAAATACAATGACCGTGAACAGGTCAATTACAGAGAAAATGGATTGATATCTGATGAAAAGGTCATTTTTTGTTTCAAGCACCACAACGATGACATTGATGACGATGAGTGTTGCGATAAAATAAATTATGAATTTCCTGACCCTGTTATGATTCGCTGGTGATTCAAGCAGGACATAAACCTGTTTCTGAACCCTTGTATAGATCCCGGGCAGAAAACCCGATGAATGATCCGGCATCAATAGCAGATGTCTGGATCCCCGAAGGTATTAATACTCGCACGGTTTCTGGCAGCTGAAATGGTGTGGTCTGACTCATGTTCCTTTTGAAAAAAGGTAATAAAGATTTTTTTAGTTCTGAATACTGGAAAAATATCAGACTGGGTTTCGGCAGATTCAAAAGATTACGCAGGCTTGATTTCGACCAGTTTCAGTGCCCGCCCTTTGGCACAGGTATCCGATGCATTACCAAGCACACAGGTAATTGTGTACTTTTCTCCATCCATCACTCCTTCGGGGCGGCAGAGTGAATAACTCAGGCAGTCGCTTTTGGAGCAGGAAAGATCAATCCTGATCTTTGAATTGATAATGGCCATATCAGGATTAATGAGCGCCTTTATCGGTGCTTCTATTACCTCAACGGCGGTTGTGCCATTGAGATGAATGGCACATTCATGGTGAGTTGGCCGAACCGATAGAATACGATATCTTCTGCCGATCTGGAGATTATTGCATGCCTTTTTCACTTTACATGTATCGCATCCGGCAGCCTCACCTTCATAAATAAACTCCGTTCCCTGTTTCGCCAGCACCGTGCCGACAAGGGTTACCTTAGTTTTTGCATCAGCCATCCGATCCCTCTCATTCCAGATAGAGCATGTGTATAAGGTTCTGTGCAGATTCCCGTGTTAACCCCATATCGAATATTGTGAAGCGTTCCGGACGGATAGTTTTTGCCATGAGGAGGGCTTCAACGGCAATTGCATCGTCTATACCAAGCTCGCCAGGAGTTACGGGAGCCCCGATATTTTTCAGGGAGTCTCCGGATGCCTCTCCAGTCTCCGCCATGAAGGTACATGGAAATGATTGTACCGATCCCGCAGCTCTCACCATGAAGCGCCTTGCCGGGTGCCAGCCGGTCAAGGGCATGGGAAAACTTATGCTCTCCGCCGCTGGCAGGGCGGGAGGACCCCGCGATGCTCATGGCGACCCCGCTGGACACGAGCGCCTTTATGACGAACCATGCGGACTGCTCCTGGTTCGGTTTAATCAAATGAGCGTTCTTCATCAGGATTTCAGCGGTCATCTTCGACAAAGCAATTGCATATTCACTCATCGGCTCTCCCTTGACCCTGTGGGCAAGTTCCCAGTCAAGTATCGCCGTATAATTCGAGATTACATCCGCACAACCGGCAGCCAGGAGCCGGTGCGGGGCAGAGGCAATAATACCGGTGTCGGCTACAATTGCGATTGGGGGCTGGGCATCCAGCGATGCATGTCCTTCAACGGTGGGAACAGAAGCGCGGGAGGAGGCAATGCCGTCATGTGATGCTGCAGTGGGGATGGATATAAACTGGAGGTCGAGATTGTAGGAAACAATCTTTGCAGTGTCGATCACGCGCCCGCCACCGACTCCTATTACAAAATCAAGGCCTTCAGCAGCTTTTTGTGCTTTTTTGATCACCGCAATGCTGATCTCCTCTGCAAGGAATGGCTTTACCGTGCAGGAAGGTTCAAGGACATGCCGGACATCATTCCCGGCATAACCCATCGTACCTTTCCCGGATATCAGGAGTGCAGATCTGCCGAGTTTAAGATCTTCGCAGACCGAGGGGATCTGCCCGAATACATCGTGTCCTATAACGACATCCCGGGGCAGCTGCATCCATTTGGACTTATCAAAAACCTTTGGTTTGAGTAATTTTATTGCGTCTGCACTCATTCTTATCATGGATGATTAGTGATTTCATATACAAATACTACATCGATCCCATACGATACGAACAACCCTATAATGCTGTAGAAACAATCACCTACGCACTCATCCTTATTGTCGCAGTTTATCTTATTTACCGCTGGTTTAAAAAATCCGGATTTCCTCTTGACGGTCCGTTCGTGCTGGCAACCCTTCCCTATATTGTTTTCGGGGGTATGCTCCGTGTGATCCAGGATGCGGATATGATTCAGTCGGATCTTCAGTTCCTGATCGTTACTCCTTTCATCTACTTCCTGATATTTTTCTATACTGTTGGTATCCTCATCCTTTCTCATCAGTTGGAAACCAGGGGGTTGATCAGCAATTACCTCAGGGTTTATGCCGGGGTTGGGATCTTTTCGGTATTGTCCGTGGCACTGGTTCTCATCAGTTGGGGAATGACGCATACACGGATTGATCTTTTTGTGCTGGCAGTGATCCTGTTGATGGCAGCGGCAGCGACTCTCATGGTTTTTGCGTGCATGCGGTACGTGCTGAGGTGGCAGTACGTGACCGATCCACTCTACATATCACTCCTTTTCGGTCAGCTTCTCGATGCAAGCGCTACAAGTTTCGGTATTGATCTGCACCCGTCTGTCCAGTATATTGAACAACATGTGGTTGGATCAGCCCTGATCGACTGGACTCACACAGGTTTTGTGATGTTTCCCCTGAAACTGGCAGTTCTCTTCCCGGCAGTCTATATTATGGAAACGTACCGCAAGGAGGCTAATCCCGCATTCTGGCATCTGGTCATCCTGGCAATGATAGTTGTCGGGCTTGCACCGGGGATCAGGGATATGACACGGATGATACTGTATGTCTGATTCGCCGTTAACAAATGCGATAATAATCACACTGCTCCTTTTTTTTGCAACGATCATGGTTGGATGGGTCGGCACAATGCAGAACCCACAGGTCGGTGAAGATCTTATGAACCTCTTTGAAAAAGAGGTCGCCGGGCAGATCACGGGAAAAGAAACGCCTGAAATTTTTGTCAGACTCCTGATCAACAATCTTGAAGCCTGCGTTCTGCTCCTGTTGGGCGGGGCATCGTTTGGCATCCTTACAATATTCATTCTCAGCCTGAACGGAATCCTGATTGGTTCCGTTATGGAAATCGTGCACAAGGATCATTCGTTCATTTTTGTCGCCGCCGCTATCCTTCCCCATGGTGTTTTTGAAATCCCGGCTTTCATCCTGTCCGGCGCTCTGGGCATCCTGCTTGCCCAGTCACTCATAGCTGAATGGTACCGCGGGGGGGACGCGGCAGAAGAGGCAGTTGGGTACGCCCGTTTGTTTATCCTCTACGTTGTCCCGCTGATCATAATTGCCGCTTTTGTCGAGGCTTTTATTACACCAATTATCATACATCTAGTAGCTTAGAGGATCTGATTCATGGATGATGATGCGGGCACCCTGCCGTTGAAAGAAGACTTTTCTGCATGGTATAACGACATTTTATGGCGGGCTGAAATCATGGATGTCCGGTATCCCGTCAAGGGATTATACGTATGGTTTCCCTACGGATTTGCGATTAGAAAATATGTCTACCAGAGACTTCGCGATCTTCTCGACCGCGACCATCAGGAAACACTCTTTCCTCTCCTTATACCAGAGCAGGAGTTCATGAAAGAGGCAGAGCACATCAAAGGTTTTGAAGACGAGGTATACTGGGTAACCCACGGCGGAACAACACCCCTCGAGGTGAAACTGGCATTGCGCCCGACCAGCGAAACAGCTATATACCCAATGTATGCTCTCTGGATTCGCTCACACGCAGATCTTCCCCTCAGATATTACCAGATCGTGAATACATTCCGGTACGAAACAAAACAGACCCGTCCGCTTATACGCCTCCGGGAGATCACCTCGTTTCAGGAAGCCCACACCGTTCACACCACCTGGGATGAGGCGAATGAACAGGTCGAGGAAGCACTCCGTATTTACCGGGAGTTCTATGACGGGTTATGTATTCCGACTCTCATCTCAAAACGCCCGGACTGGGACAAATTTCCCGGTGCCGATTTTACCATCGCCGTGGACGCAATAATGCCCAATGGCAAAACCCTCCAGATCGGGACCGTGCATCATCTCGGCGATCATTTTTCACGGACGTTTAATATCACCTACGAGGATAAAAACGGATCCCAGAAACTCGCACAACAGACCTGTTATGGGATTTCAGAGCGCTCGATTGCGGCCCTGATCAGCATACATGGCGACGATAAAGGCCTCATCCTGCCACCGGCTGTGGCTACAATCCAGGCTGTGATTGTGCCGATCACGATCGGAAAACGCCACGAGGATGTAATGGCTGCAGCCCGGCAGCTGGCAACAACCCTCACCACCGCAGGCTTCCGGGTGAAACTTGACACCCGCGATGTTCGTCCGGGCGCAAAATACTACTGGTGGGAGATTCGGGGAGTCCCGCTCCGTATTGAGCTCGGTCCCCGGGATCTCGATGCGGGGAAAGCCATGGCAGTTAAACGTACCGGTGGAAAGGATTCCATCTCTCTCGCATCTGCAGCAGAAGATGTGATCCGGGTTATGGGTGATATTACCAGTACGATGCGGAATCGGGCGGAAGAGCATACACGGTCCCGCCTCTGCACGGTCGACTCACGGGATCTTCTGAATACCACCCTCGATGCGGGTAAGGTTGCGGTTGTCCACTGGTGCCGGGAGAAGGAGTGCGGAGACACGATAGAAGCGATAACGAATGCAAGCATTCTTGGCACCGATCTGCGCTCGACGTACATACACGAAACAACCGGAACCTGTATCATATGCGGCAGGCCGGGAAAGGCAACACTGGTCGGACGGGCATATTAACCTGAAATTCAGTTAATTTCAGAAATTTCACAATCTACTGAAGAGTATGACACGATGCAGTTGTTCATTATTATCGTCGGGCATGGGTAAATCCTATCTCGAATTTGTTTCTCCGAAATAGCCCGTTCCTTTTTTACTGGTAAACAGCACAATAATTATGTGATTATCCGGGGCATTTGACGTGAATAAGGATTCCAGGAACTCCTGCGGTGCATATCTGCCTGAAAGGTACAAACATCAGATTGAAGCGAAGAAACGACGGCGTCTTCTTAAAAAAGTCTGCAGCCATAATCGCCGTCATAACGGTCGCCGCTATAGTCTATGGATTCCTGACCGGATCACTGATAAGTCCACCGGGCCTGAATCTGCAGACTCTTCCTACTACAGCTGATCCCTCCCCGGAGATGTCACTCTCACCTGCCCCGGCCCCTTTGCTGACGCTGCTGAACGGGGATAAGACAGCCTGCCGACACCCCCCCGCCTGATACCGGAACAGATAACCCGGCAGGATCGGTCAGCAGCATGATTTCATTGGATGACGCATTGATATTACTACGCGGGGAATATCCGGAAGTCGCGTACAGTCTTGTCAGTGTTAACCTGACCAATCAGTTCGGTAACAGCACCTCCTATCAGTTCTGGATAAAACGGTCTGAGTCTTCACCGGGTGATCCCGGATTCCCGGTATTTATCGATGCCTTTACCGGTGACCCTTATATTCCGGGACAGGAGAATGCGGGGATCTCAGCCGAATGGGCAAAAAATCTTGTCCGCGAAGTATTTTCTCTCCCAGCCTCAGACAGGATCAGGGTCAGGTACGACACTGATCCGGATTCGGTACGGGCATGGATCTTTGATGTTTACCGGGATAACACAACCGTTATTTCCGGGTCCCTTGACACGGATACCGGACAAATCGCATCATTCTCCCGCACTATATCACGAGCAGGCAGGCCGGGCAGACCCCTCGCTTGATTTGAGCACGGCACAAAAAATTGCTGATCGCTATATTATCGAACGCAACGGGGCACCTCTTCCTGTTAACATGAGTGAACAGAGGTACGAATCTCTGGGATCTGGAGAGGCCGGAGCAGGGTATTATGTTTTCAAGTATAACAGAATCGTCCAGAACATTCCCTGCGATTACGATGGATTTACTATTTCGGTTGATTCGGTGACCGGAGAAATCACGGGATATAACCGACGCTGGTATTCCCCGGACAATGCATTTTCTGTTGCGGTCGATTCCCCGGTGAAAAAGTATGAGGCAATTTTTTCCATCCAGCAGAAGGCGCAGGAGATATTCCCGGATTCTTCAACCGGTCTGAGGATCATCTCTGCAGAAATCCGCTGGAAAGACAGGCATCCCCCGGGAGTTATCCCCCGCCCGGGAAGTATCTCCGCTGCCTGGAAAGTCCAGTTTGACGATGATATCATCCGTTCACAGGAGTGGCTTATGCCTGCAACCGCCTGGGTGGACGGTCGTACAGGAAAAGTCCTTGAACTGGATTATCGTCACTAAACAGTTTTAAAAAAAATGTATGATTGGCTTTTGATGTATGATTGCATAGGGGTTAGAACCCCTTTCTCTGGAGTGAGATTTTGTGCAAACGTTCTATGATGTCCGGAAGTACGGGGTTTTTGATTTTAGTGTGCTTTTTGGCTTTACTGTGCATTCGATGGGTCGGTGACACACCGAAAATCCATTGTGTATCACCATACACTATACAATATTGTCAGATGCACATATATTCCTCAAATCATGAAAGTTGATATATTGAACCTGCAAGTTAAATCAATGTAAGGAAAAGATTGATCCTAAATATAAACCGTCATGCCATTAATAACCGGATATCAGTGATTATGGGAAGGAAATGAACACTATCTTTGGAGAATCGTTATGAATTCAGCAGATAAATCTCCGACGATTATTATTCGTGAAGATGCAGATTCGCTGGAAGAACTCTCGGAATATCTTGATGTGCTCTCCAGCAGCGCACGCCTCAGGATATTGAAATTTATTGAGAAAAAACCAAAGGATGCCCGGGCTATCTCAAATGAGATTGAAACCAGCTATGAGAATACCAAAAAACATCTGGATAAACTCCTGAGCATCGGGGTTATAAAAAAAGAGGCTGGTCTGGGCGCTCCAACATCAAAAGGGATACACCCTGTCTGGGAGTATTCAATCGTGCATGGCGGCCTTGAGGCTATAATACGGAATCTTGGTCTTTTTTCCAATACGCAGGTTCAGATCGTCAGGGCCTGAAATTTCCCAGCGACTTGATAAAATAAAAAATACACTTTCAAAAGAGGTTCTGGGAAATACTCCGACCGCAATGGTACTCGGTGGCCCTGACGACGGGAAGGTCTTCCTACTGAAACAGGATCGGGTCTCCATTGGAAGAATCGATCCTGAGAAACGATCCGCGAGCGCCGGTGAGGATGATATCATCCTCTCTGATGGGTACACCGCGGTGACCCGCATCTCAAAGCCCCACGGGAAGTTTATCCACGAACGGGATGCCTGGTTTATTGAGGATTGCGGAAGTACCGGGGGCACCAGGGTCAATCACAACCGTGTTGAAAAAAATACCAGAATTATGGTTCACGATGGCGATCTCATCGAATTGGCAAAAGGGATTTCAGGTGTCAAACTTCTCCTGATTATTCCTGAAGGGTAGTGAATTATACCTATCCGTCCTATAGTATATGGTGAAGGAAATCACCGGGACTGGTATACCATACACCCAGATGTTCCGGTACCCTGTCGCTATGATGCCAATTCGCTCTATTGTATGTTCACTTAGTATCATTGCCCTGCTCTGTGTCGCAGGAATCCATGGAGCAAACGCCGCAGAACTCACCGTTGCCCCTTACGGAGCCGATTTTACGGGAATCCAGGCGGCAATCGACTGGGCCTTTCCCGGAGACACCATCAGGGTGAACAGTGGTCTCTATACCGAGGAAATCCAGATTGATAAACAAATCATTCTGCTCGGTATCGACAGCGGAGCCGGGATGCCGGTTGTAGACACGGAAGGGAAAGGGAACGCTGTTGAAGTTCGGGTCGATGGATGTACGATTCAGGGATTTGCCATACGGAACAGCACCTTGTTCGATGGTATCCGTATCTCGTCCAGCAACAATACCGTTCGGGAAAATACAATTCTGAACATGGCTCAGGGAATCTACCTCCAGTCGGCCATGAAAAATACCATCTACGGCAATACGATTACCGGCAGCAGCCGGGCAGGGATTGCACTTGACGCATCCAACGATAATGTTATTATGGAAAACAGCCTGGTAAAAAATTCTGTGGGGATTGCCCTTGACGGTTTCTCGTTATCCAACCGGGTTTACCGGAACAATTTCGACAACCCCCAGAATGTCTATTCCAAGAGTGCAACCTCGGTCTGGTCATCCCAGTTCCCGTTCAGGTACACCCATCTTGGCATTAGTGAATTGAATTACATGGGTAATTACTGGGGGGATTACCAGGGAAAGGACACCAATGGTGACGGGATCGGGGATGTACCGTACGGCATTATGATAGGTGCGAATCCGAAGGCAATCATTGAAACCAACCAGAATATTGTCGATTCTTTTCCGCTTATGGATCCCAAACAATATTACCATGATCTCGTCCTGGTCGAAAAGCAATTACCCACACCGGGGCCGGTGCCTGTTCCCACGGGAGGAGGGATATTGGCACCGACGGTGCAACCGACGGTCACTCCTACTGAACTGAACTTGACATCCCCATCACCGGTTCCGGTTATTCCTGGAAAATCACCTTCCGGGCAACCCACGGGAATCCTTATGTTCGAGCTGGTTGTACTGCTGGTCAGCCGGTGCAGTGGTATTGATTATTTTCCGGCTGCTCAAACAAAAAGAGACAATCCAGGGAACTATATCACAAGGTGTTGAAGAATTCAACGGGCAGAAGTCCTCCGGTCCCCCTAATACCTCAATTCAGGTTGCGGATATGAACCCCGGGGCTGGCACACAGGGTCAGGTTTTATCCAAACCATACGGCTCTCCCGGGGATCAGCTTACCTACTTCCCAAAAGAACTGGAAAGCAAATATACCGGGATCAGGTATATCGGGCGCGGCGGGATTGCATGGGTTTTCTCTGCCCGGCGAAGAACTGATGATGTGCAGGTTGCCGTCAAGATCCCGATAAGTTTTGATGAGATGACCGGCAAATCCTTTTTAAACGAGATCGCCGCGTGGGAGACCCTTCGCCACCCGAATATTGTAGAGGTGACGGCGGTCAATATCCTCCCGGTCCCTTATGTTGAGATGGAATATGTGCCAAGGGCACTGGAGACCATCGAGAAACCCGTACCTATCTGGAAATCCGTTCATATCGTCAGCGGCATTGCCGACGGGCTCCGGTACGCTCATACACACGGGTTTATCCATCGGGACATAAAACCCCATAATATCCTGCTTAACGAGGAATTCGTCCCAAAGATCACCGACTGGGGAATGAGCAAAATTCTCACCACCGAGTTGAAGAAGTCAAGCATCGCAGGATTTTCCCTGGCGTATGCCGCTCCTGAACAGGTCTCACCCACAGAGTACGGAAGGACCGATGAACGGACAGACATCTACCAGACTGGGCGTTGTTTTTTATGAACTGGTAACCGGCTCAGTACCCTTCGGCGGTGAGAGTATCATCGAAGTGGGAAATGCAATCCTGAGGGATCCACCGATCCCCCCGTCTGAATTTAATGCCGATGCAACCGCGGTAGAGAAGATTATATTACGGTGTCTTAAAAAAGATCCGGCCGAACGATACCAGACAGCAGGAGAACTCCTTGCCGATCTCAACACATACCTCAATGAGGAGGATAAATGAACCAGGGTATGTTCGCGCACCGGGTTAAAATTGTTTAAAAGGAGGTTTTGATGTCAGAAAATAACCATTGTACCTACGAACCTGCTGTGTGTGCCCATTGTGAAGGACTGGGATGTTTATATTGCAACAAAACCGGGACGGTGCTTGTCGCAGCACCCAAAAAGAGATGCCATTATTGCGAAGGTGTCGGATGTATTTACTGCGGGTTTACGGGCTGGACCCGACCCAAGGGAAAGTACGACTGACACCCGAAAGATTGTCTTATTACAGGAATTTGCCCTCAATTTTGTGAGGAATCACACATTCCTCGAATCGTTTTGCAAAATATCTGTCTGTCATACCGGCAATAAAATCACGGGTGAGCTCGGCGAATGTCGCTGACTGGAGATAATTCCTGCTGATCCAGTTCGTATCAATGAAATCGGTAAAAATTTTTGCATCTTTTACCTCTTGTTCAAGGTCGTTCAGACACGTCATAAAGATGGTTGCATACATTTGTCTGATCTTTTCCCGTTCTGAAGTGAGTTTGCAGTTCTCGTAAATATGGATCCGGGAAAATGTCCGCAGCGTAATCAGGGCTCTCTCTACCTCATGGCTGTACGAGATAAAGCCTGATTCTTCCGTATCGCTGTTCCTGAGAAGATCGTAAATCAGGGTATTGATTATCTCCGGATTTGTGCTACCAAGAACATCAATACATTCGGAGGGAAGACTGACTGAGGCATCGATCAGGCCGATCTCCCGTGCGTCCTGCAAATCCCTCCCGATATAAGCGATCGTATCCGCGAATTTCACCACGCAGCCCTCCAGCGTCATAGGTGCCTTTGTTCGTCTCCCATCTGCGTTATCCTGAACTTTTTTATCAAACTCCAGCCAGTTCCGGCAGGGTTCCGGTGAAATTTTTATATCGTCCGCTTCCCCGTTATGACAGAGGATCCCATCCAGCACCTGCATCGTAAGATCGCAGTCTTCGATTTTGTCGAGGAACTGGACACTCTGGACGTTATGGAAAAACTTCCCAATGCCATACCGCTCGCAGAGAGCGGAAAGGCAGCTCTCCCGAAATGCCCATACGGGATATGTCCGATATCATGACCGAGAGCAATTGCCTCGATGAGATCTTCATTCAGGCGGAGACATCGTCCGATCGTCCGCGCGATCTTCGAAACAAGCTGGACATGAATTACACGATGGGTGATATGGTCGTTTTCGACGAGAGAGAAAACCTGGGTCTTATCGATGTACCGCGTATATGCCCGCGTATGGATGATTCGGTCCGTGTCACGTGAGTAGGGGGTCCGGATATCCTCGGGTTTCCTGTTGTGCCTCCTGACGGCATCGGCACTGATTGAAGCAAGGGGGGAAAGAATGGATTCCCGTCTGGCGGTATTGGCGAGGATGGAAGATTCGAGCCCCCGTCCAAGAGTCCGTTTTTCATCCGGTTTGCTCATACTGCAGGTCAAGTCTGCGGTTGAACCTTTTAATTGTGACGAAAAAAAACAAAAAGTCCTGAAAATGGGCTCTGTTGAAATCCTCTCAATATTTTTCTTAACGCTCTTGGGGGCTACGGCGCGTAATGCCTCCGCCCCCGCCGCTGTGGCATCCCCTCTTGAGCGATGATTCCAGAGAAGGTAATACAACACCATCGCAAAGCGCAGGGGCGGTTCGGGGGGACAGGCACTGTCCCCTCCGATACCAGGTGATTCGCAATGTGTTGAAATATTAGGGTTTCAACAGGGTCTGAAAATGAATACAGGGGGCTACCAGCACGGTCATTTGTAGTAACCAAAGAAGGGTCCCCCTATCGTCCGTATGTCACGAAGGTCTCGCCATACTGGACAACATGCCCTTCCATCGCCTTCACGAGCTGATCCTTTGTGGAACCTGCCTGGAGGGAAAGTTCCGTATCAAGACCATAGACCTTGAAGAAATACCGGTGTGTCTGCCCATGTGGAGGGCACGGACCATTATATCCGATCTTTCCGAAACTGTTTTTTCCCTGTACCGCTTTAAGCGGAAAGGAAACTACCGGCCCCCTGGGGATTTTCTCCGGAATCATCCTGACCAGTTCCATGTTCCACGCGATCCAGTGGACAAAACCCCCTCCGCCCGGTGCATCGGGATCATTTACGATGATGGCAAGGCATCGGGCAATCTTCGTATTGACACCCCCGACATCGATCTCGGGTGAAATGTCCTGGCCGTCACAGGTATAGTCACTGGGGAGAATTTTTACCGAAATTTTTACCTTGAGTTCTTCCATACGTTTTCCAGCCTCATGTAGTGGGATGATGAACGCGTTGCATAATAAAAGTAGGCACCGGATCCAAAACCAGCCGGATCATCGTGTGCAGATGGCGACGGTTTCACCAAACTGGACAACATGCCCTTTCATGGCGCCGATGAGCTGGTGTTTATCTGACCCCGGTTCAAGGTCAAGCATCGCATCCAGCCCGTACACCTTGAACTGGTACCGAATCATCTGCCCATGAGGAGGACAGGGGCCCGTCCAGCCGATGGTCCCATAATCGGTGACCCCCTGCACCGCAGGTACCGGGCCAGATACAAGGGCTTCCCTTGGAATTCCGGCAGGGATTACCTGCAGGGGGGGGATATTCCAGATAATCCATGGGGTGAATGAACAGCAGGATTTCTCGAACGGGTTGAAGGTCATGACAGCAACTGATGCGGATGAGGCATGCAGGTCCCTGAGTGTCAGTCGCGGGGACTGGTTCCCGCCATCACAGGTATACATCACCGGAAACTCAAGAAAGTCCAGCGAGACGAGGAGATTCTCCATGACTACGACCGTGCGGACGAAGAATATTAACCTGTCGCTGCTCCTGAATCTCATCGGGATTTTTTACCGCCCGAACTACGGAAAAGAAAAGTACGTGGTAGGGCGATGGAGATTATAGATATCTGATACAAATATTCCCTGTTGATGCACGGTTCCGGATCCCGGAGTTCTTTAAGGCCGTTTCCCCCCATCATTCATCCCGCAAACCGGTGCATTTTTCTTCCCTTCCCGACAATGCCTGTCTGATCGGGCCGGGTACATGAGATCACTGCCTCCTGCAGGAATACCTGAAAAGGGATTAATGCACGATGGAATTCCGTTCGCCAGGCACAAGTATTTTCCAGGCACTGGTTCTCAGAAAATCTGTCATTTCTGATTATGCAGTCATCTCCACATCTTTATGGGATGCGGGGGATAACTGATGAGAGTACAAAATAATATATTTTTTAAAAGAGGCATCCATGACAAAAAAAGATTCAAGGAATAATACTGGTGAGGAGGAATGCAAAAAAGAGTGTTCCAGCTGCCAGACCGCGTCAACCTGTGAATCGGCTAACAGTGGGCGGAATCCTCCCCTGAGAGCGGATGTTGATGTAAGGCACGTCATCATGGTTCTCTCGGGGAAAGGTGGTGTTGGCAAATCCACGGTTTCTGTGAACCTTGCGTACTCCCTGTCAAACCACGGCTTCAGGGTCGGGCTGTTGGACCTTGACATGCATGGACCTAATATCCCCAAGATGCTGGGAATCGAGGACCACAAACTCATGATAATGGGTGAGCTGATAGAGCCAGTCCATGTCACCGGGAAGCTCTCAGTTATGTCAATGGCATTTCTCCTTCCCGACACCAGCACGCCGATAATCTGGCGCGGGCCGATGAAGATGGCTGCGATACAGCAGTTCCTCAATGAGGTCAACTGGGGCTCCCTGGATTACCTTGTTGTCGATCTTCCCCCGGGAACAGGAGATGAAGCACTCACTATCGCCCAGATCGCTCCCAATCTCAGTGGTGCCGTAATCGTTACCACCCCTCAGGATGTTGCCACCCTTGATGCACGCAAATCAGTAAAATTTATCCAGAAACTTGAGATCCCGGTTCTTGGTATCATTGAAAACATGAGCGGTCTGATCTGCCCCCACTGCGGAGAAGAGATTGACCTTTTTGGAAAGGGGGGCGGTCAGAAAATAGCTGAGGAGCTCAATGTTCCGTACCTTGGTTCAATACCGCTTGATATAGACATGCGAAAGGCAGGAGATGAAGGGCGCCCGTTCATAATCCGGCGTGCCGACAGTCCAACCTGGGCGAGTGTGGATGGCGTGATGGAAGCACTTATCAAAGTTATTGAGGGGTAAACCATGGATTATATGCGGATTTTATCAGGGAAAGAAATTCAACTCCCGGTCTACGCCGGCGTGGTTGCCTGTCTTGAAAATCCGCTTACATTTCCCGATCTCCTCGAGCCGGTCTACCGGGAGGCCATGAAACTTGATGATGACACCCTTGACAGGTTCCGTTTCTCTCTCCTGCGGCTTCAGACTGTATGCAGACATCCACAGGAATGAGGATCTTGAGAAGGCTATGCACATCAAGTACGTTGCGCAGGTCCTTGAGAAAGTGATCTTCGGATCGCTTGTTATGGAACCGGAAGACGTCCCTGCGAGCTGATTTTTTCCAGGTACCAAACCTTTAATCAGCAGGCATATGCACTGATGATACCTATATGTGCAGACCCGATCAATACTAAAACCAACTCAATAAATCCCGCAACAGTTTTTGGATTCATTATCATCATTTATCAGAATCAATCGTACCGGAGAAACAATGACATCACGTATGCAATCCCCTCACACGACCTGTCCGGGGTGCCAGGAAGAGGTTTTTCTCGACGAACTTGTTGCAGGAAAATGTCCGCTCTGCGGGTGTTCCCTCGAAGATTTTGAGGAGACATTCGGAGAGTACGAAGGGATTCTCGATCGATCGGACCTTTCGTGGCTCATATTCAATTATTTCGTCTTTAAAAAATTTGTCGACCTCGGAGTCCCTCCCCACCAGATCATGGAATTTGTGTCTGCTTACGAGCAGAATGCAGAGAAACCTCCCGAGGAATGGTCAGGAACTGAGTTCCGGCTCGAGATCCCTATGAATACCTGGGACAGGATCAAACCAAAGCGCTGCGTAACGTGCAAAAAAGTATTTTTTCGCGGCGGGAAGAAGACGATTCGAGGGGATATGCGCCAGACCCGGCTGACCATTGAATACATCTGTAACCAGTGCTGAATATCTCTTTTTATTATTTTTGAGTTTTGTTGAAATCCTCACAATATTCTTTTCAATGCTCTAGGGGGCTGCGGCACGTAATGCCTCCGCCCCCGCCGCTGTGGCACACCCTCTGAGCGATAATTCCAGAAAAGGTAATACAACACAATCGCAAAGCGCAGGGGCGGTTCGGGGGGACAGGCACTGTCCCCTCCCGACTATAGGCAATTCGCAATCCGTTAAAATCTTAGGGTTTCAACAGAGCGATTTTGTAAGCAATTTGCCCGTTTAAAAATCCGGTGAAAAAAAGACAGGGTTAATTCTTCCGTATCCTTCCCAGGATACCCCAGATACCCACAATCCCGATTGCTCCAATGGCAATGATTCCAGCACCGGGAGATTGCTGGGTTGTAGGGTACGGTGTTGGAATGCTGCTGGTCTGTTTCGTGGTTGGATTTTTGGTCGCAACTGAGGTGACAGTTGTCACCTGATTGGTCGGGATTGGGGTTTCCATTGCCGGTATCGAGAGCCTGACATTGTCGATATACCCCAGTGCAAACACATTCATCGCGCCATAATCCCCCTTGGAACCGACGAACAATCGGCTCATTCCGTGAAGGCTCTCGCCGGTGTTCATGAAGTATCCCCAGATCTCCTTTCCGGTTAATTTTTCGCTGACCCTCATACTCAGAATCTTATGATCGTCATCATAATTTACCGTGACATGATACGTTTTGTTCAGCTCATACTTTACCGTTGGTCCGCTGTAAGCCGATGGTCCGCTTGTCAGCGTGTCTCCGGACTGGCTGTTTATTTCCATTAATTTATTGCCGGGTGTCACCAGGTGGAGCCACATGATCCTGCCGAATTTCCCATTGGTGAACTGCGTCAGAACATTCGCACCTTTTGAGGGATCCATCTCATTTCCTGTCAGGCCGAACCTGAATGTCGCCCCATCGTCCAGTTCGGTGAGGAGGATATCATAGTCAAGGATAAAGGAACCTCTCTCGTAATTGCTGTCCGTGTAGGCATAACCCCCGGTGCTCGGTTCAACAGAGAAATGATAGACTCCGAGGTTTGGATCCCAGTAATTGGTTGTCGGATTATTGGTGATCCAGTGGGGATCGGAGCTAAACGAATTCTGATAGATTATATCGACGGGGTTGTCATCAGTGGTGGCAGCCTGCAAAGGGGTTATTAAAACCGCGAGGCCCAGTGCCATGATCAGGCACATGAAATATTTTCGCATCGTCATTGAATGTTCTCCGGTTTATTTTTGAGTATTCTGCGCACCGGAATCATGAAGATCAGAATGTGACAGGATGCCGGCACAAATATACTGTACATATGCTGCCGGCTATTTCTTAAGAATATCGAACGTCCAAAAGAAGATTCACGTGATGGTATCGACACTGGTCACTGTCCAATTGAACGAGGGATGAAAACAGAGAGAGTTGATGCAGGAGATTTTGGTAGAATTAAGGCCGACCCTGGTATTACATACGCTTTTGAAACGATATCTACCTGTAGATTCCAGATTGTGGATAGTGAGGAATACACTATATTTATCTTTAAAATCACGCAATAGTAGAGAGGATAAGAATTCTTCAGGGCGATAATAGTCTAGCGGTAGGACAGGAGCTTCCCAAGCTTCTAACCCGGGTTCGATCCCCGGTTATCGCATCGGTTTTATGGAGACTGAACCAGAACGCTGTGCGATACGGATTATTGCGGAGAACCGTAAAGGTGTCCTGCGGGATATTGCGACGGTAGTTGCCGAGCACGAAGCAAACATCGTAATGATCAACCAGGAAGTATTCGACTCCGGCCCGTACTGCGGTATGGCAGAACTCTATTTTGAGTACGATTTTAATGAGGGAGGAAGTCGTGAGCCTCTGATCCGGGATCTCTGTAAGATCCAATCTATACGGGAAGCCCGTGCATACCAGCCATTCGGCCATATCTTCGGATCTCGTGTGATTATCATCGGCGGCGGGGCACAGGTAGCCCAGGTTGCGCTCGGCGCTGTGAACGAGGCAGACCGTCACAACATCCGTGGCGAACGAATATCCGTGGACACCATTCCTCTCGTCGGTGAAAGAACACTTGCCCTTGCCGTTGATGCGGTAGCACGGCTCCCCCGGGCATCCATCCTCGTTCTTGCCGGATCCATTATGGGTGGTGAGATCTCAAAGGCGGTCGACCGGGTCCGGGAAGCCGGGATCCCGGTTATCGCCCTTAAGATGGCGGGAACTGTACCCGACCACGCAGATCTTGTGGTGACTGATCCTATCCAGGCCGGCGTTTTTGCCGTGATGCATATTAGCAGCAAAGCGGTCTTTGATATCAACCGGGTCCGCGGACGTGAGTTCTGATGGATATCATCGACAAAGCTGTTTCGGTCCTGATGCATGACGGGACGATCGTGTATCCCACAGAAACGGTGTACGGACTGGGTGCCGATGCATTTTCTGACGAGGCAATCCTGAAGGTATACGAGGCAAAGGAACGGCCGCTGGGTATGCCTGTTTCCATCGCAGTCTCTGGTTTTGACATGCTCGGTGCTGTTGCCCGCATTGAGCCCTGGATGCAGGGATTTATAGAGGCATTCCTTCCCGGCCCGGTTACCATTATTCTTGAGGCAAAGAGCATTCTGCCTGACATTCTTACAGGTGGCACTGGCATGATAGGTATCAGGATACCTTCCCACGAGATCGCCCTGCAGATCATCGAACGGTTTGATGCCCCGATCACCGCGACAAGCGCCAACCTTCACGGTGGCAAAGACCCGCAGACACCGGAAGAATGCACGGTAATACGCGAGCTTGTTCGTCAATGGAGGGCGGCTTTCGGGAACGCCCAGCACGGTTGTTGACCTTAAACATATGATAGTTCTCCGCAAAGGTGCACAGGCAGAGGCAGTCGGAGCATTCCTTGCAAGACTCTGATGTATGACGCTTCCCGTCCGCCTGCGTGATTTTATCGAGGACCTTGATGGATGGATCTATGCGGTCTCCACGTACGATAATCGTGAGAGGATTGGCTGTGTGCTCCGGTATGTGCCCGATCCCGATGGTGAACGGGTTAACCACTGCGGCACCCGATACCGGAAATTTGATTTTGAAGATGCCTTTGCATTTATAGCCCGTCACAAGCCACAATATTCAGACCTCGTTCAGCGTATCCCGCCCCAAGATGTTACAAGAATTTTAAAGCCCGAGAGGGAGATTTCACGCATAGCTCATGATCACCCGCAGGTCCAGAGGCTTCTCGATCTCTTCTGCCTTCCCGCGGGATCTATCGGGTGCACCGGTTCGCTTCTCTGCGGGCTGGAAAACGATGCTTCCGATATCGACATGGTTGTCTACGGGAAGCACTGGTTTACTGCACAGGACAGGGTCAGAAAGGGTATTCTTGACGGCACCATGACTGCACTCACTCCGGAAATGTGGCATAAGGTCTACGAGAAACGCAGGCCGGAGATCTCCTTTGACCAGTTTGTCCTTCATGAGCTGCGGAAATGGAACCGGGGACAGATTGGAGGGACCTATTTTGATATCCTCTATACCCGGTCGTACGGTAATCTCGGAAGTGCCCCGACCGGGCGGGGAATGATAATGGGAAAAACAATAATTGAGGCAAAGGTCACCGATGCATCTCTTGCGTTCGACAGCCCCGCTATATATGAGGTCGAACACGAATCAGTGAACCGGGTCCTCTCATTTACCCACACCTATAGCGGTCAGGCTCTTGAAGGAGAGACGATCGAGGCGTGCGGTATCCGCGAGCAGCATGGGGATGATCAATGGCTGATCGTCGGCACTACCCGGGAAGCGCGGGGTGAGTATATCATTTCGCGCACCCTGCTCGGGCAATAATCGTTTATTGAACACACACAAGATCCCCCCCTTGGAATCTGCACATCACCGGGGCGCAACAAGCCTGACCGGCACCAGACTTCAACCTCATCCTCGTATTCGTGGGGAAAATGCTCGTAGGAAGGATTGAACTGATATTTTTTCAGGATATACTGCATGATGGGGCGGGGCATGACTACGCGGATATCAAAACCTTCCGAGAGCCACTTCAAAAGGAGTGCCTGGGTATTCCCTTCATTCCGGTTCCGTGAGATAATGTAGTGAAGGTAAAGGCGTTTATCATCCCTTGTCTCCAGCCATCCCGAGAAGAGATGTTCATAAAATCCCAGCGCATCACCCTCAGGAGTACCGGTTTCGATTCGCTTTGATATCATAAGGCATATACCTCACTTTGTAGGTAATCCGGTGTTTTGAAAAAATGAGGATAAAATAGCGGGAGTGTTGGCACCGTGAAAGTGACAGACTGGACGTACCTGATTTTTTTACCCGGGTTGGAAACAACTATCAAGGCGATGTATAAAAGCGCCTCTAGAACAGTCTCATTGCAACGCAGCATGAACCGGGGGGTATCTGCAAGGCAATTCTCTGAAAAGATGCTGCGAGGTGTGATTCACCGGAGGTGAGGTTCAACAGCAGTTATCCGATCTCACACGTCACACAAGGAACACCGCAGGTACCACTGTGAATTGTACGGTGTTTGCCCGGTGAAAGACAGCACCACCCTGACCAGCGCTGCCAAAAAATATCTGATGAGTTTATGTGAGAACTTTAAGGAGATCAGGCGATATTGTATCCAAAGATTTACCCACCAAACGGGTCTTTGGACCTGGACGTTTTTCAGCGTGGAACGATGGATGTCCATCACGGGAGTTGCCCGTTACGCTGGAAGTATCGGACCAGGTGACCTTCGAATTATCTTTTTACCATGAACATCCGGGATAAAGAAGAAAACCAGCGATTGTCTCGGTATATTTTTGATTCCGGTTCGGGCTGTTTTGAGTTCCGGTTATCCGGGAATTATGGCATATTTTCTGAGTAAATTAAGGGAACTGACGAAAAAATCACTTTTCTTTTCACAGCCCGTGCCGGATGTGTCTGCCAGCCTTTTCAAAGGAGGTCGCTGAGCCGGCTCCCGCCACATTTTTCACATTTCTCCCGGTACAGGCAACGTTTACAGGGGGCGTTGAGCGGGTGCCTGGGAAGCTCCCCTTCATGGATGGAATGGATCTTGTGCAGGGCAGCAATTACCTGCCTCCGGTCCCGGGGCTGGATGGAATGGAACCGTGACACTCCATCTGGAATATATTCCACGTGCCCGCCGTGAACCTCGTTCCCGGTCATCTCTTCAAGGCAGAGTGCTATACATGTAATCCGCAACCGATCCGTCGAATAGGTACCAAATGGCATCGCACCAGAGGCACGAATAATCGAATAACTTCCGTCGGTTGCCAGACGGTCCATCATACCGGTAATACCATACTTGTCTGAATGCACCCTGACATCGGTCTGGGATGCTGATAACCAGGTGTTTTTGTTACAGGCAGAAATACAGGTATCAAGGAACGGTCGCATAGCGGTGTCGCATCCTGGCCTGACGGAAAGTACCTCATCCCATATGACATTCGGATCGAGAGGGTTGCCAAGGTGATAGGAAAGCTGTTTGCAGATTGCATACCGGTCGGATTCGACAATCGGGACGTTTCTTTCGTAATAATACCTGACCGGGCAGGAATGGACCCGCACCAGATCTGAAATTGTGACAGGCACATTCTGCTTTGTCAGGATAAAACCCCGTACTTCCGTTAGGGAACCGAAAGGATTAACCTTATTGAATCGCTTTTGCCCTGTCTTCAGAACGACCTGCATCTATGAATCGCTGGCCAATGTATTTCATATGTTTAGCACCAACCTGATTATCATGACTGGACAGGAAATCTCCGTTAATATTCCCCCGACACTCGATCCGGTGTACAGTAACATGATCCAGATTGCCTACAAGGACGACGAGTTCACCTTTATGTTTCTTCATCAGCTGCCCCAGGTGAACCAGGCGAGGGCGAAGGCCATTGTTTCTATCACCCCGGCGCACGCGAAGAACCTTCTTGCTGTCCTCACAAAAACGGTGGCTGATTACGAGTCAAAATTCGGTACCATTTCGGCCTCCAGGGAGATGCACGGTACCGAAAAGGTCACCACGCTGAGCGGTTATTCGTAAAACAGATATTTTATTTACATTACGGGTCGATATTGTGAGGTATCGCGCCGCCGTGGCTTAGCGGTATAGCGGCTGATTCGTAATCAGCAGGTCGAGGGTTCAAGTCCCTCCGGCGGCTTGGGCAAAACCACCATTTTTTAACATTTTTTTTATGGACCTGGTGTGTCACGTATTTCTTCACCGGGTGTCAGAGCTACAAAGATACAGAGTCAGGGTACAGCGTGTACCGCACAGAATTTTTTTCAGAAGAGATCTTCTGGGCGGTTGTTGACACTCCGTCTCAGATTTGTCAGAAACCCGGTGAGGCTTGACCAATAATCCATCCGTTGATCAATCCTTGCGTGCCGTGACGCCTTCTTCTGTTACGGACGACAGGTCTTCATATACATGAATATGGTTTAATTCCCCCTTACCAGAGAGTATTTGGCTTCCTGCTTGAAACCGGTAATGATGAAGAAAATTACCATTTTCCTGATCCTTTTATTCACGGGCATTGTCCTTGTCTCCGGCTGTACCAGTCCGGCGACCCCGCAAGTCCCGGTACCGGGAACCACTGTACCTGCGACCTCCTCAACTGTTGTTCCGGTAACCACGGCCGAAACCCCTGGACCTCTGTCGGAAATCACCCTGGTATCCCCCGGACTTCCCAGAGATGCCATTACCACTGTGGCAACCACGAGGATCGCTTCCGATAACCCGTATCTTGAATATCTCAATGTCCGGAAACGGACTTTTGCTGATCCACTCCCCAACTGCCTGATGGGGGCTGCTTTCCCTTTTACAAAAAATGAGACCGGCTATGGCATACAACAGACTGCGCCGAAACTTACCGCGATTTCCGAAGACGAATATTTGTCATTCCTTCGTAAATATACGCAGGGAAATGCCGAAAGTACCCCCCTGAAAATAATATCCGCATGCCAGGGGTCGCTCACTGCAGAACCCACCTGGAACTTTGCAGAGGTGCGTGTTGTCCTTGATCCAACCAATTACCATCCTGCGAATTATACAATTACCCAGAACGTTATGTCTGACGGTAAGATCGTAGCACAGTTTCCGACAACCAGGATGCTGGTAATCGATGAACAGGTGGTCCTGACAAGTTATATTCCTGTAAGGACGGATGAAATAGACCTGATCGATTCGGTCGTGGTGACCTTTACCCGGCTCTGATGTCATTGACCGCAGTTCAATATCGTCTGGACCTGGAAAAATACACCATAACATTGTGATGAGAACCATTTTTCGACCAGATTGAACAAAAAAACAGAAATTAAAACTTCAGTGATAAATCTAAGAACAAACATGGAGTCCAAGGATACCCGGCTGCAAACATGATCATGGATATTTCATCTTTTTCCTGCTCTCCCGGATCATCTCCTTAAGTTCCCTCGCCGCTTCCGCGATATCCGGGCTCCCGACAACCGCAGAAATCACCGCGATCCCATCCGCCCCTGCAATAATGACATCATGGACGTTTTCCCGCGTGATTCCCCCGACAGCAATCACAGGAATGGCAACATTCTGCCGGATCTCCCGCAACACCTCAAGACCATGCCCGGGACCGGCATCATTCTTCGACGCGGTAGGAAATACAGGGCTGAGGGCTACATAGTCTGCCCCATCCCGTTCAGCCCTGACCGCCTCTTCAAGAGTCCCCACTGAGACACCAATGATAAACCCCGGTGGTGTGAGCTGCCGGGCTACATCGGCGCAAAGATCATCCTGTCCCAGATGAACGCCATCTGCACCACAGGCAATCGCCACATCGAGCCGATCATTCACCATGAACAGGGTTCCGGTTTTTCCGGTGATCTCCCGGATGACGCGACCGATCCGGAGAAGTTCCCTGGGTCCGCAGGTCTTGTCCCGCACCTGGATAACATCTGCCCCTCCGCGAATAGCCCGCTTCGCAATCTCCGCATGGGATAACCCGGCTCCAGCCGATTCATCGGTAATAACATAGAGGTTAAGATACATAACGGAACGATTATCGGGTCG
Source organism: uncultured Methanoregulaceae archaeon (assembly GCA_963721245.1). Taxonomy (GTDB): domain Archaea; phylum Halobacteriota; class Methanomicrobia; order Methanomicrobiales; family Methanospirillaceae; genus Methanoregula. Next base: position 636,988 of record CAVRIL010000002.1, on the reverse strand, counting down.
TTATCCGTGCCAGGGACACAAGTTCTTCCGGGGTGAGGGCCGCCAGTTCATCAAACAGCGCTGTCCTGAAGGAATACGGACCATGCGAATACGCGCCCGCCTTCTCCCCGGCAACCCCGAACGTCGCAAGTGCTGCTGCCGATGCGACTACGCCATCGTCCGATACTGCAGCAAAAGATGCAATTATGGATGCTGCCATGCAGCCGGTACCGGAAATTCTGCCCATCAGAGGGTGGCCGTTCCCGACGAGAAGCACCCGTTTGCCATCGGTCACAATGTCAGTAGCCCCACTCACGACAACTGTGATCGCAGATGTTCTGGCAAATTTCCGGGCAATCGTTACCGGATCGCCGATCATCCCACAGGATTCCACGCCCCGCACGCTTGCTTCTTCGCCGGCAAGAACCCCGATCTCGCCTGCATTTCCCTTGATTATTGAAATCTTCAGTTCATCAAGCAGGCGCAGGGCAGTTCTGGTCCTGAACCGGGTCGCACCGGCGCCCACGGGATCAAGGACGACAGGTATCTGTCTGTCGTTTGCCATCCCTCCCGCGAGGATCATGGACTCAACCTGGTCCTTGTTGAGCGTGCCGATATTCAGGACAAGTGCACCTGCAACTCCGGCCATCTCACAGACCTCTTCAGGAGCGTCGGCCATAACCGGGGAACCCCCGGCCGAGATCGTGATATTGGCACAATCATTCACCGTGACATAATTGGTGATATGATGGACCAGCGGGTGCTTCCTTCGAACATCGGCAAAAATATCCGAGAACATGATATTTTTCATTATTTATCTCCATATTTCATTCGTCATATCCGGTAACAGGATTTAATGGGGGGGGAGGGCATCCGGTCATACCTGAGGGCGCCGGAGGATTGGCAGCGAGTTCCTCAGGAGTTGCCGGGTTCAAATGTCAGCCAGCGAGTTCTTTCACCGTCGTAATGAGCATGTCAACCTCATGTTCTGTGGTGTACAATGCAAGACTGGCGCGAACCGTTCCCTCAGGTAATCCGAGATATTCCATGAGAGGCTGGCAGCAGTGGTGCCCGGATCGCACCATGATGTCAGCCGCCTCATCCAGCTGCTGGGCGACCTCATGCGGGTGGAACCCGTCCAGGGTAAATGAGACAACCCCGATCCTGGGAACCTTCGGTCCAGGTGCGAATACGTGTATCCCCTTGATAGATACCAGCCCGTCGATCAACCGGTTGGTAAGCACTTCTTCGTAGTGCCGAATCATGTCCATGCCCGTCTTTTCAAGATATTCCGCTGCTGCACCGAGACCAATCCCTCCACCAATGTTGGGAGTGCCTGCCTCGTATTTCTGGTAACCCTCGGCCAGAATGATATCTTTTTTTGATACGACATCAACCATCCCGCCTCCGAATTGTACTGGTTCAATCACCGGCTCCTTCATCCAGAGGACGCCGGTGCCGGTTGGCCCGAGCATCTTATGACCAGAGAAGGCAAAAAAGTCGCACCCTGTACGGGTAACGTCAATAGGCATATGGGGAACGGTCTGGGCACCATCAATGAGCAAAAGTGCATCGTGGTCATGACAGATCTTTGCTATCTCCGCAACCGGGGTTACCACTCCCACAACATTGGATGCATGGGTGACTGCGACAATACGGGTTGAAGGAGTGATTGCTTCTTCGAGTGCAGCAAGATCGATCGAATAATCTGCATGAATACCGACCACGTCGAGCTCTACGCCCTGTCGGGCAAGATTCCTCCATGGCAACAGGTTCGAGTGGTGTTCAAGGACGGTTGTGATCACCCGATCCCCGGGTTTCCAGGAAAGGCCCTGCGCCACCATGTTGATTGCTTCGGTGGTATTTTTTGTAAACACCGTTGTCCCATTGGTTCCGCCAATGAACTGGGACACTTTTTCATGGGCATACCAGTAACGCTGCGAGGCGATCCGGGTAAACCGGTGTACACCCCGTCCAACGTTTGCACGGTACTGGTGCTCGAACTCGACCATTGCATTAATCACCGGTTCCGGCGAGAAACTCGTCGCCGCATTGTCAAGGTAGATAACATCCCCCAGGATCGGGAAGTCCTTCCGTATCTCATCGACCGCAAACCTGCGTTCACCCTGTTTTTCCCTGAGTGTCTCCATTGTTTTTCCTGCCATGGTATCACCAGCAGACTGTTTTACCCTCATAGTTCCTGTTTTCAGGCTGTAATCATCATTTACCTGGATCCCTTTCGACCTGCACAATTCCCTCATCTTCGGTGGCAGGGCGTGCCAGCGCCAGAGACCCCATGAACAAAAGGCATCCGGAAGTCCTTTTTTATCTGCCCATTTTTCGAGGAATGCATCCCAGCGGCGGGCGTATTCGGGCAGGATAATCCTGAGTTCCTCGTACTCACTTTCCAGCATGGCAGGGCAGAGGAAGCACCCGATGCGCTCGAGCCCCTTGTCATACAGCGGATTGATCTCAGCCTTCTGCCACCAGAGATACAGGAATACCTCAAGTGCCCGCCAGTTCCGGATCGGTGAGATATTGAGCTGGAGCGGGTTGGCCGGGTTCTGGCTCGTCTCGTCGAGATCGGCCCGGTTCCATGATTCGTACCAGCGGTTTCCCTGAATTGTAACACAGGGACCAACGCCGGCAAGATAGAGCTTGAGCGGATGCAGTTTCAGGAGCTTACAGCACCAGCGGTGATCTTTCCCGGCGGGCTGGCCTTCTCTACCGCCTGCCAGAAGTCCCCCCCCTTCTGGATGACCTCAACTCCCTGGGATCGTACAAAATCAACCGTTTCAGGAAATTCTATGCCCGTATCGATGAAGAATGCATTCGTTACGCCGGCCTTTCGTGCAAGGTGGAGGACTGCAGTGCTGTCCTTGCCGCCGGAGAACGATACATTTGCCGTCGGTCGGTCATGGATATGCTGCCTGATGCTGCGGATCGCATTCCGTTCGAGATTTTTCAGGTGATACCGGTTCTGTTCGACTGCGATTTCCCAGCCGGGGTTCCTTGGGGTGCGGGGCACAACGGAAATAAGCTCTTTCACCCTGATGGAGCCATCTTTTACCACACCTGTCCCAAACTTGTTTTTGTATTGTACTATCACCGTTCCTTCAGGGGCAGGACTCGTAAGAGGAATTTTTTTGCCACCAATCCGACCTTGTTCTCTTCGTGCATCGGTCTGGAGATCGAGATCAACAATACCCTGTTTTACGTGTGAAAGGACGTACGGGAGAGCCTCGGGCGCAATGTCGAGACTGAATTTTCTTGACACCGGATCGAAGGTGAGCCAGCCGAAACGCTCCCCATGCATGATGACCAGATCGGCACGATCGATGCCACCGGTTTTATTCAGGAGAAGAATTTTTGCCAGAGGAACTGCCCCGAAACGTTCGGTCACGAGTTTTTTGATGAGAGCCGTATCAGCTGCAAGCGCGGGGCGGACATCAAAAGGCTGGAGGAGCTCTATCTTTTTCCCCTCCTTCCCGCACGCACAGCTCTTCGCAATCAGCGGGACATTGCAGTCTTCACACCAGTAAAGGATTTTTTTGACCGGTGGTTCGCGCATCACACACATTTATTGTGCGTTCAGGAGATAAGAGAAACGATGGGGGAATACGATCCCGGCTCATTCATGGACATTATGGTAGGAATAAATTACCAATGAATTTTTATACTAAAGTATATACAAAAGGAATCCTGTAAGGAAGGTGATGGTATTATGGTGAAATTAACTGCTGAAATGAAAGAGGCATTTGAGAAAATGAAGGAGAAAATGAAGATTCTCCCCGTTGCCACTGCATCGAAGGATGGCACTCCGAATGTTATTCCTCTTGGGATGTCATGGCTTGTAGGTGATGATACGATCTGGTTCGTCGACAATTTCATGAACAAGACACTTTCTAACCTGCGGGTAAATCCCAAGATCGCGTTCTTTATCTGGGGACCTGAAGTCAAAGGTTGTTACCAGGTGAAGGGAGTCGCCGCTATCAGGACAAGTGGTAAGGAATACGATGAGATGAAAGCAATAGTCAATGAGAAGTACCCGGTGTACCCGGCACGCTCTCTGGTAATTGTCAAAATTACTGAAGTCTTCGAATGTAAACCAGGACCGACAGCGGGTTCAAGACTTCTTTAAAAAACCCTTTTTTCGGCTCTGTAGAAATCCTTTTTCGAAAATTTTAAGCCCCCCTTGCGCTATCCCTGCCCCCGTTGGGGGCGGGGGCGCATACGATTCCACTGTATTAACCGAAGAAATCCCGATCTGGGTAATACGGCATATCGCGACTGGGGCGCCATAGCGGCGGGGCGAAGCCCCTGGAGCGTCTTCAGGAAGAAGGTTTTCTACAGAGCCCTTTTTTCACTAACCCATGTTCAAGGATCGTATATGAAGTAATGTCAGGTATCGAAAAATAGGCTCTGTTGAAATCCTCATAATATATTTCTCAACGCTCTTGGGGGCTACGGCAGGCAATGCCTCCGCCCCCGCCGCTATGGCATCCCTATGAAGCGATAATTCCAGAGAAGGTAATACAACACCATCACAAAGCGCAGGGGCGGTTTGGGGGGACAGGCACTGTCCCCTCCGATAAAAGGTGCTTTGCAATTTATTGAAAACATAGGATTTCAACAGAGTCGAAAAATACTCATCCTAATCCGGGCCCGTAAAAGGCCCCAACGGGATCCGGAAATCCAAAAAGAAGGCCGTAATATACCCGGATTAAAAAAGTCCCCATAAAATCGTTATTTTGGCAAATGGACGATTTTATAGTACCACGGTGAGTTTCCGAAGATCCAGATAGACTGGCACCAAGAGGTAGACGAACAAAAAAAGAGACTGCAAAAAGTCTTTTATAAAGAGCATTAAATCGATTATTATCTCTTCAGATTTTGCCTTTTTTAAAATCAGAGGACAAATCAGGGTTATATTTGATATTCTTCCCGAAAACGAGTTGTCGGGAAGAATACCGGTTGATAAGCAGGCACGTCTTTATTTCATTTGAGGATAGAACTGGGGTTGTTAATGATGCAGGATCATGGAAAAAAGAGAGAGGATCCCGTCACCAGCAGATCTTAGAGTTGAGTCACTTAGAACCGGGTTTCGAACCCGGCGCTGCGGCCACCACTTTCAACGATTCGGTAATTTGGGGAAGCAATTCCGCCGGGATCCCTATCACCATCTCGCCGTCCTCAATGCCGGAAAACTTGCGGGAACCATCGCACCCGAGAGAGAAGTTCACCTGCCCGTTCAGGTAGGTCTGGGCACATGCATCGGAGCATACCGACTGGATGCCGGCGAACTCCGCGTTTATCCTTCCACCTATCCGGAAAAGGCTGCTTTGGGCGAGTTTTAACATGCTCCAGGCATTTGCGACAATCAGGATAACCTGCGGGTCAAATGGCGTTTTTTCAAGCGGAGCATACAGCGTGGCAAAGGTCTCATTGGTATCAAGGTGCGGAACCCTGTCGATGGTGCGCTTACAGGAGGCAGAACTTTCGAATTTTCCCAGTTTGAAGTAAAAATCACCGTTCTTCAGGCTCTCGGTGATCTCCCTGAGGCCCAGCGCCCATGCACCGCCATTACATTCATGCCTGGCTGAGGGAGAATAAAAGATCCGCCCTTCTTTCCGGGCCAGACCGACCATGGCGCAGTGCCGGATTGTCCCGTCAAGTTCCTGCATTTCCGCGGGAATATCTTCCTTCTTCGTCACAAACCTGAATGCCACGGGAGATCCGGTGAGCTTTAAGTATTTTTTAAGAGTCTCAGATGCCTCGGCATAATTGATTGGAATTTTCAAATCAGGTGTCATATATGGATAACCTCGTAGTCCGGTGTACCTCAGGACTTTACAAGTAGTCCATGTGGCGGGATTTATTTAAACATAGTGACCCGTACCACCAAAATCCAATACAGCCTTATCATTCAATAAGGAACATTGAACCACCGTGGTTTTACAGCCCGGTGAAAAAGAATCGTGATCTCCCGTATTTTCACGATCCGAAAGACTCGAGCAGAACCAGCAACCCGATCATGCATGCTTCCATCAGGATGATGACGATCCACACGTTCAGCTTCAGGAACTCCGGGACGGTGACCGCGGGGTACGGGCCCCAGCCCGGAACCAGAATTAAGCGGTTCTGAGAAGAATGGATTATTCCCGGATACTGATAATCTGTACCGGGCAGAGTTCTGCCGCTTCCTGCGCACAGGCAGTAAGATCATCTGAGGGTGTTCCCTCGGCGATATTGCCGTTGATCCGGTATTTTTCGAGTATCCGGCTGAACGAGTCATCCGGATCTTCCTCAAACAACCCCGGACATGCTTCCCAGCATGAACCGCAGCTCACGCACGTCATACGGTCAATAATCACTTTCACTTACATTCTCCCTGATTACTGTGCATAGTAAATCCGAAAACAATAAAAAGATACCTCAAAAGATAGCAATCTCTTTCTTTTGCGAAAACGTGGAGTCACATACTGCAGACTGAACATTCAGGAATCAAAAAAACGACATATCCCGGGTAATCCCGAAACAGGCAGTTACTTCGGGGAATCAGGTGCCGGTTCTCTGAGCCTGCTCCACCGCCTTCACTAGCCAGGCCATATTTTTCCCGATTGCCATCATCCGTTCTACCCCCTCACGATCCTGTTCGACATCTCCGATCGCACTTCCAATGCCGATTCCGGGAAAACCGGTAAGGATCATATCCCCGGCAAGCAGGAAATGCAGGAGGGTATCTGCGGTGTGCATTGCTCCTGCTCTGCGCAAGGCAATAACCGCAGCCCCGACTTTACGCCGGTAGAGACCCCCGTTTGCCATCGAGACAAAACCCGCCCGGTCGATAAGTGCCTTCATTTCAGCAGTCACATCAGTGAAATAAACCGGTGAACCCAGGATGATACCATCGGCGGCGATCATCTTTTCGATGCAGGTATTCACGATGTCATTATCTATGATGCATCGCTTATCCCGGTTCTCAAAACATTTCATGCATGCAGTGCAACCCCGGATCTTTTTGCCAGCCAGTTGTACCAGACTCAGTATCGATCCCCTCATTCTTCAGTTCTCGGAGGGCATACCGGATCAGGATGCCGGTATTTCCGTTTTTCCTCGGGCTCCCGTTAAATGCGACAACTTTCATGAAATTTCCTCATGTATAGTCAGGCAGTCAATAATCAGAGTTATTATCAGTCTCACCTCTTTCGAATCTGCCCTGACATATTCCGGAACTTCCTTGGTTCTGCTTTCACCGTCGTACGAGGTACCGTTTCAGGCAGCTTAGGTTTTCCGACATAAAAAATTAAGCTGCCGAGATCCAGTCATAGAAGAACGCTGCGAGCACGGCGCCGATGACAGGGCCGATAATGTAGACCGGCAGGAAAAACCAGAGGTTCGGCCCGCCCAGAAGCCAGTCCATCAGGTACGGCCCGAACGTCCGTGCAGGGTTGAGCGATGCGCCCGCAATGTTTCCGGTTGCCGTGATCATCCCACCTGCGGTAAGCCCGATGATGAGGCCGGCAAATCCTGGAGGTGCACGGGCATCAACGGCCACTCCCATGATAGCGAGCATCAGGACAAAGGTCGCAATCGCCTCGACAAGAATCGCCTGACCGTAGCCGATCCCGGGGAATGGTGTCGTTGCCCCAAGCCCGCCGATCGTGACCCCGTCCATCCCGACCGTCAGGAAAAAGAGCAGGCTCCCGATCCCTGCCCCGATACATTGTGCAATGATATACCCGGCTGCCTCTTGAGCAGGAAACCGTTTCGTTGCCCAGAGAGCGATGGTAACTGCCGGGTTGATATGGGCGCCGGATACCCTGCCGAGTGCATAGATAACCACGGCAATAATGATGGCAAATGACATCCCAATCGCAAACCAGTCTGCCAGCCCGCCGAGCTGACCGATGCCGATGTTGAACGCAGCTGCCGGTTTTGTCCCGTTCGCAATCATCAGCGTAATCGCTGCTGCCCCTGCACCGAAGTAGACCAGCAGCAGGGTGCCCACACCTTCTGTTATGCACCGGGAGGAAAAAGGTGCCATTACTTCCCCTCTCCCCCCAATGCGGCGTTGCATTCAGGACAGAGCATCCGCGGCATCTTTTTGGGAAGCTTGCGGGACGGAAGAGGATATCCCCCTTCCCAGACATCGACTTCCCTGCGGAATGTATGTTTCATGCACGTCCCCATACCGCAGACAATACAGGCGGCGACTGCATCACTGTCCTTCCCTTCTTTGGCACACACGTAACATTTCATACCAATCCCTTCCCCGTTTTTGTTATCAAACGGCTTCCTTCCACTGGCACGAGCAGTGACGGAAATCCATCAGGGCTGCTGATGCACAGTTTTTGCATATCCTTGCAGGTGCAGCGGCAACCTCTTTGTGAAGTGCGATAATATTTGTCATTAAGGTTGCTGTTACCGGCTCGCTTGTCAGCAGGCATGGATAATCAGACAGTCGCATCATCGCCGAGAATCGCACGGTCATCGCACATGCCGGGTAGGCATACCTCTGGGGGTTGGCAAGCACCTCATTCTTGTGGATGGGTGAGAGGTCCACATTGAACCCACCTGCTTTCGGCACCACGATACCGGGTTCGCTGCTCTGCATCCTGCGGGCCTTGTCAACAAGCTTCCACCCGCGGTAAATCATATCCATGAAATCGCAGTTGTGGAGTTCGATCGCTGCACCGCGCTTCGGGTAGAGCTGTACATAATTATGGTACCGCTTCGTCAGCATATCGACGACCATGATTGCATTAAAACCGTCCAGTTCAAGGATGTATTCCGCGGCGCTTGCCGAAGAGCCGGTCGCAACCGACAACACTTCGTGTTCGTTCTTCATATGCGGTGCAGCCGAGGTCAAAGTCGAATCCATAACCTCGGTGACAGCTTCGATGACTGCCATGATCACATCGTCTTTGCACATATTGTACGTGGATTGGGCGATGTGGTGAGCAATGTCTCCGACACAGTAGGCGGGGACGGTCACGATATTACCATAATGGACGCCATCATCCAGTGCCGCTTTGACTGCACTGTTCATCTTCGTACGGTAATCCTTCATGTACTTCCGGTAGTCAAACGAAGACTGACCAACACTGTCCATGAGTTTTGCCTGTGCATCGACAGGAGTATCGTAGATTGACTGGATCATGGCGATCTCCTTCTTCACCGCATCAGCAAGCGTCGCCCCGTTTTCCACCGCATGGGCAAAGACATCGCCGATGCCATACGAGGTATTCATCGCCCATGATTTAGCCGCAAGGATTGTCTGTTTATGTGCAACGGGGATCTCCATCGGCCGCAATATCTGGTTCACGATATTGCTGCTGCTTCCCGGGATCAGGGCGAAGTCAACCACGCAGGTCGGACCGTAGAATCCCGCGTACCGTCGTGCTGACTCTTTGCCGATGAGCGCTTCGGCCTTGCCCACAGCTTTGATAAATTCGTCAACGCTCTTCCTGAATGCCGGATCATGGTCATAGAGCATCTCCATGATGACCGGTGTCTGGTAATGTTCGACATAAGGATCGTCCTCTGGGCGGATGGTAGTAGTCAGGTTCCTGAGGATAGCGTAATGAGCATTTACCGAATCGGTATGGAGCTGGAATACCGCCTTGCTCTGGTCCCCGATTGCCTTCATACTTTTGACCGCATCGACATATGCCTTCGTATCATCGATAACAAAGGCCTGCCCGCGTTTTTTCTTGATCTGGTTCACGTCGGCGCGCTGGGCAGTCATCGCCTCCGCTACCATCTTCTTGATTATCTCCTGCATTTTTTTCTCTCCCGGCACCATCGGACAGGGGTGCCTATGGGGAACAATTAGGAGCATCCCCTTCTTAATGACTCCCGTAAAGACAAGGTGGTTAAGTCAAGGTTATGCAAAAAATTTCCGGCTGGAAGCTGCTGTGGTTATCATGAGAAAATTGTAGAACTTCTTCAGGGACAGCCTGTTGAGCTCTGCTCCTTTCATGGCAGAATTCCCTAAACAGGCTCACCGGAAGATCATCTTTTTTTTATAGGACTCTATTTCTAAGCCTCACGAGGTAAGTTCGTGCCGACCAGGAGACACCAGGTCATCCCTGGCTTTTTACCATCAGGATCCCCTTTCCACGGTTAGTCACGTCACTCTTATACACATCAGCGTTGATCTTCCATTCGAAAAGTACCTCGTCTCGATCTTCTCAAATGTGGAGATCATCTCTGTACGCCGCAAAGAATCACACAGGTGCCTTCCTTCATATGTGCACAGGGCCGGGTTGCATCCCCTTCGAAACCTCCTGACCCCTAGTCCCGGCGCTGCCATGGACATGCATTTTGTTCGCGTAGCTTTCGATTTCGTGAGAGTTGCGATCCCGCTGTTGTTCTATTTCATCATCATGTTTTCTGTCAGTTTCTGGATAGCATAACGTCTTGGGATTGATTATGGTAAATCCTCCTCACACTCGTTCTCCGCATTATCCAACAACTGCGAACTGGACATCGCCTTTGTGGTTGCTGGATTTGGAACTGCATCTCCGGTCGCGTTTGCAACGGTCACCTGACCACTGGTCGAGGTGCCAGTGCTGATAGGGCTTATAAACGTTTCACTCTGGATTATGGCGGGATGGCACGGTGGAACGTATGCCGGGATCTGCAGCCCCCGCTATGATGAACCGGCATGTTCTCCGGGCATAAAAATGGAATTATTTGCCCAGCCGGTTTTACTTGTGCCGGAGAAACTGATACGGTCAATGGGTTGCCTCGAAAGTACCCACTGACCCGGGAAAAACTCCCATATTGTATCCAATGGCTGTTCTCTGAATTTCCGTCATTAGATTAGCTTACCTGACCCTGCCGGTTAAATGTCCCTGACTTTTTCACCCGGAGTAAGTTTATTACTTTTGATGCGGTATGGTCGCATAACCGGGTGTTTATATTCCACTCTGGTGCAGAAATTTTGCCAGGACACCAGATCCGCCGTACTACGGTTTCTGGCGAAAGCTGCCGGGAAGAATGGGATAAACGTCACACGGGAGATGATTTGCCATGGACGGATATGCAGGTTCGATTCTGTACGTGGATCTCACGAAAGGATCGGTACAGAAAAAACCCCTGCCGGGGGAACTGAAGAAGCAGTATCTTGGTGGCCGCGGGTTTGGCGTGAAGCTGGTGAGCGATCTGGTGCCCCCGAAAGCTGACCCGCTTGGCGAGAAGAACGTGATCGTGTTTGCTACTGGTCCCCTGACAGGGACCGGGGTGCCACTCGGAGGGCGTCACCAGGTGGTCTCGAAATCCCCGCTCAACAATACCCTCTGCTCCTCTGACAGCGGGGCGTTCTTCGGTCACGAGATGAAGAGTCGCAGGGTTCGATGCAGTCGTTGTGAGCGGGAAGGCAAAGAAGCCCGTGTTCTCTGGCTCAACAACGGCAGGCAGAGATCCGGGACGCTTCGCCATACTGGGGGAAGACAGTTCTTGAGACGACTGCTGGCGATCCAGAAAGATATTGGCGATAACCTCATCCGTATTGCCTGCATCGGTCCGGCCGGTGAGAAACTGAGCCTGATTGCATGCGTCATGAGCGACCAGTTTCGTGCGGCAGGGCGGGGGGGACTCGGGGCAGTCATGGGTTCAAAGAACCTAAAAGCGGTCGCAGTCCGAGGGTGCTGGAAAGATTCGTCCCGCAGATCCGTAAAGTTCAAGGAGGCTGTTGAATCGGCGAGAAAGAAGATCCAGGCCGGTCAGGTGACCAGCCAGAGTCTGTCAGATTACGGCACCGATGTCCTGATGAACCTCATCAACAACAATTACATCCTCCCGACGCGGAACCACCAGAGCGCCTACTTCCCGACCGCGGACAATGTCAGCGGTGAGACGATGGCAAAAACCACACTTGTAAGGAAGAAGCCCTGTTACGGCTGTTTTGTCGCGTGCGGGCGGGGCACGAAGATTGACGGTATTGAAGGAGAAGGGCCGGAGTACGAGAATGCATGGGCATTCGGGGCTGACTGTGGGATCGATGACCTTGCATGGGTCACCCGGGCGAACAACTTCTGCAATGATCTCGGCCTCGATGCAATCTCTGCCGGTGTCACCATCGCCTGCGCGATGGAACTCTCTCAGAGAGGATTCATCAGGGAGAAGATATGCATGGGGTGACGGTGCTAGCCATGACCGAGCTTGTGCGGAAGATGGGACACCGTGAGGGGATAGGTAACGAAATGGCCGATGGATCATTCCGGTTTGCAACGAAAAATGGCCACCCCGAACTCTCTATGAGTGTCAAGAAACTCGAACTTGCTGCCTACGATCCCCGGGGACTGCAGGGACAGGGACTGAGTTATGCAACCGGTGTCCGAGGCGGCGACCATATTAACGGGTATATGATCTCCCCGGAGGTCATCGGCCTTCCGGTGAAGATGGATCCGTTTCACTGATGACGGGAAGGCATCGATGACCAAGGCTTTCCAGGATCTGACCGCTGCAATCGATGCAGCGGGAATCTGCCTCTTCACATCGCTCGCACCGATGGGTGCACCTGACTACGCCGCACTCGTCTGCGGCTGTGACCGGGATGCCCATTGGCGAGAAGGAAATCATGCAGATCGGTGAACGAATCTGGAACGTCCAGAAGCTATTCAACATGAAGGAAGGTTACACGAAGGCCGACGATACGCTTCCCGACACGGCTCCTTACGGTGCCCCTCGGCGAGGGGGAACCCAAAGGCAGGGTCTGGAGACGTGAACCGCTGCTCTCCCAGTACTACGCCCAGCGGGGCTGGGATAATGATGGTGTACCAACATTGGAGAAACTGAAAGAGCTCGGTCTGGCGTGATCTCTCTCCGGTCCTGACGGCATCCAGTTGATCCAGCCCGAACCACCGGAGGGGTTACGCTCAGGAGATCCCGGCCTCCCCATCAGTCTTTTTCCAAAATAAGCAAAAAAAGGGATTTTTACTTCCAGCGGTCCGTCATCTGATGGGTAATCTCCTGTATCGAAACAAAGAGGTATATACTTCCTTTGAATATTACCCACTAACCAAGCCAATGGACTGACTCCTGATGACAGATGAACCAGAACCTGTAATTATCCAGGGAAAGATGGACGTGTGCGAGCTTGACCGTGCGCGGATGGCCCTCCTGAATCCTGCCCTGATTGTTCAGAAAAAAGATGCCAGGACTATCGATGAGAACGCCAAACCTCTTATTGAGATGACGATGCGGGAAGGCATCGAAACCGTCTGGGACCGGTTCGAGATGCAACAGCCCCCGTGCAAATATTGCGAATCCGGCCTTTCCTGTGCCCGCTGTACCATGGGTCCCTGTCGTATCATCCCTCCCCATCGCGTCCGCGGGGTATGTGGTGCAGATTCGGACCTGATTGTCGCCCGCAACCTGCTTGACACGATAGCGACCGGAGCAGCAGCCCACTCGGATCACGGACGCGATATCGTCGAGACATTATATCTTGTAGGAACCGGAAAGACGAGGGATTACGGCATTACTGACCCGGAGAAACTCCGGAAAATTTCAACAGAATTCGGCATCGCGACCGATGGCAAAAGCCCGGAAAAGCTCGCCGCCGAGCTTGGGCATGCCATGCTCGAAGAGTTCGGGATGGTGAAAAACACGCTCCAGTTCCTCAGCCGTGCCCCGAAAGCAACCCGGGAGGTCTGGGGTAAAGCCGGAATCTCACCGAGAGGAATCGATCGCGAGGTAGTTGACTCCATGCACCGGATCCAGATGGGAGTCGGGGCGGATTATACCGGCATGCTTCTGCAGGGCCTTCGCTGCAGCCTCTCGGACGGATGGGGCGGATCGATGATGGGGACCGATATTTCCGATGTACTATTTGGTACGCCATCGCCCGTGAAGTCCCATATCAACCTCGCCGTTCTGAAAGAAGATCACGTGAATGTCGCGGTTCACGGGCATAACCCGGTGCTCTCCGAGATGGTGGTGAAGGCAACAAGCGATCCTGAGTTGCTGGCACTGGCAAAGAACTACGGTGCACAAGGGATCAACCTTGTCGGACTCTGCTGCACGGGCAGTGAATTGCTGATGCGTAAGGGAATCCCCATGTCCGGCAATCACCTTAACCAGGAACTTGTCATCACCACCGGCGCCCTTGAGGCGATGATCGTTGATTACCAGTGTATATTCCCGTCGCTGCCGAGAACAGCCAGTCTGCTTCCATACCCTGATTATATCAACGAGTTCCAAAGCTGCAATTCCGGGATCATACTTCTTCGACTTCCATCCCGAAAACGGCTACATGACTGCCAAGGCGATCGTCAGGATGGCAGTGGAGAATTTCAGGAACCGTAATCCAAAAAGGGTCATAATTCCCGGAAAGCCTGTACAGGTAATGTCCGGGTTCTCAAACGAGGCAATCAGGAAGGCGCTCGGGGGTACGTTCAAGCCGCTCATCGACGTAATAGCAGCTGGTAAGATCAGGGGGGCTGTCGGAATAGTGGGGTGTAACAACCCGCATGTGAAACACGATTACGGGCACGTAACGCTTGCTAAGGAGCTCATAAAGAAGGATATTCTCTGTGTTGAGACCGGTTGCGCTGCAATTGCGTCGGGCAAAGCCGGGCTCCTCCAGCCGCAGTCAGCTGCGCTGGCGGGTGATGGTCTGCGGGCTGTCTGCGAGTCGCTGGGAATCCCCCCGGTGCTTCACATGGGATCCTGCGTGGATAATTCCCGGATTTTGGTACTGGCTGCTGAACTTGGCAACGCGCTCAATGTCCCTATCCATAAATTACCTCTCGCCGGAGCTGCGCCGGAATGGTATTCGCAGAAGGCCGTTTCGATCGGGGCATATTTCGTTGCATCGGGTGTATACACCGTGCTCGGTGTGATGCCCCATATCTCGGGCAGCCCGCCCGTGGTGTCTCTTCTGACGGAAGGCCTGAACGACGCAGTACATGCAAGCTTCGCGGTAGAACCGGACCCGGTAAAGGCATCTGTGCTCATAGCTGACCATATCGAGCGCAGGCGGATCGGGCTTGGGATATGATTCTCCTTACGGGAGTGATGGGCGATCACCGTAAAAACCTCATGAGCAACGCCACGGGCAGAGGTATCGGGTTGTCATCACCGGAAAAGGAGGTGTCGGCAAGACCAGCAATAACCAGACTCCTCGACCATATTTCGCACAAGAAGGATTACATGTGCTTGCCGTTGACGGGGGTCCCCATCTGAATCTCATAATAACCCTGGGAGTCCTGTCGGACTAAGCGGAAAAGATTGTACCGGTGTCAAGATGTATTGAGTAACCTATGGAGAAAAACCGGTGCCGGCCCGGGAATATCCCCGCGTGCTGGGACGAAAACATTTATTGTGATCTCGCACGACATGGATTCCGGGCGAATACCGGCAACGGTCCCGGATACGGTTAAGATGAATATCGGAACCTGTGAACAATCTTCTTGCACAGGCCGGTAAAAAACTGATAACTGATCAATCCTGGGGAAAATCGTCCCAACCCACAGGTACGGAGAACCAATATCAGCATGACAGCAAATGAGAAAACACCAGAACGTGGATGTGATGACACAACCTGCACAGAAAACTGTGCTACCTGCCCGTCCGCACATCACGAGAGCACCCCCAAAGGACTGCCACCGAAAGCAAAGATCGATGTAAAACACGTTATCCTTGTGCTGAGTGGAAAAGGCGGAGTAGGTAAATCGACCGTGTCTGTAAACCTCGCCTTTGCCCTTGCCAACCATGGAAAGAACGTCGGTTTGCTGGACCTTGATTTTCACGGGCCGAATATTCCCAAAATGCTGGGCATCGAAAAATCAGCGTCCCGCCCTGCTCCCCCATGCGATTGAGCCGGTCCATGTCGCCGGAAATCTTGGAGTCATGTCGATGGCATTCCTGCTCCCCGACACCAGCACCCCGGTGGTCTGGAGGGGACCGATGAAAATGGGAGCAATCCGGCAGTTCCTGACCGATGTCCACTGGGGGTCGCTTGACTATCTCGTTGTCGACCTGCCGCCCGGCACGGGTGATGAGGCGCTTACGATCGCCCAGATTGCACCCAATGTGAGGGGGGCGGTCATCGTTACGACACCTCAGGAAGTTGCGGTCATGGATGCAATCAAGGCGGCCAGGTTCATCGAACAACTGGATATCCCGGTGCTTGGGGTAATCGAGAACATGAGCGGAATGATCTGCCCCCATTGCCACGAGGAAATCGACCTGTTCAGCAAGGGCGGCGGGAAGAAGGCCGCAGAGGATCTTGGTGTCCCCTACCTTGGCGGCATTCCTCTTGACCCCGAGATGGTGAAAGCCGGGGATGAGGGCAAGCCGTTCATTCATGCAGCACACGCATTCGCCGACTGGAAAGCCGTCGATGCAGTGATGGAGAACCTGATACATATGGTTGAAAGTTAGATATCAACGGCTTTTTTCCCAAAGAAAAGAATGAATATGCAAAATCCGATCGTATGAGAGAAGGGGAACCTGCATCCCCTCATTATATTTCTCTTTACGCCAACCTCTGATCTGATGAACCCAGCAAAGGCCGGCCCTGACAGGACACCAGCGGCAAATCCCCGGGAAGGTTTTTTTTCCGCCCACTCGTCAAGGGCTGATCATTTTACCGAATCGGTAATCCGGGAGATGACCCGCCTGTCCCTGCAGTATAATGCAATCAACCTTGCGCAGGGTTTCCCTGATTTTTCCTGTCCGGCTGAACTTAAAGCCGCTGCATGCGAGGCCGTACTTGATGATGTTAACCAGTATGCGATCACATGGGGCGCACGGAATCTCCGTGAGGCACTGGCAGAACGGGTAAAACAGTATAACGGGATGAGTTTTAACCCGGAAACTGAGATCACCGTCACCTGCGGTTCGACGGAAGCGATGATGGCCTCCATGCTTGCCGTTATCCAGCCCGGTGATGAAGTGGTTGTGCCGGAACCATTCTATGAGAACTACGGCCCGGATGCGGAGATCTCCGGTGCAGTTCCGCGGTTCGTGTCCCTGCTGGATGATTTCTCGATCGATGAGGAGGCATGGAAGTCGGGATTCACCAAAAAGACCCGGGCAATCATCCTGAATTCCCCCAATAATCCGACCGGCAAGGTCTTTTCTCAGAAAGAACTCCGGTTCATCGCTGACCTTTGTACTGAGAACGACACGGTCGCCATCACAGACGAGATCTATGAACATATCCTTTACGACGGAAAAAAACATGTTTCGATCGGATCCCTCGACGGAATGCAGGACCGGACCATCACCATCGGGAGTTTTTCCAAGACCTACAGCGTCACCGGGTGGCGCGTTGGGTATGCCCTTTCCTGTGCCGGGATCACGGAACGAATCCGTAAGATCCATGACTTCCTGACGGTAGGAGCACCGGCGCCGTTGCAGCATGCCTGCGTTTCAGCACTTATGCTGCCGGAAAACTACTATCAGGACCTGGCAGCCATGTACGACCGGAAAAGAATGATTCTCTTTGAGGGACTTCGGAAGGCCGGGTTCAGCTGCCAGTTACCAGAAGGTGCTTACTACATCTTCACGGACATTTCCGGATTTGGTATGAAAGATACCGATTTCGCCCGCTTCCTGGTCGAAAAGATTGGTGTTGCCGCGGTTCCCGGCACCTCATTCTATCATACGGGAGGCCGGAACATGCTCCGGTTTACCTTCTCGAAGAAAGATGAGACGCTGGAGGAAGCCTGCCGTCGTCTGGAGCAGCTGAATAATTCATAAATGAATGAAAACCGGGCTCTGGAGAAATCCTCCTTCCTGATGACGCTCCAGGGGCTTCGCCCCGCCGCTGTGGCGCCCCAGTCGCGATAGTGCTGTATTACCCGGATCGGGATTTCTCGGGTAATACGGTGGAATCGTATGCGCCCGCCCCCAACGGGGGCAGGGATGGCGCAAGGGGGGCTTCAGATTTTCGAAAAAGGATTTCTGCAGAGCCGAAAAACGGAGATTTTTTCCCGCTGCCAGAGGGGTTATCGTGATTTGCCTGAGCCGTGCGCGTGCTCGCCCGGAACCCACCGTCCCCCGTTCTTTGTCAGTTCCTTCTTCCAGATCGGGACGCCGGCCTTGATCGCCTCGATAATAAACCGGGATCCTCAGTATGATTCCTCCCGGTGACCGCCTCCGACAACGATGACAAGGATATTCTCACCGATGGAAAGACGGCCGATCCGGTGAATGATATCAACGTGGAGGAGATTGAATTTCTCGGTCGCTTCGCGGGCAATCTTTTCGAGTTCATGAAGAGCGACCTCCTCGTAGGCTTCGAGCTCCATCTCGCAGATGTCATCATCACGGACAATCCCGTCAAAGACAACAATTGCCCCGGTACCCTGCTGCTTTGCTTCCTGGATCAGCCTGCCGATATCGATATCCTCATTCTGGATTGCGATCATCCTGTCACCCTCAGCCGCCTGCAACCGGCGGGAAGACTGCAATATCATCACCGTCGGTGACTATCTGCCTTGCCGCATTCTCGATATCAACCCGCCGGGCGTTCCGCATCAGGATTACAAACTCGCGGAAACGACCGCTTTCATCGAAAATCGCATCGTATCCTTCACGGTTCTTCCCGGCAACCTGTTTTACCAGGTCGGGGAGAGTTGTCCCTTCCGCAACCTCAGTGATAATCTCGTTCCCGATGAGTTCACGGAACCTTGCGAAAAAACGTACCTTGACCTTCATGGTGTATCACCCGGTATTTCGCACAAAGAACTGCACGCATGACAACGGGGATTCCTCTCCATACGGATTTCCTCTGCCCGCGCCTGTAATCCCGTCCCAGATGAACAACCGGTCGGTCAGGAGTTCTCCTTTGTTAAGGAGATATTTCAGGACCTCGGTTGCCTGAATCATACCGATTATACCGGGAGTCACGCCAATTACCGGGAATATCTCCACTGGGGGGGCTTTTGGGAAGATGCAGGCAAAACATGCACTTTGACCCGGTAAGATGGTGGTTGCCTGCCCGTAAAATCCGCAAACGGCCCCGTGAAAAAGAGGAATTTTTTTCCGTATCGAGACTATCGTTGAGCAGATACCGGGCAGGATAGTTATCCATTGCATCGACAATGCCATCCGCACTGCCAACAAGATCCTCCGCATTGTTTTCTTCAATGGTGGTATGAATGACCCTGACCGTTATATCAGGGTTGATTGCACTGAGTTTCTCCTCCGCAGACTCGGTTTTTTTCCTCCCGGATATCGCGATCATAATGGAGGATCTGGCGGTTAAGGTTGGACTGGTCAACGACATCCCGGTCCACAACGGTAAGCGTTCCGATACCGGCAACTGCAAGATAGAGTGAAACCGGTGAACCAAGCCCACCGGCACCGGCAATAAAAATATGGGCTTTTTTAAGCCTCTCCTGCCCCTCGTCTCCAAAGAGCATCATCTGCCGTTTGTATCGTTCGCGTTCGCGTTCTGATAACATGGTTCACCAGAAATTCCCCTGTCCGAGTCCGGCTAATGGTCACAGGTAAGATCTTCGCTGTGTTCGTGGGAGTGGGGATTTTTCTCGACCCATGGCTCAAGACCCTGTTTCTTCCGGTAATCATTGATCGCATTGTGAATTCCTTCCTCAGCAAGCACTGAACAGTGCATCTTTATCGGGGGCAGACCTTCGAGAGCCTCGGCCACGGCCTTGTTGGATACCTCCCAGGCCTCTTCAAGAGTCTTTCCTTTGATAAGTTCTGTTGCCATGCTGCTGGATGCGATTGCCGCCCCGCAGCCAAAGGTCTTGAATCTGGCATCGGTGATGATATTGTTCTCGATTTTCAGGAATATCTTCATGATATCCCCGCAGACCGGGTTCCCGACCTCACCCACGCCGTCGGGATTTTCAATCTCGCCGACATTGCGCGGGATTCTTGAAATGGTCCATGACCTTGTCACTGTACATCGCAGCCTCCCTCCTTTCCGCTCTTCTGGTACAACGGAGACATATCCCTCAGGCGGGATACAACCTTTGGTAATACCTCGAGAACGAAATCCACGTCCTGTTCGGTATTGACGTCCCCGAGAGTCAGCCTCAGCGAACCATGAGATATTTCCACGGGAAGACCCGTGGCGAGCAGGACATGGGAAGGTTCCAGCGACCCGGAGGTGCAGGCACTGCCGGTCGAGGCGCAGATACCCTCGTCGTCAAGCCACAGGAGCATGGACTCCCCTTCGATGAACTCAAAACTGACGTTGATATTCCCCGGCAGCCGTTTCTCCGGGTGGCCGTTGAGACTTGTGGCGGGGATCTTTGTGAGGATGCCCTGGAGGAGCCGATCCCTCATGCTCCGGATGCGCAGGTTGTGCCCTTCAATATCTGCGGTTGCAAGTTCGATGGCTTTGCCGAGACCGACAATACCTGCAATGTTTTCTGTCCCGGCCCGTCGTTTCCGTTCCTGCCCTCCCCCGTGGATCAGGTTGTCGATCTTCACGCCTTTTCTGATGTACAGTGCACCGACCCCTTTTGGACCGTAGAATTTGTGGGCGGAGAGGGAGAGCAGGTCGATGTTCTGTGCCTTCACATCAACCGGCACGTTCCCGATGACCTGCACAGCATCGGTATGGAAATACATCTTATGATTGCGTGCAATGGCCCCGAGTTCGGCGATCGGTTCGATTGTCCCGATCTCGTTGTTGGCAAACATGACAGAGATGAGAATCGTCTTTTCCGTGATCGCCTTTTCGAGATCCGCGGGATCGATCATCCCGTATCTGGTCCACCGGGAGGTAGGTTACGGTGAATCCTTCTTTTTCCAGGTACTGGCAGGTATGGAGAACCGCATGGTGTTCGATTGCGGAGGTAATGATATGGTTGCCCTTCTTCCGGTTGGCAAAAGCAATCCCCTTGATCGCCCAGTTGTCGGATTCGCTCCCGCCCGAGGTGAAATATATCTCATCCGGTTCCGCGCCCAATGGCCTTTGCAACCTGTACGCGGGCAGTATCGATCGCCTTCTTCGAATCGCCTGCGATACTGTAGATCGATGAAGGATTCCCGAAATGTTCGCTGTAATAGGGAATCATCGCTTCCAGGACCTCCTTTTTGGTGTAGGTGGTGGCGGAATGATCCATATAGACGATGCGTTTTTCTCCCATGATCCGGACCCAGGTCTGACTGTTATGCGCTGATATGAGTTGTATTCTGTGCTGCCTGAACATATCTTTACTTATTCCGGTCGTACGGAACGCTGGTCAGTTATCATCGTCGTGTATTCCTGAGATGCCTCAGTCAGCAGTGAGACTGACGCGATACAGGTTGCGATAATAATTCACAATTGTGAATGCAATGTATTATGTCACGATTGTAATAACTTAAACGTTGTGATGTGATGGAAGCCCCCTGCCAGAAAATTGTCTGGGATGTTCTGCCGGCGATCCGTGCAGCGATTGCCGTCGAACTGGTCAGGTGTGGAGTATCCCAGGTTGAAGCAGCGCGTATGCTGGAGATTGCACCCTCTGCGGTATCCCAGTACCTTTCGGGAAAACGCGGGTACCGGATCGAGTTTGAGAACGATGTGAAGAGAATCAATCGGGCTGCTTGCCCAGGATCTGAAAGACGGCAAGCAGATCAACCTCGTGAAGCGGATCTGTGACATCTGTCGCCAGTTGCGCGACGAAGATGAGAACCCGTGTGGCAGCTCTCCGGACTCATCGTCGGAGCGGTGCGGTTCTGAAGCCTGAAAACCCTGAAGGTAGGCTGTATATTGTCATGTTCCACAGGGCTCCGGAGTTCGTATGACGTTGCTGGAGAAACGGCGGATCCTTGAAGAGAATATCAGAAAGCGTGGTTCGATGCTGGTCGCATTTTCCGGTGGGGTTGATAGCTCCCTTCTGGCGGCAATCTCCCGCCTGGTCCTCGGAGATAAGAGCCATTGCATCCTTCTTGACAGCCCGGTTGTACCGCGAGCTGCACGGGAACAGGCATATCAGATTGCCCGCGAGCTCGGGCTTGACCTGGAGATTCATCCCCGTGCCCTCTGATGGAATATGAGGAGTTCCGGAATAATCCGGCTGACCGCTGCTATTTCTGCAAAAAAATCTCGGCAGGATATCTGAAACAGAGGGCAGCAGAACTGGGTCTTGCCTGCATCGCTGACGGGATAAATGTCTCGGATACAGGTGAACACCGCCCGGGACTTGCTGCTTCGACCGAAGAAGGGATCATCCACCCGTTTATCGAAGCCGGGATCACCAAACAGGATATCCGGGACATAGCCCGGGATCTCGGGCTCACAGTATGGCAGAAACCATCCGCTGCCTGTCTTTCATCCCGTATACCCTACGGAGAAGAAATTACCGAGGGAAAACTTCCGCAAAATTGAAGAGGCGGAGGAGTTCCTCACGACATCTGGGATTCGGGCAGCTCAGGGTACGCCTGCATGGTAACAGTGCCCGGATAGAAGTGCATAAAGAGGATATGGGAAAAATACTGGATATCCGGCCGGCACTGGTGAAGAAATTCAAATCGATCGGGTTTACCTATATCACGCTTGACCTTGAAGGCTACCGGAGCGGGAGTATGGATGAGGTGCTATGACGATGTGATATTTCTGACACATAAAGACGTGCAGGTGGGGACCGGGATAACTATGAATACTCATGAAAAAATGTACCGGATGATGTCCTGTATAAAGGTCTGACGGCAGATGACATTCGAGAACAGAACTTCACGAGGTAGTCGAAGAAGTTCCTGTTGCCCTTTTTGTCAACGGCAGGCATGCAATGACAGCGATGATGAGCCCGGTGCAGCTCGAGGAGTTTGTCACCGGTTATCTCTTTACCGAACAGATCATCAAGGGAGTTGACGAGATCGAATCCATCCGGATCGAGAAGAACCGGATCAGTGTCATCACCAAAAACCTGTTCAAGGTGCTTGGGCCAAAAAAGACGATTCTGTCCGGCTGCGGGGGAAGTGTCTCGTTCATCGATGCCGAAAAACTCCCGAAGATACAATCTGATTTTATCATCACCACTCAAAAAATTGAGGAATCGATCAAAACTGCCCTCGCATCGGATCTTCACCGGATCACCGGGGGGATCCACGTCGTCGCCCTGCTCGACTAGTGATTCTGTCCTGTCAGTGTCTGAGGATATCGGCAGGCATAATGCAGTTGACCGGGTGATCGGTTACGGGCTTCGTGCCGGTATCGATTTTTCCCGGACTTTTGTCGTCTCATCAGGAAGGATCTCCTCAGAGATGGTGCGCAAGTGCCTCATTGCAAATATCCCGGTGATCATCTCGCGCAGTGCCACGACAACCCTTTCGGTTGAAATTGCAGAAAAAACCGGCCTCACGATCGTCGGTTTTGTCCGTGCGGGGAAGATGAATATTTACACCCATCCGAGACGGATATCCGGGACAGGATCGGTGCCAGGCCTCTCATCTTCCCAGCTGACTGCAGAAGGAGCGCACACCTGGCAGAGATCCCTGCTTGAGGGATCACCGCAGGCACGGCAGGTCCGGAGTGGAGCAGAGAACGACAGGGCTCATACAGGAATCCTCAATCTTCTCTTTACTCTTCATAAGATTGAGCATCGTCCCGGGATGCTTATGTTCAAAACCCGAAAGCATCGACCTGACCTCCCTCCGCAATGCATACCGTGTGTATGGGCACTCCGGTAGTTCGTGCCATGCATTCTTCAGCATAAGATACGTGGCAATCTCCTTTTCCGAAATCACGGAGAGCGGTTTGATCCGGGGGATAAACCTTCCGGATGAGTCAGCGCCGGAATCCCGGACAAGACGGGGCAGGTCGCCCCTCAATACGTTCATCAGCACCGATTGTGCCTCGTCATCAAGGTTATGACCGGTAGCAAGCTTTGTTGCGCCTGCCCGTCTGGCCCCGACGACCAGCGCCTTTCTGCGAAGGATGCCGCAGATACTGCAGGCCTGGGTTTCCCTCCCGTTCAGGATTGCATCCAGTGAATGCCCGAACAGCTCCGCAAAGGAGATGCAGTGGTGTTCGATCCCCAGGCGGCTGGTGAGGTCTTCTGCTGCCCTGATCGTTGCTTCCCGGTAACCTGCGATTCCCTCATCAATCGTGATGGCGACAAGCTTCACAGTATCCATTGAGGGAAGAAGGCTGACCAGCAGGAGAAGCAGTGCGGTGCTGTCCTTGCCCCCGCTGAGAGCAACTGCCACGCGATCCCCCGGGACGATCATCCGGCGGGTTTTTATCGCGTCACCGACACGCGATTCAATATCCGCTGCAAAATGATGACTGCAGAGATGACGACTGTTATGCCGCTGGTATATGACTGCCGGCTCCATGCACACGGGAACATACCGGGGACCGAGAATTATTCAGGTTCACCTGCTCACCCCCCGTGTGCAATCCGGATAACCCGGATCACATCATCGGCTCCCACAATCGCATCTTCAGACTATCAGCGTCCCGTTGCGGGTTACCAGTACTTCGAGGGGGTTGATACCCGCTTCAAGGAGTATCTGTTCGAGTGGCGCCGGCCTACATACGATAACCCGTTCTTCCCGGTCAGCAAGGATAAGTTTCATGTCCTGAGAGATAGGTGCGTCGGCAGGTTGCTTAAACATCCTGTTCAGGGACGGTCACAGCATGTGAGAGGCCTTGAGAATCGTTATCTGTAGTGGTACAGGACCCATAGAGTTCATACGCAGACTGAACCCATACAAGTACGGAAGTGAAGCGGGTGCAGGCTGCTTTAACGATCCATGAGGAAATTCTTCGTCTCAAAGATGAGCGCAGGGCGATTATCCTTGCGCATAATTACCAGCCCGCTGAAGTGCAGGATATTGCAGATCTGACGGGCGATTCCCTTGAACTTTCCCGGGCAGCTGCCAGCATGGACGCCGATGTCATTGTATTCTGCGGCGTTGATTTCATGGCAGAGACCGCCGCCATTATCTCCCCGGAGAAGATGGTCCTGCTGCCGGCCCAGGACGCCTGCTGCCCGATGGCGGAAATGATCACGGCCGAGGAACTGAAACTCGTAAAATCGCGGTACCCGGATGCTCCCGTGGTCTGCTACGTGAACACATCCGCTGAAGTAAAAGCGGAGAGCGATATCTGCTGTACCTCGTCAAATGCGGTGAAGGTGGTCAATTCTCTAGCGGAAGATCGTGTAATCTTCGTTCCTGACCGGAATCTTGGACGGTACGTCCAGCGGTTTACCAAAAAAGAGATCCTTCCATGGGAAGGATTCTGCATCGTCCATGACCGGATAACCCCGGATGACGTGCGGAAGGCACAGGCTCTTCATCCCGGTGCGGTTGTCCTGGTTCACCCTGAATGCCGCCCCGAGGTGATCGATCTGGCCGATCATGTCGCAAGTACTTCGGGTATCATCAGGCATGTCTGCGATTCTGACAAAAAAGAGTTCATCATCGGCACTGAAGCAGGCATCCTGCACCGCCTCGCCCGGGAATGCCCATCCAGGCAGTGTTATCCTTTATCGAAGACTGCAATCTGCCGGAATATGAAGAAGACCGACCTGAAAAAAGTCCGTGATGCGCTTGTCTCACTGCAACCCCGTGTTACTGTGCCCAAAGAGATCGCGGATCGTGCCCGGAAAGCAATCGAGCGTATGCTTGCAATCTGACCTTATTCTGCCGGCGGGGTTTTGTCT
The DNA here is from genome assembly GCA_963721245.1 of uncultured Methanoregulaceae archaeon. Classification (GTDB taxonomy): domain Archaea; phylum Halobacteriota; class Methanomicrobia; order Methanomicrobiales; family Methanospirillaceae; genus Methanoregula. Next base: position 611,411 of record CAVRIL010000002.1, on the reverse strand, counting down.
CGGCCACCAGTTTGTTATAGGTTTCTTCACCGACACATCCGTGGCGTATTTAGCGACCACGGATGCATGACTGTATGTGATTGACAGACCTGAAGGTATAATCGCATTCGAATCACTTCAGCTGAGATTGGATTATCCGAAAACAGCGACTCCTTGCCGCCCTGAGACTTTTTCAAATCGTGAATCGCCGAGTATCTGAGGGGAACCGTCCCCCGGAAACGATCCGAGCATTCGATGTACTTATTACCTGCTCGAATTACCACTCAAAGCAATTCTCTTCGGCCGAGCATTACGTCCTAGCCAAAAAGAGCGTTGTGAAGAATAGTGTGAGGATTTCAGCTCATCCCAAAAAGGTATACCGTGATGTAATTTAACTTCGGATGCCGTTTTAAGATGACATATGGGAGGTCATAAGGAATCTTTTTCCCATTTTCACATACAAAGATGTAATATCGCTCATCTCCAAATAACCTGCAAACCGATGGCAGAAAAACAGATTATTTCGACAATAAAATATATGGCCGCCGCAAAACCGGTATTTTTCCTGTCCGAGGTCCTGCCCTGCCTCGATGATCCCCTGACCATGCCTGATCTTCTCAACATCCTTGCACCCCGGCTTCCCGCTCTCGGTCTCATGGCAAAAAAAATAAACGGGGATGTTGAGATCACCCGGATCCCCCGGCACAGCCTTACGTCCTGACTCCTGAGGAATGCAAAAGGCAGGAAGCATTCTTCACCGGGAGACGTATTCCTGACCTTCTTGCACAGAGTATTGAGGAGTATATCACCCGGAAAACAGGAAAACCCTGGGACGATCCGGTCATCATTGAACGGCTCCGCAGGGCGATTGTAGCCCAGAAGGACGATTACTGGAAACCCGCACACAAGCGATCATTACGATACACGAAAGCCTACAGCGTGATTGGCTACCTCGCCTATCACCTCCCGGTCTATGTTATGCAGACAGAATACCTGCTCAGGATGCTCGCACGTGAAGGGCTGGTGAAGAAAACGATGACCATCCTTGATGTCGGGACCGGGCCCGGGTCGTCCCGCTTGCAATAGCAGATTTCTACTCCCGTCTTGATGACGCCCGCGCAACCGTCTGGTCCCTGGAGAGATCCGAGGAGCACATTGAGGCGTTCACCTACCTGCGCAATGCCTTTGTCCCCCGGGGAGGAAGGGTTTCCCTCAAACCTCCCGTTAAAACTGATATAAGGACGATCGATCCTGCGGCCGTTCCGGACCGGATCGACCTGCTGATATTCTCCAATGTTCTTAACGAACTCCCTGATGCCACCCAGGACATCCGGGTTGATATCGTCACCCGTCTTGCAGAACGGCTCGCCCCTGATGGTTCGATATTGATCGTCGAACCAGCAGACGAGGAGAATGCGACCAGGATGCGTTCCCTGACCGTTGAGCTCCTGAAAAAGGGGCTTTCCATTTATGCCCCGTGTTCATTTATCTGGGGTTCGACCTGCACCGCCCCCCGCTGCTGGAGTTTTGAGACCGCTCCACCGATACGGTTGCCCCGGCTGATGGAAACCCTTGCCGGTTGCGAGGACTCCTACCGTTATGTGAACACAGATATCAAGTACAGTTACGCGATCCTCCGGAAGGATGCGATGAAACGGGAATCATACCGCCTTTCTGACGGATCCCGGTTTCTCCGGTTGTCAAAACTGCACCTGCATATCGGAAAACGCATCAATGTTGCCGGTATAAAGATGTCTGCCGAACTCGGGGACACCCGATCCCATGTCTTCAAACTGTGCGACGGGACCGCAAAGGCACCAGTGTATGCGATGCTGCCCTCCTATCATATCACTCCGGAAAATGACCTGATTACATCGGCGCCCTATGGATCACTTCTTGAACTGCAGGAATGTTCTGGTGAGGTATAACCGTGCGCACGATGCGTATAATCTGCTCGTGAGCCGGAATTCTCAGGTCACCGGGGTAAATCCCCCGGGACAGAGGACCTGCTGACCTGTGCACAAAAATCCCTCCATTCACATGCTCTGTCATGCACACAAGGGTTTTGTGCTTTGCTCACAAAAAAGTAAGAACTGATCCCGGGTCAGATCTCGTTTCCGGTCAGGAGCTGGCATGTCACTTTCACACGGATGTATCCTCTGTCACCAGGGTGCAAAGATGGTACTCTTTGTTACGGGACGGTGCAATCGTTCCTGCTGGTACTGCCCATTGTCCAGTGAGCGAAAAGGTACCGACACCGTCTATGCAAATGAACACCCGATCGATGTTCCGGCCCAGATCATAGAGGAGGCAGAAAATATGAGCGCCCTTGGTACGGGTATTACGGGAGGCGAGCCGCTCCTGTGCCCCGATACGGTGACCGGATACTGCAGGCTGCTGAAAGATCATTTCGGTCCGGACCACCATATTCATCTCTACACGGGAAAATCTCCTGACGATGGCGAGCTTGCACGGATGAAGGGGCTTGTCGATGAGATCCGGCTCCACCCGCCACGTGAATGCTGGGATACCATCCTCGACTCTGACTATATCAGGTCGGCAAAGCATGCAAAAGAGATGGGGTATTCCATCGGTATGGAAGTCCCCTCGCTGCCCGGCCTTGAACTGCTTGTTCCGGCACTCCCGTACCTGGACTTTCTCAATATAAACGAACTGGAATGGGGCGATACCAATGCGTACGGGATGCGCACCAGGGGGTATGAACCCGCCGATGATCTGCATAATGCGATCCAGGGTGCACGGGAATGGGCAGATGAACTGTGCCGGCATGAAAAGGTGCACTGGTGTTCTTCTTCCTTCAAGGATTCCGTGCAGCTGCGGGAGAGACTGAAACGGACGGCAGAGAATACGGCCCGGCCGTTTGATGAGATCACACCGGACGGAACCATTGTGTATGGCGTGCTCGAGCCTTTACCGGAACACCACGGGCGCTGCGCCCGGTGCTGTGAACAGTTATTTGAACCGGGGAGTTTTGAGGTGGAACATGACCGTATCGAGATGGCATGGTGGCTGCTGGAAAAAAATGCCGATGAACTGCCCGGGAAAAAAATACGTGGTGGAACGGTATCCGAATGGCGGGATGATCGTCGAGGTAACTCCCTTATGATCCGGTCTTTGATCGACCCGCTGTATGAACAGTATCTTAAGATGCAGTGCCAGCGGGTGCCCAACCATATCGCCATCATTCAGGACGGCAACCGGCGGTACGCAAAGATGCTGGGTATTGATACCACCGCGGGGGCATCGTGCCGGGGCCGACAAAACCGAGGAGATGCTCGACTGGGCACACGAACTTGGCATACGGCATATTACCCTCTATACATTTTCTACGGAAAATTTTTCCCGGAAAAAGGACGAGGTTGATGATCTCTTCGCCCTGTTCAAAGAAAAATTCCTCGCCATACTCCATGATGAACGGGTGAAAAAATATAAGATCCGGGTCCAGATGGTAGGTGACCGTAGAATGCTCCCAGGGGACTTACAGGAGGCGATAGATAAGGCGGAGGCTGCAACAAGGGATCATGAGGGTTTTCACCTCAACATAGCACTGGCGTACGGGGGGAGAAACGAGATCGTGCTTGCTGCCCGCGAGATACTTTCTGCTGTTGCAGGAGAGGGGCTGGATCCGGCTTCCATTGATGTCCAGATGGTGGAACAGCACCTGCATGAAGGCAGGGGAATCCCGCCGGTTGACCTGATAATCAGGACGGGAAATGAATACCGTACATCAAACTTTCTCCCCTGGCTGGCAAACGGGCATGAATCCGCGGTATATTTCTGCGCCCCGTGCTGGCCGCTCTTCAGGAAAATCGACCTGCTGCGTGCCATCAGGATATACGACCAGCGTGCCGCCGCAAAAGGGTCCCGGAACGGATAATCGTTTTGAGATAGCAGAATCGTATACTATATTTCTTTCACAGTCAGATCAAAACAGTGAGAAGTTATGTCGGGCAGCACAGATCCGGGCAGCCAATGGAGGAAGGTATCAGTCGTCGTACGATCTGACATCCTGCTGAAAGCCACCGAAATGGGACTGGATATCAGCGATGTTCTGAACCGCAGGCTTGCCGAGATGGTGGGAATTGATTACCCGCAACAACCACTTGCCGACAGACTTTTGCAGGATACTGCAGTCAGCATGGGATCCACTGCAGGTGACCATGATGAAAAGGCAAAGCACCGGGTACAGTCCCCTGTTCTCCATCCGGTGATTAACGCAGATGATCCGGCGGCCGCAACCAAAGTCAGGAAAGCGAAGCGGCAGCTGCCGCCTGAACCCGATCAGGTGACACCGGCTCCTTCAGTCCCGGTACCGGTCGCATCGCCACAACCGGAGTTGGCTGTCCCCTCGGAATATCCGGTTGTGCGGAGCCCTCGGGGAGGCCGGGGAAAAGAGGGGGGGTCCGGAAAGAAAGGAAAGGATGAGATCCTGAAAAAATTCGTATCGGCCATGATCACCCGGGTCGATGCGGCCGATGCGAAGATCTCAAAAGAGGAAATGTATCTTGCATTTGCCCGATGGTGCCGTGACCATCGCAGTGCACTGCGGTCCCGGAACGGAAGACCTTTGCAACCGCGCTGAAGAACAGGTTTGCCATCGCAGAGAAAACCATTGGCGGGACCTCCTGCTGGATTAATATCCGGCTCGGATAGCCCGTTATTTTCCAAAACGCCGTACCCGTGACTGGTAATCCCTCACCACCCGTAAAAAATCCACTTTTCTGAGGTATTTCCAGTTTACGTCCGAGAAGAAAAGTTCGGAATACACCGACTGCCATATGAGAAAATCCGTGAGGTGATCTCCCCCGGTCTTGATCACGACATCCGGGAGTATACTGGAAGGTGAGGTAGGATTCAAACGTTTTTTCATTGACGTCTTCCGGTCGCAGATGATCCTGCGCCATCCTGCGGATACAGGCAGTAATTTCCTCTCTTCCGCTGTTCCCGATAGCGACCACAACATCCATACCCCTGCCATATGTTTCTTCCTTGTCGCCGATATGGAGGATCAGGTGGGAGATTGTTCCAATTTTTCTTACCTCGGCCAGGTACTGCCTCATATCTTCAGGGGCGGATGTGCCAATGTGGAAGGTAAGGCCCCGGATCCCCTTTCCTGCTGACGGATTGCGCCTGGCGACAAACTCCGACAGCTCATTACACCATGACGTGATCAGGGCAAGGTTTCCCGGAGCATCTGCCAGATCCTGCCCGCTGATCATAAAACAGATATGCGCCGGCACATGGGTAATCTGACGCTTCAGCAGGTACTCATAGAGCCAGTATATCATGGCAATTCCCCAGGTCCGGATTAAACCTATGTATAAATTGTTCGTTAAGTTTGTTTAGGTCTTCTCATTTGGATGTGCATAATACCCTCCGGTTCAGGATGCCGTCAGCCAGGGATATCGGTGTTTTCACCGGGTACGGACTGACCAAATCAATATTAGTTGTCCGGATACCAGATATAAAGAGATAGAGCTATGAGGACATCGCTGCGGGAAGATTACCTTGAAGCCATCTGTATTCATACCGGACGGTATTCTCACGCTCCCCTTCCGCAACGGACCTGAGGTACAGCCCTGCATATCGATGAAGGGGAGGTACGTACCGATATGGATGAACTGGCACGACAGGGAGATGTCTCTTTTGGTGATGATGGCAGCATTCACATCACCGACAAGGGTTTCGCAACGGGAAAGCCAGATCATAAAGCGACACGAGACCCTCCAGTGTTTCCTGCGTGATATCCTGGGAATGGACCAGTCATCGGCCTCGGATGAGGCATGCAAGATCGAGCATGCGGTATCGGATGAGACCATCGATCGCCTTGGCGACTACCTCCGCTCCCCGCCTCCCCAGTCCCCGCCCGGAGGACATGCAGAAATGGCACCCGGTATACGAGGGTCAGTGCAGCCTGACACCTGCAGGTACGCCCGGTCACTGGTGGATTTCGGGGAGGGTGACCGGCTCGTCGTCCGGGATATTCTTGGACGGGGATGCTCCAAACGCCTGCTTGATCTCGGGGTGGTTCCTGGTCAGAAGGTGATCATCAAGCGCAAACTCAGGAACCGGTCTATTGTCGTGCAGGTAAAAGACTGTGATGTTGCACTCAGCCCGGAGAATGCCTCGGCGATCTGCGTGGAGCGGACTCCATGAAGATCGCACTCATCGGTAATCCCGGGGCAGGAAAATCCCTGATCTTCAACCAGCTCACCGGTCTTGGTGTCGAGGTAAACAAGTATCCCGGTTCTGCGATCGGGCTCGAGTGCGGGAACGTCTGCTACAAGAACGAGAAGATAGAACTCATCGATCTCCCTGGCATCTACAGTCTTGATGGCGATTCTGAAGAGGAGGTTCTCGTCCGGCGCTTTCTGGAAAAGGATGGCGCTGACAGTCTCATAGCTCGTTCTCGACGCCACAAAACTTGAACGAAACCTGTACCTGCTGACCCAGATTGCAGAGTATGCGCTGCCGATGATTGTTGTCGTGAACATGATCGATGATCGCAGAGAGTCAGGGGCTTTTCATAGACACCGCCAGGCTCGGAACGATCTTTGGCTGCGAGGTACTTCCCGACAGCGGCGGTATTGGGAAAAAATATTGATCGCATCCTCCCGCTCGCTCTCTCATCATCACAGTCCCCTGGTCCTTCATGTACCCGTACGATCACCATATAGAAGCCGCATTGCGGAGCCTCGAAAAAACAATGGGCACTCCGCGCCAGGAAAAACCTGCTCGCCCTCCAGGGCACCGGTGATGATGTCGCGCTCCGTGACTGCGGCGGCTTCCATCGCGACCGAGATAGAACAACGCCACCAGATGTCCGTGGGACAGATAATCGCGACAAACCGGCATAACTTTGCACAGGGAGTTGCTGCAGAAGTAGTAAAGCAGAGTCCGGAGAAAAAAAGATTCGATCTGGACAGCATCCTTACCCGTGCTTTCCCGGGGATCCCGATCCTCTTCCTGATCCTTTTTTCCCTGCTACTCTCGGTCTTTGTTATTGGTTCCTGGATGGAGAGCTGGATTGTCGGGGGATTTACGGAATTCATCCTCACTCCGTTTGCAGCCCTCGGACTGCACCCGCTTGCTGAACGGATCGGCTATTCGGTCCTTGTCGCGATGGAAGCGGGTCTTGGGATCGCATTCCCGTTCGTTTTTACCTTTTACCTCGGTCTTTCTTTCCTTGAAGATACCGGTTACATGACACGTGCAGCATTTCTCGCTGACCGGTCGATGCACCGGCTTGGTCTTCACGGGGAGGCAATCATTCCCATGGTAATCGGATTTGGCTGTGCGGTACCTGCGGTGATGAGTCTCCGGATCTTAAAGACCCGCCGTGAACAGACGATTGCGGCATTTCTTATCACCCTGGTACCCTGCTCTGCCCGGACCGTGGTCGTTGCGGGGATCGTCGCCGCGTTTGTGGGTATCATCTGGGCATTTTCCATATACCTCATTATTTTTATCCTGATCATCATCACCGCCATTGTCATGTCGCGCCTGACACCGGGGGAACAATTCGGTATGATCGTCGAGATGCCTTCACTGAGGAAACCCCGGATAAAACTCGTCCTAAGGAAATCATGGTTGCGGATCAAGGAATTTTTGTTTATCGCCATGCCCCTGTTAATCGTTACGAGTGTTTTTCTTGGACTTTTCCAGTATTTCGGGGTGATCGATATATTCCAGTCCCTGGTCGCCCCGATCACGGTCTCGCTTCTTGGTCTTCCCGCGTATGCATCGACCGCACTGCTCTTTGGGATCTTCAGGAAAGAACTTGCATTTGAGACCCTGGCAGTGCTTTCGGGTACCGCAAATCTGGGATCGGTCATGACCGCGGTCCAGTTATACACGTTTGCAATTGTCAGCATCCTTTTTGTTCCCGTGTATATCGACCGTTGCTGTCCTCTACAAGCAACTGGGAGCAAAAATTGCCATCCTCACGTCAGCATATTCTCTTTTCCTGGGGATGCTGATAGGAGTCCTTATTAACATTCTCATGAAATGATCAATCCATTTGAGGACTGTCACCTGATACAGGTTGCAACATGCGATGCTGTATGAATATCCCTGCACTACGTGCAGATCACTACGCGATTCGTGCCGTTTCCTGCGCGTCCGGATGCATCCGACAGGATGTACCTGAGTTCCCTCCTGAATCACCATGGATTGAAACAATGCTGACATTTATCGGCCTTGGGCTGTATGACGCGAGTGATATATCAGAAAAGGGACTGATATGTATCCGGAACGCGGACCATGTCTATCTGGAGATCTACACCTCCACGGCTGATGGGTGCATCGTTTCAGGAACTTGAGAAATATTACGGAAAACCCGTTCATCTGCTCCGGCGTGAGGATGTAGAGCAGTCTCCCGATGAAATCCTGATCAAGGCAGAGACCGATCGTGTGGTATTTCTCTGTGCCGGTGACCCGATGGTTTCTACGACCCATGCAGATCTGCGGATGCGGGCTGCTGTCACGGGGGATCAGGACCTCGATTATCCATGCTGCTTCAATCTCAAGTGCGGTCTGCGGCCTTTCCGGTCTCCAGAACTACCGGTTCGGGAAGTCCTGCTCGGTCCCCTTCCCGCAGAAGAACTGGTTCCCGACAACCTCCATTGATGTTATTGCACTGAACCTGTCCCTGCGCTTACACACCCTGGTTTATCTCGATATCCAGGATGAACGGTACATGACCGTGCACGAAGCCATTGCCATTCTCGAACAGATGGCAGCAGGAAAAAAGATGCATATTCCACTCTATGTCGGTATTGCACGGGCAGGATCGGATGATCCCCTGGTGAGAGCAGGTACTGCCGATACCCTGAAATCGGTCGATTTCGGTCCGCCCCTGCATATCCTGATCGTACCGGCGGAACTGCATGACATGGAACGCTCGTACCTGGAGATGTTTGCCGGTTTATGAAGATTGCAGAATGCCAGTGCCTTTTGACCGCGACGCTCTCCCTGGCGCGTATTCCCGCACCACAGGATACCCCGTTCAATAAAATCGCCGCATCTGTCCTGGAAATGGCACGTGCCTATGAAAGCGATGGGATCATGTTTTCTGAATCGGGAGATCACGTCAATGCCCTTGCCGGTTTTTTCTATGGGTTCGGCTGGCTGCATTTTGGCCTGTCATCGGGGCTGCTGGTCGGTACAGGTACTGCCGTATGTCCCTTTACCGGTCCAGCCGAGATACTCCCGCCAGCGGTTCAGGGCACAACTTGAGGAGAAGTCCGTCGCTACGCACGCCTGCTGGATACGGCCAGATCCTCAGTCGAATGTGCCCCGGATCCGGCTACCAGGAACCATGACTTTGCCGTACGGGTTCTCTTCATTGCTGAAATTTACTCCCGCAGGGAAGATCAGCTCCTGACAGTCCGGTGCATACGAAGAAGCACTTTCCTGTTTCAGTTACGGGCACGGATGGCTCGATGCGGGTGTTTCTGCCGGACTCTTCCGGATTACATCAGACCGGGATATCTTCTGCGTCTGATCGCAGGATAGTGTGCCGTCTGCATTGATTAATAAATATCCCGTCAAATGAATTCATCTCATAAAAAGGTTTATACTATGTCCAATAATCTGTAAAGATACCCGGTACTCAACATTGGGTCATAAGAGGGAGGGAAATCAATGGAGAAGTCGCAGGTAAAATGGCTCTATATTTCAGTCGGATTTTCCCTCCTCGTCCTGATCATAATCCTGTACTTTACCATTAATGAAAATACCGTCCAGTACCTCAAAGAGATCAACCCGTTCTTCCTTCTTCTGGCATTCCTGACTCATCTCCTCACCATGTGTTTCTGGGCATTGCGCGTCAAGAAGATGTCAGGTTCGCTCGGTTATCCTATCGGTTTTGTTTATAGCCTGAACCTTGTTTTTGCCAACCTGCTGGCATCTGCGATAACTCCTGCACAGGCCGGCGGGGAGCCGGTGCGGGTGCATGAACTCTACCGGGCAAATGTACCCCTCGGGGATGCAACGGCGATGGTAATCATGGAACGGGTGCTGGACGGCATCGCACTTGCTGCCCTTGCTGCATTTGCCATGATCGTCCTGACAGAGCAGTGGAAAAGTCTTGGGGCGATCTCAGAGGCAATGGTTTTCATCACCTGGATCTTCGTCGTAGGATGTCTCTTCCTCTTCTATCTGGCGGTCAGGCGACCCGATGTGGTAAAAAGAATCGTAAACCGGATTGCACTGCTTCTTCACCCGCACGTGGGAAAATGCAAAGATTGAGAAATTCGTCGAAGCGGCAGACGTGGAGATTGATAATTTCAATACTGCAGTCATCAAGTTTGTGAAAAGTGCCAAGGGAGGGTTGCTATGGGGGATGCTGTTTACCCTTCTCTACTGGGTCTCTGAGATTGTTACTGCCTCGCTCATCCTTCTTGGTCTGGGGCAGCCGCCCCTGATTCCTGGAGTCTTTTGTGATCCAGCTCATCCTCGCAATCCTGATGATGATCCCCCTTACACCGGGAAGTTCGGGCATCGCAGAAGTCGGGGCAACATCGATGTATGCCCTGTTCATCCCGGCATCCATTGTCGGTATCTTTGTTGTCATCTGGCGGATTGTCCTTTATTATTTCAATATCGCGCTCGGTATCCTTTCAAGCCTCATTATCGTCCGTCGTGAAGCAAGATACAGGAAATAAGCACAGATGACACTGACCTTAACTCTTATCACTGATGACAACGATCACTGTGCAGAGCGATGCCGCTAGTCAAATGCGAAGTGAAGGGCGTCTTTGTCGCCGTGAATGACGAAACCACGGTCCCCCTGGTCCTCCTTACCAATGGAAGCAGGCACAGTCTGCCAATCTTCATAGGGCTCTGGGAAGCAGTATCCATCAACAGCGCGAGGAACCGGGAAGTACTGGCAAGACCATTTACTCATGATCTCTTTCTGGATCTGCTCAATAAATTTTCCATCACCCTGCATTCCATGCAGATCGACAGCATTGAGGAGGGAGTCTATTACGCCCAGCTCACGCTTTCTACCGGGTAATCACCGAGGAGCATATTGACTGCCGGCCCAGTGACGGTATTGCGCTTGCGCTCCGGGCTGATGTTCCGATATTTGTCGATGAAAAGGTCCTTGTATCAGCCGGCCAGAAGACTGAAGATCTCCCCCCGATGACCGATCTGTCTACATTCCTGAAAAAATGACGTGGCAGGGTTATCTCCGACGCCGTTTAAGTTCCTGCATCACATCGGACAGATCGATGTCTGCTGCGCGTAATGCAACGAGAAGATGAAAGAGAAGATCCGATGCTTCTTCTACGGTGCGTTCCTTCACCCCGTTTTTTGCGGCAAGGATAAACTCGGTCGACTCCTCACCTACCTTTTCCAGCACCTTATCAATTCCCTTGGCATCTGCAAGCAGGCGGCTGGTGTAGGATTCCTGCTGAGGGATTTTTCGCCCGTTCCTGGATTACCGACCAGATCTCTGCGATAATCGCAGGATCGATGCTGCCTTTCATGCATCCTCTTCAGTGAGAAGGACTTCCCCGACCTCAAACCCGAAAAATCTCCGGGACAGGATGCGCGCTTTTTCGATATTGCATCCTGCCTTTCCGATCGCAATACCAAGATCGCTTCTCTGCTTCACGAACACATTCACCGGTCCGTTTTCCGCTCCCCGCTCTATCCTCACCACTTCCGCCGGCTTGAAGATGTTTATAATAAATTCATCCGGTGATTCGGCATACTCCACCATCTCGATCCGTTTACCCAGGACATTCTGGAGCCGTTTGATATTATCTCCCTTTTTCCCGATTGCAAGTCCCATATCTCCCTGCCGGATTACATAAATCACCCGGTCGAACCGGTCATCGATCACGCAGTCAAGTGCAGTGGATTTTGTGAGAATTCTTAATTCCTCAATGTACCTTCGTTCCTTAAAACCGATATTTCGTTCCATATCAGATTCATTCCTATTGTATCCGCAATTTTCTGGTATTCGAAATTTCAAGATCCTCATGAGGTATTATGTCCGGCAAAGCCAGACCCGGCAGTGTGGTTTAAGGAAGATCACACACTGCTAATGTAAAAAAGTTGTGAATAGATTCTTAGAAAGATTAGCGGATTGAGTAGGTGATGGTTACCTGGGCGGTGACCGTGATATCACCCGGCTGGATTGGTGTCGGGACTGCGGATTTTGCCGTTGCCGCCCCTGCCTGGTAATTATCATACACGACTGGCGTGTATCCCTGGGAGATATCTGCACTTTGTGCACCGGTGATATTGACTCCCAGCGCCGCGGCAACGACATCCGCATCCGCCCGTGCAAGGGTGACGGCTTTTTTCAGGGCTATCTGACGGAGTGCCTGGGCCTGTTCATCGGAGAGCATAAACTGGATCGAACTGACGGTGTTAATTCCATTTGCTCACTGCAGTATCGATGACATTTCCTGTCTGGTTGACATCCTTGAGGGTGACCTGGAGGGTGTTGGTAACCTGGTAGGTTGTGATCTTCGGGTTCAGCAGTCCGGTTGAGTCCTGGTACACCGGGTAAATTGAGTATCCCGTGGTTTTCATCTGGTCTTTGGGAATCCCGGCAGCGACCAGTGCATCGATGACCGCATTCATCCGCACTGCATTGTCCGACTGTGCAGTCTTTACATTGGCGTTTTCGGTCTGGACGGAGAAGGTAAGTTGTGCACGATCAGGTGTCCCGGTCACAGAACCGCTCCCGCTGACATGGATAACATTGATATTTGCAGTATCGGTGGTCTGTGCTGCAGCACAACCGATTACTGTCAATGTAACAAGCACGAGGGTAATGGTCAAAAGGTTCAGTCTTCGCTTCATGATTATCGCATGATCTTACTCTGGAAAAAGTTAAAGCTTGCTTTGACTGCGAAAAGAGTTGCAGTTATCGGTGATGATCCTGGATCTCCCCCAAACTACAATATAACTGAGCGCGTATAGTACGCCGATTCAGCATGGGAGCAACAATCGTAGAAAAAATTTTTTCACGGAAGTGCGGCAGGGATATACGGGCAGGCGAAGTGGTTATGGCCCCGGTCGACGGGGCAATGATCCATGACATCACCGGGCCGCTTGCCATCCGGAAGTTCTACGAGATGGGGGGTTCGAAGGTCTTTGACCCTGAACGGGTCATCATGCTCTTTGACCACCAGATACCGGCAGACTCCATTCCTGCTGCCGAACACCACGTCTACATGCGTAAATTTGCCGCCGAACAGGAGATTCACAACTACGACATAAACGAAGGGGTCTGTCACCAGGTTGTCCTCGAAAAGGGGCGGGCGGCACCGGGAGAGATTGTCGTGGGCGCAGATTCTCACACCTGCATGTATGGTGCAGTCGGGGCGTTTGCCACCGGGATCGGTTCAACCGACATGGGATTTGTCCTGAAGTTCGGTGCACTCTACTTCAGGATCCCGGAGACGATCCGGGCAGAAGTATCCGGAAAATTCCCAAAACGGGTCGGTGCAAAGGATCTGATCCTTTCGATCGCCGCTGACATCGGGGCGGACGGGGCTACCTACAAGGCCATCGAATTCACCGGAAAGACCATCTCGAACCTGGATATGGCGGGACGGATGACCTGCTGCAACATGGCCATCGAGATGGGTGCAAAGGCAGGGATCGTTGCACCTGATAACATTACCTGGGAATACATGAAGAAGACGAAGGCCCATGAAACCCTTCTCCCTGGAGAGCGACGCTGACGCGGAGTATGCAGAGAAACGTTCATATTCTGTTTCGGATCTTGAACCACAGGTGGCGGTACCGCACAATGTCGATACCGGGGTTCCTGTCAGCAGGGTTGCCGGGACACCGGTAGACCAGGTGTTCATAGGTTCGTGCACGAACGGGCGGTTTGAGGATTTCCGGAGGCAGCAGAGGTGCTGGGGAAAAAGAAGTTCAGCCCGAAGGTGCGAGTCATCCTCATCCCGGCGTCCCGGGACGAATACCTGAAAACGCTGCAGGCCGGGCTCATCGAAAAATTTGTGAAGGCTGGCGGGCTGGTCGAAGCACCCTGCTGCGGACCCTGTATGGGCGGGGCATTTGGCCTCCTGGCACCCGGTGAGGTATCCCTGTCGACATCAAACCGTAACTTCAGGGGAAGACAGGGAAGTACGGAAGGAAAGGTATACCTCTGCTCACCGGCAACTGCTGCAGCAAGTGCGATCACGGGCGTGATAACCGACCCGAGGGAGGTGTGAGGATGACGAGCCTGGAAATTCGGTGATAATATCGATACCGATGCGATCATCCCCGGCAGGTTCCTCACGATCTATGATCCAGAAGGAACTCGCCAGACATGCCTTTGAAGGGACACGGGATGAATTTTCCCGGAAGGTCAAAAAAGGGGATATAATTGTTGCAGGCCGTAATTTTGGTTGCGGCTCTTCCCGCGAACATGCGCCCCTTGCCCTGATGGGTGCCGGGGTGAAGGTTGTCGTGGCGCAATCCTTTGCCCGGATCTTCTTCCGGAATGCGATTAATGTGGGGGTGCTGCCGGTGGTCTGTAACGATGCCGATCAGATCGCTGACGGGGCAGATGTGAAACTGAATGTGAAAGCAGGTTATATCGAAGCAGATGGAAAGCGGTACAGATATCGAGCCGGTACCGGAGTTCATGCAGGGCATCGTAAAGGCAGGCGGACTTGTTGAATATGCAAAGAACCTGAAGGAGGTGCCGGTATGTACAGGATCGCTGCAATAGGCGGAGACGGGATAGGCCCTGAAATCGTTTCTGAGGGGAAAAAAGTACTCGATGCCGCAGGTGAACGGTTCGATTTTGATATCAGATGGACTGACTTTGACATCGGTGCTGACCGGTACCTTTCCAACCGGGAACCTGCTGACCGAGGACGACCTGGCAGGACTTTCGGAGTTCAAGGCCATCTACTTTCGGTGCTATCGGTGACGAGCGGGTAAAACCGGGAATACTGGAAAAGGGCATCCTCCTCGCACTCACGGTTCTATTTCGACCAGTACGTCAACCTCCGTCCGATCAAACTCCTCGAAGGAGTGGAAACCCCGCTCGCGGGCAAGACACCGGCCGACATCGATTTTGTGGTTGTGCGGGAAAACACCGAGGACTTTTACGTCGGAATTGGATCCCGGTTCAAAAAACACCAGAAGATCAACCTCACGATCGCCCGCGAACTCTATTACGCGAAGTTCGGACTGGATGTCGAGAGCGATGCCGAGGAGATCGCCTACCAGATAGGTGTCGTCACCCGGGAGGGCACGCCGACGGGTCCAGGAATATGCCTTTGAGCTTGCCCGCAGCCGGAAGAAGAAACTGACCTCGGTCGACAAGGCAAACGTGCTCTCGGATGTGTACGGGCTGTGGAGGGATGTCTTTACCGAGACTGCCAAATCCTACCCGGATGTGACCACCGAATTCAACTTCGTCGATGCGATCACGATGTGGTTTGTCAAAAATCCCGAGTGGTTCGATGTCGTGGTCACCCCGAACATGTTCGGCGACATCATCACCGATCTCGGTGCCATGATCCAGGGAGGACTGGGCCTTGCCCCCGGCGGTAACATAAACCCGAAGGGCACCTCGATGTTTGAGCCGATCCACGGCTCGGCACCGAAATACAAGGGAATGGATGTCGCAAACCCGATCGCCACCATCTGGGCAGGTTCGCTGCTGCTCGATCACCTGGGAGAGCATGCGGCTGCCGCCTCGATCGTGACGGCCATCGAGAAGAGTATCCGGGATGGCGTGGTGACAAAGGACATGGGCGGTTCAGCCGGAACCGCAAAGGCCGGTTCGTATATTGCTGATTGTGTAAGAAAGGGGAGTAATGGGTTAAAGATTCGATTTTATGACTCCCTTAGCGCATTCCTGGAACTTTTTACCATTCATCATGTTTTTTTCGGGCCCAGAAGGTTACCGGCCGCCATCGCAAAGAGTGAAGGCAAAGGCTTTGTTGAAATCCTCACACTATTCTTCTCAACGCTCTTGGGGGCTACGGCACGTAATGCCTCCGCCCCCGCCGCTGTGGCACCCCTCTGAGTGATAATTCCAGAGAAGGTAATACAACACAATCACAAAGCGCAGGGGCGGTTCGGGGGGAAAGGCACTGTCCCCTCCGATAACAGGCGATTCGCAATGTGTTAAAATCTTAGGGTTTCAACAGAGTGAAGGCAAAGATAATATCTGTTTTCGTTGCATTCCTTATCTGAATACAGGAGAGGCACTCCGTCATGAAGCAGGATATTGTACAACCCTACCATCCGGTCAGTCTTGACAGGGAATACCTTGCAGCCGAATCCTACAAACATTTTAATGAAAAATATCCAAAGCTCGTCTCGAATTTCAGCCCGTTCCAGAAAGCCTCCATTCTTGAGGATTTCAAATATCACGTTGATTTTCTCCAGGAATCCCTTGCAGTCCATAATGCTGCACTGTACATTGATTATCTCCGCTGGATTCAGGTAATGCTTGTCTCCCGCCATTTCCCTCCCGACTACCTGCCCTCATCGCTTGCAGTATTGATCGATGTGATTAAGAAGGAACTCCCGGTGGATCTTCGCGCTGAAGCGAACCGTATCGTAAAAAAAGGGATGTCCGGGATAAAACAACCCCCGATATCAATCCCTTCATACATAACCACGGACAATCCACTGCATGCAGATGCACAATCTTTTCTGGATGCCCTGATCAATGCAGACCGGAAAAGAGCATGGACGATCATCGCACAGGCGATTGAATCCGGCCATACGGTCAGGGATATTTATCTTGAGATTTTTCAGCCTGTATTACGGGAAACCGGGAGGCTCTGGCAGATCCGGCGGCTCAGCATCGCGCAGGAGCATTATGTGACAGGATCGACCCTGCTCTTTATTTCCCGGTTACATGAACAGATCCAGTCTGGCGGTAAAACCCGCCGAAAAGGAAAAATCCTCGTTGCCGGGTGCGTATCAGATGAACTGCATGACGTTGGGATTCGGATGGTGGCGGACTTTTTTGAACTTGATGGCTGGGATACCTATTTTATTGGCGGAAATACTCCTGCGCAGAGCCTGCTTGAAGCCGTCCGGGACCAGAAAGCAGATGTCCTGGCCATATCCTCGACCATGGCTTCCCATATTTCTGTTATCCATTACCTTATCCGTTCCCTGCGGGCGGATCCAAAGACAAAGAAGGTAAAAATTATCGTGGGCGGCTACCCTTTCAACCTCATACCCGACCTCTGGAAACAGATCGGTGCTGATGCTTACGCGGGAAACGCGGATGAGGCAGTCTCCATCGCCAACCGGCTTTCACCATAATTCAAAGTAATGTGCATGGGATTTTTCCGGTCTCATCACACTGCTACCGCGGTGGTAACGAAAAATTCAGTACGGGCTCCCCCTGTCTTCATGTACGGCGATCGACCAGGCGCTTCGGCCTCCCTTTGAGTGTGTGCAGCTCAAGGTTTCCTTCACCGACGAAATTAACCACGACTGAGAACTGCTGGTCAGCATAACGCTGCGCGAGCCCGCTCCGGTGTTTCAGAAGACGTTCGATAAACCTGTTTTCAATGAGACGCCGGTTGCCCTGATCCAGCTCAGCGGATTCCACGTTCACCTTCAATACGATCTCGTCCCGGGATGTGCTCTCCGATACAAAGGCCTCAAACTCGCCGTTAAGGAACTGCATGTTGTCATGCTGGAAAACTCCCGCCTCGATATCAACGCGGTTTATCGGGGTCCCGAAAACGTTAACCGTCTCAGACTCTCTCTGGGGGTTAACAATCCGCATGTGCGTTCTGCCGCAGCTGCAGGGTAGCCGTGAAACAACGGTTGTGACATCCTCAGTGTCGTAATTGAGCAGCAGGGTACCTGCCTTTGATCCCTTCGGCAGGAGCGTGGTAAGAACTGCACGTCCGCAGTTGCCGTCATGTACGAACGATTTCATCTCAGGATCGTAGATGTCGAGATGGACGAGGTCTTCAGGGACGTGAAGCCCGGCTAACGCTGTGCATTCTCCGCACATCGTCCCTTCCGTGCTCCCGTACGTATTGTATACCGGGCACCCCCAGGTTTCGGCAAGGTATGCCCGGGATTCGTCGGCAAAGCTTTCTCCTCCCGCAACGAGTCGCTGGACGGAACTTTCCCTGGGCCGGATCCCTTCATGTTCAAGCCGCCGGTACAGCCGGAGCAGTTTGAATATGCTCCCGACAATCGCAGTGGGGCGGTACGCCGTGATGACCCGCGATGAAAAATCGCATTTGCCAAAAGGGATAATGGTCATCCCAAGCCGCTGGGCTGCAAGCGTCATGGTATTTGCCCCGACGTTCATGCCGTACGATGCGCAGACGACAACCCGGTCAGCCGGACCAAAACCCTGCGATACGAAACTCCGGGCATATTTCTCGGCATAGCGCTTCCAGTCATCCCACGTGAGAAAGAAACTTTTGGGCGTCCCGCTTGTTCCGCTGGTTTCCTGGATGGTAAATACATTCCTCCAGTCGGTGGAAAGGAACTGGAAATCGGGTGTACCCGGCGGCTGGTGTTCGCGCATCGTTCTTCCGGAAATGACCGGAAGATACAGGAGGTCTTCGTGAACCCGGATTTCATCCGGTTTAATCCCGTTCTCGTTGAACCAGTGCCGGTAGAAAGAGGAATGATCATGTGCATACCGGATCGTATACCGTACCCGTTCATCGATAAGTGCGTCGAGACTGTCCCGGTCGAGCGTTTCAATCGCAGGGTTATGGTATACCGGCATGGCCCACTACAAAATCATGGTGAAAAAAGAGTTTATAGATTTGCGTCACGCTTGTCATAGTCCCCTGAAACTTTTTCACCCGGTGTACCGGATTTTAAAACCGGCTGGTGATTCCCGGGTACAAAACAGGACAGGTGTCGGTTGAACAACACGATTCGCTGCCAAAAAAATTTGTTCAACTCCAAAGAGTCAGTTATTCCCGGGTTCACTGGCAGAAAAGAAACACTATCAGCTGCCACGTTCAGATCTTCATACCAGAACAAACATGATCCGGGCAAATGGATTCCATATTTTCGATTTTCGTAAAAACTGGTATTCTACGATTTACGCTTCCAGGTGCCGGTCGCTTCATCCTTCTCGTACTGCTTTTTCACTGCAGCCCACGCGACCTTACGGGCGATTACATCAAGGGGGGAGTTATCTCTCCTTTTTTTCGGGTCTGAATACTCATCCAGCGCATGGTTAAATGCCTCAAGGAAAATCTCCTGAGCATGTTCGGGCAGATGATTCCGGATCGAATCGGGTAAGTCCCCAATAGTTTTGTATGGCATAATATTCCCAAAGCCACTACTGGGATGATGAAGTATAAAAGAATAAAGATAGTCCCAACCAGATGACGATCGGGTCTGTGTCAGCCAAGAGTGATACTGAATTTTTCCCGATAAGCGAAATACGTGTATGTTTCAGGATTGGCAAGGCTCCTGTCCCCGTGTTAAAAATCTGACAACAGGAAATTTCATCCTTCCGCCCTGAATACCAGCCATTCGTCCTTCCCCGCACGTTTGAACCTGACCAGGACATAAGGACCGGTCAGGCGCCGTCCATGGAAGGTGATCTCGATCTTATCGGGATCCCAGTGTTTCGTGTCATACGTGCCATTGTCCCAGATGGAAACAGAACCAGCCCCATACTGGCCTTCGGGGATGGTCCCTTCGAAATGTCCATAATCAAGAGGATGATCCTCCACCGCGACAGCGAGATGTTTCTCACCGGTCACCTCCGGTATACCTTTTGGTACCGCCCAGCTCTTCAGAACCCCGTCCCGCTCCAGCCGGAGGTCGAAATGGAGCCGCCGTGCATGATGTTCATGGATCGACAAAATAATTCCCTGTGCCCGGCGGAATCACCTTTCCCTTCCGGTTCGCCGGTCACGGAAAAATCCCGTTTCCTGGTATACTCTTCAAGTGCCGGTTCTTCCGGGACTTCATGGGATCGATCCTCGCGTGAAGGTCCGGTCTTCTGTGAACGACCTTTCCTGGAGACAGACCCGCCTTTTTCTGGATAATCCGCCTGCTCTGTATCCGGATCTCCGGTGATGACAGCGATCCGGACCTCCTTCAGCTGGTCGGTAGTGCATTCTTCCGGTTTCCTGTCGGGACGCATCCGGACAAACCGGGGTATACGCAGTTTTTTGTCCCGGGTTACCATCTGGTACGCCACCTCACAGACAAGAACCGGTGTACAGCCAGATCACCGGTTCTGCCTGTTCAACCCCGGTCAGCTGCGGTGTGCTGGTCTCCAGTGGCGAAAAGATTTCCTGAAGATCTGCCAGGTCCCGGTCAGAAAAACCCGTTCCCAACTTTACCGATATACACGAGCTGCTGTGGGTTCATCAACCGCAGGAAGGGACTGATGGTGTTGTCTTCGGAGAAGAAATCCTGTGTTTCACCGAAGATACGTTCACCGGTCCCGGTTCATACAGTCCCAGGATAAGGGCACCAAACGTGGGACCGCGACCCCCCTGCCCCGGGGTATACCCTGCAATTACGCAGTCGCACGTTTTCTCCGCCTTTATTTTGAGCCATGCACCGCTTCGCAGGCCCGGCTCGTAGGGACTGTCTTTGCGTTTTGCCATGACCCCTTCGAGTCCTTTTGCTATCGCCGCCTTATAGTAATCCTCTCCCCGGGCCTCAACAGGCACCGAAAGGATGACATGGGGGCCTTCCCTGACCGAGTTCTCAAGGATTTTCCTCCGCTCGCTGAAAGGGAGATCCAACAGGGGTTTTTTATCCTTTTCGAGAATGTCGAAGATAATATAGGTGACCGGATTTTTTACCTGACAGGTGCGGAATCTTCCGGTCCCTGCCTGCAATCGCGGCAGCAGGGCCTGTATATCCGGTCTTCCCTCCACTCATCACAACAATCTCCCCGTCGAGCACCGTATGGGGAGCCAGGTTTAAGAGTTCGGCAAGTTCCGGGAACTGTCCCGCCAGTTCCCGGTCGTTCCTGCTTCGTCAGTGAGAGATCATCATCGACATAGGCGATTGCCCGGACACCATCCCATTTAATCTCAAAATACCATGCATCGCCGTTAAACGGGCCGTTTGCCGATCGGGAGAGCATCGGCTGGTATCTGGTCTTCATGGGTGTCCTGGTGCCATGGTCTTCATTTCGCAGAGAGAGTCGAGAGTGTTTCTTTGAGTGCCTGCATCAGTTCTTTTGCTTCTTCGGGATGTGGTTCCACATATACGACCTTCTCACCCGCGAGCTTCTTTTCGATAAGACTCATTACTGCTTCCCGGTACCGGTCATGGTAATCGGTCATGGAAAAATCCCCGGAAAGATCGGTGATAATCCGTTTTGCGAGCGTGAGTTCTGCCTCCTTGGGAGCCGGAAGATCTGCCAGTGTTTCGAATGCACGGGGTAAGGGTGACCTCGTCGGCATACCGGAGGGTGGTCAGTACAAGCCCGCCGCCATACGCGTGCACCACGACAGGATACTCTTTCGTGCGGAGGGTGATGGTGCCGATTGCTGCCCTGCCGAGGTCCTGGAGAGCGGTAACAAGAAGACTGTATGCCTCCTCGCTCCGGTCAGGAGTCAGGAATATAGGAAGTCTCAAAATAGACCGGGTCTAAAGAGAGATAAAAGACAAATTTCTCGATCCTGATCTTCCTGTTCGATTCAGGCATGATCGCCTTCAGTTCTTCGGGTTCGAAGATCAGGTATTCGCCTTTCCGTACCTCGTATCCCTTTACCGTCTCCGCCCAGGGAATTACCCGGTCGTCCTTTGTACAGACACGGTCGTACCGGAGTGGCTGCCCGTCCGCTTTATGAAGCAGCCTGAACGAAACCGAAAGGTCCCTGACCATCGTATGAAGCCTGACCGGCACATTGACCAGTCCGATAGTAATGCTGCCGCTCCAGAAGGGTCGTCCCGCCGTACCCTGTTGCTGCACTTCACCCGGGTGCGGGACCACTGGAGCGGCTGTTTTCCCGTTTTTTTCGGTTCTTTTTCAGATTTTTCAACGGCTGCCACCACCTGCTTCTTTTCCGCAGGTTACACTGCGGGATCGTGTCCTTGGCTTTTCTCCGGATACGTTTTTTGGGTGATTAGTTCCCGATTTTCTGCTTGTTGTCAAAGATGGACCTCCAGGGTTCTTCTTTTTGTGAAATCACCGTCTTTATATTAAAATCTTCGGCACGTACACCGCGTTTCAGATCATGCCAGTTGAGAGGCAGGGATACAGTTGCGGTCGGTGTTCCCCGGAGACTGTAAGGAGCCACCATCGTCTTACCCTGGGCGTTCTGGAGATAATCAATGAAAGATGGTCCCCGGATCCCGCGAACGGGGGAATTCGGAAACAACCCGGGCGGTATCCTTTGCAATGTCTTTTCCGATACGGTGAGCAAATTCCCGTGACTTCGCCGAACCGGTGACCTGCACTGGAGAGGGACCACGATATGGAGTCCCTTTTTTCCCGAGGTCTTTGACAAACGATACCAGCCCGGCATCCTCAAGACGTTCACGGACCACCTGAGAAACATCGATGACATCATCAAACCCGAGCGGGGGTTCCGGGTCGATATCGAAAAAGAGGAGATCCGGGGATTCGTAGGATCCGGTTTTTGAAAGGGTGATGTGGATTTCCAGAGAGGCCAGGTTTGCAAGCCAGATGAGTGTATCAAGATTGTTGCACACGACGAAATTCACCTTCGCGATCGGCAGTTTCTGAATAATGGGTGAAAATATCGACAAATCCGGGAGTTCCCTGAGGTGCATCCTTTTCATAAAAATCCTCATCACCGATCCCCCCGGGGAAACGGTGCATGGTAAGCGCCCGGTCTGACAAAAAAGGAAGCATGCGGGGTGCCAAGCGGATATAATACATGATGACTTCTTTTTTGGTAATCCGATACGAGAGGGTACATGATCTTATCCAGATTGGTAAAACGGACGCGGGTAAGATCGCTGATCATGCTTGTATCCGATCCGGTCCTGCCGTTTCCTGCCATCGGGAGGAAATTGTCGTTCTCCTCCTGAAAATAGTATCTCTGTGAACAGGATACCTGATGCGGGATTGGACGATGCGAGGTCAGCACAACAGAGTGGTAGTGTTGGTCCTTTTCCCGGCAAACTCAGGAGTGATCCTGCCCTCATCAATTCACAGAAAGTCATTTCCTGTCACTATCGATGATCCGGAATAAGGCCTGGAGGCGGGGCTTTCAGATGATACTGAGAGACCGTTGTGATAAGGATCATCTTTGTCTGGTGCGAAGTATCGGTCATGGCATTCATGACACTTCTGTTATTACCAGGTCACCCGGAATGCGATTGTCCCCATAAGTCCGGCATGAAATCTCGCTGGAAACTGACAAAACAAAACAGAGGGTTGAGGGAATACCTCCTGGACCGCCTCGTTCCTGTGGAGGAGTGAAGGGGTCATATCAATGCCTTTCACAATACTAACAATAGAGGGGCAGCACCGGGATGTAGGTGACCCTTATCCGGGGATTGGAAGGATTTATTTCTCCTCTTTTTCCGCTTCCCGCGAAAAGAGGCTCCTGAAATACTCGAGCGGTCCTTTTGCCCGGACAGGAAGGACTGCCCTTGCGGGGCTTCGTTTGCCACCTTTAAGATCTTTGATAAGAAATTCTGCCTCTGCAAGACCTTCCTCCACCTGCATCTGTTCGGTTACATCAACCATTGAACCGACAAGGGCGATGGTCTTTCCGTTCTTCACGACCGGGATCTCATTTACCTCGAACCCTGATCCTGTCTCCATTTTTTGTGACCATCTCAAGCCGGTAGGGTGGCTCACGCCTCCCGGTGGTAATTGCCCGGATCGTCCGCTCAAGACCGGCAGCATTTATGGGGTTATCGGTAAGGTAATCGGTCCATGAACGCTTTCCTGCGTGCGGGGGGTATCCGAGCAGCAGACGGATACGCGGACTGACATACATCAGGGCCTGATCCGGTGAGTGAGAATAGTACATCGGTCCCCCGCTCTCGACAACAAGCATCAGTTCTTCGTCCTTCTTTCTGATTGCCTTCAGTTCATGACGGATATGGGTGATATCCCGGCCCGTTGCAACGATCGACAGGACCGAATTTCCTTCCCCGATTCGGGATTTTGCCGACCCAGCTGATGCAGCGAAGACCTTTTGGTGTCTGAATCCACTGCTCGACAATGCAGGAAAAGGGTGGACGGAAGAGCTTGACCATCTGCGTTGCGATAACGTCGGAATACCGTTCACCGGTTACCGGCATGAATACACTGCCGATAAGCTCCTCCTTTGACCTGCCGACAGCGGTCGCAATACGCAGAGTTTACAAAAAGAAGACGTCCTTCCACACCGAACATGACGATGAAATCCTGCTGATGCTCGACAAGATCCTGGTAAAAATTCTCCGTCTCTGCCGTGATTACCCTCCTGTTGTGGGTTGCTGAAAAAGGTGTCCCCGGATAAAAAAGGGACTTCAGCATTGTCTAAAGATCATCTGTTGCAGGACTATTAATGTTGTACGATGATGTAACGATCATGGTGAGTGAACAGGTTATACGATTGCGGATATGCTCCTCTGATCCAGGGTGATCCTCGCATCTTCTGTGACGCTGAAACCTGTTCTGGTATTTTCATAATGAAGGCGTACCGTTCTTTCCCGTACATTACACTGCCAAGGGCACGCAGGGATACCGTGAAACTGCCCCCATTGAAGATATCGATATTCAGGGCTTTTCCGGAAACAGATACCTGACCAAGTCCGCTGGTTGCCCCGAGATAATAATTCCAGTTATGGGTAAGTTCCTCGACCTGCACCAGCACGTGCCCTGATATTGCCTTTGCCAGGTCAGAACGGCGGATTGCATACCGAACGGAAAGAATATGCACTTCGATCACCTCATGCAATTTGCCGTCGCCGTCAAATGCCGTGTGACCCGTTCTCTGCAGATATCCCGCTTTTTCCATCATACCCGACCACCTTTCTGTCGTTAGTATGGCATTATTCTGATGGGTATATAACCCATCAGCCTGCGCGGGGTGAAAGTGATCGACCGGAAGAAAAGAGACAGATATACTCTAAAACAGTGTCGCCAGGCTTTCGTTATCATCTCCTCTGATCCATGCATGCATTCAGGACATCCTCAACAAGGGTGAGGCTACCGCTGATACCTGCCACCGGGTGAGGAGCCAGCTTCACCATTCCCCTGAGCGGAGGCGTAAGTCCGACAAATGCCCGCCCGGGATCTGTGGATCGTTCAAAGGAGGAGCCCAGAACGAGATCCGGGTCGTGGTTCCGGATGAGATCCTGTACCTGGGTGAGTCCCTGGACATGCCCCGCAGGATATAATGTAGTCCCGGGTTCATTGCGGGAACCGATATACCGGATATCTGCATCAAGGTAATGAATCAGTGTGTCATGCAGCAAACCTTGCATACGAAAAACCGCCAAATATCACCGCGTGCGGGGGGTCGAACCTGCGCAGAAATTTATCACATGCCCGGACAATTCGTTCGTCCTCCCGTTCCATTTCGTCGATTACCGGACCGGGATCTGCATCCGGGAAGACTGCGGCAACACGGGCGAAAGTTGCCCTGATCTCCGCAAAGCCAAGCGTGCCGCCTAATGGTATACCCACACCGCATGCAAAATCCTCGTTTGTCCCTAGGGTATACGAGGCAGCATGCATCACTTTTTCAAGCCGGTCGGAACAAAAAATGGTGCCAACGGGAACTGAGATATCCTTCAGCATACGGGTAATTTCTCTCACATTACCACCGGAGAAGGGATCGAACAGGCATACCCCGTCTATATTGATCCCCGGAGTATCCGGATCAACAGAAGGAGCCAGGGCCGAAAGCGCCTTTTTGTACCCGGTTTCCACATCACCGGAAAAACCCGGGCTGTCAACGATGATTACATCGTAGTCCCTGAGCATCGAGCGGATGTCCTCGCCAAGAATCGCCGGGACGCAGGTCATCACGACAGCAATCTTCTTTCCGCACCCGGCAAGTCCGTCAAGAACCTCGTGGAGTCGTTGCTCTGACCCGAAGATCACCTCGTGTTCGAGAATGAATGTACCATGGAGAGGTGCATGAAGCAGGGTCGTTGGATAGTAATAGCATCCGCTTGACCCGTGGATTACCACCGTGATACCATCAAAACCCGCAAGACATGCAGCAGGCACCCGTCATCGCACACGGCCAGAGGGGATTTTCACACTCAGGCATTCATTGCCCTCCTCCACCGGTGAAGCATGTGCCGGATCCCGCTGGTTCCTACCGGAGATGACAGCGGAAGCGGGACCCGGCCGCCATCGGGTGTAATGGTGACCGAGATCGCCTCTGCAACTTCGCGGGCGACCGGGAAGGCATCAGAAACCGTTACGGCAGGATCGAAGCTGATCGATGTACCGGCAAGATCGTTAAATTCGGTAAGGATCTCCTTTTGCAGGGCCTGTTCCGTATGTACGGCCTGCCTGGAGTCCATCCCAAACCTCCCTGCAACTGATTCAATGAAGCGTATCGTGCCTCCAAACCCGACCGGAAATGATGGAATAAACGGCGTGCCAAACTGTTGTTGCATCCGTTCACCGACAACACGCACTTCATCGTCCCGGAGAATGTTGAGACCTGCCGCTCCCAGCCGGGATATGTCATTCAGGGTGCAGTTGCGGATGAAACGCACATTAACCGGTATCCCAAGCGCCCCGAGAAGACGGCCGATTTCTGCATAGTTTTCTTCAACCTCATATTCGAGATTTTTTTCTCCGATGATATTCACTGAAGTGCCCACGGCACAGGGTTCAGTGACACCTGCAATGGCATTGAGGGCATTATTCACGCCATTCTGGAAGGTACCCCCAAGGAATCCTGCCGTCGGAATCAGGATGACCGGCATTCCATAGCTCCCGTGACAGACCGCGGAAACATCATCGCCAATCGTTTCGACGATACAGGTGGAAAGTACAAAAACAGCCCCTGGATGCTCCTGTGCAACTGCATCAAGGGTCCGTTTCAGTGCCTCCTCCCCTCCAAAGATAATGTCGCTCTCAGAGAGAGCGGTCGAGATCATATCGGGAAGGAGAACACGATCATTGTCCAGCCCGGTCGCGTGAAGGAGCGAGAAATTATGATGGGTGCACCCTTTGGGCCCATGGACAATCGTAACGGCATCCCGTACCTGGGTGGTAACCGAGAGTGCCCCGGTGAGCGTGCAGCCGCCGAACCTAGATAAATTCAAGGGCAAGGGTTTCGAGATCATCAATTTCAAGGGGAGTCGGGATAGTAAACCGGGTATTTTCCATTATCCGCGATGCAAGGTCCCGGTACCGGGCTGCCTGCGCAGATCCGGGATCATACTCAAGAACAGTTTTCCGGTTGAGTTCCGCGATCTGCACAACACGATCGCGGGGGATATACTGGATAAGGGAACTGTTCACCCGGCGTGCGAATTCGTCAACCAGTTCCTCCTCACGGGGCTGGTTCTTTGCGTTGCAGATCACGCCGGCAAGCCTGCAGGTGCTTTTTGTCCTCGATGAAAGCCGTCGTATCGCTTTGCAGATGTTATTCGCCGCATACAGCGACATCAGCTCACCCGAGGTGACAAGGTAGACATCCTGCGCATACCCCTCCCGCATCGGCATGGCAAACCCGCCACATACCACATCCCCGAGCACGTCATAGACGATGACATCACCGGTAAGTGCACCGAATTTCTCGAGTAACTGGAATGTCGCGATGATCCCCCTGCCGGCACATCCGACACCGGGCTCCGGTCCTCCGGCCTCAACGCACCGTACCCCGTTAAACCCGGTATAAACAATATCTGACAAGGTGAGTGATGCCTCTCCACGGGTACGGACCAGGTCCATGACCGTAGGAATAAAACTCCCGTGCATCAGCATCCGTGTACTGTCGCGTTTGGGATCGCACCCGATCTGCAGGATATCCAGTCCCTGGAGGGAGAGGGCAGCCGACAGGTTTGCCGACGTGGTGGATTTCCCGATGCCTCCCTTGCCATACAGGGCGATCTGCTTCATGAGCGTACTATGGATCGGCAATTTATATTAGATCTGCTGATGTTAAGAAAAGTAAATTTGTGTTAAAAAATTGTTATCTCCGATACTCCTCGTTCAGTCAGATCTCCCGAATAATGCCATGACGAGCATAACGACCGGGATCACCTCAAGCCGCCCGACCCACATCACCATGATAAAGATCCACTTGGAGATGATCGGCATGTCCGCGGAGACATACCCGGTGCTGACACCGCAGGAGGAAAAGGCCGACACCACTTCAAAGAATATATCGGTGAGTGAGAAGGTTGTCAGGTGGAACTGCACAACCGCCAGTGCACCGATAAAAATGGTGACAACGGAAAGGATGATGACCAGCATGTTCTTTGACGCCTCGAGTTCCGCGGTGGCCCGGGGGATTACCCTCCCTTCGATCTTGAAGGGCAGGAGCACCTTGCCGCTGACAAAGAGACGCCGGAACCACCAGAGCAGCGCCCGGTATGCCAGCGCCACCCTGTTCAGCTTGATCCCGCCGGCGGTACTGCCGGATGCACCGCCAATGAAGGTGATCAGGGTCAAAAACAGCAGGGTGACGCTCGCAAGTGAGCGCAGATTCATCGTCTGGAACCCGGTGGTCGTCAGGGTAGAAATGGTCATGAAAAGACCCTGGTGGAGAGCCTCAAGGAAAGGAAAGTTACCGAAAAATATCAGGTCATAGGAGAGCATCACTACGCCGATACCGGCAAAAAGAAAGAACACCTTCACCTGTTCGTCTCCAAAGAGACCTAATCGCCGGTTCTGCGCTATAAGATAATAGAGTTTGAACGGCAAAGCGCCGGCGATCATAATCGGGATAAGAAGAAGTTCAAGGGCGAGGCTGTTATAAAAAAGGATACCTCCCTCGTGGAGGGTGAACCCGCCTGTTGATACTGCCGACAATGCGAGATTGACCGACTCCCATAACGAAAGGCCGGTGAAGAGGATCAGGCTGATGGCCACAAACGTAAGCACCGCATATATCTTCCAGAGCGCTCTTCCCGTTGCAATGACCGTGGGCATGAGCGGTTCAACCCTTCCCTCGTTGCGGGAGATTTTCGCGCTGAAAAGCCCGGTACTGCTTGCCAGGGCAATCATAAACGGCAACAATACCAATACCACCGATCCACTGCATATATGACCGCCAGAAAAGAAGCACGTGGGGAGCGGTGTCAAGGGAGGGTATCATGGTAAATGCCGTACCGGTCCAACCCGCCATCCCTTCAAAAAATGCATCGGTAAATGGCATGTTCAGCCCGATCATGAACGGGATGCCGCTCACCATCGCACAGGTCAGCCAGAAGAGTGCAACCGAACACATGGCCGAGGAGAGTCTCACCCCCCTGTTGCTGCGGGGAAGTCTTTGCAGCGCCATACCCAGAAGAAAGAACATGGCCGGGACGAGCGCCATAGGAAGGAGCATGTTCCACTCGGAAAAGATGACCGCAACAATGACAGGAAGAGCGGTTAACGGTGCGATAAATGCAAAAATATCCCCGAGATCTGCAATAATCGTGGAGAGATGCTCGAGACGGTGCATCGCTTAAGGGTTACTTCTGGTTCTCTATTAGTGTTTGCCATGCAGGGAACGTGAGTGAAAACAGGGAGTGTAGCATTGTACGGAGTTGTTTTTTAAGGATGCTGAACCGTTTCCTGATAAATTATAAAAAATGGCTCTATAGAAAAAATGGCTCTGATAGAAATCCTTTTTCGAAAACTGAAGCCCCCCTTGCGCCACCCCTGCCCCCGTTGGGGGCGGCGGCGCATACGATTCCTCTGAAGTACCGAGAAATCCCGATCCGGGTAATACCGCATTCTCGTGACT
The DNA here is from genome assembly GCA_963721245.1 of uncultured Methanoregulaceae archaeon. Taxonomy (GTDB): domain Archaea; phylum Halobacteriota; class Methanomicrobia; order Methanomicrobiales; family Methanospirillaceae; genus Methanoregula. The sequence goes on along the minus strand of CAVRIL010000002.1, from coordinate 581,586 downwards.
GGGGCGCCACAGCGGCGGGGTGAAGCCCCTGGAGCGGCTCCGGCAATTGTTGCCTCCATAGCAGGGTATTCCACACAATGTAGTTGTCACCAGAGAGGTAAAAATTCACCGGGAAAAAGGGAAAGAGAGAGGGGGTCAGGAGACACATCCTTCAGGCCTCCCCCTCCGGGATAGCAAAGGGCTCCCCGATGCTATGTTTATTGACAAAAAATGATCGATCAGGGAATTTTAATGTGCCGAAATTCCCGTATGCTTCTGGACGATAGTATCTGCCAGCCGGTCGAGCGCCTTAAAGGTGTTCTCATCCGGGAGTCCCTTGACCATGACGGGCTCGATGAGCTCGACCTTGACATGGGTGAGCATTTTTACGATCGTCTCAGGTGCCTGTCCTCCCCAGCCGTAGGATCCGATGACCGATGCGAACCGGACTTTGGGTTTGAGTATGTTTGCCAGGTACGTGGCATACACGACCTGGGGATGGGGGCCAAAGAGGACGGTGGGTGTTGCCATCACGACAGTCGCCGTATCGACAAGCGCCAGCGCAAGCTCGCCGATATCCGTACGAGTCAGGTTAAAAGGTTTGACAGTAACCCCGCGGCTGATCAGTGCCCCGGTGAGGTGCTCCACCATCTTCTGGGTACTGCCATGCATCGAAACATAGGCAATGACGACCTCGTTCTTCACGCTGTCGGATACCCAGTCGGCGTACGCATCGAGAATGAACCGTGGGTGCCGGTAAATGGGGCCGTGACTTGGTGCAATCATCTCAAGCGGGAGGGCCTTCACCATCTCCACGTACCCTTTGATGCTGTTCCGGAATGGCATCATGATCTCGGCATAATACCTCTTTGCCGAGCGGTAGATCTCTGCCTCATCAGTCACGTACAGATCGCTTGTCCCGAAATGTGAACCGAAAAGATCGCAGGGGAAGAGGATCTTATCCTCACGCAGGTAGGTGATCTGGGTTTCAGGCCAGTGGGTCCACGGGGTCAGGAAAAATTCAAGCGTGCGGTCACCGAGCGGGAGGGTCTCTTTATCCCTGATGACCTGGAACCTGTTCTCAGGCAGATGAAGATGAGTGACGAGAAGATCCTTACATTTCTCATTCGTCACAACGACTGCCTCAGGGAAGAACTCCAGTATCATGGGGATGGACCCGGAATGATCCTGTTCGGCATGATTGACAACCACGTAATCGATACGGTCTACATTCAGCCTGACGATATTTGAGATCAGGTCAAACTCCTTGGTTGGGTCGACCGTATCAATCAGCGCCGTCTTTTCACTCCCGCGGACCAGGTAGGAATTATAACTCGTCCCATTCGGGAGCGGAATCAGTTCGTCAAAGATCCTCCGGTCGAAATCGATCGCTCCGACCCAGAAAATTCCCGGAACAATTTCACGTGATACCATGCTGCCACAATCACTCCTTTGTTGAATTTTTTAATACTTCAGCGATCCTGGCATAACCAGTCGTCGCACGAGGAAAAATTCCTGCAACGCTTCAGTCCTGCCGGGAATTTGCATCAACCTTGTATGAGATGCGCATTAATCATTTCGATATTGAATCCTTTTTATCGGGTGACGGCGGTGATGGCTGGTGCAGCCGGTTCGTGGGAGGCATCGGCCAGATGATACCGATCCACAAAGAACCGGAACGAGGTATTTTTTGTCCGTGCTGATTCCAGTGAGAAATACTTGAGGATCTCGAACATAAAATCGATCCGCGAATCATACTTTCCGGGGATGAGCTGATTGAAATCCTCCTTCGTGAGCGAATCCGTGGAGGTGAGGTCAGAAACCCCGAGAGCCAGTGCGGATTCGCGGGAGAGGCCGGCATAATACCAGCTTTCGATCTCCCTGATGACGATGATAATGCTTTTTCCATCGATGTTACTGAAATGGTAATAGAGGATCTGTTTTTTGTCCCGCACGGATCGTTCCGTGTCAATATCAGCGACGAAGATATAATCGTTCTTCATCAGTCTGATGCTCTTTAAAAAATTGTTTATCTTCGCGCGCCTGATGCTCGCATACGGGATAATTTCTACGGAATCATACCGTGAAACAAGAAGCGGTTTGATAATACGCCCGAAAAACCGGATATCATCTTCTCCCTCGACCAGGATAAAAAGCCGTTTTTTCATGGGTCACAGTCCCAGGAGGTTCTGGATATACAGTTCCTCGATCCCGATCTCATTTTCAAGAAATGTCCTGACCTCCTCTTTGTCAGCCGGCCGGGAAATAACAGAAAATCCTTCGGTATCGCGCGAGACAAGGAGGAGATCCTCGATTGCCGCATGTTTTACCACCTCGGTACTATGGGTCGTAATCATAATCTGCTTTCCTGCCGAGGACTCCTTCATCATGGTGATGACACGACCGACGAGAAAACGGATGAATATGGGTGACCGGTTCTTCGATGATGATGAACGGTTTGTCCTCAAAATAGAGGGCGATAATAAGGGCAAAGATCGTCATCGTTCCATCCGAAAGAGAGGTCGAGGGCAGATCGTGATTTTTTGCATATCGTTCACGAAGGGTGAGGATCAGCGAGATGTCCATGAATTTTTTCACTGAGAAATCATCAACGAACGGCAGTACATCACGCAGGAGGTTTGAAAATTTCCGCTTTTTTTCCGGGTCGCCAATAATGTTTTTCAGGACAAGCGCAAGGTTCCCCGCATCCTCATCAAGGTCACGCTTCCCGGTAATTGCGACTCCTTTTTTCAATAATCTTGGATCGATGTCGTAGATGGCGATGCGGTCAAAGAATTTTTCCACGTGGGGGAGAGGGTATGCATACGGGGTTTCCAGGAGAAGAGTCTTTTCCGGCACGTGTTTCCCCCGGAAATAGATCGGTATGAGTTCCTGTTCTGTGAGGGGGAACCCCTCGGGAAGATCTACTGCATACGTAAGATTACCCGCATCGCTCGTCACCTGAATCTCGCCCCGGCCGATCTTCTCTTTCCTGCTCATCCCCTTGCCATCGGGGTCACAGGACAACACTTCACAGCCGATACTGAGGCGGTCCCGTGTAATGGAGAACCCATCCCCGGCACCGTCAAACCTGATGGCAAACTCATAGGTCGACTGGCATGACTGGATGGCGAGAAGGGGTGTTTCCTTGCATTCCTGCTCAAGGATCTCCACCCTTTGTTCGGGAAGATAATCTACCCTGATCACAAGGTCGCGGGATCTCCCGATATTCGTATTCTGGAGATATTCGGCCCCTCCCTGCAGGGCAATGGCATTGACGATACCGCTTGTCGTTATGTCACGCAGAAACCGGAAAATATTGATAAAATTGGATTTTCCTGCCGCATTGGATCCGATGACCACCTGGAAACGGGATAATTTGATGTCGATCTCGGAAAAACTTTTAAAATTTTCCACATGGATACGCTGGATTGGCATAGGACCTCTGCATGACATCCTTACTCTTGAACAAAAAGAAGATATTGGTTGCCCTTCCGGGCAGAACTGGAAAAAATTGTATCAGAAGGTGATGCCGAAACTCGCGGGGTTCATTGTCATGATCAGGTAATTAAGGACCGCGGCAAAGGTGATCCAGACCAGAGCCGGGAGGAGCAGCAATGCTGCGGGAAAGGAGATCCTGAATACCTGGATGATGGTACAGAGCAGTATTGCCCAGAGGAGAATGATCGCGAGAAAGCCATAGAACGTCGAGTGCCTGCCGAAAAAGAAAAACGACCAGCCGACGTTCAGCACGAGCTGGAAGAGGAACAGGACAAGGGCCACCTTCACTTCAGGATTCTTGAGACCTGCGTCGATTATCAGGTAGAGGGAAATCCCCATCAGGATAAAAAGCACGGTCCAGACCGGCGCAAAAATCCATGACGGGGGTGTGAGATCGGGTTTCTGCAGACTGGCATACCATGTAGTGAATTCAGGCTCTGTATAGTATGACCCTATATATCCCGCAAGCAGGCATATCCCGATTGCAAGAACAAAATAGATAATTTTTTTTCCGGACATTCTGATCTTTCGTAGTGTTTGAAAGGGATGGCATAAAAAATTATTGGATAGGAAAAGCGCTGGTATATTCCAGAAAATCGCTTTTCCCGCTTATTTTCCCTTCCGGTAAAAGCGGAGGGAGTCGATCCATGAAAAAACGCCGGTCCCATGAATCCTCTTTTCAGGAAAAACACCCTCGGAGACAGATTTGACATCGTCGACGGAATAGAAGGCATTCGGGTGAAACTGCTTGATGATACTCACGACATGCACAAGGTCCTGCCGCTTGATGATGGTGAAGATCATTTTCACCTTGCCGGTCCCGCCTTCACCATCAATACTCGTCACACCGTAATCATGGGCCCGGAGATACTGTATGAGTTCGGCAGGGTCTTTTTTCGTGATGATACGGACGCTGGAAAGCCCGAGCGATATTTTTTCCTCGATCACCATGCCGATGAATGTTCCTGACGCAAACCCGGCCCCGTACGCGATATATGCGATGACATTCGTCAGGTTGTTCATCACCTGCCCGATTGCCAGAAGCCAGATAATCACCTCAAAAAAACCGATGACGGGGGCGATATACTTGATGCCCTTGGAGATGAAGATTACCCGGATCGTCCCCAGACTCACATCACAGATCCTGGCGCAGAAGATCAGGATCGGCAGGACCACGTACGTTACAATGACCGGGGAGATGAGCGGTTCAACCATTGTTATCTCCTTTTTTTCGATCTGGTACGTTAATAGTTTGTGATGACGGCCATACCCAGAGATGGAGGCCCTCCTCATTTTGATGCCGGAACCTCAGTGCATCACCTGATTATGATAGCGTCACAAATCACCAAAAAAATTATGCCCTTTCGGGCTCCGTCGGGAAACCCTTCAGGAGTATGAAATTTCGTTCCCGGAAAAAGTAGGAATGGATCAGGTTGAATTCGTCACACGGAATTTCTGGTTCCAGGTTCCTTTCTGCTGACCATCGATATTGAGAACCGTTACATCCCAGTCCCCGATGGATGCACCGTTTTTGGGTCTGAGGTCGAGATTGCAGAGGATTTTTACCGTATCCGAAGATACCGGGCTGGTACAGATAATCTCCGTCGAGCTTTTCACAAACGTGACTTTTACCCCGGGTTTGAAATTCTGGCCGCTTATGATCATGGAAAGGGTTTCATTCAGCGCACCCTGACTGGGGCTGACGCCTCCGATGGCAGGAGGTGCATCACCGATGGTGAATGCTCCCACAAGGGTACTGGACCGGCCGTCGGGATTGGTGACAACGACGTTGTAACTGCCTTTTTCGGCACTGGAGAGGATGAAGGTGCAGTCAATTTCTGTCGACGAAGATACAGTTACCGTCGATGCGGAGATCACCGAGTAGCCTGCCCGCATAAGCTTCACCTGTGCCCCGTTCTGGAAGTTGCTCCCGGTGATGGTCGCACTCACGGCTGCATTGCTGCCACCATACGACGGAGAAATACCTGATACAACCGGTGCTGCCCCTGACGAGGTCACCGTCACGGTCACCGGCACCGTCGGTGTGACCAGTGGTATTGCAGAGATCTGCACGTGTGCCATCTTTACCGGGTATACACTATCGACAAATGTTCTTGGCACCTTCTCTGACTGGTTTGTGACAAAATGTCCCCAGGAGCCATCTGAATTCTTATAGATCAGCTGCCGGGTGTACTGATCAGTTGGCTTGTCATATCCCGTGATAACCCATAAGTCCTGGCCCGACGGCGATGACGTGAGAGAGACAATATCACCCGCAACGTACTTTACCTGGGTCGCAGTTGTGGGTACCGGTGTTACCGGTGGCGACTGATCCGAGCACCCTGCAATAAGCACTCCTGACACCAGGATGAGACTGATAAGAATACCATACCGAAGACCTTCATGCATAATGGTATCTTTTCGATGCAGGGGTGTATAAGATTTTTGTCCGAAGAAAATAGTACGGGGATTCTGACCGGTTTACGGTCGTGATCACTTCAAATCCCTACGTGCACGTCAGAAAAATCATAGCACCTCATGAAAATTTTGCGGAGATGATAGGTCACTTCAACAATACAAGGTCCGGATCACTTCGGAGGAAGTTCAAGGGTCACGTAATTCCGGAAAGATACAGGTGAATACCCGCCAGAACGCCGATTGTGAGAACCGCATTAATCCCGATATACACGTATCCTTGTGCAGGTAGAGCGGGGAGATGCGATCTGCACATGGTAAAAACGCTGCATACCCCCACCACAAGGCTGGTGGAATATACATCCCTGACCGCAAAGAAGAAAGACCGCGGTTACAATGCCGATGAAGACAGTGAAGAGAAGAAGATATCCTGCCGGAAGGTTGCAGGAAAATACGCAAGAGTCGTCATACCGAAGAGCAATGCCGTCACCATGATCCCGACAGACATGGAAACTGCCATCCCGCCGCCGCGGACAAATGCCTGCACGTGAGTTCCGACAAGGACCCAGCAGATCATCACGGATGCGATAGCGCCGGGCAGGAGAAGAAGGAAGGCGTGCGGCAAAGGCGATCCGGTCGGTGCCGAAGGGGTTCAGGAAGATGACTGTCCGGCATAGCAGATGATACCGGTCAGAAACATACCGATAATAGTGCGCCGGAAGGAGCGGAACCCGATCTGGAACAAATTGACCGCGCCAGAGATGAATGCTGTCCGTATGCAGAAGAGGGGCATAACCGTGCCCGTAAGAATGCAGGCAATGAGGGTATACAGAAAGAGTGACAGGGGGTCAAACCGTTCGAAGAGATGCGGGCTTCCCTCGAGTAAGAAGATCTCAAGCAGCCACGCGGCATACACGATACAGGGGATCACCAGCAGCCGGATCGTTGCCCGGTTGCAGTTCCGGGAATTGGGCTGGCCACGACACGTCACCCGGAGGGGAAGCCTGATGGTTTGCAGTACAGTTCCCCTGCACACCCGGTACCAGGTATCCTGTTCAAAAAAAGTTATTGTCATGTTCTGTGTACCAGTATCATATCCCACCTGAGACAAAAATGAATGAGTGGTATCCGCTCATGACATCTGTGCCAAGAGATCCCGGACCGCCTGCCGGCGATCTTTTTGCTCCCTGCCATGAACAACCAGGGTGTCGTTAAAGGTGGGAAGCGCACGCTGGAAGAAATGTACCGAGCGCGATCCGCGAGTCGCTGTTATAGTCCCATTCCCGGGCCTTCGTGCAGGCAGATTCGAAGCTGGCCCGGTCATGATCTGCCAGTTCGTAGACCCGCGGCGTATAATAATCGGCAGCGGGAAAGAACGTGGCACAGATCTGGAGGACATCGATAAACGCAAACCCTTTATGGGCGATACCTTCCGTTATCAGCTTCCTGAGATGATCCATTTTCTTGGTATACCCGCGTGCCACATAGGTGGCCCCGCTCGCCAGCATCAGTTCGACCGGGTTGAACGGATATTCGGCCGTGCCCGCCGGGGTGGACTTTCCCTTAAAGCCAAGCGGTGAGGTGGGAGTATACTGCCCGGTCGTAAGGCCGTAGACACGGTTGTTATGGACGATCACCGTGATGTCGATATTTCGTTTGGCAGCAAAGATCAGGTGGTCGAGTCCTTCGGCATACGAGTCTCCGTCACCGGAACAGCAGATCACGGTCAGACGGGGGTTGGCAGAGCTTGATGGCGGTTGCCACCGGGATCGTCCGCCCGTGTATCGAGTAAAAGGTGTTGATATTGAGATAATCGGCGATCTTTGCATGACAGCCGATACCGGTCACCAGCACGACATCATCAAGTGACCTTCCGCTCCCTTCCATTTCGGTAAGAATATTTTTCAGGGTATGCTGGATGGAGAAATTCCCGCAGCCCGGGCACCAGGTATTCTGGGTATCCGTTATGATCTGACGTCCGGTCATACAATCATCTCCTTAACCTTTGCCAGCAGGTCATCGGGGAGGAACGGTCTCCCGTCAAACTGCAGGATTTTTTTATCCGCTTTGATCCCGTACCGTTCCGCGAGAGCCGCAAGTTGTGCCGTTGCATTTTCTTCCACGGCGATCAACTGTCGTGACGCCGGTCATTGCCTGTTTCAGTTCTTCTGCCGGGAAGGGTGAGAGCACCACCGGCCGTATGACCCGCAGCCCGAGCAGCCCTGCAATCTCATTGCAGACCCCTCGTGTGGATCCCCAGCAGAAGAGGGCGGTAACGGCATCCGTATCACCGGATACGCTGACATTGGGATACCCCTTCATCTCAACGGCCAGCATTTCACCCTTGAGAAGACGTTTCTTTGCCATCTGTCCGACCGATGGCTGCATCTTCAGTGGTGATACCCGCCTCATCGTGCGCATAACTGTTGGCCTTGATCACCGCATCTTTCGTTCCGGGAAATGCAAGCGGTGAGACACCGTCCGGTGCTCTCAGCGTACCGGAGATACGGGGCAGTCCCGTCCCACCGTGGTGAGTCCCCGCTCCGGTAACCTCATGAACAGCAGCAGGGTCGACACTGTATGTCCCTTCGGAGAGGGTTTTATCGGACAGGATGAATGCGGGGATCTGGAATTTCCATGCCATATTCATGGCGACCTCAGACCAGTACAGAGCCTCCAGCAGCGTCCCCGGGAACGACAATCAGCCGCGGGAATTCCCCCTGCCCCGCATTCAGGACGAAATGGAGATCGGACTGGCCGGTGTACGTGGGCAGTCCTGTGGAGGGGCCGGTCCGCTGGGAAACAAGGAGGGTGAGAGGAAGTTCTGCCATCCCCGCAAGCGAAAGCCCTTCGGTCATCAGGCAGAACCCTCCCCCGGATGTACCAACCCCCGATCGTTTCCCGGCATAGGCAAACCCAAGCGCCATCAGGATCACCGCGATCTCGCTCTCCGGGTGCACGACAGTAATGCCGAGCTTCTCCTGGTGTTCGGCAAGGAAATGGAGGAGGCTTGATGAAGGCGTCATCGGGTATGAGACATAGACATCAAGCCCCCCGTTCACCATGCCGAGCCCAATCGCCTCATTCCCGGTAAGAAGTGCCCGCGGGGGATTTGACCCTTTGTCAATCGGATGCACCGTCTCCAGTTGATCGTACGCCTTCCGTGCCACCTTCAGGTTCAGGTCAACCCCCTTCGGGATATGGTGCCTGAACACATCTTCCACGATATTCCAGTCAATTCCGGCCGCTTTTGCAAACCCGCCAATAATCGCCGAGTTCCCCATAATCGCCGGTGCATTTTCTCCATCCAGGATGGCCTTTACCGGAACCCCCTGGCCAGTGGATTTCACCTGGTCCGCATTGAAAATGATCGCTGTTTCGCCGGTACACCTGTCCTTGTGCTGTTCTACCGTCTCCCGGTTAATCGCCAGCAGAAAATCAAGGGTCTTCCAGCAGGTCCCGATGTCCTGCTCCGAACCACGTATAATGGCAAAATTATGCCCTCCCCGGATAAGCGAGGGATAATCGAAATACAGGTAGATATGGTACCCCATGTGGTTCAGGAGCTGGGCAACCAGTGCCCCTGCACTGTTGATACCGTCACCCGCTCTTCCGCCGATCAGAACAGACACGTTTTTCATGAATGCCTCCTGTATGTTCTGATAATTCTGAACGTGTAAATACGTTGGCATGGTGCAGACTGGCCGGGGTTACCAGGTGGAAAGATCTGGAACTGCACACTCCGTGAATGGGGTAGCGGTCTGGACGACCGGAAGTTAACCCTGCATTTTTTCCGGCTCTGTAAAAATCCTTTTTCGAAAATTTGAATGCCCCCCTTGCGCCATCCCTGCCCCCGTTGGGGGCGGGGGCGCAAATGATTCCTCTGTAGTACCGGGAAATCCAGATCTAGGTAATGCAGCATTATCGCGAATGGGGCGCCACAGCGGCGGGGCGAAGCCCCTGGAGCGTCATCAGGCTGGAGATTTTCTGCAGAGCCATTTTTTCAGCGTCTTAAGAAAGGGAGACAGATTTGGGGCAGCCCGGACTAAAAAAATCTGAATGCTTCCGGAGGTTTCCGCGTCAGGTCAGACCTTCTCCATTCCGGGATGGAGGCTGGGCAAAGGTGTTGAAGCGCTCTCCTGTTTTTTAGTCCCTGACCTGCCGGAGACTCTTGAAGGAGTGGCAGGTATCGCACATCGGGGGGCCTAAACGGGATTCCCCTGGATTCCTGTACGGGGGTTTTCTTTACCAGTTGTTCAAGGATATCCTGCAGTTCCGGTATTTTGTAGGGTTTGGTCAGTCGCCTGTCAAAGCCATGTCCCGAAAAGTCCCGGACCACAGGATCGTCCATAAACCCGCTTGAGATAACGGATTTTACACCGGGATCGATCTTCCTGAACTCCCCGATTAGTCTCCTTCCCGCCAAGCCCGGACGGTACCGAGAGATCGAGAATTACAACATCAAAAGGAACCCCCGCGGCCATTTCTTTTTTGTACAGATCAATCGCCTCCCTGCCGTCCCTGGCAAACATGGCATCGTAATTGAGAAATTTCAGTATTTCACGGGTCATATCAAGAATGATCTGCTCGTCATCCATGAAGAGTACTTTTCCCTTGCCGGACATTGCAAAAACCCTTCTTTTTGACTGTGTAGTGATACGTATGTTCCGCCACAAAATACTATGGCAAACAAGGTGGCCGTACTGATATGTTTCCCCAAACCGGTACAGGCGTTAATCGGGACAAATGGGGTATGAAAAGGATGACTGCAGGGATCGTATCCTGGTCTCGCAGAACATCCGTTTTTCCGATGGTACCCTGTGCCGGTATCTCACTTTTTCAGTGAGCGTAACCGGGCAGCTTCTGCCGTGTCCTCGACCCTCAGAAGAAACGTACCATGGCAGGGTTTTGTATAGGGAAAGACGATAAAATCTGCATTGAGTCCTATGGCGATGGGAGGGACGCCGATCAGGTGGACGTCGAAGATCTTAAACCCCGGCTGGACATCGATGTACTCACTGAAATTCTTACGGATATAGTCCCTGCACTCCTTGAAGGATGCGTCCCGCATGAGGATTTCATAGTTCATCGCCTCTACACAGCCGCCCATGGGTTCACCTCGTCGATGGCTTTCTTGAGCGGCATGGGGTTATGCACGGCCTTTGCCGCAATAACCGTGCAGGGAAAGTCTATCTGTTTTACCAGACTCATCGTAATGCTCCCCGTAAATAAGGGTGAAGAGCTTCGCCTTCGAGATGGCGCCCATGGTTGCAGCATAACTGATACCGGCGTCGTTGTGAATAAAGACAAAGCACCGGTCAAAGTCCCGTTTTTTTTCGGTGATCATCGCCACCGCCCGGTCGAGGTCCATCACCTCACCCAGGTAGTGACGGTCAGGATCCGCGATGATAAGAAGCGTATTTGCCGATTTGTTGCCGGCAACAACCGGAACAATACCTGCTCTCTTGAGCCGGTTGATCAGATACAGCGCAATGCTTGTCTGCACCGGCACCTGCGGGCACCCGAGCACAAGGAGCGCCGATCCCAAAGAAGATGGTGGTTCACCTGACAAATTGACCAGTTCCTGCCGTTTTTGTACTACATCCATTATTCCGGTCACAGGCAATAATCTTGTGCCTTACCTTGTCGGTGCACCTGCGATGCGCTCAGGGTGACGTATCGATGGTAAACCAGCCACCCCGGGAAAAGCGGATGAGGGTAATACCAGCTGCCTCTGCAGGAGCGATCCTCTTGTCCGTTGAGGCCGCCCGGGAAATTACAGGTATACCTCCGTTCGCATTCTTCTTTTTCACCATCCCGGCAGGCTGCCTGCCCGTACCCCCGATTACGCAACGGGAGAGATCGATCTCCCTCAGGCAGGGGGTGACCAGCCACCTTGTCCACGGTATTATGCCATCCTTCGTCGATGCTGTTCATCACGCAGACACCTTCGCTGAATATTGACGGAGCGCCTTTTATGGTCGCGATTGCGACCAGGTCAGCCATCAGATAGTCATTAAAAAATATCTATCCCGATCAACTGTTGCCTTGTCGATTTCCCCGGTTACCCCATTTCTTACCTGGACACCGGAGGGGATTAAAAAGATCAGAGCGTCTCCTGGTGAACCCAGTCAAGGTAGGGGAGATACCCGTCGGCGACAGGAAGTACAATAATCTCCGGCACTTCATAAGGATGCAGGCTTTTTATTGCCGTGATTACCTCCTCTGTTTTTTCTTTCGTTGTCTTTGCGATGAGCAGGTGTTCCGGTTCATCGATGGATTCTCCCTTCCAGCGGTAATAAGAACGCACCGGCAGCACATTGACACACGCAACGACCCGCGAGTCAAGAAGATTCTTTGCCAGCAGTTCGGATTTGTCCGGGGATACCGTGGAAAGGACCACGATAATCTTACCCGACGGATTCATGTGTATACACCCCTCACATCGGGTATACCCGCAGGCACATCAAAATAACGTCCTGACCTGATTATTTCTCCCCCGGTTTCCATAAGGGCTCATTTTTTATTCCTGGCTAATAAGCGTGATCATCCCCATGGTCTCCTGCCTGGACCGGATATCTGACGGGAACGTTAATTACAATAAATCCCGGCACCAACAGGTAGTAGCTATGTACGCATCACGCATGAGAAATCTCCCGCCGTACCTTTTTGCCCGGATCGACGAGATGAAAGCGGAACAACTCAGAAAAGGTGTCGACATCATCGATCTCGGGGTCGGGGATCCGGATCTCCCCACGCCACAGCACATTGTTGCATCGCTCTGCGAAGCGGCGGAGAACCCGGAAAACCACCATTATCCTTCCTATGCCGGGATGCCTGCCTATCGGAGTGCCGTTGCCGACTGGTATAAAACGCGGTTCAATGTCCCGCTCGACCCGGGAAAAGAGGTCATCGCCCTCATGGGTTCAAAGGACGGGATCGCACATATCGCTGAGGCCTTTGTCAACCCGGGCGATTATGTGCTTGCCCCGAGCCCGGGCTACCCGGTGTACCGGACCGGCACCCTCTTTGCCGAGGGGATCGTGCACGAGATGCCGCTGACGCGGGAGAATAATTTTGTTCCTGTACTTGCCGATATCCCCAAAAAGATCGCAAAAGCGGCAAAGCTCATGTTCATCAACTACCCGAATAACCCGACTGCAGCGGTCGCACCTGATGGATTCTACCGCGAGGTCGTTGACTTTGCGCAGGACCATGAAATTGTCGTGGTCTCGGATAACGCGTACTCCGAGATCGCGTATGACAGTTACCGTGCTCCCTCGTTCCTCGGGACCCCGGGAGCGTTGGAGGTCGGCATCGAGATGCACTCGCTTTCAAAGACCTACAATATGACCGGCTGGAGGATTGGCATGGCCGTTGGCAATGCAGAGATACTCGCCGGGCTCGGGCGGGTCAAGACCAACGTGGACTCCGGGGTGTTCAATGCGGTCCAGGTCGCCGCGATCACCGCCCTCCGTGGACCACAGGACTGCGTACGGGATGCATGCAGGATTTACCAGGAACGCCGCGATGTCCTCGTTTCCGGGTTGCGGGATCTTGGGTTTGACCTGCCGTCGCCAAAAGCGACCTTTTATGTATGGCTCCCGGTGCAGGACTGTATGGCATTTTCTGCACGGCTGCTGAATGATGCCGGTATTGTTGCTACCCCGGGGATAGGATTTGGTTCGAGCGGGGAAGGCTACGTGAGGTTTGCCCTCACCCGCCCGGTCGCACGGATTAAGGAGGCACTGGAACGGATGCGGGGGCTTGACCTGTGAAACTCCCCCACCACCTGACGATACACAACGGTCACCTGCACATCAACGGGCAGGACTGTACTGCTCTTGCGCAGACGTACGGGACGCCCCTGTACGTGACCAGCGAAGACAGGATCGTGGAGCATTACCGCAGCTACAAAACGGCCTTCCTTGCCCGGTACCCGAAGGTGCAGGTACTCTTTGCAGCAAAAGCCAACGGTAATCTTGCCGTCATGCGGGCACTCGCCCGCGAAGGTGCCGGGGCAGATGTCTTCTCATCCGGAGAACTCCACCTTGCTCTTGATGCCGGTATGGCACCGGAAAAACTCCTCTTCAACGGCAGTTCCAAGACGCCTCAGGACCTTCAGCTTGCCGTTGAAAAGGGGGTGAAGGTATCGGTTGACTCTCTTGACGAGCTTCACCAGCTTGATGCTGCCGCACGGGCAGCAGGAAAGACGGTAAAGATTGCATTCCGGGTGAACCCGGCCCTGGATGTCCCCACCCACCCGAAGATCGCGACCGGGCTTGCGACCAGCAAGTTTGGCATTCCCCACGGGGAGATCCCGGCAGCGTACCGGGAGGCTCTTGCGTGTAAAAATGTCCAGCCTGTCGGGATACACTGCCATATCGGTTCGCAGATCCTCGATATCGAACCTTTCGTCAGGGCGGCAGAGGTGATGGTGCGGATCGCACAGGAACTCACGAACATGGGTGTGAGGCTCGAGTTCATCGATCTCGGTGGCGGGCTCGGGATCCCCTACCATCATGACACCGATCCCGCCCCTACCCCTGAAGACTATGCAGCAAAGGTTATCCCGGTCTTCAGGGCAGGTGTTGAGGCCTGCGGGATCACGCCGGAACTCTGGGTTGAGCCCGGGCGTTCACTCGTCGCTGACTCGACGGTGCTCCTGACCCGGGTCAACTCGACAAAATCCGCCCACAAAAAATTTGCCAATGTGGATGCCGGCTTCAACCTGCTCATCCGCCCGGCAATGTATGATGCCTATCACGAGGTTATCGTCGCCAACAGAGCGGATGCCCCGCTCACCACCGAATATACGGTAACCGGTCCCATATGCGAGACGGGTGATATCGTTGCGGCCGACCGGAAGCTCCCGCTGCTTGAAACCGGCGACATCATTGCCGTCCTTGATGCAGGGGCGTACGGGTTTGCCATGTCCTCACAGTATAACTGCCGTCCCCGCTGCCCGGAGGTCCTGATACAGGGGTCGCGGGTATCGCTGATGCGCAGGGGAGAGACGGTCGAAGACATCACCGCCCCGATGCAGTGCCCGCCCTGGCAACGGTGAGGAGGCAGTCCCGTGCTGTTCCACTACGCGCTTGTCGATGACCTCCTCTCCAAAGAGGAATTCGAGCGGCGTGTAGAGGCAAAGATTGACGAATGCGGGGATCTCGTTGATGAGCCGACTGCTGCCATGCTGGTCATTGGTGAACTCGGGCGCCAGCACGTGAAGATACGGGGTTTGTCAGGAAAAT
The DNA here is from genome assembly GCA_963721245.1 of uncultured Methanoregulaceae archaeon. Classification (GTDB taxonomy): domain Archaea; phylum Halobacteriota; class Methanomicrobia; order Methanomicrobiales; family Methanospirillaceae; genus Methanoregula. Next base: position 566,437 of record CAVRIL010000002.1, on the reverse strand, counting down.
CCAGCCTTTTTTCCTTCTTCGGGAAGGTGATCGACAAGACAGAACCGAAGGAATTTGACCGGAAAGACGGGGAGAAGGGCTGGGTTGCCACCCTGCTGCTGGCGGACGAGACCGGGACCACCCGCGTTGTGTTATGGGATGAGAAGGCGGGGGCTGCGGGTGATATCGATATCGGTGATGTACTGGAGATCATCGGACGCCACCCGGGGAGGAGCACAACCGAGATCTATGCACTGGCGTTACGCAAGGCCGGCTGTGAGATCACCTGCGCCCTTCCGAAAAACGGAGCACCGGGGGAAAGCCTGTCAACAGAAGCGGTGGATCTCGATGTGGTGCTGATCGCGCAGGAAGAGCCGAGGACGTTCAACCGCAAGGACGGGACAACGGGCGAGATGCGGGAGATTGTTGTCGGGGATGACCGGGGCACTGCCCGGGTGGTTGTCTGGGCTCCTGACCTTGTCACAGGTATCCCCACGGGTACTTCGGTCCATATCAGCGGTGCAAAACCAGACCGGCGAGGCACAGGAAGAGGATACAGCCTCGACGAGAAAAGTTCAGTCACCGTCACGGGCCAGGTCATCACGGTGCCATTCGCGGGCCTCAGCTCTGTCGGGGAGGAAGGCGTATACTCGGTACAGGGGGATGTAAAAGAGGTAAGAGAACCACGGTCTTTCACGAGCCGTGACGGCTCCGGGTCATGGGTGAGAAATATTGTTGTCAGTGACGGGAAGGACGAGCTGAAAGTTGTTCTCTGGGGGGAGAAAGCGCTTATCCCGGTTAGTCCCGGTGATCGGGTTGAGATCTACCATGCAACAGCGAAACCCGGTCGTTTCGGAGGGATCGAGCTGGGTGCCGGAAGAGGGAGTTCATTTCGTGTCCCTGCACGGGAACCGGAACCCATCGTTTTCGAAGGGACGATCATTGCCGGTCCCGGGTGCACCTTTATCGATAATGGAGCGGAACGGTACATTATCGAAGGGGATCTCCCGCACGGTTCGGAGATGAGGGTAACCGGTGTCCTTTCCGGGAGTCGGATCATCCCGGATCAGGTCCAGCCCATGGAAATCAGCCCCGAAACCCTGCTGCGGGAGATCCGGGAGTTCAGGAACGGGCTGAATGCATAAATCTCACTTTCGCCCCGCGCAGTCCGAGAGCATATAAGTCAGTGGCTGACATCTTTGATGTGCCATAGGAGATGAGCAAGAGATGGCCCAAGGACCTTTAGAGATTGAAGATTTACCGGGCGTTGGCCCGAGCACCGCAGAGAAACTCCGTGAAGCGGGGTACCTCTCGGTCGAGAGTATTGCAACCGCAGCACCGGCAGAGCTCTCCGAAATTTCGGAGATATCCGAGTCAACCGCCAAAAAGATCATCAAAGCTGCACGTGAAGCGGCAGATATTGGCGGGTTCAAGACCGGAAAGGATATCTTCGAGCAGAGAAAGGATATCAGGAAACTGTCATTCCGCGTTCCCGAACTCGATGCCCTGATGGGAGGCGGACTGGAGACCCAGGCCATCACCGAGATGTATGGTGAGTTCGGTTCCGGTAAGAGCCAGATCGTCCACCAGATGGCAGTTAATGTCCAGCTTCCCGAGGACCAGGGGGGACTCAACGGAAGTGCCATCTATATCGATACCGAGAATACCTTCCGCCCGGAGCGTATTGAGCAGATGGTCAACGGCCTCGGGATCGATAATGCCGACCCGCAGGAATTCCTGCGTAACATCCATATCGCACGGGCACACACATCAGATCACCAGATGCTCCTCGTGGATAACTCACGGGATCTTGCCGCGGAGCTGAAAGACAGCGAACGCCCGGTCAAGCTCTTCATCATCGACTCGCTCACCGCCCACTTCAGGGCTGAATATGCAGGGCGGGGAACCCTTGCGGCCCGCCAGCAGAAGCTGAACCGGCACATGCACGAGCTCTTCAAACTCATTGACGAACACAATGCGGTTGCGCTGGTGACCAACCAGGTCATGTCAAACCCGGCGGTCTTTTTCGGCGACCCGACAAAACCCATCGGCGGCAACATTGTCGGGCATACGGCGACCTTCCGGCTCTACCTGCGCAAGAGCAAGGGCGGCAAGCGTATCGCACGCCTTGTTGACAGCCCCAATCTTCCTGAAGGTGAAGCCCCGTTCATGGTTGAAGAAGCAGGTCTCAAATCGTGCTGAAGGCGCTCCTTACCGATATCGACGGGACGATCACCGATCCTTCCCGCCGGGTAAACACCGGTGCGATCGAAATGATGAGGTCACTCGTCGAGAAGGGAGTGGAGGTGGTCCTCGCAAGCGGGAATACATCCTGTTTCATGGATGCCCTGTGCAGGATGATCGGGACGAAAGGGACATTCATTGCGGAAAACGGGGGAGTGTTCCGGATCGGGTTTCCCGGCACCCTCCACCTCAAAGGAGACCAGAGTATCTGCAAAAAAGCGCTGGAGATGGTCCAGGCATATTACCGGGAACAGGGAAAGGAGATCCTACTCCTCAGCCCCACGTACCGTTTCACGGATCTGGCATTTGCCCGGACCGTCCCGTCAGCAGAGGTGAAGGAGATTCTCAAAGATCATCCGGTGCAGGTGATCGATACCGGGTATGCCATCCACCTGCAGGCACCGGGTATCGACAAGGGAACTGCACTGGTGGCACTTGCAGAAGAGATGGGGCTGCTGCCATCGGATTTCCTTGCCATCGGCGACTCGGTGAATGATATCCAGATGCTCAGGATGGCGGGTATCGGAGTAACCGTGGCAAATGCCCATCCGGATACAAAGGCAGCGGCTGAATTTATCGCAGAAAAAGAGTATGGAGATGGGTTTGTTGAAGCAATTAGCCGGTATTTTTCCTATTTCCGGGCAAGATAGCGATCAACGACAATATAATCCTTGATATCCTTTACCGATTCAAACGGGATGACCAGCAGTTTGTCATCTTCCATCGTATATCCGTCAGTGACAAAGGTCTGGTCCGGGTGGACGATCATCGCCTGCACCTGGCCGGAATCAAAATCCACTCTGATATTTTTCAGGGTTCCGATGAGTTTCCCATCATTGCTCATGATCTTTTTTCTTGAAAGGCTTCGGGCAAATACACGAGTCATAAAAAAATTATGACTCGTGTAAATATTTAAAGTGTTCTAAAATGGCACGAAAAAAGAGTTTTTTTGCGTATATTAATTATTTTGAAGATATCGGCCGCAATACGGATGTCAGATGCCCGCAGTGTCTTCCTTCCGGCATGATCTGACATCTTTTTTGCTTCCTGGGTGATGAAGGTCCCATACTCTTCCATTAGCACCGGTTAAGGATTCCGTGGCATCGGAACTGATGCGGCCGGCACCGGCGTTCTTCATGATACGTTCGACTGCAGCCTGCGATAGTTCGGTCATGGTACTCAATCCTCTCGTAGGCAATTCAGCTCAAAATAGTTACCGATCCGGAATTCACATAGAGGGGAATACCTTGATGATATCCGACTGGGTAAGAATCCCGACCGGCTTTCCGTCATCGACCACAATCAGGCGCCCGATCTCCAGTTCCTTGAACCTGCGGATCACCTCAAAGAGTTTGGTGTCGGATGGTACTTCAACGACATCGGCGGTCATGACCGCGGAAACTTTTGTTGACATAGGGCAGCTCCCTTTCCACCGCCTTGGCGATATCGCTGATGGTGATGATCCCGGCAAGTCTGCCATTGTCAACAATGGGGGCCCCGTGAATGCGATCCCTGTTGAAAAGGAGGAGTGCATCCTGAAGGGTATCTGAACTCTTCAGGGTCTTGAGCGGGGTGCTCATGTAGGCTTTGATCGATTTCTTGGGAAGGGAGATCATCTCCGAGGTAGCAATCAGAAGCAGCTGCTTTGATTCGTCCTTCCCGAACACCTCCCCGCGAATCAGGAGTTTGTTGACCGGTGTTGGCCCGATGGTGATCTGGTCGCCGATCTCGAAGAGTCTGGGGACTGCCGAAAAGTTTTATCACCGCATGGCAGATGTCCGGGTGGCACAGGGTCGTAAAATCGATTTCCTGAACCGTGGCCCCGGAGATAATCTCCCCGTTCCTGCTGATGCTGACATCGTAATCGCCTTCAGAGACATTCAGGTTGAGTTCCTTGTAGGCAAGTGCGGTGGGAATGTAGCCCCCTTTCGGGCCGGGAACGCCGTCCACGAGTCCGATCGCCTTGAGTGCCTGCATCTGGTTGCGCACAGTTCCCGGGTTCCGCTGGATCATGTCGGCAATATCCTCGCCCTTGATCGAATGGGAGTGCTTGTGATACAGGGTAATAAGGGTGATTAGAATGTCTTTCTGGATCAGCGACAGGTCCATAACGATAAACCGTATAACTCCCCATTATATAAATAGGTTGGAGATTTGTGGAGTTCGAACATATACCTACTGTGCCCACAGCTGATGAGATCCTTGACCGGAGCTTCCGCCGTGCGGCAAAGAAAATGAAGGAAAAGACCAATAAGGATCGCGCCAACGAGGAGTTCGTGAGAGCGGTTGGCGCAGCAGTTCATGACCGGCTTGTCTATATCATCCGCGGATTTCCTGAATTTGACCAGATCCCACGGTTTTACCGGGAGATGGCGGATATACTCTTTGGCATGGACCGGATAAAACAGTCACTGGGTGCGGTCGGCTGGGCTGCAAAACACACCAAGATGGTGGGAAACCAGCTCGCGGTCCAGTCCCGGAAATCGGACGACACCACTGTCGTGCGCAAGCAGACGGTTGCCCGCCTGGCCTCCATGGTGCACCAGATCGACAAGGACCTCATTTTCTTAAACGAGGTCCGGAATGTCCTGAGGAAACTCCCGCATGTCGATGATGCCTGCACGATCGTCATCGCCGGATACCCCAATGTCGGCAAATCCTCCTTTATCCGGCAGGTCTCTTCTGCCGTACCCGAAGTGGCATCGTACCCGTTCACCACAAAGGGGATCATTGTGGGACACCGCCAGCTCGGGCGGGAACGGATACAGTTTGTCGATACACCGGGGATTCTCGACCGCCCTGCACAGGAGCGGAATGCGATAGAAAAACAGGCCCTCTCCGCGATGATGAACATCGCCGATATCATCCTCTTCATTCTCGACCCGTCCGAGCATTGCGGATACCCGATGGAGGTCCAGCTCAACCTGCTCGAAGAAGTCAAGGGAATGATCGATGTGCCGCTGGTGGTAGTCGCAAATAAATCCGATCTTCAGGTTGCGGAAGGGTATCTCTCCATGTCGACCGAGAAAGGAGAGGGGGTTGAGGAGGTCCTTGCCGAGATCCTGGTCCATAAACCTGCAGTTACGAAAAACCGGCCAGTCCCCAGCCCGCAAGAAAACCCAGGATAGTGCAGCCGTTCAGGGGTGGCAGCCCGGCCTGGGGTTTTCCCGAAGCGACATAGGAGAGCAGGATGGCAAGCCCGGCAAGGGATCCCAGGATTGCTCCCAGTGCCGGGAGATTGACGACTCCCAGCAGCCGCCAGCCTTTTATAAAGACATTTGCTGAGACCACCAGAATGGACGGCATGATCAGATCCCCCATGCCGATGATGAATGCTGCCCGCTCCCCGCCCTCCTCCAGTTTGCCGATCCCGTCGCGGATGAAGGAGTAGTCCCGCCTCTTGGGAATGACAAAGAGGATCGGGGTTTTCAGGTCGATTACTCCCTTCGGCAAGCGTGATCATGTGTTTTGTCTTGTACACCGAGATCGCATCGTAGACGGCAAGGAGGACAAGCAGGACGATGACCGGAAGGATATTCGAGGGAGACCCCGAAGATCGATGCAACCCCGGCCCCGATCAGGATACCCAGGCTATCGATCACGTACCATTCCGGATATTTATACAGGAGAACCATTGCCAGGAGCGAGAGGAGAATGATGACGATCGCCGCGAGATCGCTTGTCCCCAGTGCCATAGGAACGAGTGCAGCAAAGATATAGCCGAAGGTGAGGAAGATGGAGATCGCGATGATTGCTGCAATCACCTTTTTTAAATCGATATTTTATCAGCAGCAGCAGAAATCCGGTGAAGACCAGCAGGATCAGGATAAAGATAAACGGATTTGCCAGGGATGTCGGATCCTCAAATGCGGTGATTCCCGCAGCCTGCACGGGAAGGGAAATCAGGATAGACCCGACCTCCACGGCGAGGAGCAGGAGCGGCATCACCAGGAAAGGAATTAGGCGTTTTACATCCATGATACAATCTCCGGGTATATGTAGTTAGATTAATTACTGTGCTCTCAATATCTAAAAGCATGGACATTCGTGAGTATTTATTCGATATCCTGCTTACCATCGTTATGATCGTCTCCACCCTCGTCCTCATCAACCGGTTCTGGCAGGATCTTACCATCGCAATCGCTGCAGGTCTCATGATGCTGTCGCTGGGCGGGCTCTTCCTCTCGCTCCAGGTCAAGATGCGCCACCTGGAAAGGAGCATCGTCATCCGCGAGCGGATACTGCGCAATAATCTTGAAGATGTCTCCAGCCGGATGGCGGAGAAATATGATATGGCGATCACGCACCTGGATGAGGTTGTCGGGGAATATTCAAAGCGCATGTACCGCTGATATTTTTTTTACGTGCGTGAACTATCATGGGTGTCGCATTACGGGATATTCTTCTGGATTACAAGCGAGCGGTGACATGGGAGTCTCTTCCGGGCATCGCCGCGGTCGATGCGAATAACGCGCTGTACCAGTTCCTCTCCATCATCAGGCAACCCGACGGGACACCGCTCATGGACAAGCACGGGCGGATCACCTCACACCTCTCCGGGATCCTCTTCAGGGTTTCGAACTTTATGCAGAAGGGGATAAAACCGGTCTTTGTCTTTGACGGGAAACCCGCTGTCCTCAAGCAGGAGACGGTTGACGGCCGCAGGAAGATCCGGGCCGAGGCCGGTGAGAAATGGAAGGAGGCGATCGAGCGGGGGGATGAGGCTGAGGCTTACAAGCAGGCACGCTCATCATCAAGAGTCGACACCACCATCATCGAGACCTCAAAAGAACTGCTCCGGCTCATGGGTCTCCCGACCATACAGGCACCGGGCGAGGGAGAAGCCCAGGCATCATACATGGCAGCAAAAGGGGATGCACGCTACGTTGTCTCCCAGGATTACGATACCCTCCTCTTTGGTGCCCCCACCCTTGTCCGGAACCTCACCGTCAGCGGCAAGCGGAAGATCCGGGGCACGGCAGGTCACCGTGAATCCTGAACGGCTTATCCTTTCAGAGGTGCTCGACGGGCTCAGGCTGACCCGCGAACAGCTGATCGAGATCGGCATCCTTATCGGGACGGACTTCAACCCGGGCGTCGAAGGAATCGGTCCAAAGACGGGGCTGAAGATCGTCCAGCGGGGAGAGTTTTCAGCAAAAATCCATGAGAAACTCCCGGACTTCGACCCTGCACCGGTTATGGACCTCTTCCTGCACCCGGAAGTAACCGATGAGTATACCCTTGCCTGGAGTCACCCCGATATTCCCGGCATCAAGAAAATGCTCTGCGGGGAGTACGACTTTTCTGAAGAACGGGTCGAAAAGGCAATGGAAACATTTCTGCGTGAAGGCCGGGCAAAAGACACTGGAGAGCTGGTTTTAGGAGCTTGATCGGGTCTTCTGTCTGTACCTGAGTTCCTTACCCGTACGCCGGATTCATTGACCCTGACCCGGAACCCCTTGTCACGGGTTGTTTCAGGTTCACCGTTGTTCCACGTGATCCTGGAGACCCTGTCGACAAGAAAGTTTTTCCACGTCCGGACGAAAAAGAGACTATGAAAAACTGGCAGACCACAGGATTATTAACCATCCTGATTCTCGGATTTTTACTGATGAGCGGATGTACGAACACGACACCTGGTGGCGTTGTAACCCCGACCCCGACCGTGACGGCAACCCAGGCTACTGCTACGGCAACGCCGACACTGACGGTAAAAATTACTCCGGTTCCTACCGTACCTGCCGAAGGCGTATACGTACACGTGAAGTATCTCGGTAGTTTCAAGGGAACCTACGGGATGCCAACTACCCTTCAGGCAGTGACAAGCTCCGGTGACCGGTATTACCCTGTTGTGAACGCAACGGGTACTGTTCAGGCCTCGATTACCAAGCTCGACGATTCCGTAAAGCAGAACCTCTTCGTAGAGATCCTCAATAACGGCAGGGTCCTCGTCTCGGGGAACACCACAGCAGCAAATGGAAATGTTCGGATATCTTCAAGTGTGTAACCGTCTCAGGCAAAAGTTTTCAATTCAGGGCTGATCCAGAGCGATAACCTCAGTCCATCCCCATCAATTTCACTTTTTTTCCCTCGGGAACTGTTTTGGGAATAATGATATGCATATCCAGCTTCAAGCCGTCAGAACAGCTCTGCATTATTTCCTGTTTTTGGAGCGGATTACCGGCGATATGAACGGCGGGGGAGTTCCGGCCGGGGAAACCTACAGGAGCTACTTCCGTGAACGTTTCGTCGCCGCGACCAGCGCTACGAGGAGACCGGCAGACTGCAGTTGCTGGAAGGAATCCGGCTACCCGCACCCCGTTGCCGCCGAACATGCCGGCCGGGGCCAGGACGATATCCATGGTCGTCGTCTGATCAGCAGTGATGTGGACCGGCAGCACCTGCGTGACAAAGCCCTCTTTTGTCACGTTGAGCGTGTGATTTCCCTGCCCCAGCCCCGAAAGCGTTGCCGGTGAGATGCCGGCAGGTGAGCCGTCAAGCGTCAGCTTGGCTCCTGCCGGTGTCGTATTGACAACGAGCGAGCCGGTCAGCATAACAAGGGTCGCATTGACCTCCGAGACGCTGCCTGACTCGACGGTCACCGGCGTTGACAGCCTGGCATATCCAAACCGTGAGAAGGTTACGTTGTAGGTCCCCGGGTCGAGACTGCCCACTGTCAGAGGGGTCATCCCCTTATACACGTTGTTGACGACAACCGATGCCCCGGTGGGGGTTGAACTGAGGTTCATCGAACCCTGCCGGGGTTGCGGGGATGACGGGCCGGACCCCCCGCTGGTCCCTGCGCTGATGAACGGTTCTGAAAGGATAACGGAGATGGTGCTGTAATCGACCGTTGAGATACTGGAGACGTCAGCCGGGCCATCGGTGACCCAGACGGTATAGCTGCCGGGATCAAGACTTAGTACACCGGTATTCCACTGGTAGAGCCAGTGACCGTTGCCGTCTACATCCACCTGCGTTGCCCCGCCCTGGTCCGCCCGGCGGTTGATGTTGTCGAGCGCGACACCATTGGCCGGGAGATTTGGTCCGGTAAGGAAAAGGTAGACAGTATTTCCGGTATACGAATATCCCGACAGCGTTACGACACTTCCCAGGTAGGCCTGTGTCTGCCCTGCTGCGATGGCCCCGGACAGGAGAACCAGGAGGGCGATGAGTGCGACCGCTCCACGGGTTGTTATTCGAATGATCGTCGGCATTATTTCCTCCCGGTTATCCTGGTACCGGTACCTGCCGGCATCGCCGGATCCAGGTACGAACAGGTACGGAAGTTATCTGGTCAGATGATATAATCCTGTCGCTCCCTGGAGTGATGGGGGAACCCGGATGCATGCACATCGGAATCTTATGGTAATTATGGTACCGTTAAAGGTTACCGCCCCCATGGATTGGCATCGCAGCAAACGGGATGCAGAACGGGGCTGATCTCTTCTCAGGGAGAAGGGCACATGACCTTGTAGTCCACGCTGTTCAGGGATCAGCAACGTCGTTCCGATCCGGGCTCAATGCTCCCCGTCCTTCCCGGATGCGATCTCGTCCTGGCGTTTCATTATCTCGACAAGCGCCGAGAAGACCGCGGCCTCGAGCGGATCATCGCAGCCGACAAACGCCTCGCTCGAGTGCATCTTTGCAAGTACCACCAGTTTCTCACCGTACTGCTGGTCCTCCTTTTTCAGGGCCCGTGATGAGCGGGCCCATCGGTCAGCAATGCTCTTCACTCCCTGGCGGACACTCTCGAAACTCCTTCCCATTACGACACCTCCAGGGTCTGCTGCGCGTACGGGAGGTTTTCCCTGAAACGGCTGGAGCGGGAGTTGCGGTGCAGGGTTGTCCCGACCTGGTCATCAGCCGTCGCGATCTCGATGATGTGATCGGACTGCCGCATCAGCACCGAGAGCGAGCGGTCGACGGACGGAGCGTACAGGATGACGAGCGATTCGCGGCCGATATCCCTGAGCATCCCCGCAATCTGGGGCATCATCTCCTCTGCGCCATCAAAGAGCGTCGGGTCATGCTCAAGGAGCAGGACCGTGTGGCTCGCCTCTTTCAGGATGGTGAAGAGCTGGTGAGCCGTGAATGCCCTGCGGACCTCAAAGTTTTTGGACGAGCGGTTGATCGAGGAGAGGAGGCGCGAGTAATTGCCGCTCACGTACAGGAAAAGGAAACGCTGGAGATCCGTGTTGGCGTTGAGTGCGGAGACCATCACCCTCTCGGGTGCGATCACCGCGTTGAAGGTGCATGGCTGGAGCGTCATTCCCTTGCGGAGTTCGATCAACATAGCACCGGATCACTACCGCATTCCGGTGGGATAAGGCTCAGGCCTGAGGGGGGTGAAAGTGGATCAGAGAGGTTTTCCGCAGGTCCTGATTGTCTGATCAGGTATTATGTAATTCCCTTTTAGTGAAAAACACCAGGCAGGATTGCGATCCTGCTTACGGTAAACGTTGAAAATAGGTGATGAGATCTTATCCAAAGTTCAGGTTCATACACGTTTCAAAGCACTGGGTTGCTTCATTGATCTGCCCCATCTTCTTCAGGCTCATCCCTTTATTGAACCAGGTCTCCGCATCGCCGGGATCGATCTGAAGTGCCCTTTCATAGGATTCGATCGCATTCTTGACATTCTCCAGGCAGTCCTGACAGTTCCCCAGCAGGGTAAGGGCATGGGCATTCTGCGGATATGCATCGATTGCCCGCTTAAGATAACTCACCGCGGTAAAATGATCTCCCGCCATTGCCTTTTCCTGGGCCTGTCTGACAAGATATTCCGACTCCTTTAAGACGTTCTGTGTTGCCATTGCTTCCATATTCTCCTCCACGCCACGGTTCATTCCCTCACTCTTCCGTGACTGAATTCAAATAATTTTTAGTGATTTATATTAATTTGCCCAATATAAGTGCAATGCACATCTGCAAAAGAGGATGCCGTGCGAATAGTTTAAATAGAAAATCCCCTGTTCACGATTTGTTCTGATGGGGACAGGTATCTGTGAACAACCGAGTTTTCCTGTTTCCTGACCTTCCATAATTGATTTTTTGCTGCCCAGTACTATCGGAGTTTCTGGATTAAAAAAAGCCGGCGGTTTTCCTGTCAACTATTCCCTGTCCGACTCCGTCTGCGAATATTTCAACGATAATCATATGATCCTTACCTGAGGTCCCTCCCCAGACTGTCACAGTTTCCTAAAATCCCTCAAGGAAATTTGAGACGCAACCAGCTCCAGATACCAGAGCGGTTATGGCACATCCCGGAACCAGATTCGAATGCCATATGATTTTTCCTTGTTCGGATCGGATGGGAAATAAGGTCTGAAGGGATAGTTCCAAGGGGGGTTCAGCTGCTCTTTGGAACCCGGGCCTCGATGGTATAGGAGGTGAGGTGTTTTGCCGTAATCACAAAATAATACTCCTTGTTGCCCTCGTAAAATTTTTGTTTCCACGGCCGGGGGTCGATACCTGATCTCTGCCACAAGGTTTTATCAAGTCCTCCGGGCGGTTCCACGGTTGTGACAAGCCTGCCGGGCATTTGTCTTGTCAATGACCTGGATCTGGAGCGCCGGAAACACCGCAGAGTTCGACCCGGATGACGAGACCGAATTCTGTCCTCCTGAGGTGAGAGGATCTGCCGTATACCAGAGCTCCCAGTACCCTCCCGGGACAGAGAAGTTACCTGAGGTCTTCCCCGACTGGCCGGTGACCGTGATCAACGGGGTAAATCCTGAACCGGGAAATGCCGAGGCAGGGGAGGCAGTCGGGGAGATTGTTGTTACAACCATGACCGGAGTGCCGGAGGTGGGTGTCGGGGTCGTCGTGACAGGACTGACAGATGGAGAAGGCTGAGCGGGTGTGAGTGGTTTGCCGGCAGCAGGGGACTGGCTAGAACAACCGGTTACCAGGATAAAAAAGATGAGGGCAATAACGACTGGCAGGGGAAGGTTCATAGTATGACCTGAATCCCTTTCAGAAGATTAATATTTGGATTTGAAACCAAACGTTATTGTCAGTTCACGATTTTTTACGAGCATATTCGTCTCTGGTGCCACGACTGCCGTAATCCGGCTGCAGATAGTTCCTTACACGCCTGAAAGGACCCGGTTCACGATGAGCGCCGCACCAATCCAGATCCCGTACGCTCCGCCGACGCTGGCGAGGAAACTGAACCGGTTCAACATGAAATATAATGCCAGCAGGAACAGGAGCATAGGGATCATAAACCAGAATGCCGAGATGACCAGCTGCTGGGTTGTCTGCCGCCCCGACTCGGACCAGGTGAAGAAGAACGCGAGCGTTGTGATGATCGGTGCAGCCGCAAGCAGGCCCCCGTACCGGGGGTCCACCTGTTCGGCAAGCAGGGTTACCCCGACCATGACACTTCCCCCGATAATGAATTTCAGGAGCGTATAGAGATAGTCCATTGACCGGAGTATTTTGCCGGGTGGGATACATAGTTCCTTCCTTTTCTTCCAGCAGGCAGGATCTTGAAAAAGACAGGCTGAGGGGAGGTGGTGAAAGTGTGTTGACGGGAAAAAACAGTGATCCCGTTATACGTTATCGGTCGTTTTTATGGATGAGATCATGATCTCTTTCAGGTTTTGATACAGCGTGAAATTTTTGGTATCGGTAAAAAATCCGAAATAAAATGCGTGTCGCTCGGTGACGATAGCCTCAATGGTGTATGCCGACGGGAAATAGAGTGTCCCTTCAGGCAGCGTAACATCGTATGACGATGCCATGGCAGTGCCGGTGGAGAAATATTTAAAGTTACTCAGGTAGTTCGCCGCCGATAAATCCCGGTAGTCCCGCTGGAACATTGCCCTGGACCAGTCGATGGTCGGGTTGAGCCTGAAATAACCGGCCTGTTCAAAATCCTGCGTGAGTGCCACGAATTTTTTGGTAGTATCCGGGCTTGTAAAGGTGACAACACGATAGGGTTGAACAAGACGAGAGTCGTCATACAAAAAAAACGGGCCGACCGGATATGGCGTATACATCGAGGTTGCTATCGTCCAGGTGGATGGATACCTGACACTGAAATCGCTGTCCGAATAGTCTGAGAAGGTAATTTTGGAGACATCCGTCGGATCTGCTTCCGGGAGGGGCGTAGTCTGGGGGACGACTATGGTTGTTGTTACAGACGGGGTTGTTGCAACCGTGGAGGGCAGTGTCGGGATCTCAGGAAGGGTTGTCACTAACGGGCTGGTGACCGTCGGAACTGAGGTTGATGGGGCTAGAGATGGAGGTGGTGCTTCGGGAGAGGTCTGGTTTGTGCAACCTGCCGCACACATGACCGAGATGAGGAGAAACGTCAGAAGAATACCGGAATAATTTCTCATGCTCATTTACATGATATTGTTCAAGGTTAATCGTTGTTGTGATTCGGTTCATTTTTACCCGGACCGTAGGGCATTCCGTCCGGTCATATTCCGGAGAGAATTTGTTACAATCAGGAAAATCGGGGGGGATATTTCGACCCCCCATCTTGGTTAAAACCGGAACATGGCCAAATTATACAATCGTTGTGCTGTTATCAACGGTGGAAACAGAATGTATTTCGGTATCGGGTGTTTTAACCGATCTGATCATGATTTCCTTCAGGTTACGATATGTGTTGAAATCAGCCGTGTCGGTAAAAAATCCGAAATTGTGCACATGAAGCTGGGAAACGATGGTTTCTATGGTGTATGCTGACGGGTAGTACTGTGTCCCCCCGGGCAACGTGACATCATAGGAGGATGCCATCCCGGTCCCGCTCGAAAAATATTTGTAGTTTCCCAGATAGGTCAAGGCGGATAAACCCGGGTAATCCCTCTGGAACATCTGTCTGGCCCGATCAATGGTGGGGTTGAGGGTGAATGTCCCGGCACGTTCAAAATCCTGCGTGAGCGCCACAAATTTTTTGGTACTATCCGGGCTGGTAAAGGTAACAACACGGTACTGTGGATTGAAACGTGGATCGTTGGATACATAAAACGGGCCGACGGGATAGGGAATATCTGTCAGGGTTTCTATTGTCCAGGTGGAGGGGTACTCAACGCTGAAATCGTTGTCGTAATAAAATTCGAATGTTATCTGAGACATATCGGTTGGATCTGCCATTGGGGCAAGCGTCGTCGCTGTGGGGATGACAGCCGGTATTGTTGTGACCTCAGGTGACGCTGCTGGAATCATCGTGGAGGTTGTCACTGATGGACTGGTGGTTATCGGCACCGGGGTTGTTGGGATTGTTACCGGAACGGATACTTCAGGAGCCGGCTGATTTGTGCAGCCAGTGGTAAAAATAACCAATGTAACGAGAACAATAAGGACTGTTCCCTGAAACTTTTTCATACTACGTTTACATGATATTGCTGCGAGTTTATCGTTGTTGTGATTCGGGACATCGTATGGCGAAGGAGGGGGAATTTTATTCTGTACATTATTGATCGGGCCCTTATTATTCCTCTGTAATCTCAATAGTGGATAAATGATTTGAAGGGGAGGTAATAAGAAGAAGGAGAACAATTGAGGGCATGCTGGAACAGAACACCAGAAAGAGGAGAACACGTATGGCAAACACACCAAAAATGGCAAGGATATTAGCAGTAATTATTGGAGTAATTGTGATTATACTATCATTTGCAAGGGTCTTTCCCCTGAGTAATGAAGGACTTGTAGTAGCAGCTTTCCTGACGGTCTGGGGACTTGACGCTTTAATTTAAGCTGAAGGTTTGATGAGGCAATCGCAAGAAGCGAGCGACAGGGTATAGTGATGTACAGGTTGACCTGAATTATCCTTCCACTTCGAATTTTGGATACAATTTTCCGAAAAAGTTGTCCTGCCGTAATCCAATTTTATTAAATACGACGATTGCAATTCTACCTTTGATCCATCATGGAAAGAAAACCCTTACGACAAACCAGGGGATTCCGGTTGCCGAAAACCAGAACTCCCTCACTGCCGGACAACGCGGGCCCGTTCTCCTGCAGGATGTTCACCTGATCGAAAAACTGGCCCATTTCGACCGGGGGCTGGTTCCGGAACACGTAGTTCACGCAAAAGGTGCTGAGCTCACGGGTATTTCCAGGGCCCACAGAAGTATGGCAGCCTTCACGAAAGCATAGTTCCTCCAGGACCCTGAAAAGAAGACATCGGTCCTGCAGCAGACCGGAGTGTCGGGGTCTCCTTGCTCAAACACCGTTACCTAGCCGCTGTTGAGGCAACCGTTAGCCAGGTGGGTAAAGGAATATTCAAAGACTCCATAGTGGATAAAATCATCCAACAATAGGAAGTGACGTTATGACTGACGACAGTAATCGCCCGGTAACGGGCGGGGTAAACAACCAGGCAACCGGCCAGGGCAGGTCCAACCGGGACTGGTGGCCGAACCAGTTGAACCTGAAGGTTCTTCACCAGCACTCGCCCTTGTCAAACCCCATGGGTAAGGATTTCAACTACGCCGAAGAATTCAAGAAGCTTGACCTGGGGGCCGTGAAGAAGGATCTGCAGGCGCTGATGACCGATTCGAAGGACTGGTGGCCGGCGGACTTCGGCCACTACGGGCCCTTGTTCATCCGCATGGCATGGCACAGCGCCGGCACGTACCGCACCGGTGACGGTCGCGGCGGCGCCGGGGCCGCCCAGCAGCGCTTCCCGCCCCTCAACAGCTGGCCCGACAATGTGAACCTCGACAAGGCGCGCCGGCTGCTCTGGCCGATCAAGCAGAAGTATGGCAGGAAAATCTCATGGGGTGACCTCATGATTCTTGCCGGCAACGTCGCCCTGGAGTCGATGGGATTCAGGACCTTCGGCTTCGCTGGCGGTCGTGTGGATGCCTGGGAGCCGGAAGAAAGCGTCTACTGGGGTTCTGAGAACACATGGCTGGATGACAAACGCTACTCCGGCAACCGGAACCTCGAAAATCCGCTCGCTGCCGTGCAGATGGGGCTGATCTACGTCAATCCGGAAGGCCCGAACGGCAACCCGGATCCGATCGCGGCGGCCACGGATATCCGCGAGACGTTCGCCCGCATGGCCATGAACGACGAAGAGACGGTTGCGCTCATCGCCGGTGGCCACTCCTTCGGCAAAACCCACGGCGCCGGCCCTGCGTCCCATGTGGGACCTGAACCCGAAGCGGCCGGCATCGAGGAGCAGGGCCTCGGCTGGAAGAGCAGCTTCGGCACCGGTAAAGGCGGTGACGCGATCGGCAGCGGCCTGGAGGTCACCTGGACCACCTCGCCGACGAAGTGGAGCAACAACTTCCTCCGGATCCTGTTCAGTAACGAATGGGAACTGACGAAGAGCCCGGCCGGTGCGCACCAGTGGAAGCCGAAAGGCGACGCAGGCGCCGGCACGGTGCCGGATGCCCACGACACGTCGAAGCGTCGCGCACCAGCCATGCTGACCACGGACCTTTCCCTGCGGTTCGACCCGGCCTACGAAACAATTTCACGGCGGTTCTACGAGCATCCGGACCAGCTCGCGGATGCGTTCGCCCGGGCGTGGTTCAAGCTGACGCACCGCGACATGGGTCCGCGTGCACGCTATCTCGGCCCGGAGGTTCCTGCGGAAGAGCTCATCTGGCAGGACCCCATCCCTGCCGTCAATCACCAGCTGATTGACGCACAGGACATCGCCTCCCTCAAGGGTACGGTCCTGGCTTCCGGCCTGTCTGTGCCGGAGCTGGTCTCGACCGCCTGGGCATCGGCATCCACCTTCCGTGGCTCCGACAAGCGCGGCGGTGCGAACGGTGCCCGCATTCGTCTGGCGCCGCAGAAGGACTGGGAAGTCAACCAGCCTGCCCGGCTGGCCAAGGTTCTCAACACGCTGGAGAGCATCCGGAACGCCTTCAACAGCGCCGCCTCTGACGGCAGGAAAGTGTCGCTGGCTGACCTGATCGTCCTGGCCGGCTGCGTGGGCGTCGAGCAGGCTGCGAAGAAGGCTGGTCACAAGGTTACGGTTCCCTTCATGCCGGGACGCATGGACGCCTCGCAGGAGCAGACCGATGTGGCCTCCTTCGCCGTGCTCGAACCGAAGGCGGACGGCTTCCGCAACTACCAGAAGACCCGCTATGCCGTATCGGCCGAGGAATTGCTGGTCGACAAGGCGCAACTGCTGACCCTGACCGCACCCGAAATGACGGTGCTCGTTGGCGGCATGCGGGTGCTGAATACTAACTTCGGAGAGACCCGGCACGGTGTTTTTACCAGGAAGCCTGAAGCGCTTACCAACGACTTCTTCACAAACCTGCTCGACATGGGCACGGAGTGGAAGCCGGTACCGGACGCCAGGGACATCTTTGAAGGGCGCGATCGCAGGACCGGCGAAGTCAGGTGGACCGGCACGCGTGTCGATCTCATCTTCGGTTCGAACGCCCAGCTCCGGGCCCTGGCCGAGGTCTACGGAAGCGCGGACGCGCAGAAGAAATTTGTCCAGGACTTCGTGGCAGCCTGGACCAAAGTGATGAACCTTGATCGCTTCGATCTCGCCAGATCGTAGCATACATGTCTTCAATGGTGGAGAACCTCAGAAAAGCGGATAAGGAACCCGGCCAGTGTGTGGCAAAAGAGCTGAAGTTGTAAAGGGTATATTCCGTGGGGCGCCACGAATCATCTCGTGGAACATCACGCTGCGGTGCCCGCTGAAGTATTCCCACGGGTACGGGATGCAGGAAGGGACGAGGCAGCCGGTGCTCTCTCCTCGGTTCTCACCTGATCAGGGGAAAAACCCGTAAAATCATTTTTCCCGTTCATGGTGAAAATATATCCAATTATCGTCCTGTGGGTTTTAAAAAAAAACAAGATCACCATAGAATGGGAGATCCCGACTACGACTCTCTGCCGCGATTCCTGGAATCAGAATCAATTGCTCCTGTCCGGGCATTCATAAGCAGGGTAGGTTATGCCTGTTTCTTAAGCGCAATCTTCCGGTTCTGTTTGACCTCGGCGTAATCGGGGTTGATCGCAATCGCCCTGTCATACGAGGCGACCGCTTCTGTATACCTTCCGAGTTCATGGAGAGCGACGCCGCGGAAGTTCCATGCATAGGCATCATCCGGGTTGATGGCGATTGCCTTGTCAAACGATGCGAGCGCTTCTGTGGGCTGTCCGAGAATACCCAGTTCGGCCCCGCGGATGAACCACGCACTGGCGTCATCCGGATTCAGGGCAAGACCTTTGTCATACGAGGCGACTGCTTCGGCATCCCGCCCGAGTTCAACGAGTGCCCATCCGCGGTTGTTCCAGGCATCGGCGTAATCCGGGTTGATGGCAATTGCCTTGTCATACGAGTCGAGCGCTTCGGCATGTCTTCCGAGCTCACCGAGAGCGACCCCGCGACCGTTCCACGCTTCGGCATAATTTGGGTTGATGGCAATCGCCTTGTCGCACGAGGCGAGGGCTTCGGGATAATGACCGTGTTTGAAAAAATCAGAACCTTCCTTGTAATAGTGCTCTGCCTGATCGTCCATGAGGTATGATGATGCTGTCCGGATAATCACTGTTGTGATAGCACCTAAGTCTGGATCCTTTGATCAGACGGTGAGGTCAAAAAAATGGATTGCTGCCGGAGCAGACCAGTTCCCGGCATCATGTGCGACACAAGCAAAAAACCAGGAGTAACCACCAACATTTACGGGGGTATATTTTTTACGGACATAATCCGGGAAAAAGATGGAAGATGGGGATTATCCTCTCCTTCCAATTGAGACTTTTTTACCGTCTTCTCCGGCCGATCCATATGATCGAGAACCCGGTCCCGGATGACAGCATCACGGTGATGATCACGAATACCAGCAGTCCTGCACCGAAGATTGCGACGGTAAACCTTCAGTTTCCGGAACACCCTTTTGCACCCCCATTACTGCCATTCCTTTGCCCGCGACCGTGCTACCTATCGAGCCACCTCTCGTTTTGCCTCCCATTAGCGTACATTAGCGTTTTATAATTCGAAGGATATTGCCCCGTTTGTCCTGAATCCCGAGGAAATTGCGTATTTTGAAAAAAGTGTGTAAAAGTGTACTGTTTTTTGCAGGTATATAACAAAAAACATTATCAAAAAGGGTAAACGGAGCCCGAAAATGGCCCGGATTGACCCTCCAGAGATACCCTCCCGGGAAGGGTGCAAAAAGGGATCAATATTTCCTGGCATTTAACCTCGTATTCATAGACAGTCATAAAAATCCCCTCATGCGGTTCCTTCTTGAAATTGTCCGAGGGCAGATCCGAACACCCTTTTGCACCCCCATTACTGCCTTTCCTTTGCCCGCGACCGTGCTACCTATCGAGCCACCTCTCGTTTTGCCTCCCAATAGCGTACATTAGCGTTTTATAATTCGAAGGATATTGCCCCGTTTGGCCTGAATCCCAAGGAAATCGCGTATTTGAAAAAAGTGTGTAAAAATGTACGGTTTTTTGCAGCATATGAAAAAACATCATCAAAAAGGGTAAACGGAGCCCGCAAAGGGCCCGGATTGACCCCTTCTGAGATACTCTCCCGGAAGGTGCCAAAAAGGGGATTATTTCCCACCACCGACGGAGATACGGAGATATCTATTCCGTTAACGGGGTTCCGTTAGCAGGAGATTCAGACAGGTTCGCCGTTTTCACGGGAAGAGTTTCACAGGGGATATACACGCCATCGGCACGGATTTCCAGGATGGAATCATGCCTGACCAGGAAGAACTGCCATGTCCCTTTTGGAGACCGGACCCAGAATTCCCGGGCGGTCACGTGTGTCAAAGCCACCCGGTGAAGGCTCGCGATCTCGCGCTGGTAGCGTTGCAGGATCTCCAGCGGCATACGTGAACGATGTCTGCGAACGTTTCACCTTCACAAACACGTTCCGGTCCGGTTCGATAATGATAAAATCGAATGCACAGTCCCGTTTACCGGTTACCTGCTCCACGCTCCCGCGCCGGTTGGCAATCTCCACAGCTTCAACCATTGCATTGACCGGCCTGCGGCCCCGGGTCATCGAGTGTCTCCGGTAGTGCTTTCTGCTGCCGGACGATCCTCTTCGAGATCCTCGACCCGGAACGCGAGATCATTGAGCTTGTAGAAGATCTCTTCGTTCATCCGGTCCTGCCGTTCCATCAGAGAGCACACAAGGTCGCGGGCAGCCGCCTCGAATTTCAGGTACGGGATCTCGGCACCCTTACTGTAGATGTCCGCCTGGGTCTGGCGACGCAATGCTCTTTGGTTCCTGGTGGGCTGCAATACCCTGTCCTCGCATGGCTGTCACCCGCTCGACAAGGAGCGGGGCGGTCCTCGTGCGTTTCGATGTCCTGGCCTCTCCCGGATCCTCGGAATTCTGTCCGGTTCCCTGATTCACTGGATCCTGCCGGGCCCGGCTCCAGGTTCTCAACATTGTTTTCAGGTTGTATTTTCATGGTTCATTCCTCTCATTCGTTCTCTTTTTTGTTCATGTTCTCTCGTTCATCATTGTCGCCGGGGCCCCTTTGACATACTACCATGAGATGGTATAGTGTATGGGCTTTTATTATGAAACCAAATATTACGGAAAAGGAAGGAAATACAGGGATTTTCGGGCTAACCGGACGATTTTAGTGATTTTCTGGAAGGAACAAAAATGTTCCTTACTGTAAGTTAGTAACAAAAATTTGCTACTGATCGGTAGCATCTGAAAGAAATGCTTGCAGACCCGGGTCTCGGAATATACAGACCGGGAAATCTTCCCATTTTTTGATAATATTAAACCACAACAAATAACGTTACAGCATTTATAGAAATCATATCCTGTCGGTCACCAGGCTTAACATCTATGACATACGAGAGCGAGCGGATCACACGAAAGAAGCGGATTGATCCATTATTGAAATCTTCGGGCTGGTCTGTCAAACCCTATCAGGTCGGGCATGGATCTCTCGCAAGTCGACCGGTACGCTCTCGAAGAATTCCCCACCGATAACGGCCCTGCGGATTATGCCCTGT
The DNA here is from genome assembly GCA_963721245.1 of uncultured Methanoregulaceae archaeon. Taxonomy (GTDB): domain Archaea; phylum Halobacteriota; class Methanomicrobia; order Methanomicrobiales; family Methanospirillaceae; genus Methanoregula. Next base: position 545,266 of record CAVRIL010000002.1, on the reverse strand, counting down.
GCGTCGACGGAAAAATCGTTGCAGTTGTGGAAGCAAAGAAGGTCACCCTTGGTCCGCAGAATGTCCTGAGCCAGGCTGAACGATATGCTGCCGGGATTTCCGGAAGTCCCTTCAATTATTCAGGATTCCGGGTCCCCTTCATCTATTCAACGAATGGCGAGATCATCTGGTATCACGATCTCCGCAACTCTCTGAACAGATCCCGGACAGTTACGAAATTTCATACGCCGGACGGACTCTCGGAACGGCTTCGGGAAAAATTCGAGGTATCCTGCCAGCGTCTTGCCGACCGGGATAATGCGCACCCGATGATACGTCCCTATCAGGCCGAGGCGAACACTGCGATTGAGCAGGCAATCCGCGACCGGAAGCGCCAGATGCTGGTTGCAATGGCGACCGGTACCGGCAAGACCTACACGATGGTCAACGAGGTCTTCCGGCTCATGGAATCCGGAGTGGCAAAACGGATCCTCTTTCTGGTCGATCGCCGGGCTCTTGCTGCCCAGGCGGTCAAGGCATTCGCGTCTTTTGAAGCACAGCCGGGACTGAAGTTTGACCGGGCGTATGAAGTCTACAGCCAGCGGTTCTTCCGGGAGGATTTTGAGGAGGAGGAGAAGTTTGATCCCAAAGTCCTGCCGTCTTCCTACCTGCTGGAGCCCAAGCCCGGCCATGCATTTGTTTACATCTGTACTATCCAGCGGATGACAATCAATCTCTTCGGGCGCAATGCGGTATTTGGAAGTGACGATGAGCCGATCGATGAGGATGCCGATCAGCTGGATATCCCGATACATGCCTTTGATCTGATCATCGCAGATGAATGCCACCGGGGATATACCGCCGCGGAACAATCGGTCTGGCGTAAGACGCTCGATCATTTCGATGCGATCAAGATCGGGCTTACCGCTACGCCGGCGGCTCACACCATGGCCTATTTCCGGGAGATCGTGTACCGGTACGACTATACCCGGGCAGTGCGGGAAGGGTTTCTGGTCGATTACGATGCGGTTGCCCTGAACTCGAACGTGCGGATGAACGGGATCTTCCTTCAGCCCGGAGAGCAGGTCGGGGTGATTGATGCCAGAACAGGGGCACAGTCATTTGATAATCTTGAGGATGAACGGCAGTTTGATACTGAAGATGTTGAGCGGAAAATTACATCGCCGGATTCCAACCGGAAGATCCTTACCGAGATCCGCAAGTACGCAGAGGAGCACGAGCAGCAGTTCGGACGGTTCCCCAAGACCCTGATCTTCGCGGTGAATGACCTGCCCCATACTTCCCATGCGGACCAGCTGGTGGATCTGGCCCGGGATGTCTTCGGGAAAGGAGATTCATTTGTCCAGAAGATCACCGGCAAGGTGGACCGGCCGCTCCAGCGTATCCGCGAGTTCCGGAACCGGCCGATGCCCGCTGTCGTGGTGACGGTGGACATGCTCTCTACCGGCGTTGATATTCCGGACCTTGAGTTCATTGTCTTTTTGCGGCCGGTGAAGTCCCGTATCCTCTTTGAGCAGATGCTTGGACGGGGCACCCGGAAGGGCGAGCGATACCATGACAAGTCCCACTTTGTGGTCTTCGACTGTTTTGGCGGGACCCTGCTGGAATATTTCCGGCAGGCAACGGGTATCACCGCAGAACCTCCCGAGAAGGAGACCCGGTCGATTGTTCAGGTAATCAAGGATATCTGGGACAACCGGGACCGGGAATGACAATGCCAGAGTGCTGGTACGCCGTCTCCAGCGGATTGACAAGGAGATGAGTGGTACTGCCCGCGATATGTTTGCAGCGTACGTTCCTTCCGGCGACCTGAAGCATTACGCTGCCGGGCTGCAGGCTGCTCTCCGTCAGGATTTCACGGGAACAATGTCCCTCCTCCGGAACCCGGAGTTCCAGGACCTGCTCCTCCACTATCCCCGGCCCGAACGTTCGATGCTGGTTGCGATTGAGAACGTGGATACCGTCAGTTCACGATATATCTACCGGGATTCGGCAGGAAACCAGTACAAGCCTGAGGATTATCTGACTGCATTCTCGCAGTTTGTGAAGGAGAACCCGGAGCATATCGAGGCGATCCGCATCCTGCTGGACCGGCCGAAAGACTGGGGAACGGATGCCCTGTCCGAGCTGAAGAAGAAGCTGGCAGCAACCCGGTACCACTTCACCGTCGAGAACCTCCAGATGGCCCACAAGGAACGGTACAACAAGGCGCTCGTGGATATCATCTCGATGGTGAAGCATGCTGCCCGCGAAGAGGAGCCGCTCTGTACCGCAGAGCAGCGAATTCACCGGGTCTTCGACAAGATGGCCTACTCTGCCTCGCTGACTGCCGATCAGCAGCAGTGGCTGGATAAAATCCGTGAACATTTAATTGCGAACCTCTCAATCAGTAAGGACGACTTTGATATCATCCCCCTCTTTGCCAACGAGGGAGGATGGGGAAGGCAAACCGGGTTTTCAACGGGAAGTTGCCAGACATGTATACAACAGTGGAATGAGGCAATTGCAGCCTGACCGGGTAGCGCCCGACTATATATTCCGGTACGCAGAACGGCGGTGATCGATCGTGATCACAAAGATGACCAGATGACCGTGATCGATGGTCAGGATGATCCGGTAATGCCCGACCCGGCAGGAATAGAGCGGGACTTCTTCGTGGCCCTGGAGTTTTTTGACGAGCAGCCACGGCTCGGTCTCCTGTGCGAGCTCGTTTAAGGTGGTACGGATACGGCGTGCATCCTCTTTGGGAAGGCTTACAAGATCTTTCTGGGCCTTCCGGGTGAGAAGAACGGTATACATTCAGATCCCGTGGGCATCGCAGAACTCGTTAAGCTTCACGGGTTTTTCCTTTCCGGATATCAGCGAGCCCCTCTTCGATTGCCCTGAGGGTGTCTTCGCTGATGGGATCCTTGTCGGTCTGGGAGGACATGAGCCGGGCGATCACTTCGTCGTAGGTCTCCCGGGGGTGTGCCCGGAATTTCATGAGCGCCTCTTTGGTCTCCTTCCGGATCCGGATGGGGATGGTCTCCATGCATACCAGTAGGTACCTGCTGATCTTATCAGGCTACTGGTGTATGCATGCTGATGCATGCGGGCAACTGCGCAGGGTTAATGCGGGCACCCGTTCTATCCTTATCCACATGAGCGATATAGTCCAGAAACTGTGGGGATTCTGCCACACGCTCCGGCATGACGGGATCGATTACGGGGATTATATCGAGCAGATCACCTATCTCCTGTTCATCAAGATGGCGGATGAGCGGAATGTCAAACTTCCCGAAGGCTGCGACTGGAAGACGCTTGTTTTAAAGTCCGGGACGGACCTGACGGATCATTACGTCGATGTGCTGCGGAAACTCGGGACACAGAAAGGGCTGCTCGGCGATATTTTTGCCGGTGCCCTCTCGCGGTTCACGAACCCGGTGAACCTGAAGCGCCTGATCGGCCTGATCGATGAGACAGAGTGGACAGAACTCAACATTGATGTGAAAGGAGAGGCGTTCGAGGGGCTCCTGGAGAAGGCGGCAAGCGAAGGGAAGAAGGGTGCCGGGCAGTACTTCACGCCGCGTATCCTGATCCAGTCGATTGTCCGGTGCATGAAGCCCGATCCCCGGAAGAAACCTGACTTCACAATCTGCGATCCTGCATGCGGTACCGGCGGGTTCCTGGTCTGCTCGTACGAGTGGCTGCTGGAGCAGACAAAGGGCGGGGCGCTTGACCGTGACGTGGCACTCCGCGTGAAGAAGAGCACCTACTTCGGGCAGGAACTGGTTGCCCGCCCGCGAAGGCTTGCCCTGATGAACCTGTTCCTGCACAATGTCGAACCCTCGATCAAATTCGGGGACTCCATCTACGAGAACCCGGACAGCCGGCGCTTCGATATCGTGCTGACCAATCCCGCCGTTCGGCACGAAAGGGGCGAACCAGGCACCGGACCGCGAGGACTTCACGATCTCGACCTCCAACAAGCAGCTCAACTTCGTCCAGCACGTCATTACGATCCTCAAACCCGGCGGACGGGCAGCGGTCGTGGTGCCGGACAACGTGCTCTTTGCAGACCAGGCCGGCGAAGTGTTCAAGGTGCTGACCGAGGACTGCAACCTGCACACGATCCTGCGGCTCCCGAACGGCACCTTCACCCCCTATTCCCCGGGCACGAAGACGAACGTGCTGTTCTTCACGAAGGGCTTTCCCACCGAGACCCTCTGGGTGTACGATGACCGGACGAACGTGCCGGGTATCACCAAGAAGGACCGGCCCTTAACACCGGAATATTTCGCGGAGTTCGAGCGGGTGTATGGCGCTGATCCGAACGGCGGCTCGAAGCGGAATGCTGCGGACTCGAAAGAAGATCGCTGGCACTCGTTCCATATTTCGAAGTCAAGGAGCGGAACTACAAGATCGATTCGCTGAAGTGGCTCAAGGATGATTCGCTCGATGATGCGGATTCTTTACCGGAGCCGGAGGAGCTTGCGGTTGAGGCGATTGAGGAACTGCGGCTGGCGATGGATGAGCTTGCAGCAGGTTCTGGTGTTGCTGGAGAATGGGAATGGAGCGAATGAAAAGTGAGCCTAACAATCTCCGTTGCTGAAATAATCAATACATCAGCAAATCCCCTTCTTGCGATTGATCCATCTTGGGAGCGTGTACCTTCTCGGAAACGTTGCAAAAATACTGAATGGTTTTGCATTCAAATCGGAATTGTTTAACAATACGAAAGGTACGCCTCTCATCCGGATTCGGGCATATCGAAAATAACAAAACCGATTGTTATTATGATGGTGCTTTTGATGAAGCATATATCATAAATCCGGGGGATTTGCTCATCGGGATGGATGGGGATTTTAATTGTTCAACATGGAGAGGTCCGAAGGCATTACTCAATCAGCGGGTCTGTAAAATTGAAGTTAATACAGATCTTTATAATAGAAAATTCTTGGAGTATGCATTACCCGGTTATCTAAAAGCCATCAATGAAAATACATCATCTCAAACAGTAAAGCACTTATCATCACGCTCTATTTCCGAAATCCTTCTTCCAAATCCCCCACTTGCCAAACAGCAGCGCATCGTCGCCCGTGTCGAAGCCCTGTTGACGCACATCAACGCTGCCCGTGATCGGCTGAGCGGGTGCCGTTGATCATGAAGAAGTTCCGGCAGGCGGTGCTGGCGGCGGCGTGTTCCGGGAGGTTGACTGATGGATGGAGGGAGGAAAATCAGGATATTGAAACATCCTCACAATTTCTTGAACGTTTCTTCAATGGGAAAAAAGAAACCGATAACATACCTTTTTTTTAATGATACAGAACTTCCAGATATTCCCGAATCATGGATACGGATTGAATTGAAAAAATTATCAGTGAATTAAAAAACGGTGTCTATTTAGTCGGTCCAAATCTTGAACCTCCCGTAAAATCCCATTTTAAGAATTAGTTCGGTTCGACCGGGGAAAGTATATTAGCATGATATCAAATATTTGCTTAATTCGGATAAATATCTCGAAGAATATCAGTTGAAAAACAAAGATCTCCTCTTCACTCGATATAATGGGAGTCTTGAATTAGTAGGGATTTGCGGAATGGTAAGGGATGTTCATGATCGAATCCTGACTCTTATCCGGTAAATTAATTCGTGCACAATTAGATCCAGATGTCGCAATGCCCGAATATGCTGAACTATATTTCCAAAGTTTTTCTGCCAGAACAAATATTTACAGTGTTATCAAATCGTCTGCGGGTCAAAAAGGAGTTTCCGTACAAGGATATTAAGATTCAACCATTCCCACTCCCGCCCCTTACCGAGCAGCACGAGATCGTCCGCTATGTCGTTATGCTGTTTGAGCGTGCGGATGCAATTGATCGAGAGGTTGTGGCGGCGAGCCGGCGATGTGAGCGGTTGACCCAGGCGGTGTTGGGGAAGGCGTTTGCGGGGAAGTTGTGAGAGAAATCATAGTCAGATGAGATACAATTGGTGGGAGAGGTCGTGGAAAAAAGTCACTCTCCTATCGCGGCAGCCCACTCTCACTGGACTTGGCCCGTATGAGAGGCCAAGTCGGTGGAGTATCTTTTTAAGTGCTATCTTATTTTCCTTGACCCCGTCTGGATGTGGAATCCATGCAAGCAACTTTTTTCCGAGACGAGCCCCAAGTTGAGAGAACTCTGTCGCCAGGTGAGATCCATACCCACATCTCCGCCAGTTTGGTCGAACAAAAAGTTCTTCGAGGTCTATTGATGTTTCATGTTCGATCGCGAATCCCCATGCAATCATCTCATTTCCCTCATGATCAAAGATTTCGGCGCCATGAACGATATCGCCCATTAGATTCTTGATCCCCGACTGACGGATCTCGATATGGACAGTATTACTTGGCTCAATTGGACTCTTATAGAGAGTAACAATATACCCTTCCATAAAACGCGACGGAAAATAACTATATGGCAAAAAACCTTATCCGTGACGCCCCCAACTAGCCCCCCAGGAATTTAGAGATATAAATCGCTGCTTACGATCATCGTAACCAACAAGACATACACAATGGCCTCCTATTATCGGTTGGTTATTGGGTGGTGGGATGACGCCTTTAGGGACTTGGTACCAAGAATTATCAATCTCAAACGATACTAAAACAGCTCCATAGTGTAACAACGCATCTCGACATTCCTCGACAGTATTCACACGTTGATATGCACCAATTCTATCAGATTTGGCTTGAAGATCAAGACCTTGAGGTTCTATGAGCGGCCATGTTTTTCCATCATCTGGCCATAATTCCTCTTTCACTGATCCCCAACCCTTCATAACACGCATGTTAGTGGATAAGCATACACCAGTTTCCTGCGATCGGGGCCAGGTCCCCTCCAGTTGACGAGCCCGAACCCATGGGTATAATGCACTTGTCATTCTTAAACGCTGCAAATCCGTGCTCCGATTATCTTCGCCAGATGTTGCTCGATCCATGACGAACTCAATTCATGCATTTGCGTCAATTGATATTTACAATCTATTTTCGGATCTACTGCTCCAACCCCTTGCCGAGCAGCACGAGATCGTCCGGAGTGTCAGTTTGCTGTTTGAGCGTGCGGATGCGTTCGATCGAGAGGTTGCTGCGGCGAGCCGGCGATGCGAGCGGTTGACGCAGGCGGTGCTAGGAAGGCTTTTGCTGGCAGGGTATGCGGCGAAGGCCGGAGAAGGACTTATCAAGGTGCTTCGAAGGAGTTTTTGGGGTATTGGTGGAGAATGGGTGATTGTAAAATCCTGATCCATAAAATTTAGTTAATGATTTTTTTTTAAAAATATGTATTAAAAAGTATCATATCGCTACATTGTTCTTGTTTATATTATCAATAATTCATCTTTGAAATTCTGAAATTATTCTTTGTTTTATAATGTTCAGTCAAGACAAATTCTTTAGCGTATCTCTTTTTTATTGAGAAATTAATCGTAATTCTCCTTCTTTTACCTGAATGATTAAAATTAGCAAAAATTTTTAAGTAATAAAAAGCGCAAAAAAAAAATTATTTGTCATAATATTTTTGTTTTTTATAGACTGTAAAAAAAATTCATCACAAATAAATGAACATTGTATTACATATTTTTAACAGTAAAGTTTATCTTTTCAGCACACAAATAATTCACGTCGAAATCATATGCCAGCAAATGAAAAGGATTCTGATTCCGATATGTTAAAAAAGAAGAGTCGTGAGAAAAGCGTAAATAACCCATACTTCAGTTTAAAGGATTGTGTCGACTATTTATCAATCATCCATGAAATTGGAGGTAAAAAGGAGGCCCCGGTTGAGTCAATCCTATCTAAATTAGAAGTCACTTCAATACACAACAGAAGGTTCACATACCTTACGAGCAGTGCGGAGAATTTCAGTCTTATAGAGAAAACAAATGTAGGGATTAAACGAACCAAAATTGGCACTTTAATATTATATCCGCCAAGTGGTGAAGAACAACGAAAAAAATTGCTGATTGATGCATTCAAATCACCGTTGCTATACCAAAAAATCCTTGAACGATATAACAATATGATCCTACCGAATAAGGAAATACTGAAAAATATTTTTTATAGCCTCGGTATTGCAAGAATCGTGTTAGATAATGCTGTTAATTCATTCATCGAAAGTGCTCAATATGCAAATTAACTTGATCCGAATAATAGACTTACTATCCCCGACTCAGATAGTAATGAGATTACCCCACAAGTTCCGCCTTTGGAATCCGATAAAGGGGATAGTGATAAAAAAACACAAAAACAGCCACCAATAAAAGATGCGAAAGAATATTCACATAATGAAACCGAATTCCTCAAACTGGAGATATTTACTACTAACAGGAAAAAAGCCAGCATTTCAATACCTTCTGATTGGGTAAAAGAAGATATTGAAACTTTAATCAAGTTATTACGGGTATACAGTCCGGGAAACAGGTAATGCAGAATTATATAATAAAAATAAAGGAACCTGCCCAAGAATGGTTAAAAAAATACGATAAGAACATCCAACAACGTTTTGTTACTAAAATCAGGAAGTTAAAAGAAAACCCGGAAGCTCCAGGAAAGCCATTACGAAAACCGCTCCATGGATACTGGGAAATCTATTTTGAGAAAAAGTTCAGGATCTATTACACAATTGATCGAGTAAATCAAATCGTTTGCATCGAAGCAATAAACCACAAGGATGAATGTTAGATCCCAAGTTCTTTTGCAACCTCTTCAAAGTCACGGGATTTCACATTCTTCGCTTTGCCTTTTTTAATTTGTGCCATGACATCCCGATCAGCAAGGACTTCGATAGTGCGGTTCATGGAATCATATTCATCTTTGGATATAGTCACCCATTCGGTTTCATGCCTGCCATGAACGAATATTTTATTCATATCTAACCATAGTTGTTGTTTTCAGATATTAAATCTACATCCACTAACATGTCCTGTAATTAAATTTTGATTCTTTGCTATTTAATTGCCCGAGTATACAATCTCATAGTGTGCATATGAACTGTCTAAATCTACTTTCGGATCCACTGATGACCCCCATGCCCCTTCCCAAATCTCAAGAGATCATCCGCGTGTCGGGACTCTGTTTGAGCGTGCGGATGCGTTCGATCAGGAGATTGTGGCTGCGGGCCGGTGATGAGAACGGTTGACGCAGGCGGTGCTGGGGAAGGCTTTCACCAAAAAAATTTGATGGAAGCCGGAACATCACAACGCTATCCGAGTGAGCGCCCTGACATATACCAGGAGATCCTCCCCACCCCCTCAAATACCCCGTGCGTTTCCCGTCCCCAGTCCACAAAAATACCCTTCTTAAATCGTTTAGATTCCTGCACAGGGACAAAGCGTATATCCCGGTACCAAAAGAACATGAATAAGTGGCAAAAACCACAATGAACGAAAAACCACTGAAAAGGAAGTGATAACCACGTCAAATAAGGAAAAGAAGGCAGTTGCCCCCGCATCAAAGACCGCTCCCGTGCGCAGTAAAGACCGATGACAAGAAATCCAGCGGAAAGAGAAAATAATCGCATTTTCATTTCTCATATTTTTTGTCGTATTCTCTATTCTCAAAGGCAGTTTTCACCCGGGCCGATGGGCTGCTGGATCTGGTTGTTTGTCCTTGAAAAGAACACATGAGCATCTTTTCGATACCCGTACGTACCTGGCACCGAATAAACAAAAAATGCCAGAATGTGAGGTGCATCTGCAATTGAGCGTTTAGGTGGGGATCGGCGATGGGAGCGGTTGACGCATGCTTTGTCGAAACAGGTCGTGACCCTTCATCTTCACTCCGCACGGCCTCACCTTATGGACATAATAATTCTACTATTGTCTATGCCATACACCTGTGGCCAGAAACCTGGCAAAGGAACGTATCGCTGTAAGAAAGATTATGAAATAATTCATCTGGACCAGGACTCTGATGTCCTGCCCCCCTGTCCCAAATGCAATGCCTGCAAGCGCAAAAGATTACCTGACCCCCTCTTTTCATTATTTTCAGGACCTTGCATTTCTTTATATGTGTCCGACTAAAAACCTTAATATCCCACAAACCAAGAATCCTGAATATATATCGTCAAAATCCGATGAGGTCGCCCGGATGCCCCCAGCCAGAAAAAAGAAGATAGAACTCACAATAAAATCCACAAAAGATCCCGATTCCCCCATTCCCGCCATGCTGGTTGCGGAAAAATTCCAGAGCCTCCAGAACCTTCTCTATGTGGCCGTGATTTCCTTGAAGGAAATAAATACCGGACCGGTTGGTGATTTCCCCAAATCGGTGAAAGATCGATTTACTCTAGTTGTCCGTGAACTGAAGATAGGAAGCGTCGGGGCCACTCTCGGGATTGCCGATGCGCAGCAGGGACTTTTTCCCCAGATGCCTACAATGGGGGAGAAGGCGATCGAACTCACCAACGAGATTGTTCACATCGCACAGTCTGATAATGGTATCTCGGAAAAAATTGCTGAAATAATTCCCGACGAACAAAGGGCTTACCGTCTCATCCAGGAGATCGATAACCTCTGGCCGGAGAACTGTCCATTCAGTGTCCGGTGGTTTGGCCAGCCTCGATCAATTCGGTCCGAATCCTTCACGCAAACCGGTTATCGAACAGGCACTTCGCAAAGAACCGGGTGCAACTGAAAAAACGATCGTCGGCCGGTTGATCGAGATCAGGGTCGATAAAAAAGCATGAATGCAAGATTGATACACCGGAAGGAGAATACTCGTGCAAATATACTCCCGAACTGGAAAAATCAATAAAGAACTATGTCGGTAACGTTGTCAGCATTATCGGGCAAATGAGAGAAAATAACAAAATCGAAATTTCTTCTGAAAAAGCAATCGAACAGATTCCTCATATTCCTCTTCAGGAAATTAATTTCAAGAATAGCCGGGTTTTCCTCAATGAGCCGATAATCCTTGATGTTCAGTATGAGAGGGATGAATACATACTGTCAAACGATTCGTTCCATCTTATTGCCACCGCTTCTTCCCTCAAACAGGGAATACAGGAGATTGAAGAAGAACTTGCAGCGCTCTGGAAAGAATATGTGGATGCCGACCCCGGTACGCTCACGCAGGATGCATTGGAACTTCGTACAAAACTGACGGCACTTTTTGCATAGGAAGGCGATGTGGTTGGGGACGCGTAAAAATTACAACATCGCAAATTCTCTCCTTAAAAAAGGGTTTGAAGAAAAAACAATCGTCGCATACTCATCTGATCTTCTTCATCGACGGTAAAAAAACATCCATCTACACCTTCGTCAGCCACGGGAAGAAAGAGATCAGCGATGACCTGATGCATAAAATGGCGCGGCAGTCAGGCTCTCCCACAAACAGTTCTGTGAACTGGTCGATTGTTCCATGAATGGAGAAGCACTTCGGGAATTTTATCTTGACGAAGGGATTGTAAAACTCTAGTTTTTTTTTAATAATTTTTTAGGGTTCTTTTACGGGGATGGTGGGCTGCGGTGCGCTTTTGGCTCTTATATGGCGCTTTTACCCAGAACAGAATCTTGACCTTGAGGGTTCTAAAAATTGACATGAATTCAGGCAGATTTGTTATCTTTCCCATTGTAGGCGATTTTCTTATTCAGATTTTCATACATAATCTCAATCTGATTAACCGGATTATCAATAATCGTTGTCTGCTTACTATCACTAACCGATTTCTACCAACTCCCGCTCCAATTCCTCATTCGACTGCAACTTCCCTTCCGCGGATGTGAATAACAGAAATTCCCTTCGCTTGTAGAACCGTGAGATTAAAGCAAACCGGTGACATCGCTCCGGTTCCTTCTCTGCACACATCAAAGCGATCTTCTTCCCGCTGGAAATTATCGATACTACTTCGTTGATGCCATCCTGGAATTTTTCCGTTTCCTGAACTTTCCGGTAGTTGACTGTGCCATCAGGGAAGAGCAGGTTGGGATTTGAATATCTACCGCCAATCTTATCGCCCATAAACTGGTAATCAACGTAGTTATTTATCAGGGATTTTTCAAGATTTTCCCGGTTAAAATGAGGATTGAACCGGTCGTAAGGAGAACTTCGCACATCGATGATCAAACCGATACCGACAGTCTGTACAAAAGTGATGAACCGATCGATCGGGGAATTCCCGTAGCCTATGGTGAAGCATTGTTTTGATTGCGGTTGAGAAGTTATTGGTGGTTTACACATTTTTCCCTATCCATATAACAGTACGACTGCGGCGGAACAAAACCCGGCATCGTTTTATACGGATCTGCCGGATTGTTAAATTCCTGCAAGTTCTGGATCTTTATTGCAAATGCTCGTGACTTTCTGTCAAAATATGCAAAGAAATCCCGTTCATTGATGCCGGGCATACTCTTTGACATTATCCCAGAGGTCAACGGGATGATCTTCCAGGATTCCACCGATCTCAAATGTCCCTACGATTTTTTTTACGGGTGATGACGAATAGATATAGATCCGATTAATCTCGCGGTTTTTGAAGAATAGCTTTCCGGAACTTGTACCGCTTTTCGCCCTCAATAATGGACTTCATATATTTCGGCTTAATTGATAGTAAAACGTCCATCGATTCCACCGATGTGCTTAATGACGTTATAGTGCTCATCTTTTATCTGCATTATGGATTGCTGGGGGTGAAAGAGAGAGAAGCAATCCTTTAACCTCACGCACTATTCACTCCATCAGTGCTTTCATCCTCGACGAAGAGAGGCAGGGAAACAATGAAAGAAGTTCTCCCGAGCATCCTTAGTTCGTCTGTTCCTGGGACCTTCAATCGGCACGAAAAGAGTTCAAAATTTTTGAGCTACCTATAACACCTTTATTGAATTGCGAGGGATGTCAATTCGAACCTCCCCGACAATACCCATCCTCATATTACCCCACCTCACCAATACCTACCCATGCAGAAGAAACTCATCTTCGCATTCCTGTTCATCCTGGTATTCCCAGCATCTGATCCTCATCCTTTCCGGAGATTACACCTGGCCCGAAGGCTGGATATTCAACATCTGGTTTTTACTTCTCTGTTACTCAACAATCCTCTATCTCTACAAAAAAGACCCCGCCCTGCTCGCAGAACGCTACAAGCAGCCCGGTGCCGGTAACCAGGAAGGATGGGACGTATACGTCATCTACGGTATCATGATCGGGTTCATCATCTGGATTCTCATCATGCCGCTCGACGCAAAACGGTTCGGGTGGTCCCCTGCCTTCCCCCTCTGGCTGACCGCTCTCGGGGTTGCCCTGCTTATCGGGTCGTTCTTCCTGTTCTTCCGCTCGTATACCGATAACACGTTCCTCTCCCCCCTTGTCAGGATCCAGGAGGAGCGGAAGCAGCGGGTGGTGTCCACTGGTGTATACGGGTTTGTCCGGCACCCGATGTACCTCGGGGGGATCCTGATGTTTCTCGGGGCACCCCTGCTGCTTGGTTCGCTTTACGGTATTCTTGCGGGTCTTGCCCTGACCGTTCTTCTCATGGCCAGGATAGAGGAGAAGAGAGGATGCTGGGGCGGGAGCTGGAAGGATACCATGAGTACCAACAGATGGTTCGTTACCGGCTTTTTCCTTTGCTCTGGTAACGGTAATTTTTTAAATACCGGTGGAATTTTTAAAATGAATTGCTATGCACTCTAATCCGCCATTTCATGATTTCCGGGATCTTTTTCCTGTACAGATTTCTCGTCAGAGATCCCGGATACTGCTGTATTAGTGGATATAGTGTGCCTCAGGAAAAGATCAAATAGTATCCTGCTCGCAATCCGGAACACATTTCCCATCATGACCGACGTTGTCAAAAAAACCCGGGACACTGCAGGAATCTCTCCCTGAAAAGAAATATTCACCCGACTGCAGGACCAGGATAATCGATTAGAACCTATACCTCGTATAAATCGCCACATCTGTGCGGGATTTGTCCGGATCCCCCGCAATGACTACAGGGATTGATCAATCCTGAAGCACCGGACCTTTGAGTTTGGTCCTTTTTCCGTTACAATAAGGACACGTGATATCCTTTCCACAAGTGGGACAGATTCGCCGGGGCATATACGCATTTTCCGGTTGAGAAAAATATAAAATTATCTGCGTAAACGCACAGAGTGTCCATCGGATTTAAAATACGTGGATGCGAAACTCTCGCTAACGGTGTTAAAAGTAAAATTTATATAATCAGGAAACACACTTCCACCTGTTTCTTCATGAATCCGGAGGGTCCCTCCCATGACGTATTCCATCATTAAACCTGAAAGTGATTAAAAAAATGGCAACTCAATTAAGGTGTCCGGTCTGTGCCAGTGATCGGGTATACAGTCTCCTGAATACCCTTCACTGTAAAAGATGCGGGAACATCTGGAAAGAGGAAAAGAATAACAGAAGCAATATTGATACGTGCGGATCCGTGGATCTCATCAATAATAAAGTGCCGTTAACAAAAAAGACGGAGACATTAGAGACAAGAATGGAAAAGAAACTGAATGAAAATCTCAGGAAATACCATGGGAAATTCAGCATAAATAAAATTACGTCAAATATCGGGGATATTCAGATGGCGATGTTCAGAAGACACCTGAAAAACTGCGTCAGAAAAGGGACTTTGGTAGAAAAAAAGGATAAACACGGACTAATCTGGTATTCACGGCCAGATTGAGATCTCATCTGGCATCATATAGCTTCGGACTAATCGTAAATCCTCTATAACCTGATGAACTGGTTTACCTCACATATCCCTTTTTTTTGACGTTCGTCGGAAAAAATATGGTGTATAGACTGTGTTAAGGCAGACTTTATGGAGCCGGAGGTAGGAAAGGTACGTGGCAAAAACCGGCGCAGCCTAAAGGGCATTTCTGGGCATTATATGAGATGTAAATTTGCCGTATTTTGGAAAATTGGGGCTGATTAAGTTCCCATTTTTAAACGAACTGAAAATATCAATTTTACTGGGTTTTTCCGGCAGTGTCCGATATATCCGGATGGTAAACGGAACTCAATTTGGGCCTGTTTTACCTCAATCCAACAGGGGTAGATTACCCTTCAGAAAAGTGAATATCTGATAATCCCGGCACAGCCCGATGGAAATTGTCCTGTTTCTTGTGGGGGCTTATGTGCATAGCATATCTGAGTTGCATATTCTTATTATTATAAAAATAGTATTTGGATATTGCCCGGTCCATCATTGAGCTGGTACCGTGGTAAAGGAGGGTGATGGAAAGTGGATTGGACGTATATTTATGCAAAGGGAATTCCCATAGAGTCGCAATACCTCTACCGGAGAGCTCTGGAGCTTTCAAAGCTGGGAAAATATGAAACAGCGCTCAGGTATTTCAGGCAGGCAGTTGTTATTGCTCCGCGCTATTCAACAGCCCTGTATGAGACAGGTAATTGTCTGTTAAAACTCGAACAGTACGACGAAGCAGTCGCGTATTATAGTCGTGCACTCGATATCGACCCGCTCAATGCGGAGGCGCAGATCAAAAGGGACATCGCAATACATTACAGGGAATCCAATAGTACTGATCGTAAATTCTTTGAAAAGTCGAATATTTTACCGTCGCAGTAAATTTTTTTTATCTAAAATTTGTTTATTGATGGGACCCGTTTGCTGAACGTTGTTTGCGCGATTTTATTCGAACCGTCACACATCAAAGTGTATAAACCCCGGCACAGAACATTTTTAGTAATGATTTAAGATCCGGACCCCCACAAGATTCCGGTACACAATACAAAACAGGTGACCCCCATGCAGCTGAAATCCTGCAAAAAAACCTACAACAACGAAACCCAGCGTGCCGTCCCCCTTGACGAGACCCTCGCAAGGATTGAACCCAAAGTTCCCGCTGCGGGAATAACCCGGGTGGCGGATATCACGAACCTTGACCGGATCGGGATCCCGGTCTTTTCCTGTATCCGCCCGACAGCCGAATCGGGTGCGATAACGGTGTATAACGGGAAGGGTGCGACGGTTGAGGAGTCACGGATATCGGCGATCATGGAAGGGATAGAGCGGTATTCTTCAGAGCTGCATGACCGGAGGACGCATTTTGCCACCTACCAGGAGATGTTTGCCCACGGGCGGGTGCTGGATCCCAGGGACCTGATACTTCCGAAAGAGGCGGACCTGGACCGGTCCATCGCCTGGGTCGAAGGGTATGATATCACCAATGATGATGAAGTCATTGTCCCGGCACAGGCGGTCTTTCACCCGCTTCCCCCGCACACCGGCCAGCTCTTCCGGACCAGCACCAACGGGCTCGCATCCGGCAACACCCTGGAGGAGGCGGTGTTCCATGCCCTCTCCGAGGTGATTGAACGGGATGCCTGGTCGCTGGTCGAGGCCTCACGGAATACCGGGGCCTCCGTGGTCGATATCAATGATCCGACCTGCCGTGCGATGCAGAAGAAATTTTCCGACGCCCAGGTCAATGTTCTGGTCCGGGATATCACCAGCGATATCGGGATCCCGACCATGGCAGCAATAGCTGATGACGTGCTGCTCAGGGACCCGATGCTGCTCACCATCGGGATCGGGACCCATACCAGTGCACGGATTGCGGTCATGCGGGCACTTACCGAGGTTGCCCAGAGCCGGCTCACCCAGATCCACGGGGCTCGGGAGGATACTGTTCTTGCCGAACTCCGGAAGAAGATGGGCTACGACCGGGCGAAGCGGATCAACGAGTACTGGTTCCGCGATAACGGCACCCTTGACTACAGCAAAATCGTGTCGTGCGACAGCGATGACTTCCTCGAGGATATCCGGTTTATGGTTGAGGCCTTGAAAAACAAGGGGCTCGACCGGGTCATCGTGGTCGACCTGACCCGGGAGGAGATCGGGATCCCGGTCGTACGGGTGATCGTGCCGGGACTTGAGATCTTCGCGATGGACCCGGAGCGGCGGGGGGAGCGGGCGGACCATGCACAGGATCATCGTCTTTCTCGGCCCAAGTCTTGAACCGTCCGAGGCAGAAACGATCCTTCCGGCAGAGTACCGCCCGCCGGCAAAGCGAGGCGACCTTCTTGCCGCAGCGGGCGACGGGCGCGACCATCATCGGGCTGATCGACGGTGTCTTTCACCAGGAATCTGCCGTTGCCCACCGCGAGATCCTCGCCGCGATAAAACACGGGGTAACGGTCATCGGTGCATCGAGCATGGGGGCTCTCCGGGCCGCTGAAATGGACACCCTCGGGATGGTGGGCATCGGAGAGATATACCGGATGTATAAGAGTGGCGAACTCGAATCTGATGATGAGGTGGCCCTTGTATTCGATCCGGAATCAGGTCTGGCCCTCTCGGAGCCGCTTATCAATATCCGGTTCACCCTGAAACGGGCGAAGAGTAAAGGGATTATCGATGCCACAGTGCATGACGCCCTTCTTGCCTCGGCCCGTTCCCTGTTCTATCCAAAGCGTACCTATGGGGCGATAGTATCCGCTGCCGGGGATGTACTTGATGAGGAGGTTCGGAAGAGTTTCCTGGACTGGGTCATCACTGGTGCATGCGACCAGAAACGGGAGGATGCGGTTGCGGCGCTGAGGTATATCCGGGATATCACCGGTAAGGACCAGGAATGATTCTGTGGTTGTCCTAATGCCTCACCTGCATGTGAAATAGTTTAGGTTCCATGGTAGTTCTCCTTGTGACTTTCGTGTTCTGCCCGGAGTTTTTTGAACTCCTCGACAATCTCATCATATCTGCCGATCTTCTGATGGATGGCAAACAGCATGGGGAAGAGCGGAAGCACAGCTCCCAGAACAATTCCTAAAGTTTCGGGTTCCATAACGGTCCTCTGCAACGAGACGAGAGGACCAAAAAAAGAGGTGACCGGGAGGTCTCCTCCCCTCCGGGTCGTATCGTCAGGTGAAATTATGCGAGGGCCGGGACGGTATCTGCCCAGGTCTCGACACTCGTGCGGATGGCCTCGTCCGAATAGGACGTGAGGGTAACGCGGGTGCGGCTGAAGTTCAGCTGATACAGTTCGCCGTTTGCATCATGGCAGTTAGAGTGTCGCTGCAAGGTGTCGTTCTCTGCATGTGGAGTGCCGTACCGGCGTGTGCCGTGGATACTGCCGCGGCCGCAAGCAGAGCGGTAACGCCGGCGCTGAATCCGGCGAATGCTACTGAACCGGTGCGAGGCGATACCAACGCTCTTCGCGTCAACATCCTCGTACACCAGTTTCGCGGTATAATTTTCCCGGGTTTTCTCAACCGGAGTAGTGGCTCTCCCCTGCAGTCATATAGGCAACGCCGCCGAACGGGTTGTCGGTGATAACCGACTGGACGATCGTGTTGAACGCCGTTACATCTGCAATCGGGGTCGCGAGTTCGCGGATTGCACTTTTGGTCTGTGAGTTCTGTTCGAAATCTCCCATAGTTGTGGTAGCTCCTTGTTCAGTATGAACCGTAAACAGTATTTGCATTGGAATTTTTAACGGTAGCGAAAAACGGGGTGAAAATTTCTGGATCTGCTGGAAATTAAACTCAAATGAATTCACTCCTTCAAAATATTGCCTTCAGGGAAATTCATTTAATCAATCCCATGGTTGAAGAAGTTATTATGACAAAGATTGGAACAGTTTATACACTCGGCATATGGACGGTGAAACAAGGAAATGAGGCAGCATTCATCAGGACCTGGGATGATTTTGCTCAGTGGACCAGCATGAACCAGAAAGGAGCACAAATCGCCGTTCTCGTCCAAGACACACAGAAAATCCCCAGAAATTTATCTCATTCGGACCGAGGCAGGACAAGGATGCGGCCATGCAGTGGCGAAGCACTCCCGAGTTCAAACAGGCATTTATGAAGTTCCGGGAGCTTTGCAGTGAAATCCAGCCTCATACAATGCTGGCTGCCGCATCCACTGATGTCCGGTGATCGGTAATGTCCCCCAATACTTTTAGTGCGTTACGGTTGGTCCGGGTTTAACACCTGGTACAGATGCGAAACCGCAGTCATTGTTTTGAATCCCTTGTCGGTAATAATATAATCGCCCCGCTCGTGACGCTGGAGGATCATGCCGGAATCGGTCAGTTTTTTGATATGAAACAGCAGGTTACCCCCACGCAGCCCCGTCAGCTGCGAGATATCAGAGAACGTACGGGTCTGGGCAGTGAGTGATTTTACGATCTGGAACCGCTGGATATTCGCTACTGGTTCAAGGAGATTCTTTACAATGGTATCATCAGGCACATCACCAACAGACTCCTTTCCATGTTCTGCTGACTGGTAAATACCAAGTGACTGCATCAGGTCGACCTGTTTCTCAAAGAGCCGGTGCACTTCGGTAAAACAGGTGTCGCACCGGTCGAACGGCCCCTTTTTGCGCATTGCCTTCATCTGGTCCTGATACGACTTGATGATCTCCTCAGAGACCTGCCCCTCTTTGATGTGCCGGGCGGTATTCTGCAGGAAATCCATGAACAGCTCGAAACATTTCTCCCGCATCTTACAGGGGGAAGCCATGTGGGCGGAGAGATCGGTCTTTGCCGATTCGACCTGGTCTTTTGTGAAAAGGTCACCGTAATTTTTCTTCAGCCCGGAGAGTACGCCATCGACATGCTGCTGGTTGGCATGCTGGATGAACCGTTTCAATTCTGTCCGAAGCCCGATAATCTCGGATTTCAGCTCACGGATTTCTGTCAGAGAACCGAGTGTCGCTCCCATAGGTTATTTCCTTTTTAGGATGTGGAGGTGTGTGTTCATTACCTTGCGGGTCATTTTTCTATACTAACTGCTCTTGTATATTTTAATGACGCTCAAGTATATATTCCTAACATAACTATGCATATCCGGTGAAGAACCATGACCAAGTCAGTTAAGGAACAAATTCATGCACAGATTACCGGGGCTCTTGCAGGTGCAAAGTTCCCGGTCAAAACTCCGGCGGATCTTATCGCTGCGTTTCCGAACGGTGCAGCCACGACCTGCCAGGTTGGAGATCTCAAGATGACTGCCGGCGAAGCAGGAAAACTGCTCAAAGCGACGGACTTCCCGTTCAAGAGCGCGAAGGCTGTTGCTGATGTCATTGTCGACCGGGCAAAACTGTAAATTTCCCTTTTTTTACACGTCCCTTGAAAAAAAACGAACCTCATATTCGCGTTCTGACAGCCTTTTCGTGGTCCGGATGGGATAAATTAGGGGCAAAATTCACCTCAATTTATTGGCCTTTGGTGGGCTTTTAATGGGGTGTAATTCTGCAGTATTTTGGCAAACAGAGCGATATATTGCCTTATTTTCCGCATACACTGGAAAGGACGGTTTTAAGGGGTTTCCCGGATCGGGGGATAGAAAACGGAGCCCAATTTGGGCTTATATTAGTGCGTGTCAAATTCCTTAGAGTTGGTAACTCCTAAAATCTGATGTCGTCAGAAAAATCCACCAATCAATTTTGGGAGTGCGCGGAACCAGATTATTGAGTCGGTTTACTACACAGAAATGCTTTGTAGATGAGTATCAAATAGCATTTCACAGTGAAAACATCATGGTAAAAAAATCCAGGCCATCAGGTAAAGGAGAAACCAAAACACCAGTTAAAGAAGAGACTCTAGCCGTTGAAAAAGAGATCCCGGCAGTTTACGAGGGAACTATAGCAGCAGGCAAGGCTGGTAAGGGAATTGATTTTTACCATATTCTCGCAGGCGGGGGGGCCGTGTGGGGTGCCATAATGGTCGTTATTCTCATTCTCCGTTATTTGTTACATATGATATAATTTCCACGAGTCGTAATCGCTTCATCGATCTGGTATGAACAATGTATTGATTGGAACCTATCCTGTGTACCCCCTTTTCCCCTGGTTACCTTAACGCCGGCAACACTCAGGGTGTCTTCGATGTTCTTGAGTAATTCTTCGTCATGGAGGGCAAAATCCAGAAGTTCATATCGGTTCACGAGCGCGATGGGTTTGAGGATGACCAGCGGTTTTTTCTTGGCAGTTTCGCCAGGAGTAATCTGCCGGGACCACAGTCATCGTGTCGTCTCCCCATACTGCAACGTTCCCAAACCCCGCAGTATCCCAGAGTTTCTTTACAATATCCTGTGTAATCATATCATTTCCCCAGATTATGTGGTTCATGCTGTTTTGCTTTCTAACCACGTAAAATGTGCGGACTGTAAATAAATTACGTTTTTCTTGTGGTTACAGAATCCGAAACGATCCGGAAAAAACAAAGTTTCCACCAGAGGATTTTTTAGTTCCTCTCGCCATTAGGAAAAAAGAGACAATTCTTATGGACAGCTCATCGGATCCGGTACGAGGACCCCCCAAAGCCGGTCAGGTTACCCTGTTGCAGGAACTCCTGGACCTTGCACCGAGGGCCGATACCCTCGATTCCCAGCTCGTGATCCTGACGATCCTCGCAGGACTTGTTGCTCTTGGGGGACTTTTCCTCAACAGTATCGCCGTGATTATCGGCGCGATGGTCATCTCCCCGCTTCTGGAACCCATCTATGCAGCCACCGTATTCCTGGCGAACGGAAGCGTGAGAAAATTTTTCCAGCATATGAAAGTGCTTGGGGTCCTGGTCGTGGTATTGATCATCGTATCCGCTCTTGTGACGGCGTGCCTTGCTGTTTTTACCACGCTACCGGTTACCCCGGAGATTCTCTCGCGGCTGGAATATCAGGAAGTCTCCGCAATTCTCGCTATCCTTCTGGGTATCACCGCAATCTTTGCCCACAAGAGAGGATTTGTCACAGCAGTAATCGGGGTCGGGATTTCGGTCGCCCTCGTTCCCCCGGTTGTCGTAACGGGAATAACCATAGTCCTGCTGCCCGCACGGATTTTCGATGCTCTCGCACTCTCACTGAACAACATACTCGGGCTCTTGGCCGGGATGCTGATCGCAATCCTCGTCCTTGGTATCGGCCCGCGTGGCACAGTGAAGTCTGAAACTGACCCGGACAAACGTGTATCTGATGGGCATCAGCGTCGCAGGACTACTCCTGGTCGTATTTATCCTTCTGCGGATCTTACGGCAAGGACTGTGAAGTGGTACCATTCTTTCTCTGCCAGGTCAAGATTTCCCTTAAGGTGACAGAACTGCTCCAACGAAATCCTGGAGACACGTCTCCCCTGTGGTAAAAGGGGAGGTCTGGAGGTTATGCCAGAAGAGAACCACTAAGAGATCAAGTGAATGAAAAAATCTCAAATGCATGTGTTTATTCCTTTGACTGATTCTTGAAAATCAAAGAACTTATCATCTGTGATCTCAACAGAGTGATAAAAATATAAACGGGTTAGAGAAAAGAGAAGTAAATTTTCTGAGGCAAGTGTCAGGAACCTATCCGAATACACCGAACCACCAGACGTAGGAGATTACGATCAAGGCACATATCAGCACTATCAGGATTTTAAACCCGCATCTTTCGCAGATACCAAGAAGGGAGGGGTGGTTAGTATGATTATACGATGACAGACATACCCTGCAGGTTTTTGAAGACTCGTTATGATCATGATTTTCATCGTGCTCATGATTTTTCATAGAATGATATACTTGTCACGGAGATGTAAAATAATGCCGGAAAAGCAGGGAAAACCTTCAGCAATCCGAAGAACTCCATACATAACACATTAGTTCGATCTGGCAGATTCTCCCTAAGGCCCGGAGCCCTCAGGGAACAGGAATTGGAAAAGGGATCCAAAACCGGGACAAGCTTCAATCTTTTGGAGTTTTCTTGGTCGGTCCGGTTATCCCGAAGATAAGGAAAGTCTGCAACAACAGCAAGGAAGAGCGAGAGCGTTTTATCCACAAGTTCGACAGCGAACTGTTCGGTGAGATTGCCCAAAAAAGCGTTACCTGAAATATCAGTGAGAAACCGGGAGACAACGAGGGTACCGGAATACGGGGGAAGGCTGAAAACAGTTGTAATAGCGATCATAAGAATGGCACTCACCGCTCCACTCATGACACCCGCCGAAGGATGAGGGGGGATGCCGAAGGTCAATCCAGCCTTCCGCCAGAAGCCCCATGTCATGGCAGCGACAAGGATACTATCCACGCTCCAGATCGCTGCCATGGGGGTTCGTACCGTAAGGACCAGAATAAGGTTGGTCACTATGCCGGGCAATGGCACCGGGAGGAAACCCGCTGAGGATAACCACGATTGAAGTGGCCCACGTGTCGAAATAGAGTGGAATCTGCAGAGAGATTATGGTGATTGCGGAAGCAAGGTTGCCAAGAACCGCGATGATGATCATGGAGACCTGGTTCCCTGACCGAAGAAGGCCATGGCTCTTTTCCTCCTTTTTCGCAGCATTCTCCCCATTCCATGATTCATCCCGGAACCGATAGTGGGCGTTCACGAGCACACCGATGAAGATGGCAAGGTACATGACCCCGGTAATCATCTCAAGGATCGTGACAGACCGGGCAAGTGGCGTGATCACGGAGATATCACCGAAACCGACAGTTGCGAGCGTTTCGAAGCTGAAGTATATGAACGATGAGAAGGACCTGCCCGCAGAACCGAACACGAATGAACCCGGAATCACCAGTTCAATGAACTGGAATACAAAAGCGTAGGCCAGACCAATCATGATATAGACGCTCACCGCACTGAAAATCTCATTTTCCGTTACATGCTGCGTCTGCATGACCTGCCGGAGAATAATCCATTGGGTATAAACCAGGAAGATAATGACTGACATGACCTGTAGTATGAATACCATGCGGGAAGGGATGAAGAAGTTCGCCCAGGAGGTAAGGACGGTCGGTATCAGGAGAAGGAGGGTGATCGCAACATCACGGGGATGCTCGCTGACCTTGTATACCGCTGATATGAGCAGGCCGGTAATAATGACCACCAGGAGACCATCACCGATCCGATATGGTTCAAAGACGGGAAAACGAGGATGAATGCGAAGAGAAAAATGAGAAGAAACATGCTCTTATAGCGGGGGGCCGGTTGTTCCCGAAGCAGATCCCGTATCACAGATTCCCTCCGCGTTCCGCCGGAATGTTTACCGGCACGCGTATATATAGTTCTGCTTATCCCGGAGTGGAGGTAAGCGATCAGGTCCGTTCCGCTGAAAATAAAAATTAACCGCCCCTGCCGGTGTTAAGGGAGGACAAAGAAAATTGAGTTGTGGAGGATGTTGTTGAGCCGGGGAACTCAGTTGCAGACAGCATCCCCCGTAGATCTCCGGGCTAAAAAACCTCACCCGGAGACCTGCTTTGCCTCTTTCCGGAATAACCAGTTCTGGTAGACGATCGGGGTTAGTACCGTTGTAAGGAGACTCATCAGAATGAGTGCTACGTACACTGCCTGGGAAATAATCCCCTTATCGAGGCCGATGAGTGCGACAATCATTGCCACTTCTCCTCTCGGGACCATGCCGAACCCCACGATGAGCGAGTCCTTCACGGAGAGCCCGGCTGCCTTGGCCGGCAGTCCGCAGCCGATAACCTTTGTTACGATTGCGACGATCGTGAGTGCGACGACGAACAGGACGATTTCCGGTGTCAAAGCCCGGAAGTCCGCCAGGACGCCGAGAGAAACAAAGAAAATTGAGGCAAAAATGATCTGGAGATATTCCGCACCTGCTTTCAGGTCATGGCTGTGGCTGAGCCTGACCCCTTCGAATGATACTCCCGCAATGAATGCTCCCACGATTGCTGAAAGACCCGTGAGTTCCGCCATAAGGGCGTAGAAAAATGCCATCATCATCGCAAAGATAAAGAGAAATTCCGGGTACTTTTTTGCGAAACCTGTCGTATCGAGTCGTTCAATGAACCTGCTCACCACATAGATGCCAAACACGGCCGCAAGAACGAGGAACGTAACTGATTTAACCAGAATAATCCCTATCCCGCTCAATGAAAATGCCCCGCCGACAATCTCCGTGCTCACGGAGAGGGCAAGGAGGCTGAGCACGTCATCGATCACTGCAGCCCCGATAATCGCTTTTGCCGCCTTTGTCTGGAGTTTCCCCATCTCCCTGAGGACGTTTGCAGTAATGGCGATGCTGGTAGCGGTAAGAGCAGTTCCTATGAAAATGGCGCTCGCTGTGTTGAACCCAAAAGCAACTGACAGCCAGTACCCCCCGATCCAGGGAACGATCACGCCCACTGCAGCTATGATCCCGTTCCGTAACGCAACGATCTCGCTCATTTTGAACTCGAGGCCAATGACGAAGAGCAATATGACTGCACCGAGATTGGCGAGGGCGCTGATGAAATCGGTGTAGGTAACGAGGCCGAGAGCACTCGGGCCAACGAGGATTCCCACAAGGATCAGCCCGATCACGGCCGACTGGTTAATGCGTGAGGCGATCAGGTATCCCGCGAGTGCCACAAACAGGAGCAGGCTCATCTGGAATACCGGCTGGGTGAGAATGCTTTCCATCGCAGTGATATGGGAGTTCAAAGGAATAACGTTTTTTCGTTTTTCGGACTTTTTGGATAGCAGGTTTCAGGATTTTCGTCATCTTTTGTGAGGGAAGATGCGATTGCGAGAGATCCCGATAGAAATTTGCCCGAATTCTTAAAAGGACCGATCATTAAAATGGTCATCTGGTTGGGCCTATATACCAGCCCGCCACCGGGAAGATGAGAATATCGAAAAAAGTCAGACCGTGGAATCCGGTACGGGTTGCACTGCAGGTCCTGATTCCCTTCCGAATCTTCTGAATATTGCAGCATAAAGCCGGCATACCGGTGTCCGTTCCAGCAGGATGACCAGAACCGAACAAATTACAATGCTGAACAGGATGATAGCATACGTCGTCGTCTCGATAAAATCTCCACCAAGGACACCCTTCTGCAGCGGGATAGCAGCAAGCACCGCGGCCGCCAGTCCTTTGGGGATCATGATCGCCATTACGCTCGCATCCCAGACGGGGGTCGTCCGGGGCACGGAGAAATACACTAAGATCAAACGGATAACAAACAATGCAAGAACAATTGCCCCACCGATCATAAAAGAATCGGCACTCGACAACTTGATTGAGAGCCCGACATAGATGAAAAAGAATGTTTTTAACAGCTGGACCAGCTGGGCAAGAAATATTTTTTCCGTCGAGGTAGAGCTCGACCTGGGGGATGTCCTGTACAGATGGAAAGAAACGGGAAATTTTAAACGAATTAAGGTTCCCCAGCGTTATACCGAATGCGAGTGCGGCAATCGCACCTGAGTATCCCAGCGTGTCAACGATACCGTAAATGATGAAAAGAAATCCCGGGGTAAGAAACACACTCTTGATATGTCCGAACTTGTTGTAGATTGCTGACCAGAACACTCCCCCTAAAACACCGAGAATCACTGCCATGAGGAGAGAAGCGATCAACTTGCCCGCCGAAATCCTCAGGTCAACGGCTCCCAGCTGGTATACATCAAGAACCGTAAGAAAGATGACGATACAAAGAACATCGGTGACCGCCGACTCAAGAGCGAGGATCGCACCGCTGTCCTTGCGGAGATGTAAAAAATCGATCATCGGGATGACGACTGCCGATGAGGTTCCGCCGACGATTGCCCCAACCATCAACGCAGGAAGAAACGTGAGAAAGCCGCTGTAATAGAGGACAGCCGTTGCAAGCCCCATCGTTGCGATGAACGATGAGACCGTGAGGGCAACAGTCCCCCGGAATGAAGACTGTATGGTCTCAACCCGGAGGTGGAGCCCGCCTTCAAACAGGATGATCGCGAGCGTCACGGTCGTGAAAATCGGGCCGGCGATTCCAAAGGATGCCGGGGATACTCACCCAAGTAACGGCCCGATAATCAGGCCGATGCCGATCAGGAAGAGGAGGTCGGGGATCTTGGTCAGGGCAAAAACCCTGTTGAACATGTTTCCCAGAAAGATGAGGATACCGAGAAACAGGACAGTGAGAGCGACATCCATTCCTGAATTATTTGCGGTTATCTTTTTTTAAGGTTGTTAATTTGGGCTTCGATACATGAGAGAAAACCTGCTAGTTATCCAGTTTGGGGTTTTTATAAAAAAGAAGAGAGAATTTCACTAAGTTGTTTTCAAAATCTGATATTCAGGAAATATTCTTTAACGGGTTATTGATAATATACGCAACAGTATCACTATTCCCCGGCATGACTATCAGGAATGGGGAACGCTACACTCGTGCAAGGTTGATATTCATCAATAATGGGGGCACCTGGGATGGTTTCTGAAAATCCAAACGACACAACGGAATCTGCAAAAGATACAGCACCCGTAGGAAATGTAGACGAAGAACTCAGAAAAATTTATGATCAGATGAAGAAGCGGGTTGCAGAAATACCCGATTATATCAAGCTGTTGAAAACCGGATCTCTTCTCGAACGCAGAAAATCTGCAGAATTCATTGGAGAGATTGGAGATGAACGGGGGGTCCTGCCTCTTATCGATGCACTCAGGGATTCATCAACGACAGTGCAATATGTTGCAGCAAAATCGCTCGGAATGATCGCCGACAAACGTGCAGTTGACCCACTCATCGATGCCCTGAAATCCGAAGAAAAGTGGGTACGCCTGGGTGCAGCTCACGCCCTTGGGCTTATCGGGGATAAAAAAGCGGTTGACTTTATCATCCCGCTTCTTACCGATCCTCACCACGACCTGCGTGCCCATGCAGCATGGGCTTTGGGAAAACTCGGAGATGCACGTGCTGTCGAACCCCTGAAACGATTGCTTAATGACCCAAAAGAGGATGTGCGTAAGGAAGTGAAAGCGGCGCTTGAAGCTTTAGGAGTGAAAAACAATTGACCTCTCCGCCATTAAAACCGTCTGAACAGGTCCAGGCAGACCTGAAGAACTATCTCCAGGAAATGGACCTTGATATTACCAAAGAATTCGATACGGATGAATTTTGCGGATTCTGGACGAAATTCGGCGATCTTCCCCTCCTGGTTGAAAACCGGAAACCACTAAAATACTATATTGTTGCATTCCAGATCACATTTTCTGATGAAACGATCATCAAGGCTATCAACGATTATTACGAAACGCAGGACAACCAGTTTATTTTCCGGCTGACCCAGGTGCTCACCTCCCCCCAGACAAGCTTTGTGAGGGTAGTTGAAAGCGGGAGGGTAATCGGATTTACGATTATGAAAAGTATCTACCCGTTTCACGAGGGGTTTTCGATACGTGACCTTGATCAGGCTGTTCAGGCTGTCGTGAGTGTCGGGGCTGTCGGTATTGCATTTCTGAAATCCGAGATGGGACAAATAGCCCTCGACCATACTCCGCCACGGCCGGTATCTGAACCTGGACCGATGTATGAGTAATGGGGCAGGATATATCCGAAAATCATTTGCAAAGTAGATAGTAACGAGAGACCAAAATGACTGAACTGAACCGTTCACTGGGCTTCTGGGGGGCCACAGGGATAGGCATCGGCGCAATTATCGGGACCGGTATTTTTGTCCTTATCGGGGTCGCTTCGGGAATTGCCGGGCCGGCGGTTATCCTGTCATTCATTATTGCGGGTTTTGTCGCTCTCCTCTCCGGGCTTTCTGCTGCCGAACTGTCTTCATTCATCCATGAAGCCGGGGGGAGTTATATTTACACGACAAAAGCATTCGGAGAATTTCCGGGTTTTGTTGTCGGCTGGATGAAATCGTTTGATTACATTGTTGGTGCCAGTGCGGTCAGCGTCGGGTTTGCCGCGTATCTCACGTATTTTATTGGTATCCCGGCAACAACGACTACACTCGTCATTGTCGCAACCCTGTGGCCCCTAATTCTCATGCTGTTAAACCTGAAAGGCCTACAGGAAGCGTCCTGGACCAATAATCTCCTAGTCGCCCTCAAAATCCTTGCATTGCTGACATTTATCACCGTTGGCGCATCCGCTTTGCTCGCCGGCGGAAACTATACAAATTATCATCCGTTTTTCCCCCAGGGATTTTCCGGGGTAATGTCCGGTGCTGCCATTATATTTTTCGCCTTTATCGGGTTCAATACCATCGCCGTCATGGCAGAAGAGGTAAAAGACCCTGAGAAGAATGTTCCCCGGGCAATCCTGTTTGCATTTGCTGTCTGTACACTCATTTACATCGGTGTTTCAATTGTAGCTGTAGGTATTGTGAACTGGCAACTCCTTGGGACATCGAGTGCACCCCTGGAATTTGCATTAAAGACGGTCACTGATAATATCTTCATCCTTCAGTTTGTTGCGATCTCTGCGCTGTTTGCCACGACATCGGTGATCATGGCATCCATCATGGGAGGATCCCGGGCGCTTTTTGCCATGGCCCGGCAGGGTGTCCTGCCAAAAGTGTTATCAACCATTTCGCGCCAGAGTGTCCCGGTGTTCACCATACTTTTGTGCGGGGTGATCATCAGCGGAATTGTCCTGGTAACGGGGGGCAACCTTGACTGGCTTGCGTCCCTGTTTAATTTCGGGACACTGCTCACCTTCTTTTTCATCAACCTCAGTTTGCTCAAACTCCGCAAGACCATGCCGGATGTTAAACGGAGCTTTAAAGTTCCCTTGTATCCCTATACTCCCGTCTTTGCCATGATAAGCTGCATTGTGCTTGCGTTTTACCTGAATGCCAACGCGGTCATTACCGCCTGCTTCTTTTTAGCACTGGGAATTGTTGTCTATTATGTCAATAACAAGAGGAAGTCCTCCTCAACTGACCATTAAATTTTTTGATCATTGTTCTTACACCTTTTTGGATTCTTCATTTTCTTTTCGAACAAATGGAATCCAATAGTTTTGTCTTAATCGTGAACAGGATTAAACAAGATTAATATAGGGTAAAAACAGGAATTCAAATCGCGAGAGATGCCATGTTTGAGAAATTATTGCTCTGTACTGATTTTTCTGAATACGCCACAAAGATTTCATCATGCGTTCCGACATTACCGGGAATACAGGAAATTGTTCTGTTGCACGTGTTCGATGCTACGCGTCAACATATACAGGGATGGATATACAACCCTCAGATCGAAAATGCCAAAATCCGGCTGGAGGAACAAAAAAAGAAACTTGAAAGTTTCGGGTTGCAGGTTAAAGTACAGACTCGACGTAATTACCTCCGGAAATGTCCCGGGCGGGATCGTGTCTGCAGCAGAAGAGGAGAACGTATCCCTGATTGTCATTGGTGCACGCGGTGAGGGTGTATTAGAGAGAACAATTCTCGGAAGTGTTGCGAGGACTGTCCTCCATACTACGAACCATCATACGCTCATCCTGAATGATAGTGTAGTTGAGAGCATGAAGGAGGGATCAGGTACAGTCTGCCCACAGATTCTCTCAAAAGTGATATTCCCAACGGATTTCACAGAACCTTCGGACGCGGCTCTCGATATATTGAAAGGGATGAAAGGAATAGGAACACTGGTTCTTATCCATGTGATCACCGGGGGGCAGACGGCGGAGGAGATTAAAAAATTAGGGGAAGAGACACAACAGCGGTTGAATACTCTCACGGGTGATCTTGCAACACATGGGATAACCGCGATATCCCATATGAGATTTGGCGATCCTGTTGAGGAGATCCTCCGGTGTGCCAAAGAAGAAGAGGTTTCCCTGATTTTCTTAAGTTCTCATGGTACGGGATGGCTCCACGCACTTCTTCAGGGAGAGAAAAGTATTGAGGTTGTTATTCACGCGAAACGACCAGTCCTTGTTGTGCGGGTAAATCCTGATCTTTCCTGAAGGATCCTTCTTTTATTTGGCTACAAAAAACAATACTAATAACACTCGCTTATGAGTGCACGCCTCTCCGTCAGAATACATTGATAATGAATCCAAAAATTTTTAATCTGTTATTCTTGTTTGTGCCAACTGGCTTAGTGCAGCCAGGTTAACTATCCGATTTCGGATTAAATTTCAATCCCCAGTAGAGTAAAAAAATAATAATGATTACAACCACGCTACCGATCGATATTACCGTAATATCGGGAAGACCAAGCATACATCCATTATTTTCTTTTTGTTATGCATAAATTTTTTTTATTCAGTTCTGAAGACGCGTAAGTGTTCAAAAGCCGGCGATGATATTAACAAAAACTGTATATTACAACATATGACCCTTGAGAGAATGATTGCCCGGCTGTTCAGGATGGACGATGTAACCTGGCTGCACCACGCCAATCCATGGAGCGTGATTTTGCGCTTCTCCGTTCTTCCCCTCATTATCCTCGCTTTCTGGAGCCGGCTCTGGCTCGGGTGGTGGGCAGTTGTCCCTGTTTCCCTTGCTCTCGTGTGGACCTGGGCTAACCCCCGGGTATTCCAGGCTCCGTGGTCGCTCGATCACTGGACATCAAAAGGTGTTCTGGGCGAAAGGGTCTGGCTGAACCGCGACACTGTTCCGGTACCAACGCATCACCAAAAGATTCCGAACATATTATCAGCAGTTTCCGGGATGGGAATGCTCTTTGTGATCTGGGGGGTGATCGTGTTTGATCCATGGCCGATACTGTTCGGGGTTATGGTAGTAGATCTGAGCAAGCTGTGGTTTGTTGACCGGATGGTGTGGCTCTGGCAGGATATGCAGGATGCTACACCGGAATACCAGAGCTGGCTGATCCATAAAGAAGAATAGTGTTTCCATGACGATTATTCGGCTCCCCATTCACTATTCATCCAAAATACTTCCTATAATTTAAGACTTTTTCAATCAAAATGAACTTTTTTTAAGGCGATTCAAGGAATATCAACCTTTCTATTTACCGGATCTTATCATAAGATTATTACATACTGTATCAGCTCACCTACTTAAGCACAAGAAATGTGACCCGTTTCTCCGGCTCATTCCTTTTCTTCCAGTGAAAATTCCGCACTTTGGGAGGAGGATTCTATAATACCCCTTTTTCAGGATCCGTATTGAAAAAAAACTTTCATATTAGCGTTCTTGTGGGCTTTCAGAGGCAAACATCGCAAAAATTGATCGGGGATTTTTTTCGACACAAATGTTTTCAATTTCTGATTATAATAAAGGAATAAATATACTATCTCCGTCAACTTTCACGCCGTAGCTGAACTTAACGATAGTGAATCTGTTTTCAGAAATTATTTCAAAAACTGAAACGAGCGAATAGTTTTATAGTGTGATAAAAAGGATTTGGCGCACAGATAAGGGGCAGCCGGATAGCGAACTCCATTCATGTGTGACGGATGCACCTTGTCAATCATCGATCAAATAGTGGAACTCCGGGCCGATCCTTCTGGCTGGTACGGTGATGTTCTCAACCTGACTTGCATCAGGCTGCAGGTAAGGGTGCCATTCCCGGGCAGGTATCGGAAAAAATCCATCGCTTCCTTTCGAATGGGATTCCTGAAATGGATTTTTTAAAAAACCCGAGAGAGAAGCAAACCTGGACTAAGGAATGAGAATTGACAGATGAGGAAAACAGGGTGAAAAACATGGACAAATTTGAAGAACTGCATAAGGAGTGGGCAAAAGTGCCCGCATCCAAGCAGATGAAAATGGATGAGGCAAAAAAAGCAGAATGCACCTGCCCGAAATGTCCGACGTACACCAGTTGTGCAAAGAATGCAAAAGAGCTGCTCTTCTGTATGAAAGGGAAGAGCTTCATGTGCATTTCCGAAGACAAGGGCTGTATCTGTCCGAGCTGCCCGGTTACGTCTGAGTATGGACTCAAGAACAAGTTCTTCTGCCTGAAGGGTGCGGAGAAAGCCCAGCGCTATGAACACACGCTCTGGGGATCAAAAATGGTCTGAATAGTCTGTTGATAATGACGAAGATGACGAGGAGTAGACAAAAATGAAGCTCGTTCCAAGGGAACTCGATAAACTGCAGATATTCACTGCAGCACGGATTGCAGAACGCAGGCTGAAAGATGGCGTCAAACTCAACCATCCGGAAGCAATTGCGTACATTTCGGATTTTGCGCTGGAGAGAATACGGAGGGGCGATTCGGTCGCCAAGATTATGGAGTCCGGCCGGCATGTCCTCACGAATGATGATGTCATGCCCGGTGTCCCGGAAATGATCCCCTTGATCGCAATCGAGGGAACTTTTCCCGACGGCACAAAACTGGTGAGCATCCATAACCCCATCCAGCCGAAGACAGGAGGGAAGAAGAAATGAGCACTGACGTTGGCAAAATAACACCCGGTGGAAAAGACATCGAGATCTTTCCTGCGAGAAAACGCGTAAAGATCAAAGTCAAGAACACCGGAGACCGGGGTATTCAGGTAGGATCGCATTTCCATTTCTTCGAGGCGAACCGGGCGCTCGACTTTGACCGGGAGAAAGCGTATGGTTTCAAACTTGATCTACCCTCGGGAACCGCGATCCGGCTCGAGCCCGGGCAGGAAAAAGAGGTGACCCTCGTTGAGTTCGGGGGCAAACAGTATGTCCACGGCTTCAACAACCTCACCGACGGGAGCACAAAAACAAAATACCATAAGATCCTCGCACAGGAGAAGGCGAAGAAACTGCTCTTCAAGGGGGCCTAGACATGAAGATCCCACGCCAGCAGTATATCGACCTCTTCGGTCCGACAACCGGTGACAAAATACAGCTCGCAGATACGAACCTCATCGTTGAAGTGGAGAAAGACTGTACGACCTACGGTGATGAACTGGTCTTCGGTGGCGGTAAAACGGTCCGGCAGGGGATGGGCATGAGCCCCGGCACAACCCAGGAGGCCGGAGCACTCGACCATGTCATCACCAATGCCGTGATCCTCGATCCGATCCTTGGCGTTATCAAGGCTGATATCGGAATAAGGAACGGGAAGATCGCCGGGATAGGAAAAGCAGGCAACCCGGGCCTGATGGACAATGTCGACAGGAATATGGTCGTCAGCAACTCGACAGAAGTCACTTCCGGGGAAGGCCTTATCGCGACGCCCGGCTTCTTCGATTCCCATATCCACATGATCTGCCCGCAGCAGGCATTCGAGGCCCTTGCAAACGGTATTACCACCTTCATAGGAGGCGGTACCGGGCAGGCGGAAGGTACATGTGCCGTCACGAGCGTCCCGGGCCCGTGGAACGTCCGGAAGATGATCGAGTCGGTCGAAGGACTGCCCCTGAACTGGCTCTTCCTCGGTAAGGCAAACGACAGCAAGCGGGCAACGCTCATCGAGGAGCTCGAAGCGGGAGCCGGCGGGTTCAAGATGCACGAGGACTGGGGTGCGACTGCAGCGGCGCTCGATACGGCGCTCTCGGTTGCGGACGATTATGATGTCCAGGTCGCAATCCACACCGACTCGCTCAACGAAGGCGGGTACGTGGACGACTCCATAGATGTCATCAATGGGCGGACGGTCCACACGTACCATACGGAAGGCGCGGGCGGTGGCCATGCCCCGGATATTATGAAAATTGCCGGAGAGCCAAACGTGCTCCCCTCGTCGACCAACCCGACACGGCCCTACACCGTCAACACCCTCGATGAGCACTTCGATATGCTGATGACCACCCACCACCTGAATCCGGCAGTACCGGAGGACGTTGCCTTTGCTGAATCGCGGATCCGTGCAGAGACCATTGCTGCCGAGGATGTGCTTCACGATCTCGGTGTCCTTTCAATGTACTCATCCGACAGTCAGGCAATGGGCCGGTGTCGGTGAAGTCTCAACCCGCTGCTGGCAGACCGCTCATAAGAACAAGGAACAGTTCGGTAAACTTCCCGAGGATGCAAAAGAGAACGATAACTTCCGGGTGCTCCGGTACCTCGCAAAGCTCACCATCAACCCTGCTATTACCAATGGTATTGCAGATTACGTGGGAAGTCTCGAGCCGGGCAAGATGGCAGATATCGTCCTGTGGGAGCCGAAGTTCTTCGGGGCGAAACCGAAAATGATCTTTAAGGGTGGGTTTATTGCGTGGGCAATGATGGGAGACCCGAATGCTTCCATCCCGACGCCTGAACCCTACTACTGGAGGCCGATGTTCGGTGGCTTCGGGCTCGCCCAGTCCCGGATCTCTGCGATTATTCACATCGAAGATTGCCATTGAGAAGGGGATAAAGGAAAAGTATGGCCTCCAGCGACAGGTGCTGCCGGTAAGCAAGACCCGTGATCTTGGCAAACAGCACATGGTCAGGAATAACCGGACCGGCACGATCACCATCGACCCGGAAACACACAAAGTAACGCTTGATGGCAGGGAAATCACTTCCCAGCCGGCAAAGACCCTGCCACTGACGCAGTTATATTATCTGTTCTAACGACGGTGAACGGATGATACGACACATCACTGCGGCAGATAACGTGAATGAAGGCCGGCTCCTGGACCCTGCGAAAGACCCGTCACGGTATCATCACCGCGATGAGGGTATCCGATCTCTCGGGATGGGTGGACAGACTCAACCCACCTCAATCTCGATTTTCCCAATCACCGGATGAAGTTTGCTGTTGTGGCAGAGAGCCTTGAGCACGGTGCACGGGTGCTGGAAAAGGACGGGGGGATTGTGCATGCAACAGTCGACCCGTCAGCGTTCCGGCACCTGGGTTTCATCGATACCGTCAGAAGGGCTGATCTGCTCAGGCAGGCCATCACCGCGAGGCGGAATACCGAAAGAGGTTGAATTTTTCTGGTGGTGAAGATGTCAGTATTCGACGCAACGACGAACCCGGCCCGTGGAAAGATTGTCGAGGTCGGGATCAGGAGAACAGATGCCATGCGGGGGAGGCTCAGGATGAAGGCTCCTGACGGTGAGGACCTTATCGTGGACCTTCCACGCGGGATGGTCATGCATGACGGGGATATATTTGGCCCTTCTGCACAGGGAACGTATTACCGTACAAAGATAGAGCAGGAGCCGGTCCTCAGGGTTACCCTGAAAAAGACAGGGGATGGCATGATCGAAGACGCCCTCCGGCTCGGATACACCCTGGGCAATCACCATCTCGAAGTCCTGATCGAAGGTGGGCGTGCCTATGTCCCTGCTGTGATAGGTGCAGACAAGATCGAGAGGATTATCGGGAAATCCGGGGCTGATGTGGATACAGATGTTATCCAATGGGTCATCTCTCCGGGGGCCTCCGGATATTTTGCCGGTGAAGATTAGAAACGGAGTCCTGTCGTGATGCCGGAAAAAACGCTCAATCTCATCAGGATCTCTGACACCTTCTTTCCGCTGGGATCCTTTACCGTCTCACAGGGCATGGAACAGATTGTTGCCGACAACCTGTTCCTCAGGGACCGTACCGGGGATCTGCTGGCCGCGTACATCAGGAAGGTCTGGAAACCATTCGATCACCAGATCTTCTGCCATGCCCTGGATGCCGTCCGGGATGACGATCTCGGGCGCATCATTGAACTCGATGAGCTCTGCTACGCTGCAAAGATCGCAGAAGAGAGCAGGACGGCTATGGAGAGGATGGGAAGGAATCTTGCTGTCGTGACGGAGTTCGAGAAAAATTCCAGCGGTGATACATTCAAGTCACTCATAGCGGAGGGGAAAGCCCGGGGGATGTACCCGGTCATGCTCGCACTTGCCTCCCACGCTATGGATCTTGGTGAACAGGGGGGGATCTCCCTCATCTACGTGAACATGACCGAGGTTGTGGCATCCCTTGTGCGGATGGCCGAGATCGATTACCTGCAGGCACAGGACGTGATGAGGGACGGGGTCAGGGGGATGAACCTTGAACCAGGGAAACTTCAGGATTCCGCCCAGTCGTTCCCGCTCCTTGATATCGCTGCGATGAGACATGAGACCAACACCCACAGGATGTTTATCAGCTGACACTTTGGAGGGATACATGCCAAGAACAGTACGAATCGGGATCGGTGGTC
This sequence comes from uncultured Methanoregulaceae archaeon, assembly GCA_963721245.1. Taxonomy (GTDB): domain Archaea; phylum Halobacteriota; class Methanomicrobia; order Methanomicrobiales; family Methanospirillaceae; genus Methanoregula. The sequence goes on along the minus strand of CAVRIL010000002.1, from coordinate 508,594 downwards.
CAATCGGATGCGGAAAGACTGAACTGATCGAGAAACTTGTTCCCCGCTTCATTGCGGCGGGCTTTAAGCCGGGGGTGATCTCCAACGATGTCTACTCCAAGGAGGACGCCCGCAGGATGGCCCTCACCCTTGGCAAGGATATTGACCCCGACATGATCGTCGGGATCGAGACGGGATTGTGCCCCCATACCGCGGTCCGGGATGACCCCTCGATGAACATTGATGCAGTCACCCAGCTCGAGAAGGCACACCCCGAACTCGATCTTATCTTCATCGAGTCCGGGGGCGACAACGTGACGCTCACCTTCAGCCCCCGTCTCGCAGACTTCTTTATTTACATGATTGATGTCGCGAGCGGGGACAAGACGATCAGGAAGGGCGGGCTGGGGATACGGAAAGCAGATCTTCTGATCGTCAACAAGATTGACCTTGCACCGTACGTCGAGACGACAATCCCCGAATCCCAGGTGAAGACCGCAAACCTCGATCTCATGCGCGAGGATGCAAAGAAGATGAGAGGAGACAAGCCATCGGTGTTTGTCTCTCTCAAGGAGGAGAGCGGTCTCGACGAGATCGTAAAGATCATACGCGAGAAGGCGCTCTTCAGGTGAGACAGAGACCATGCCCGGCACCGTTCTGGAACTCTATCGCGGCCTTCCGTCCGTTTTCGCGCACTACGAAACCGAGGAAACACGCCTCGCTATCGGATCCCCCGGAAAGATCGGCATCGCTCATCTTGGCTTTACAAAAAGCGGAGAGAAGACCTACCTCAGCGATATCTTCAACCAGATGCCGGCCCGGGTTGTACGCCCGCTCTACTATGATCCGAATCGCCCCGGAATGCCGTATGTAATCTTTGTCAACCCGACAGGAGGCATTGTCCAGGGTGACCGGTACCAGTACCGGTTCGGGCTTGATGAAGGCACTGAAGCGTTCATTACCGACAGTATGGCCACAAAGGTCTACAAGATGGATCTCAACTATGCCAGCAGGTCCACCGATGTGCATCTCGCACCGGGAAGCCGGCTCGAGTACCTCCCCCGGGAGATCATTGCCTTTGCAGAATCACGGTGGCATCAGGATATTGCCTTCCATGTCAACGGAAATGCAAAGCTCTTCTACTCCGAAATCTTCTGCCCGGGAAGGATCGCCCGTGACGAGTTCTGGGAGTTTTCGGTCTTCTCTTCAAAGATGATGATCGAGAAGGACGGAAGGCCGCTCCTTATTGATAACCTCCTGTTTGACAGGGAAGACAAACAGGCAAGCGGCACCCTCTTCGGAAAGTGGTCGTTTCTCCTCAGCGCCTATTGGTACTCAGAGGACCTGCCGGACATACGCTCCACGGATCGATCTGGGGAACGTATACGGGGGGATCAGCAGGATGCCGTACGGGAGTGGTGTTGTGATCAAGGCGCTTTCGGATAACCTTGAAGAACTTAAGACACTGCAGTTAAAAATCTGGTCGGTGTTCCGGGAACATGAGACCGGTACCGGCGTCCCGGAGCTCAGGATGTATTAACAGGGCTGGATATGACATCTGAAAAAGGTTTATTCCCATCAGGGAACGGGTAAAGAGTTGAGGAATCATTATGGCTGCTCCAAGTTTTATCACCGGAAATCCTGTAATCGATGTTATTTACATCATTCTGAATGGAATTTCTGAAGTACCGTTGATCAGTGCACCGCTGGCCGGAGCACTCATCCTGACAGGGACCCTTATTGCGTCCCGGAGGGCGGCGCTTATCATGGTTATCTCCGGCCTTATTGGTGCCGGGGTTGCTTTACTTCTCGGTGCTTCGTACGAGCTGGTAACGTTTGGCCTGTTCGGGTACAACTCTGTCCTGACCGGTATGGCATTCTGGTCCGGACCGTTTACGAAATCAAACAAGGCCACATTTTTCCTTTCCGTCTTCGGTGCTGCAGTCACCGCTGTAGCGTGGATGGTGTTTGCCCACGTCATGGGTGACTGGTTTGCCGGAGTTGGAAAAGGGTACGCGATTCCGGGTTTCACTGCTGCTTTCATCTTCACGACCTGGGTGATGATGTGGGCGGTGAAACGCTACGGGATCGATATATGGCCCCGGCCGGCGACACCCGACCGTCCCGCACAACTCCTCGAAGTTCATGATACCGCGAGCGGAGCGGGAGAACTGATCCCGGGGAGTGAAAACCCGGTCCAGGAGCAGATCCCCGGGTTTACGTGGACCGCAAAGGAGTTCGGAATTGCCGTCCTCAAGGGGGTCTCCCAGGTCACCTTTGTTGAGAACTGGGTAACCGGTGTTTTCTGGGTTGTAGGGCTGACCCTCTCGTTCGAACTTGTCGGAGGCCGCATCTTCACCAATGCGTTCACGACAGGATGGGATCCTGGTTCACCCCTGTTCCTTGCCGGGCTGATGGCGCTTGTCGGTTCGGCAATCGGTGTATGCTGCGCAATCCTCGCAAAATTCCCGATTGGTGAGATCAGGGCCGGGATTCATGGGTACAACCAGGTCCTCGTGATGATTGCCCTCACCAGTTTTCTGCCTTTTACCTGGCAGGCGTTCCTCTACGCCGTCTTTGCAACGATTGTCTGTTCGCTTTTTACCATGCCGGCGATGCAGAACTTCTTCGGCCGCTGGGGCATACCGGCGCTTACCGGTCCGTTCGTCTTCACGGCGTGGTTCTTCCTTCTTGCGGCACCGCTCGCTCTGAATATTCCGGCAGGCATCGGGTGGGCACGACCATGAACAGAAGTGACAGGAAAAAACATGGATCCGACTGCTCTTGCTCATGAATTACAACTCGCCACCATGGCAAAAAAAGGGAGTGAACACCTATGGTAGACACTGTCGTAACGGTAAACCTCTTTAACAATCTCTGGGTACTCCTCTGCGGGGCCCTGGTTTTCATCATGACGATATCTGTCGGCCTCCTCGAGATCGGGGAACTGGGAAAGGATTACCGGCAGGGCTTGTTAAAAACGATCATCATCGTCTGCGTAGCCTTTTTTATGATGGCATTTATCGGATTTAATACCGCTTTTGCTCCCTGTATCGGCGGCATCATTGGGAACCCGTTGTATTCAGCCCCGTTCCTCGGGGGTTTTCGACCGATTTTCCCGGTCTGCTCCAGGGAGTCTGGTGGTCAATGGGGCCGGATTATTTCAACACGGAGGTTACGCTTTCAACCTATTTTTTCTTTGAGACCGCTTTTGCTTCCGTCACTCTTGCCCTTGTCGGCCTTATCGCGTTACGAAAGATGAAACTATCAGCATTCACCGTCTTTGCAGTTGTCATATTTTGCCGTTATCTGGAACCTCCCGGCAGCCTGGATCTGGAACCCTACCGGATGGCTGTACCTCATTGGCATGCGGGATTTTGCAGGCGGGCTTGTCGTCCATGGCGCTGCAGCGGCGGCCGGGCTCGCGATTATCGTGAAAATATGGCAGGAAGAAAAGCAGAAGGGACTAAAAGAGAGCCCCCAGGTCCCGGTCAATGTCAGTCCCGGCTGGATCACGATTGCGATACTGCTCCTGTGGCTCGGGTGGTTCGGGTTTAATCCCGGGAGCACACTCACCTGGAACCACGAAGCAAATGTCGTCGTTATAACGACATTCCTCGCCGCCTCGACATCGTTCCTCTCCATGATGTTCTTCAAGTACATGGAGACAAAGAAGAATCCGGATCTCATCTATGCGGCAAATGGTGTCCTGATGGGGCTGATCGTGATCACGCCAGTTGGCGGGTTTCGTCAGTCCCGGTAAGCTTCAGTTATCCTCGGGATCATCTGTGGTCCACTGTTCATCTACCTTGAGAAAATTTTTATGCGAATGAGATGGTTCACCGACCCCATAGGTCTCTTCCCGGGTCATTTCAGCGGGGGACTCTTTGGGGTACTCATGATCGCGTTTTTCACCCAGCACCCCTATGCAGTTGCCTCAGGAAATGCAAACCTTCCCGATGGTATCCTGTTTGGTGGCGGTGCCGCTGCCATCCAGCAGCTGGGAATCGAGATCCTTGGTATTATTGTCGTCATGATAACGGTATTTGTTCTCTCGTATGTTGTCGTCTGGCTTATGCTGTCATATAGTGTCGTCTGGCTTATCGGTAAGGGCATGAACGGGATAACCACGGATTATGAGAAAGAGGGAATTCTCCCTTGATCCTGGAATCCGTCGAAATTCGCCTCCATTTTTATGAAAGCGGGATTCCTCAATTACGGAAACACTCCTCCCGGGTGCCGGGGATCGCGACCAGGGTGATAGAGATTGATTGACTCAGTAAATCTCACAAAAAATTCGGTGACACTATGGCGGTCGACGGGTTAACGTTTCATGTCGATGAAGGCGAGGTTTTCGTGGAGGTGAATTCGAAATGATACTCGAAGATCTGGTTATATTCGGTTCGGTCATGTTCGTGGCATGGTTCCTTTTCATCTACAAGTGGCCAGGCATGCTTCTGTACGTGTACAAGAGAGCGATCCTCGTTAAAGGGTTCGGCGAAGGCCCCATCCCCGTCAATACGCTCTATACGGAGCCCCAAACACTCTTTGCAGACCCCATCCACCCGCCCGCCTCGGCCTCAAACCTGGCGACTACCGGCGTGAACCGCGACACGCTCCTCACGGTCGGCTGGCTGGACCTCAGTAAAGGACCGCAGGTCCTGCACGTTCCGGACATGAATGGCCGCTACTACAGCGTGCAGTTCACGAACCCGTCGAACAACACTATTTTTGCCTACGTCGGCAAACGCACCACGGGAACCGAAGCCGGCGACTACCTCATCACGGGGCCGAACTGGAAAGGACAGGTGCCGGGCGGCATGAAACAGATATCCTCGCCGAACAACTCGGTGCTGGTCATCGGCCGGGTGCTCGTGGAGAACGACAACGACCTGCCGACCGCCCATCATCTCGCCGAACAGATACGGCTCACACCGCTAAACCAGAAGGGATCACTATGAACAGCAGAACATACGCTATTCTTACGACGCTCATCGCCGTGATATGCGTCTATTTCATCATCAATTCGTTCGTTTTACATCCCAGATTCAAGAAATGTGCGTAATGACGTGATTCAGGGCTTCCTCATCGGTTTTGGGCTGGCGTTTGTCACAGCCCAGATCTACGCGAGGATCAAGACCACGAAGGTCAACGGCTGGACCACAATGTTCGGATGCGGCGAGCCCGGCAATGGCTTTCTGTTCAGAGCCGCGTGCGCCCAGGTATTTCCCGGCCCGATAAACGTACCGCAGGAGGCGATGTACTGGACGACGGACGTAGATGGCGCGGGTCACCTGCTCTCCGGGGAGCATGACTACATCATGCACTTCCCGGCGGGACAACTCCCGCCGAACAATGCATTCTGGTCGCTGACTATGGGTGATGCGGGAAATCATTTCGTGCCAAATCCAATACAATCGGTACAGCGTCAGCGACCGGTCGGGCCTTGTGCCGAATGCCGACGGTTCCGTCGACATTTACATTCAGAACGCCGCTCCGGCGGGTCATGAATCCAACTGGCTGCCGGCGCCGGCAGGCAACTTCATACTCTGGCTGCGCGCCTACCTGCCCGGCCCGGCCATCCTGAACGGTTCGTACCAGGTGCCGCCCGTCGTGGAGGTGAGCTGATGCCGGATAGTAAACACAAGCAACTGCGCATGTTCGCCCTGACTGGTGAAGCGACTGGTTTGAGTTCTGGAAACTGCGGCATGACCATGTGCACGTGACATCACCATCCGCTACAAACCCCGGGATATCAGCCCGGCAGGCGGTCCTCGAAAGCCCCTTGGCCGTAATTATCACAAATAGTATGTCATTTTCCTGTTCCATCTGCTTTCAGCCCTGCCGATGCCATTCGGGATCGTGATGCTTTCCGGAGAGACGATTGTGAAGTGCTTTAATGATGGTCCGGTGAATTAAATCGACCTGGATGAATGTTCGAAATGTCTCTATCCGGTGTAATTCGCAGGTAAGTTTTTATCTTTGAGAATTGTTAAGGACAATCCCTGAGGAATAACAATTGAAAGCAGTTCGAATTTACACCTATGGTCATTCGGATGTTTTGAAGTACGAAGATGCCCCTGTGCCGGAAATCGGACCTGACGAAGTTCTCGTAAAGGTCCATGCGTGCGGAGTTAATCCTGTAGACTGGAAAATCAGGGAGGGATTCATGGCCCGGATGGTCAATTATACAATGCCGCTCATTCTCGGATGGGATGTCTCGGGCGTTGTCGAGAAAACCGGCCCGCTTGTCAGGCGATTCAAATCCGGGGATAACGGTCTTCTGCCGTCCTGCAACATCGCGAAATGGTGCATATGCAGAGTATGTTGCCGTAAAGAGTTTTGAACTGGCACATGCCCCGAAAAGCATTCCCCTTTATCAGGCTGCCGGATTTCCGCTTGCGTCCCAGGCCGCGTGGATGGCTTTGTTTGAGGTCGGTGGTTTGAAACAGGGCCAGTCGGTCCTTATCCATGGCGGTTCGGGAGGAGTGGGTTCCTTTGCCATCCAACTGGCAAAAATTGCAGGTGCCGGCCGCATTGTAACCACGACATCCGGCAGGAATAGTGCGATGGTGAAATCACTGGGAGCTGATGAAGTCATCGACTATACGAAAGAGGATTTCAGTGAAAAACTGCATGACCTTGACCTGGTGTTCGACACATTAGGGGGAGAAACCCAGGCGAAATCATTCAACGTGCTCCGGAAAGGAGGTACCCTTGTTTCATCGGTTGGTGCTGATGAAAAAGCAGCATCAGCTCACGGGGTTTTGGGAAAATCCTTCATGCTCGATTCAAACGGAGCGAGATTACAGGAGATAGCAGAGCTCATCGACCTCGGAAAACTGAAAGTCGTGATCGAAAAAGAATTCCCCTCAGTGAGGCGAAGGCCGCACAGGACCTCAGTCAGTCGGGACATGTAAACGGAAAAATTATCCTGAAGGTGATTTAATCATCGATAACAGGGCTTTTCTCTGGCCCTGTTATCGCAAATAGTGTGTACCTCTTTTTGGGTGCAAGGATTCTATCCGCAAAAGACATGCAAATCGCCGGAAGATCGGGAATTCCGCAGAGTTTTCACTCCACCTTCGCCCACACAAATGCAAACCGCTGGAATGCCGTGATATGGCCGAAGACGCCGAACATCAGCAGCAGCCAGCCGAGCCAGGTGAGCCCGTAGACGGTGCATCGGAACGAACAGGCCGATGACACCGAAGACCAGGATCAGCACGAGCCGGTCGGCTCTCCCGAGAATCCCGCCGTAGTATCTCCCGACCCCGACCGCCTGGGCCTGGGTCCCGAGATATGAGGCCATCAGGACGCCGGTCAGGGCAAAGACCCCGATCTGCCAGGGGACCAGCCCCCCGGCAAAGATACCGGTGATGATGAAGATATCGGCATACCGGTCAACGGCATGGTCAAGGAAATCCCCCCGGAGGCTCTGGGTCTTCATCGCCCGGGCAACGGCCCCGTCCATCGCGTCGCAGAAGGCATTGAGGGCGACCGCTACGATTCCCCAGAGTTCCATCCGGGAATAAAACAGGAACCCGGCGGCTGCCGATGCAATGAGGGCGGCAAGGGTAAAGAAATTCGCATTCATCCGTAATTTTATGGCGACGGATACAAGCGGATCGAAATACACCTGTGCCTGGGAGCGGTACTGGTCCAGGGTCATAGTCCTGCCTCGAGAAATGCTGACCAGTCCAGGTGGCCGAAGTCGGCCGGGATCTCTCCTTTGACAAACCGTTCAATCTCGTCTGCACAGGACACTGCATCACGATCCGTCGTATCGAGTTCGAGGATCTGTGACGGATCGAACTGTTCAACGGTCTCGATCAGGCAGGAATCCAGCGCCTCTGCCTCGGCATTCTCGCGGATCTTTTCCTGGCGGTATTTCCGGAGGGCAAGACGGGCCTTCAGCACATCGGGGCGGCAGCGGAGCACGACAATCCGGTCGCAGGGAAGCAGGTGTGCGAAGTGCCCCTCGACAAAGCCATCCACCGGAACAAACTCGTCTGCCCATCGCTCGACATCGATGATCCGGGTATCCCTCTCCTCGTCCATACCGGTCACATACGGTTCGACCGTATCAGTCAGATGGATCACGGTATGACCCCGGCGGGCCAGCTCAGTCCCGATCAGGGACTTTCCCGTGCCCGGTGTTCCGGTGATGCCGCACATCATAGTGCGTTGATCACCTGCAGGAACCGCTCATTCTCCCAGTCATCGCCAATACTGACCCGGATGTAATGATCCGGGAAGACCGGCAAAACTCCTGCAGGAGCGGACGACAACCCCCTGCCGGGCAAGCTCCCCGGTCATCTCGTCTCCTGGAACGGGGAGAGACATCGATCATCACAAAGTTTGCGTCGGAGGGGAGGACCGGGTACCTGACCTCCGCGATAAATCGCTTCCTCCAGAGCCTGACCCGGGTCGATATAGCGCTCTGCATGGTCCGTGTCGGGGAGTGCCGCAGCAGCTGCCGCGGCAGAAACCGAGTTGACCGTAAACGGGGTACTTGCACGCTGGTACCAGGGAGACGAGCCACCGTGGTACAAATGCGTACCCGATCACGCAGCCCGGCAAGTGAATGGACCTTGGAAAAGGTCCTGCCGAGGATCAGGTTCTCGTGTTTCTTCATCAGCGGGAGATAGTCATAATCCGAGAACTCGACATAGGCATTGTCGAGGAAAAGAACTCCTTCGATTCCTTCCAGCAGTTCGGCAACCTGATCGACCGGCATCGCGTTCCCCGTGGGGTTGTTCGGGAGAGCAGACCACCACGATCTTTGCCTTTCCGCCCGCACGGATTAGTTTTTTTATATCGACCGAGAAGTCCGCCTCACGGGGTACGGTGACAATCTCTGCACCCTGCCCCATGGCAGCGAGGGAATAGAACGAGAAGGTGGGGGTCGAGATCGCAACCGTTTCCCCGGGATCGACCAGCGTGCGGAAAATCGTCTCGATGACCCCGTCCATCCCGACCCCGCTGACAAAGTTGTAATCCCCGTAATATTTCCTGAGTGCGTTCATCAGGACATTGACCCGCTCGTCAGGGTACCGGTTCACCGTGCAGTAATGCCTTCTCTGCCGCCTCCCGTGCAGCCGGTGAAAGGGGCTCGGGGTTCTCGTTGCTTGCGAGCCGGGCGATCCGGCCGATACCGTACTCGCGGGCGATATCCTCCGCCTTCTTTGCAAAGACGTAGCCGCTCTTTTTTTTATAGCACGGTCGTACCAAGTGCTCCATGAATCACCCTGACCACGCGGTCGATCTCCGCGTCGGTAATGACAAGAGGCGGGACAAGCCGGAGGTTTCCGTCTGCTGCACAGTTGACCAGCACGCCATTCTCCTGCACACTTCTTCTGGATCTCCGGGCATTTGTCGCCCAGGGTTATCCCGATCATCAGGCCGCGGACCCGGGGATGATATTTTTCAAGCCCTTTCCTGAACCGCTCCCCTTTCCTGCTGACATCAGGCAGGATCTTCTCGATTACCCCGATAGTTGCAAGTGCTGCTGCACAGGCAAGGGGCCCTCCGGCAAACGTGCTCCCGTGCTCGCTCTTTTTGAACTCGAGATCTTCCCGTGCCACCAGTGCACCCATCGGAAAACCGCTCGCGATTCCTTTTGCGAGCGTGACGATATCAGGTTTTGCCTTCGTGTGCTGGACGGCAAGCCATTTTCCCGTCCGTCCCATCCCGGTCTGGACCTCATCGGCGATCATAAGGGCACCGGTGTCGTCACATATCTCGCGGATACCCTCAATGAAGGAATCGGGAGGAATGATGACCCCTGCCTCACCCTGGATCGGTTCGACGATGACACCGCGCCGTATCGCTATCGACGGCTTTTTTCAGCCCGTCGAGATCGCCATACTCGACAAAGGTGCATTTCAGCCCGAGGGGTTCGAAGGGTTCGCGGATCGCAGGTTTGTGCGTGACTGCCAGAGAACCTATCGTCCTCCCGTGGAACCCGTGGGTGAAAGCAACAAATTTCTTCTTCCCGGTCCTGACCCGGGCCAGTTTCAGCGCACCGTCGGTCGCCTCTGCCCCGGAGTTGGAGAAGAAGGCCTTGTGCATCCCGGTAATCTCCACGAGTTTCTTTGCAAGTTCTCCCTGGTGGGGGATATAATACAGGTTGGAGCAGTGGATGAGTTCATGCGCCTGGTCGCAGATCGCTTTTACCACCGCCGGGTGGCAGTGCCCGGTGCTGCAGACGGCGATCCCGGCAACGCAGTCGATATACTCCTTTCCTTCCGCATCCCAGACCAATGAACCCTTTGCCTTTCACAAGGGCCATGTCACGCGAGAACGCGGGCATAAAGTAGCGCTCATCGAGCGCTTTAAACTGGCTGGTTTTGTCCATTCCCATCACGTTTCACTGTGTTCGTTCTGTTCCTGTTCATTATTCGTATTCGATGGTTGCCGGTGGTTTTGCCGTAATGTCATACACCACCCGGGCAACACTCGGGATATCCGCGGTGATCCGCGACCCGATTCTCATCAGGTGCTCGAACGGGATATCGATCGGATCCGCAGTCATCCCGTCCCGTGAGTTCACGGCACGGATCGCCACGATCCAGCCATGGATCCGGTTGTCTCCCTTGACACCGGTTCCAAGACCGAGAAGTGCGGCAAAACACTGCCACGGGCGGTATTTTTCGACCAGTTCCTCCTCAACGATCCAGTTGGCTTCCCGTATAACCGCGACCTTCTCCTGCGTCACTTCACCAAGCACCCGCACCGCAAGCCCGGGGCCGGGAAACGGCATCCGGTGCTGGATCTCTTTGGGAAGGCCCAGTGCTCCTGCAACCTCACGGACCTCGTCTTTGTAGAGGTCACGGATCGGTTCGATCACTTTGGTGAACTCCATGTGCAGCGGCATGCCCCCGACATTATGGTGGCTCTTGATGCCCCCTTCGCTCTCGATACGGTCCGGGTAGATCGTTCCCTGCAGCAGGCATTTTGCCCCCTGCTTCTTTGCCTCCCGTTCAAAGACGCGGATAAACCGTTCCCCGATCGCCTTGCGTTTGGCTTCAGGATCCGTGAGGCCTTTAAGCGCCCCGAGGAATTCATCGCCTGCATCAACGATCTGCAGGTGAATATTCCCAAATAGCGTCCTGATCCGGTCGGTCTCGCCTTTCCGCATCAGGCCGGTATCGATGTAGATGGGGATGAGGTTGTCGCCGATCGCCCGTGCGGCAAGGGCAGCGCAGACCGAGCTGTCGACACCCCCGGACAGTGCCATCACCACCTTTTCATTCCCGGCGGCAGTTTTAATCTCCGCAACAGACTGTGCTGATAAATTTCTCTGTATTGACCATGGAATATTCCTCTAGGTTGTCCGCCTGGTTGCCCTGCACGCCTCAACAAAGCCGAGATACGGTGGTGACGGGTGCGCCGGGCGGGACTTGAACTCCGGGTGGAACTGCGTGGCAAAGTAGAACGGGTGATCCTTCAGCTCAAGGCATTCCATCCGGTTCTTATTGGTCGCCGAGAAGACCAGGCCGGCCTTTTCCAGGTCCTTGATGTACCGCGGGTTCACCTCGTACCGGTGACGGTGCCGCTCAACAATCTGCTTCTCCTTATAGAGGCGCATTGCAAGGGTATCTTCCCGGAGGTCTGCCGTATAATTTCCCAGCCGCATCGTGCCGCCCAGTTCATGGAGTCCTTCCTGCTCGGGAAGGAGGGCAATGACGTGGGATCCCTCGCCGAATTCCTCGCTCGTGGCATCGGTAATACCGACCTTATGTGCGGGCATATTCGACGACTCCCAGCTGGAATCCCAGGCAGAGGCCGAGGAACGGGATGTTATTTTCACGGGCAAATTTGATCGCCTCTATCTTACCCTCGATGCCCCGCTTGCCAAAACCCCCGGGAATCAGGATCCCGTCATAGTCCTTGAGCTGGCAGCGTTCATAGCGTTCCGCGTCCAGCCAGCCGATCTTCACTTCCGTGGAGAGCGCCCTTCCCGCATGCTTGAGTGCCTCCTTGATACTGATATATACATCCTCGATGCCGTACTTGCTCACGATCGCCACGGTGATCCGGCTGGTATATTCCCGGGTCACCAGCCGGTACCAGCTGGTATCGACATCCCGTTTTTCAAGTCCCAGGTGAGCGGAGAGGACATCCGCGATACCTTCCTTCTCCATCTCCATGGGAACCTCGTAGGTATCCGGGACGGTTGCCGCAGATATGACTGCATTCTGGGGGAGATCGCAGAATGCGGAGATCTTACGTTTCGTATGGGCACCGATCGGCCGTTCGCTCCTGCCGACAATGATCTCCGCATGGAGACCGAGCTCACGCAGGGCTTTCACCGAATGCTGGGTGGGTTTTGTCTTGAGATCGCCCATCGTGTCCTCGGGGATGAGCGTGACGTGCAGGAGGATGTAATCGTGTTCCGGCAGGTCCCCCCGCATCTGGCGGATCGCTTCCAGGAACGGCATGCTCTCGATGTCACCAACCGTGCCGCCAACCTCGACAAGACAGATATCGGCCTTTGTCCCGTCCGGGAATTCCTCTTCTGCCGCCTGGCGTATGCAGGTCTTGATCTGGTCCGTGATATGGGGAATGATCTGGACGGTCTCGCCAAGGAAATCACCCCGGCGCTCCTTTTCGATGACGGTGCGGTACACCTTCCCGGTCGTGATATTATGGGCTGCAGTGAGTTCGATATCAAGGAACCGCTCGTAGTTACCAAGGTCAAGGTCAACCTCGCTCCCGTCCTTGAGCACAAACACTTCACCGTGCTGGGCCGGGTTCATCGTCCCTGCATCGATATTCAGGTAAGGATCGATCTTCACTGCCGTCACCCGGTAGCCACGGTTCTTCAGGATGCGCCCGACTGAGGCCGCGGTGATCCCTTTCCCCAGCCCGCTCATCACGCCCCCGGTGATAATGATGTACTTCACGTGATCTCCCCGACTGCTTTACATTTTGCTCACAGTACCTATTAGTGTTATCTTATCGTGGTGAGAGGGTGAATTCCAGGTGTTTCAGGCAAGGATCCTGATCCGGCGCATACACGGGAGTTTCACGGGAAGAAATGCAGACCTGGTTACAAAGTAACATTAATCTGCGCTGAAACCAAACTTAGATGAGCTATGAAAATCGGGCATTTTATCTGCATTCTGGCAATTGCCGTATTAATTGTCGGTTTCATCCCGCCTGTGCTGGCCGAGCGAATGAGACGACAGATGCCGCGACAAATTACTACAATATCGGTAAAAAATCTGCTTCAGATGAATGAATATGCGAGAGCAATTGCATGTGTTCGACCAGGCCCTTGCATCCAATACAACAATGATCCGACAGTCGGACGCTCTCCTGTATACCTATCAGGGTAAGGCATACGCATTAATCCAGTGACCCGGTACGATGACGCAATCCAGGACTGTTGATGAAGGGCTCGTGATATATCCGAAAGATCCGATGGTTATGGAATGATAAAGGCTATGCCCTCTATCAAACTCGGGAAAAACCAGGATGCAGTCAATGCGTATGATACCGCAATCAGCTTTGATCAGAACTACACATCATGCCCTGATCAACAAAGGTCAGGCGCTCTTCCAGATGGGAAGATACCAGGATGCCGCAGATGCCTACGCCAGAGCCGATGCAACCGACCCGGGGAACAGTGAGGCTGCTGCAGGACTTGCACAGGCACAGACTGCTGCAGGCGCAGCAACACAGACGATGCTTATCATCCTTGGAGTATCCTGATCGTCGTTGCAGGTGGGATAGTCTGGTATATGAAATACTACCGGCAGGCGGAAGAGAAAAAACCGGAAAAGAAGACCAAAGAGAAAGAAAAAATAATTTTTTTGAATCTGTTTCCCTGATTTTCCAACATTTTTTCAAGTTCTCATTTTTGTGAAACTCATTCAAAACGAGTAGTTCTGTACCAGTCACTGAAGTTCATATTATTCTGGTGTTGATGAGGATTGATTCTTCTCGTCTCCTATTAGGATGAACCCCGCCGCCCCCGACGGGGCGCCCCCGTGGCGGATCAGTGACCAAAAATCTAAAAAATCTTGCCCCCGCCGTGCCTCGGAGAGGCCGAGGGGTGTACCATCGTAAAACTCTGATTTCAATGACGAGAATACACTCATTCGCCTTTGCCTACGTGACAGATAGCCTGATTGCCACGGTTTTTAGTATATCAAATCGTAGGGATCCCCCGCTGTCGGGGGCAGAGCCCCAGAACGTTATAAATAATGAATTCTCAGAACCATTTTTTATTCGGGAAAATGTATCGAAAAAAGGTTCATTCCCAAATTCTTAATAAAAATAGTCGTTAAAAACCGGAAAAATATCCCTTAATTTTTATTGGTCGTCACGGCAAAGGCTGCAGAAGTCCGTGAAAGCATGACCCTCTCGTCACCTTCAGCAAACACTTCTCCTTCTGCGAATGCCACCCTGCGCCCCTTCCGGATTACACGGCCTTCTGCAGTGATGAAGCCATCCTGCACCCCTTTGATGAAACTTGTGGATTCAGATATGGTTGCAATTCCTTCATTCTTTGAAAGCAGCGGGTAGAGTGCAAGCGCCATCGCTTCATCAGCCAGTGCTGCAAGCATCCCTCCCTGCAACCAGCCGACACCGTTATGCATATCAGGGCGGACCTGCATTTTCAGCACCGCTTTTCCCGGCTCCACGCTGACCACATCTATTCCCATCAGGCAGAAAAAAGGGTTGGCAGACTTTCCGTCTTTTTTAATCTTTTCCAGATATGACATTGTGCTCTACCGGATTTTGGAATACCATGATGATTAAGATTGTCCTTTTCCTGGTATGCTACTCTGTTTATATTATCTGCACAACGACGTATTCTCCATGCAGGATACGGAAATAAAAGAGATGCTTGCCGATCTCGTCTGGCTGAATGCGCTCATTGCTACAGAACTCATACAGGTGACCGAAAACACCTCGGCAATCCTCAGGAAATCCCCGCCACCGGAAAGCTGCCTGCTGGAGCATGCCGCACTCCGCAAAACAGCGTTGTCAATGGCAGAGAAATACCGTCCGGGCACCGTGCTTGCACAGCACCTGAACAAACACCAGTAATGTTATTGGGAGACTCCACAAAAAGTACTGGCAGAGTACCTGCCGGATTGTATGCCGGATTATGACTGCAGCAAGCCGTCCACCATCTTCCGGATACAGCTCTGGACACCGTCAGCGAATCAATACCGGACACTGCACATCATGACCACCCCGCCCGATACTCATCTACAGCATTGTTATCCCCGCGTACAACGAGGAACACCGGATCTCGCCGTTCTTTGATGCCATCGATCAGTTTGACGGGGAGCTCATTGTTGTCTGTGACGGGACAGATGGCACTGCCGACATCGTCGACAGGATTGCAGCCCGCAGGCAGGACCTGACTATCCGCTGTCTCCGGTTTGACCACCGGCTGGGAAAAGGCGGCGGGGTGATGGCTGGTCTCCGGGCAGCCGTATCACCCTGTGTCGGATACTTCGATGCCGACGGCTCCACAAGCATCGATGAGATGAAACGCCTGTTTTTATCGCTTTCCAGCGCCGACGGGGCAATTGGTTCACGCTGGATACCGGGCGCAAACCTCCGGGTACGCCAGAGCGTCCTGCGCCAGCTGGAAAGCCGCGCATTTAACCTGCTCATCAGGATCCTGTTCGGCCTGAACTATTACGATACCCAGTGCGGAGCAAAGGTATTTAAAAAATCAGCAATTGATGCAATAATGCCCATGATGATCTCACGGGGATTTGAATTCGATGTCGAGCTGCTCTGGAGACTCCG
Source organism: uncultured Methanoregulaceae archaeon (assembly GCA_963721245.1). Taxonomy (GTDB): domain Archaea; phylum Halobacteriota; class Methanomicrobia; order Methanomicrobiales; family Methanospirillaceae; genus Methanoregula. The sequence goes on along the minus strand of CAVRIL010000002.1, from coordinate 492,832 downwards.
CAGGGCAGGATATACCGTTGAATGAAGTCCCGATAGAATGGCAGAACAAAGGTGACTCCCACGTCCGGAAAAGGGATATGATCGGGATGCTTGCAGGACTTTTTGCAGTCAGGTTTGGTTCCAGGCGACCATGATCCCGGCACCGCGTGAAGAACAGAAGAAAGAAGCGTTCAGGCTTTTCGAAGACGGGCGGTACCAGGAATCCCTGGAGATCTGCACCATCCTCCTTGAGAGCGGCAAGGATTCAGCTATTGAAGTGCTCGCCGCCACAAACCTGTATTACACGGGTAAACTTGAAGATGCCGAGGTTTTTTTTCGGGACCTTGCCCGGAAAATGCCGGATTCGTCGTATGTTCACAGTTACCTGGCAAAAGTACTCGAGGCCCGGAAGGATGAAGGAGCAATCGCAGAATTTGCAACTGCCGTTCATCTCGACCCCACCAACCAGGACGCCCTCAGGAGTTATGCAGGCTACCTTATCTCCCAGAAGGACTACCGGGGTGCACTCCCGGTCCTCAGGTCCCTTGTCCAGCTCGGGAAAAAACCCGGTGATGTCCGGAACCTGATGCGGGCTCTTATCGAGATCGGAGAGCCGGAAGAAGCACTTGCCACCCATACCGTGCTTCGGCGGAGACCTGGAGAGGACCCCGGAATACATTGACGCACTCATCAGGACCCGCAATTACCAGGCTGCCGCTGAAACTGCACACGGATTGTACCGGGATACAAAAGATCGCAGCCGTACTCCGCACATATCTCGCTACCCTTTCCCGTTATGATGTCCGGACATCGCTTGATGCGTATGCTTCCCATATCCAGGAAGATCCCGATGCAGAAATCCTGTATGATTATATCCTGCTCCTGAAATCCATCGGGAATTACGCTGAGGCACTCGTTGCTGTAAAAACACTTCTTGAACATGCACGCCTCCCGCTCTACCGGCTCGTCGAATGCGATCTCCTCGCAGCGATGGGACTCGAGCACCAGGCATGTACCGCGTATGAAAACCTGATCCGGGAGGAGCTTGCATCAAAAAACGATCTGGACACCCTCACCCTTATCATCAGCAGGTACCGCACGTATCTCAAGGCGCATGTTGTGCCGGATGAAGCCGTCCGCCGGTTTCTTGATGTTGTTTCACGGGATGTGAATGTCGTAAGTCTCCTTGAGACGGCACGTCTTTACGAAGACCTGGGTAGATGCCGTTGAGGCACGATCATGGTATTACCGGGCGTACCGGGCAGACTTTTTGGCCGGCGGCCTCGATTATGCAAAATTTTTATTGGCACACGGGGAAGAGCGGGAATGTGAAAAGGTGATGCTCTACATCCTGTCCAATGTCAAAAAAAGTACCGATATCGGGCGTGTGGCTGCGGTTATCCTCGATGAGCAGGGGAAGATGTTCCGCCTGAAGCGCCTCATGGAACACCTGATAAAAAAACTTGAAGAACGTAAAATGACGCTGAACTCTGACGGCCTGGAACTGCTTTCCATCGCTTTTTTTATTGCTGCAACACAGGCACAGGAAGAGATGGATTATGCCGCCTGCAAGTATTACTGCCTCTGCGGTATGGACGTGATGCCGCGCATACACCCGGACCATCCGGCTTGAGAATTATCTCCGGCCTGATACAGGCATGCAAGGAAAGATCCATCGCCGATCGACCGATAATGAATGTGCCGCAGACAAAAAAACGTGCAGTTGCAGTCGCTCCGGCGCAGATAATTACCGAACAGCTCGGGCTTTCGGAGCAGGAGATGAAGATCGTTGAATTCCTCCGCTCGCACCGGAAGGCAAGCGAGATGGATCTGCGCAAGATGCTGGGAACCCGCAGGGTGGTCGGAGTTGTGAACCAGTTGATCCAGAAGGCATCGTCACAGAGGGATGAATCTTATCAGCAAGAAAGGGGTAGGAGAGGATGGAGAGGTCTATGAATATACCGGAACCTGAACAGATGGACCGCCGCAGGCTCGAAAGCATCAATATCATCAATGCATTACGACGGGGAACGGTTCCCGCAAGCGGACTTGAGCGGATCGCGGTCGGGCTGGATGTCGAAGAGAATGCAATCGGGAAACAGCTGGATTACGTGGCCCAGGGAGGCGGGGATACAAAATTTATCCGGGGCGAATACGGGAGCGGCAAAACCTTCCTCGTTGCACGGGCTCTCGAGATCGCACGCAACAAGGGTTTTGTTACCTCGCATGTGGTCATATCCTCCTCAACACCACTCTATAAACTCAAGGGGATATACCAGCAGATCTGTGCGAACCTCAGGACAAGCGAAGAAGAGCATGCAATCAAAACCATCGTCGATACCTGGCTCTATTCCATTGAAGAGCGCCTCATCTCGGTGAGCGGGGGCCCGGTTGAGGACGCTGCTCTCGAAGCCGCGACCGAGCGTGAGATTGAGGCCGCCCTTTCGGGTATCAGCGAAGTCAACACCGCGCTTGCCGCCGCACTACGCACGTATTATAAGGCGAACAATGCCGGTGAGTTCCAGATAGGCCAGTCTGCGCTGGGGTGGATATCCGCTGAACCCAATATCGGGAGGGACTTCAAGCAGAAGGCCGGGATCCGTGGCGATATCGATGACACCATTGCCTTCATTTTCCTCCGGGGACTGGTCGCTGTCATCCATGGGGCCGGATATCGCGGGATCGCGATTGCGGTTGACGAGATGGAAACAACCCAGGGACTCCAGCGCAACCAGCGCGAGAAGGGGTACCAGACCCTCGTGCAGATTATCGATGCACTCGACCGGGGCGATATGCCCCGCTGTTACTTCCTCTTTACCGGAACTCCTGCCATGTATGACGGCTCACGGGGCATACGGTCCGTCCCCCCGCTCTACGATCGGATCAGCGTGGTACAGACAGACAGTTACCGCAATCCCCGGCAGCCCCAGATTATTCTCTCGAAGTTTGACACGGCCAAACTCGAACTGGTTGCTCTCAAGGTGCTGGATGTCTATGCCCAGGCATATGCGGAACCGGACCGGGAGCGGGTTTCGCACCGGTTTATCCGTGCGATGATCAAGAAGATCACGACCCGGTTCGGTGGGAGGGTGGACGTAATACCACGGATATTCTTAAAAGAGTTCATCGATGTGCTCGACAAGTGTGAACTCTATGAGGATTACAATCCCGCAGAGGGATATGATTTCGATTCCGAACACCTTGAAAATTGAACTGAAAAAAGAGGAAGAGGCAGTCATGGTGGTTAAATTCTGATCACCACATAGCATGAAACTATTTTACATAGTAAATGTACACGTACCGGTATGCGATGGGTGTGCTTTCTTATTTTTACCGCTGCATTGCTCGGAGTGATGGCCACTCCTGTTGCGGCTTCAACAGTCCTTTCCATCTCTGCGTCCCCCCAGCAGGCGCACATCGGTGACGTTGTTATGCTCAACGGTACAGTTTCGGGAATTACCACGATCGCTGTCTATCTGTTTGTGACAGGACCGGAACTTGACGTCAGGGGAGTAACCCTTGACAATCTGAATATACCCGCCGGACGCGGATTGTTCACCACCGCACCGGTCAAATCTGAGTGATGGCAGCTGGACATATACGCTGGGATACCTCGGTAATCCTTGGAACCCTGAAACCCGGAAACTACACCATCTATGTCGAAAGTTCCCCCCTCGATCGTTTACGGATATACGAGCGGGGATTTTGCAACGGTGGAGGTTGAATTTCTCCCGTCCGATCAAGCCGGCAACCGGGACACCGCTTGAACCTGCACTCCCGCTTATTGCGATGGGATTGGTGACGACTCTGGGACTCTGGCGATACAGAACGGAAAAAGAGAATAAGGACAATTTTTCGGCTGAATTTATCCGGCGTTTGCTGTTTTTACAGGTATTGTTAATCCATTGTTTGTGTATTCTTTATTGAATTTATGAGGGTGACCCCCTCACTCCCCCAGAGGGGGAGGCTTCCTGGACGGGTGTATCCACTTGATCCCCTGTCGAGATTTTTTCTGTATTATGATAGCCGCATTCCGAAGGGACGTCCCTGATCGGCTTTTAGGATCAATCACTGGAAATTTATTAAAAACCATCCTGCCCCGCCGTGCCTCGGAGAGGCCCTGAGGCGGGTAACCCTCATAAAAATATTGATTTTTTACAGCGAAATATCGTTTATAGAAATGTTTCTGGAAATCGATGATTTCAGCCAAGATGTCTGACATCCCGACAAGGCTGATAAGGATTTATCTCGGATTCAAAAAGATTTGTTTCCGTCAAAATATCAAGTTTTTAAAAATCAAAGAAAAGAGAATTCCCGTCTTAGCACTGCCGCCGTATTTTAACAGACTGGGCGTGGGCATACAGACCCTTCTGCCTCTGCAATGGTCTCGACGATATCCCCGATTGCCTCAAGACCATTTTTATCGATCATCTCAACCGATGCGGTTTTGCAGAAGTGTGCGACATCGAGTCCTGAGTACATTTTTGCATATCCCGCAGTCGGCAGGACATGGTTGGTTCCCACCGCATAATCCCCGCAGGCAACCGCTGAATACTTACCGACAAAGATTGCACCGGCGTTTTTCACCCGGGTGACGACGGACAGGGGATCTGCAACCTGGATCGAGAGATGCTCGGGGGCAACACATGTCCGATGCAGCAATCGCTTCGTCCATATCTCGCGACGATCGACATACCCTGAATTATTGAGGGCTTTTTCTATGATCTCCTTTCTGGGTGCCTGGGCGAGGAGACGGGCTATTTCATGCCCGACTTTTCCCGGAAGATTTTTGTCGGTCGTGATCAGGATGCAGGCTGCATTCGGGTCATGTTCTGCCTGTGCAAGGACATCTGAGGCAACAATCCGGGGATCTGCCGTGTGATCGGCGATAATCCCGATCTCGCTGGGACCTGCCGGGAAATCGATCTCGACATTTTCCCTCAGCATCATCTTTGCAAGGGTCACGTACACATTTCCCGGGCCGACAATTTTCTGCACCGGTCGGATCGTTTCCGTACCGAGCGCCATGGCCGCAATGGCCTGGGCGCCGCCGGAACGGTAGATCTCAGAGACGCCGGCGATATCCAGCGCGACAAGCGTCATGGGACTGATCGGCGGGGGGGAACAGGCACAGATCTCACGGACACCGGCCACCTTTGCCGGTACTGCACACATGAGGGCAGACGACGGGTATGCGCGCACGCCCGCCGGGCACATAGATACCGACACGGTCCAGTGCGGTTGTTTTAACACCAAGAACGATCCCGGGCTCCATTTCCTGGAACCAGAGATCCCTTGGTTTCTGGAGTTCGTGGAAGCGCTCGATGCGTGCATGGGCCTCAATGAGGCTCTCGACAATCTGTGTGTCGACATCATCATAGGCCGATTCACGTTCCTCGTCTGATACGGCAATCTCCGTCAGTTCAAGTGGCGCGAGAGTTCGCGTAAAGCGGTATCGCCGTTCTTCCTCACCCGCCCGATGATATCGGTGACGGTAACCCGCGCATCTTCAAGGCTTGACTTCCTCCCTGCAAGCCATGCATCGATCCCGACTGCCTTCCACATAGTGCCAATAGTCTACGACAGGAAAGATTGTTAAAGTATCGTTCCCCGGAAGATCCGTTGTGTTAACGGCGGTCAGGGGAGCCTGTGTGATCTGGAATACATCGAGGAATCGCCTGAGGGAAACTCTTTGACAGAAATTTTCAGTAAATGTGGTTTTCAGTATCGAATCGATCACGACAGGTAGCCATTGTACCTCGGTCACCAGTGCTTTCGGAAAAAATTGGCTGGTAGATGCACCTGTTAACCGGGTTATCCTTTTACCGGAGTTTCCCGTACGGGCATGGATAGGGAGGCAGGGCCGACCTGTACTGGTGGTTTACCGGATACGAATCCGGTGCAGTTCCTCTGCCACGAAGGATCGGAGAACGGGATCCTCTTCGAGATCCGCGTACAGATCCCTGAGTCCCGCTATCGCGCTGTAACTCCGCACTGCAGCAAGTGCTGCGGCAGCATGTTTCCGGGTTTCGAGTCGTTCGTTCTTATCCCTGAGACGCTCGATCAGGACAGGAACCGATCTCCCGCTCCTCAGTTTGGACAGCCCTTCCGCTGCATGCAACCGGATCAGCGGGTCGTTATCACCACAACAATCCATGAGAGGACGGACAGCCCGCGGGTCATCGCTCTCGCCAAGCGCGATCACCGCCCGGATTCTCTCTTTTCCACCACGGTCGCCCATTGTTCCATTAATCAGGTGGTAAATTCCGCTTGTCCTTGGCAGGGAATTATACCACTCATCAACCGATCGTTCTGCTATCATACCCATAATTCACCCACGAAATCAGTAGTCAGAGATCAATGCCGTTTCCGCCGGGAGACCGACAGGAAATTTCCCTGGAATTACTCTACAAAAACAGCTGCCGCTTACCATGGGCAGCATGTACCTGCCCGGGCTGGAGTATCTGGCTTGTAAGGGACTGATACATCACGTACATGATGGAGGCCGGATTATAAATAATTAATCATGACAAATTCAAAAGTCAGGATCGACGCTGATCTCCTGCTAATTATCTTTCCCAGACCGTCTCGCCATGATACGTGAGTTTCCGGATACGGTGATACGGGATATATTTCAAGCCCTGCGCTGTTGCTGTTTCAAAATAGTAGGCGTCAAGCACCCGGATATCCCTGCCGCTGACCATTGAACGGTCATCCGGAGCACCCCGGTCAACATACTCTACGCTGATCTCCGGGAAAACATACCGGGAGTCATGCCAGAATTTCAGGAGAAGTGAGTGGCTCGTGAGCATGCTGTTTTTAATCCTGCCGGTGAAGACTGTAACCTTCACGGGCATAATCATTATCCCGGAAATCTTATAATCAGACCTTGGTTCAAGATAGAATGCAGAACATTCCGGCAGCACGTGGTACGGCTGTACCATGATATCTCTTTTGAACCATGGGGGAGAGACGCCGGACTTTGATGACGATGAAAGATCCTCCGGCACCGTTGTCAAATTCCCGTAGGAGGAAAATCTGTCTTCAGTCTATGAAAATCATATTCGCCATGGACAGGAACCGCTTTCTGGGAAGTATACAACATTGAGTGATTTCACTCTGACTTTCCAGCACCTTCCAGTGGAAATGAAGGGGTTTCACTATTTTTTTTCCTGGTTCTGGTTATTTTTTCTGATTTTTATTATGAGATGCCGATATGATCTGACAACAATCGGTGCGGCAACAGTCCCGGATGAGATTCTCCTCAGTTTCTTCCGGGCACATTATTGTCCTTCCCGGAACAACCGGAAATTATCTTCACAGATGCCGGAATTCCGGAATGTACAACACTGATCAACTGGCCGATGGAACTGATTACCGGTATATTCAGGTATAAAGCATATTGCTGCGAATACCATAGTACATAGTGAATTCAGGGGTGTGGTGTAGTGGACAGTCCTTATCTTGAGAGCGGTGAATCCATTGTCCTGACGACGGACCGGGTCAGTGTCAACTCCCGCCAGTATGATCTCCTGCTCACCACAAAGTATCTCATTCTCATTGATATCCGGTATGCCCGGTTCCTGCCGGAGAAGATTCCCCTCCAGACAGTCATCTCTCCGTGAAGGCGGGAAAGATTGCCACCGGAGATCCTGGCCATTACCCTCTTCTTCTCAGAAACGGACCAGAACAGCAGCACGGACCAGATGAACCTGATTTTTTCACGACAGCCCGACGAAGAACGAGGACGGGAGCGCGATGAATGGCTGAGGAAGCTGATGGACCTTGTTGTTGCATCCCGCCAGGAGGCCATCGGTCCCCGTGAAGCTCCTGTCGGACAGGACACCGGAATACGGCCTTCACAGCGGCGGCAGATTGCACCGGAGATGCAGCTCCCCCACTCAACGATCATTGAATCCCGGCCTGAACCGATCGAACTGGCAATACTCCCCGATGAACCCGAACCTCCCGCTTCTGAAGAAGGTCCGGTGACGGCAGAGGAAGATTTCCCTGTGGTTCCGTCAATGACACCCTCATTCCCTGAAAGCGGGGCACCGGAAACACCGGAGACCTTTTCGCCAGAGATTTCCCAGGAAGAAATTACCGGATCGGGAAGTTTTGAGAATGCCGGAACCGGTGAAAAACCTGAGGATTCCAGCGAGAGCCCGGTATCACCGGATACGATATCCCCGGTTGTTTCGGATACGAATGTCCCGGAAGCGTACAGAGAAGAGTTCACGGGATCCGCGACAGGTCCTGAAAGTTCACCTCCTGAGATGCCACCAGCTGATTCCGGGGCAGAGCCTGAATTTCCGGATATAGTGCCCGGCCAACCGGAAATTGGTGTACCCATGATATCACCGGGAGAACCTGCGGGCTCTGCTACCATTCCTGATACTACAACTGCAGATGAGACACTGACCGATTCCAGGGCACAACCAGAATCATTTGACAGAGTGCCCGACGAAATGGAAATTATTGCACCTGTGACATTACCGGAAGAGCCTCCCGAATGCTGTCACTGTCCCGGGTATGCCTGCTCCTGACGAGTCAACGACTGATTTCCGGACACAACCTGTTTCACCGGACAGAGTGGCCGAAGAACCGGAAATTATTGCACCTGTGGCATCCCCGGAAGAGCCTGCCGTGAGCTGTCACTATCCCGGAAATGCATACTCCTGACGAGATTATCGCTTCTTCTCGAGCACAACCCGCATCACAGGAACCATCACGAATTGAATCCCAGGGTTCCGTGGAGGAATCTGCAGGACGATCGTTGCAGGAGAGCCCAGGAGAGGGAGGACAGCCTGAAGAGCTGGCCGACCGGTCTGAAGCAGAGAGTATTCCTCCTGCACCCGGATCATCCCCCAGCCCGGGGGTGGACATAACCGGCAGACGACATTCATTCTCGCTGCAGTGATACTTGTACTACTCCTCGGCATTGCAGGTATCGCTGTATTCTCCCCGGCATGGTTTGGTGCACCTTCCGGGGCACTCTCTCCGGTCCCGACTCCCTCCCTGCCGGAGACCCTGGTCCCCGTTCCTTCAACACCGGTGACACCTGTACCAACCCCGCTGATAATTCCGACCACCGGAGTCTGGGTAAGGGTTACATACCCGCAGGATTTTTACGGGCGGCTCGGTAATCCGGGGTCACTGCGCGAGGTATCCGGATCCGGTGACCGGCTGTATCAGATGAATGCAGACGATCACCTGGTCCAGGTCCAGATGTACAAGACCGATAACTCGGGAGATACCCTCTCCGTGGAAATTTACCGGAACGGAGAATCGATGACCCGCCGTACCGACTCAAGCCCCATGGGTTTCATCGACCTCCTGGTTGACTCAACAACCGGTGCCCCTCCGGGCATTCCTCCCCGGATTACACAGTCGCCCCGGTCCTGTCCCGGACCGATACCCAGACACCTCTGGTGAGCAGGACGACCCTACCCACGGTTAACCAGACTCCCCCGATCACCAACCAGACGAATAGTACCCGGGTGATGTATTTCTGATCCCTGTATCCTCGCGGTCTGTCTCCGTTCCCCTTTTTGACCTTCGTGATTCTTTTCTCCGGGAACGTGCGTTCATCTCATTGCAGGTCTTCCTCAGTTTTTCCTTTCCATCCGATATCAAGAGACTTCAGCCGATATTCTCCCCCGCCAGGCTTGTTGCCAGTGCCATCAATCGTGCAAACGGGCAGGCACAAATAATCCGGTTCACAGGAAAGACGATACCTGGAGACCTGCCAGAATGCAGGAATACCAGTCTTACTGCCGTGCAGCCGGAATGCCATTGGATTAGCAGTATTTCCGGGACGAGATTTCCTCCCGGGGAGAGAGATCCGGGCACGTACGAAAGAATATTGATTAAGAGAACGACAAATAATGCATGAGACTGTGGTAGTATGAGCACCCCCTATTTCAACCGTGATGAATCCATTATCCTGACAGCACACAAGGTAAAGTTCGATTCTGCACTCTCCGATGTCATGCTCACGAGCCAGCGCATTATTCTCATCGATGCAGGGTATGCCCAGTTCAAACCACAGATCATTCCTCTTGCAACAATCGAGACCGTAATTGCCGGTGAGGATGCCATTGGCAACCCTATCGTCACCCTTTCTCTGGCAGCGGCCACTCCTGGCGGTGCAACAACATCAAAGGAGCTCGTTTTTTCCCGGGAGGGAGGAATCGAACGCCGGCAGGAATGCAATGACTGGGTTAAGCACCTCAAGGAACAGATCCGATCGGTTCGCGAAAAGGCATCCTCCGCGATGGAGACGCCCAGGGAACTGGATACCGATATCATATTTGATGATACCATAGGCACCGAAACCGGTAGTGGTCCCGATACAGGGATGGCAGCGGAGACGGGTGCCGCTACGCAGGAACCCGGCATGACCACCCCCGCGGTGGAGGCCGGTAGTGGGGGTGTCCCGGTCACTCTTTCACCTGAACAACAGACCGGCTGGAGTAGCAACAGCAGAATCTCCAACGACCCTGTTGTCATCCCGTTTCCATCCCGATCCTGCCTCACCGGGTACACGGAATTATGGCAGCATCGCTGCGATTATTATTGTTATTCTCGCAGTTGCCGGGATAGCGATCATGTACACACCTCTTTTCCTGGGGAACTCTCAGGGGTCTCCGGTACCAACACCCCTGCCTGAAACGCCTCCTGCAACAACCTCTCCGACTCCGGTCCCGACAACGATTGTCCTTACTCCCACCTCTACCCCCGTTACCCCGGCACCGACCAGTCTGCCGCAGGTCGTGATTCCCGGCAGCGGTGTCTGGGTAAGGGTGCAGTATGCGGGAAATTTCGCCGGGCAGATCGGTGTCTCGGGCGGGACGCAGGAGGTGACAGGTTCCGGAAACCGGTTTTACCAGATACCGACCGTTGACGGGATCGTGGCAGCAATGATCCAGAAGCAGGACGGATCCGGAAACGTGCTCACCGTTGAGGTCTACAAAAACGGCGTGCTGGCCAAAAACGGTACGGTCTCAACCCCGAGAGGCACCGTGGACCTGCACGTTGATTTGAAAACGGTATAGTTTTTGTCTGCCCTTCTCTTTTCTCCAGTTGCTAGGTTATCCCGTGAAGATTGAAAATATCCAAAAGGAAAGCTATTGTTTTAGTCCCGCGGGATTTCATAAAAATCGGCACTGATATTTGCCGGTACGTCGGTATTCACGGTAACATCAGGGAATTTGCGGGTTCCATTATCGTTGACAACAGTGATTGAATGTTTCCCAATCGGAACTGACGAAAATAAGAATGGCGTCACCTCACCGGTGTCAAGACCGTCCATAAAAATCGTTGATCCCGGTATATCGCTTCCAACCCGTAAAAATCCGTTCGTATATTCTTCAAGATCAAACCGTACATCAGTCTTAGATTCCGACCCCGTCGTATATAAAAACGTGATTCGTTCTTTCTTGAGGGATATACCCGGGTTTTGAAACCATAATACGGTGTGATCCATCGGAAATATTTGTAAAAGTATAGGGGGTTGAATAACCTGTCCTGAACCCGTCAATAAATACCTCAGCCCCACGAGGATTGGAATCTACAAACACAATCAGGTTATTGTGCTGGCGGGGTTCAATGACGAGATAATGATCTTCGTTCATGGGTGCAGGAACCGGGTACGAGATGTACGACAGGTTATGATACACAGTAATAAACGAATCAGGAGATGGCGCATGTATTCGGGAAGGAATGGTTTTCTGAACGGTATGACCATTCACCGTGAATGGTTCTCCCCTCAGGCTGCCGGAGTCGACGATTATTTCTTCTGACCGTGAATAATTCGCAGCAACATCGACCGGCACGATGCTATACGGGTAGACATAGACTTCCTGATCTTCGAATGTTATCCCTGAGTTCCCTTTGGAAAAAGGATCCGGCTCAAGCGACAATCGCACCGTGTAGGTACCTTCTTTAAGGCTTGATATAATTGCAGGTGTTCTCTGGGACATCTGGATGCCATTGATGGCAATGACCGCCGGTCCGGGACGGGACTTGACGTACAAACTTCCATGGCGGGTATGTATAACTCTCCCGCATCTGCTCAACAGATCGTCCCTTCGCAGAATAGACAAAGACATTGGCATACAGGTATTCATAGAGTGTGGTATCGTTATGGATGGTCAGGTTTCGTTCAGCAGGAACGAATCCATCAAGTTCAAACCTTATAGTATGCTGATCTCCAGGATTTTCTTCAAGGACGTAAGGAGTTGTTTTTCCCAGATACGATCCGTCAACAAAGATAAGTGCCCCCTCAGGGTTTGTGTGGAGCGAGAGCCTGCAGGTCTGAGAGCTATTCGGTGTCAGGTTGTAGACAGGTAGAGGGGCAGGAATCCGGAAGAACAGGCATAAGGGATGTTGTACCGGCTGGATCCGGTTCGTCGGTTGCGCCAGCACGTGCGTTCTGCTCAATCACCAGGATGACATTTCTGTTCACAAGATAATCCCCATCCATTCTCCTGATGGTACTTTCTATTGAAGCTGAATTTCCCGATCCATTCAGGTAAGGTTTGACCGGGATCTGAAGAGTTCCACCGATTGAAGAATTGTCAAATGCATTATACCAGGTTCCGTTATTGAATTTCACCATGTGTTCTGTTGTGTTCAGGGAATCGATTCCCGTTGAGACCACCATGAGAGAGGCCTCGCTGATCCCGGAGATATTTACCGTTCCGCTGAATGCCATGGTCGTGGTAGCATCATCGGGCAAAATTCCTCTCTTCGGATTGCTTGATATTACGTCGCATCCTTCACCGATCCAGGTACTGAACTGAGGGGGCTGATTCATTCTCAAAAGCAACGAGGAGCATCACGTCCTCTGCGGTGAAAACAGCCTGATCATAATCCGGGTTGGCAAGAGAGATCGTATAGGTATCATTTCCCTTCATGTACGGGAGAACATCAAACGCATATGTCGCGGATACGTTCCTGTGCTCATCACCATCGGTATCGATGTATACCTGCTGGGGTATCGAGCCGCACATGATTGAACTCTGTCGTGAGAGAGGGGGTGACTCCGGTGTTACTCTGAATTCCATGACTTCCGGAAATATACACGTACAACCGGGCCAGCGTCAGGTTGCTCCCGGGTGGCAGATCCAGTGGAATAGCGTAATCATGGATCCTGTTGGTGATCACAACGGGTGTGCTTACGGGATCGTGCATCAGGCGGATTGTCCCGTTCAGGGTACCGGTAGCATAGGTCGTTAGTTTTGATCCCTTATACCCATACAGCGAAGCATCATCAACCGGTGGGCTACCTGCCGGAACTTGTCATCCCACCTCCCCAACTCCCGGAACCTCCGGAACCGGGAGAGGGGGGCAGGGAACTATAGATGAGGATATCAGATACGTCCTTTACCGATAAACCGGTCGTCGTCGGATACTTTTCATCTGCAGACTGGTAATAATAATACCAGTACTGCTGTTCGGCAGATTCATGCCAGTCATAGTTACCAAAAACATGTAACCCCCACGGATTTACCGAAGTATCGGCAAAAAAAAGCAGCCTCATCCCCTCATCATATCCTGAATCCGGGTAGTGGCCATCTTTAAACCACGTTATAACCATGGGTCCCTGCCGTGCAGGTGGGGTATAGACATTCTTATAGGCAAATTCCTTTGTCATACCGTCGCTTGCCTTGATCTTAAGGGTTTCACCGGATTTCATTCCTCCGACTAAATTACAGAGATCCCGCACATCCGTACCTTTGACAGCACCCATGTCCTTTTCCTGCACATTGATATCCTCACCCGGATTCCAGCGGAGCTGCTCTTCTCCTGCTGCGTCAGGGTTATCTGCAAAAACCGGACCCTGGAGATAGTAATGAGTTACTCCATCACCCTGGACAGGAAGCGAGAACTCCATCTCCTGATATGTCAAAGTTTTTTCTGCGAGGATTGTTGACCCGTCATTTGCATACTTTACGATATGGAGTTGGGTAGATGCTGCCTGAACTGGCATAGCAAATGCAAGAATAAGGATGACAGTTATGAGTACCAGGAAAATTTTTTTATCCAGTGAAAAAATCTTCATAGAATGACACCTGTATCTCCAAGGTTTTTTTCTTACAAATGCTTTGAAGGATCAAAAATATTTCTTTAATTATGATATGAAATAAATTGTTAATTGTTCGTGAATTGTTAACATGTATTAGTTTATATTCAAATTCAGATTTTAAAAGAATCGAAAATAACTGAACAAATGATTCCAGATTCCCGCAGGATATCCAGTCTTCGGAGAGATTGAAGATTTAATCAGATTCTTGGTTCACAAAGATAAACCAATATAAAAAAATGGACTATTGTATTGGACTATTCTGTTTAGTCACGCCGGAATACATATACCAGGAATGCCATTACACCGATCATCAAAATCGGGAGTGCAGGGGTCGGAAACTCCGGAGTGGGAATTGCTCCACCACCGATGATTATTATTTCTCCATCTGCCTTGACCTGAATCCTGTAGGGTTCTCCAGGGATTGCACTCACCGGGACTTTATCCGCAAGGGTAATGATTTTGCCATCCGATTCGATCTGTAATGTGAACGTATCAGTAGGTGATACTCCGGATTTGGGAGTGACCGTGATGATATAGTTCCCGGGGATTTTTTCGGGGATTACTATCCGGGGATCCGAAAGACCGTCAGCACCCGTGGTAGGTTCTGAATAGACAGCCCCGGTAATTTCGTTGATCTGTTTATTGACGGTATGGCCTGCCGGATCGGTCACAGATATATCCACCGGACATTTTGCCAGAATAGTCATCGGCGTAAGGGCTTGCTCCTGGATTTTCACGAGCTTGATTGATTTGACTTGTTTCACTATACTGGAACCGGTAACATTCGCGCCGGTTAACCGCAGGGGCCAACTGGAATCAGTATCCGGTATATGGAAGCCGTTCAGGCTGTTTGCGATAATATAGTTGCTGCTGCGGATGATCGATCTGCTGTCTATGGTTGTTGAATACCCATCTGTCCCGGTTATGACGATATTATATCCTGATTTTGCCAGTGTCTCATTGAATGCATTGGGAGAGTGTTGGTCTCCGTCATCCACGTAACCGGCAAAGAACCAGAGGGGCATACCTTCCCAGACCCGTCCCTGACTATCGGTATAGGTTGCTTTATGGTCGGATCCGAACTGGCAGGCGAGAGCTTCCTCGAGGAATGGCTTTGAAACGGTATATTGGACTCCGCCGATATCCCGACCATCGAGGTCGAGGGTCCATTCCGATTCCGGAACGGATAAGACCTTGATAGTTGTGATGAATTTCGCTGAAAGTCCTGCGGCCGAGGGGTACTGAACGCCGTCCTGGGTATTATACCGCCAGTACTGTGACGGTAATGTCTCATGCATATCCCACTGTCCGTAAACGTGATCTCCATCCGGGGTGAAGAAGAGGCGCATTCCATCGGCATACTTCGGTACATACTGTCCGTCGCCCCACCATGCAATAATAGCATCTCCCTGTCGGGCCTGAACCGCCGGATTTGTATAAATCGACGAGTAGGGGAGCGTTGTTTCAAAGCCATCGCTTGCAACGAAAGTAATTGCTGTTCCGGAACCCATTCCCCCGACAAGTTCGGCGAGGTCACGGACACGGGTCCCTTTCACTACGTTCGATATCTTGAATCCACCCGGATAGGTCTCCTCCGGGTCCCACAAATTCGATGGGTTCAGCGTGAGCCCTTCGAATTTGTAGGCGGTTATCCCGTCCCCGATGACCGGGCAGGTTGTTTTCCATGGAGGTGTAATCAACATACGTTTCGTTGATAATTGTCGTCCCATCTCCTGCGTACTTGATGATATGCAGTTTTGGAGCCTCAACCGGCGTCTGGAAGTCGGTGAGCTGGATTTCAACAACATTTCCAACGCTGTTACCCCCGGTTGGACCGGAACCGACCAGTCTGAGTGGGAATGGCGGATGGGATCCGTCAGTCGGTAACGGGGCGCCGTTCATGGTGTTGGCAATAATGAAGTTGTCGTTCTTGCCGATCTGCTGACTCGTGAACTCCTTGGTGTACCCGTCCCCGGCTTTTATGATGACCTTGTAGCCGGTGATTGCTGCAGCATCGTTAAAACCATCCGGCCCATGGGGAATCCGGTCATCGACCCATCCCATCAGCCGCCAGAGCGGGATACCGGTATACACATTCCCGTTTGCATCAGTATAGGTGGCATTATGGCAGCCTGCCGAATACTCGAATTCACCCTGCGGAATTATATCGCTGATCTTACCATCCAGTTTCAGCTGCCATTCACCGGGCAGGGTACTGGTCAGGTAATCCTTCGAGGCTGATTTTTGTGATACCTCCCACGCGCTGCTTGCCGCTGGTTGTGGCAGATCCGACAAGTTTGAGGGGTGCGTCTGAACCTGCGAGAGGAACCCCGTTCTTCTTGTATGCGACAAAATACCCGTCATTTTTTGCAATATCCGCACTGGCGAACGTCGCGTTGAACCCATCGGCGGCAGAGACACGAATAGTATATCCCATCGCCGCCCGGGTATCGTTGAAGGTGAAGTGACTCGATGCCTCGATGTCATCTACTGCACCGGCCAAGTCCCAGAGTGATACCCCCTGCCAGACATTGTTACTGGAATCGGTCCAGGTTACATTATGATGACAGGCGATCGCATCAACGAAGTAGGTCTGTGTGATAGTATCTGTAACATCCCCTTCAAGGGTGACTGCCCACTCGGTTGGTGGCTGGGGAAGACCAGTGAGTTCTATCTTTGTGATATTGCCAACCTGCTGACCGCCAAAGACTGCAGCGCCCTTGAGGTGGAGAGGCCAGCTCGAGTTTTCCGCCGGGCGTCAGGAATGAGAGTGGCTGGCCGTTGATTGTATTCGCGACGATGTAGTCGTTATTCCGCGCAATGTCCTTGCTGGCAAGTGTTGTGTCCCAGCCATCACCACTCGAAACCTTGACTGAATATCCCTGAGCAGCAATGCTGTCATTGAAATTGAAGTGGTCAGGACCGACATCCGGGTTGTCATCAACCATTGCCACAAGTATCCAGAGCGGCACTCCACCCCAAACATTGCCATCGGCATCGGTCCAGAATACCTGATGACCGGAACCGGGCAGGCAAGTCCATCTTCGAAAAACGTCTGAGTGACGCTCGTGGCCATTGCACCATTCAGGGAAAGGGTCCAGTCGGGCTCCAACGGCGGAGCGTTGCCTATGTTTACTTTGATCTTGACAACCGCAGTAGCGTTAACGACCGGATTGGGGTCTTTATTCGGAGCGTAGTAGAAATTCACCTGATCATTGTTATTGAGGTCGATAACGTTCAGGCCATTCGGATGGTTTTGGTACCCGTCTTTGTACACTCCATTGACATACGCATACCAGTAGTTCGGGTTCTTACGGATGTACTGACCAAGGTCGTCGAGAAGAAGCACCTGATCATACGACCATCGGCTGTCAGTGACGTTGTACGTGAATCCCTGCAATGTTGCGACCTTGTCCAGGGCACCGAGCGGAGTTGTCCGGTTGATGGTATACTGTCCTCCGGTTGCATTGTTGTAGGCCTGTTTTGTAAACGTTTCACCGGGGGTAAGTGTAACCGCACCGTCAAACAGAGTATCCACACCGGGACCTGGTACCTGGATATTCACCTTGATTTTCACAACCGCGGTTGCATTAATAACCGGATTGGGATCTTTATTCGGAGCGTAGTAGAAATTCACCTGATCATTGTTATTGAGGTCGATAACGTTCAGACCGTTCGGATGGTTTTGGTAGCCGTCTTTGTACACGCCGTTGACGTAGGCAAACCAGTAATTCGGTTGTTTGCGCAGGTACTTACCAAGGTCGTCAAGAAGGAGCACCTGATCATACGACCACCGGCTGTCAGTGACATTGTACGTGAATCCCTGCAATGTTGCAACTTTATCCAGGGCGCCGAGCGGAGTTGTCCGGTTGATGGTATACAGTCCTCCGGTTGCATTGTTGTAGGCCTGTTTTGTGAACGTTTCACCTTGTGTCAGAGTAATTGTACCGTCATAAAGGGTGTCGACAACTGGCGGAACCGGGCTGAGGGTGAATGAGTAAGAAGTTGTAGCATCCTTCGTTACCAGATTTTGTCTGGGTTCCTGGAGTGATATAGCCGCTCCTGGTCACATACACGTCATAACTCCCGACAACCTTACCGGTGAATAAATGAGGTGTCGTGAACCCGGTATCAACGGTGTTAATGAAGATCTCTGCCCCTGACGGATCTGAAGTAACCTCAATGTTCCCGGTGTCAGGCGGTACCGGATCGTCACTGTAGATGAGGATATCTGAGATCCATTTTACTGAAACGCCACCGGATGAAGGATAGATACCGCTATAATTATACCAGTCATTGGGCGCCCAGCTATCACGCATATCTGCATTTCCAAAGACATGCCAGCCCGACGTATTCCATCCGTAGGTATTGGTTTTTGCATCAGCAAACATGACCAGGCGCATACCATCAGTGTAACTGGACACATAGCCTTGATCCGCACGGAACCATGTGATACCCATCGGTCCCTGACGCGGGTTCGGTGTGTAGATATATGCATAGGGGAATGTTTTGCTGAATCCGTCACTGGCCATGATCTTTACTGTTTCCCCGCCAGACATTCCGCCTACAAGGTTACAGATATCCTTGAGGTCAGTTCCTTTTACTGCACCCCAGTCCCTTGTGTCAATATTCAGCGATTCAGCATCGTCCCACAAGTTGTTGTCGTCAAATATTGGTCCCTGGCTGTAGTAGTGCGTTGTTCCGTCGCCCAACACGGGCAGGTTTGTTTCCAGCCACTGGTAAGTTTTTGTTGTTTCGTTAAGTATGGTTACCTTATCATTCGCGTACTTTACGATATGCAATTGTGTTGTTGCCGCCATTGCCGGTGTTACCAGTAAAAATACAGCGATGCAAAAGAACAGAATTCGTGAAACGTCATTCTCACAGTTTTTTTTCAACATTAAGATTCACCTCATGGGAAAAATTCCGGATATCGATAACCAAAAATGAATTATCGGTCCTGCAATTCTTTATTTTAAAAATTCCAGTAATAAAGTGTTGCCATGCATTGAAAGTTAAATAAAATATGTTAATAAAACTATTTCCAGAACTTTCTACGAAAAATGCATTTCGACAATTTTTCTTCCTATGAAGGTGGATATATTCTCAAATCGGATAATTATCCCGGAAAATTTCGGGTTTAAAAACGACATGTTTTAAAATGATTAATAATTAAAAAATGTAAACACTTTCAAATTTCTTTTTTTCAAAGTTTACAATACAAAAGCGGAAATAACCATGGAATATATTCTGGTTTACATAAAATATCAGATACTTTTATTGATACAATCCTGATTCGAAATCAATTTCAGGGCTTCTGCAACATTCGTTAAAATAATGACGATTATGCGCGTTATGTATCGTTCGGAAATTAATCTAAATGATTCTAAATGGCTGATAAAACAATAAAAAAATTGAAAAATTTGGATATACTCAATCTCAATTCACTGGTGCAGTTCCAAGCCAGCTGCTCTGAAAGAATATGCCTTTTCAATTCCAATCCCGGACTTCGTTCCCCGTTCCAATGAAGATCATCTGTCATCCATTTTCATGACGCCGATTAATTTTTTTCCTTGGTTCCAGTTCATCCTGTACCGAAATCCACCGCAGTGTTAACAATAGAGGATTCATAAAATGATAGCGAAATTATTATTACTCGTATCTTTTATCGTGGGTTGACTTATACTCTGAACGCTGACCTTGTAATCGCTGCCGGTCCCCCGGATCCTGACGATGAGATCGGCCACGTATAGGAGCCGTTTCCTCCACTCCCAGTCGATACACTGCTTTTTATGGTGCCTAACTGCTCGTACCTCCCTTCATGAGCACAATCTTCACATACGACCCCGGGCTGCCGGTATAACTCCAGGTAATTGTATGAGAAGTGCCACGCTGCCATGTCTCTCCGCCATTGGGGGATGTTACCGTGATTGTGCTAGCAGATGTGTACCGGAGCAATAGTGAAATTATTATTGCTCGTATCTTTTATCGTGGGTTGGCTTATGCTCTGAACGCTGACCTTGTAATCGCTGCCGGTCCCCCGGATCCTGACGATGAGATCGGCCACGTATAGGAGCCGTTTCCTCCACTCCCAGTCGATACACTGCTTTTTATGGTCCCAACTGCTGTACTTCCTTTCATGAGCACAATCTTCACATACGAACCCGGGCTGCCGGTATAACTCCAGGTAATTGTATGAGAAGTGCCACGCTGCCATGTCTCTCCGCCATTGGGGGATGTTACCGTGATTGTGCTGGCAGTTTGTGCCGGAGCGATGGTGAAATTATTATTGCTCGTATCTTTTATCGTGGGTTGGCTTATGCTCTGAACGCTGACCTTGTAATCGCTGCCGGTCCCCCCGGATCCTGACGATGAGATCGGCCACGTATAGGAGCCGTTCCTCCACTCCCAGTCGATACGCTGCTTTTTATGGTGCCAACTGCCGTACCTCCCTTCATGAGTACAATCTTCACATACGAACCCGGGCTGCCGGGATAACTCCAGGTAATTGTATGAGAAGTGCCACGCTGCCATGTCTCTCCGCCATTGGGGGATGTTACCGTGATGGCAGGTGGGAGGCTGGTGACTATAGATGATGATATCCGATACCGTTTTTACCGAAACACCGCCGGATGAGGGCCATGTATTACTATAATTATACCAATAGACCGGCGCCCAGCAGTCACGCATATCGGCATTTCCAAAAACATGCCAGCCTGATGTATTCCAACCAAACCTATTGGTTTTCGCATCGGCAAACATCACAAGGCGCATACCGTCAGTGTAACTGCTGACATATCCCTGGTCCGCACGTACCAGGTGATACCCATCGGTCCCTGACGGGGATTTGGAGTGTAGATATACTCATAGGGAATTGTTTTGCTGAATCCGTCGCTTGCCTTAATTTTTACCGTTTCTCCGGTCTGACATTCCGCCGACAAGATCACATATGTCCCTGAGGTTGCTTCCTTTAACTGCACCCCAGTCCCTGGTGTCAACATTCTGCCATTCTGCATTATCCCATACATCGGAATTATTGAAGGTAGGTCCCTGGCTGTAAAAATGAGTTACGCCATCACCAAGAACCGGAAGGTTCGATTCGAGCCACTGGTACGTCTTCGTTGTTTCGTTCAGTATGGTAGTCCCATCATTGGCGTACCTGACAATATGAAGTGAAGTGGTCACTGCCGTAACTGTAGAACAGATCATCGCAGATGTAAACAGGAAAATCAAAATATATTTCCGGTATCTTAACCGTTCCTGGTATCCCAATCTTATCTTTTCGCTCATAGCCAGAGGTTAATTGAATGTTCTATCATATATTTTTTAATAAAATCTAAAAATTAAATTAAAATATTTAACTATTTCCCAAAAAATCTTTGGAGAGTACAGAGGAGAACCGATTCTGAATGTCCGGAGGCAACGGTACTGTCATTGCAGCTGAAATACACTTGGTAGGAGCGATAATAGTTGCGATGAAAGTATTCGGTGATGGGTTTGTTGTCCGGGCTTATTGAGTACAATCCGGTCAATCACCGTATCTCCCGGATAAATTCTCGTAATATTTCGCAGATCGGGAGAAACGTCCGCTACCTGTAACACATCAATCTCCATAGTTCCAGATACGGGATCGATCGTAACCCGGCTATAACCCAGCGAGTTTTCAAGGCTGTTTTCCGAACCTGCCATTTTTGTTTCATTCAAACGGTACGCAGGCGCACCCCCTCGCCCTTCAGTGATGTAGGTTATGCCGGATTTTTCGATTCGCTCGAACGCATGGACATGCCCGTTAAAAACAATACTGACATTCTCCGACAACAATACCGGTTCATACGCCTTTTTGAGGTTCTCGAATCCGCCGAAGTGATTTTCTTCCGAAGTATACAGCGGATGATGGAGAAGAGCAATCTTCCATTTGTCCGTAGAAGTGAGGTCGTCCGCGAGCCACCGGCTTTGTTCAGCGGGAGAGAGCAGAGCATAATCATTTGAATCGAGAATGGCGATGTGGACATCCCCGCAGTCAAAGGAATATGTACCTTCAGTTCCAAAGGAATCCTGAAGAAAGGTAAGGTTTGAATCGTGGTTTCCCCGGACAACAACATATGTTGTGGTTCCAAAGAGCGTTTTTCCTGCACTAAAAAATCTATCCCATTCTTCATAATCATCGGGATTATTAACGAGGTCCCCGGTATTGACAACAAATGAAATATCGGGTTCCTGTGCTATCCTGTCCGCAACTATCTTATGGCGTTCAAGTTGGGTGAAATACGGTGACTGTTCCCGGGTATCTCCATAGACAATAAATGAGCAGGAGCCGGTTTCAGGGAGCGTCATAAAACTACTGTCATTGCCCGCGATAGTATCTGATTGCAGGATATAGTGATATCGTGTGCCAGGTTCAAGATTTGTGAGGGAGATCATCGGTGAAAACAAGGTTTTATAGACAACAGTCGAACGATCGTATGTACCGGTGCTGATGTAGAATGACTCATTCGCATATCGAAGGGTGTCGGGAGTAACATTTTCCGCATACCAACGGATGACCGTCGAATTGTGAGTGGTGCTTGTAATATAGGGAATTGCCCAACCATCTGATACCGTAGACGGATCCGATACCACTGAAATAACCTCAGCACCTCCTGGAAATACCAGAAAACACAATACCAGGCAGATAAAAACGGCAACCGGGTATGCGGCAGTCCTCATTTTCATTCACCTTCTTCATCCAGCAGAAGTACATCCTCAGGACGGAAGAGGGCAACAAAATGGTTTCCCGGGGAAGGCGGAGGCAACGGTCCAATATCCCGTTTTATTACAGCGGTAAGCGGAATCGCGCCGGCCAGACGGATTTTCGCGGTATGTTCCATTGGTAAAATATCAGAGACGGTAACGGAGACAGCATTCATTGACGTATCCGTGGTTGCATCTGTTTTCTCTCCAAGAGTAATCTGTTCACCATCAATGCAAAGGGTAACCTGTGATCCTACCTCTGCAGTTCCCAACAGGGATATCTGATGCCCGTCGATATCTACGATACAGAAAATGCCATCACACCTGAGTACTTTTCCTCTGAATATATTGTCTATCCCGGCATATTTTGCCGCTGCAGGGGTTTTTGGACTGTGAAAAATTTCATCGGCTGAACCGGTCTGGATAATCATTCCGTCGATAAGCAGTGCAATGCGGTCTCCAACCACATACGCCTCCTCGCGTGAATGACTTACCTGCAGGATTGTCAGGTCCCGGCTTTTTTGTAACTCCAGCATCATCCTCATGCATTCCTCGCGTGTCTGGGGATCGAGCGCAGCGAATGGCTCATCCAGAAGAAGAATGTCAGGGTTGACCGCAAGAGCCCGGGCCATTGCAACTCTCTGCTGTTCCCCGCCACTCAGGGAACCTGGATACCGGTTCTTCAGTGATGAAACCTTAAAATCCGAGAGCAGACCATCTACCCGATTGCTGATTTCGCGTGCAGGTCTTTTCTGTATCTTCATTCCATATGCAATATTTTCGGCTACGGTCAAATGCGGGAAGAGTGAATAATCCTGATAAACAATGGCGACATGCCGGTGTTCCGGAGGGATGAAGCTGGTATCGTTCCCGTGAACGAGTATTCTTCCGCTGTCCAATGTGCGGAGCCCGGCGATGGTCTCCAGCAGTACCGTCTTTCCTGCTCCTGAGGGTCCCATAACGAGGAAATATTCGCCCCGGTTGACCCGGAGGTTAATATTCTGAAGACTGAATTCCCCCAGCCGGACGGATACCCGCTCAAGCGCGATCATGGTTATTCCTCCCCGCTCTATGCGTGACCCACCGGAAGAGCACGAAAACGGCGATGCAGATAATAATCATAATGAATGCGACGCTCCGGCTCTCTGCAAGTCCCCCGGTCGTGAACCGCTGATATATGAGCGTAGAAACGACCATTGGGAAATATGCGATCATAACAACTGCCGCAAACTCCCCGACTGCCCGCCCCCACGCAAGGAATGAGCCGGAGAGAAGAGGGCGGGTGGAAAGAGGAAGCGTGATATGCCAGAATGCATAAAACCGTGTGGCACCCAGTGTCCGTGCGACATTTTCAAGATGGACCGGAACTTTCTCGAATCCTTCCCGGACGGCGTTGACATAATAGGGAGACGAGACAAAGATCATCGCCATAACGATACCCGGAAATGCGTCTTCAAAGACTATCCCGATATTATGCAGGGGTCCGCCTATTAAGCCCCGGGACATAAAGAGAAGATAGACCATCAGCCCTGCGACCGTATGGGGCAGGACGAGGGGTATGTCTACAAGATTCTCAACGATCCCTTTCCAGCGGGAGGTGCTCCTTGCCAGTACATACGACAGCGGTGTGCAGAAAATTATAAGAAAAAGAACCGCAACCAGTGCCGCAACCATGGTCAAAAGTATCGCTTCGATAACTCCGGACTCCGATGCTACCGAGGCGAGGTGGGGCAGGTCTGAGAGTTCCGGGACTGCAATGCTCAGGAGGGCCAGGGCCGTGATGACGATGATGACACTCCCTATCAGCCAGAATAACGTCAGGCACGGGTCATACCGGATCCGGTTTTTCATGATTCAGGCACTACTCCTTCTCCCATAATTTCCTAAGTAATAGTTTTTGTCAGCGATTCGTTCAGCGGTGACGGCCAGCCCTTTCCTCCGGTTTTTGCTTTCTGGACAACAAAATCTGCAAATTCCTGTGCAAGGACAGGGTCTGGTACATTGTTCGGTACGGTAATCGCATAGACGATTGGCTGACCGGTCCTTTCCTGCCCGATAGCACTGAACCGCTGGAAGCCGAGAATAACCCTGACCTTACTGTACTGCTCTGCAAAGTCCGGCGAACTTAAATCAATTTCCCTGGGAAGATTGATCCACCTGAGGTTATGTCCCTCGGCCACACTCTGGTACTCGAAGGCATAATCAATACCACCTGCCTCGAGCTGGGAAAGAACAAAGATGCTCCCGTCACGGATCACGAGTTTCTCATCCGATGGACGGAGCACTTCCGGAAGTCTGATCGTCGTTAATCCATCCTCATCCTGAGCTACCAGTTGGGGAGTGAAGTGACTCCCGATGAGAGCCGGAAATAATGTACTATTCTTGTAGAACCGGTCAGCAAGCAGGGAGACCATGATGGTGCGGTAACCGGCAGCATCAAGCATAGGATTGGAGAAGCCCACCCGGACATCGGCACGGGTGAGTACCTCGTTCCAGTTGTCCGGGGTAATCTGGTCAGCATAACGGCTTTTATTCGTATAGGCTATGACCATGGCATTCCGGGCAAAGGGCGTATAAGAATCGGTGAAGTTTGCACCGGTCGTTGGATCAGCCCGGAACATGAGGTCCGGGATCAGGGAAGCATCTGCAACAGCGACCACATCGATTGGGCGGTGGAGATCGGTGACCTGCCGGATCGCCTGGATGCTCCCGTGCCCTTCGACCTGTACGTCGACATCGGGATGTTGTGCCTCAAAGGCATTTTCCACTTCGTCAAACGGCTGAAGCAGACTTCCTGCCGGTACAACCCTGAGAACAGTCCTGTTCTGGACGGGTTCATCACTGGTGCAGCCTGAACTCACGCAGAGCATGCCGATGAGCACAATTGCTATCAACCGGAATTGTACCAGGAGTACGGTCATTTCTTTTTAATCTCGATTTTGTCTACCCATTTGACCCACGCACTGCCTTCTGTCACCACGCCTTTTTCATCGGAGATGATCGCAACCCGCAGCGGCCCCCCGTCATTATAGGAGAGCGGTTTCCCGTCCTGTTCGTACATCAGGAGGATCCTCAATGGTGGTGAGGGGATCTCCTTGAGACTTTCATTGAACGTGATGAACCCGTTTCCCTGCACCTGGTCGATAATCAAAGACCCAGAGGTAGCCGTCCGGTGCCGAGATCCAGACCTGGTCTCCCGGGCAAGATCCCGCCGGACGGTGCAAGGAGATCGGTGAGCAGGACCCCTTTGCAGATATAAGGACCGTATTTGATCCCGACCGTTGAGACGGCAAAACCGTTGCCCGTTGTGGCAGGGAAGTGCCCGTGATCTGGTCGAGAGAATATACGAATCCGGGTTGTACCGTTGACCGTCAGGTTCCAGGCACTGAAGTCATCAGCAGTGAGTCTGTCACCGTTTGTGGTGAAGAGGCCGGCGCTGTGCCGGTGCATCCCGCACACCAGCAGAACAGGACAGCAGGAAGCAGAATCCCCTGTGCAGCACGGATCATCAGGATCGCCTCCGGATAATGCAGGACGATTATCACGATCCCGCCAATGCAGGTGAATGGCAGGAGCGGGCTCTTCTGGGATTGTCGTTGTCGGGGTAGCTACTTTATCTTCCAGCGATTTGGCGAGGACTCCCTTGGTGCCATGGTACCCCCCGGTATAAATCCTCGACTTCATCGATCCACTTGACGGTATAGCCGCTGGTCGAAGGGTACAGATCATCGAACAGGTGGATCGCTTGCCGGTGGCATCACAGTCCGCATGTCATTATTGCCAAAGACATGTTTGCCTTCGCTGTTTACCGACGTGTCTGCAAAGAAGACCAGGCGCATCCCGTTGAAATACGCCGGAGGGTATCCGACTCCCTGTCGCTCACC
Source organism: uncultured Methanoregulaceae archaeon (assembly GCA_963721245.1). Taxonomy (GTDB): domain Archaea; phylum Halobacteriota; class Methanomicrobia; order Methanomicrobiales; family Methanospirillaceae; genus Methanoregula. Next base: position 466,147 of record CAVRIL010000002.1, on the reverse strand, counting down.
GACACTTGTCTCTTCCCCGTTATACCAGCAGACCACGATCGGACCCTGCCGGGGCTGCGGGTTGTAGACATTTTCATACCCGAACTCGATATGGTAACCATCCGGTGCCTTGATCATCACCTCATCACCGGTCTTCCATGCCCCCGACCAGGTTGCAGAGATCTTTGACATCCGTCCCTTTGACGGCACCTTCGTCCTTGAAATTGGTCGTTTCGTTGACATCCCACTGCCCTTCCTTATCATCGACAAAGACCGGGCCCTGGTGGTAGTAATGGGTTTTACCATCGCCCTGCACGGGCAGGTTTGCTTCCATCCACTGGTACGTCACGGTCGTCTCGTTGAGTACCGTTGTGCCGTCAGCGGCATATTTCACCACATGGACTGCTGTGGTGGGCGCTGCATAAACGGCATTCACCAGCCCGCAGAGCAGGATCATAGCAATTATAAACGGGAGCAGTCTGATCCCGATGCATCGGTTGTTCTTCTGAAACACGCATGTAACAAGATCCTGAGTTCATGGTCATCCCCTCTTCTGCATGATATATCCCAGAAAACCGCAGGCTGCGAGCGAACATACTGATCGTAAAAGGTGAGTATCCCGGCCTGGGTCGGTGCCGCAACCGGTGCTGTCGTTGCTGTGCGGGCTGGTTCTCCCTGCTGTTGTGCTGCCGGAATAGATCAGGATATCAGAAATGTACTGGACCGAGAGACCGGTTGTTGTCGGGTATTTCTCGTCCCCCTGACGGTAATAATACCAGTATTCAGGTGCAGCGGATTCATGCCAGTCATAATTCCCGAAGGCATGGATGCCCCAGGGATTGGTGGAATTGTCAGCAAAAAAGACGAGACGCATCCCTGTTCGATAATCCGGGGACATACCCGTCATCGGTCATGATACCAGGTAATCACCATGGGACCCTGCCGGGCCGCAGGTGTGTACACGTTTTCGTAGGCAAAGGTTTTGGTAAAGCCGTCAGCAGCCTTGATTTTTACCGTATCTCCGGGAGACATACCCCCGACAAGATTGCAGAGGTCTTTGAGATCTGTACCTTTGACCGCTCCCATGTCCTTTTCCTGAACATTTTTATCTTCCGCGGCATTCCAGCGGAGCTCTTCTTCACGGGCAGGATCAGCATCATCAACAAAGACCGGTCCCTGGTGATAGTAGTGAGTTATCCCGTCTCCCATCACCGGCAGGTTTGCTTCCATCCACTGGTACGTTACGGTCGTCTCATTGATCACCGTCACGTTATCAGCGGCATATCTGACAATGTGCACCTCTGTCGTTGCGGCAGTCACTGGTGTTATGAGTGTGACTATCGTGCAAGCAGATGATGAGCGAAAAAAATATGATTCTTAAAAAACGTTTCACTTTCCACCGCTCCTCGCAATTGGTAATTTCTTGAATCCAGCTGGTGAGAGTAGGTGAGAAGATGTTATAAATATAGTATTTTTGTATTGAGTAAATTATTTATAATTAACAAAAAAATTGCCAAACTCATACGCCCGGTTTGTGAAATCATCTGGAGAGTCTCCAAACCTTTGAAAATGCCTTAAATCGCTCATTCTGGTATTCAGAAAAATACAGCCTTGTTGCGGTAATGAAATGGGTAAAAATTACTATTCGAGGACTGGTTTTACCGCTATCAGTCCCGTTTGACCGCTGTCAGTACTCCGTCGCGATCCTCGACAAACAGGATCGTCCTGCCATTGACCGGGCATGCCTTGGGGGATTTATGTTCCTCGTTCATCACCATTCCCGATGTAATTGTCCGCCCGTCAAGTGTGCATACTTCATCGATGCCTGCAGCAAGGAGTTGTTGTACGCTGCACGGACCAAGCACATCCCGTATCTTTCCCCGCTGTCAGGAACCTGCCGTCATTCAGGCTGACTGCAAGACCAAGACCGGCCATGGCACCAATTACACCATCCTCGGTACCGCCGAGTCCTTTGAGCCGGATATTCAGGTTTTTTGCCAGCGTGCGTGCCTTCTCCTGTGTCAGGATTGTACATTTTGCATCCTTACCAAACGCGATCAGCGGTGGCGCAACCTGATCTGCATGTGCTACAGCCACGCCAGGATCGCTGCCTTCGACAAAATCGGCAAGCATCACCTGCTGCGTCGTGGCGAATATCTTATCGATATCAGCATTGCCGTTTGTCTCGAGATGAATCACAGCGCAGCTGTTGTGCGATGTGTAGGGAATATCGGGGTGCACATAGAGTGGGTGGCGTGTGACGCCGTAAATAGGGTAATCTGCTTCGAGCGTGTCGGCAATTGCACGCGCAAGCCGGCCCGTCCCGCGGGAGTCGAGGTTGTCGGTATCATCAATGCTGATGAGTATGGTCATGATAAGTTCTGTACGGTATTTGGAAAGAAGGATATATTTCTGCTTAAACACTTTCCAAAGGCAACAATTTTCATTTTATCCTATGATAGATCAATTGATATCCGCCTGACAACTGAAGAAGTAATATCGCTCTAAAAATCCTTTGAAAATCACCCCATTTCCCAAAATATCCAATTTAAACCCGACTTTTCGGAAAACTCATTTTTCAGGCCAATAGCGGGCACCGGGCAGCGTTTCTGCCTGGGATTTCCTGTAAATTGTCCCGGGTTCCCGGGCGAAAGAAACGCCGCTAAATTGCACGGTTTTTCTCCTGATTTAAACGACTTATTTTGATAAAATAACGATGTATATGAAGAATTCTGCCCCGCGTTGGCACCGCTTCCCCTGGAGATTTTTCGTTACGTTTTCGAGATCCCAAATCATTGTCCGTTTGCCAATCCGGGCATTTTACGGGGACTCGATTGCGCATGTCCAGGAATCTTACGTCGTAGCACCCCTGAACCGAGATACTCATCGTGCATGGGGATTTATGTACTCATCAGGCCCCCACCATGCTATCTCTTCAACGGAAAGATCGTAAACGACCAGCCGGCGCCATACCCGTTCATGCTGGGTGCGCAGCCAGAGTTCACGAAGAATAAATGGCGGGAAAGGAAGATTTCGAAGTCCCTGGATTTCATCCGGGAACTGCTGGTCGTAAAATCCGTTCGGATCGATATGGTACCGGGTCTGCCGTACTTTCACCACCCGGACAGATTCACGTTTGAAGATCAGGAAGTCAAACATCAGATTCGTCATGCGGGTTGTCTATAGGGAGATACCCCATCCGTTCAGCGAATCCCTTTGCTTCAGCAATCGCAGCTTCTGGTTTCTTCCCGCGTGTCATGGATAGTAGTAACTTCCTCCAGACTTTTCCGGAACTATGATTATGCAGTATCCGGAATGATCCGCTGGTGGTTGAATGCCTTGTGGTCTCCCCATACTTTCCTCATGGAAAATAGTTGGATTCTACGTGGCATGACCAGGATTCAGGTCTCTATACCTCGATAAAACACTTACTTGAACCGTTTATCCGACCTGACCGATTCTGCACCATTCGCCACATGCTCCAGCCACCCTGACGATGCATCCGGGTACGAGTCGAATGCCGGTACATAGGGTTTCAGGTCAAGGAGCGGCGTCCCGTCCAGGATATCCACATCTTCAACGATCAAGCGTCGTTCCTCTCACTTTGATGAGACTGCACGGTCGAAAACCCGATCGGGTTCGGGCGACAGGGTGCCCGGGTGGCAAACACCCCGCGGGGAATAGTGTCCAGGAACGGTGTTACGGTAAGTTGATGCGACTGGCAGCGGTGAAACGCATAGATGAGGACGAGTCGGGAAAAACCTTCAATATCTTTGAGCCCATCTTTAAATTCTTCAAAAATTTCCACGGTACCCCGGATGCCCCGGGCCCCGTTCGGCTGGATGGGCATGCCGGTAGTATTGGTAAACGGTGAATGAATGATCACCAATCGGTGCAAACAAGAGTGGATCCCGGTATGTTCCGATCATCCTGCATACACAGCGATTATACGAGTATACTAAAATACAGGTATTACCCGGTTGAACGTTCAGGATAAATGGGAAAATCTGGTTGCAGGAGTATCGGTATCGGATACCATTCCTCACCCAGCCTGTTGTTCTCAGTATTTGTTAAGATTTTTGCCTGTATCGATCGCCTGGAGAGTTACTCTTCTATGACATCTGTCTGTGTGCATGTGTCCGGTTGGTGCTGTTCCCAAAGGGACACTAGTAATGTTTCTTCTTAAAATTATAATATTTTTCTTTTAACTTTAAAAAATATCAAACAAAAATATTTATCAATGGGAATCTACAGTTGATCAGTCGCCAGAAAATGGAATAAAAACCGGAACTGCACAATGGAAAAAAAGCGGCGCATCCAGAAAAATATCCTTGAACTCACCCTTGAACGGTTGAGAAACTCTGTAAGGAGAGTGCGGTCTGCCCTGGCAGGCTCGTACCGACTGGGAATAAAACCATGGTGGAATACCGTGCTGGGTTCGAATAACGAATGCGGTATAGCGGCAAATTTCAGCGGGCATTCATGCTGAGAATCAGACAGAAAACCAGAAATTTCTCGGCCTGATCGGAAAACCATTGTTCGAGATTGCTGACTGGGGAATCCATGCAACCGATCACATGGAACGTTCAGTGGGTATTGCCGCAATGAGTGCACTCTCCCAGCACATATCTTGGATGTTCATCGGTAAGGGACCGTGGATTCCTTGCCCAGGGCTGGATGAAGCGGGGATAAACTTGTCCAGCAACTACCCGACGATTTCCCGGCTGGTGACACAGAAAAGACATCGTCGCGGTTGTAGGATATGGAAACGAGGTACGCCACTTCCGGGGAAGATGCCGCGAGCTGCACGTGACCGATATACGACCCAGAGAGACTTTTGAAACCGTGATTATCGACAACCATATCGCCCATGGTCCCAGCGATATTATTGTTCATTCCGCTATCGAAAACGAACAGGTTCTGAAGATTGCAGATGTTGTCATCATCACTGCATCGACTCTTGTAAATAACACATTTGAAGACCTCCTGAAATTTACCGGTAATGCCCGTCTTGTCGGATTGTATGGACCGGGAGCCTCACTGATTCCCGATGAATTCTTTGACCGGAATATCGATTTTATCACCTCATTTCACATTACCGATCCGGTCAGGTTTTCTGATGACATGATAAACGATCATGATATGGAATCTTCCATCAGAACCTACGCAAAAACAGTACATGTTCATGCGCCCTCTGGCAAAGACAGGCGGAACTCCGATCCAGAAAATCCTGCGGAAGATTGCACAACCGTGAACCGGTACTTTCATGATTCCCTGAAAAATGCGATAATTGTCAGGATGATAACTGAAATAACAGTCACGGGATCATTTCCTCAATCCAGGAATCGATGGCGAAGAATAGTATTGAATACACTCATTCATGCAATTCACGGAGCGATATTTGCATGAAGAGGATTCCCGGTTCAATGCGTACAGAATAGAAAAGAGATGCAGGACACCTGTTCCCTGCATACCGAATGAGTTCCGTAATTTATTGGCTGCACGCCTTTTCTTGTTTTTGACTCGGGTGCTTGTGCGACGGGTTTTTTGGTCCATGCCAGTTCATCTCCTTCGAAGGCAAACGAGTTCATGAACGAGAACCCGGATGTCAGATGGCAGGCAGGAAGTATCAGAATTCTGCGGAACAATAAGAAGAACGTCAGTCTTCCGGACCTCTCCGTAAGGTCCGCTCACCGAGGAGCGCATCGCTTCAAGTTTCTCCTTGTTCACGTTCCTGGTAAAGGATACAAGAACCTTTTTGACTTCCTTGTTTCCGGAAATACTGCGTTCAGCAATAAATTCCTGGTCATATCCGTTGGTCTGCTTCAGGGGGGTTATTGTCCAGCCGTCATACGTGGAAAAGAACCGGTTGATCTCCTGCCTGGCATACTGGTGCATAATATCCTGGCTGCTTCCCATATTCGATCAGTGATAATTGCTCTATATTCAATAAAAATCTATGGTTTTATTGACGAAGACTCCATTTTTTTCGATAGGTGTTAACGATTAATTAAAAACAAAAATATTTTATTAATTAAAATAGCATATCAGATTACCCAGTCTATGGGTACAGTATGGTTACAGTCTGAAAACAATCCGATTTCTCCAAACCTGATACTTCCTGTCGTTGCCACGTCAAAGGAATGAATCAGACTAAAACCATTTTTTTATTACCCGAATTCGGGAGCACGAAGAGGAATTTTTTATTCAGAAAAAAAACTGTATCAGTCAGCCCGGATAATTGTGCCGACATTCTTTCCTCTGATTGCTTTTTCGATATTTCCTTTGACATGACAGTTGATGATCTTTACCTCTTTTATATGAGTCGCGTCTTTCAACAGTTCGACGACCATCGGTTCAATCACCATGTTCTCAAGGTTCATCTCGAGCAGTTCGGAAGCCGTAATTTCCTTGACGAATTCCGCATCAGGGTGTGTTAACGGATCCTGCATATACAGCCCGTTGACATTCTTACCGATAATGCAGTTCTTTGCTCCCATGACTTCAGCGATGAGGAACGCCCCGGTGTCCGTGCGGTGCGGCGGGATCGAACCGGATTTGGCGGGATGTTCATAGAGACCATACGGGGGTGTCCCGTGCATCACCGGCAGCATACCGAGTTTGAGCAGGCTCGGAAGCTCAAGAAGATCGCCGGTATGAATTCTCACGCCATTGTATTTTGAGAGCAGGATGGACACCATAATAGCGTTCTGCTCGGAGATCTTTGCGGAAAGTTCTGCAAGTACCCCGGTCGGCATACCCAGATCCATCCCGACATCCATGATATGCCGCACACGGCCACCGCCACCGGTCACGATCAGCATCTGGTGTTGTGTCGTAAGGTTCCCGATCTCTTCGACAAGCGGGTACATTACCTCGCGACCATAATCAATGGCTGCATGCCCACCAATTTTAATAACATTCAGGTCAGGGGTGATGCGTATCTGCTCTCCGCTCAATCGCTTCCGATGCAATCCTTTCCTGACGAGGGTTTCACCCTGCAGCCCGCTGCGTATCTCAAATCGTTTTTCCATGATGGGTCACAACACCATTTTTATCGCGAAGCGAAGTTATAAGATATTGTAAACCAGTTGGTATATCAGACACTTGTCATGCCTCTTTCAGAAAAAAATTAAATATAATGAGAGGATGAGTAGGTGGGAGGACACCAATGAAGATTTATGTACGTGAACGACAGAAAGTCGGAGAAGGAGTCGAGTCACCTAAGTACCGCGTGGTTGCAGTGACCGGGGGACAGATCCAGATTGAGGCAACTCATTTCCGGAAATTCGAGATTGAACAGATTGCAAAGGACGTCAAAGCTGAAGTGGTCTATCTTACACCCGTCCCTGATGACCACAAGAAAAAAAGAAATGAGAAATAATTTTTTAGTCGGGTAGGTCCGGGCATCAGGGCTCCTCGATGACGAAGTCCGCCACTTGTTTTTTTTCTGATTTCTTCTACAACATTTCATTCCTTGGAAAAAACTGCCGGATAATTCCTGAATCTTTATGCCTTCAGGTCTCATACTACAATACGAATTTCCATGGCTGCCCTTTCCGTTGATGTCCTTTTTGATGCGGCAATTCGTATCCAGCTCGCGGAGCGCGCAATCTCCATTACGTTTGCAGAGGATGCAATCCGGATAAAATTCCCGACTACGCGGAGGCTGGCAGAATTTCTTGAGGTTCCCCATTATTATGTCCTGCCCTATTTTGCCATGATGGAACAGGAAGAACTGGTGACACGCGCAGAACGCGTGGGAATCCTGACCACATCAAAGGGAAGCCAGAAAATGATTAATCTGATGAAGGAAAAATATCTTCAGGAAACTGAAAATATCCTGGGTGCCTCTGTTTTTCGGGAAATCCTAGAAAAAATCCCGTCACAATGAGTTTGCCGATATCTTTTCTCTCAATTCCCCGTTCGCTGTTCGATCTGGTATATCAATTGTTTATCAATTGGTTAACTATTTGAAATTTACAAAATAAAAAAGAAATAGTTTTTACTTATGATCACCGATTTAATCCCATAAAGGATTGATTGGTATGAAACGGTTCTCTGAATTATCACTTGGTGTCCTGCTCGTTATCCTCCTTATCGGGGGGATTTTCATAGCTGGATGCACAACCACGCAACCGACGCAGCCCACAACTACGTCTGCAACTACCCAGGTCACGACAGCACCCAATGTAACCACTGCCGTGCCGACAACAACTCCACCGGTATTTACCGGGCCCCGGGAGAAGCTCCTCATTGCCACGACCACAAGCCTGTACGATACCGGGCTCCTCAACTATCTCGAAACAAAGTACGAGGCGCAGAATAATGTTGATCTCCTGATCACCTCTCAGGGAACAGGAAAGGCCGTCGAGCTCTGCCAAACGCGGCGATGCTGATGTACTCCTTGTCCACTCCCCCACACAGGAAATGACATTTCTCGAGGGTGGGACCGGACTCAACCGTCGGTCGTTTGCCTCCAACTATTTCGAGATTGTCGGCCCGGCAAGTGATCCTGCGGGAATCAAGGGAATGACTCCCGAAAACGCCTTCAAGACAATCCTTACCAAGGGCAAGGCCGGCGATGCAACGGTGAAGTTTGTATCCCGTGGCGATGGTTCCGGGACTCACACCGCCGAGCAGAATATCTGGAAGGCTGCCGGGTACACCTATGCCAAGGATGTCCAGAAATCCGGCGCCTGGTACATTGAGGCCGGGAAGGGCATGGGAGAGACCCTCCAGATGGCCAGCGAAGAGGGTGCGTATACCCTGACCGATGAAGGTACCTACCTTGCCTACAAGAGCAACCTGAAACTTGAGCCACTGGTGACCCAGGGTGCAAGCCTCCTCAATATCTACAGCGTGATGGCCGTCAAGACCGGCAACCAGTCGGTCGACAAGATCATGATGGCTGACAATTTCATCAACTACCTGATCTCCCCGCAGACACAGGCAGACATCGGTAACTTCGGGGTAGACAAGTATGGCAAATCACTGTTCACTCCCATGAGTGTCAGTGTGCCACCGGCACCTGCAGGATATGTCGGCGATTACAGCACACCTGCAACGGCGGTCAAACTCCTGAAGGTGTACCATGCAGGAAGCCTTGCATCATCCTTCGGAAAACTCGAGAAGATCTATGAACAGGCACACACGGACACCGATGTCCAGCTCTGGTCGGGTGGCAGCGCGGCCATCATCGATAAGGTCAACAAGCAGAGCCAGTTTGCCGATGTCCTTGCCAGTGCCGACACCGTCCTGATCCCGAAAAACCTCTACCCGAAGAATGCCACCTTTGATATTGACTTTGCCAAGAACAGCATGGTCCTGGTCTATACAAATACCAGCGAAGGCGCAGCGAGTATCAATGCAAATAACTGGTACAAGGTCCTTGCAACGCCCGGTGTATCCTACGCGATCAGTGACCCCACCTCGGATCCAGCAGGCTACCGCAGCCTGATGACGATTGTTCTTGCGGAACGGAAATACGGGGACAGCACGATATTCAGCACGCTCGTCGCTCCTTACAGCAAGATGACCAAAGTTACCGATGCCACGAAGAGCACGGTTAATGCGACCAACCCGTCTCCTGATGGCAAGAAACTTGTCATCACCAAGACCGGACCGGATATCATCCCCCTGCTGCAAGAGTGGCACAGGTTGATTATGCCTTCGAGTACAGCAGCGTGGCAATCCAGTCCGGCCTGCCTTACCTGGCACTCCCGCCGGAGATAGATCTCTCCGATGCAACGATGGCAGCACGCTACGCAGAATGTTCAGGTGATCCGCCCGTCCGGCTCGGCAACGGTTACAGAAGCCGGAACACCGATCATTTATGGAGTCACCATGCCCACAAGTGCGAAGAATGCGGCAGGTGCCGCGGACTTCATCAACCTGCTTGTTACCGGTGACGGCCAGGCAGTCCTGGATGAAGACGGCCAGACCCCCATCGTTCCGGCAATTGCCGCGGGAACCGGCATCCCGCCAGCTGTCCTGCAGAACGTGAAAAAAGCATAATCTTTTTTTTGCTCTGTTGAAAACCCTAATATTTTAACAAATTGCGATTCGCCTATTATCGAAGAGGACAGTGCCTGTCCCCCCGAACCGCCCCTGCGCTTTGCGATTGTGTTGCTATTACCTTCTCTGGAATTATCGCTTAGAGAGATGCCACAGCGGCGGGGGCGGAGGCATTACGTGCCGTAGCCCCCAAGAGCGTTGAGAAGAATAGTGTGAGGATTTCAACAAACCCTTTTTTTTTATTTACAATTCCCCAGTGTCTGAATTCGTTTCTTTCTGGTGATGGTCAGGAGGTACGCCATGATCATCCCCGCGATAAATGCCAGGGTCATGGAGGTGACCAGAGCCAGTATCCCGATGATTCCCGTTATCACTATCGAATCGGTCTTGAGGCTGTGCCGGCCCATCTCCAGTCCGACAAAAACCAGGAGGGCCCCCAGCGCACCAACGGCAATGATGGAGAGGACCTGTGGCGAGGTGAAGAACAGAGCGAGGACGATAAAGATCAGACCCGCGTAGACATTCGCACCCCCGGTCCTCGCACCGTACCGGTACTGGCCGGCAAGGCCGCCGGCCCCGTGGCACATCGGAAATCCTCCGAAAGGAACCGAGGTGAGGTTCATCAGCCCGATGGTGGTCGAGAGTTTTTTGGGTGGTACATCCCGCGCGAAGAGGTCTTTTGTCAGCAGCGAGGTCGCGAGGATGGCATTTGCGATGGTAAGGACAACCTGGGGAAGGACAAGGGTCGAGAATGCTGATGCGAGATCGTCAGGAACGGGGATGACCAGCTGCGGGGCCGGGATCAGGCTGATCGGGGGTATACCGTACAGGATCAACCCCCCGGCAAGTCCTGCACCGATCACGCAGATCGAGGATAAATCCACGAATGACCGGTAACGGACAAGGAGAAAAATCGCCACGATAATAGCAATGCCGATGACAAAGAAGACCGGGTCTTTGACGACAAAACCTGCTGATGCCTTGAAGAGCAGCAACGCGAGACCCAGCTGGATTCCCCGCACGACACTTTGCGGCACCCACCTGTCAATGATCTCAAAGAAGCGGCCGTACCCGAGGACAAGGAAGATCACGCCGAGCGTGAGCCCGGCCGCCGCGATTTCCCCGCTGGCGATTCCGCCTGCGATGACAATAACAGCGATCGCCTTCATGGGCTCGAGCGGGATGGGGAGACGGTAATAGAGTCCGGTGAGGATAAACCAGATCCCGAAGAAAAGGAGGACATACCGTACATTGACATCAGATACAAGCGCCACGGCCAGGATCAGCGGAATAATCGTCCCGAAATCTCCCAGCGAGCCTGCCAGTTCGGACAGGCCGAATTTCATCGGGATTTCTGGTAACTGTGACACGGTATCAGATGCTGGCAGGTTTTTCATGACAGGAGAACGTTGAATTCCTTTTTGCAGGGATATGATAAATTCAATTTAATAATGATTAAAATAGAGTAACGTTCAGTATAAGAATTAAACTTTTCAAAGTATCGTCCCTGCAGGAAATTGTATGGGAATGAATGAGTGTGTGATATGATATGAGCGATATAACTACGGGGATTCTCCAGGCGATAGACCTGATTGTCACTCTCGATCCCGAGGTTATGCAGATTGCTGCACTCTCACTGTTCATCTCGCTTTCAGCAACCATTATCGCGGCGATCATATCCATTCCGCTGGGTGGCCTCATCCATTTTCACGAATTCCGGGGCAAACGTGTGGTCATCATCCTGATCCAGACACTCTACTCGGTTCCGACCGTTGTCGTCGGCCTCATGCTGTACCTCCTGCTCTCCAGGAGCGGCCCTCTCGGGATTTTCGGGCTTCTTTTCACACCGGAAGGTATGATCGTCGGGCAGACCGTCCTGGTTATTCCTATTACGACCGGACTGGTGATTACCGCTCTCGGGGGCGTCGACAGGAACATCAGCGATACACTCGTTTCGCTGGGTGCAACCGGGTTCCAGACCACGATCCAGGTTGTCAAGGAGGCGCGTCTGGCGATTCTCAGCGCCATCGTGCTCGGATTTGGCCGGGCGATATCAGAGGTCGGGGTGGCAATGATGATTGGGGGAAATATCAGGGGTGCGACCCGGGTACTTACCACTGCAATAGCGTTACAAACCGGTATCGGCGATTTCCCCTTCTCAATTGCTCTTGGCATTATCCTCCTCCTCATAGCTCTTATCGTCGTAATTATCCTGAATATTATAACATCCGGCCTGTCGGCTGAATCCCAGCAGATCATGGGAGGTGCGCCACGGGCATAATCGAGCTATCGGGACTCTCGCGGCGCGCTGGTGGCAAAACGATCCTCGAATCGGTCAACCTTGAAATCCAACGCGGCGAAATTTTCACCTTTATCGGCCCAAGCGGAAGCGGCAAGACGACGGTTCTCCGCCTCATAGATCTGCTCGATATGCCTACCGAAGGTACGATTACCATTGACGGTACGGATACCGCTGCATCGGGTGCGGTCCGGCTTTCCATCCGAAGGCGCATGGCAATGGTCTTCCAGAAACCCGGTGTCCTGAATACCACGGTCGCCGGCAACGTTGCTTTCGGACTGAAATTCCGGAAAATCGAAAAGTCCGAGACCGAATCGCGTGTTCAGGAGGCCCTCGATATAGTCGGCCTCCTGCACCTCGCATACCGGAAGGCAGTTACCCTCTCCGGGGGAGAGATGCAACGCGTTGCGATTGCGCGTGCTCTCGTCACCCGGCCCGAAGTCCTCCTCCTTGACGAACCGACAGCAAATCTTGATCCGGTCAACACCGAGCTGATAGAGAAACTCATCCTCGACATTCACAGGAAATTTCAAACAACGATCATCCTTTCCACCCATGATATGATCCAGGGGCAGCGCCTTGCAGACAGGATCGGGGTTATTATCAATGGGCGGATCGCCCAGGTCGGTTCAATCCATGATATTTTTTACCGCCCGCAGGGCAGGGATATCGCCAGGTTCGTAGGCATTGATACGATTTTGAGCGGGGTTGTGGAATCCAACGCGGAGGGCCATGCGAAAGTCATGGTCGGAACCGTAGGCTTCGAGGCGATTACACCGTACAAACCCGGTACAAAAGTAGCCTTATTCATCCGCCCGGAAGAAGTCACCATCGCTCTCAAGGATGGAGATTTGCCAAAGACCAGTGTACGGAACCAGTTGCAGGGTACGATCACAAAAATGGTGCCATTCGGACCATTTGTCCGTACTACAATCGACTTTGGTTCGAACCTGACAGCCCTGGTGACCCGCCGATCGGCAGATGAGCTTGCGCTCGCTGTCGGCATGACGGTAATCGCAGGCATCAAAGCCACAGCCATTCATGTTACAGAAGAATCACATTAAGACGACGGGGTCCCTCATACAACCGGCAAGCTTTGATAAAAAACACTATTCAAGTTGCTGCCTATGTTGGTTTTGCAACTTTTCGGTGCAAGAATGAAAATTCAGTGATTTAAAAAAATCTGGTAAAGAGTTAAACACTCTAATACGTGGACACCCAATAATAGGACGATGCGGTGCACGATCCTTGCCAGCGGAAGCAAAGGCAACTGCGTATTTCTCGAAGGCAGGAGCGGCGCACTTCTTATTGATGCGGGACTGAGCCTGAAAGAGACCCTCCTCCGGATGAACGAGGCGTCACTGGATGCCGGGCAGGTACAGGGAGTGCTGGTCACCCACGAACACGGGGATCACATCAGGGGCCTTGACGTGCTCGCCCGCCGGCTGAATATCCCGGTCCATGCAACGGAGGGGACGCTCCGGGATTTTCTCGGTCACCGCCGGACGTCTGATAAACCGATCGACACGCATCGCTGCAACTATCACGAACGGTTTGAGATCGGGGATTTTTCCATTGAGCCGTTTGCCACCTCGCACGATGCTGCAGAGCCCTGCGGGTATATTATACGGGAAGACGGCCTGACGTTCGGGTACTGCACCGATACGGGTATCCTTACTTCCCCCATGCTGGATCTCCTCCGGCGCTGTGATGCCCTCGTCCTTGAAAGCAATCACTGCCCCGATATGCTCCAGAACGGGCCGTATCCCGAATCGCTGAAACGGAGGATCCGTTCAAAACGGGGGCACCTTTCCAACACTGACGCTTCCCGGTGCCTGCAGATCCTGGGAAAAGATGTGCCTCAGGTCATCCTCGCCCATCTCAGCGAGGTGAACAACACACCTGCCCGTGCGATATCAAGCGCCCGGGAAGGGCTCGGGCTTTTTTATGAAGAGAAGACAGTTGTTATCGCTACCCAGACAGGGACGACCTGTTCCTGCCCCCAGTGCATAAAATTCTGAGTATAGCCACACCTTTTGGTCGGACTTAACCCCTGAGCAACTGGAGACAGTAATGGTCGATCGAGTCTATCAGGGCCTTTTTTGCCTGCTTGACCTTCTTTTCATCGCCCGAGAAGATGTCATGCACGACGTATTCGAGCAGGATTACGTCAGGAATGCCGGGGACCAAAGACATGTTTTATTTCATCGAGGCAGGCATAGGTCTCAGATTTTTTGCCGCTCATCAGTTCAAATCCGAAATCAAGGAGCGCAAGCACGTTTTTGGGGATGTTTTTTGCACATGCCAGTTTCCTGAATTTGTAATAGACATCGGCATGGGTGGTAATGATTGCCAGTTTCATTCCATAGTCAGACCGGTTCGGTTTCGTCGGGAAACTGCTGGGTCATCTGACGTATGACCCCCGCCACTCCCCCGGCATCGCGGTTCTCGAGTTTTACATGATAGAGCCTCCCGCAGGAAGTACATATCATTGAAGAACCGCTCAACCGCAATTCCCAGGAGTTCCTCCCTGATATCGCGCCTCCCGTCCTTTGATGCCTTTTCGATCCCGATACGGAAAAATTCCCGATTCTCCGGAAACCAGGCTACCGCTTTGTTCAGCATGAGCCAGAAGATCCTGTTGATACCGGGATCCTCCCCAACACCCATCTCCCTGAGCCAGTCCACCGGGGGATTCCGGCGGACCAGCTCGATCATCTGTTCGCGTGCCTCAAGTTCATGGGGAGCAGGACCGCGGGCAAGGCCATCCGCATTCCGGTCTCCTTCAGTAGGGGGTACCCTCATAAGAGAGGAGTACGCCAGCGCCGGACAGATCATCGCGTCAACGCTCCGGTAGGTATTCAGCCGTTCAATCGCCTCGGTATATTTTCCTGCATTGATCAGGATTATGCCGAGGATAATATCGTGGAGCGTTCTCCCGGCCTTCTGTCGCCGGTTACGTTCAGCGTAATCAAAGAGTCTGCCCACAAAGGCGATATCCCCCTTCATTGTACTTGTCTTAAGGAGGTGGAGCGTGAGGCTGTCAATAAACCGGTCATAGTGATCATCATCGATGAGCGGGAAGTTTTTTTCGAGTGCTGCAATAATCTGGCCGTAAAAAACCGGAAGGTTCCCCTCGATCTTATCGCAGTTCTTTTCGATATATTCAAAAAATTCTGATTCCAGCTGGTCGAGTCTTCAGCCTGATGATCGCATCGGGTTGGCACTCCTGATCCATGATACAGGATCACATTATCGGGTAATAAATTTGCTGAAGGTTCGGCCGGAGAATCATCTGTATGCAGGATTGCTACAATGGCAGATATCCGGATCCGATTCTATCAAAACGTTAATCCATGCCCCGAAGCAACATCACAGGTTGAGAACCGCCATGCGCTTTATGGATTTTTCCCGGGTCTGCGAACAGACTGGAAGGGACGGCCGGGCGCCTTGATATGATCGATATCATCAGCCGGGCCCTACCCGACCTGGCACCGGAAGAGCTCCCGTATTTGTCCGGTTTGTCATGGGCAGGATCTTCCCGGACTGGAGCTCAAAAAAGCTGGGTATCGGCCCGAATCTCCTGTACATCGCCATCGGCTACGTGGCCGGCATGAAGAAAGAGGAGGTTGTTGAAAAGATCAACGCGACGGGTGATGCCGGGCTGGCAATCGAGGAACTGCTTTCGATCAAGTCGCAGACCACATTCTTTCATGAAGACCTGGATATTGTGCGGGTCTACAATGAACTTATCGCGATCGCTGATATGGAGGGAAAGAAGTCCCAGCGGGAAAAACTTCTCGCGGTCCGGCGGCTGCTGGCGAATGCCCGCCCTCTCGAAGGAAGGTACCTGGCGCGGATCATGCTTGAAGAACTCCGTATCGGTGTCGGGGAAGGAAGTGTGCGGGACGCCATCGCAAAGGCATTTGCCGTTGATTCCGCACTCGTCGAGCATGCCATGCAGGCGTTAAACGACACCGGGGAGGTTGCACGGCTTGCCAAACTCGGCCCGGATGCATTACGGGAGGTTCGCATTACCCTCTTCCACCCGGTGCGGATGATGCTCGCACAGCAGGGCACAATCGGGGAAATGATCGGAGAGTACGGCCGGATAGTCGCGGAGTACAAGTATGACGGATCCCGGTTCCAGTTCCATAAAAAGGGCAACTGGGCCCGCCTCTATTCCCGGCGGCTCGAGGATGTGACCCGCTCGCTCCCGGACGTGATCGAAAAACTGATCTCAGCCACGGAGCATGACGTGATCCTTGACGGGGAGGTTATTGCCATGAAGGACGGCAAGCCTATGCCGTTCCAGTCGGTGCTCAGAAGGTTCCGGCGCCGCCACGATATCGCTGAGGCCCAGGGTGCGATCGAGATGGTGCCGGTTGTTTTTGATATCCTGTCTCTCGACGGGGAGACACTCATCGACCTCCCCCTCTCGGATCGGCGAAAACGGCTGGAGAGTGCAGTATCGCTTTACCTTGCCCCGCAGGTTGTCAGCGGCGACCTGAAGGAGATTGAACGGACCTACAAGGCCGCCCTCGACGCGGGTCATGAAGGGATCATGATCAAGGTACCGGATTCTCCCTATTCCCCTGGCCAGCGGGGAAAGAACTGGATCAAGATCAAACCTGAGGTGGATACCCTCGACCTTGCGGTGATAGGCGCGGAATGGGGTGAGGGGAAACGCGCCCATGTCTTTGGTTCATTCCTCGTTGCCTGCCAGGATGCGGGTAAACTTATACCCCTCAGCCGGGTCGCAACCGGGTTATCCGACGAGCAGCTTGCCGAATTGTATGAACTGCTGAAGGATAAGGTCATCAAAAAATCCGGAAAAGAGGTGACCTTTGAGCCCGGCCTGGTCCTGGAAGTCGGATATTCCGAGCTCCAGGTCAGCCCGACATATGAGGCCGGATTTGCCCTCCGGTTCCCGAGGGTTATCCGGATCCGGGATGACAAGGGTATCGCCGATATTGAAACCCTTGAGAGTATACGGGAGCGTTACCAGCGTCAGTCAAAATCGGCACAGGCATACCAGAAGTAGAAAAAAGACAGGTACTGGTGCTGAACCGAGAGAATTCTTCTCAGGATTACCAGGCCATGAACGGACTCCACACCCGGACCATAAAAATTCGGGACATTTACGACGATCTCTGGCTCAAGGCCTCTTAGAGGCACGGCGAGGTCAGAAAGGGAAGTCCTAACCCATCACGAGGAGAGGGAGGACACCATCTGGCGCCACGGTGTTTCATTGCATCGGGAGGTTCGGCACCCTCGAAAAGGAGATAGTCCGTCTAAAATTGAACAATGAATTCTCTGGAACCAAGAGGGGGTAAAGGTGAATACTCCCCCATGGGCTCGCTTCTGAGGAAGAGAGAAGGTCCCTCCTATAATTTTTTTACGGTGACCAAAAGATGGGCAGTAACAGGATTTCTCCAGAAGTCGAAGATTCCGTGAATTATAATGGCATGAAAATCCAAACAAAAACGCAATGAATAAAATCATATTTTACGGTATACTGATACTGATAATTCTGTTATCTGGATGTACAGATACCGTGAAATCGGGAGGAAAGCCGATCGCGAAGGGATATGTGAACCTGTGCATATCCGACCCGGCCCATGCAGGGTACTGGCAACAGAACCATGATGTCATCTGGAGTGTCCCCCTGGACAATGCCAATGGCAGCGAGGAAAAAAGGATTGGCGAATTTCCCTCGTGTGACAACGCATCTGTGACGATATGGGAAATCAGGATGAATGGTGTCACGGCATGGGATCATGTGACCCTGAATGTAAAAAATGGAAGAGCCATTGATGGGTGGATGCCTGCCGATCATGTAACAGGAATGTCAAATGAAACGGGAACCGAATGGAGTAATAATTATTTTTCGATAGTAGGGCTCTGGGACCAGACTCAGAGGGG
The DNA here is from genome assembly GCA_963721245.1 of uncultured Methanoregulaceae archaeon. Classification (GTDB taxonomy): domain Archaea; phylum Halobacteriota; class Methanomicrobia; order Methanomicrobiales; family Methanospirillaceae; genus Methanoregula. The sequence continues at coordinate 447,927 of CAVRIL010000002.1, read as the reverse complement.
GAACGGCGCTAAAATCTGGTACGATTTTAAAACGGATGGAACCTACACGCTCAATTATGATATGAGGGGTAACAGGGACAACATCCTGGATCAGGGAAACTGGGTTTATGCGGGGAATCGAACCTATGATCTGGCTTCAAATTCATGGGATGACCACCGTCATTTTTACATAACGATCGACAAGGATGCCAGATCGTTTAATTCCGGAAGTGTTCAGGTTGTTACTGATTCAGGAGAGAACACCACCCAGGATCTTGTTTACACAAAAGAATGAAACCGCTTTTCTTTTTTTGGGTAACCGACGCATCCGGGGAGTATGACATCAGGTCTGCATGGACAGCCTCATACCAGCATATCCATCGATTATACAATCGATACCTGATGGCCGGTGGTTCGTACCACGTGCTGCTCCGATCCGGTAAACGAAACCCGCCATCCCACGTCATACCGTGCTCCGCATTCCGGACAGATAAGGATCACACGATACACCTCCCGCGTAGATTTTACCGGGGAGTTCTTACCGGAATCGACTCTGAGAAACGAGGTATGGAACCCATATTCATACCCGCAGGCGGGGCATATGCGGAATTCCTCGTCGATGTTTGTGACGGTTATTTCATTCTTCACCGGCATGATAACTCCTTCATCGGGTCTAAGGTTCGCGTACGATGGAATGTTGCCTGATGTGTGCAGCCGAAAGGATGATCTCCGCGGCATTTTTTCGGCCATTGATTGACGGATGAATTTCGCGGAGGGGACGGGGGCAGCATTTCATCGTCTCGGCAATTTTTTTCTCCAGTTCCTCGCGGGTAACCTGCCGGCCATCAACTGCTGTACCTGCACCCATATCAACAATTTTTTTTGCATTATTCTGCTGTTCGGGGTGGTTCGGGTCCATGATGATCAATACCGGTTTTTCAAAGAGCATGGCTTCATGCAGGGTCGTAAGCCCGCCGTGCACGATGGCAATCTGTGCCCTGGCCAGGTGCTCGTAAAGATTTGGTACATACCCGTGAGATGCGAAATTGTCTGATGATTCCGGAAGTACCGCCCCCGTGTAAAAAACATCGAAGAATAATTCCTTGTGCCGGTCGGCAATATCACGCAGCATCTGGTAGAGGGGGAGTTTGTATGGCTCCCCACCGAAACTGGCAAATATGGTATCACGCATAGAGACGAACCCGTCAGGATCCAGGTCAAGGAATGGCCCGGTAAAATGGTAGTCGCGTTCCTCCCCCTCAGGCACGACGACATTATACTCGCTTACGGTATCCGGCGGGGGATAATCCGGGACGATAATACGGTTTGCGAGTCTCAGGTAACGTCGGACCAGGAAATTGAGAATCATCCAGACAGGGTTTGTTGTACTGCCCGGCCCGTTGAAATGATTCTGGTTCGTGATGAAGATGACCGGCACTCTCTGGACCCGTGCGGCAATAACGCCGCCATACATCGTGTCGCATACAACACGGTCGAACCGGTACCGGGAAATGAGCCTTCTGATACTCACTGCGGATAACATCATGTTGAGCGAAATCCATTTTGAGCACAGGAGGGTCTTTTTCAGGCTGAAGAACCCGTCCTCTCCCTCGAGACAGACCTCGCGGGGCGTATGGTGAAGGTGGCTGCACCTGTGCTGATCCATGAAGTCATACGATTTGCCATATCCGGCGAAATGGACTTCATGACCCAGCTGCTGAAGGTAATGACCGAGATGCAGGCTCCGGGAGGCATGCCCAAGCCCTTCTCCGCATACGACAAACAGTATCTTCATGGAGATTTCTTCTCAAAACATATGTCACTGATGAGTGATGAACTGTTACCTGAAATCCTTCGATTCCGCAGAGGGCGGGAGATCAGCTTCGGTATCCGCTTCGGGTATGATGATCCATGCAAGGATGTAGACGATTATACCCGTTCCGAATGAAAGAACCGTCACGACGGCCCAGATGAGCCGGATGACGGTGGGATCAATATCCAGATGTTCCCCCAGGCCGGCACAGACTCCCCCCAGTATCCGGTCTTTTTTTGAGCGGTAGAGACGCTTCATGCTGAAAAATTCTGTTCTTTGACTCATAAAGATAGCTGGATGAACCTTTACCCGGAACAAAGAATTGAATAGTGACGGAGATTCAGGGAATAGGAGGAGAACTGAGCATGACAGGAAATGAGGACGCGTATAAAACCGCAACCTTCGGGGCAGGCTGTTTCTGGGGTGTGGAGGCGGCATTCAGGAAGGCGGAAGGTGTTGAAACAACAGCGGTCGGGTATATGGGAGGCTCGTTAAAAAATCCAACCTATAAGGACGTTTGCACCGGGCAGACCGGCCATGCCGAGGTTGTGCAGGTTACCTACGATCCATCGAAGATCAGCTACGAACAACTCCTTGACATATTCTGGTCTGTCCATGATCCAACGCAACTGAACCGCCAGGGTCCGGACATTGGTACAAATTACCGGTCCGTAATCTTCTATCATGATGCGGAGCAGGGCCGGCTTGCACGAACGTCGAAGGAGAAGATTGAAGTTTCAGGAATGTTCGGCTTCAGGAAAATTATGACCGCGATTGTGCCGGCGTCTGAGTTTTACCGGGCAGAAGATTACCACCAGCGATACTACGAAAAGCATGGCGGTTCATGCGGCCTGTAGAGATAATCCTTTTTTTCTGTTCCGATTGGTACGAATACTCTTCCGGATAGGTATGACTCACTCCTGTACGACCAGAAGATTACAAAAAAAATCCTGCGGAATTCAGTCCAAGGTAGAGCTGTGCACTGAATAACACGGCGATCAGATAACCGACAATCCGGTGAATTGTCCGTACCGATGATCGTTTCGCGATGATGAGACTTGGCCCGAGCTGGATGAGGGCAAGAACCGCAAGTGTTAATCCAAGGATACCGTGAACGGATTGAAGCACGGGTTCACCATGATGGATCATCTCCAGTAATCCGAGGATAAAAGTTACTATAACCACAAGGGTGAACCAGATACTGGCCGTACGATGGAGAGGGTGGACCCGGAATGCACTCTTCCGATAGATACGGCCTGCCTGGATTGCACCGGTCAGGATAACGATAACAAGTACCAGAAGGCCGAAGATTGCCATGACTGCATGGCCGATCCATTGCGAAGGGGTTCCAAATGTTGCAGCGACACTGCCAACCGCGATGACTCCCCCGAGCAGCATCAAAAGGTACGGGATTGTCAGGTATCGGCCGACTGGCCCCTGAGCGGCTGGTTCAGTAATTCTTGCACCTCCTGACATGGACAGGAACGGGTTAAGCCCTGCAAATATTTAAATCGTTACCAAGGACCTTAGAAAAGTGCCGATCGCTGGTGCTGGAATGAGTCCTTCTGTCGGATGTCCCGATCACCCTGTTACCGCGAACGTCCTGTTCAACACATAAATCACAAACTCCGTGAGCTGGTGCCGGTTTGAGCCTACCCTACTGAATGTGCGATACCACTCCATCGCCAAAGACATTCTATTTTCAACGGCATACGCGGGAACACTCCCGGCTGTTGAACCCTGACAGGAAGGGATACACATAAAACGGATGCAGAACTATCTTTTCTATCATCTGGTGATGAGGTCCACCAATCAGTACCCGTAAGGGCTGATGACCTTTGTTTTATCAGTACTGCCAACTGCAACCATCCGATGAGAAGTCCGGGCGCATTCCTTTTTGCCGTTCCTGTACACCAGGGAAAACCAGCCCCGTGGTGAATCCGCCAACAGGAACCGCGGAAAGGATGAGCCCATCCCTCGGATAATCAATTCAGATGAGAAGGTAATGAGGCAAACGATGTCACAACAACTTGGGGGACAACCCATCCTGATTCTCAGGGAAGGAACTACGAGGAACCGCGGAAAGGATGCCCAGAACAGTAACTTTGCTGCAGCAAAGGCCGTGGCAAGCGCCGTCCGCTCGACCCTTGGTCCGAAAGGCATGGACAAGATGCTCATCGACAGCATGGGTGATATCACCATCACCAATGACGGTGTTACCATCCTTAAGGAAATGGACATAGAGCACCCTGCAGGAAAGATGATGGTCGAGATTGCCAAGACGCAGGATGCCGAGGTCGGCGACGGGACAACCACCGCGGTTGTTATCGCTGGTGAGTTGTTGAAGAATGCCGAGGAACTCCTCACCCAGGGAGTCCACCCTACCGTCATTGGTGAAGGATACCGGCTGGCTGCAGAAAAGTCGCTCGCCATGCTCGATGGTTTTGCGATCGCCGTAAAGCCGACCGACACTGCGGTGCTCAAAAGTATCGCCAAGACGGCGCTTTCGGGCAAGAACGCAGAGGTTTCAAAGGATCTTCTTTCCGACATTATCGTGAAAGCGATCGTGTTTGTAACCGATCCTGATGGAAGCGTCGATATCGCCCATATTAATGTGGAGAAGAAAGTCGGCGGCTCAACGGATGACTCAAATCTCATCGAAGGCATGGTCATCGATAAAGAGCGTGCGCACCCGAACATGCCGAAGTCCGTGACGAACGCGAAGATCCTGCTCCTCAACGCGGCGCTCGAATTCAAGAAGACCGAAGTGAATGCGAAGATCAATATCTCCACGCCGGGACAGGCCCAGGCATTCCTTGACGAAGAGGAGAACATGGTCCACGTAATGGTGGACAAAGTCGTCAGCAGTGGTGCGACGGTTATCTTCTGCCAGAAAGGGATCGATGATGTTGCGCAGCACTATCTCACGAAAGCCGGCATCCTCGCCGTCCGCAGGGTAAAGAAGAGCGATATTGAGAACCTTGCCCGTGCAACGGGAGGCAATATCGTCAACAGCATCGATGCAATCTCGAAAAAGGATCTCGGCAACGCCGGCCTTGTCGAGGAGCGCAAGATCTCCGGAGACGAGATGATCTACGTCTCGAAATGCAAAAACCCAAAGGCCGTATCTATCATTGTCCGCGGAGGGACGGAACACGTCGTTGACGAGCTTGAACGGGCTGTCCACGATGCGCTGATGGTGGTCAGTGTCGTGGTACAGGGTAAAAAAATCGTTGCCGGGGGCGGTGCACCGGAGACCGAACTCTCGCTCCAGTTGCGGAGATATGCCTCGCAGCAGGGCGGTCGCGTCCAGCTTGCGATAGAAGCATTTGCCGAAGCTCTGGAGATCATCCCCCGCAGTCTTGCCGAGAATGCAGGACTCGACCCTATCGATATCCTTGTCGATATCCGGGCTGCACATGAATCAGGAAAGAAAACATTCGGACTGGATGCGGAGACCGGCAAACCGGCGGACATGCTGAAGGCAGGCGTTGTCGAACCGCTGAGAGTCAAGTCCCAGGCGATCTCGAGTGCAGCAGAGGCGGCGGTGATGATCCTCCGGATCGACGATATTATTGCATCCTCAAAGGCTGCCGCCCCTGAAGGGGGAGGTATGCCGCCCGGCATGGGGGGAATGCCCCCGGGCATGGGTGACTATTAATTCCTGTTTTTCCTTTTTTTCGATATAATATTTACACCGGGATATCTCTTTTCTCCCCCGAATCGGGATTCTTGTGAGACAACGACAGGGAAAAAAGACAGTGAAATAAAAAATTTTGATAAATACCTGAAAAATTGGCTCTGTAGAAACGGGCATGAACAGAGTGTTCGCACCCAAACCATGAAAATTGCCCAAAATGAAATCTTTTTTGTGGGCAGCAAAGACTGAGAGGATTTTAGGATCCAAATCCTGTTGTAGAAAGTAGTCCTTCCCGTACACCCAAATGCGTCTTTGAACGCGGATGGGAAATTGCCGTGTACAGGAATCGAGCTGCCCACAGGATCAGTATGTCAACCGAGAGAAGAAAAGTTTGTGGGATAGATGTCCATAAAGGATTTCTTGTCGCTACGATTCTCGACCGGGATGGGAAGTACGAGACGAGAAGAATCCAGCAGAACACCGCATCACTCCTTGAATTTCGAGACTGGATTCAATCGGAGAACTGCGAGTCAGTAGCGTTTGAATCGACCGCAGATTACTGGCGATCCTTGTATCTCGTTCTGGAGAATCGGATACCCGTTACCGTTGCAAATGCGCATCACATAAAACATGTTCCTGGAAGAAAGACTGACATTACAGATTCCCGGTGGATCGCTCAGCTGGAACTGAACGGTCTGATTACACCTTCGCGAATATTTGCCGGGGAGATGTACGATCTTCGTTCCCTGACCCGGAGCAGGGAATTACTTGTCCAGAACCGGACCGAACTCAAGAATAAAATTCACCATCTTCTCGATAGTGCCAGTATCCGTTTGTCTTCAGTATTATCCGATCTGTTTGGGAAATCCGGAACGATAATTCTCAAAGGGCTGATACAGAACAAACCGTTGGAAGAGATTATCGAATCACTTCCCAAAAAAATGAAGGGCAGCGCGGATGCAATTTCTGCAGCTATCCCTGCATCCATTCCCCCGGTTTATCTTGTTCTTCTTGAATCGTACCTCAAACTTGTGGAAGATCTTGATGCCGAGATCAAACTTACTGGAAGGAAGGATTCGGGAATCTTTGGTGAACAAATCCCGGGAAATTCAGATTGTAACCTCAATTCCGGGTATTGGATTTATTGGTGCTTCCACCCTTATCGCGGAGATCGGAAACATCCATGACTTCAACGATGCTGATAAACTTACCAAATGGGCCGGTCTGACTCCCTCCGTTTATCAATCGGCAAATGTTACCAGAACCGGCTCGATCACAAAACAAGGTTCCCGACATATCCGATGGATCCTTGTTGAACTTGCACACGTGGCTATCCGATCTCCAGGCCGAATCAAAACGTTCTTCGAACGACTGATGCCGAAAAAAGGGTACAAGAAAGCTATCGTTGCGGTTGCTCGCAAAATGTTGCGGATTGTCTGGCATCTCCTGGTTCATGATGAACTGTTCGTTGATGAGTTCCCCCGATCCAAACAGGTGAAATTCCCTAAACTGCCTAAAAAAATTCAGGCTGTTGGTATCAACAGGATCATCGAATTATTATCTAAAGCTTCGGAGGTTATTATCAAGGATCGTAATCAGGAAATTTTTCGGTTAGGGCTTAGTGATTGAGATCCACTTTAATCAATTTTCATGGGAAATCCTTTTTCGAAAATTTGAAGCCCTCCCTTGCGCCATCCATGCCCCCGTTGGGGGCGGGGGCGCATACGATTCCTCTGTATTACCGGGAACCCCAATCTGGGTAATACAGCATTATCGCGACTGGGGCGCCACAGCGGCGGGGCGAAGCCCCTGGAGCGTCATCAGGAAGGAATTTTTCTACAGAGCCCAAAAATAACAAAAACTTAATTTTGCTTTGTTGAAAACCCAAAGAATTTAACAAATTGCGAATCATTATCGGGGTGGACAGTGCCGGTCCCCCCAAACCTCCTCTGCGCTTTGCCTTTGTATTGTATTCCCTTCCCTTCTCTGGAATTATCGCTCAATGGATGCAACAGTGGCGGGGGCGGAGGCATTTCGTGCCGTAGCCCCCAGGAGCGGTGAGAAGAATAGTGTGAGGATTTCAACAAAGCCGAAAAATTAATTATCAGATAGGTAACGTAGAAAAATGTTGAAAAAAACCGATGGAGAAAGCCCTATTTATTTGCCTTTATGTGGAGCGCGATCTCAACAGCGGTGCGGAGTTCGTCATCCTTGAACGGTTTCAGGATATATCCATAGGGAGCGGTTGCTCCCACCCGTTCCAGGGTTTTGGTATCGCATATGGCGGTGATGTAAATGACGGGGATGTGATACTTTTTCCGTATCTGATCCGCCGCCTGGACTCCATCCATCTTTCCGGCAAGTTCGATATCCATCAGGACGATATCCGGATGAAGCTCTTCTGCCTTTTTAATAGCGGTCTCTGCGGTATCCTCGCGCCCCACCACGGAAAAGCCCATCTTTTTCAGCCGCATTTCCAGAGATTTGGCTACTTCCTGATCATCTTCGACAATTAATATTTTCGCACGGTTCATATTCTGCCTATTTGTTTTTGGATGAGTATATATATCAATTAGTTGTTCTATTTTTCTCCAGCCTGAGGGAAAATGACTGTTCATCATCCTGCATGGCAGGATCACGGTTTATCCGGATCCGGTCGGAAGACGACACTTGAGGAGAAAAGAGGTTATTCGGTATTTCCGTATTCTTCCAATACTCTTCCAGACTTTCCCGGGACTGGCAGTCCCCGCTGGAAGCAGCGGGCAAACCCTGATGCACACCATGATAAGACAGGCTCAGTTCACGCCAGAACACATGGGCTGATGCACAGGATGACATTCCGGACTTCCGAAGATACGTACTGAGAGAATCAGGAGGTGCCTGTATGGATCATCGGTTCTCACACCTCTCTTTGAATCTCCGCTAGCATTCCCCGACAGATATCATTATGTTGTCCAGTGGATATGAAGAATCAGGAGACTTATGCTCAGTAGTTCACGTGTACGGCGTTTAACGGCTGTAATCCTCATCGGAATTGCCCTGTTCTTCGGTACTGTGACGGCAGGAACCCTTACGTACGCCATCGGTGATAAAGTGGACCTGAGCGGGACAGCATATACCACAAATACGATGTACCTGTTCGTAACCGGCCCGGGCCTGGATCCCAACGGGGCAAATCCCGGCCAGATGAAGAGTCCGGTAGTGACCGGAGATCCCTCGACATTTGTCCAGGTGGATGTTGAGAATGATACCTGGTATTACATCTGGAATACGGCACACCAGGGGTTCAGCCTCAAGGAAGGTACCTATACCTTCTACGCGGTCAGCCAGCCGGTAGCCAAAAACGCGCTTCCATCGGGGTATGGTTCAATCGAAATCATACTTTCACAGGGAGGGGGGTCAGTTCCTGCATCCGGAACGGTCAGTATAACAACGTCCCCTCCGGGAGCGGCGGTCTATATTGACAGCCGGTTCATGGGAAATACCCCAAAGAGTCTTACAGCAGCTGTCGGCAATCATACCCTCCGGATCGAGAGTCCGGGGTATCAGACCCTCGTCGAGTCACTGCCGGTGAATGGTGCCGGTGTTATCACGATTGAGAGGATCCTGCTCCCGGTCACAACGATTGCCACAACCACGACAGCATCCCCGACGATGGAGACCACGATCCCCAACCCGTCACCGGTTTCTGAAACTACACCTCAGCCAGTGTCTCTGGCTGCAGGGATCGGGACCCTTGCGACAGCAGGTGCGGTCGTGCCCAGACAACATGCCCGGAAGAGATAACCGCGGACCTCCAGGAGTGTCTATCCCTGTATGTAAACAATCAGGTTTCACGGTATCATCTGGAGAGGAACTGAATAATCAGGGATTTCCCGTACCTATGAGGATGGCATAATAAACCATGGATTTCAAAAAGGAGCTCTCCCTCTTCGATCTGACCAATATTGTTGTTGGATCAGTGATCGGGGCGGACATATACATCGCCTCTGCAATAACGGCCGGATTGCTCGGGCCGTTTTCGCTGGTTATCTGGATTATTGCCGGTATCTTCGCAACAGTCATCGCGCTTGTTTTTGCCTACTGCAGTTACTATGTCCCAAAAGTTGGCGGGCCATTTGCCTATGTATCGGAGGCTTTTGACGATTTTTATGGATTTCTCACCGGCTGGAGCCTGTGGATTGCCGAACTGATCTCCCTGCCGGTATTTGCAATTGCCTTTGTCCGGTACCTCGAGTACCTGTTCCCGCTGAACACTCCTGGGGAGATCCTGGTCAAGGGCATATTTCTCTTCGGCCTGACATCGGTCAACATCCTTGGCGTAAAGATGGCCGGAAGGGTGAATGATATTCTGACGCTGGTGAAGCTCCTGCCCCTCCTGCTCCTTATCGGTGGCGGGATTATCTTTTTTATCATCCAGCCGTCGGTGTTCCTCGGAAATTATCACCCGTTCATTCCTCTGGGGGTCTCTGCAACCGGGACTGCCCTGGTCCTTGTCTTCTGGGCATACGCAGGGTTTGAACTGGGGACACTGCCGGCGGCGGAGGTCAGAGATCCGCGGACAACGATCCCGAGGGCAATCATTATCGGGATGTTCATCGTGGGATTGTTCTATCTCTCAACGAACTGTATCGTCTACGGTGCGGTCAACTGGGCGGCCCTGTCAACATCTTCAACCCCGCTGATCCTGGTAGGGGGGGTGATTCTCGGGACGTTCGGGGCCCTCATCATGACCGTCGGGGCCCTGGTCTCCGTATCCGGGTCGAATGAAACGGGTATGCTTGGTACCGGGAGATTGTCCTTTGCAATGTCTGTCGACGGGCTCTTTCCCCGGTTCTTCTCCTCGCTTCATCCGAAGTACGGGACGCCCTATGTCGGACTTGTCGTCCAGGGTATCATTGCATTCCTTCTTTCGCTCTATTCACCGATCACCGGCCTGATCTCATTTGCGGTCTTCAACCTCGCATTTGCCTTTCTTCTGACCTGTCTTTCCCTGATCATCCTTACACGGGACACGGAAAAGGGGTTGCCCGGCCAGAAAGTGTTCCCCTGGATAGGCATTTTGATCTGCCTGTATCTCCTGTATTCAACCTCCCTGTTCGACAAACTGGTCGGCGGATTCATCATCCTCGCCGGGATGGCCCTTTACGTATTTTTCTCGCCAAAGCAGGATATCCATCACCTGAAGAACCTGTTCATCTCCGAAGAGGCAATCTTTTTCCGGGCGATGGACAGGAGAGAACGGTTTCTGGGAAATTTCATGCTGATACTCTACCGGGGATATCAGCGGGTGAAGAAAAGACTGGAAGGGAAGCAGGTAAACGCACAGGAATGAAAAAAGCATCCTGGTTCTGTCAGCAACGGGGTTTCATTATTCTATTCCGTTGCACAGCGCGCGGACAACGTGTGCCAGTCGTCCAATACCCGTCGTGATCTTCTCCCCGGTAGAATTGGAGAAGTTAAGCCGCAGCTTATCTGCCCCGCCTCCATCGACATAAAACGGCATGCCCGGCAGCACGGCAACCTTCTCCTTCAGGGCGTTTTCAAATACCTTCATGGAAGAACACCCGTAGGGCAGGGTAATCCAGACAAACATCCCCCCGCGGGGCCGGGTACAGGTAACCGATTCCGGGAAGGTCTTCTCTATCTGATCGATCATGCAATCGCACTGGTTTTTATACGCAGTACGGATCTTTCGTATGTGACCGTCGATATCCTCATGGTCCAGGTACTCGGACGCGATACGTTGTGACAGGTAATTTGAGTGCAGGTCCGAGGCCTGTTTTGCGATAACGAGCGCCTCCATTATCTCGCGGGGCGCGACCACCCAGCCTAACCGCATTCCCGGGGCCAGTATCTTGGAAAAGGATCCCGTGATGATTGTCTGATCCGGTAACAATTCCCGCATGGATGGCATCGTTTCTCCGGTAAAATTGAGTTCCCCATAGGCATCATCTTCGATAAAGAGCGTGGAGCTCGTCTTCATAACGGACGCAATTTCACGCCGCCGCGTACTTGTATAGGTAATTCCCGAAGGATTCTGGGAATTGGGAACACCGTAGAACAACCGAACCGGGCAGGAATCCAGCACCTCAGCGAGCACGGCGGGATCCAGGCCGTCTTCATGAAGCGTTATCGGGTGGAAAACAGGCTCGTACAGCGAAAACGCCTGAATTGCACCGAGATACCCGGGCCGCTCGATGGCAATATGATCACCGGGATCTATGAGTATCTTCCCGATCAGGTCAAGGCATTGCTGGGACCCGTTGGTGATAAGAATTTCTTCAGGGGAGACTGACAACCCAAGCCGTTTTTTATACCTGTCCGCGATAAACTGCCGCAGGGGAAGGTACCCCTCGGTCGTCGAATACTGGAGCACGTTCTTCCCGTCCCGCTCCAGCACCGCCACCGCTGCCTTCCTGATCCCATCAACATCGATGAGTGCCGGGTTCGGGAGCCCTCCGGCAAAGGAGATTATCCCCGGAAATGCAGTGACCTTGAGGATCTCGCGGATGAATGACCTCGGGGTTTTTGCCATCCGTGCTGAAAAGGTGTAGTGCGGCCCGGTAGTCTGATTCCGATCTGCCCCGACAGGAGTCTGTGTGCTCATGATGAATCCCCCAATATGCTAACTACGTTGGGAAATGCAGGACAATAAAGTGATCAACCCGGGCGATATGTTACATCCAGGCAGTCCATCGGGTCCTGATCTCATTTTTTTGTTTTGGATGCAGTTCAGGGTGGCTGGGATACATCACCAGATTCCTGCCCAGGGTTCAAACCCTGGATGAAAACAGGTGAGGATACACCGCTGTGATTTTACCCTCATCGACAAACCGGGAACACTACACTCCCTTATCCTGTGGGCGGACCATGCCGGATGAGAATAAACGACTTCCGATAAAATCCATATATTCAGCTATCGGCAGGGGTTTGCAGATGGATGAAATAACTGAAACAGGCCGGAACCATCTCTCCTCTTTCGTCCCGGGATAGCGGGTAACCGGCATTCGGAATCCGGCTGATCCCACAATCCCTGTTCACCATTCAATCCCCGACGAACCCGCAGGAGGGAGGGTTGTAAAATTATTATTTTTCTGTCGGTTTCCCGTCGTAATGCTCTTCCCGGGCAAGTGCCTCCTGCTTTGTCTTTCGGACAACCTTGTCCTGGTGCTCGGGCGGAGAGTAGATCGTGATACAGTTTAAGGTTTTTTGTCTTCGAGGTGTTCACTACGTTATGTTTTGCCCCGGACGGAACTATTACGCCGCTGCCATCCTTCACCACGTTCCTGACGCCATCAATCACGACAACACCTTCCCCCTCTTCGAAACGGAAGAACTGGTCAACGTCATCATGGGTTTCCTCACCGATATCCTCCTTGGCCTGAGGCACATCAGTACGAGCTGACTGTATTTTCCCGTATACAATACCCTGCGGAAATCTGTATTCTTCCTCGTTTCTTCTTCGAGATTTGCTGCAAAACCTTTCTTCATTTCGTTCGCCTGACCAATTATGTCTTGACAGGTTCTCCTGTATGGGTGTTGTCCAGATATTAAAGTAACTTCGGATATCTAAATGATGAGCCATTGTTTTGAGATCGACAAAACTTCCATCGAATTACCAACCGATGGTCTCCTGAACATTTCGGGTTCGATGCGATGAATTACAACGGGAGATGCCTGCGATTATCATGCATTTACCGTTTTTTCTGTAATTATCAGGATGGAATGACTGATGAATACGGCAAAATCGCAATCCTGAATGACAGAAACTATATTTCAAAATAGAAAAAAAATTATCTCTTTGCAGTTGCGTCCTCTTTCATCATAAACTTGACAATAAGAAACACAACCAGCGCGATGATAAGGAAATCGATAATGGCCCCGACAAAATCACCGACAAGGAATTTTACCGGTCCTGCCATCACAACCTGGGTTCTCCAGTCCCCTCCGGGAATGAGCACGGCAACAATGGGCATGATGATATCAGTAACGCGGCAGTCACCATTTTTGTTGCCGCTGCACCGATGATAAACGCGACGGCAAGGCCGATGACCTGGTATTTCATGAGGAAATCCATGAATTCCGCTACCATTCCTTTCTTTTCTGCAACTTTCTTTTCTTCTGCCATGAGTAAGTACCTCCGAACAGAGAACGATAATTCGCTTCCTGATTATAGAGCGATGAATTCTTGAATATGATAATGATTTCGAAAAAATATGAACGAAAAATTTCCATGATTCTAACGAATTCAATTGGTGATAATATAAATCTTTCAGAACGACAAAGTATCCTTAGGAAGTCTGTTGAAGCATTCTTATTACCGTTTACCTTAGACCAGAGTATGGCTGATACGGTCCGATGAAAGCCGGCAGAGAGTTACGATCATGATTCGCACCATCCAGAAATGGCTGATCATCGCAATAATCGTCATCCTTGCCAGTGGAACTGCATTGACTGTCTGGACCGCTCAGGCACGAGGATTCAGTGTTGCGGGAGAACCTGCTCACCAAAACCCGTCTTGTGCAAGAGCGGTATCAGTACCAGGAAGCCTGGACAGGCTTGACCGGCTCTGATTCTGACCTTGGATCACCGGATTACACTGTCATTAAAGGAACACCTGATAAGGATACGATCCGCAGATCCCAGTGATCCGGTTCGTCTATCTCATGGGACAGCGGGCGGATGGGATCTGTTTTCTTTCTCGTCGATTCCGAACCTCCGGAATCTGAGGATTATTCGCCACCGGGACAGACCTATCCTGAAGCATCAGCCATCCTGCTGAATACCTTTGTTTCAGGAAAGGAAACGACTGAAGGTCCCCTGACCGATCGCTGGGGGACGTGGGTGAGCGGCTGTCGTTCCGATCAGGGATACCGGGACGTGGCAGGATCATTGCGCTCCTTGGCATAGACATCGATGCCCTGACTGGAACCTGCAGATTATTACTGCCTGTGGACCTGCGATTATTGCGACCCTCCTGCTCCTGTTTCTCGTGCTGATTTTTTCCTATGTTCTGGAGCGTAATGATCGGGAGAGGCAGATACTTGCAGCATCTGAGGCGGCCATCCGGAAAAGTGAGGAGGAGTTCCGGACGGTTTTTGAGAAAGGACCGCTTGGTATGGCAATCTCAGACGAGAGGTCCCGGTTCATAAAAGTCAACCCGATGTTCTGCACAATGATAGGATACTCGCAGGAAGAACTGCTCACAAAGACCTTCGCTGATATTACCCATCCGGACCACCTTACCGAAGATGTTTCCCAGATGCAACGGCTCACGGCCGGTGAGATTTCCGAATATACGACAGAAAAACGATATATAAAAAAGAATGGTGACACCATCTGGGCCTCTGTCGTCGTCTCCGTAGTAAGGGATATGGATGGAAAATTCCTCTATTATCTTGCCCTGATTTCCGATATATCCGAACGTAAGGCGATTGAGGCAGAGATGAGTTACCACGCTATCACAGCTCAGGCAATACGCAGATGTCCTTGCGCAGACAAATGACAAACTCAACCTGTTGAACAGTATAACCCGGCACGATATTCTCAACCAGCTGACCGTGATACTCGGATACCTCGAGATCATTAAGATAAAATTCCCTGATCCCGCACTGCAGGAAATTATTGAAAAAGAAACCCATGCGGCCAGCAACATCCAGACCCAGATCATGTTCACCAAAGATTACCAGGATATCGGCGTCCAGTCCCCGCAATGGTTTGACCTTAAGGAGGTCATCGCATCAGTTGCTGCAAGCCTCCCGCTTTCCCCGATATCGCTCGTAGTGAACGTAGGAGCGATCGAGCTGTATGCAGATCCCCTGCTCGGTAAGGTTTTTTATACCCTCATGGAAAACACCCTTCGTCACGGAAAAACCGTTACCATTATCGAATTCTCCTGCAGAGTCCAGGAGGATGACTCGCTTGTCGTGATCTACCAGGACAATGGCACCGGGGATACCGGCAGAATATAAAGAGGCCATATTCGATCGTAGGTTTTTCAAGCATACCGGGTTCGGATTGTTCCTTTCCCGGACGATTCTTGGTATAACCGGTATGACGATCCATGAAACCGGTGAACCGGGAAAAGGTGCCCGGTTTGAAATTACCGTTCGCACAGGGGCGTACCGCGGCACACATTCCGGGTAACGGGAGCGGATATATCTGTCATGAGACATGGGACATTTTGTTTTCCTTCTGGTATCAGACAGAGCCCGTGTATGGTCCGGTTGCTGAGGATCTTTTTTGCGGATCTGATGCCGGACGGTATTCCTTTTCGTCACCGGTAACAAATAGTCCTGTCATGAAGGCGACCCATTACCCGGTTATCCTGGTGCATGGATGGAACAGCCATCCCGGGATCTGGAAGAAACTGGTCGTGCACCTGCAGTCAGCAGGAATCCCGTATGGGAACTTTGATCATTCGGGAATGCGTGATTCGACACTACCGGAGATCTCAGCGGCTCTTCTGGAGTATCTCGGTACTGTGCGGAACGAGAATAGCTGGTCCGGGCCTGTCGATATCGTAAGTCACTCGATGGGGACCTGTATCGTCCGGTATCTTCTCGAGGTGACGACGGGGAAGAACAAAGTCAGAAGGTCAGGCAGCTGATCGGTCTCGGACCACCCAACAACGGCTCTGCACTTGCAGAACTCTTTCATGATCCGAGGCGTGGCGAAGAGATCATCAACAAGACTCACCGGCATTTTTGTGCCCCGCGGATTTGATCCCGCAACCGACCGGCTCGTGCAGGATGTACGATCCGGGAAGTGTAGTAATGCACCGTCTTCGTACAGCAGGACTTCGGACAGACATCATCTACAGGATTATCGTGACCACAAACCCGGAAAACAGTTACGGATTTTTCCCGTGGTTTGACGGAAAGACATGGGAGATGGGAGATGACGGGCGGTACCGGGCAACACTACAGGGCGACGGGGTCGTACCCCGCCGGGAGTCGGTGCTTCCCGGGAATCTCCCTTGACATCATCCCGGCACCCCGTGATCAGGTGGATAATCTTCCTGCTCCGGATCAGTACTGCCATATCAACCTGCCCAGGAACCCGGTTGTGATTGAGCGGATCCTGCACTACCTGACCGGGAGCGCAGGTGCACAATACTGAACGGTTATATTTTTATCCGTCAGGATGGGTCCTTCCGGAATCTGATATTTCAGCGGAAGCGTCGGAATTTCTCCACCCTTCATCTCTTTTCCGTCTATGAGCTGCACCATTCAACGTGTTGAGGACAGATACCATCTGGGCACAGATACAGCCCCGATTTGTCCAGAAAGGTCGAAGAACCCTTCAAAAAATTGAAATTTGTTCTTATTTTTGGAAAATATCATCATAAATTACTCTGATTAAAATAAATAAATTTATTTAATAGAACGTAATTATACGTTTTTACCAGATGTGTGAGTTATATACACATTTCCAGCAAATGAAATTTTGAGAGGAACAGTATGTGTGGGGACGGTAAGGAATCATATCGCATGCCAGCCGTGATGTACAGCGAGGATGTGATCCGCTACATCACCGATATCTGCAACGGATGCCTGTCATATGGCGAATGTGAAATTGCAAAAAGCTTTTCAGTACTTGATCGGTGTGAAAATTTCAAGAACCGTGAGATGCCGTTCATGTGCGAAAATCAACCACGACCGGTATAACCTGGGTTCTGTTGGGTGTCGGGAGCACTTCGGGAACAACCCCGATTGAACTTTTTTCATCACGCAAAAAAACCATTATTCCGCTCGTTTCCGGAATTTCTCCCATGAACGATACCATCAGGGGCCGGGGGATTTTTATTTCGTTCGGACATACCCGGCAGGAACCGGGGGGTTAATGGCGCAGGATGAAAAAAATTCCCGCTGTCAACTTTTTTGGTGAGGAGGAAACGAAAAAAGGTACTGGATGGGCCCGCTGAGATTCGAACTCAGGACCTCCGCCATGTCAAGGCGACGTCATAGCCAACTAGACCACGAGCCCGCTCTTCCTGATGCTCTATAACATCTGTCATCTTATTATTAAAAAATAGTGTACAGCATTTTGTAGAATTTACCTTTCCCTGCCGATGTACGCGGGAAACCTGAAATACACGCATGCAGAAAACTTTTATTGCCAGCCATGAACCACCGGAGATCTGATTAAAAATGACAGAAACACAGGGTTCACCAAAACAACTCTTTACCTTCGAGCAACCCGCGAGCAGGGTTGAACTGCTCATCCGTATTGTTTATTGGATAGTCATCGGTATCATACTCTGGGTCTACGGGATCCTCGCTTTTATCTGCCTTTTCATCCAGTGGTTCCATATCCTGATCCTCGGGCGGCGGAATGAGGCGTTGTCCGATTTTGCGAAAGGCTACCTGGAATATCTGGTACACGTCATGAACTATACCTACCTCATGACCGACAAGCGTCCCGATATCCTGCCTGTTCCGGTAAAGATTTTTGAAGAGTGACCGGTAAAAAAGCAGTAAAAATACTGCTTATTTTTCACCCGAGAATCCGAAAAAAAGATCGACCAGATTATCATCAGGTTACGATAATCCGGACATATGATTTTTAATAAAATTATCATGGGTATCCTCATATCGGGACTCATTCTTTTTTGTGGGTGTATCACCATCAATGTTTACAACGACCATGAAATCCCGTCAAGTCGACCACTCACTCCGGGTGAAATTGATCGGTCATTGACGGTGAGATCACCAGGTGATATTCAGGAAGCCGGGCAGCTGGACAAACCTCAAGCCTCTTGTTAAGGCTGGTACAGCTTTTGATAGTACGGCATATCCCCAGAATACGCCTCATTCGGTTCAAATGGAATTTCAGTGTTATTGGGATGGAACGGGCAGAGTGTACATTTCAAGCAATAAATCCGAGCTGACCGGAATTTACGCGGACGACGGCTATACGATTAATGTTCAACCGGGCGGGGGCCACATTTGATTCCCCTGAACATTATGCACACCAGCATCCGGTTGTTGATTTGACGCGGGGGATGAGGCCCGGGTTAAACAACTTCACCCTGATCATTCAGAACTGGCAGGGACTGTCCATGAGTTATGGATCTGTGACAGGTATTGGTACAGACCAGGACCCCTATATTGTCCAGGTGAACAGAAGACAAGACTCAACGCAAAAAGGACAATAGAATACGGATACCAGGGATAGTATTTTCGTGATTACTCACCAGAACCACAAATAACTCATAACAACACGTATGTATCTGAATCAGGGGATTTCTTTTTTCAATGTTGAGATGTTCCCCCGGCTTCGCCAAAACGTCCGACGGTCCCTCCTTTCAGGGAATGAAGTTCCTGATTTTAAAATCTTTTAAATTTTCTGCTCTGTAGGAATCCTCACAATATTCTTCTCAACGCACTTGGGGGCTACGGCACGAATGCCTCCGCCCCCGCCGCTGTGGCATCCCTCTAAGTCGATTATTCCAGAGAAAGTAATACAACACAATCGCAAAGCGCAGAGGCGGTTCGGGGGGACAGGCACTGTCCTCTCCGATAATAGGCCAATTTGCAATTTGTTTAAATCTTAGGGTTTTAACGGAACAAAATTTTCCAGATTAGTCTGAACTTTTACAGGTGTGATTTTACTTCAAAAAAAGGCACCCGATGACGAGCTGACCTTGTTATTTTCCGGTAAAAACGGCGTAGTAAGAAAAAAGATCAGATCTTCTCAGAGGTGATCTTTGCAAACGTCGCGGTAAATATCCCCGGCATGGAACGGATCTCTTCCATCACTTCTTCGGGCACTTCGCTGTCCACGTTCAGCACCATGATCGCTTCTTCACCGGGATTGATCCGCCCGACCTGCATCCCGGCGATATTGATATTGCATTTTCCGAGGATGGTGGATGCACGCCCGATGACCCCGGGCTTGTCAAGATGTCGTGAGACGATCACGTAACCTTCGGGGATCATATCCATGGTATACCCGCCGACTGCCACAATCCTGCTCCTGCCTTTGAAAAACACCGTGCCGCTCACGGTCTCTTCGGTCTTGTCCGTCTTTATCCGGATGGTGATCAGGTTCTTGAACCCGTGGGACTCCTGGCGTCACGGTCTCGCTCACCGTTATGCCACGCTCCCTTGCGATGAACTCCGCATTCACGATATTTACCGGCTGCTGGAGAATGGGATCGAGCAGTCCCTTGAGGGCAAGCCGGGTGACAAATTTCATGCTGGCTGCATAGGCAGAGAGATCGCCGCCGTAGATGCATTCAACGGACGAGAGCCGTCCCGGCGCGATCTGGATCGCAAACCTGCCCATCTTCTCGGCCAGCTGTGCATAGGGTTCCAGCACCTCCGCCTGCTCAGGCGGGACCATCGGGGCATTGACGACATATTTTGCCGCCCCGCCGTTCAGGACCTCGATGCACTGCCGCGCAACCGAGATCGCCACGTTCTGCTGGGCTTCGACCGTGCTTGCGCCGAGATGGGGGGTAACGATAACCTGGTCCAGAGTGAGGAGAGGGGATTCGAACGGGGGCTCTGACTTCAAAGACATCCAGCGCTGCACCCGCCACCTTTCCGCACCTGATTGCCTCGTACAGCGCCTTCTCGTCAATGATGCCGCCGCGGGCGCAGTTGATGATCCTCACGCCATCTTTCATGGTAGAGATAGTCTTTGCATTGACGAGGTGTTTTGTCTCCTTGATCAGCGGCGTATGAACCGTGATGACATCCGCCATCCGGAACAGCTCCTCAACCGACATCATCTCGACACCGAGCTGGCCTGCCCGTTCCTTCGGAGATGAACGGGTCATAGGCAACGCACCGCATATCCAGTGCGTTTGCCCGTTTTGCCAGCTCCCGTCCGATTCGCCCGAACCCGACGATGCCCAGCACCTTGTCGTTCAGTTCGACTCCCATGAACTTCGAGCGTTTCCATTCCTTCTTCTTGAGACTGGCCGTCGCCTGCGGGATATTTCTTGCGAGCGAGAGCATCATTGCCATCGTGTGCTCCGTCGCAGCGAGGGTATTGCCTTCGGGCGCATTTGCAACAATAATCCCCCTGCGGGTTGCTGCGTCCGTATCGATATTGTCCACCCCGGCACCGGCACGCCCGATAAACCTGAGCCGTTTCCCGGCCTCTATCACCTTGGCGGTGACTTCAGTACCGCTCCTCACGAGCAGGGCATCGTAGTCCCCGATGATCCTGCAGAGATCGTCTTCCTTGAGATCGGTTCTGACGTCTACGTCGCACGCCTTTTTCAGGATCTCGAGCCCCTCTTCGGCCAGCGGATCGCTGACGAGCACCCTAAAGTTTGCCATAAAAACCCATACTATATCTGCACCATACTTAAAGAGGGTTATTCTTTATGACGAGGACGAAAGACTCCCGTGAAAGGGTAAGAATTCCTTCCCGGAAGGAACCCGACAGCCTGTGATGATAATTATTATACAAAAGAGTCGAGATCATAAGTGGTGCGAGCATGAAAGAGGTCCCCAACATACTATGGCTCGAAGAGATCCGAAAGGAAGACATACCATCCGTGGGAGGTAAAGGAGCTTCCCTGGGTGAGATGGCATCCATCGGCCTTCCCGTCCCAAAGGCATTCGTGGTTACTGCCCAGGCATTCCGGAGGTTCCTGGTCGAGACAGGCATTGAAAAGAAGCTCTTTGCATCCTACCAGAACCTTGATGTCGAAAATAACGAGGCTCTTGAAAAAGCAGCCGCTGGCGCAAAGTCCATGGTGCTCAAGGCGAAGATGCCGGCGATCCTGAAAGACGAGATCCGGAAAGCCTACAAAAAAATGTCCGCCGAAGATCTCATCGTGGCGGTCCGCTCAAGCGCCACGGCAGAGGATCTTCCGGATGCCAGTTTTGCCGGGCAGCAGGAAACATATCTCAATATAAAGGGGGAGTCTGCCCTGTTGACCGCGGTGCAGATGTGCTGGGCATCCCTGTACGGGGCGCGTGCGATCTATTACCGCGCCAAGCAGGGATTCGATGACCATACCGTGAATATCGCGGTGGTTAGTCCAGCAACTGGTACCTTCGGAAAAAGCGGGAGTCATGTTTACCTCTCACCCGATCACCGGAGAACCTCTTACCATAATCGAGGGTTCCTGGGGACTGGGTGAAGCGGTTGTCTCCGGTACGGTATCACCGGATAAATATATTTTTGACCAGCGTTCGGAGAGGGTGGTTGATGTTCTTGTTTCCAACAAGAAGGTTGAGATCATCGCTGACGGGGATCATGGTACAAAAGTCGTCGATGTACCTGCTGATCGTCAGGATACCCGGGTCCTCACCGATGCAGAAATTAAAAAAATGGCCATGTATGGCAAGATCGCGGAAAACCATTACGGTATCCCACAGGACGTCGAATGGTCGATTGTCGGGGGGACATTGTATATTCTCCAGTCCCGCCCGATCACCACCATAGGAAACAGGAAAGAGGCAAAGGGTATGTCAGGAGAGAAACAGACTGCAACGATCATCCTGAAAGGACAGGGTGCTGCACCGGGCATCGCTTCGGGTAAAGTCGTCATCATACGGGACGTAAAGGACACGGGCACGGTAAAAGAGGGCGATATCCTGGTCACCAGAATGACAAATCCTGACATGGTACCGGCAATGCGGAAGGTTGCGGCCATCGTGACCGATGAGGGCGGGATGACCTGTCATGCCGCGATCGTGAGCCGTGAACTGGGAACCCCGGCAGTTGTCGGGACGAAGACCGCCACCCATGTACTGAAAACCGGCCAGATGGTAACTGTCGACGGGGAGATGGGACTTATCTATGAGGGAGAGATTCCCCACGCAGCCTCCTGCGCCGTCTACGCCCCAGCAGGGGGGTTCGGGATCCGGCCCGATCATCACCGCGACATCGGTGAAGGTGAACGTCTCCATCCCGGAGGCGGCAGGCAGGGCAGCAGCAACCGGTGCCGACGGGGTAGGGCTGCTCCGGATCGAACACCTGATCCTCGGGCTCAACAAGACACCGGGCTGGTTCATCACCAACAAGAGGGAGGATGAGTTTGTCAGGGAACTTCATGACGGTATCAAGATTGTACTCGATGCATTTCCCGGGTAAACCCGTCTGGGTCAGAACCCTCGATGCCCCGACCGACGAATTCCGGAACATGATGGGAGGCGAGAACGAACCCCACGAGCACAACCCCATGCTCGGCTGGCGGGGGATCCGGCGCGACCTCCAGAGCCCGGACCAGTTCCGCCTTCAGGTCGAGGCCTTCAAGCGTCTCTGGAAGGAGGGGTATGAAAATCTTGGCATCATGTTCCCCATGGTCTCCCACCCCGACCAGTTCGTTGCGGCAAAGGCCATGATGAAGGCGTGCGGCGTCGATGTCGAGAATGTAACGCTCGGTATCATGATCGAGATACCGTCAAGCGCGATCATGATCGAGGAGTTCATCAGGTGCGGCATTAAAGTTCGCATCCTTCGGGACCAACGATCTCATCCAGTACACGCTCGCAATCGACCGGAACAATGAGAACGTTGCCGATATGTACCAGCCCCAGCACCCTGCGGTGCTTCACCTGATCCACAACGCGATCCAGATGTGCCGGGAGTATGATGTCGAGTGTTCGATCTGCGGGCAGGCCGGTTCCGATCCGAAGATGGCCATATGGCTCGTCGAGCACGGAATTTCAAGCATCTCGGCAAACATCGACGCGATTGCCAAGATCCGCGAGGCTGTTGCCCGCACGGAAAAGCGTATCATTCTTGAGGCTGCGAGAACCCGCGATGCTGAATAAGGGTTGTTCAAAGGAAGAACTCTTCTCTTTTTTCTCCCAAAAAAAAGGGGAGGATATTGACCACAGGTATATCCTGAGTTCGATGTGCACCATCCCCCACCCCGTCGCGGTACAGGCGCACGTGATGTTCATGGAGACCAACCTTGGCGACCCGGGGCTTTTTCCCGGGACGGCATCGCTCGAACGGCTGCTCATCCGGAGACTTGGTACCCTGTTCCATAACAGGGAGGCCGGGGGGTATGCAACCTCGGGAGGGACCGAGTCCAATATCCAGGCCCTTCGTCTCGCAAAGGTCATGAAGAAGGAGATCGTTTACCCCAACATCGTAGTTCCCGAATCTGCACACTTTTCGTTCAAAAAGGCATGTGACCTGCTCTGTCTGGAGATGCGAACCGTACCGCTTGACAAAGGGTTCCGGATGGATGCGGAAAATGCGGCAGAACAGATCGACAGGAACACGGTCTGTCTCGTGGGTATCGCCGGTACCACCGAGTACGGCATGGTCGACCCGATTGCCGATCTTGCCAGGACTGCACGGGCACACGACCTCTTCTTCCATGTGGACGCGGCCTTTGGCGGGATGGTGATACCCTTCCTGGAGAACCCCATTCCGTTCGATTTTTCCCTGCCCGGGGTCACCAGCATTGCCGTCGACCCGCACAAGATGGGTATGAGCACGATCCCGGCCGGATGCCTGCTCACCCGGGAGCCGGATATGCTCGGGGCCCTCAACATCGAAACCCCCTACCTCACGGTAAAACAGGAGTATACGCTTGCCGGTACCCGCCCCGGTGCTCCCGTTGTCGGTGCGCTTGCTGTGCTGGACTACCTGGGGGTGGAAGGGATGACAGCAGTTGTTTCCGGGTGCATGAAAAACACGGAGCGCCTGATCGCCGGTATGGAGACCTTTGGCATCCCCCGTGTCGTTACACCTGACGTGAATGTGGCGACCTTTTCCTGCAGCAGGGTGCCGGAACCCTGGAAGGTCTCGTGGACACGGCAGGGACATATGCGGATTATCTGCATGCCCCATGTCCATCGCGACCGGATTGAGGCATTTCTGAAAGATACTGGTGAAATGCATGCTTGAACGACTGGTAGAATCCCTTGAGACCTGCCCGATGGTAAAGCGGGGGGACTATAACTACTTCATCCACCCGATCACCGACGGTGTACCGATCATGGACCCCGCACTCCTCCGCGAAGTAGGCACAGCGATGGTCAGAATGCTGGACCTGACCGGCGTTGACAAGATCGTGGTAGTCGAGGCGATGGGCATCCATATCGGTTCGATCCTGTCGATCATGACCGATATCCCCATGACCATCATGCGGAAGAGGGCATACAAACTGCCCGGTGAGATTGCCGTTCACCAGACAACCGGCTATTCGAAGGGTGAACTGTACCTCAATGGCGTATATAAGGGAGACCGGGTCGTCATCATTGATGACGTGGTGAGCACCGGCGGCACGATGAGAGCCCTGTTACAAGCCCTTGAAATTGCCGGTGCCGATGTCGTGGATGTCTGCATTGCGGTACAGCGTGGTGACCCGGATATCGGACGCCCCTACAAATCCCTCGTAAAGATTGAAGTGACCGATAAGGTGTATGTTGTTGAACGACATCTCTGACCTTATTGAGCGCCTGAAGAAGCGGGGGGCCCGCACCGTTACTCTCCAGTTCCCGGAAGGCCTGAAACGGCGTTCAGCAGAAATAGTTGCTGCATTGAAGGATGCCGGTTTTGAGGTGACTGTCAGTGGTGACCCCTGTTATGGTGCCTGTGATCTTGCACTCGATACCTCGGGATCTGCCGATGTGCTTGTCCATTTCGGTCATGCGCCGGTCGATGAACAACCGCAGGTAATCTTTGAACCATGGGAGGTATGCGTTCGATGTTGCAGTCCTGGAAAATGCGCTTCCTCTTCTCACGGGAAGAACCGTTGGCCTTGTCACAACAATCCAGCACATCCGGCTTATCCCGGCGATGGAGGCATTCCTCAATCCACCAGGTATTACTGCCCTTGTTGCAGAAGGGAGCGGGCGTACCCCGGTCCGCGGTCAGGTGCTCGGGTGCAGTTTTGCAGCCGCACGGGTGAGCGGTGCTGACGAGATTCTTTTTGTGGGCACCGGGACTCTTTCACCCTACCGGTATTGCAATCGCCACCAGGGCACGGGTGATTGCACTGGATCCGCTCACCGGAACTGCACAGGAGGTGCGTGGGGATTCTCTTATGCGCCGCCGTTTTGCGGTCATTGAAAAGGCGCGGGGTGCACGAACCGTTGGGTATCATCGTCAGCACCAAAAGCGGGCAGCGGCGGATGGAACTTGCACAACGCCTTGCCCGGCTTTCAGACGATGCCGTCATCGTTACCATGAGAGAGGTCAGCCCGGACGAACTGCTCAACCTCGGGTTTGCCTGTTACGTCAATACTGCCTGTCCCCGTCTGGCGTACGATGACCAGGTACGCTTTCCGGTGCCGGTTCTCTCACCGCAGGAGTTTGAGATCCTGTGCGGTGACCCGTACATGGGAAGAGTACGCCATTGACGAGATCGTATGAAACTCAAACACCTTGAGATGGCACTCCAGCGGCTTTCAGGATTTTCTCTGCCCGCGTGCCGCTCTCGAACAGTACCAGACACCGGCCCCGCTGGCTGCACGGTTGCTGTTCCATGCACTCATGAAAGGGCGATATTGAGGGAAAGAATGTGTGCGATCTCGGCAGCGGCACCGGTGTGCTCGCCATTGGGGCCGCCCTTCTCGGTGCGGCAAAAGTTCAGGGTAGTTGATATCGACCCAGAGGCAATCGAAGTGGCGGGAGCAAATGCGGCACTGCTTGGGGTTGATGTTGAGTTTATTGTCGCTGATGTGCGTGACGCAGCACTTCCTGCACGTCTGGGTTGGACTGATACCGTGATCATGAACCCGCCGTTTGGTGCCCAGAAAGTGCATGCCGATCGCCCGTTCATCGACCTTGCCCTTGCCCTTGCACCTGTCACCTACAGTATCTTTAATGCGGGTTCTGCCCAATTCATAGAAACCTACACAGCGGAGAGGGCGGAAATCGACGAACATGTCGGGGGAATATTTCCCCTCAACGTACCTTTTCCTTCCATACCCGGGATGTGCAGGAGATCGGGGTTGAGATCCTACGTCTGAAACGGAAACAACTCGTCCAGCCGCGCACCATAAAAAATACCATAACCGGGACTTGCCGCTGCACACCTTGTCACCGATATTTACATGCCGGTGCTGCCGGCAATTCTTCCCCTGCTCATCGCTGAACAACGGCTACTCCTACCTTGCGGCCGGGCTGCTTGTCACTGCATACAATATCACCTCGTCATTCACCCAGCCTCTTGTCGGCTGGCTCTCGGACGCAAAAGGTTTCTCGGTAAACATCAGCATCAGCCTTCTGGTGAGTGCAGTATTTATCGCTCTCATGGGCATTACCCAGAACTATTACCTGATCATGCTCCTTGCGATCATCGCAGCGCTGGGACATGCCTGTTTCCACCCGACCGCCCTGAGCCTGGTCAACCGCCTCTGCATCAGCGAAAACCGCGGACGGATCACCTCGTATTTTCGTGGTAGGAGGAAATTTTGGTTATGCGATCGGACCGGTTCTCACCGGGCTCCTTGTCTTCTGGCTGGGGCTTCCCGGGCTCCTCTTCCTCATTTTCCCGGCACTGTTCATGGTGCTTGCCCTCAGGTACCTTCTCCCGGGCGGGATTGCCGGAGCATGCCAGTCCCATACCAGGCCGGAATCCACAGACTGGAAATGACCAGTCGAAAAAACCGTTTGTGATTCTCATGATCGTATCGATTCTCAGGGCATGGGCAGTCTTTGCCGCGATCACCTTCCTGCCCATGTTCCTGGTTACCCAGGGATATGATCTTATGACGGCAGGTATCATCATGACCCTGATGCTCCTTGCCGGAGTTGCCGGGCAGGTGATGGGAGGACAGATATCCGACAGGATCGGCAGAAAAGAGTTCATGATCATCGGTCTTGCCGGGTTCGTTCCTTTCTTTTACCTCTTCTTTGCGAGTACGGGGATCGTTGCGATCATCGCTATTCTCCTGTTCGGGTTCTTCCTCTGGTCGACCTTTGCCGTCGCTGTTGCGATGTCACACGAACTTCTTCCGCAGAACGTGGGACTCGCCTCCGGAATGATGCTGGGTCTTGCAATAGGATTCGGGGGGCTTGGCGTGGCGGTCAATGGGATGATTGCTGACCATTATTCGCTCGCTGCTGCACTGGGAACAATCCCTGTCCCGATTATTGCAGCGATGCTGATTATGTTTGTTCTTCCCTACCCGTGGAAATCCCTGACCCAACGTGCCGTGCGGTGAGAGGCCAGCCGATCGATACCATATCCTTATATGGACGGTTCACAGAAAAAGAGAGTTTGAGGAAAAGATATGGATACGATGGGAATCATCTCGGTCATCATGGGACTTGTACTCCTTGCAATCGGCGGTCTTGCGATATGGATCTTTCTTCCGGAAGCAATAATTGCGGTAAAAGGGTTAATCGGGATTGTCGTAGTGCTTGGCGGGACTTCTTGTACTCATCTTCGGCCTGCTTGATCGTGAATGATTAACGGCAGGAAAAATGGAACGTGCCAGAGAAGAAGACCTGAAAAAGTAGTTTTTATACTTTGACGACGAGGCACTGGGATCCGGCTGTTTCAAGAACCGGTTCTGCCTTGCCGTAAAAAAAATTGTCAAAGGCTTTTTTCACACCCGGGGCGGTGATGTAATCATGGGAGAGGAGGATACCTCCCGGGCTCATGCGGGAGTAGAAGAACTCAAGGCACTGCTTTGTGCTTTCATAGGTATCGACATCGAGATTTACCATGGAAAACATTTTTTCTTTCACCGGATCTGATGTCACGGGAAAGATGCCTTTATAGAAAGAACACGTTGTTGTCATTTTTCAGATAATCTTTCACCGTGATCGCACGAAGCGGCAAACTTACCCTCGTAAAAAGGCCAGACCATATCGATATCCTCCACTTTTGGCAGGCCTTCGAATGTATCGAAGAGATGGAGGTGCTTTTCTCCCTTTGCCGAGCAGATGATCTTTGCCGAACCTCCCTTATACACCCCAACTTCAGCAATATCGCCCGGCACTTTCTGCGTCTGCCGTACGGCCATGTAGATGTTGTATGCCTCAATGTCTTCCAGCAGCAGTTCCGTTTCGGAGCGGATTTTTTTCAACGACTTTGCAAATTCTTTACGATCCTGGCTGCCGTAGTGGGAAAGCCTGCCCCGGTTTGCAATATCGTTTCCCAGGAATGGCTCAAAAAAAATGAATTTCCTGAATTTGAGAAGGTATTTGCTGGGGAGAAAGGAATCAAATACCAAAAAAAGATTCTTTTTGGGAAACATGCTCATGCTCTTACCAGTTTGTCCTGCTTGAATTTAAAAGATGAAGGTCAGATCCCCGTCAGTTTTTTTCTCATGACGCCGGTTGGTGGCGAGATATCCGGTGATGACCGCGACAATCAGAAGGATGAGCTGATGTCATGATTGAGACAAGGATGACAAGTCCTGAAATATAGGCTACGATAACGGAGACAAGCCCCAGCACTCTTCCCCGCCGGTACGCCCCGATGACAGAGAGGACGAGCAGGACTGTCGGGAGGAGAAGGAGAAGAGATCTGACCCGGGATCGGAATATACCCTCCCGATGATATCCCCGAGAACATTCAGGATCACCGACCCGGGGTCGATGCCGATCGCTGTCCAGATCCCGGAAAGTGAATCCAAGACCGATAACAAACTGCCAGATATATGTTTTGGATCGTTTGGCCATGACTGGTTCCGGTTAATTCCGAACCGGAGAATCTGAGGAAGAGGTATGATCGTTGTTCTATAAAGGTACCCGGAAAACGCGATATACTGATTTTAGCACATCCAGGCATTGACCATGAATTGTATGTTCCCGCCAGCAAAGAGCGGCGACGGTTTCGATGGTATGACAGCCAGGGCTACTATCCGTACCGATAATATGCCCTGGACTATCGCAGACCTATCCCTTTTTTATTAATAAAAAAATGGTGCGGTGAGAGGTCAAAATACCAGGTCAGCAGGACGGATTGGAATCGACATCCAGCTCGTCAAGGAAAGGCATTATCCCGGTGATAAAACGTACAGGTGTTCCCCGGGCCGGTGATTCCATATCACCGGTGCTCACAATCTCGATAACGAGCGGAAATTCCCGCAGGGTCTGTTCGAATGACGGGTCGTTTTCCCGGGTGAAACGGAGGAAGCTCCCGACAGTGATGAAGGGGCGGCCATACTCCGGAACAGGATCATATTCTGTCAGCACGGATTCAAGCGAACGGGTACGTGCAAGCACTTCTTCGAAAAAAAGGTAGACTCCCACCTCGTATTTCCGGCTGATCTCGTCCAGCATGCGGATATCGAGCATACTTCCCTTCATTACACCCAGGGATCGTCAGCTTTTCCTCGGTAGTTTTCCCAGACAGAGACTCCCATCCTGCGTTGTTCTCCATACTCAGACGTTGGAATCCGGGAACAGTAAAGGTATTGGATTGGCCCGAAAAATTGACTGTACCGGTAATCGTCACCGGGGATCCATTCGATCTTTCAGATCCTTACCGTTTGCCTTCTGAATCCGGTATTCACCTGAGGGGAATAGAAGAGATAGGGAGGAAAGACCGCGGCCAGTTGATCCAGACAACGGAGAAAAGATGAATTCAGATATTTCCCGGCCCTGCATGTCTCGGGACAAATGCATGTTCGATAAGGTCGCGGCTGAATGCAGTCGGAACGATCCCTGTCCGGGCATAGGTGTAGAGTGCCGTTACGAAGATCCCCTGCATTGCCAGGGCAACAACTACAAGAACAACGATAAGAATGAGGAAAAGGGCCAGGGCGGTCCCAAAGACAATCATATTTCCGAATGCCAGCGTCCCGAGCAAAGCGAGGAACGCAACGAACCCTGTCGCGACGAATATCAGCAGGATCGAGCCGGAACCCACGATGCTCTCACCCCAGGTCCTTTTTATCAGCGATACAGACTCCTTTACCGAGTCCAGCACACCCTTGTCCTCGAGGACAAGAACCGGAACGACAAAGAATGTAAGGAGGCTCCAGACGCCCCCGACAATCGCCCCGGCGATCCGCCCGAGGACACCTGCCCGCCGTTCGATAAGGTGCAGGATGAGACCTATCGTGGCGGAAATGAGTGCCCATGCAAAAATTGAGGGAAGGTGCCGTGAGGCATGGCTGAGACCTTCTCCAACTGACATCTCTGTTCCATTCAGGCGTGCATTCACGCAGCTGACCAGCGCTGTATTGAAGAAAATGACAATGAAATAGCTGACAACATAAAAGGCAAACAGGATCAGGAAGAAGATGCCGGAACCGGCAATTGCCAGACCCATGACCGTCCCGGCAAAGAGAAGGGGGAGTGCAAAGGTCAGCAGGACCAGCAGGGTTAGCAGACCGGACAGTATCGGGAATACGAGAAGTTTTTTATCGTCCATCAGAATGGTCCAGCTCGTCTTTACGAGCCTCGATACTCCTGCCAATGCTTTCAAACATAGGATCGAGATGGGATGCGGGATGTGATGAAGGTTGTTGACCCTCCGTCATGACGAAAATATACCGGGAACGGGTTACGGTATGCACTGTCAGCAGGAAAAAAAGTGAATAGGATACCAGATAACGTCACCCTCAGCGGGTGACCGCGTCCCGGATAAATGTCCCGGCATGGTCTATTGCCCGTTGTCCTTCAGGAAGCTGAACAGGAAATGCCTGCCAGCAATGGAACATTCCCTCCCAGATCTCGAACTGGACCGGGACTCCCGCCCAGCGTGCCTTGTCAACAAACGAGGCGATATCCGATAGTAACAGTTCGTGCGTCCCTGCCTGGATATAGAGACGTGGCAGCCCCCGGAGCCGAGCGTTCATGGGAGACACCAGGGGGTCGGTGGGATCATGCCCGGCAAGGTAGCCCCCTCGGATCGCACCAAGGATTGCCGGGGTGAGCCAGTCATTATCGATATTCTTTGTAACTGACTCTCCTTTAAAACGCATGTCTACGAACGGCGACATGCATACCCCGGCAGGTGGGAGGGGCATCCCGCGGTCACGCAGGGACAGAAGGAGATCGAGTACAAGGGTCCCCCCGGATGATAGACCCGTAGGTAGTATCCGGTGAGCCTGCCAGCCACGGGAGAGAAGATATGTATATGCCGTGACAGCATCTTCCACAGGAGCCGGGAAGACGTGCTCCGGAGCAAGCCGGTAATCAACCGAAAAGACCCGGGTATGCGCAGCCTTTGCGATCCGTGAGCAGAGTTCAAGGTAATCCTGAGTCGATCCGATACTGAAACACCCGCCATGGAAAAAAAGGATGATCTGATCGGTTGACACCTCGGGGCCACCGATCCAGAAGCCTTTCAGATCCGTGCTGATTTCCACAGACTCAACCGCCGGAGGTTCATATTCTTCTCCTCTCATCTCCCCGATAAACGCAGAGAAATTCTGCCTCACGAGCGGGATGGGCTTCCTGGGATCCGGTGCGTTTGATTTGAGGAGGGTGAGAAGGTCTGGGTGCGGGTCCGGGATCATTATCTTTGGTTATGGATATTGGGGAAGATAAAATGAGGGTATCACTGGTCTTCGGTTTAATGGAAAGACCGGTAAAATTGCCCCTGTCCGAAATATTATATATATCTTGAATGATCCTACATTGCGCACAAACTTTGCGTACTATTCTCCTGCGGGAGGGTATTGGACACGATCAACGGGTCGGATGAACCTTAATGAGGATGTTATAGATGGCTGAACATGTATTCGGAAACATGATTTATACCTATGATGCCGCTGCCGGGGAGGCGCTTGGTAAGCGGGAAAGTCATACACCCAAGATTGATGCACCACCAAAGGTGAAACCTGACGAGCCCTTCGATATCAGGGTGACGGTAGGACCACACCCGAACACGGTCGAGCACTCGATACGGTGGATTATGGTAACGCTTGAGGAGGAGGGACGGGCATTCAACCCTGTCGTTCTGGCAAAGGTCTCCCTGACCCCGGTGACAGCTCAGCCGGAAGTTGTCCTGAAGATGAAACTGCTGAAAGGCGGGATCATCCATGTCATCGAGTACTGCAACCTCCATGGACTCTGGGCCGGGAAAAAAGAGATCAAGGTCCAGTAACGTCGTACTTTTTTATTCTGATTCCGTTCTCCCGGGATACGGTATTTTCCGGTCTGACCAGCCGGAGATACTCATAAAGAAGGAGGAATGGCATCGGGAAGGGTTCCGCCCACGAGATTTTCAGCAAGATCCCAGAGCCGGTCCTGGACTTCCCGGTTGTAGGTCAGCGCAGAAGAACGGACCTGTTTCCGGCCATCAAAATACCTTCCCGATGTCCCGGCCACGTCCTGGGAAGTTGCGAGGTATATTGAAGTTTGCGCCCCCTCCTCAGGTGAAATTGACGGATAACCGGGAAATGCCGAGCCTGAGAAGTTTTGTGTCCGTAACCCCGGGATGGAGGCAGTTTGCCGTAACTCCGGTTCCCTCAATCGCACGGGCGAGGGAGTAGGTAAGGGTAATATCTGCAAATTTCGAAAGGGCATATGCTCCCCATCCGTCATAGTGATCCTGTGCCGGGAGGTTATCCCAGTCAATACGATCCACATCTTCGTGGGCGCTGGATGCAACTGTGACAATGCGGGAGGGAGTATTATTCGTTAGAACGGGAAGGAGCAACCGGGTGAGAAGAAACGGTGCAAGATAGTTGACGGCAAAGGTCTTTTCTACACCACCCGATGTGAGATGCCTTTCTTTTTCAAATGTTCCTGCATTGTTGATAAGGACAGTAAGCCGTGTATACCGTGAAGTAATATTCTCCGCCATCTGCCGCACCTGATCCAGACTTGAGAGATCGGCAACCAGAAGGTCAGGCAGGGAGCCTCCGGTTACCGTCGCCAGCTCCTTTTGCACCCGGTTTCCCTTCTGTTTGTTGCGTCCATGAATTATTACTTCAGCACCACGGGAGAGCAGGTCCTGTGCCGTTGCCTTACCAATTCCATCGGTCGAGCCGGTAATCAGGATAATTGGCTGGTTCATAGAGCGTTGATTCCTGACCGGACAGATAAATTTTTTCCTGCATGCAATAAACTGACGGTAAATCCCCGTACAGATTTTTCATACGGGCTCATAATTATGCGATTCATCGGGGTCCTTCCTCGTTCCTGAAAAAGGCGGATTCTCCCCGGGGATACAATTATGATCCGGATATGAATAATCAGAATTTTTTCAGGATTGATATGACCGATTCATTCCTGGCGGGTTCGTCCCGGGTATTCTTCTGGTGCATCACCGACACAAGCTTCGGTGCATAGACAGGGTGCATCCCGATAATAAAAAAAATAATGGACATGAGAATAAATCCAAACTGGGCAACATCGATGAAAACACTGCTTGTTATGGCAAAAAAGAAGAGATCGATTGCTTCAATAACAGAATACAGGAAGAGGAAGACAAGACCCGGCAGAAATTCGAATTTATTCCATTTCAGTGCAAGGATTAACGCGATACCGGCAACGACAAACTGAATAAATCCATATACGATAAAACCTGATGCCAGAAGAACCGGGATCATACCATCTACCTAGTGAAAGAATGACTGTTCTGGTATATTTAATCATTTGTTAAAATGTATAAAAATCCGAAAATTCCAAAAATAAATCCGGTTTGCCCGGGTTTTTATTGAAATACCGTTTTTTTCAGGCTGGCACCTGAGGCAGAATATGTCATCCGGGTCGCGAACCACTTGGTATCGCTCATACGACAGAATAACATAATTATCATGAGCATCCGCTCACCGGTAGAATTTTTGAGAAACAATATACTCTAAGGAAGGAAGGTGATAGCAGCTTGGTATGGTTCCCGAGGACTCGCGTACCTCAGTACAACATACTACGTGAGTTGGCTTAACTTCTGGGTTCGGAATGAGACCAGGTGTGTCCCAACTGCTATGGCCGCTATCACCACATGTTTTCGATACGTTGATTATCGTCGAAGCTCGTAGAGAACTTCTCCGAAAGCCAAGGTCCAGATTTGAACTGGAGTGTAGTTGATCTGCAGTCAACCGCGTGGCCGCTCCGCCACCTTGGCAACCGTGTAGTATGATACCCTATCCACTATGCCGGGATAAGATATAAGGTTTGCACACAGAATTTCGTCTGGGTTTAACGTGGTGAGCACTAGCGTTTGGACGTTAGTACTTGCGGACTGAACACGTCGTTGCCTTCGTGCGTACATCCCAAGCCTATCAAACGGGTCTTTTACCCGTGTCCTCAACGGAGTCTCTTTTTAGGCCGGGTTTCAAGCTTAGATGCTTTCAGCTTTTATCCCTTGGCGCGTAGCTGCTCGGCACTGCCTTGTCAGACAACCGATCGACCAGAGGCGCCGAATGAAAGTTCCTCTCGTACTATTTCATTCTTACCCTCAGACTCCTTACACTCCTGATAGATAGTAACCGACCTGTCTCACGACGGTCTAAACCCAGCTCACGATCCCCTTTAATAGGCGAACAACCTCACCCTTGGCCGCTGCTGCACGGCCAGGATGGAAAGAACCGACATCGAGGTAGCAAGCCGCCGGGTCGATATGTGCTCTTGCCGGCGACGACTCTGTTATCCCCGGGGTAGCTTTTCTGTAGTCAATAAGCCTCACCAAAAGGCTATATTGGTTCGTTAGACCCGAGTTTCCTCTCGCGATCATTTGCTTTGCATGATCGCGTCAGGCCAACTTATGCTCTTGACACTCTTCTGTGAGTTTCTGACTCACATGAGTTGACCTTGGGGCACCCTTGATATTTTTTCGAGGGTGTGGCGCCCCACCCAAACTGCCTACCTACCGTTGTCCTCGTAAGAGTGAGAACTACAACAAAACTAGGATGGTGTCTCATCGTTGGCTCCCCTTCCCCGAAAGAGAACGGATATAACGCCTCCCATCTACCCTGCGCAAGGATTATCGTAATTCAGCGACAGGCTGCAGTAAAGCTCCACGGGGTCTTCACTTCCCATCAGGAGTCCCTAGTCTCTGCACTAGGACAAAAAGTTCAACGGATTCGTGTTAGGGACAGTATCGCACTCATTAATCCATTCATGCAAGTCGCCAATTAAGCGACAAGGTACTACGCTACCTTAAGAGGGTCATAGTTACCCCCGCCGTTTACGAGTCCTTCGTCCGGTTGAACCCGGTGTTCAGATACTCGCACTGGGCAGGAATCAGTGACTATACTAGTCCTTTCGGAGTTGCAGTCACCTATGTTGTTATTAGACAGTTAGTGCGACCCGGTCACTGCGACCTGCCTGATCTCCAGGCAGGCACCCCTTATCCCAAAGTTACGGGGCCAATTTGCCGAGTTCCCTTAACTACGATTAAATCCGACACGCCTACACCTCTTCAGCGAGGGGCACCTGTGTCGGTTCTCGGTACGGACATGTGATTCCCTTTTCATGGGCTCCGGGAATTTGCCTGGTTTCCCCATCACGCTTTCCTCCGATTCTCACCATTACGGTACTCCACGGAATTATACGCTTGGACGGGACGACAGTCCCGCTGGGCATACCCCAAAGCGTCAGGGCTTGCGCTAAAAATCACATGGTACAGGAATATTAACCTGTTTCCCTGTCGGTACGTTCGAGTTACGACGCACCTTAGGACCGACTAACCCTCGGCTGACGAACATTGCCGAGGAAACCTAGCCCCTGCGGCGGATGGGATTCTCACCCATCTATGCTTCTACTAGTGCCAGAATTCTCAACACTACACGGTCCACTGGAACTCACGCCCCAGCTTCTACCCATGCAGAGCGCCTCCCTACCAGATCACCTTTCGGTGCTCCGTGGTCTCTGTAGTAGGCTTTAGCCCCGTCCATTTTCACCGCCCTAAATCTTGACTGGTAAGCTGTTACGCACTTTTTAAAGGATAGCTGCTTCTGAGCTCACCTTCCAGTTGTCTTTGACCTAGGACCAATTTCAGTGTTTACACTTAGCCTACATTGAGGGACATTAACCACGGTCTGGGTTGTTTCCCTTACGCAATACAAGCTTACCCCGCAATGCGGACTTCCAACCATCTAGGGTGTTGGGGAGTTTGGAGTTTGACAGGGGGGTGAGCAGTTTCCCGCCCAGCTCCCCCAATCAGTGCTCTACCTCACCAACGACCTCCGGTTAGGTCATGCTGCGACATGTTTAGGGAGGAACCAGCTGATGCCGGGTTCGATTAATCTTTCACTCCTATACGCAGGTCACACCAATGATTTGCATATCAATACGGCTTGCGGTCCTCCACGCAACTTTCGTCACGCTTCAACCTGCCCACGCATAGATCACCCGGCTTCGGGTCTTATCCTACTGACTCCACGCACTTTTAATACGTCGTCCCAGGCATTGCTGCTACGGACTTGTTGGTTTCCCTGTGGCTTCCCTTTTGGGTTAACCTTCGCCAATAGAATAAACTCTCTGGCCCGTTCTTCAAAACGTACGTTGCGACACTGGCAGGCATGCCCGTACTACCGCCTCGCGACGGGTTCCTTCACATGCAAGATCCTTTCATGCCGCAACTCGCGATCACCTACCAATTTCAGGCGCTTTTAACCACCTTTTCAGGGTTACTTTTCAGCTTTCGCTCACGCTACTACTTCGCTATCGGTTTCAAGTTGTATTTAGCTTTGGAGGTTGATGACCCCCGAATTCACGCGAGAATTCCAACCCGCGTTACTCAAGACTCCACCTGAACCTGTCTGCTTATGCGTACGGGACTATCACCCTCTGTAGTGTGCCGTTCCAGGCAACTTCCGCTTCACATCCAGGTTCGTACGGTGGGCTTATTACACCACATCTCCCTTGCGGGATTCGGTTTGAGCTCTGTCGTGTTCGATCGCCTCTACTAACGACATCTCGGTTGATTTCTTCTCCTGCCCCTACTGAGATGTTTCAATTCGGGGCGTTCCCTATCCTTACGGATAAACGCCGAAGCGTTGGGATGTCCCATTAGGGTATCTCCGGATCATAGATTCCTTGCGTCTACCCGGAGCTTATCGCAGCTTGGCACGCCCTTCATCGGCACTTGAACCGAGCCATCCAATGGTAGGTTTATACTAATGCTCCGCTAAACCCATTTAACGTCCTGTGTGCAAACCTTTACACGGCCTCGAAAAGTCATTGGTTTGACTCTCAGCCCTTCCCTCGTGATTCACATCCCGAGGTGCATCTAAACCGGCTCCGAAGGATTCGAACCCATGCTCCTCCGCCCCTTATGGCGATGGAGCCTTTTCTTGTCGACACTGGCAATTTTACAGTTTGTTTAGCAACCGCATATACCCAAAAAATCAATTTCGTTAGGAGGTGATCCAGCCGCAGATTCCCCTACGGCTACCTTGTTACGACTTAACCCCCCTTGCAAAACCTAGATTCGACCGCCGCAAAAACGACGGCCTCATCAAGACCTCACTCGGGTGGTTTGACGGGCGGTGTGTGCAAGGAGCAGGGACATATTCACCGTGCCATGTTGAGACACGATTACTACAGATTCCAGCTTCATGTGGGCGAGTTGCAGCCCACAATCCGAACTAAGGATGGGTTTAGGAGATTGCCTTCACCTTTCGGTGTCGATACCCATTGTCCCACCCATTGTAGCCCGCGTGTAGCCCGGATAATTCGGGGCATGCTGACCTACCGTTGCCCATTCCTTCCTCCTCTTTAGCAGAGGCGGTCCCAACAGTGTCCCCACCATCCCGGAGGACGAGCTGGCAACTGTTGGCGTGGGTCTCGCTCGTTGCCTGACTTAACAGGATGCTTCACAGTACGAACTGACGACGGCCATGCACCTCCTCTCAGCTAGTCAAGTAGAGTCTTCAGCCCGACTATCATACAGCTGTCTTATCCGGTGAGATTTCCGGCGTTGAGTCCGATTAAACCGCAGGCTCCACCTGTTGTGGTGCTCCCCCGCCAATTCCTTTAAGTTTCAGCCTTGCGACCGTACTTCCCAGGCGGCACGTTTCACGATTTCTCTTCGGCACCTCGGTGACTCGTGGTCACCGATACACCTAACGCGCATCGTTTACGGCTGGGACTACCCGGGTATCTAATCCGGTTTGCTCCCCCAGCTTTCGTCCCTCACTGTCGGAGCCGTTCTGGTGAGACGCCTTCGCCACAGGTGGTCCCCCAAGGATTACAGGATTTCACTCCTACCCCTGGAGTACCCCTCACCTCTCCCGGTCCCTAGTCTGCCAGTATCCCTGAAACGCCTATTGGTTAAGCCAGTAGATTTCCCCAGAGACTTAACAGACCAGCTACGAACGCTTTAAGCCCAGTAATAGTGGCCACCACTCGAGCCGCCGGTATTACCGCGGCGGCTGGCACCGGTCTTGCCCGGCCCTTTCTTCACCTGTTATTTAAACAGATGGACAGCCCGATTTTACGGGCACTCGGAGTTCCCTTATCACGGTTTCCCGCATTGTAAAGTTTTCGCGCCTGCTGCGCCCCGTAGGGCCTGGATTCGTGTCTCAGAATCCATCTCCGGGCTCTTGCTCCCACAACCCGTACCGATTACAGGCTTGTTGGGCCGTTACCCCAACAACAACCTAATCGGCCGCAGACCCATCCTATGGCGGCGGACCTTTCAACTACAGAGCATTCCAGCATTCATAGTCTATGGGGTATTATCCCCAGTTTCCCGGGGTTATCCCCCTCCATAGGGTAGGTTGTCCACGTGTTACTGAGCAGTATGCCGAGGTCTTGCACCTCTCGACTCGCATGGCTTAATCGAACTCCGATAGCAGTGGCCTCTGGCAGGATCAACCAGAATTTAATTGTACAATGTACGCACACTTTAGTTACTGAACTGTTTTAAGGAATTAGCGGTTACTAAACAAATTTCCGCATTGCCAGTATCAACGTCAGAACCAACTCCGGTCAAGCCGGATCTCGTTGGATCTCCATCAAAAGTAATTGGAATGATTATTATCGTCGTGTTTGCTTTACTTAAACACAGGCCTATAGTGTAGGTTAGAGGATTATTTATACCTTGTTACCTGCACACTTTTTATTTCGGAACCGACACCGCCCCTGCGGCGGTTTTCGTCGGTTCGTCATCAGATCTTGTGGATCACATAATTAACACATTCAACACTTAAACGTTACCCATGGAACCTGCTCCCATTTTTCGTCCTTGATCTATTGATTCAAAAAATATTCAGAAAAAAATAATTTCTGATTGCCCCACCATTTACCATTTCAACACTGATTTACGCTTATTCATTGTTGAGAGACCTGTAAGTTACGAATCCAGAATCTCTGTGCCGGAACTGCATGTCATGATTACGATTTTGTAAGAGCGCGGGTTTGACGGATCACTTTTACCGGCGTAAAACACAAATCCGGATTTCCGGGAAAAAATTCCATGCCGCGATCGCGCGAGCCCATAGGGAATCGTTCAGCAATTTTCTGGGATCCCTCTGGAATACTGGATAAAATGTCTGTAGTAATTGACGGATTCTTAGGAGGGTTTATTTTTTTATGTATGGTTTTTTCGGATTGTACATCGTTCACCTATTTTCAGGTAGTCCCGCTGTGGAGCCCGAATGAAATGACTGAAGCAGGGGGCGCATCCTTTTGGGGGACTCAATTTTTTTATCCAGGTTTTTTCCCGAAAATACATCACGGGGAATTTCTCCGGAAGATACTCCCTGACTCCTCTCACCGACCTCCATTTCCCTTTCTATTTCCCCTTTCTGTACGGCTTTCCGGCACTAATTCGCCGAAACTGTGCATAGTAATTTCGGGATTCGCTTGCTTCCCGCTTATCCGGTCATCCGGGGCTGTCTCGGAGCTGAAAATGGCTGCATTTAGCACTAATCCGGTGGCAAAACTCCACCTCTTCCGGGCTGGAGCAGCGGGACGGAGTTGAAGCAACGGAAATGCCTGTCCAGAATCTGCTCAGAAAATTCCCTGAATAGAGTCGATGGTAATGATAACTCGTCTGTTCTCCCGGTTGATACGGAATAGGTGTCACCCGGCACGGCAGATCTGCACAAAAATATCGCCGAAGAACTCTTCCTGCCGGAGTGAGCACCTCCCGTCAAGGGCAAGAAAAAGGAGGGGGATATAGACCTCCGGTACCTGCCATTCCAGCTGTCTGCACAACTCTGCAAGGGTCATTTCGCTGTCAGTCTCTATCCCTTCAAGATATTCTTCCAGCCGGATCATTGCCGATTCCTGGTAGCCTTCATCGTGCGCAATACTCACGACGTCTTCGGCACAGATGAGATCATCCCCGACGTCAGTCAGTCTGCGACGCCTCCGCTCCTCTTTTTCGAGATTTTTTAGTTCAACGATCGAGCTCGAAGAGCGTGACCGGGCTCTTTCGCAGGTTCTTCCTGTCAAGCCGGCGTTGTATCTCATGCTCAAGCCGCTCGATAGGTCCGAGTCTGCTCTCGATAGTCAGTCTCGGAATCGAGTTCCAGGTCAAAGTTTTCGCCAAATGTTTCATCATCCTCCTCCGGACCTGTTTCTTCCGGATCATGACTGGAGTGAGAGATGTTCTGACTTCATCCTCAGCAGCGTGGCCGCATAAAAGAGCGTACGCCCCGAAACCTGGAGATTGAGCTGCCGGCGCCGTTCCAGTTCGGTAAGAAAGCGGTCGGTCACCTCGATAATATTGATGTTCCACGGATCGATCTCTCCCGCGTTCAGCAAGGCCGACAAGGATCTCAACCGGGTCTTCAACGGCACCCTGAAGTGTCGGATCGTCGGATCCGGGAGACTTCCGGATACCGGTATTCCCTTTTCGTGTTCCCCGGTCTCTTTCGTTTCCGGACCATTCACGGCAGGCACTATCTGCTGATGATCAGAAACACCGGTTGGATTTTGTCCTGGTTCATCTCCCGGCCGGATCAGCCATGTGCCTTTACTCCGGTGACGAGCGTGCTCTTATCCGGCCGCAGGGTGACTCCCATGATCCGTTCTGCTGCCTCGATCATGGGTTTGCGCAGCGATACAATGACAAACTGGGACTGGGGGGAGAGCTCCGTTATCATGGAGGCAATCCGTTCAACATTGGAACCGTCAAGCGACATGTCCACTTCATCAAACGCGTAGAAGGGGGCAGGGATATACCTCTGGATAGAGAAAATGAAGGCAAGGGTGGTAAGTGATTTTTCACCTCCGGATAATGAAGAAAGGAGGTGGACTTTCTTGTCGCGGGGCTGGACGGCAAATGTCATGCCACCGGCAAACGGATCTTCCTCATTTTCGAGGATGAGATGCCCGCTCCCGCTGGTAAGACGCGCAAATATTTCCCGGAAATTTGCATCAATCGCCCGGAAAGCCGTGGTAAATGCCTCGAATTTCATCTGCTCAAATTTCTCGATCCGTTCAATCAGGGTCGTCCGTTCACGGGACAGGGTTTCCTTTCGCTCCGTCCGTTCCGTCAACCTGCCTCTGCACCTTCTCGTATTCTTCGATCGCGAGCATATTCACCGCCCCGATCTTCCGCAGGGCCCCGTCAGCCTCGGCGATCTTCCCTTCAATTTCAGAAAGCGACAGTTTTGTATCCATATCGCCCGCCTGCTGCCTGAGCGATGTCCACTTCAGCGCCAAGACTCCGGGCACGTTCCTCGATCGCACTCATCAGGACGGTGATCCGCTCCCGTTCGGCATCGAACTTCATAATCTTGAGTTCAGATTCCTGGATGTGCTGGGAGACCTCCGCCCGTTTGGTGCGTAGTTCGTCAAGCACGCCCGAAAATTCCTTCTGCCGCTCCTCGAGGGCTGCAATCTGTGATTTGTGGGCTGCTATCTGTTCGTTTGATCCGGCAATCTCGGTATCGATCTGCTGGTTGCGTTCGTCCTGACGTTTGCGGTCTTCTGCCAGCTCCGCAAGCCGGG
Source organism: uncultured Methanoregulaceae archaeon (assembly GCA_963721245.1). Taxonomy (GTDB): domain Archaea; phylum Halobacteriota; class Methanomicrobia; order Methanomicrobiales; family Methanospirillaceae; genus Methanoregula. The sequence goes on along the minus strand of CAVRIL010000002.1, from coordinate 405,793 downwards.
CGTTGAAGTGCTGCCGTTCCCGCTGGGCATCGTTGATATCCCCTTCCTTGTTTCTGCAGGCGTCGCTCTGCCTCTTCGATCTCTTTTCTCTTCTTCTCTATCTGATCGGTGAGAACCGGGATATTGGTATCGTCAAGCCGTTTCTTGATCTCGTCAATCCGGGCGGTAATTTCATTGATTGTTTCCGTGGTTTTGTCAAGTGATGCTTCGAGTGCGGTAAGTTCCGCGGCACCATTTCTTGTCTCTTCCTGCTGACGGGCAACTGCAGCATCAATGGTCTGCTTCTCAACCGTGATCGCATCGAACCTGCGGGAAAATTCCTCGGTAAACATCCCGAAACGTGCAATCTTCTGGTCGATCTCGTTGCGTGTTGCCCGCCGGGCATCCACCTCGGCGGTGATCCTTTTAATCCCTGCTTCAAGGGTTGCCGCTTCTGCCTGGACTTCACCGAGATGGGCACGGATCCGGATGATCTCGTCATCGACAGCGGCACCAAAACCCCGGCCGCCACTGCTTTTTTGTCGCACCGCCCGTCATCGCCCCGCTCCTGTCCAGCAGTTCCCCTTCAAGGGTTACCATGCGGTACTTCCCGATCAGTTTGCGTGCCCGTTCAAGAGTATCCACAACAACAGTCGCCCCGAGTGCAACCGCAAACGCCCGGTCATATTTCGGATCATACTCGACCAGATTCACCGCATAATCGATAATGCCGGGTTCTTTCAGCGGAGGCAGGGCAGGGGGTTTTAATTTATTGAGGGGGAGGAATGTAACACGCCCGAGACGTTCTTCTTTCAGGTACCGGATTGCATCCGCAGCCACCTGGTCATCATCACAGACAACGAACTGGAGTTTGTTTCCCGCGGCAATATTGAGGGCGGTTGCATACTCGGCAGGGGCTTTCCCGAGGTCTGCGATTGTTCCGTGCACATGCTCCATGGCCATGACCGCTTCAAGTGCCCTGCCACCCGATTCACCCCGTGCCTGCTGTGCTGCCTCGAGACGGAACACATCCTGTTCGTATTCCCGGATCTCGGTCCGGAGGCGTTCAAGGGAGGACCGTTGCGCAAACATCGCACCTTCCAGCTCTGAAAGGGTACGGTCGAGATCCTTTTTTTCGCCGATAAGATCTGCCACACTCGCGTTCGCTGTCAGTAAGCTGTGCCTGCTTGGCAGCGTACTCTTCGTCAAGCTGGCTGAGAAGCAGGGTGAGACGATCGAGTTCCGTGGTGCGCATCCTGCTCTTCTCGATCAGCATGTCCTGCTGGTGAAGGATCTCCGAACGCTGGCCTTTCTTCTCTTCAAGATCTTTCAGGAGGGCGAACAGATCGTTCACGGGCACCTTCCGTATCCTCACCATGCTGCCGTATCTCGGTTTCAAACTTTTCAAGCTGTGCTCTGGCTCCCGCAACTTCCATGGCAATATTCGTACGGTCAATAGAAAGCGTGCGGATCTGATCGGTACATTCTGCAACCCTGGCTTCGGCACGTTTTGTATCCATGTAGACACGGTTGATTGCCTCAAGATTGGCTTCCTTATCCTTTCGCAGGCGCACAATTGTCTGTTCGGCAAGTTTGATCCCGCCCTTTGCCTCTTCGAGTTCCGCGATGAGCTTGAGGTAGTCAGACCCGCTCTTCTTGTTAATCAGGTCATCGATATCTGCAAGGTCGGCCTTCAGGTAGGAGAGCTCATTCTCTTCAAGACTCCGGTCGGCGGCGATGCGGGTGAGCTGGATCGTATGATCCTCGGTCGATCGCAGAAGTGAGGTCAGCTCCTTCTCACGCTCATGGAGTCTGGGCGGCGGCACGGCAGTTCTGGAAATATGCAAGGTCCTTCTGCCATTTCTGGTACTCGAGAGCATGCTCCCGCTCGCGTTTCAGCTCGTTTACCCTTCTGGTCAGCTCGATCAGGAGCAGTTCTTCCCGCTCGATCCGTTCCCTCACGATATCCAGTTCGGAAAGAGACTGCTGTTTTTTCAGATCGAACTCCGAAACACCTGCAATCTCATCGATAATCTTTGCGCCGCTCGAAGTCACTCATCTCCATGATGCGGGTTACATCCCCCTGCATCACGACATTGTAGCCATGGGGTTTTATCCCGTGCCGTGCGAGGTGGTCGACAATATCGCTCTGCTTGCAGAGCCGTTCGTTCAGGTAATTATAGCTGTAATACCCGTTGCCGGTACGTTTTATTCTTCGCCGGATCTTCGTCCCGTCAGAGAATTCAAGTGCGACCTCTGCGGTATTTCTGCCGGAATTGAGGTTGATCAAATCGGTAAGCTTCTCGGCCCGCAGGTTGCGGGAGCTCGACAGTGCAAGTACAAAAAGGACAGAGTCGATGATATTGCTTTTACCCGAACCATTGGGCCCGGATATGACGGTAAAACCCTCTAAAAAGGGAATTTTTGTCTTTTTGGAAAAAGACTTGAAATTATCAATCTCCAGTTCTGTGATATGCAAAGATCCGGCTCCTTACTTCTTTGCAGGATCCTTTTTGTCTTCCTCTGCGGCGTAGATGAGATCGCTCTGTTTGCCCTTGACGGATGTTCCCTTTTTGTTTCGCCCGTATCCGGCCGATGCAACGATGTAATCTTTATCCCCTCTGCGGGGTTCAAGCTTCATGGTCCCGTCTGACTGCATGATCATGTCCATTGCCGGTTCCGGAGGCGCTGCGGGTGCATCGGACGGTTTCGCTCCCTTTCGCATGACTACGGTGCTTGAAGGCCGGGGCACAGCAGGTGCCAGGTGCTGCGGGTTGTTCCTGTGCACCGGGCTGAACCCGCTTGAGCTCCGCCCTGCTCCGCTCTTCGGTCTGTTTGGACATTTTCATGGCAACTGACTTGAGGTCAAGCAGTTCCTGGGTCAGCCCCTTGACAAGCGCTTCCATATCCCTCAGTTTCTTTTCAATGGTTACAATTCGCTCTTCAGTTGCAGCTCCGGTTCCTGAAATTTCCATCATTGGTATCAGTTTCTCCTCTTTGGTCGCGTTCATGCTCAAGATTTCTGATCTTTGCATCAGATGAGCACCGCCTGATATTCTTCCTGTACTGATGCGGCCCTCTCTATAAATAATAATAGTGATCGTCGGTTAAGGAAAAAAGGTTTGTGCTTTATTTTAAAAAAATCTGTCATATGAGCAGGAACATTAAAAAAACGCGATGCCAGGGTTCCGTCCACATGCTTATCTGTTCTATCAGAAAAAATCGGAGGCATCCTGTACAATTTGACCGGACGCGTTCAATTGTTACCGGGAAAAGGTATTACCTGATTGCAGCGAACCTTTCTCCATATGTCCTATCTGTCTAAAACTGATCCAGAAATAGCAGATATTATCGAGAAGGAGCGGCTCCGCCAGCTGAACGGACTGGAGCTGATTGCATCTGAAAATCTTGTTTCGCATGCGGTGCTTGAGGCAATCGGGTCGATCATGACCAACAAGTATGCCGAGGGTTACCCAGGGAAGAGATATTACGGGGGCTGCGAGTTTCACGATATGGCAGAGACCCTTGCACGGGACAGACTGAAGAAACTGTTCGGTGCCGAACATGCAAATGTCCAGCCCCATTCTGGCACCCAGGCAAACATGGCGGTATATTTTGCGTTCATGAAACTGGGTGAGAAGATCCTGAGCATGAAACTCAACCAGGGCGGGCATCTCTCGCATGGCTCTCCCGTCAGTTTCACCGGGAAATTCTACCAGGTGGCCCAGTACGGTGTTGACCCGAAGACCGAGATGCTCGATTACGGGATAATCGATGAGATGGCCCGGAAGGAAAAACCCAGGATCATCGTCTGTGGCGCCTCCGCGTATCCCAGGACCATCGATTTCAAGGCATTTCAGGAGATTGCAGATGGTGTGGAAGCATATTGTATGGCAGACATTGCCCATATCGCAGGTCTCTGTGCGACCGGTCTCCACCCTAATTCGGTAGGGGTGGTGAATTTCACGACGACCACAACTCATAAGACGCTCCGAGGCCCCCGGGGAGGCGCGATCATGTGTAACAACGAGTACGCACAGGCCATCGACAAAGCCGTATTTCCCGGTATGCAGGGAGGTCCGCTCATGAACACCATTGCGGCAAAGGCGGTATGCTTTGAGGAGGCCCTCAGACCATCATTCAGGGAATACAGCAGGCAAATCGTGAAAAATGCCAAGGTCCTTGCAGGGACCCTGACCGACAACGGCCTGCGGCTGGTTTCGGGAGGCACCGATAACCATCTGATGCTCCTGGACCTGACTGAACAGGGAATTACGGGCCTTGAAGCAGAGGTTGCGCTCGGTAAGGCCGCCATCACCGTGAACAAAAATACCATCCCCAATGAGACCAAGAGCCCGTTCGTCACAAGCGGCCTGAGGATCGGGACACCAGCAGTTACCTCCCGTGGCATGAAGGAGGCGGAAATGCGCCAGATCGGTACCTGGATCGCAACGATACTCAAAGATATCCATAACGAAGCGGTTATCAGGGATGTGCATGCAAACGTCACCATGATGGCAGGCAGGTTCACCCTGCATCCCGAATAACGAAGAACCAGGACAATCCCGATGGCCATAATCCTTGACGGAAAAAAGATCGCGGATAAGCGGCTGGAGATCCTCAAAGAGGAGATCGCGGATTCCGGGCTTTACCCAAGGCTGGCGACCGTCATTGTCGGCAGCGATCCGGCTTCACAGATGTATATCAGGATGAAGCACCGTGCCTGTGAGAAGACGGGTATCGGATCGGTGGGGATGGAACTTGCCGGTGATCTAACGACCGAACAGGTCCTCCAGGCTGTCCGGCAACTGAATGGCGATACAGATATCGATGGCATCCTTATCCAGCTCCCTCTTCCAAAACAGGTTGATACGGCCCGGGTTATCGCTGCAATATCTCCTGAAAAGGATGTAGACGGGTTTCACCCGTTCAATCTCGGACTGCTCTTTTCGGGCAGACCCCGGTTTTCACCCTGCACGCCACAAGGGATCATGACGCTCCTTCTGGAATATGAGATTGAGACTGCAGGCAGCCGGGCGGTGGTTGCCGGTCGCAGTATTGATGTAGGCCGCCCGATGGCGGCACTGCTCATGAATGCAGATGCGACCGTCACGATATGCCACAGCAAAACAAGGAACCTTGAAAAGGAACTGCTGGGGGCAGATATTCTCGTCTCTGCGATTGGCAAAGCCCGCTTTATAACCCGTGAAATGGTCAGGCCAGGTGCGATTGTTATAGACGTTGGCATCAACCAGGAAAACGGGAAGACTTGTCGGGGATGTTGACTTTGAACAGGTGCAGCAGGTTGCCTCTGCAATTACCCCGGTGCCGGGAGGCGTGGGGCCGATGACCATCGCAACCCTGATGGAGAACACCGTAAAGGCAGCAACCCAACGATCATGCAACAGTGTGTGGTAAACAAACTTGTTATCGGCGGCGATGCCCCCATTCGGCTGATGGGCGTGATCAACTGCAGCCCCGAGTCTTTTTATGCGAATTCATACATACCGATCGATTTTGTTCATAAAACGGCCGTCGATATGATCGAAAAGGGGGCAGATCTTATAGATATCGGTGCACGGAGCACCGCCCCTAACGTCCAGCCGGTCAGTGGTGCCACGGAAGCATCACGTATCGATGAGGCGCTCAGGGAACTCGACGGGAGCGGGATCACGGTCTCGGTGGATACCATGACCCCTGGCGTACTCGAGGTCTGCCTGGAGCATGATATCCATGCCGTGAATGATATATCAGGACTCTCCTCCCCGCGTTATGCACAGCGGCTTGCTGCATCAGGGCTTCCGGCATTTCTCATGGCATCGAACAATCCAGCCGGGTGACGCCGTCGGGCTCGATGCCACCATTACAGCGCTATCCCTGGTCCAGGAACGGTGCACAACATCGGGCATTAAGAATTACGTCCTTGATCCGGGTATCGGAATATGGACCTCTTTGAGGAGCGTCGGAGGATGACTGGATGCTGTGCCGGAATTTCTCGGATTTCAGGAAATTCGATCGCCCGCTCCTTGCTGCAGTATCCCGAAAGACCTTCATCGGGGATCTTCTTGACCGTGTGCCTGATTATCGTCTTAGCCGGAACACTTGCCGTGACAATGCTCCTGCTGGAGAAGGGTGCATCTGTCGTCCGGACACATGATGTGGCAGAAACCCGCGATGTAATCCGGGTATACGAGCATATGGAAAAAACCCATGAATAATTCTTTTACCGTTATCGGCCTCCCTACCGGCTTGATCAGGAGCGGCGACTCCATCGTGGACTGCATGATGCCGCAGCACAGCATTCCTGTGGCGGTTTTAAGGACGGGGACATCCTCGTGCTTGCCGAAACCGCTGTGGCAACCGCCGAAGGTAATATCATACCGCTTTCCACCATTACACCATCTGCCTGGGCAGAGAAACTTGCGGCACAATACCGTATGGATCCACGGGTCGTCGAAGTCGTATTACAGGAAACCGACTCCGTCGTCGGGGGAATACCCGGTTTCCTTTTGTGCATGAAAAACGGTACCCTGCTCCCCAATGCGGGTGTGGATGCATCAAATGCACCGCTGGGATCCGTGACACCTCTTCCGGATAATCCGGACCGCAGTGCCCTCGCCATCAAAAAAGCCATTGAACTTCGTACAAGCGTAAGGATTGGTGTTATCATTGCCGACAGCAGGACGCATGCAATGCGTCGCGGGTGCAGCGGCGTTGCCATCGGATGCGCAGGGATCACTGCCGTGATTGACGATCGCGGCAGGAGCGATCTGTTTGGCAGAAGACTCGAGGTAACAAAGCGGGCTGTCGCAGACAACATCGCCTCTGCGGCAGAACTGGTCATGGGCGAGGCAGATGAGATGCATCCCGGGAGCGGTTATCCGGGGACTGGGTTGCCCATCGGGGATCAGACCGGCATCGAAACAATATCTGCCGATGAATGTCTGTTCATGGGCATGTTACGGAAAAACAATACCTGATCCTGAAGAGCCGGCTTTACGAACGGTTGATGCAATTTCTCTCCCGATTTCTTATTGAAGTGTTTTTCCACGGTAGTGGCTGGCATCGCCTGCAGATCTTCATTTTAAAAAAAAATCTCACGCTGGGGGAGGCAAATCCTTACGATTCTTCCTTTCGACACTAACCCGCCCCTTCTCCACAGATAACGTAAACCCGAGCTCCTCGAGGTACGCCCGGCTCCTGCCTGTCCCGTGGATTAACAGTTCGACAAGATCCTCCTTTTCATCGATGTCGGTGTGAAGCCTGAACGAATCGATCACCTCGACCGAAAGCCCTGCCTCGTCTGCGATTTTTTACATGCTTGAGAAAACTCGGCCCATAATAATCGACATGAAACCGTTGCGGATCTTTGAGGTAGATGACATTTGTGCCCCCGCCCCGCCCCGGCACAATCGCCATATCCTTTCCTGTGGCAAGAACCCGTTTCAGGGAGGGTCCATCTGCGAGGGGAAGATCTGCCATAACAATCAGAACTTCGCCGGATCACCTCGGGCAAGAGTGAATTGAGGGTCTGGTTGAGGTCGGCATCCGTGACGGTAATCTGGATATCCTCGCTGTCGAATAACTCAGTACCCTATTACCACCGGGACTGCAGTTCACATCCCTTACTGCAGAGATCACATCTGCAAGCATCGCACGGGCAAACGATTCCCTCTCTTCCTGGTTCAGCATGCAGGAGAGACGGGTCTTCGGGTTTACAGGTTTATAGGGGATAAAGGACATGCGGGCACATTTCATACGGATACGCAGTGAGAATGAAAAAAAGATGCTGATATCGATTCTGCGGCATACAAAAAACACGCTCCTTACCTGGGTAGCATTTTTCTTCCAAAGGAACCGATGCGGTTCATATGATTAACTTTCAATAGATGAGGCGAGTACCTTTTCTCATGCAGCACCGCATCATCACCTTCTCGCGCAATGTATTTCTCCCCCTCACCACCGTCTGCCGGAACCGCTGCGGGTACTGCTGCTTCCGTACTCCGGTCCAGGACGGATGTCTCATGGCTCCCGGAGAGGTTGAAAGGACACTCAGAAACGGGGCGGCACTGGGATGCACTGAGGCCCTGTTTACCTTTGGCGAGCGACCCGGAGGAAGAACCGGGTTTTCTGGCGTATCTGAACAGGACCGGTTTTACTACGATCCTTGATTATTGCGAGGCAATGTGCAGGAAAAGTATTGCCTGCGGGATTCTCCCGCATACCAATGCCGGTATCCTCACCTTGACGAGATGGATCGGTTGCGTGCAGTAAATGCAAGCATGGGACTGATGCTGGAAACAACTGCACATGTTCCTGCGCACGCCGGGTCAAAAGGCAAGGAACCTGCTGTCCGACTGGGGATGATCGAGGATGCTGGAAAACTCAGAATACCCTTCACCACGGGTCTCCTGCTGGGTATCGGTGAGACGATGGCCGACCGGGAAGAATCCCTTCTGGCAATCCGGGATCTTCACAAAAGATACGGGCATATCCAGGAGATCATTATCCAGAATTTTTGTCCGAAACCGGGTACACCCATGGCACAGTTCCCGGTGCCGGGTACTGATGAGATCTGTCGAACTATCCGGCTGGCACGCAGCATTCTACCCGAAGGAGATCGCCATCCAGATCCCGCCCAATCTCATCGATGCATCCCGGCTCATTGACTGCGGGGTTGACGACCTTGGGGGTGTCTCACCCCTTACCATCGATTATGTCAACCCCGAACATCCCGTGGCCTGCGCTGGAAGAACTCAAAAAGATCGTCGGTGACGCTCATCTCCGCGAACGGCTCTGCATCTACCCGCAGTACATAAAGAGAGGATGGTATCATCCTGGATTTGCAACCCCTAATAAACCGGCTCGCACAAACAGTTAAGGCAAGGAGCAGTGGATCGTGAAGCAGAAAGATCTCCTCTACAAAGGCAAGGCAAAATCAGTATATACCACCGGTGACAAAGGAAAACTCATCGTAGAATTCCGCGACGATATCACCGCATTCGATGGCGGGAAAAAAGATGTTCTGAAGAACAAGGGGAATTATAATGCGGAAGTCTCGGCATTTTTCTTTGAATACCTTGAACGAAACGGTGTAAGGACCCATTTTTTCACCATGCTGGATCCTCACCGCATGGTGGTAAGAAAACTCGAGATGATCCCGCTTGAAGTGATCGTCCGGAACATCGCCGCCGGTTCCATTGTCAGAAATTATCCGTTCAAAGAGGGAACGCCGCTCGCCCCTCCCGTGATCGTGATCGATTACAAGGACGACGCACGCCACGATCCCATGCTCAACGACGAGATCATCATTGCACTAAACATCGTCACTCCTCCCGAACTTAGAACGGATCAAAAAGATGGCACTTGAGGTGAACCGTCTCCTCTCAACACTCCTTGCAGCACAGGGCATCACGCTGGTGGATTTCAAGATCGAGTTTGGCAGGCAGGGTAAGACGATCTATCTCGGCGATGAGATCAGCATGGACTCCATGCGTCTCTGGGATAAAAAGACCGGTGAGTCGCTGGACAAGGATGTATACCGGTTCGAAAAGGGGGATGTGATGGCAACCTACCACAAGGTGGCAGAACGGATTACAAAACCGGTGAAAAACACGGTGAGTGCGAGCTGCCGTTTTCCGACAGGCAGTCCTGTATCAATCGCAAAGACTAACGTCCCTGATAAAGAAATATATCGTGAATGAATACAGTATCCGGATGGTGGTCTGGTATCATGACAGAAGAAAATGCCGAAGAAGAAGAGATGCTCAAATGGGCAAAAGGATATGCAAAAAAGCAGGGCTGGACACTCAATACTGACGAAAAGCAACGCGGTACCGTGATCCGCGGGCTGGTGCGGAACAAAAAGAAGTTCGGAAGACCGTACTGCCCGTGCCGGATCAGGAGCGGGGATGAGGAAAAGGATATCGGCAATCGAATGCCCGTGCGTGTACCATAAAGATGAGATTACCAAAGAAGGGCACTGCCACTGCAACCTCTATTATAAAACAGGCCTGATCATATCTTTTTTAATAAAAATCCCGAAAAATATCTGGTTTTCATGCGCCCTGACAAGGGAAACGAGTATCTGAAGATGCCCGTTCCTGCGAAACGGGACTTCCTCCTGTCCGGGGCCAGTCCACGGAGGTAATCATTCTTGGAAGTTTTCCCAGCCGTCAGTCACTCCTGCATCACGAATATTACGGGAACCCGCAGAACCAGTTCTGGAAGATTATTGAAGCCCTGTTTCAGATCGATCGCTATCTTCCCTACAGCATCAGGACTTCACGCCTGACCGATCAGAGGATCGCACTCTGGGACGTCATCTCTGCCTGCTGACGGGTAGGGAAGTGCCGATACCCGGATACGCGACCCTGTTTTTCATGATCTTGCGGGGTTTTTTCAGGTCCTGCCCGGCCCTCCGACTCGTTGTCCTGAATGGTAGCACTGCCGGGACGCTATTTCCATGACCTGAAAATGCCCTGTCCGGGTTCCTGTTGTAGTCCTTCCGTCCACAAGCCCGGCAAATACCCGGTTCACCCTGGATGAGAAGGTGAGAAGATGGGAGATTATCCTTACGCAAAGAGAATAATATTCATTCCAGAGGATAACGCGAAAGGAATTGTTCTCTTTTAAAAATCATCTGGTGTTACGAGAGTCACCCGCCTCAGGGCCTCTCCGGGGCACGGCGGGTCTGGGGTTTTAACTGGTTACCAGGCCGCCGCGGCGGGCATTCCTCAGGTGGTGGCTGCGTTTATTGGATTGGCAATGGGAGAAAGTAACGAATTCTCACGCATTAAAAGTACATAATTTTCCTGCTCATGCAGTGACTACCGTTGAGGCGCATTTTCCTGAAATTCAGGTTTACGGGAATTCATCAGGAAGATTAATCCGCGATTGCAGTTCGCCATCCTATCGGAAATCCGTTAAAACGAGCAACTACCGCCCCATGCGGAATTTCAGGAAAATGACGTGGTATATCGCATAAAACCCGCAGAGCACAGCAGAGGTATAACCGAGAATCGCAATCCAGAATATCTCCTTTGGCAGGGTGAACGGTGAGGCGAGAAGCACAAGCGATGACCCGACCACGAGGGATGCAACCACAAATCCGATCATGAGCTTATCGCTGGCCTTGTCGAGTGCCATCTGGAGTTTCTGGATATCAGCATCCACGGCCTCCAGTTTAAACGTCCCGGTTGAGAGCCTCCGCAGCATCAGGTTGAGATTGCGTGGCATATCCAGCAGGGCATCGGCAGCTTCCAGGAGGGAGGCCGAGGCCCTTTTCAGGTATGCTGCAGAAATGTTGCCGGTATCTGCAAGTTTTGACAGATACGGGTTCAATCTCCTTGCTGAAGTTGAAATTCGGGTCAAGCCGCAGGCCGATATCGAGCACCATCATGAAGACCTTGAGCAGGAGCATCAGGTTCATCGGAACTTTCAGGCGATGGCGTCGCATCGACTCGGTGAGTTCTGTCACGACGAAGCTGAAAATTGAGTTGCGCGACCTCGTCTCCCCCGCTGCCAAAATCATGCATCATGATATAGAGGTCGTCCCGCAGGGTCTCCCTGTCACTTTCCTCGATAGGGATCCCGAATCCTTCCAGTGACCGGAGCAACAGTTCGATATCTTCATTCACAAGGGCAAAGAGGAGGTTGGTGAAATTCTGGCGTTTCTCCGGTCGCAGGATGCCGACGATTCCGAAGTCCAGGAATACGATGTCTCCTTCTTTTGTCACCAGCAGGTTGCCCGGGTGGGGATCCCCGTGAAAGAACCCGTCCTCGAAGATCATCTTCATGTATGCGCCAAATCCGCGGACCCCGATCTCGTGCGGGTCAAGACCCATGGCTGTTATCGCATCAGGATCGTCGATCCGGACTCCTTCAATAAATTCCATGACCAGGACCTGCGGTGAGGAGTATTCCCAGTAGATCTTCGGGAACCGGATGCCCGGTACATTCCGGAAGTTCCTCGATCATCCTATCGGCGTTACGTGCATCCCGGGTGAAATCAAGTTCCTTTACAATCTGGTGGGAAAAGTCATCCACCATGCCCAACCGGATTGTACAGACGGGTCTCGGGAAATACGTTCTCGATCCGTTCTACCAGTGACTGCAGGACACCGATATCAGTCTCGATAATTTCAACGATACCGGGGCGCTGGATCTTAAGGGCGACATGTGTCCCGTCTTTAAGCACCGCGGAATGAACCTGGGCAAGAGAGGCCGATGCAACCGGTTTTTCATCGATTTCGCAGAACCAGTCATCCAGATCAGGGCAATTCTCTTCCAAAACTGCACGAATCTCAGAAAAAGGGAGGGGTTTTGCATGGTCCTGCAGTTTTTTGAGCTCCGTCAATCAACTCCGGCGGCAGCATCTCTGTCCTCGTGCTCGCAATCTGCCCGAACTTCACAAATGTCGGGCCGAGTTCCTCGAGGGCAAGCCGTATCCTTTCGTAGATCGTGGATGTATCGGGAGATTTCCCTGTTGCCGGGAGACGGAACAAGGCTCTCCCGGGAAATATTCTTTCAAGCCCGAGGCCAAAGCCATATTTACCCAGTACATCCACGATCTGCGCATACCGCCTGATACGGGTGACCATGCGTATACTATGGATGCCGGGATACTTAAGGCGTACTTCTTTTTGTACCATTCCTTGCCGATGAATCCCGGATTAAACAAAGAAAAACTGGTCGATACCTGTCCGGGAAACAGATTTCACGGGAATCGTCCGGATACCTCCGGAAAACGGACAAGCACGGATGATTGATATCACCTGACCGGTTCGCTGCACCTTTTTCCTGAGTTTAAGGTGTACAATCCATAAGGGATATCGGAATAGCATTCCCGGTAGTACCAGAACGACCGGAGAATGATTGTTGCCGATTACGATTTGTGAAAAATGACAATCCTGTTGGTATTTGTGCCGGAAGCCATATTATCAACACCCCAGATGTTGGAAGTCTTGGTGAATATCTGCTGGTTGATCAACACCCCTTCACAGGTAAATCCCGCAGATATTCCGGGAGAGACAACATACTCTTCCAGCTGAATTGTCCGCTTTCGCACCTCCCCCACTTCAAAGCAACATATCCCCCGGATTGGGTGACCGGAAGAGTTCGCGGAATACCGCACTCATAACACCCGACCATTCAGTCCGCAGTACGGGCCATCGTGATCTGGTCTCCCGATTATCTTCTCATCGAACCCGTTAAACCAGCACCGGAGCCAGTTGTCCTCCCGGTACTGGACAATATCAAGAAACGGGGGAGAGGTTACCGTCAGGTGCACGCTGGAATCGGGAATTTCCGGAGTTGAACGTGCATCGCCCGTAAGAAGGCGGGCCTTTTTTCCTGCCTGTTTCAGATTCGCCTTTTCTGCAGGAGACAGTGAACGTAACAGGCTCTTTGTCTTGTTCAGAATTATCCGGTGCGTGTCACGGTATTCCGGAGTCTGATGCCGAGTTTCCTGTTGATCCTGTGCTGGCTCTGCTGCGATACTGCCTGGTTGGGGGGGAGAGTGTAGACGGAGAAAAATCCTTTCGAATGACCGGTGAGGCGGTTGGTTGCCACCATCGCAATCCAGCGGTCGATCATGTCATCCCTGCGATCCGCTCTTTTCCTGATGATATATTCCCTCAGAGCAACGATCTCTTTTTCGGTGTCAGGATGGTAAAACATGGAAAGATCGATTGATGCCATTCCGGTGTCGCGCGGGATCGAAGCAAGGCGCTTCTCGACAGCAGGGAGATCCGGAGGGAAAAACCTGGGCTCGGTAATAATCCTGGAGAGCGGATTTGCATCATTTGCAAGAACATTGCGCCCCATGAGCCCTGCTTCAATTACCGTCGTGCCCCGGCCGCTGAACGGATCGTATACCGTATCACCTTTACGGGTCAGGAGATCGATGAAGAACCGCGGAAGTTGCGGTTTAAAGCACGCACGGTAGGAGATCTCATGAAGCGATGACGCCTGTCTCTGCCGGGATGTCCAGAATTCATTGGTATATTTAGGGATGGTGACTGCCCCGATCATCACGATATCCGTAACATCTGTGGGGCATGCCGTTCTCACTCACGAATGTCCGGAGATACCGTGCCAGGTTATCATCCGGTAAAGAGGATGTACCACTCACCATATCTCATGGTAGGTTGACGGATGAAGGTATAATGCTGGTGCCTGTTGCACCTGATTGCATGCGGAAGGTAATCAGGATGTCATAATCCGGCTGGAGAGATGACTATCCTATAGGTATTCATTTCAGAACCGGATGTTGTCATCCTTCGACGGAACATTCCTGGGATCCCATAGGTCAATCCGTAAGAAGGGAGAAACTGCCCGATCCTCCGACCACTCGGAAAGGTCAGGACATCAGGATAATAAATTTATTTTTTCCCCGTTGGTCAGTCCTGATGCCGACAATTGCATCAAATGCTTCCGGATACTGTACGGTACCCTGAATTCCATCAAGTGCACCGGGGACAAGGCCGAGTACCATGAATACATCATCAGCAACAACAAATGGTGCCACGATACCATGAGCTCACGTGCTGAACGAAACCCGTAGCGGGGATAATACCCCGGGTGGCCTACAACGATGACGATGCGATGGCCGAAACTTCGGCAGGCATTGAGCCCTTCTTCAACCAGTGCAGAACCGACCCCGAGGCACTGGTAATCCGGATGAACAACGAGAGGTGCGAGGGCAACAGCCGGGGTAGAAGCCAGAGGCGATTCGATGGTAACGGGAGGAAACATAATATGTCCGATTATCCTGTCCCCACAGACGGCGACAAGCGAGAGTTCGGGATTGAAAATATTGGAATCCCGCAGGGTATTTACCAGGTTTGCTTCGTCATAATGTGCAAATGCCTGGAAATTTACCTCAAAAATAGCCGGTAATATCATCAGGAGTCTTCCGGCCGGATAAAAAATGAATCCATCCTGTTGTATTGGATGCTCGGGTAGATAAGGAGGCGTCTCGGAACAACAGATGTCTTATTCCTTAAGACAGCAAATTTTTCCAGACACGCCATCCATCAAAGATTGTATTAAAGATCGGCGCAAATTTCCTGATGATGAATGCAACCGTCAGGGCATATATCGACCTTACCCGTCTCCAGTTTTTCTTTGCGTGGCCGTTGCTTTTTTGTTCAGGCTACCTGCTGGCAACGACCGTCTATGGAAACTTCACCTGGTTCGATCTCCTGCGGGTTGCCCTGATCGGGTTCTTTGGTTTTGAGGCGGGATTCGTTCTCAACGATTATGTTGATCGCAATTATGACAAAAAAGAGGTGGAAACGGATAAGCTTACCCGGTACTGGCGGATATTCGGAACACGGCCCATCGCAAACGGCCTTATACCACCACGCCATGCACTGGTGCTTTTTTTCGTGTTTGCCTGCTATCGCTGCCGCCCTTATTCTGACACTCCCCTATCCCCATTCGCTCTTCGTTGCTCCTTATCATGATCTACTGTTATACCATCGAAGTGTTCTACCAGATCGAGAAGCGGCAGACACAACAGTTTCCCTTCGCCCAGATTATCGGGCGAACGGACTTTGCCCTGTTCCCTGTTGCCGGTTATCTCTGTCTTGGGAATCCCGACCTGAATGCGTTCCTCTACTTCGCCTTTTTCTACCCGTTTGCGATGGCCCATCTCGGTGCCAATGACCTGATAGACGTGGTAAATGATCGTGCACAGGGGGATGAGCACTATCCCGGTCCTTTATGACAGAGAAAGAACTGCCTACTGGATCGCAGGCTTTACCGTTATCCATGCAATGATGGCGTTCCTGTTCATGTCCCGGCTCGGATGGATCGGGCGCGGGGGGCTTTCCATCGGACTGGTATTGCTTCTTGTTGCAAATGTTGAGATCCTCAGGAAAAGGACACCGGATGCCGGTCTTCGTGTCCTCATGCTCTTTCACATCGCTATGCTCGTTTACGCGGGATCCATTATTCTCGATTCCGTCTTTTGAGGAGGAAAACGGAATTATCCCCGTTCTCTCTCTTTTGCCTCTGGAGGTGATACCTCATACAGCCCCACGAAAGAATTCATGCAGAACTTTTCACGAAAATGAATTTTAGTGTGAAATACTCTGATCAGGACGCAAACAAAATCCGATTCATGCCGTAACGGTTTCACGAAAAACTATTGTTTTAATCATCAGGTTCAACCATTGAACCAGACCTATCTGGTTATTATAAACCGGTAAAAGGAAAACCTGTTGGACAATGAATAGTCCCCGATGATGGGAATTGGTCCCCGCACAACATAAAATCCAAGGGAGAATTATTCATTTTGTTCACTTATATTTGATTTCTATCGTTATTTTCGAAAAATAACAATTATAAACTGATATTTTAAAATAAAAAAACATATATAATGTAACTATCAAATCAATAAATCAGAGTTATCATAATCGGGAGGAGCATTTTTGAAATTATGGTCAGCAATCATTGTCATCTGTCTTCTTGCAACCTCTGTGCAGGGAGCTTTTGCGGCACAGGAATCAGGAAAAGATAGTAATTCGGAGCGTATTTCTGAAGCACTTTTGAATAAGGAATATACTGATTATCAAAATACCGTTCAAACTGCCAGCCAGGAGGATTTTAAAGGTTCCGGAGACCAGTCGGATATATCCCGGAACCAGTCTGACAGCAGTCACCTGAAAGGAAAGAAGGTCTCGAAAAAAGCGCTGGAAGCGGAGGTGCAGGGTATCTCCGATATTCCGGCGGTAGATGCCGCAGAGATTGTGTCTGCCCCGGCAACGTTTGATCTCCGGACCACCGGAAGAGTGAGCCCGGTAAAAAACCAGGGATCCTGTGGAAGTTGCTGGGCTTTTGCCACGTACGGGTCAATGGAATCCGAGGCTCTTCCCGCCCAGTTGTTTGATTTTTCTGAGGATAACCTGAAAAATACCCATGGGTTTGACTATTCGGCCTGTTCGGGGGGAAATTCCCAGATGGCAACTGCGTACCTCACCCGATGGAGCGGTGCCGTTTCGGAGGCTGCTGACCCCTACTCCGCTTCCAGCACCACCTCTCCCACAGGTCTGCCTGTGCAGCAGCATGCCCAGGAAATCCTCACGATCCCCGGTCGTTCAGGATTCCTGGATAATGATAATATTAAGACCGCCCTGCAGACAACCGGAGCGCTTTATACAACCATGTACTGGAGCACCGCCTACTATAATACTGCAACCACATCCTACTACTACAGTGGAACCTCCGGCTCCAACCACGCGGTCACCATTGTAGGGTGGGATGATAATTACAGCAAATCAAATTTCATCCCTGCCGCTCCTGGTAATGGTGCATTCATCATCAAGAACAGCTGGGGCACATCATGGGGAAATAACGGGTATTTCTATCTCTCCTATTATGATTCGAAGGTCGGGAAGAGTCTCACGGCGTTTACCGGGGAATCGGCTGCAAACTACAACCATATCTACCAGTACGATCCTCTTGGCTGGATCTCAAGCATGGGATACGGATCCAATACTGCCTGGGCAGCGAATGTATTCACGGCATCTTCCCAGGAGGCAGTTACCGCGGTCGGGTTATCCACAAATCAGCTCAACACCGCCTACCAGATCTCTGTCTATACGAATCCTGCTCAGGGGCCACTGAACTCTGCCGGCCCGGCCACAACAGTCCAGGGGACCATTGGAATTCCGGGATACCATACCGTTACATTGCCAGTACCCGTCACGGTTAAAGCCGGCGAGAAATTCTCTGTGGTAGTCAGGTTCCAGACGCCCGGTTATAACTATCCCATCACCATCGAGAAACCTCTCAGCGGGTACTCAAGCAAGGCGACTGCGAGTGCAGGACAGAGTTACGTGAGCAGCACGGGGACGAGCTGGAGCGATCTCACGTCCAGCGTTCCCAATGCGAATGCCTGCCTCAAAGCATTCACGATGAATGTGGCGACTACAACGTCAGCGCCAGTCGCCAGCTTTACCGGAACACCGACTTCAGGAGTTGCTCCGCGTGCTGTGACATTTACGGACACATCAACCAACTCCCCGACATCGTGGGCCTGGTCCTTTGGGGATGGCGGAACCTCCACAATAAAGAGCCCGTCGCATACCTATACTGCATCTGGTACATATACGGTGAGCCTGAAGGTAACAAACGCCAAAGGCAGCAACACGCTGACCCGTGCGAATTACATCACAGTGACCTCATCATCAGTACCGCCGACATCCACTCCTTCAATTACGGTTACCTCCCCGAATGGCGGGCAGACATGGCAACGGGGTACTTCTCACACGATCACCTGGGATTACACAGGAAGTCCCGGGTCGGCAGTGAAGATTGTGCTGATGGAAGGAAGCACGGTGGCCGGTACGATTGCAGATAGCACTTCCATTGGCAGTAATGGTAAAGGTTCCTACACCTGGCCGATTTCATCGAGCGGGACTGCCGGGACAGGCAGTGATTTCAAGGTAAGTGTCCAGAGTATCTCTCAGCCGACTGTAAAAGACACGAGCAATAATTATTTCACCCTCACTTCGGCATCGTCCATAACGACATCCACTCCTTCAATTACAGTTACCTCCCCGAATGGCGGGCAGACATGGCAACGGGGTACTTCTCACACGATCACCTGGGATTACACAGGAAGTCCCGGGTCGGCAGTGAAGATTGTGCTGATGGAAGGAAGCACGGTGGCCGGTACGATTGCAGATAGCACTTCCATTGGCAGTAATGGTAAAGGTTCCTACACCTGGCCGATTTCATCGAGCGGGACTGCCGGGACGGGCAGTGATTTCAAGGTAAGCGTCCAGAGTATCTCTCAGCCGACTGTAAAAGACACGAGCAATAATTATTTCACCCTCACTTCGGCAGCGTCCACTCCTTCAATTACAGTTACCTCCCCGAATGGCGGGCAGACATGGCAACGGGGTACTTCTCACACGATCACCTGGGATTACACAGGAAGTCCCGGGTCGGCAGTGAAGATTGTGCTGATGGAAGGAAGCACGGTGGCCGGTACGATTGCAGATAGCACTTCCATTGGCAGTAATGGTAAAGGTTCCTACACCTGGCCGATTTCATCGAGCGGGACTGCCGGGACGGGCAGTGATTTCAAGGTAAGCGTCCAGAGTATCTCTCAGCCGACTGTAAAAGACACGAGCAATAATTATTTCACCCTCACTTCGGCATCGTCCACTCCTTCAATTACAGTCACCTCCCCGAATGGCGGGCAGACATGGCAACGGGGTACTTCTCACACGATCACCTGGGATTACACAGGAAGTCCCGGGTCGGCGGTGAAGATTGTGCTGATGGAAGGAAGCACCGTTGCTGGTACCATTAAGGATAGCACTTCCATTGGCAGTAATGGTAAAGGTTCCTACACCTGGCCGATTTCATCGAGCGGGACTGCCGGGACGGGCAGTGATTTCAAGGTAAGCGTCCAGAGTATCTCTCAGCCGACTGTAAAAGACACGAGCAATAATTATTTCACCCTCACTTCGTGAGCTATTAGTCCTCTGATTCATTGCTTCGCATACCAGGAGAGACAGTAACCTCCACCCTTTCCTTCACGGTGAAGAATGGTCAGGATGGTAGCAAATTCACCAGGAAAAATGGTATTTGGTTTCAAATGAGTAAGGCATGGCAGAAATCCTGCATTTTTCTTTCCTGATGATCCAATTTTTCTCTTCTATTTTCCATTCGTCTGACGACCGATGGAATAGTATTGGATTCAGGAATCTGTCAGCATGATCTTCGGATTATGAAAAGATAGGGGCAATGCCGATCCAAATTCCAATCCTTTTCTCAGAGGATCCCTGTGAGTATCATAACCCCGAGCACAATGAGGAATATCCCCACCAGCCCCCGCATCCACCGCTTCCCTCCACCCCGCATGGTCTCAAGTGTATCAGTTGATACACCGGCATAGACGACAAGAAGGATCACAACCAGCGGTGCGATAAAGATCAGGTTATACAGCAGCAGATAGGGGATCCCGGCACTGAGCGTCATGGTGCTGCTGAGTATCCCGAGTATGGCGAGGTACACCCCGCCGGTGCATGGCAGTTCAACAATGCTGACCAGTGCACCCAGAATTAGTGCTGCAGGAAGCGTGGCTTTGGTAACATACTTTTGTATCCGATCCTTCTGGGAGGCCGGAATCGAGAGGATGGGCATCTCTTTGTTTCGTATCACGTCAGCGACGTTAACAATCCCAGCTATGATCGCAATAACTGCAGCAATCGTTGCCACAATCCCGGCAATGCCTGCCTGCTGCACAACGGCGAACAATCCAAGTCCGGAAAGGAAATATACCGTGAACACAGCACCGATATACACAAGCCCTGCGGTGAGGACACGACGCCGTTCATGAAGAGAGACCAGATAGGTGAGTAAAAAGATAAGCACCGCGAAGGCGCAGGGGTTGATGCTGTCAATAAGAGCGGCAGTGATCACCGCCGGTACGGTCAGGTCAATGGATTCCCGCGGGGAGATTTCATGGGCTGTTCCAATCTTGACAGAATAGGTTTCCGGGCAGATCGGTTCGTGGGTGGTTGCATACACTATCTCTGCCTCAAGATTATCCCGGATGACCTTTTCCCCGATGAATGCCTTATCCGCGATGAAAACCGCGGGTATCCCATCACTTTTAACATCATACCGGGAAATGAAATCCCGGTACATTGCCTGATTTGTTGTGTTAAAATAGATCTCATAGGATTTGATCTGCACCCGGGGATATTTTACCGCCAACTCATCGATGAACGGCTGGATCAGGGCACAGTGGGGGCAGCCATTGCCATAAAAATGATAGATGCATATGGTCCCATTACCGATACCGGTGTCGGGAATTGGTGCGAGAACAGGTGTCCCGGTGCAGGGAACCTGGACATCGCATACGTCAGCGGCAGCCGCACCGGAAACGGTTACTATTGCCAGGATGAGGACACAGAGGGTAAGGCACCTGACGGCTACCGGCAATCTGCGCATAACAATAGAGTGTTATCTGCTTGTTGATAATTTCCCCGGTTCCCAGATAGAAATTTCACAGATTCCTCATAATACGCTTAACATTCAGGACTGGATATGGGAACATGGAATATCATATCTTTGCCTATGATCGCTTTCAGCGTGCTCTCGATCCATTGGGGGGTGTTGCCGGGAATGACATCGGAACCAAAAAATAATATTATTTAAATACTCCCCGCCCAAACCATCTTTCTCACAGAGGGAGGACCGATTTCCCATGAGTAAAAAGGATAACGACTCCACCTCATCGATGCCCGGGAATAAAGGGATAATAGCCGGAGCAATCATCATTATAGCAGTTGGATTCTTTCTGGCGGGATTTTTTTTCGCCTCCGGAAACACCGGAGCATCAGCCACAGTCCTGCCGGACGATTGTGGTAAAACGGTCATTTCATACGTGAATACCAATCTCGTCCAGGCCAACTCGACCGCAACTCTCGTCTCGGTGACCGAGAAGAACGGAATGTATCAGGTCGCAGCCCGTTATCAGGCGCGTAATGTCAGTTTCTATACGACAAAAGACTGCAGCCTCCTGTTCGCCAGTTCCTATAACCTCAAGGGGAATAATCTGCCCACGGTTATCTCCACTTCCAAACCCACGACATCTCCAACGCCGGTCCCACTCCCGGTAAAATCAGCACATCCGACAACTGAGTTGTTCGTCATGTCGTTCTGCCCGTACGGGGTCCAGGCCGAGAACGCGATGGAGCCGGTCGTGAACCTTCTTGGGACAAAGGCGGACATAAAGATCCGCTATATAGCGACGGTTAACGGAGACACCGTTGAATCTGTCAAGTCTCTCCACGGATTGGTTGAAGCAAAAGAGGACATCCGCCAGCTCTGCATTGCCAAATATTACCCGCAGGATTTGTGGCCGTACGTGACAGCCTTCAACAAGAACTGCCAGAGCACATTAAAGGATTCGTCTTCTGCTGCAGCCTGCGGAGCAAATGCCACAAGGAACCTGATGATTGATAACCAGAAGGTCGAAATCTGCGCAAGCGGCAGCGAAGGGATAGCATTGCTCAAAGCCGACGAAGCAATTACCTCAAGTCTTAAAATCACCGGCTCACCCACGCTCCTCATGAACGGTCAGAAATTTGTTGGCCAGAGGACCGCGGAGGCATATAAGCAGGGTGTCTGTGCCCGATTCGAAACCCCGCCTGCTGAATGCTCCATGAATCTCTCTGCCCAGGCGACCGCAGCATCCGGAAGCTGCGGATAACCATAGTATCCTTTTTTTGCTCACATGAGAAGGTTCCCTGAATCGCAGGATTTCCTAGGCATCGAGCTCTTTGCCAAGTCTTGCCCAGATACATCTCGGGATTTTTTATCCAGGTGAAGGTGTTATTTTGCATTTTCTGACCCTGAACGCCAAAATACGCTAAAATTTAATCTTTTATTATACCTTCCATGCCTCATGGAGATATTCCAGCAACCGATAATTTTTACGCCATGTTTTGCATCTTTCAGGCAACAAATGGTTATGGAATGCAATAGTGAGTCTTATTAAAATTGTCTGTTTGGCAAAATAACAGCAATTCATGGACCTTATGAAAATGAGTCCAATTTAACCTTGTTTTACCATGTATGACACCAAACGGAACCCGTAATGGCTCCGATTACCTCATATCTTGTGAATTGAAAAGATGTTTTGGAAAATCGAAGAACTGAAATTCTGCCTTGACTTTTACCTGAATAGTCGCAGGCCGGATTTGTGGGGAGTCTTTCTCTTCCGTATATTTTCACCTAAATCCTCAGCAGCCGCTCGTTGTCATGGAGCCACTTCCGCCGGCGCTCGTAATCCGGCAGGATCTTCCTGACCTTCTCCCAGAACTTCTTCGAGTGGTCCGGCTGGCTGATATGAACCAGTTCATGCACCACCACATAATCGACAATCTCCGGGGGTGCCTGGATCAGGCGCCAGCTGAAATTGAGTCCTCCCGTATGGGTACATGATCCCCACCGCCTCCGGGCATCAGTGATACTGATCGAGGCCGGGGTGAGCCCTGTCTGGAGGGCAAACCACAAGCACCGGGAATGGATTTCCTTGTGAGCTTCATCCCTGTACCAGGTTTTCAGGTGGTCCCTGATCCGCGGCATGAGGGGGCGGGACACACAGAGCCTGTCGGTGCGTTCAATGGTGGCGGTTTCCCTTTCTATGATATGCAGAGGATATGATCGCCCGAGAAAAAGGAACAACTCACCCTCGGCATATTCATGATTCGATGAAGGAGGGCGTCGTCTCATCTCGTTCTGTTTTCGCAGGATCCATGAGCTTTCTGGCGGATCATCTCCTCGATGTAGGCAGAGGATGCCTTAATGGGTGCTCTCACAATCAGGAGCGCGTCAGGTGTAACTTCAAGGGAGAGGGTCCTCCGGCGCGACCGGATGATTTTATCAACGGGGATGTCGTCCATGGAATACGGTTATTGGTAAAACGTTTGATACGCGACTAAAAAAGAGTCGGGATTGTGCACCTGCGCATCAATGTGCACCTGCCATGTTCATCCCGTCACTGACGATTCTGCCATCCCTCATCCTGACAACCCGGTGGAAATACTCCTTGTGCCAGTCCTCGTGGGAAACCATGACAATCGTCTGGTGCATCGACTCGTTGATCTCATGGAACAGGTCGAGCACTATCCGGGAATTTTCCGTATCAAGGTTTGCACACGGCTCATCGGCAAAAAGGATATCCGGCCTGTTCACCATCGCCCGGGCAAGCGAGACACGCTGCTGCTGTCCCCCGGAAAGTTCGCGGGGCAGGTGATCCCGCCGGTCGCACAAGCCGATCTTCTGCAATATGGAAAAACTGTCCTTTTTTATCTGCTCCTCGGTGCGGTCTTTCCGGAGCATCGCCGGCAGGGAAACATTCTCCATGACAGTAAGATCCGGGACAAGTGCATAGTCCTGGAACACATACCCGAGCCTATAGAGACGGAACATGGTCTTCTCATAATCCGAAAAGCGGGATATGTCCATCCCATCGATCACGATTTTACCGGAGGAGGGCAGGTCAAGGAGCCCCAGCATATGCAGGAGGGTGGTCTTGCCACTTCCGCTTGGCCCCATAATACCAAGAAACTCCCCTTTTTCGATATTCAGCGTTACGCCATCAAGAGCCTTGACCTCGACATTTCCCATACGGTAGATTTTCCGTAAATCTGAAATCTCGATCATATCAGGCCCTCATGGCACTCTGGATATCTTCTCGTGAGACCTGGTAGGCTGGTATGTACCCGGCGAGCAGTGCGGCTGCAAAGAGGATCAGGGAATTGGTGACGAGATCCATGGGAGTAAGATACAGGTATGCAGACCATTCAGGCGTCACGATGGGATGTACCGACATGTAAGCAGCAAGCAGCAGCGTGATGATAATCCCGAGAATTATCCCGAGCGAGGCGAGAATGATGACCTGGAACCCATAGTTGTGCATGATCACTTCCTTATCAACCCCGATTGCCTTGAGGATCCCGATCTGCTTACGGCTGTTGAGGGTTTTGATGGTGATGACAATGAACAGTACCACCGTCGTAATTATTATACTTACAATCAGGGATACCGAATTAATAATCGAAAAGCTCTGAAGAACCCTTCCCAGGCTTTTCGAGAGCAGGTCCGAGGTGGTCTGCACCTTTTGCGAAACCCCGTACCTGCTGGGAGCTCATCTTTTATGAACTTTTCAGAATACCCGGGTTTTGTCTTCACGGTAATATAATCCGCAAAGTCAAGGGGTTTTCCTTCCACCTGTTCCATGTCAGTAAAGGATACATATACCGTGCTGTCAGCCGAGTTCCAGCCGGTGAAGAAGATCCCTTTTACCCGGTAGTCTTGTGTATACCCGTTTCCGTATTCAATGGTGATCGAATCACCAACCCGGACACCGCCGAGCGAAGGCTGGAACTCGTCCTCCTGCCGGATGGAGGCATCACCGGCGACCGGCTTCCCGATGATGACCTCCCCTACATCGCTGTCACCAAGGTAGCTGCCGGCAATCATCTTGGTATACAGGGGAGAGACAGCCTTCTCGTCGTTGGGCGATATGGCCCGCACCGAGACACCAAGGACACGCTGGCGGTACTTCAGCGTCGCCCCCTTCGAATAGTGGGGAGTTGCCCGGTCCACGCCTGGCATGCCGTTGATGAGGTCGAGTGTTGCCCCGAGGTCGGTGACATACTGGTCACCCGGCTGGGGGCTGACGAGTACATTGCCGACCTCGTAATCCACGACCTGCTTGGTGATGCTCTGCCCAATCCCGTTGAACATGGAGGGCAGGAAGATCATGTTGGTAAAGCACATCCCGACAATCAGGATGGTCAGGATAACACTTGTCCTGCCACCCCGCTGGAGCGACCTGAGCGCAAGCAGGAATGCGACCTTTAGTTCTTTTTGTCCCATGGGAGTTTTCCGTTCCCGTTCTTTTTGGGTATGTACCAGTACCGGTATGCCACGAATCCCAGGATAGCAAGGATAAGAAGGCCAAGAATGATGGTGCCTGATTGATCTACTGCAGAAACCCGCATGTTCATCTGACGGGTCTGCGTGTGCACTCCCATATCATCGGTATAGGAAATCGTAAGGTTGAAAGGATAGTTGCCGGATTTTATGCCCTCCAGTAAAAATACCGCGGGGGCATCGTTTCCCGGCTTGATCTTCCCGATGAAGGCTTCTTTTGTCCCTTCGGCAGGAAGGTTTACCAGTGCGGAGACCTGTTTTGCCTCCCCCGTCCCGGTATTCTCTATCCGAATAGTGAGATCGAAGGGGGTATTTTCTGTGAGCCGCGGGGGGTTGGTATCCACCGATACAAAGCCCAATTCGGCCTTTCCCTTCATGATAAGATCGATCCCGGTCGTCTGGGTGCGTTCGGATCCATCGATTCCCTTGTAGGAGACAATTATCGGGACCCTGACAAGACCGGCTGTTGTTTGTTTATCGGATAATAATGCCAGATCGATGGTCTTCATGCCACCTGCCGGCAGGGTCCCGAGATGATATGCATCCGAATTTTTCGGGGCGACCGTTCCGCTCACGTTCTGGATACTGATGATCACATCATCGGCAAGGGTCTGTCCCGCGTTTCTTACGGTGAGGGTCACCGGGATCTCGTCGCCCGGGTTCACGCTGCCGGTCAGGGTGCTCTCCATGATAAGAATTGCATCCCTCTGAATTCCTACGGCCGTATTAACGTTTACCGGCACAGGATACCGTGTACTCGTGCCACCCTTGGTATCGATCCATACCTCGGGAAAGAACATCCCGTCCTTTGATGGGGCCCGGATGGAAAAGGTGAATGGGATCGACTGCCCGGGCCCGATTTCACCTACCCGTGCGAAATCATTGCTTAATACATCAATTCCATTCCCCTCGAGATGGACATTCTCGATAAAGACATTGATATCCGTGATTGTCGTTGTTGTGGGATCGGAGGGGGTAAACCCGGTGTTCTCCTTGATGGATGCACTCGTTGCCGTATTTTTCACCGTGATGCTGATCGTTCCGAGCGTGTCTGGCAGGAGTACCGAAGGACTCACCTGGTAATCCAGGACTGTTACCGTAGGACCGCTCACCGCTGATACCGGTGCAGCGAGGATTGCGACGAATAAAGAATGAATGCTGATACAAGAACCCACAGGCATCCTGCAAAGCCAGACGGGCCTGATTCATTCCTTTTTCCGTGAAGGGATACTTTTTCTTGCGTCATGAACATACATTCCCCGGCACTGCTGCCGGTCTTGCTGGATCACAGGTTGAATACCCAAAGTTATTAATCTTACCATGGGTAACTTAACAATACCAAGAGTAGATCGCCCTGAACGGGTTTTTTGATCACAACGCGCAATCCGGAGATTTTTCCATGCCACGCATAATTCAGGAATACAAGGATGATGTCAGAAAAAAGATCGTTGAATCGGCATATAGTCTCTTTCTCGACAAAGGATATCATGCCACAACCATGAGTTCGATTGCCGACAGCCTCGGTGTCACCAAGCCGGCGCTGTACCAGTATTTTCCCGGGAAGGAGGAACTGTATGCTGCGGTTGCCGCACACGGGCGCGAGGAGCTGGCGTCAATCCTCGAACGATCTTTCGGTACAGGAGATTTTCGGAGCGGCATTGAGGTTCTTTTCGATACTCTTACCCAGTATACCTCCCAGTTCAACGGGATCTATTCAGAGATGATGCTTCTTGCGGTACACAATGAGCAGATCCGTACCCTGCTCAGGCAGGACCGGATTGAGGATATCAACATTGTTGAGAGTTTTATCAGGCGCCAGCAGGATACCGGAATCATCCCGGGCAAGATTGATCCTCGTGCACTTGCCATTGCCGGTGATGCACTTCTCAATGGCCTGCTGATAGATATCCTGGCAGGTCTTGATAAAAAAGAGGCAAAGAAGATCTGGATCGGAGCCGTAATGCAAATGATCAGGACCGACGACGCCACGAAAAACTGACTTTGTAAAAGGGATTGAGCATGCGTCTCTTCTTTTAAGGCCTTTGAATTTCGTTTTCAACTAATTTTCCCTCACTTTTAAAATTATTGGATTTTGAAGAGTGACCCTGTCGTCAAAAGGAGCTATCGGATAACCGGGAAATATGCCCCTCCAGAACGTGGATCTATCCAATGACCCGGAGGGGGATTTTGATTCCGGGAGTGAGAGTCTGTACTGGAGTATTAACCTCGGTTTTTCCTTGATTACATCAGGGAAAATCGTGACACCTGGTTCGCGCATACAGGTAATGCTCGTATAGGACAAGGGCTATTGCATATGTTCTCCGCAGGACCAGACAAAAGGCTCAACCAATGCAATCACCGTGATCGAATCTCACCGGTTACAGCGTGGATTTTAAAATAAAATCCAAAAAAAAATGACTCTGTAGAAATTCTTTTTCGAAAATTTGAAGCCCCCCTTGCGCCATCCCTGCCCCCGTTGGGGGCGGGGGCGCATACGATTCCTCTGTATTACCGAGAAATCCCGATATGGGTAATACAGCATTATCGCGACTGGGGCGCCACAGCGGGGGGGCGAAGCCCCTGAAGCGTCATCAGGAAGGTGGTTTTCTACAGAGCCCAAAAATTACTTATGCGTGAAATATGCCTTCACGCCATCATTACTGACTTCATCGATCTTCACAAATCCCACGCGCTCGAACTGGACAACCTTGCCCAGCTCCTCTTTCACCGCAGGTTCGCAGGCACCTGAAATCCCGCCTTCCTGCGTGAGGAGTGTACAGTTGACGGCGTCCTTTACCGGGAGCCACTGGATAATAGGGGCCTTTACGGCACGGGCTTCCGCAAGAGATTCCCCGGCATACGAAAACGCCGGGATGCATCCGTTCCATGCGATCTTCACATTGAAGAGGTCCTTGAGCCGGACCATCGTTATCTCCGGGGTGATCTCGCTTCCGGGCAGAAGTACCGTCCCTTCAAATACCAGGGTACGGGTGCCGGTCGAGGTGTCGCCGGGGTGGAGCATTGCATGCGCAGTTTGGGGTTGTGCGCCGCCGATCTGTGCAGTCACCGGGTCTGGTACAAAGAAATACCGGTTTGCCACCGGGTCGACGATCTTCCTGTTCTCGGCATAGAGGTTGTCCCATGAGAACGAGATATCTGTGTCACCGATACCAATAGCAAGCACCGCGTTTCTGACGGCATCAGGGCTGATTCCCCGCCGGGCAAGAGCCCGGAGCGTGCCAAGCCGGATATCATCCCAGCCGGTATATGTGCCTTCATTGATACCGCGGCGCATCTGGGATGTCGAAAGTACAACGCCCTCAATCCCCATCCTGCCGTAGTGGCGGTATACCGGCACCTTCCAGCCAAAATGGTCGTAGATAAAGCGCTGCCGCCGGGTATTGGCTATGTGATCCTTACCACGGATCACATGAGTCACCCCAAGGAGGTGATCATCAGCAACTACCGAGAAGTTCATCAGAGGGTAGACATGTGCATGTACTTTGGGGTGGGGGGGTGAATCGAGAATACGGAACGCCGGAAAGTCGCGCATTGCCGGATCAGGATGATGCAGATCGGTTTTTATCCGTACCGTCGCTTCCCCTTCCTTAAACGTATGGTCGAGCATCTTCTCCCAGAGCTCGAGATTCTTTCCGACAGGCTTGTCCCGGCACGGGCATGCTGTCTTTGCCTGTTTAAGTCCCTTGAAGTGCTCGTTATCGCAGGTGCAGACATATGCACCTCCTTTTTCAATCAGCTGGCGGCAGAGATCGTAGTACAGGGACAGACGCTCGCTCTGCGTGACCGTCTCGGTTATGCCAAGGCCCATCCAGGCAATATCCTCCTTCACCATCACATACGCCGCAGGGTCGACGCGTTTCGGGTCGGTATCCTCGATCCGCAGGATATACCGGCCACCATACTGTTTCACGTATGCATCGTTGAGTACCGCGGCACGGGCGTGCCCGATATGGAGCGGCCCTGAAGGATTGGGAGCAAACCGCATGACCACGCCATGCTCTGCGGATTCGAGGTCGGGCAGTACCTTCCGGTGCTCATGCTTTGCATAGATGGCATCGTACATTTCAGGTGCACGGGCCTGCAGTCGTGCAACCCGGTTATCAGAGGAGAGAGCCGCAACATCTGCAATCGCTTCCTTTGCCAGGGATGCGACCTCCTTTGCCTGCGGGCGAAATTCGGGATGTGCACTCATCACCATGCCAACTACGGCACCCGCCTGTGGTACGCCCCCGTGCTTCACCGCGTTCTGAAGTGCACAAAGAAAAAGGATGTCCCTCAGGTCTTCCCCGGCCATATCAATAGCTCCGGGTCACAAAAAATTCGCCGATATCCATCAGGAGCTGGCGTTCCTTTGTCGGCGGGAGGAGAGATAAATGCTTGTTGCTTTCCGCGATAAGGTCTGCTGCCATTTTTTTAACTTCATCGATGACTCCGGCATCAGTCAGCTCCCTGTATGGCAGCGTCAATATCGGTATCCGAAAGATCGCGACGGTATTTTTGCAGGTCAATACCCTTCTCCCGTGCCTTGATCATGATCAGCGTCTGCTTGCCTTCCCGCAGGTCAGAAGCCCGGTCTTTCCCGCTCTTCTCTGCCGGGGTCAGGAGATCAATGAGATCATCCTGGATCTGGAAGGCGATCCCGGTATTCAGACCGAACAGGTAGAGGGCTTTTGCCTGAACTGCTGAACCCCCGGCAAGGACCGCACCAATCCCGGCGGCTGCAGCATAGAGGACCCCGGTCTTTTTCTTTACCATCTCCAGATATTCGTACTCGTCAACATCGGTCCGTTGCGAAAAAGACATGTCCATATGCTGCCCCAGGCAGATATCGGCGCAGGTACGGGCAAGCATGGACACAGCACGAACCTTTGCGTTATCAGGTGCCTTGGACATGCAGATAAACTCAAAGGCGCGGGCATACAGGACGTCTCCGGCAAGAATGCCGGTTGGCATATCCCATTGCGTGTGGACGGTGGGGACGCCCCTCCGGAGGGTATCTTCATCCATGATATCGTCATGGATCAGCGTGAAGGTGTGTGTCAGCTCGAGTGCGAGAGCGGCCGGCATAATATCCGGGGAACTCCCCTGGTTCACCGCGTCGGCGGCAAGTAAAACGACGGCCGGACGAAGACGTTTGCCTCCAGCCGTCAGGAGGTGCGCACTGGCTTTATTCAGTTCACCGACCTTGTTGACAAAATACCGGTCGATCATGAGATCGATATCCTTTACAACAGATTCCAGGTACGGGGGAAGTTCTGACATGGGTAAACCTCGTTCAGGTGATCACGAGCCGCTGACCGTTCTTCAGCATATGCACGGTTGACTGGGCGGTGTACCCGAGTTCTGTGGCAAAGTCAGTATATCCTGCGGTCATCTTCAGGTGCCCGTGGGCGGGAATGATATGCTGGGGGTTCAGCAGATGGATGAACTCGTAGTGATCTTCACGGTACGCATGACCGCTGACATGGAGATCCTCAAAGATGCGTGCACCTGCAAGCCTGATATGCTCCTCAATCTTGTACCGCTGACCGTAATTCATCGGGTTGGGGATCACGTTTGCCGAGAAGATAACCTTGTCCCCCTTCGTAAGCTGGTAGGGTGTATCCCCGAGTGCAAGGCGGGTGAGGATCGATCCGGGTTCACCCTGGTGACCGGTGATAATCGGGAGGAACTTGTCCTTGCCTGCCTTCATCATCCGCCGCATTGTCCGATCGACCGTCCGCCGGTTCCCAAAGACGCTGGTCGTCTCCGGGAACGAGACAGAGCTTCATCTGTTCGGCAGTCACCGAATATTTCTCCATGGAGCGTCCGAGGAGCACCGGTTTTCTCCCTATCTCGTGGGCACATTCTGCAATCGTTTTCACGCGGGCGATATGAGAGGAGAAGGTGGATACGAGAATTGCGTTCTTATCGTCTTCGTAACTGGTGATGGTATCCCGCACGAGGTCCGTTGCGATCCGCTCGCTCGGGCACCTCCCGGGTCGATCGATGTAGGTACTCTCCACGATCAGGGCGAGGACTCCTTCCTTGCCGATCTGCTGGAACCTGGCGAAATCCGGCGGTTCACCGATAACAGGAGTCCTGTCCAGCTTGAAGTCACAGGCGTAGACAATCGCACCACGGGGTGTGTGAAGGACTGGTGTAACCGTGTCAATGATCGAATGTTGTGTACGGACGAACTCCAGGACAAGGTTCTGGGACAGGGTATACCGCTGTCCTGACTTCAGCGCAAAGAGTTTGTTGTTTACCCCAAACTTCTGCTCGCCGGATATCTGCTGCCTGATAAGCTCCGTCGCATAGGGTGAGGCGATGATGGGGGCATTATACCGGTGAGCCAGTTTCGGGATGGCCCCGATATGGTCGAGGTGCCCGTGCGAGCAGACAATCGCTTTTACGGTCCCTTCGACCGAGTTCATCATCGTATCATCGGGTATCGCCTTGATCTTGATCAGATCGAGGGAGTGCATATTTTCTATCTCTGCATCCTCGTGGATCATTACCTGGTCAAGGCGGAGTCCCATATCAAATATGACAATTTCCTTTCCGCAGCGGACGGCGGTCATATTTCGCCCGACCTCATCATATCCGCCCACTGCAATAATTTCAATATCCATAGTGTATCTCCTTTAGTTCGTCATTTTTTTGTATTTCCGTGAAATATGTGCCGGTTTGCTGTGTGTTATCGCTGTATACGCACCGGATTATCCTTGCCTATCATCTGCCGTGTTCTGCCCGTGATAAACAAAGGGGCCTTTTTGAGATCTGCCAGTTTTGCCGATCCGGTCAGGAACAGGCAAGCCACCAGTTCCTGGTGGATCACCTCGATGGTGCGATCGAGCATCTCGTCGCTTTCCATCGCTGGTTTTAAAAGGGGGAGGGCCATCCCGCACAGACTGGCACCGAGTGCAAGACCCTTGGCCATATCAAGCCCGGTCCTGACCCCTCCGGATGCAATCACCGGGCTGCCGCATGCAAGAACCTCGGCAAGACTTACGACCGTTGGTATCCCCCATTGGCTGAAATCCTCTCCGAGTGTTTTCAGCCGCTGCTCTCTTTCGTTCCTGCTTTCATCGGCCCTTACACTCTCCACCACGGCCCAGGACGTACCGCCCCAGCCACCGATATCAATGGCACTGACGCCAGCCCCCCAGCACTGCCGTGCCGTTGCAGCAGAAATGCCGCACCCGGTCTCTTTCACAATGACCGGAGTGCGGGACTCCCGGCAGAGCTCTCCTATGGCAGAAAGACAGCCGAGAGCATTATGATCGCCCTCCGGCTGGATCGCCTCCTGAAGGAAATTGAGATGGATCGCTATTGCATCTGCACCGATCATGCCGATCGCACGCTCTGCCCATTCAATCCCGTGGTCACGGAGCTGGACGGCACCAAGATTTGCCACAAGGAATGCATGGGGCGCCTCATCACGGACAACCGAGAAGGTGTCCTCAAGTGCGGGATTTTCAAGTGCGGCACGCTGTGAGCCGACACCCATACCGATCCCGAACCGTTCTGCAGCCCGGGCAAGCCGTGCATTCACTTCTCTGGTCCCGGGATGGCCCCCGGTCATTGCCGAGATAAAGAGGGGGGATGAGAACGAACGGCCCAGGAACCGTGCGGTAAGGTCAATGGAGCCCATGTCACATTCAGGCAGGGCATTATGGACAAACCTGATATCACTGAACCCGGTATCGCCGCTCTCGACCGGTTTCTCCCGGCATATTCTCAGGTGGTCGAGTTTTCGCGATGAAGTAAACCTTTTTTTATCTCCCATTCAGGTCATTCCCTCTTTACCGATGTCCCGCCATGGGCTTTTCCTGCAAGAAAGTCGCCAATTCGCGAGACATGGAATATCTCTGAACCAATCCCGGCCTGTGCGAGGTCGAGCAGTTCATTCATTTTCCCTCTCATTCCACCGGTGACATCGGTATGCATCGAGCTGCCGATATGGAGTGCAGGCATCATGTGCCGGGTAATCACCGGCACCACCTGCCCCCCATCCAGCACTCCCGGTACATCGGTGGCGAGCCCTACGCGGTGTATACCAAGGGCGATTGCAAGATAGTGTGCAAGCTGATCACCCGAGACAATGCAGGCTCCTCGTGAGAGATCCATCACCACGTCGCCGTGGATCACAGGAACCATCCCGAGCATAAGCATCTTTTCGAGGTGCCGGCATTCGAAGGAGAGCAGCCTCCCCTTATCCGCAACCGCTGTATGGAACGGATGAATACCTGCTGCCGGTATTCCCTCCTTTCTAAGAGTGTCGACAACTGCCTCGTTCAGCCGGCTCACTGCACGGTGGGTTAGATAGATCCCGTCGGTCCTGCCCGCGACAGCACCCTGTTCAAGCCCGTAGCGTTTTGCTTCGGGATGCCCACACGAACCGGCTCCATGAACGAGTACAATACTTTTCGGATCTGCACCGGAGATTGCTGATGCAAGGCGCGAGAGTTGATCATAGTGAATGACACAGTCGGCGTTTTTGTCGGTAATAACGCTCCCGCCCAGCTTCAACAGGATCCGTTCAGACATCTTTTTCCTTCCTTGCACCTTCGGTATCGATACCGGTTATGATCGCCCGGGCCTCGCAGGTCTCGATCGCATTGGCAATCCGCTGCTTCAGTTGGCGGGGACAGAGCGCGATCATGCACCCGCCTCCCCCGGCGCCGGTGATCTTTGCCCCGAATGCACCGGCAGCCCGCGATGCGAGGATGATCTTCGAGAGCTGCGGGTGTCCTACTCCCAAAGCTTCCAGGAGTGCGTTATTCATGTTCATGTAACGCCCGAGTTCTTTCGGGTTGTCGAGGTGGTGGATCGCACTCAGGCTTACTCCTTCAATGGCATCGAGGATCGGATTAATGATACCCGGGTGCTTCTTTTTTTCTTCTCCCACCATTTCCACCATCCTTGCTGTGCTGTGTGAGACCAGCGAATCCCCGACGACGAGGTGCATGTTCTGGGGCGGCAGCCTCCGGCGGGAGCCACCCGTGATAAGGACGATCCCGCCGTACATGGAAACCGTGGTATCCGTGGGGCTCGCCTTCCCCTTCTGCACCTTCTTTTCTATCTCGAAAGCCATATCTGCAATATCTTCCCGGTTTTTATGCATAGAAAACTCATCATTGATGGCCGAGAGTGTTGCAACGGTAACCGCTGCAGATGATCCAAGTCCTGAAGAACTCGGGATCTGGGAATTTATATACACGCTTCCCGAGACGCCCATTGCCTCGAAGCACCCGTCGATATACGACGATTTTGCATGCTGGGCACGTTTTGTATTCCGGACCGTTACGAAAACCCGGGGTTTTATTGCCATTGCGATCCCGGGCTTTCCGTAAACCACCGCATGCTCACCGAACAAAAACACCTTCCCCGGCGCACTCCACGTTGCCAACCTATATCACCGCAATGGCTGCATACCCGACAACTTCACGGCGGTCTCCTGTGACATCGCCACTTGTCGCATACCGTATGAGCCGGGCACCTCTTCGCCCCGAGTTGTCCGCACACTGTCACCATGGCGGCAATCGGGCCGTACCCGCAGGCTGATACTCCCCTTTCCCCGATACGCCGGTAAAACTCATGAATATCCAGCGTTTTTAAGGGTTCGATCGCGTAAAGATCGTTGTTTTTTGCAGTTTCCTCCGGAACATAATGGGAGAAATCGCTCGATGCCACGATCCGGACATCACGGCTGGTAAGGTCGTATCGCAGCACGAATATTTCTCTGCAAGACGCATCGCGCTCGGATAATCCTGCTGCCCCATCATGACCGGTGCAATCCGTGCACGGGGGAACCGGTATTTTATGAACGGCATCTGCACTTCAAGGGAGTGTTCGTCGCGGTGAGAGAACTCGTCCGTCTCGATATCGAGCGATTCAACGAACCCGGTATCATTATCCACAACACCAAGAGGAGTCTCCCAGGGTACCTTCGAAACGCAATTGAGGTACCCTCGGTGCGATGGCCCGATTACGACAAATGTGCCGGAAAAATCGGGGCGGATCGTGGAGAACGCACGGGCAGCAACCTGCACCGGAATATACGTACCCTGCATGAGGGGATACAATCCCCTTTGAATCCACCGGGCCCTGGCCTGAGGAAAAGTACTTCTCCAGGAGTTGTTCGAGGTGGGAGGGGTCCCGTGGATAAAACGTGCCAGCCACTGCGCTTGTACGCATCGTCATCGAATCAACCCTCTGGTCGTTATATTATATGTAACGATCGATCACCCCTGAAAGGGATCGACCGGGTCAGATCTCAATCTCGAAATCTTCCGGTGTGAGAGCTGTTGAGATCCCCCGCAGGCGAAGCATCTCACGGGTGAGGAGGAAGTAGACCATCGAAAGGGCTTTCCGGCCCTTGTTGTTGGTAGGGATCACCAGGTCGACAAACTTGGTCATATTGTTGGTGTCGCACAACGCCACGACCGGAATACCACACTGGACTGCCTCGTTTATCACCTGTGCATCACCGATCGGGTCGGTGACCACGACCACCTGCGGGCTCAATATACCCGTTGAGGACAGGGTTGGTGAGCAGTCCGGGGATGAACCTGCCCGTAGCCGACATTGCACCGATGGTATCGGCAAATTTCTTGGCCGGGTACTGCCCATACTGACGGGAGGTGACGACGAGGATATTCGGGGCCTCGAACTGGTTTAAAAATTTCGCAGCGGTCTTGATCCTCGAGTCGGTCTCGCGGATATCAAGGATATAGAGCCCATCCCCGCGGACGCGGTAGATGAATTTCTTCATGTCTTCGCTCTTCTGCTGGGTACCGATATGGATACCGGCAGCAAGATACTCCTCTACGGGGATGAGCGGTTCTTTTAATTCAATTTCCATCTCGTTTACAGTGGTCATCAGCTGTTCCTCAATTCGTATCAGTTCGTTCAGTTTTGCGATGCGTTCTCCGCCAACGATGCCGCATTTCAGGAAAACACAGGAGAACGCGGTTGCAAGATGTGCGATTGTTGTATCGGTCGTTTCGCCGGAACGGTGGCTCATGACCGTATCCAGGCCATTGGTATGAGCAAGACGGACCGCCTCAAAGGTGTCGGTCAGGGTCCCGACCTGGTTGGGTTTTATAAGGACGCAGTTTGCGGCCTGTGCCTCGATACCCCGCATGATGCGGTCGACCTGGGTCACGAAGATATCATCCCCGCAGACAAGGCAGCGGTCGCCGACCTGCCTGTTGAGCTCCGCAAAGGCGTCGAAATCATCCTCGTGGAGGGGATCTTCCACATATACAAGATCATAACTGTCGACAAGATCCGCAATATATGCTATCTGCTCCTCGGTCGTGCGGACCCGGTCGCGGTACTTGTATCCTTCCGAGTTCCACATCTGGCTCGATGCAACATCGATACCCATATCGACCGAGATGTTCATCTCGTCGGCAACCATTCCACTGGCCTCGGCAATGAGCTCAAATGCGAGGGCATCGTCAATCTGCGGTGCCCACGCACCCTCATCACCCTTGCCACAGGACTTTCCCTTTTTTGCCAGGAGTTCCCTTACATGCCGGTGTACCGCAGCATTCGCAAGGACAGCCTCTCCTGCATCTGCGGCATCCCGGGGCACAACGAGGAATTCCTGGATCTCGGTCGCATTGGGAGCATGAGCACCCCCGCCGATCACATTTCCCAGCGGGAGAGGCATTTCGTCTGCGAATGCCCCGCCAAGATAACGGAAGAGGGGGAGGCCCATTGCTGACGAGGCCGCCTTTGCATTCGCAAGAGAGAGAGCCACGGCGATATTGGCGCCGATTTCAGCAAAATTTGCCGTGCCATCGATATCGCGGAGCTGTTCGTCAAATCCCTGCTGGTCCCCGGCGTCCAGGCCGATAAGCGCAGGAATAACATTCTGGATGGCATAATCAACGGCCTCGGTCGGTGGTTTGACCTTTGCCTCAAGGGATCCGGTGCTGGCTCCGCTCGGGGCTGCAGACCTGCCAAAACCGCCGGATGTGTGAACATCGGCTTCAACGGTCAGGTTACCCCGGCTGTCAAGGATGGTCCGCAACTCGATTAACTCAATGGTTGTCATAGAGTCCTCTATTTCCTCTTTACCGTAATGGGGATGGTGTTGTTGTTGTATTCTTCAATGGCGATCTCAAGTGGATCGATCCGCGTTGTTGTGACAAGTAAGGGAGCACCCATTGATATCTGCAGAGCCCTTGCTCCAATAATTCTTGCCCGTTCATACCGGGTGTACGTCTGCGCCTGCATTCTTCGTCCTCAAAATGATGGTTTTATGTTACTATGGGGTCGCTGAGATTCGAACTCAGGTCACTGCGTCCCGAACGCAATAGGATGGTCCAGGCTACCCTACGACCCCCTTTATTCTTACGTCGATCTACTGATACGGGTTGAGCTCATCGATGATCTCTTTATGAGTCAGGAGCATGCGCCTGCAGCAGTACCGGGAAATATTGAGATCGTCGAGGATCTTTTTGGGATCCTCGCCTTTGTCCCGCCTCTGCTTGAACTCTTCCCAGGCTGTTGAGATTGGTTTCCCACAGGTGAAACATCGTACGGGTATCAAGATTTTTTACCTCTCATCATATCTCTCATCTTAACGATAAGACTTTTGGAACTTCTTGCGGGCTCCGCGGCCATGGGGCTTTTTCGCTTCTTTCTGCCGTGAGTCGTTGACCAGGAGGGTCCTGTCATAGGTGAGATAAATATCCTTAATCTGGGGATCGTTATGCCACTGGAGGATGCCCCGTGCCAGGGCAGTACGAACCGCTTCTGCCTGTCCCATCACACCGCCACCGGCCACATCGATGATCACATCGATGTCGTGAACCGCGTTGGGTACGAGGAGGAGCGGTTCTGATATCTTCATCCGGGTTACGTCACTCCCGTACGCCTCGAGCGGGACTGAATTGACCCGGATAATACCTTTCCCTGCCTTCAGGGTCGCCCGGGCGATTGCCGTTTTGCGTTTTCCGCTTGTATTAATGATCTTTGCCATGGTGACCACCTAGAACTTCGCTCCGAGGAAGGTGCAGACTGCACCGAGTGTCACGTATGCCGGATTATTGAGCCGGTCGATGTGTGCCTCGTCAGGAACTTCCATCTCTTTGCCAACAAACTCAACCGGAACGCCCACATAGCACCTGATGCGCTTCATCGCATCGACACCACGGGGGCGTTTGTAGGGCAGCATGCCGCGGATGGTCCGCTTCATGAGATGATCCGGACGTCGTGGGACAAACGGTCCCCAGCGGGAGCCGGAGGCGCCACGTTCCCTCTTGTGCTTGTAGTTGGCAAGCACACGGGGGCGGCTGCCTGAGATGATCGCCTTCTCAGCGTTGACGATAGCAATCTCCTCTCCGGAAAGCGCACGCTGTGCGGTGATGCTTGCAAGCCTTCCGAGCAGCATTCCGTCGCCATTGATTATTGTAACCATGTCTTGTTCACCTCAGGATCCGGATACCGCTTCCCTTCGGGTTATCCCGGAGGAGTTGCTCGATCGTCATACACTGGCCCTTCGCATCCCTGATCTTGCTGGTTGCTGACGCCGAGAAGTTCAGCGCTGCGACCTTCACGGACTGCTCAAGCACACCGCTGCCCAGTACTTTTCCGGGAACGATGATCGTCTCACCATTCTGGGCATAGCGGTTGATCTTGGACAGGTTGACCTCTGCATAATTCCTGTTCGGAGTCTCAAGCCTGCTCGCGATCTCGCGCCAG
The DNA here is from genome assembly GCA_963721245.1 of uncultured Methanoregulaceae archaeon. Taxonomy (GTDB): domain Archaea; phylum Halobacteriota; class Methanomicrobia; order Methanomicrobiales; family Methanospirillaceae; genus Methanoregula. The sequence goes on along the minus strand of CAVRIL010000002.1, from coordinate 366,613 downwards.
ATCTTTGCCTCATTCTCCCGTGAATTATTTTTCAGCAGCAGAATAAGGTTGGTAAGACGGGGGTTCGTCTTTTCCACAATTCTTGTCATTTCTTTTCATCCCCTGATATCTCGATTAACTGTCTCTCCAGTCTCGTCTGACTGATCCCTGATATACTGAAGCGCACGATCCATAATCTCTTTTACCGGCAGTGACCCGTCACTTTCAACCACAAAAATATACCGGTCTGCCTCAGCAGAAACGGCAATCGCAGGTTCCTCGCCGATACCGCTTGCCAGGCATGCCCGTTCGCACAGCTTGCACATGGAGCATTCAGGGAGTTTCCCTTCGGCGACCTCAACCTTCTTACCCTTCACCTCAAGGATAGTGCGGGGACATTCTTCCACGCACATACCGCAGGCGTCGCAGGCTTCACTGATGGAAATGACCGGATGGTTCTTGAACCCGCACACGAGCGTCGGCTGCCATTTCGCATGCACCCTGCCTGTATTGAGTGTGGCTCGTGCTTCGACGACAAGCTTCTGACCTTTCGCAAGTTTCACGATAGGTATATTGTCATACACCGGAGTTGCCTTGGGATCCTGAGGGATAAGGTCACTGGACAGGACCGTTTTTGGACCTTCGACACTCAGCGTAAAGGTGACCGTGCAGGCGGGACATCCCGCTCCTCCGCAGGTGCATTTTTCCTGGGTCGAATAGGCCGAAAGATCGGTTTTTACGGGAATGAGCCCGAGACGGTGTGCCAGCATCTCATCGAAGAATGCGCTGGTATTATCATAGATACGCACGTCGTCGATTGCAAGGGTCGGCACCTCGCCGATCATTGCCCGCCGGAATGCATTGGCAAATGCCGGGGTCGCTCCCGCAAGAGTGAATCGTGCAAGGGAATCGTCAATACTGCTGAATTCGATCTCCATCACACTCTCCTTCCTCGCCTGCCACCTTTCGGTCGGCATGAATCATGGGGGATGGGCGTAACATCTTCAATACGTCCGATACGCATCCCGGCACGGGCGAGTGCACGGATCGCAGCCTGTGCCCCGGGTCCGGGACTGCGCTGCTTGCCCTGCCCGGGTGCACGCACCTTGACATGAACCCCGACAATTCCCTTCTCGCGGGCATTCTGGGCGACGTTTCCTGCCATCTGCATTGCCGCATAGGGCGATCCTTCATTCCGGTCCTGCTTGACCACCATGCCACCGCTGCTTTTTGTTACCGTCTCTGCGCCCGAGAGATCGGTAATGGTGATAATGGTATTGTTGAATGATGCAAAGATATGGGCAACACCCCACTTTTCCTTCTCGTTTGCCATCTTATCTCACCCCTGCTGGTTTGATGATCCGTGTCTTTTCAGGGTGCGAATCGCTCAGGAACGGAGACCTGCCATAATAGGAGATCTGCGTTTCTTCGTTGCGGTTTACCCTGTAACCCGGGATATTGATGCGCCTGCCACTGATGGCGATATGGCCATGGGTGATAAGCTGGCGGGCCTGTTTCGGCGATCGTGCAAGCCCCTTTCGATATACGAAGCTCTGCAGTCTGCGTTCGAGCTGGGTCTGGACCTTGAGTGCCAGGATATCCTCGATATCCGCATTGGGCCCGAGGAGCCCGGACCGCTGCATATGGGTGATGAGCTCGGCCTTCTTTGCCTCAAAAACATTCCTGTCGATGGTGCTCGACATGATGGCAAGAAGTTCACGGGCCCCTTTCCGGTATCTGCGCAGATAACTCTGTGCCTTCCAGACCTCCCGCTTGTTGCGCAGCCCGTATTCGATTACGAGGCGGGTCTCCGCTTCAATCCGCGTCTTTTCGAACGGGCGCTTGGGCGTCTGGTAGGATTTGTGGTTCTTCCCTGGGTATCCCATGATCAGGCGCCTCCCTCTTTCTTCCTCTTAACCCCGACGGTGGTGCCGGTTCTTCCGGTTGACTTGGTGCGCTGACCGCGGACTTTCTGCCCGGTTTCATGCCGGATCCCGCGATAACAGCGGATCTTCCTCATGAGGTTGACGTCCTCGTCTTTTGCGAGGGCCACATCGCCACCAAGCAGGTGTTTTGCCTCACCGGTGTAGATATCCTTGGGCCGGTTCGACATCCACGGCGGGATTTTGGTCGAATATTGTTCCAGAGCGGTGCGAAGCCGGTTGACCGATGCCTCGTCAATGCGACCAAGTAATGCGTACTCGTCGACCTTTGCCATACGGGACAGTACCGTGGAGGTATGTCTGCCAACGCCCGTGATGCCGGTCAGGGCAACCCTTACGGATTTTGTTCCATCCAGATCGGTGGTACCAATCCTTACAAAATATTTTATGTCTTCTTCCTGAGCCATCCAATCCCCTCGATGTGTGAGATTTTCTCTTGAGCGCTGAGGGAGGGATTTGAACCCTCGAGTCCCAAAGGGACACAGGTTTAGCAAACCTGCGCCATACCGGGCTTGGCTACCTCAACAGAGTAATCTCGCATCTTTTACAGACACTCGCAGCGGATACCCGCTGCTCCATGAATGGTGCTTTATAATATGGGCAGGATCTGGTAATAAGTGTTTGGCAGGAAAAACTACCCGAACACATTATCTGCAACATACCAGCTTTGGATGAGCCGATCGCGGAGCGATCACTTTTCAGTATCTATGTATTAATTGCATATATCAAAAAGTTGTATCCGGTTCCGGTGTACGGTTTATTGATTCTTCCTGATCTGCCGGAGGGCACAACAATGCGAGCGGCGGCCCAACCGCAGTTTGAGTACGCTCTCAAACCGTGATTATCTTATTACCCAATCAGTACCCAATAGCGATGTGTGAAACTCATCAGGATTGCGATAATCGCGGGCCTCCTCATCACCTTTATTGTTACACTCGTTGCCTATCCATCGGTCCCGGACCGGGTCGTATCGCACTGGAATGCTGCAGGTGAGGCAGACGGATTCATGCCGAAACTCTGGGGACTCGGTCTCATCCCCCTTATCATGACAGGATTTGTAGCCCTGCTCGCCATACTTCCCCGCATAGATCCATATAAAAAGAACTACGAGAAATTCGGGGGCTATTACGAGGGATTCATTCTCCTGTTTGTCTTCTTCCTGCTGGCGATCCAGGTCCAGATTATTCTCTGGAGCAGCGGGTACCGGATCAGCCCGAACCTCACGTTTCCCGTTCTCATCGGGACGCTCTTCATATACATCGGGTTCCTCCTCGGTCACGCGGAGCAGAACTGGTTTGTGGGTATCCGCACGCCCTGGACCTTGAGCAGTGTAACAGTCTGGAAAAAGACCCACGAAATCGGCGGGAAGTTATTCAAGATCGCCGGCGTCATTGCTTTTGGCGGGGTATTGGCCGGGGTGTACGCGATGTGGTTCATACTCATCCCCGTCCTTGCAGTTGCGGTATTTACCGTAGTATATTCTTACTTCGAATACCAGAGGGAGTTAAAAAGCCAGGAAAGATAGTTAAGATATTTTACTCGTAACTTTTCACAATTCACCGGACCAGACACGAGCTGGCAGGAGTATGATATTATCGGTAATTATCCAACTACGACGGCGTGATTTTTAGGAATTATCCACTCTATTGAAACCCTAAGATTTTAACAAATTGTGAATTGCCTATTATCGGAGGGGACAGCGCCTGTCCCCCCGAACCACCCCTGCGCTTTGCGATTGTGTTGTATTACCTTCTCTGGAATTATCGCTTAGTGGGATGCCACAGCGGCGGGGGCGGAGGCATTGCCGTAGCCCCCAAGAGCGTTGAGAATAATATTGTGGGGATTTCAACAAAGCCGAATCATCATCAAGTAAAAAAAAGAAAAAGTTATTTACAGTGCATTGACCAGTGACTGGCGGGTGATGATACCAGCCAGTTTGCCTTTATCCATGACCGGAACTGAACTGATGTTCTTTTTCAGCATCAGATCAATAGTTGCTGAAAGATCGCCCGTCCGATCAACGGAAATGAGCGGTGAACTCATGATATCCTTGACCAGCAGGTTTCGTATCCGGTGATCCTGGTGGTTGTCGTCGACCGATTTGCGGAACTGCCGCAAGGCAATGGCGACATTCGTTTCTGTTACGATTCCCGTGTATTTGTCATGGTCCGATACTACGAACCGTGTTATATTGTCATCGATCATACGGCGCCGCAGGTGAACGACGCGTTCATCTGCCTCAATCGTAATTACCTTTTCCATAACCTCCTCGATCCCGGTATCAGGACGGAACTTTTTGAGGAGATCTCCGGCACTTACCTGGCCAATCAGTTTATGATCGCCGTCATACACGACAACCAGCTTATAGCGCTGGAGCAGAGGGATGAGCACGTTGATATTTTCATCCGGGTAAACGCTCGTGAACTCTTCGTCGACCACACTTGCCACATGGATGGCAGTAGGTGCGAGATCAGAGTTCTGCTTGCTGCCCAGTTTTTCCGCTATTGCATGACGGGAAACCGTCCCGACAACAGAATTATTGTTGACAGCAATGAGAGGATCGATCCCCTCATCCAGCATTTTATCCAGTGCTTCGGTGATCTTTGCAGATTTTGCGATGGTGGTTGGTTTTACCATCACTTCTTTGATAAAAACTTCTTTTGTCATTTCGCCACTTCCTTTATGACATCATCCCGTTTTAAAATTCCTGCGATCGAACCACCCTCAACAACGACAAGGCTGTTGACCCGGTGTTTCTCCATCTCCGCCACGGCGTCAGCAAGCGGAAGATCGGGTGTCGTCGTGATGACCGGCGAGGACATCACGTCTTCGGCAATGGTTGATACCTTCTCCACGTACCGGTATAACTTTTCTCCGGCAGCTTCTTCCTTGCGTAAAAAGGTCAGTTCTTTCTGTTCGGAGCCGGGTTTTCCGGCACCCGGTTGAAGGAATGCCAGGTTGGTTTCCGTTATGATTCCTGCGAGGGTTCCGTCATTATTTGCCACAACAAGTTTATCATTCCGCTCATTCATCAGATCGATCACATGGTTGAGGGAGTGGTAACGGTTGACGACGAGCACATCTTCCATCAGATCACGTACCACTCCCTGCATGTGCCTGAGCAGCCTCGATGTCATCAGGTCAGATTTTGTTACAATACCGACAACGGTTCCCTCGCTGACGACAGGAACAGAACTGATATCCTTTTCTACAAATATTTTTGCAATTTCCCTGGTTCCGGTATCAGGCGCCACGATGACCGGGTTTTTTGTCGCAAACATAGCTGCCGGGATCTGGTCAACGGGCCGCCTTCTCCACACCGGTTCCCCGTAGCGCATGTGGTATCCGATGTCTTTTTTGGTAAGAATCCCTGCCAGCCTGCCTTTCTCCATGACAAGAACCCGGGAGATCCTGTATTTTATCATAAGCCGCCTTGCATGGGCGATGGTTTCGTCCGGGGAAACATAGTAGACCGGTGCGGTCATTACATCCTGTGCAATCATCGCAGATCACCCCTTCGCAAATGCCCGTACAAGGTCGAACTCCGTAACAAGCCCGATAAGCCGGGAGCCTTCGATGACGGGTAAGGCGCCAACATTCCTGGCCAGCATATCCCGGGCCGCGAGGCTTATCGACTGCATCGGAGATGTGGTAAAAAGTTCCCCGGAGATCAACGTGCGTACCGGCAGCCCCATGACCTCTGCAATATCCCCGGTCGTCAGCTGGGAGAAGACCTCCCTGCTCCCAAGATATTTCATGATATCCGTTGCGGTTACGATGCCGTACAACACATCATCGCTCACTACCGGTAAACGCCGGAAGCGGTACTGGGTCATGTCGTGGGCTACCGTCGATATCGGGCAGTCAGGGGCTGTCACCCGGAGGGAGGAACTCATTACATCCTCGACATTCAGCGTACTCCGTTCCGAACCCAGCACCCGCAACACATCCCGCTCCGTGACGATTCCGTTCAGCACCCCGTCCTGATCGACAATGGGAAGACCTCCGATTTTCTTGTCCACGATTGCATTTACTGCGTCGCTGATATGAGAATCGTGGCTAAGCGTGGTGATCTGCTGGGTCATGATCGTACGAACGCTCTCATTGACCGCAGCAATCAGGTTGCCGCTGTGCCTGACCTGAACGAGTTTATACTTGTCACCACCTCCCATGAAATTGATCACGTCACCGGATGTAATGATCCCGCGAAGCTTCCTCGTGCCCGCATCGGTAACCGGCAACCTGCGGAACCCGCATTTCGTCATAATCTCTACTGCACCGATGATGCTCTGCGTAGGTGGGATTGATATTACATCACGGGTCGCAATTGCCATGATTTCTCCTTCCTGTTGCGCAATATGAGATTTGAACTCGATCGGACCCCGGTCGAGCTTCCCCTGCATCTTTAAGAGCCTGTCTCCCTGTTTGACACCACGGTCATTCTGGTGCATATCCGCCTCCGAATTGGTCGATGACCTTTATGATTGATGGTTCTGATTTAAAATCTTTTCATCGATCCGGAATTTTCTGCTTCCGGGCACCGGAAGGTGATTTCACGCAAGCCCGGTAAGGATATCGTGCCGGTCAACAATTCCTACAATATGGCCCCCGTCGACAACCGGGAGCCGGCTCACATCGTGTTTCACCAGCAGTTCCGCGGCAGAGCTGACCGTGTCATGGGGACTGGTTGTGACGACATCCTTGGACATCACCTCCCCGATAGTCGTATGGGCATGCCCGGCTATCACCGACTGTACCCGCCGTGTCCGGATCAGATCGCGCCGCGAAATCAGTCCGACAATTTTTTTCTTATTCACCACGGGAAATGCGGAAAACCCGCTCTCCATGATCATGGTATAAATTTTCTGGATGGTGTCCGTCGGACTTGCAACCGTGACATCCCGTGTCATATACTCAGAAACCGTGCCACGAAGTTCGTTCCGGGAGATGATCACCGGAAATATATCGGAGAGGAGCACCCCCCCGACTATATGCGGGCGCGGGTCGACGACTGCAACGCTGTCGGTCTTGTATTCCCGCATCAGTTTCGCAACCCGTTCAATGGGATCTGCCGGGCCCGCCATGGGTGCATCCTTGACAAATCCCTCAACGGTTACGTTCGATTTTGTCGCAGTCACCCGCAGCCCGTCCGTCAGGTCGATATATCCGAGAAGGTTTTTTTTTGCATCCACGACGTACACTTCCCGGAAGCGGTTATCTCTCAGGATCTGGCGGGCCCTGGTTATCTGGTCATTAAATTTCAGCAGCGGAACTTCGAGCATGAAATCGTGCGCCGTTTTCATGTAATGGCATCCTCCTCGCGGCAGCCTGAACAGAGCATGAGGTTATCAACCCGCTTAAGATCATCAGACATCTGGCCGCAGCGACTGCACATTCCCTGCTCAATAATTTCCTCCCTGTTGATCTCAATGAGATCCGCGAGGAGCTCGTTGAGTTCGTTGGAAACCGTAAGGAGGTCCCGGACAGTTACAATCCCGATAACCTTATTTGTTGGATCGACTACAGGAAGCCGCCTCACCTTATGCTTCACCATCATGTGCGCAGCATCGCCAACAGTCTTGTCCGCACTCACCGTAATGAGTGGCGTGCTCATGATTTCGTTCACACGTACAGTACTTGGTTTCAGGTCCTTCGAAACGACCTTGCAGGTTATGTCTTCCTCGGTGACTATCCCGGTAGGGATATTACCTTCGAGGATGATCACGCTGCCGACTTCGTCACGGCACATGGTTTTTGCCGCCTTCGCGACAGTCGCTTCAATCCCGAGCATCGTCGGATTGGTTTTCATCACTTCCCGCAGGGGAATCTGGGTCTCAAACCGGATCGCATTGGATGTCTTTTTCATGAGTCACCTCCTTGAAGTGCTTAACTGATGATTACAATTAGCATACTCCCCTCCTCTTGTATAAATACAATTTGGCAGGGGACATTCCCTATTTCAGGCAGGGTGAGTATTCCGGCCATTGTTCCGGCACCGTCGGAATTCTGGAAAGGCAGAAGATAAGAAACATAATAAAGAGCGATTTCTATACACTACTAAAGAATTATGGTGAATTCTTTGTACCTTTGTACGATGCGTAGCCATGGAGGTTTACCATGAAGATATTTTATCAGACTTATGGTACGGCAAAAAAGAAATTTTCCAACTTCCTTAACCGGTTTTTTAAGAAGAAGCGGACCCGTATTGGTATATACGGACCGCCAAACGCGGGTAAGACAACGCTCGCAAACCGCATTGCCCGTGACTGGACCGGCGATGCAGTAGGCCCGGTCAGCGAGATCCCGCATGAGACCCGGCGTGCACGGAAGAAAGAGGATATTGTCATTTCCGGGGCAAACGGGAGTACCATAACAATGGATATTGTTGATACTCCGGGCGTCACCACAAAGATTGACTACCACGAATTCCTGGAATTCGGTATGGAGAAGGACGAAGCGATTATACGGGCCAGGGAGGCAACCGAAGGTGTCGCCGAGGCAATGCACTGGCTGCGCGAGGATATAGATGGTGTCATTTATATGCTGGACTCGACCCTGGACCCGTTCATGCAGGTCAATATCATGATGATCGGTATCATCGAGAGCCGCAAACTCCCGGTCATTATCGTCGCCAACAAGATCGATCTTCCTGATGCAATCCCTGCACGGATCCGCAGTGCATTTCCCCAGCACCCTGTCGTCGCAGTATCGGGGCTCGACGGGCGGAATGTCGAGAGCCTGTACGAGACCATGCTTGAATGCTTCGGGTGATTGAAAATGCCGCACAAATGTACGAAATGCGGACGGGAATACAGGGACGGCTCTACAGAGATCCTGAAGGGGTGCGCAAGCTGCGGGGGTAAAAAGTTCCTCTATGTCAAGGAGACAGACCTCAATAAGGACGTTTTCGAAGAGAAGTCGGTGGAGGAGATAGCACAGGAATCCCGTGAGGAGATCCTCGAAATATCAGCGCCGAAATCCAAAGAAGAGGTCCAGATGTACGACCGGGTGGAAACGATCCGGATTGTTGCACCGGGCACCTATGAATTAAATATCGAGAAGATGGCACAGAGCGATGAGCGAATCGTTGGCGTGGGAAAAGAGGGAAGTTATATCGTCGATCTCATGTCCATGGCAAAGGATGAGCCAAAAAAGAAGAAGGGGAAACGCACGGTAGTTTTTCATCGTGGTAACAGTTCATTTTTTATCCCGTCATACGGTGCGGGAAGTCCCAGCCTGGAAAAAAATTGATCGGTAAATTCAAGACAGTTCGCCAGCGCCCATTCTGCGCACCCGTGCCCAAGGCATTTGTCCGGGAAGAACGGCTGATTTATCCCGGCAAGAGGATTTTCCCGGAATTTGTTTTTTAATAATTTCTCGAATTTCTCTGCCTGTGTTTCTTCCCGCCCTCCTGCGGCATCATCTTCCAGCACAACAGTCCATTCACGCTTGTAATGCATCAGGTAATTCCGGATGTTTATCAGGATGAGAATGTCCGACACAACAGGATTACGCTCATCAAGCGGGGATTTCCCGCCGATTACGAGAATCCTCTGGAATTTCTCAAACAGGGGGGCCCGGTCAAAATTCTTTTCATTTCTCCATCTTTCCCGGATATCCCGGAGGAGGTCTTCGTTCTTCTCGTCAGCAAAGAAACAGGCATTGTCTGCTGCATCCGAGTAGAACTCGTTTATGGCAGATTCCAGGAATGCCACCGCTGACAAAATTGAGTTGAGGATAAACGCCTCGTGCCTGAGGATGAGATCCGGAGAAATTTCACCCAGGTCTCCATAGTTTTTTTCAATGCCAAATCCCAGCCTGCACAGGAGGGCGGCGGACTGAATATACCGAACCGAGAAACAGTCCCGGTACCGTATGACCGATTCCCCGTCGATAGTTTCCAGGGGTATTTTGTTCATCTGACTATTCCTTTTTCTCCTGAGAGCAAAAAACCATCCCGCAGAAAGTCTATATCCCGCGGCAACAGGTACTGGAAATTATGAGGGAAGATGTCAGATGACGCATCCGCCCTGCATTACCGACGTGTTTGTGCTCAGCCGCTGGATGTGCATGGAAATCGGGAAAATCAATGAAGGACTTGTCAGGGACCGGAAATCCCTGGCCGCTTTACTTCTGGAACAGGCGCCCTCCGCCATAACAAAGAAGGGGGATTCTTATGTGTTCGACAAGCCTGTCATTGCACTCCTTGGACAGAGGCTGCCCGGGGATCTGCACCGCCGTCTCCGGCTCCCAATCCTGTTCTTTATGTCCCCGGATGTGCCTGACAGCTGCTGGTGCATGGATCCAGCAGCATTTGACGCCCTTGTTCTTCTGGGGGAGATCAGCAGCATGCGCCTGCTGCAGGATGGAAAATTCTGGGTATCACGGGCAATTGTGTATGCGATCCTGCGAAAATACCCGACAGCTGTCCAGCTGGTGATGGGGCCCTGAAAACCTGAGTGGAATCCATTCCTTAGAAGAAGGTCAGGTTCACTGACTGAAATACCAGAATTAAAAAGTTCAGGAGCCCGGTGCTGCGTGTGAAGGATCCGGAGAATCTTTTGCCGTGATTAAACCGGTTATAACAATCCGGGGTTCGTCCGATTGTTGCATTGATAACATTTATTCTCACTGCGGGTAACCTTTGCAGGTGCAGACGAATTCACCAGTCACGGTACAGCTCCTTCGGTTGCAGTGATGCCCGCCATCAGCCGCGGCCGGTATATCTTTCTTAATGACAGGCACCGGATGTCAGGTGTTCTGCCGGGCGGGTCCCGGTCCTGATGATCCTGTTCATAGAGGGAGCCCTCCATGAGTCCCCTTTTCATCGTTATTGTTCCGGTTATGAGGGGAAAGCCAGGATGATGAAAAACCCGGAAGATACCGGGTATTTCCGGCGGATCGCCGTGCCCACACACCGCAGGAGATTCCGTCTTTTTTTAACGCGCAGTGTGGGAAGAGTACTGCGGTCCTGTATACAATTGACCGCTCAGGGAAAACGCAGATTTGTGCAGGACAGTTCACCCGTTGAGGATGAGACCCCGCACATGCCCGACCATTTTCCTGCTCAGGACATCCGATCATTCATGAAAAAATCAGGAGCTTTTCCCCATGCCTGAGAATAATACGGCAGAAACTACGGCGGATTTGAAGCCCAAAAAAGACATCACTGCAGGAATTTCCCTCCTGAGGGGAGATCCCAGGAAAGCGATCGTGAAACTGTCCGGTCCCATGATCGTCGCGATGTTCCTGATGTCCACGTACAATATCGTAAACGCCATCTGGGTCGCCGGGCTTGGCTCAGATGCCCTCGCTGCGGTCGGGTTTGTCACCCCGCTCTTCATGATTCTCATCGGCATTGGCAGTGGACTGGGAGCAGGGGTCGCTTCGGTAATCTCACGCCGTATAGGTTCAAAAGACAAGGCAGGAGCAGACAATACGGCAGTCCACGCCCTGCTGATCACCCTGATCCTCTCGGCGGTCCTCACCATCCCCCTCATCTTCCTGACCGGCCCGATCGTGAGCCTTTTCGGAGCGGGAAGGACCGCCGGGCTCGCCGCAGAATACGGGCAGATCATATTCCTCGGCATGGCCCTGATCCTTTTCACCAACATCGCGTACGCGATCCTCAGGGCAGAAGGGGATACACGCCGGGCGATGTACGTGATGGGAGCATCCTCGGTCCTGAACATGATCCTCGACCCGCTGCTCATTTATACCGCAGGTATGGGAATTGCGGGAGCCGCCTGGGGGATGGTGATCTCCCTCGCGGCAGTCTCCGTTGTCCTCCTCTACTGGTTCTTTGTAAAGAAAGATACCTACGTCACGATCTCGTATTCGGCCTTCTTATGGGATAAAAAGACGGTCCGCGATATCCTGGGGGTAGGACTTCCGGCGAGCGTTGAATTCTTTCTCATGTCGGTCCTTGCGATCTTCATCAACAGCCTGCTTGTCCAGGTTGCCGGCACTGACGCAGTCGCCATCTATACCGCGGGATGGAGGGTAGTATTCTTTGCAATCATCCCGATTATTGCTATCGGCACCTCGGTCATCTCGGTGGCCGGGGCTGCCTACGGCGCACGCCAGTTCGCAAAGATCCGTACCGCCCATACCTTCTCGATCACCCTCGGGGTTGCCATCTCGCTTGTCATCAGCGCGATCACGTTCGTCTTTGCACGCCAGATAGCCGTCATCTTCACCTATTCTCCTGACAGTGCTCACCTGGCGCCGGAAATCGCTGCATTCCTCGCGACCATGTGTTTTTTTTATCCGTTTGTCCCGCCGGGAATCATGTCGGGATCTGTTTTCCAGGCAACGGGCAAGGGCCTTACATCGCTGGTGATCACGGTCCTGCGTAACCTTGTCTTCATCGCGGTTTTCGCCTACCTGATTGGGATTGTGTTCGGGTTCGGCGAGCATGGGATCTGGTGGGGAATCGTTGCCGGAGATATCCTCGGGGGTACGGTATCATTCATTTGGGCGAGGGTGTACATTTCACGCCTGCTGGCAAACCCGTGAGTGAAAGAGATGGACTTTTTTTCAACGCGGTTCAGGTTGGAAGGGATACTTCAGAAGAGGAAAGAGCCGTCTGCTTGACAGAAGTGACAATTAACTCCTGCGATATATCGAAAGGAATGAAGATAAACGTCCTGATCCCGTTCCTTGGAAATGATTTGAGGATCTGTCAGTCTTTGTCGAAAAGGAGTGCAGTTCTGAAAAAGAAACAAAGATTCCTGTACCATTCACAAAAATCGGATCAATGCAATACTCCCTTGTTCCAGAAAAATTTCCCATGAACATACTTTTTTTTGTTGTTTATTATCTCTGAATTGTGTCCGTAATGAGTGCTGATGGCGGGAATTTTCATCCGATGTAAAAAGGTGCAATTAAGGATATACCGGTAGCAAGTCAACCAATGGTATCAGGCTTCCTTCATGGTGAGAAGAAAATAGGAAGGCAGGTAGGGAAGTGACCCACGAATCGAAATCCACCGGTACTCAGCCCGGCTTACTGTTGCCCCTGTTATTCATGACCAGCGTCCTGAACCGGAAAAGGGTAGTCTCAATGGTTTAGTTCCGCTTTTATGCTGTCGATGAGGGCGTTGACCTTCGAGCCTTCCCCGATTTCTCTTCGGTTCAGGACGAACTCTCCGACAACAGATATCCCTTTTGATTCGAGCGATTTTTTCAGGATCGGGAGCGTATCTTTTGCCGAACTTCCGCAGGTTGCAAAGATTACCGCTTTTTTCCCGGCACCTCCTTTGAGTGCTGCCACCGCGGCATTCACTGCCGGGGTTGCCTTGAAGGCCCAGACAGGTGTGCCGATAACGATCAGATCGGATCCGGAAACATCAATGACAGCGGGCTCTATCAGGTCACATTCTTCCTTCATCGCACGGAAACATCCCAGTGTGTACGCGGTGAGTGCGGAGTAGTCCTGTTTTAACCTCACTTCAACGAGATCTCCTCCGCACGCCTTCTGGATCCTCTAAGCAATCATACGGGTAATCCCGGAATACGAATGATAAATAATACTTGCTTTCATGGTTATTCCCGTCGTATATTCCTGTCATGTTCCATAAGCCCGCACACCTTTTAATTCTCACGGTTGCAGGATAGATCGAGAAGGGATTCGATGTACCTGCGGAAAATGGATGACGAAGGCCGAAAAAAATGCCGACTTCATGCGATTTTAAACGCATAACCAGGAAAATTATCCTCCTGTCAACCGAAGGCAGGTCCATTTTTTGCAGGCTGTTTCCTGCAGGATCAGCTACTGCGATTGCACACTATCGGGTTCTTTGAATATCTGGGTCTTACGGGATCCGGATTCGCACAACCTGAAAAAGGTGTCTTCACTGGCACCTGCCGGCTGGCGCACTTTTTATCAGTCAACATATCAAGCCGGAGGTTTTGATAGACGTACGGGAGAATCGCACCCTGGTAAAAAAGGAATTCCCCTTATAACCCATTTCCCGAGGTAATCAGGGCAAACAGGTAGTTTCCATACCAGACAATCCCCATCGCGATGGCAATACCCAGCGTCATATGGAAATATTTTCTCTGCCGGGTTTTTATATCATAGAACAAAAATGCGATTAAATTTGTCATAAATCCACCAAAATGCGCAATGCCATTATCCGTTGAGTTCCCCGTGTTCATGAACAGCCCGAGGTTCAGGCCCTCAACGACAATCAATGCCAATATGAAGGTGAGCAATCCACACATCAGGTAAAACAGAACCAGCGATCGGGAATATTCCGGGTGGTCAAAGTCTCCGAGTGTATCGCCCAGCATCCAGAGAATGATACTGATAAACATATATGCGAGGAGGGCGGCAACGATGGCGGAGAATCCCTGAGATTGGACATGAAAACCGAGGAGATGGAACAACCCGATCGTGAGAAGGGAAGAGATTATCGGGACAAGAAGGAACGAGATCGCTGCCATCACCCGAAACCTGTGCCTGTCGTTCTCGAACGAAAAAATGGCAAGTATGGTAAAAAAGTATACAACCAGATTGCTCACCAGATGGGGATAGAACTCGGAATGAGTATAGCTGCTCAGGAACCAGGTCTGCAGTTTCCCGATCTCGCCCGTATTTAAAATGAAATATGAATCCCTGATTCCCTGGGAAAGGAGGCTGATCACCACAAGGATACCCGGGATTACGACAAAAAAGAAAATCCATTCAGGGATTGTCCATGCACCAAGGTTGGTTTTCAGCTGACCCAGTTTTGTTCTGAAATCGCCGGAGATCTCCGTATCCCCCATAGATCCCTATTTGCGGAATGTGGAATAAAAGCTAGGTATTCAGGATACGATGAAAAGAGAAAACGTGATACGCTATCCTGGTTGTTCTTTATTACGGCCGGGACCTTCTTTTCTCCCGGGAATGTATCTAAAAAATACCCGGTACGCAGAGAGAGGCTTTGAGAATCTCTGGGGGTGAAATGCAGGTGGTCAGCAAAACTGCGGGAAGTGGCGACGGATGACGGTTATCTGGTACCGGACCTGCTTTATCTCAGGGCATCCCCGATCTCTGTATGTTCAGTGATATCCCTGATCGATTCGATTGCCCCGACTACCGCTCCCCGGTCATCATAAAGCGGTGATACCCTCGCCCACAGAACGGATCGCTTTCCCTTCAGATTCGGGAGGGTTGTTTTTGCGATCAGGACCTCCTTTTTCTCGCGGATAATATCTGAGTAGTTCCTGGCGATCTCTTCATCCGATTTAAAAATCATGTCGATTAAAATCGGTCTTCTCGAGTGATAAAAAGGAATTGCGTACTCAAAATTACCCTTTCCTGTCATGTCCGAAGCTTTGACCCCGGTCAGTTCTTCCATTGCCTTATTCCACGCGATAACCCTACCTTCCGGATCGATAACCAGGGTTGCATCCGGAAGATCATTAATAATATGGGAAAACCTGTTCTCCGATTGTTTCAGAGTTTTTTCCATATTCTTGCGATCGGTAATGTCCATCGTCTGTATCACGAACTGTGTCATGGTACCCTGACCGTCTTTTATCGGCTCCCATGACTGCGATCCATACCAGATTTCGCCATCTTTTTTTATTCCCTTGAACTCGACGTTATGACCGCTTATCTTGTGATCCATGGTGCTCCTGAACAGATCTTTCATCCGGGGTGAATCATCCTCGTGGACCCACCATACAAGGTTACCAATGAGTTCCTTTTGGGTATAACCGGTAATGTTCCTGCAATTCGCGCTGACAAACTGGTTTCTGCCTTGGGAGTCACAAATTATCAACATTCCCGGGGCAGTTTCCACAATAGTACGGTACAGCCGTTCACTTTTCCGGAGTGCCTCCTCTGCATCCTTCAGGTCAGTAATATCCGTGACCATGGCAAATGATCCTGCGAATCCGATAGTATCGAAGACTGGTGTCGCTGAGACCAGGGTATGAAGCCAGGTCCCGTCCTTCCGGAGATACCGCCGCTCGTACCGGTCTCTGTACTCCCTTGAGACGCTCTGCTGCATGATGCTCGTGGTCCGGCAGATCGTCCTGATGGACGAATTCCGTGACCTTACGTCCCCGGATCTCCTGAGGGGAGTAACCCAGCATTTCCGCCATTCGGTCATTGACCTGGATAACCCTGAACTGGCTGTCAAGTACCCAGATACCCTCATATGAGGTTTCCACGATGCGGCGATAGTTTTCCTCGCTTTCCCTGAGATTCCGTTCTTTTTTATCCAGCTCATCGTAATTCTGACGTAATTCCTCCTCGGTGGCAGCAATCTGAGTAGTACGTGGCCTGGAGTTCCTCGTTGATGGTGCGCAGCTTCTCCTCAGAACGCTTGGTACTCGGTAATATCGCGACCCACGGACTGGTATTCGACAAGTACATCCCCGCCATCAAAAATTGCCCGATCGGTCCAGCTCTGCCAGCGTATTTCTCCATCCGGCATAACAATACGATGGTCGATGGAGGCGATCGGATTTTCCTTCGTCAGGTTGAGAAAATGGTCTCTGACAAGATTTTTATCGTCACGGGGAATATCAGGAATAAATTTTTTCCCGATGATCTCGTCACGGGATTTTTTGAAATACCGGCAATACGCCTCGTTAACAAATACATGGGTGATATTGGGAAGAAACCGGCAGATAAATTCGGTCTGGTCTTCTACAACGTTCCGGTATCGCATTTCACTCTCCAGAAGCGCCTTCTCCGCCTGTCTGCGCCTGACTGCAGCAAGAATTTTGTGGCCGAGCTCAAGAACTGGGGTGTTGGTGTTCCTCCTTTCTGCAGGTAAAAATCGGCACCATTATCGAATGCGTCGATCACAACATCTTCCCTGCCTTTGCCCGTAAATATGATGAATGGGAGATCTGAAAATTCAGCCCGGATCTTTTTGAGGAGGACAATCCCATCCATCTCCGGCATTTGATAGTCAGAGACAATCGCATCATAGGGTATGGAGTGTATTTTTTGCAGCGCTTCCCGTGCCGAGGTTGCAGTGTCAACACAGAACTGGCCTGATCTTTCCAGAAAAAGTTTGCCGATGTCGAGGAGAGCTGGTTCATCATCTACATAGAGTACCGAGATCATAGGGTGATATCCTGTTCTGCCGTTTCCTGGTGAGGGGGATATATGAAAAGATTAATATACATTTAGAACTATTCTTCCTGAACGGATTCGGCTCAATTCTGCTTTCCTGAGCTTCATATCCGGAAAGAGGGTTGTCCAGCCCGTCATTTATTTATCACGGGTATTCAGATTAGCTGGAGCGATGAACATTCATCGGCAAAATGAATGTTTCTTTTTGTCCCTGAATCTATTCCATGGATTCTTTCAGCAGCAACGGGTTCACCAGTTACCGTCATGGAATTTCGGACATCCTGTATATTCTCTTTCCGAAAATTCGCGATTACGCGGAATTACTGCTGTACAGTTCGCTTTTTCTTGGTCTGGCTGCAGTTGGCATGGTATTTACCTCCTGTTTCATCCAGGGCATCCCGTTTACCGGCCCCATCGCGCTTGTCATGTTCCTTATCGTTTTCTCCGTGTACAACCTGAACCGCAAAACCGATGAGGCGGAGGATGCACTCAACCATGAATGCCGTTTCCGGGTCACCAAAAAATATGAACATCACCTTTTCGGTGCAGCAATCGTGGCTTACCTTGTCGCACTTGCCATCGCCGCAGTTCATGGTGTCGCTGCATTCTGCGTGGTCATGTTACCGCTTGTCAGCGGGTTGCTCTATAGCATTCCTGTATTACCCGGATGGTGCGGATATCGGCGGTTAAAAGAGATTCCGGTGATGAAAAACCTTGTCGTTTCATCCTCGTGGGCGTTTGCATTTTCACTGGCGCCGGTATACCTGGGTGCCTCCTCTCCGGATGCCGGATCCGTGGTTGTATTCCTGTTCATTTTCTGCTGGACCTTTGTTGCCTCCGTACTTCCCGACATCAGGGACCGTGGCGGAGATTCTGCAACCGGGGTCGCGACCATCCCGGTACTGGTTGGTGTTGCACGAAGCCGGAGTATTCTCACGGTTATAAATATATCAGCAGGTGCGATCATTCTCATTCCTGGCGGCACGGCCATTCCGATCCCGGCCTGTACCGTCATCATCGCTTCTCTTGTGTATTCCCAGGCATGCATTCTTTCCATCGACAGGACGGACAGGAATGACCTTCTCTGTGATGTCATTTCTGATGGGCAATTCCTGACCATCGGGGCCCTCTGTGTGTTGATTTCATCGATACCGTACCTTAGCATCTAATCTGATGAAGGCACACGAAGACCGGTTTGAACGCCGGGAGGGGAATAATAATGATATTATGAAAGGTATATGAACATCGTAGTAACAGGAATCTGTTGGTATGGATACAATCAAAATTTATGAAAAACACCAGAAACTTATCCATTCCCTGTATAATTCCCGGCTCAAGATCCAGATCCTGCTCACCTTGCTCGACCATACCGCCTCCCTCAGCCGATTACGCGATGTGACGGGAAGCACATCCCAGGCATTGATCCCCAAGATCCGCAGTCTCGAAAATCAGGGACTCATTGAGGCGGCAAATTACGAGTACCGCCTTACCCCTCTCGGGGGTGTGGTTGCACAGAATGTCGAAGGGTTTGTCCGGCTCATGGGAGGTATCGACCAGCATCATACCTTCTTTGCCGATCATGATCTCTCCGATCTTCCTGAAGCTTTTCTTTTACGTATCGGTGACCTGTACAATGCCGAGCCAAAACAGGACACGACAACCGATATGTTTTATGTATACTCCCATTATCTCGAGATCCTCAAGGATGCGGAGTATATCCATGGGATCTCTTCCGTTGCCAGCCCGGGTCTTGCACAATTCATTGCAGAGAAGGTGATGACCGGAATTCCGGTCGAACTTGTTGTAAATCATGAGGTCGTGGTACTCCTGACCATCGAACCGTATGCAACGAACATGAAGGGGCTGGCAGCGTATCCCAATTTTTCTGTGTGGGTGACCGGGCAGAAACTGCGTGTCGGGCTTACCGTGACCGATAAATACCTGTCACTTGGCCTCTTCAAGAAGGATACCAACCTCTACGACAGTTCCTCTGACCTTTTCAGCAGCGACCCCGGTGCTGTGATATGGGGGGAGAATCTTTTCCGGTTCTATAAGGAAAGGTCAGCAAAGACTCGATGTTGTGGCGTTATTTGAGGACAAATAAGAGTTATCTCCCACCTGGAGCCCAACGCAACCCTTATTATTCCTCCGCCCAAATACAGTCTGGCACTTTTACCAATTGTGCTGACAGATGTAAGTCCGACGTGCTTCACCGCACGGCCTCAACCAAGGCTTTGGGATTACAGGGAGTCAGTAAATAATACTCGACTTTTCTGGACTTACACAGATTTCAGGAGGCTATTGTATGGCACGAATGTATGCTCGAAGAAGAGGCAAGTCATGCTCTGTCCGCCCCTACCGGAAACAGGCACCTGCGTGGTCCAACACGGACGCAAAGGCCATCACCAAAGTGATCCTGGATCTCCGTAAGGAAGGCGCATCGAGCGCCAGGATCGGACTGATCCTGCGGGACCGCTATGGCGTCCCTGACGTGAAACTTGCCCTCGGTAAGCGTATCGGAGATATTTTGAGAGAGAACAAGGTTGCGTCCGAGATCCCCGAAGATCTCCGCGATCTCATGGTAAAGTCACTCGGGCTGCGCAAGCACCTGGGCGAGAACAAGAAAGATCTGCACAACAAACGTCAGCTGAACCTTGTCGAGTCAAAGATACGCAGGCTCGTGAGGTATTATATCGGTAGCAGGAAACTGCCGAAAGAGTTCATCTACAAACCCGAGAACGCAGAGATTCTGCTGTCCAGGTAAGCATTACAACGGTCGTCCGGATACCTATGTCACTTGAAACCATCGCAGAAACCGTCGCAGAACAGATACGGCGACAGGAGTATATCGAGCTCCTTGCACACCATGATGCAGACGGTATAGCCGCCGGCTCGATCCTCTGCCATGCGATGCTGCGTGCAGGTATCCGTTTCCGCATGAGAGTCCGCCAGGAAGTGACCCCTGCTGACCTGATCAGCGACGGTGATACCCGCTCACCTGCTCTGCGATCTCGGGGCGGGGATGGATAGACCTTCCCGAGGATACGATGGTCGTCGATCACCATCTCCCGATGTTTGAAGGAGTGTTCCATGCAAACCCGAGGCTTGCGGGTATTGACGGCGACGCGAACTGTCAGCGGCGGGGATGGCATATCATTGTCGCCCAGAAGATGGGTGACAACCGTGACCTTGCAGGGCTCGTGATACCCGGCATCATCGGCGACGGCCAGGAAATAACCGGCAAGAATCTCGAGATCTTCAACGACGGTATTGCAAACGGCATCATTGTCCCGGACCGCGGCATAACCCTTCCCGGGAGGGACATGGCCGAACGGTGGTACATGGCAACCAGCCCGTACCTTGACGGGATCAGCGGCGGGGAACGGCCTGATTGCAGATATCATCGAAGAGGCACAGGATCAGGCACAGGGTGCAAACAGCAGCCGGCTCGATATCCTGCTTTCCCGGATAGTGCTTGAAGCCGCACCGGAGACAACCCTCGCAAGCCTCCTGGCGATCTATGGCGACACCTACCATCTCCAGCGCGAGGTCATCGAGGACGCCCATGCACTCACCGCAGTCATTGATGCCTGCGGGAAAGCCGGGTATGGCGACATCGGGCGCAACAGTCTGCCTGCGATCATCCCACTACCTTGAACAGGCATGGGAAATTGCCCGTCAGCACCGCGTGAAGGTGATCGACGCGGTCAAAAATGCCCGTCCCGATGAGGGTTCAGATCGGCGTTTACGAGGTGCATGATGTCACCCTTCCCAGCGATGTCGCAGATATCCTTGCACGCGACCGTATGAACTCCCGCCCGGTGCTGGTCTATGCACATGCAGGCAATTCCTGCCGGATATCGATCCGGTGTCCTGCGGGTATAGACTACCGAGATTGGACCGGTGGTCCGTGAGATTGCGGCGACCTGCGGGGGGAACGGGGGCGGCCACACCCGCAGGGCCGGGGCAACCATTCCCTCCGGGAAGATCGGGGTATTTTCCCGGAACTGGCAGGAGGCGTTTGCGTTATGATGCAGATCAGCGGCAGGATCACGACCGTGCACAGGAATGCAGCGTGTGTTGCGGCGGCATTAAAACCGGATAACCTCAGCAGCCTGACTACAACCGCTGCAGGTGATCGGGTAACAACAACGATCACCGGAACACAGATGAGAACGGTCATTGCATCGGTGGACGACTATCTGATGAATCTGGCAATTGCAGAGGACGCATGTTCGGTTACGTTACCATGACCGCACATCTCTCGTGAAAGGATACCGTAAACAGACAATAATCCGTTGTCTGAAGAAAAAACCGGAGAGAACATTCTCCAGGTGATACCATGGCAAAGAAAAAACAGGTTGGAAGAAGAGTAGAAGGCTGGAAAGCCAAGAGCTGGTTCAAGGTGCACGTCCCCGACAACCTCGGGAAGGCGTACATCGGTGACACCATAGCAAACGATGCTGAGAGTGTTGTCGGCAGGATCATGCAGGCAACGCTCGGCGAGATCACGAATGATTACGCAAAACAGCACGTCAAGATGAGCTTTAAGATCGCATCCGTGACCGGTGATGCGGC
This sequence comes from uncultured Methanoregulaceae archaeon, assembly GCA_963721245.1. Lineage (GTDB taxonomy): Archaea > Halobacteriota > Methanomicrobia > Methanomicrobiales > Methanospirillaceae > Methanoregula. Next base: position 345,029 of record CAVRIL010000002.1, on the reverse strand, counting down.
ATATACTGAATTTGTCGGCCACGAAGTAACGAGGGACTATCTCCGCTCGCTTGTCAAGAGGCGGAGTCTCCCGCGTGGACTGCCAGGTCCCGCTCCTGACCAAGGACGGCAAGAAAGTGCGGCTGACCATCAGCTGTTACACCTTTGCCCGTGCAAACATCATGCAGGAGCATGCGATCCGGAAGGTAATCACTGAAACGATTGCTGCCCAGGCAGCGGCATGGGACCTGACCACGCTCCTCAACGGGATCGTGTCAGGAGAGATCTCCCGGGATCTCTTCAAGGCAGTCAAGACCATCTACCCGACCCGCAGGGTCGAAATTATCAAGTCCAAGGTTGAGCCGGTCGCCGCCCGGATCTCCACGGCATAAAACCGTTATTTTTCTGTTGAATTTTCCCGACTAGTGTTCAACAGGAAATGTTTCGCAAGCAGCAGGTGATTCTGCCGTTTTTTATGCTCTCACTAGGCAATCGCCATTTCTGAGAGAATCGGACAGTATCCTGCAGGCAGGGATCCGCGTTTCCCATATCACGCTCCTTCTCTGATCGGTAAAATGACAATCTGCATCGGCCGGTTTCCCTGGTTTTTACCAGCCTACCAAGAAACATAATTAGTCCCAGCATCCAACCATTCCATACGAATGACCGCCAACAAGATCCTTTTTGTCGTACTCGACGGCATTTCCGATCGCCCCTCTCCCGCGCTCGGAGGGCTCACCCCGCTTGCTGCAGCAAAAAAACCCGTTCTTGATCGTCTTGCAAAGGAAGGGATCTGCGGTATTATGGATACGATTGCTGCCGGGATCCGCCCGGGGTCAGATACGGCACATCTTGCGTTGCTGGGCTACGACCCGTATAAATATTACACCGGGAGAGGTCCCCTCGAATGCGAGGGTACCGGGCATACACATGGAGCCGGGCATGATCGGGTTCCGCTGCAACTACGCGACCATCTCCCGTGAGGGTATCATTACCGATCGCCGTGCCGGGAGGATCCATGATACGACGGCCCTGAGTACGGCGCTTGCAGAAGGTGTGGACCTGGCAAAATACGGTGTGGAATTTGCCTTCCGGTCCGGTGCAGGTCACCGGGCGTCGCTTGCCCTGAAAGGTGAGGGGCTTGGCCACTGCGTCTCTTCCAATGACCCGAAGAAAGACGGAGTGCCCCCGCTCGCCGTACAACCGTTGAAACAGACGGCCACGGATGAAAAGACTGCGGCAGTCTGCAACGAGTTTGTGCGGCAGTCCACGCGGATACTCTTCGATCATCCCGTCAATAAAGAACGGGTGAAAAAAGGGCTGAACCCGGCAAATATCGTGCTGATGAGGGGGGCCGGTGAGATGGGACATTTCGAACCGTTCTCACAACGCTACGGTATTTCAGGAAGCGTAATCTCGGCAGCAAGCCTGATAACGGGCATCGGCAACGCCGTGGGGCTTTCCCGCGTACGCCGTCGCAGGGGATCACCGGATCGCAGGACAGCAATATCCCCGGGAAGATCGCAGCAGCAATACACGAACTGAAAACCAGGGATTTTGTCCTGGTCAACATCAAGGGAGCTGATGAGTCCGGGCATGACGGGCTTGCAGAGCAGAAACGCAAGTTTTATCGAAAAAACCGACGCTGCCCTTGCCCCGCTGCTGGATCTTCCTGACTGTATCATTGTCGTCTGTGCCGATCATTCCACACCCTGTACCATCAGGGATCACAGTGCTGATCCCGTACCGGTACTGATTCACGGTGACGGGGTCCGGATCGATGATGTGACAGGATTTGACGAGTACCGCTGTGCCAGGGGCGGGCTCAACCGGATTACCGGTGCAGCACTCCTGCCCATTGCACTCGACCTGATCAACAAGGCACACAAATTCGGGGCATGATGAGAACTTCGGGGGAACGATGAAAGAGAGATCCGTAAAAAACTGGCATAAACACTGCCTGCTTCCTGACGGGACGGAACTGCAGGAACACAGTATCAAGACAAACAGGAATATCGTTGTCGGTGAGTTCTGCCAGATAGATTTCGGGCTGAGGGGTGCGGATGTCTATGTCGGGGAATCCTCGAAGATCCGCGAGTATGTCTGGGCAAGCGGGGACGTGCGGATCGGGAACTGGTGCGAGGTCGGGAACGATGTAATCGCCAAACAGGATGCGTACATCGGCGAAGGAGTGAAGATCGCCGGCAAGCTGGTCGTTATCCGGGGCCCTGGACATCGGTGAGAAGGTCGAGATCAAGGAGGGGTTCGAGGCAAAAGGGGATGTCGAAATCAGGAACCCGATGCCGGTGTTCATGTTCATCATCATCTACTTAATGACCCTGCTGAGGATCGAAAACGAGAAAGAACTGGACCGGATCCTTGACGACCTGTTCTCGGAAGATGAAGCGCGGAGGGAGATCCCGCTCATGATTCCGGCACGTTCGAAACTGAACCTGAAATTCTTTTCCGTTCCCTCCACGATGAAGATCGGGAAAGGGTGCCGGCTCCATGGAAACATACGTGCAGGTTCGATCGATGTCCAGCAGAACTCGGTGGTCTTCGGCAGTCTCCGGGCAAAACACCGGATAACCGTCGTAGACGGGGTCACCATTCACGGGAATGTCGAAAGCGGCAGTACCGTCTACGTGAAGAAAGGGGCGCATATCCTCGGGGACGTCATCGCAAAGTCCATCGTGCTCCATGAAGAAGCAAAGATTGACGGGACGATTGAGGCTCCGCACGGGATGCGGATCGAGCGCGGTACATGAGAGCCGCAGAGATCCTCGGGGTGGATACGGTCAGGTTCATCGAACCGGGCTTTGCTGCCCTCACGGACAGCAGGTTTACTGCAGGGCTTGCCGGGATACGGGCTGATGAGGGACGCCTCCTGCTGGATGAGCACGAAGAGCCGGTGGCGGTGGCATTTCATGGACCGGATGGCTGGGTTGCAGGTTCATTCCTGTACAGGAACCCCTCGGTTCCGCTTATCGAACTCTTCGAGAGCGTGAACGGCGAGATCTTCCAGGAGGACCGGGCAGTCTGGGCAGGAGCAGTACGCGAATACTTCAGCACTGCACTGGCAGCAACCATCCCCCCGTCGATCGACGACCTGAATCCCGACGCGGCACGGCAATCCTGACAACCCTCATCAGGAGCATATGGGGGAAGGGCATGGCGAAACCTGCATCGACTGCTGCTGCGGTTCGGGTGTCGGTTCGGCAGTCCTGCGAGACCTTGGATTTTCCCCGCTGTCCTTTGACAATGATGAGTTCCTCCTCTCCCGTGGTCTTACCGAAAAGCGCCTGCTCCCGCACGAGACGATGTGGATCGATGCGACCATTGCATCCAGGTATATTGAACCGGTACCAAAAGGCGTCGTGATCATGGCCGGTGAGTTCAACACCTTCAACCAGGACATGTGGGAACGGATCATCGGGGAACTGTGCTCGATCACCCGGGAAACGCTCGATACCGTGGGGACGGAGAATGAGGCGATGCTTGTCCGGGAGTGGGGATCGGCAATGGACAGGTCCGTTGAGGTGAAGGAGAATCCTTCTGATCCTATCTATGATCGCTGGGTCTGCCGGGTTCTGCCGTAGGTCACCCGGATCTTTTTTTTTATTGACTTGAGCTGTTTCTGCAAATAGAATGAGTTCGTTTCCTCAGGTTTCGGGAAGATGCCGGAACGATCTTTTCCGGAAACGTTCCGAAAGACCGGGGAGTAAGTGGCCGAACTTTCGGAGAACCTTGATCCCGTATTCTTGCAGGGCGAAGAGGGTCATTGAAAAGAAGAAGGCAGTGAGGTCCGGGAATCGAATCTGACTATCCCGGACACTTGCACACCAAAACGCCGCAGATTTTCCACCGGCGAAACATCTTCATTTGTTACGGGAAGCACATGAAGATCAGATCCTGACGGGAAAGTTTTAATCCGCAGAGCAAGAAAGGGACGGTTGGTAATCTCGTATGAACGATGTGAGAACGATACGGATCCGACCGACCACGATGGCAATGGCCGAGCCGGGAGTGGACACCCATTTCCTGCCCGCCAATCCAAAAGACCTCCTCAAAGCCGACCCGAAACGGAGGATTCCGGTCAGGTTTTCCAGTGCCGGAGTAAGCCTGGCAGGAGACCTCTACCGGCCCCCCGGAACAAAGTCCGGATCGGACTGCCGGGGTGGTCATGTGCGGGCCCATCAGCAGTGTCAAGGAGCAGACCCTTCCTCATTATGCAGAACGGATCGCCAACGCCGGGTTTACCGTGCTCACCTTTGATCCCCGCTCATTCGGTGAGAGCGAAGGAGAGCCCCGGGCGCATTACGACCCGAACCGGGTCATCGAAGACTATGCAAATGCGGTTACCTACCTGTGCACCCGTCAGGATATCGATCCCGCGAGGGTGGGGATCGTCGGAGTATGCATGGGAGGTGGATTTGCCGTCTCCACCGCTGCACGCCACCGGAAGGTGAAGGCTGTTGTCGCTATCGCCGGTGGCTACAGCATCGGAGGGACATTCCAGCGGTTCATGGGCGTCGAAGGGTTCGCCAGGTTCAGGGAGCAGGTGAATGAGAATGGTCATGGAAGAGTACCGAACAGGAAAGGTGCAATATATCCCCACCATCTCCCGGGGGATCTCCGCAGAGATCCCGATGGCAGTGATGCCCATCGAAGAGGCCTACTCCTATTATGACCGCACTCATAAGTCAGACGCCCCACACTGGTCCGAGAAGATGACGGTGTCATCCCTTGAACCGTATTTCCTCTATAACTCCATCGTCCACGCCCCTCTCGTGGCACCGACGCCCATCCTGTTCGTCCACGGCACAAAGGATACCGCACTCCTCCCCGAGTTTGCCCAGCAGGCATATGACGCAGCACTCGAACCCAAGGAGTTCGTCTGGATTGAAACCCACAACCACATCGAGCTCTACGACCAGGATCCCTACGTGAGCATTGCGGCAGCTGAAGCGGTTCAATGGCTCCAGCGGTATCTGGGAAGCGGGTAGCACAAGGTTACGTCTTAAAAACCCGGAGAGGGAGGAAAGAGTTACCGGAGCAAAAAAGACTATTATTTTTTTATCGATTTCTGTATCCTGTAAATAACATCGGCGGGCAGCACCGACATTCTGTGTGCAGATTCTGCATGATCGATAAACTGTCTCATAATTTCACGGTCATCGGTGCCCTGAACTTCAAAGGAACAATCCATGCCAATATCTTTGCACATAAATGACGCCATTTTTTCACCATCTTCCTTTTGCCAGATTACTCAGAAGATGAGACTTTTCCCATCTGCCCGTGTATTATCCGGGTGATATTATAGGATCTTCCCCCAGCATCAGATTTTGAAACAACATTTGAAACGTTGGACTGGTATTAAAGAGGTTGTCTGAATGACAGAAAAGTGAGGACACGCGGTCAAATCCGGCGATGAGTTGATAATTAGTCTGAATTGATGAGATCGTGGAAAGATCAAACGGCCGTTTCCTCATTTGCTGACCGTCTTGCACCGTGATTTTCCACTGGTTTCGCAGTGTCCATATATGGTACCATAAGAGATCATGGTTCATAGTATGTGACCCCTGAAACTTTTGGATAAGGTGAAGAAGGACGGGCTGCTGCTGGAGGTTATCGTGGTGCCCGGAAGTTTTGTGCCATTTTTATCTGGTCACGTGTTTTTTCCTTGATGGAGAGTAAGATCCCAAAGAATCGTTCACTAGTATCGAGGAGCGGGCGAAAGGTTGCTTTGGCTTTCCAGCGCTTGGAGGATTTCGAAACGATCGCAGTATTGAAATCATGGCTGACCACCGTTTTTTGCCCAATCACTTCCGGGACAGGATCCTTCAGTTGCTCATCGGTCTGGTCGTTGATGAGCATAATGACCTCCCTCCAGTATTTCATCAGTATCTGATCCTCGGGAAGATCAAGAAACCAACCTGCATATGGATTAAAAAAGATAATTCTGCCCGTATTGTCCATGATGATAATGGGATCAAGCGCATCCATGATATTTTTGGGATATCCTGCAGGACAGGCTGAAAGATGGTGCTTTCGTATAGAATGGTTGTACAGGGCAAGTTCAACATTAGCAGTAAGGTCCTTCACGGTGAACGGCTTGTAGATAAACCCGAGGGGTTCAGCACTTTTTGCGTGATCCAGCTGAGCATCATCGCACATAGCAGTCAGGAATATAATAGGATAATGAAACAACTGAAATATTAACCCGGCCGCGCTGACTCCGTCCATTAACCCTTGCAGGGTTATATCCATCAGCACCAGATCAGGGTTCAGCGCGGCTGATTTCATGATCGCTTCCTCCCCGGAGGCAATTTTGCCAATGACACTATACCCCTTCTTTTCCAGCATCTGCGAAATAATATTGGCAATGATATCGTCATCTTCAACTATCATGATCCGGCGAGCTGTGGTCATTCCAGTCCACTCAATCCATTATTTTTTTACCCTTTATAATATTCTAAATATCCTTGCACCATGTCTGCAAACTTTCCAAAATCATTAAGAAAGCCTGGAGGGTTTCCGGATTATTCATGCATTTTCGGGATGGGCCGCACCACCCACCGACACTTTATTATCAGTGACAATTGCTATCAGTGCCCTGTCGTCCATACGGTATTGGGGACGCTGACGATCAACCATAAATCGGGTTACCATGAAAGTTTATGATCTGCCCGGGAGTTTTGCCCGGCACCCAGGGCATCCCCTGATTTGGAATTCATCCGGAGTGGGAAATTACTGTTGCAGCGTGAACCGAGGTTAAGGGAGGCGCTTGGGCAAATGGGATTAATTTCCTGTTAGAATCCTGGACAATTTTCTAAAGGTATTGTTTGAGGAGGAAGGGTATCCTGTCTTCCATGTATGACTAGGACAAAACTTCAGGATTATCATTTAAATTTTTTACCCGGGCTCACCGGCAGGCCATGAGATCCTCTTCAGACAGGCCTACCCGACCGGCATCAGCCCGGGATGATGGCCGGTGATGCTCCGCCCACCCCCGGAGGTAACGATAAACGTATTCTCGATACCGACCATCCCGATCCCCTTGATCCCTTTCTTGGGTTCTATGGCGATCACCATCCCTTCCTCAAGCGGATCGTCAAATCCTCGGGCAATAACCGGGTTTTCCGCGATCTCAAGCCCGATCCCGTGGCCAAGGAACTGGACATTCCGGTTGCCGTATCCCATGAAATTCTTCAGGAATGCTGGTTCGAGAGAGGTCATGACCGACTCGTAGATCTGCGAGGGGATGGCTCCGGGTTTCAGGAGGGGTATGATCATATCCTGTATCTCCACGCAGGTCCGGTGGATTGCAACAACATCGTCAGGAAGCGCCTTCCCGTATACGTAGGTCATGGTCTTGTCGGTATGGTATCCGTGGAACCCGCATCCGATATCGACAAAGACGAGATCCCCGTCATGCAGTCTCCGGTCCCGGCTCCCGAGCAGCGGGACCGCCGGAGACATCCCGGCATTCCCGCCCGGGCTGTCGAGGTAGGTCGGGCGGATGGAACTCTCACCAAAGCCTATCAGTCCCAGGATGATCTCGGACTCGAACATCCCGAACCGGACAATCCCGTGATGCCCTTCGCGTCACCATGAGAGAGTAGAGTTCGCCCGTGAACTCCGCCTCATTCATTCCTTCCCTGAGAATTTCCGGTGCAAGGTCTTCCAGTACGCGACGATGAATATCGCCAGCCCGTTCCATAAGACCAAGTTCATACGGGCTCTTGATGGAGCGGATCTGCAGGATCTCATGGTCGATAGCCTTCACTTCCCCGAACGGAAAATGCTTCTGCAGTCGCGTGATAGAGCGCAAGCGGTACCTGCTCGGTCTCGAGGTACACGGTCTCCGGGAATCGCCGGTCAGCGTCGCCGGCTGCATCCCGGTAACTCCGCATCTGCCGGATGTGCGGGAAGCACGATTCGTCCTCTGCCCGCTCGAAACTCCGCCGCACCCAGAGGCATGCCTCGCCGTTCCTGGGGATGAGCAGCATGCCGTCCTGCATGGTGCCGGTGAAGTAGTAGAGGTTGAGCTTGGAAAGGATTATGGCAATTTCCCAGTCGGGATGCCTGTCGTCCATAAGGAGCCGGAAACGTTCGAGCCGGTTGTCGAGTTCGGTGAGCGGGACCTTCATCTGCATCCTGTACTATCTGGATATCAAAACTATTTACGGGTGGTGAAAAGAGAACGATCCGCCATGATTCCCGGTAATTTCGAAGTCCCGCCTGCTCCTCAGCCGTCCGAAATACCAGGCGGCATCTGGCGGATCCAGGAGTGGAAAAACGGTTTTTCTCACCATGATAATTCCATCTCCGGGGTATCCAGGAACAAATTACTTTCGCTGGTAATTGGCAATCGCCTGCCCGCCATATTGAACCATGTGCCTTTCCATGGCCTTTTCAAGCATCGTTCCTGTCCGCGCCGGGTTTAAGATCGAGCAACGAATCGAGCCCGTATACATTGAAATAATAGGTGTGGATCTCCTTCCCGGGAGGACAGGGGCCGGTATAGCCGATGGTGCCTGTGTCATTCCTTCCCTGGACCGCGGTAAAAGGGCTGGTAACGACAGGGTCCCGGGGAATATTTTCCGGGATCTCCTGTTGTGCCGGGATATTCCAGATGAGCCAGTGATTGAACACAAAATCAGGCCCGATCTGGTCCTCCACAATAATTGCCAGGTACTTTGCATGTATCCGGTCAATATGGATCGCCGGGAGAGATGTTTTCCCCGTCACAGGTATACTGTACGGGAAACATCTGTTTGTCAAAATCGATACTAATAATCAGGTTTTCCGTTGATTCCTCATCCATCGGGTATCACGTCCAGGTAAATCTGTGTTGTAGTATGAACGAGCCTGATTAATCAGTAATGGGAGATAATGACATGCCTGTTCTTCAAAAAATGAAAGATACCGGCCAGTCAGCGGAAACTGAAACTAATTGTACAGATCGGGTCGTCGAATAGAACTTTCTGCCCGCGCGGCCGCTGATCCCTTGGATCGCAGGCCTGGGGTTGATTGCTCGGCGAGTGTCATTCTCACTCTGATCCGGAAAGACGAAATGGGAAATAAAGATGAAAGAATGCGAAGATGATCTTTTCTTCATGATACCTGGGGCAGCCATTATTATGTCCACCCTGATTCAGGGTATCAGCGGCGCCTTTTCTGCCCGGCCGGTTTCCTTCCGTGATCCTTCTTTTGATCTTTCTTCGGTTCCTTTCTTGTATCCTTGTGAACATCCTCGCTCTCCAGTTCCGCGATCACGTCCACCGGGTCATCCATGAATTTTGTCAGGCGGAGGATCTCCAGGAGCCGTTCCATGCCGATGAAATGCTCTGCCATCACCTTTGCCAGGGGCGTCATGACCAGCCTGCTCCCCTGTTTTTCGACAAGCCGGTGGGCGACCAGCTCGGGGAGGACCGGTTCCGTGCTGCCGACCATCATGCTGTTGATCCGGTCAAGATCTGCGACTCCTCGCCATTGCACGCGACCGCATTTGCCACGTACTCCTCGAGCTCTTCTCGAAGTCATGTTCCGGTGCCACCTCTTCCATCTCGCCCTTTAGCAGCCGGATCGCGACCTCCTCCTCGGTGAACGGGTTCTCCCGGGAATAGGTGCCTCCCGGCTCGGCAAGGATCACGACACGCCCGAGGTCGTGGAAGTCCGGTCTTCCAGCCCTGCCTGCCATCTGGTTGAACTCCTGCACCGAGAGCCAGTCCCTGCCCATGGCCAGTGCATCGAAGATCACCTGCGATGCGGGGAAATCCACCCCCGCACCCAGCGCGGCAGTCGTGACCACCGCCATCAGTTTCCCGCCGAGGAATTTGGTCTCGACCTCCCGCCGCTCCTGCGACGAAAGCCCGGCATGGTACGCCGCAGCCCGCATCCCCAGTGCATCGGCAATCGTATGGCACCGTGCCCGTGCATTGGTAAAGATGATGGTCTGTCCCCGGAATCCCTTGGAAGACGTCCGCTTGTACTCCTCGGTCGTCATCTGCTTGATGGTCGGGATCTTCTGTTTGCGCTCGAGAAAGAGGAGATACCGCTCCAGTCCCAACCGGGCGTTCGGCGTACCGCACGAGACTGCAGTTCAGTTTTTTTGCCAGCGTCTTCGGGGAGCCGATGGTAGCCGACAGGTACAGGAACTGTGCCTGCGGGGCGAGGTATTTCAGCCGTGCGATCATGCCGTCGAGACGGTGCCCCCGGTCTGCATCCTCGAGCATCTGGACCTCATCGATCACCACGGTCGCGATATTTGCCATCTTCTGCCCGCGGCGGATCATGGTGTCCACCCCTTCATAGGTGCCGACGATAATTGGCGACTGGGGGTTCCGGTCCCCCACTTTCCGGGTCTCGGGAAGGTTGAGCCGGCTCACCCCGGTCAGGAGCCCGGTCTTTGCAATTTTCCCGTACCGGTCAGTAAACCGTTCATATTTCTGGTTTGCGAGGGCCACCAGCGGGACGAGGAAGAGCATCCGTCCCCGTCCCTCAAGATAGTTCTTGATCCCTGCCATCTCCCCGATGAATGTCTTGCCGCTCGCCGTTGCAGCAACGACCAGCAGGTCTTTTCCGTGCAGCAGTCCCGCTTCCACGGCAAGCTGCTGGGCGGGCATGAGCTGGGATACCCCGCTTGCTTCAATAAACTGCCGGGGGAGGGGCAGTTCATCGATCGAGGCGGTGGTCATCACCGGGTGCGGTTCAAGCCGGTCATAGAGTGCTGCCTTCATCGTGAGCTTGTCGGGCTGCAGCGTCGAGAGCACCCGGTCGAGGTTGCGGAAGGTAACAAGAAGGTTTTCGAGATGGGCGATCCCCTCCAGCCCCAGCCTGCCGATATGGGATACTTCACGGCGCAGTTCGCGCTTCCCGCATTCAAGACAGATCTTCTCGCCTTTGCCGAACGCGACGCAGTTGTCTCCTCGTTAACAGGGTGAACCGCTCGTCGAGCAGGCACATGCGGCAGGCATCAACAAGACTGGATTTAATCTGGAAATCTGCAAGAAATGTTTCAAACTGCGCATCGGGTTTGACAAGCCGCACATCCGCCTCGCGGAGCTGGGCGATCAGTTCCTTTGAAGGTGTATGGCGGTACTCTTTTTTCCCGCCCCACTTCAACCGGTATTTTGTCGGGCGGGGTCCACGCGGGGTTTCCGTCAGGTCGACAAACCCGGCACCCAGCACATGCCTGCCGTCATAAAAGAGGAGCTTGTAACTGCTGCCTTTCTGGGGCTGGACAATGATCTTCATGGTGAGATCAGGTCGTGGATCACATACGCGAGTTCAACGCTTTCCAGTCTCTTTAAAAAGTCGGTGAACTCTTCATCAACAATAACAATTGCACAGTCAATCCCGTGGAATGCGGCCTCGATGACACCTTCCCGGGCACCAAAGAACATGTCGGGTTTCTTCCCCGCCGCCTTCAGCGCGATGAATGCCTCAAGTCCCACCGCAGCGTACCATTCCGTCCTGGCCGATGACCTCCAGCAGTTTGTCCTGCCGTATCTTTCTGGAACCCCCGTGCTGGATCCGCGGGACCTTGCAGACATGGAGCATTCCCTTCCTTATGATCGATGATCCCGTTGAGGCGGGCAACACCCACATCCTCGTCCTTTTTTGCATCCGCGATAACCGTCCCGTGTCGCTGCCAGCGGCTTTTTGCCCGCATAGAGAAATCCGGCTTTCATATAAACGCCGACCTCATCTCCTTCCCGCAGGTCTTCTGCTGCGATCGCGGTCCAGACGGAGACCTGCTGGATGATGTCGCGCCGGATATGCCGTGCATAGGATTCGAGCGACTCGGCATTTTCCAGCACCCACTCGATCCCGGTCTTCGTCACCTCGTAATTGCCCCGGCCGCTCGCAGAGACCTTACCTTCATCGACCAGTTCGCGGATATACTCGGAAATTGCCTGCGGGGTCACGCCCAGTTTTTCGGCGATCTCCTGCTGCCGCACTGCCGGCTGGTGCTCGGCAATCTCCACGAGAATCTGCAGTCGCGAGACCTCGCGTTTGCTGCGCAAAATAGAATACAGGGGATCCTTAGCGCCCAGTGTCAAGCAGCACCAGTCCCTGTCCCTTCACATCCATGTGGGTAATCCGTTTGGCCAGTCCCTTGATAAAGACGGGGCTGACACTGAATTTCCGGGAAAGGTCGTTGATGGAGTTGTTCCCCTTGCTGAGTTCTCCTTCAATCTTCTCCACGACCTCGCGGAGGTTCTCGTCATTGGAGAGCGAGATATACAGGATATCGGAGAGATCGGAAAGGTTGCACTGGAAGTTTGCACGGAACTTGTTGTAGGTCGCACGGAACTCTTTTTCCGGCTTCGCACCGGGTTTTGGCATCCGCCACTGCTCCTCCACGAGGTTTCCTTTCTTTAAGATCTGGATGCAGAGCGCCACATTGTCATCGCCGACCTGCGCCCGGATCTCGTCTTCTGTCAGCCATGATTTGTTCAAAAGTTCATAGACCTTTTTAAAGGAGGGGTCGTTGAACGTCATCAGGAGAGGAACAAGCTCTACGGGATCGTTTACGATTCGAATATGGCCCGGCACTGTAAAAACCCTATACATTATATCGTTCCGCGAATCAATAAAATTTTGCGAGAAATTCATGCAGGAAAAGGGCAGAATCACAGTTCGCGGAATCGTTCAGGGTGTCGGGTTTCGCCCTTTCGTGTATGCAAAGGCCTGGGCACTCGGGATTTCAGGCACGGTGAAAAATCTCGGCAGCGAAGTGGAAATTTTTGCCCGGGGGGATAATTTTGAGAGTTTCGTTGCTGAGGTCTCCCGGGGTCCCCCGCTCTCCCGTATCGATTCGGTTGAAGTTTCCGGTACCACTGCAGGAGATCCCGGACGGGTTTTTCATCCTGCCGAGCGGCACCGGTTCACTGACCGGCATGATCCCGCCCGATATTGCAATCTGCGATGACTGCGTTGGAGATATTTTTACAAAAGGCGGGAGATACGGAGAATTACTGGGCCACGTCCTGCGTGAACTGCGGGACCCGGTACAGCATCATCAGGAGATCCCCTACGACCGGGAGCGCACATCGATGGCAGAATTCCCCCTGTGCCCGGACTGTGCACGGGAATATGGCGATCCCGGCATGCAGGCGCCACCATGCACAGACGATCGCCTGCACTGCCTGCGGGCCGCACCTCACCCTGATCGATGCACGCGGAAACAAGGTGGAGGGTCTCGATCCAATAAAGGAGACCGCAGAACTGCTCGATGCAGGAAGCATTCTTGCGATCCGGGGGCTCGGAGGATTCCATATTGCCTGTATCGAAGATTCCGTGGATGAACTGAAGCGGCGCCTGGGCAGGATCGAACAACCGTTTGCCATCATGGTGCGCCCGGATCATATCGGACGAGCTTGCATGTGTCTCACCGGAGGAAGGACAGCTGCTCACCAGCCCGGTCCACCCGATCGTTGTCCTGAAAAAACGCGATCCCACCGCCCATGCAGCGATCAGCAACCTCCATACGATCGGCTGCATGCTGCCCTATACCGGCCTTCACCACCTCCTCTTCTCCCGCCTGAAACACCCCCTGCTCATCATGACAAGTGCCAACATGCCCGGCTACCCGATGATCACCGATATCGATCAGGCAATGGCAAAACTCAACCGGGATGTGGACTTCTTCCTCACCCATGACCGGAAGATCGTGAACCGGTGCGACGATTCCGTGATGCGGGACGGGTACATCATCCGCCTCTCGCGGGGGATAGCCCCGAAGCGGACTGCAATCGATCTGGGGAATCACTGTATTCTCGGCGTTGGACCGGAACTGAACGCAAATGCCACGATCTACAAAAACGGTTTTACCGTCACCTCCCCGCATGTCGGCAATGTGCGCAACCCGCCAACCCTTGAATACCTGCAGGAGACGGTCCGGAACCTGCAGCGGCTCCTCGGGGCAAAGTTTGACGTGATTGCCCACGACCTGCATCCCCAGTTCCTCTCCACCCGGTTTGCCCGCGAAATCGCATCGGACCACGGGCTTGAACTGGTCCCGGTCCAGCACCACCGGGCGCATATCGCCGCGACAACACCTGAACCCTGCATCGGCATCGCAATCGACGGGGTCGGGTATGGCGACGACGGGACGGTCTGGGGGTGCGAGATATTCTCGGGGCAGGTGCCGGACCTCCGCCGTGTCGCCCATCTTGAACCTGCGGCAATGCCCGGAGGGGATCTTGCCACACGGTTTCCCGAACGGATGCTCTACGGGATTCTTCCGGAAAACAAGGTCCTCTCCCTTCTTTCCCGGCGGGGCTGGTCGGATATCGAACTCGGTGTGCTTGAAAAACAGGTCTCGAGCGGTTTTAATGTCGCACAGACCACCAGTACGGGAAGATTGCTGGACGCTGCTTCCGCCCTGCTCGGGATCTGCCGGGAGCGGACGTATGACGGCGAACCTGCCATGAAACTGGAATCAGCTGCAGCCGGTGGGTGCGCTGAAGCATGGGAGTTGAAGTTTACGATCCCATGGCGGATGCGAGATGCTCTCAGGCCGATCCCTGATCGAGAACGCATTTGCCGGGCGGATGCAGTCCGCTGGTGACGGGGATCCTCCGGGCTGTCCGTGATATCGCTGCCTCCTTCCAGTACAACCTTGCCCGGGGAATTGCTCACCTCGCCATTCATGCGGCTGAGCGGGAAGGAATGAAAAATATCGCCCTCAGCGGGGGCGTTGCGTACAACCATGCCATCACGGGAAACAATCCGGACAGAGATTACCAGGCACAACCGTATCGGTGTATCCTGAACGCGGATTATCCACTCGGTGATGGCTGTGTCTCGTTCGGGCAGTGCGTGTATGCCGGGAAACTGCTGGGGCAAAGGGACTAATCCCTACGGGCAGCAGGATGTCGTAGCACAATACACGGGTTATGAACCAGGATACAATGATGCGGGGAAACACAGGCAATGGACTCATCTGATCGGATTTCGAGGCAGGAAAAGAAGATCAAGCATCTTGAGCTGGAACTCAATGATCTTCGCCAGGGTCTTGCATCGTCCAGGACTATTATCACGACCTTGGACTGTTTCTGAAAACCATGAAGCTACCATAAGCCTTGAACAGGGCATGGTACGACCGCTCATCGAAGATGACCGGGAATTTAACGGGATCTGGAGGTTCCACAGGGAAATGATCATTCCCGATCCGTCTGCACATATCCCTATGCTGAAATGTACGACGCCTTTGTGCGGTACTGCAAAAAAACAGGGAGAATCCCCGTGGAACAGGAAGTGTTTGAATTTGTATTTGCCCGGATGGAGAACCCCGGCCCGGTATCTGACCGGGGCGAATGGAAGGGCTGCCGGCTCCTGACAGGGAAAGAATAACAAGGCAGCCTGAATTATCCTGTTGTTTCATGACCCACTTACGAATTACCCGGAAATCGGGAATCCCGCTCATCGGGTCGCTCTACTTTGGCATCATCGACCGGGGGACCAGCCTCCTGCAGGTACGCCCGAGCTGCGGCTGTAACCTGAACTGCCCGTTCTGTTCGGTCGACGCCGGACCTGCAATCAACGACGCGTGCCACGAGTTATGAGGTCGAAATGGACTACCTGGTGGATGCGGTGCGGGAGGTTGCACGGTTCAAAGGTGAGGGTGTCGAGTGCCATATCGATTCACCGGGCGAACCCCTCATGTACCGGGATCTTCCCGGGCTCGTCAACGCCCTCAAGAGATCGATGAAGTGAGTGTCATCTCGCTCCAGACCAATGGCACGCTTCTCGACCAGAGATGATTGCGCCCTTGAAAAAGCAGGACTTGACCGGATCAACCTCTCCCTCCACGCTCTCGATCCGGCCATTGCGAAGTTTCTTGCCGGAGCTGATTGGTACGATGTCGACAGGATTGTCAAGGCAGCAAAGGCTGTCTGCCAGAGCTCCATCGACCTGCTCATTGCACCGGTCTACCTGCCGGGGATCAATGACGCGGAGATTCCCCGGCTGATACGGTTTGCTCAGGAGATTGGTGCCGGCAAACGGTTCCCTCCCCTTGGTATCCAGAAGTTTGAGCATTACCGGTATGGCAGATCGCCCAAAGGAGTGAAAGCCCAGAGCTGGTGGCAGTTCTTCAACCGGAGCATCCGCCCTGGGAAAAAGAGTTCGGGATACCGCTGAAACTTGATCCGGTACGGGATTTTGGTACCGTACGGCGTCCTTTCATCCCCCTGGTCTTTTCCAAAGGCGAGAAAGTGACCGTCGAGATCCGGGCACCGGGATGGATACATGGTGAGAAACTCGGGGTTGCCCGTGACCGGGTGGTTTCGGTCTTCAACTGCGAAAAAGAGTCCGGGCAGGTACGGGTGAAGATAGTTGCGACAAAGCACAATATTTACGTTGGCGTGCCGGTGTGATAAACCGGCAATTCTGCCATTTCCGGAAAAATTCTCATGTCTCGGGGGAATCCCGGAATGATTTCTCGGCGTGGTAGAAATCCTCAAAATATTTTTCTCAACGCTCTTTGGGGGCTACGGCATGGATTGCCTCCGCCCCCCGCCGCTGTGGCACCCCCCTGGAGCGATAACTCCAGAGAAGGTAATACCACACAATCGCGAAGCGCAGGGGCAGTTCGGGGGGACAGGCACTGTCCCCTCCGTAAACAGGTGCTTTACAATTTGTTGAAAACTCGGCTCTGTAGAATTCCTCGGAAATAGATCTGGATAAAGATCGCGAGAATAATTTTTGAGATGTTGTAGAGGATCAATTTAATTTTGAGTTCTTTGATCTGCGCGTGGAATTTTCGTGCTTTCAGAGCTTCACCGAACTTTCTTTTAAGGACGGAGAATACAGTTTCGACCTTGTTTCGTTGATGATACCGGGTTTGGTCGAAAGATCTGGCGAGTTCTCGACGATAGACACCGAATATCCGTTTCCGTTTTCTGGTTCTGACAGGGATAAGCGAATAAGCGTTCAAATCATCTCGAATTAGTCTGTGAATATCTTCCGAGTCATATCCTTTATCGAGGATGTAGGTCTCAGATTTTCTCGTTCTGTGACATTGAACGAGGAGTTTTTCCGCATGAGGGATATCATGGACCGGTTGCTGAGAGATCTTGAACCCGGTAACGATCTGTCGATCAGTATCGACGGAGATAGAGGTTTTCAGGAATCGTTTTCGAGTTTTTCCGGTCCTCCAGGAATAATATGAACTGGCATAGGAGCTGGTAAAACCCGACGAATCGATCGCTGTGCAAGTGATCTTTTCACCCCAGTCGTAGAACTGTTTAATGAGCCGGTTGAGTAGCCGGGTGAATGTCGAAGATCGAATCCGTTGACTGAATTTATGGATCGTCGTGAAATGGGGAACCTCGTCGAGGTGGATCTTCTCTCGGAGAGATTCCATGATTTCAGTAAGTTCCACCGTGTCCCGGTAATCTTCGGACAGGTACTCTTTCAGAAGAAGGAGAATGAGTAACTGGTGCTGGGTGTAGGTCTTTTTTGAGAACTTGGATGAAAATAGTGGAATTCTGGAATCTCTGATCAACCCGGAGGATAATTCAACAAACCTGATATACCGGTTTGCTGACATTATTTTGTCTCCTTGCTCGTTATTCGCATAACAAGGTAAGGAGGCACTGTACCTTAGATCTTTTGGTCGCCGTTTTACTTCGGAGAACTAAGGTTTTCTAATGGTTTCTAAAAGCCGATTTCTCTATTTCCTGAAATACCATGCAATGGCGATAATAATGATCGCAACAAGGATTATCCACGAGCTGAATCGTCCATGTCACCATGGCAGAAAAGAGCAGGATAATGAGCGCGAGGGCGGTCAGGATGTCATCTTTTAAAAGAGATCTCATGGCATCCAATTGTTTTTGAAGAGTAAAAACTGAATTGTACTCTTTTTTCAATCCCCTCCAAAACCTCTGAAGAGCAGTTGGTCAGCTAATCCCTTACGAAATTTTTTTTCGTAAGACTCCTGCCTCCCGGGATACGGGATCCGCGGATTACCGGGTTCACGTGGGGGATCATCGTAAAGAGTCGTGCCCAGACCATTAACATTTACAACAGCATCCGGTCCTGCTGGTGATGAAATTCACAATTTTTTCTCTATTTTGTCCGGACGGACAATAGTTTTTGAGAAATCCGATAATTAAAGAAACGATGTACGCATCGTATAAGAAAAAAGAGAATTATCCGAACAGGGCACCGAGCCCTGCCATACCGCTCTCTTCGTCTTCCTTCTTGTGCTCTTCCGGTGCTTCTTCCTTTGCTGCGGGTGCTGCTTTGCCGGCTGCTGCGGGTGCTGCTGCGACCGCGGCGACGGGTGCGACGGCTGCCTTGCTGATCGCGTCCTCGATGTTTACGCCATCGAGTGCTGCAATGAGTGCCTTTACCCGTGATTCGTCAACCTTTACACCTGCGGCGGTAAGGACTGCCTTGACGCCGTTCTCATCGACCTTCTTGCCTGCCTTGTGCAGGAGAAGTGCTGCATAGATATATTCCATCTTGTTCACCTCAATAATTTTAAATTATTTTACCAGGCTTTTCATGGCCTGGCTTTCTCTGTACGCTTTTCCGATAATCGCATCAACAACGTCTTTTTCGTAGATCGCTGCCTCAACGGCAAGACCGCGTGCATCCCTGACGGCTTTGGTCAGGATTGCGCCCATCGTATCCTTTGTCGGGATCGCTGCGTTGACCGACAGGTTGAATGCCTGAAGACCGGCGAGCTGGATCTGCCCGAGGATGACCGTCTCGTCTACAGCAAGCACGGACGGCTCAAAGATGCCGCCTTCATGGTAGGCTGCCTGCAGGGCAAGTCCGACATCCATCGGCTTGATATCGAGCTTGACCAGGATCGCTGCCAGTTTTGCCGAGATGACCCCGCCTTTCTTTACGACGGTCTTGGTCTCCCTGATCCTGACCTTTCCGCCTTCAATCGCGGCGGGAATGCCTGCCTGCTGGAGTTCGCCCACGATCGGACCCGGTTTGAAACTGGTCGGACCCTTCTCGATGACGATGTCCTCCGGTGCTTTTTCGCCGGGTTTTGCCGCCATCTTGGTCTTGGTCTTTTCCAGCTGCTTGTAGAGCTTGAACGGGTTGTCGTTGGTGAAGATAATCGCAGAATGACCGGAGATGTATTTCGAGAGGTTCTTCACATCCCCGCCGATCTCTGCAAAGGCATGCTTGATGAGCGTGTTCCTCGTCACCTTGATGACAGCCTTACCCCGCAGGTTCCTGCGGATCTGCTGCACCTGCTGTGCCGGGATCCCGTACATGTCAACAAGCCCGATCAGGCTGGAACTTCTTCGCGTTTGCCTTGATCTCCTCGACCTCGTCCTTCTTCCATGAGGGAAGGTGGTGTGTGTACAACGCCATTATTCCAGCCTCACTGCAGGACCCATGGTCGTCTTGACAAAAACAGAACGGACGTTCAGCGGACCCTGTTCAAGAACAGCCTCGACCCTCTTGACGATCGCCTCGATATTCTCGGCGACCTGTTCGGGTTTCATGGCAGTCGAACCGACCTTTGTAGAAAAGACCGTCTTATCCTTTGTCCTGATCTTCACCGAGTTGCGCAGACGCTCGACAATCGGACGGATATCCGTGCTGCCCGGCGATCGGCATCGGCATCCTGCCCCGCGGACCGAGCCGTGGACCCAGGTACCTTCCGACCTGCGGCATGACCGCCATCTCTGCAAGGAAGTACCGGTATTTACCGGCAACTCTCCGTGCTTCGCGGGGTGCACCGCCGAGCCGTTCAACTTCTTCAGGGCCGATAATCAGATCAACCTTGGCATCCTTTGCCTGGGTGACAATATCTCCCTTCCCGATTACACAGATACCGATCTTCTCACCGATACCGTGGGGAAGCAGAATCGTCTCGTCAATACGATTTTTCGGCTGCGCCATATCGATATTCTTGAGATTGATGGTAATATCGATGCTCTCAGAGAATTTACGCTCTGGCGCCTTCTCAATCGCCGTGTTCACGGCTTGTAAAATTTTGGCCCTATCAACCATCAGATTCCTCCATAGTTCGCGACCTTTCGATCTCCTATGGTTTTCTCCTGTTTATTTCACGAGAACGCTGTCATACTTGCCTTCATTGATGAGGGCGAAGACATCTTTTGCCTTCTGACCGTCAATGGTAACTCCCATGCTGACGCACGTACCGATGACCTCTTTTACCGCGGTCTTCAGGTCGTAGGAGAGCATGCCCTCGAGTTTCATGTTGGCAATCCTGACAGCGGCCTCAAATGGTAGATTCCCTACCACTTTGACGTTGGGCTCTGCGGAACCTTTCTCGATATTAGCCTCTTTTTTGATGAGCGCCGTGGTGGGCGGTATACCCACCGTGACGGTGAAAGCCTTCTTCGCGTCGACCTCGATCCTGACCGGGACCTGCATTCCGTTGAATGAGGCGGTCTTCTTGTTGATCTCGTCGACAACTGCCTTCACGTTGATACCGAGTGGTCCGAGCGACGGTCCCAATGGGGGACCAGCGGTAGCCTTTCCGCCGGGTACTAAAACCTCGACCACTTCTGCCATAGTCTTTGCACCATGCCGTCCCTTGATGAAGGGCTCCAAGCTTGGGTCTGTAACTATTGATGTGAAGGGAAATAAAGGTGATCTTGGGTAAGGGGTTATTTTGAGTGGAAAACAGGAACCCCCAAGGTTAATCCGGCCCCGCTCCAGCCTCCGTTTACTCCTCCTGAGAGACTTCAATGCATCTATTCGGGCAATTTCAGCTCAATATTTTGCAATTATTTTGATTTGATCCTCTTTTGGCCCATATGGGGCAATATCATTCCCGGAAAAGTTCCTTAATAGACCCTTTTGGATGGCTGATAATCAGGAAAACAGCCTGAACATACCCTATAAATTATAACAGAAAACAACCCTGCGAAAAGACCTTCATATTCGCATCCGGCTGGCAGATCGGGTATGTAATGGGCTACCGGAAGTGGCAATAATGGCGGATGGAGATCTGAAATCAAACTTTTCACGTCGGAGAATGCAATTCAGAACAGGTGTCAGACGTATGTCGTTCAGGACTCTACGACGGTGAGTGCGGTATACATTTTTGTTTTCAATATGACTGACCCATTCCTGTCGGGTATCCGCTTTGATTCGATAGCAGGACCGCCGTAACGCTTTAGTTCGAACACGTTCAGGGAGTGGGAGAATGATGTTCCCTTGCTACAATCAGGACCGCGTGTCTGCCGTCCCAATAAACATCACCGAGTGAGATGTCTGCATTGATCTTACGACCGTCGCGCCGGATCACCGGTACATCAGGAACCAGCATTCTTGCGCCTATCGCTGCCTGGGTAATCCGCTCCCGGATTATCTGTTGATGATCAGGTTCAATCATGTCAAGGAGGTCCCGGCCAACCAGATCTTCTTTCCGATCTGCGCCGAAAAAATAGAGACTGGCAGGATTCACATAGAGGATCGCTCCCTCCAGGTACACCACTATCGCGTCCGGCAACCATTCAACAAGATTCCGGTACCGTTCCTCGCCGCGAATGAGGTTGTCCTCATACTGTTTGTGGTTCCAGATCAAGAGTGACGAGACGATAAGCATCACGCTGAAGAACACCCGGTTCAGCAGGGCAAAGACAAGTGAAACATCCCGGGGAGAGAGAAAAAACTCGCGGCTATGAGAATAATTGCCATTGCCGTGACCACGAAGGGTCCATACCGCCACTCCCAGTAAAGTGTCAGGAATAATGGTATGAAATACAGGATCCAGACCGTGAGACCAAGGGGTGTAATAATGTCGATGTAAAAAATGATAAAGGCTGAAGCAAGAATCAGGCTCACTATCCGGAGAGTATTTTCCCTGATACGTACCGATCCGGCACCGGATTGTGCGTTCACATCTGCGAATATCACCCCTTTGTTCATATAAATTCTTGGGTCGAAATAATATCTGGGACTTATAGCGACACGTTTTTGCCTGACTTTATTCGTTCACCCTGCATCTTCCGGCATTTCATATACACATGGGAGGAGATATCTGGATTACCTTTGCAGCATTCTTCAGGCTAAGAATATGTTTATTAGCCCATTCAATTTGCAGCGTATCCATCTTCGTATTATCCTGGATTGTCTCCAGGGAGAGATGGTTTTCTTCTGCATAAAGTAGTTGATCGAGAATATCATACGGTATCCTCAGGGAAATTTCTTCGTCCGAAGTGAAATGGCTCCAGGTGTCCGGGCTCGGGGCTCTTGTAATGATCCGTTTATCGATTCCGAGCAATTCGGCAAGCTTGTACACCTGCAATTTATAACAATTCGCAATAGGTTCCAGATCAACTCCCCCATCCCCGTACTTTACGAAAAATCCTAACTGCATTTCAGTTTTGTTTGTTGTCCCGCAAACCGCATAATTCATTTTTTCTGCATACATGTATTCAACAATCATCCTCGTTCGCTGTTTGACATTCTGGAGGCTGAGCAAATGAAAAAACTGAATCGAGGAGAGTCGTTTTGTACTGATTGGTTCTCTGTTTTTCAACAGTACCAGGGAGGGAATATTAAGTATTTTTTCAGTTGTGATTATCGGGGGACGGGTCAATGATGTCGTGTGAATTGCAGGATCGTATCTGGGGAAAAGTTCTCTGATAAGTGCTTCTTTTTTATTATAGATATTGAACGATTCCAGCATCGGTGTTATAGGGACTTCGTCGTAGTGAATTTTTAGCGCCTTGCACAAATCTATTCCCAGTTCCCTGCTCGACGGAGAAGACTCCTTCTCCGGGAGAATAAGACCAAACACCCTGTCATGGCCCAGTGCATTAACTGACAGAGCAGCAATAACTGCTGAATCCACCCCTCCTGAAACACCAATGACAATACCCTCTTTCCTGAACTGTTTACGTACCGTTCCCTCAATAAACCGGGATAATTTTTCTTTCAAATCGTTGCTGTTTTTGAGCATTTCTTTTTTTATATCAGTGCCTTCTTCAACTGTTTTTTTCGCCATGATTCACCATATTTAAAAGGAGTGACTTGGAAATACTATACCAAACACTTTATATAAAGTTTGCCCTATAGAGTACAATGTGAAGTATTATGGAAGAGATACACAAGGAAATTCTGGAGTTTTTATCAACAGAAGGATTTCTCAATGAAAAAATTTCATTACACGAAAACGACTCTTTAACTGAAACGGGCGTGATTGATTCAATTATATTGCTCCAGCTGGTTGATTTCCTTGAAGGTAAATACAAAATCGAAATTCCCGTAGAAATGTTAACACCTGAAAATTTCGATACCCTGGACGGGATCAGTCAGTCAATCATGAAATTGAAAAAAAAGTGATTAGTATCGTTAAGGATTTTAATTCGGACACGGAAATGACAGATCTATTCATATGTCCAAACTGTTCCAGCAATCAGGTGTACGGTCGCTTTAATACACTACACGGTAAAAAATGTGGATATCTATGGAAAAAAAAGAAGGCAAAGATACAACCATTGAAGTATATCCATGAAAGATCACAACAACAATAACACTCCTGCATGTTCGGTTCGGAGACCAGGATATCAGAGGCGGTAATCTTATGGATTCCGGATACGTTCCTTCCATAATCCGGAACCAGGTAAAACCAGCAGTAATAATTTTTTTTCTGCTCACACTTATCACCGGGATTTTTTATCCCCTTTTCATCACCGGGATCGCACAGTTAATCTTTCCCGTTCAGGCAAACGGGAACCTCATTGTTCATGATGGAAATGTGGTTGGTTCAGCTCTCATCGGGCAGCCATTTGCCTCACCGGGATATTTCTGGGGTCGTCCCTCCTCCACCCCCGGAACCCCCTATAATGCCACGCTTTCATCGGGTTCGAATCTCGGCCCTTCAAACCCGGCACTCACCAGTGCTGTGAAAACGCGTGCCGATCTCCTCCATGCTATGGACCCCGACAACACACTTCCCATTCCGGTCGACCTCGTAACCACATCGGCAAGTGGCCTTGACCCGGATATCAGTGTGGCCGCTGCATACTACCAGGTCCATCGGATATCCCGTGAGCGCAACCTGAGCGAGGAGGATGTACGGTCTCTGGTAACCAGCCAGATCAAACCCCGGCAATTCTGGATTTTTGGTGAACCCCGGGTGAATGTCCTGGCACTCAACCTCGCGCTTGATGACCTGACCCCGGCTCAGGTCGTCCCTCCATCTCCGGTCTCAGCAGATCTAACTCCTGAAGTCACCTCGGGACTACGGATTCCTGACTGGATTGTACTGGTCCTCTTCTTTGGTTTCTTTGTAGTGACCGTCGTCCCGCTGGGAAGATTCATGGTGAAGGTCATCAAAGGAGAGAACCACATCCTCTCTCCTCTCAGCACACCTCTCGAACAGAAGCTCCTTTCATGGTCCCGGGTGAAGTCCGATGACGAGATGGACTGGAAGACCTTTGCCACCGCAATGATGGTCTTCTCCCTCGTGGGGGTTATCTTCCTCTTTGTGCTCCAGCTTGCCCAGTCTGCCCTGCCACTGAATCCTGCTGGAGTGGGATCCCCTTCGTGGGATCTCGCGCTCAATACCGCGGTAAGTTTCGTTACCAATACCAACTGGCAGGCGTACGCCGGAGAGACCGGAGTCAGCTACCTCACCCAGATGATGGGCCTGTGCGTCCAGAACTTCACGTCAGCGGCGACAGGGATGGCGGTGCTCATCGGGCTCACCTACGGCCTCTCCCGGAGATCGTCTTCTACGATAGGAAACTTCTGGGTACTGCTTATCCGCAGCATCATGATCCTTCTGCCAATCAGCATTATCATCGCACTTATTCTTGTATCGCAGGGCACCGTCCAGACATTGCAGGGACCGGTCACCGTACCGCTTCTTGATCCGGTGCGGGATACGAGCGGTGCCCTGATCACTACCCAAACGATCCCGCTGGGGCCCGCTGCATCCCAGATTGCTATCAAGCAGCTTGGTGTAAACGGCGGCGGTTTCTTCAATACGAACTCTGCCCATCCATTCGAGAATCCGACACCGTTTACCAACTTCATCGAGATTATCGCAATTCTCCTGATCCCGGTCTGCCCTCTGTTACTCCTTTGGCAGGATGGTCGGGGCCGGGAGGAAGGGTGTCAGCCTCCTGATCGCCATGACCCTTATCTTCCTCCCTCTCCTGGGCCTTGCCATCTGGGCGGAACTCGGGGGCAATCCTGCATTTGATCGCATGGGAATAGACCAGACCACGACAGATCTCCAGCCGGGTGGTAACATGGAAGGCAAGGAAGTCAGGTTCGGTATCATGTCCTCAGCGCTCTTTTCGGTAGTGACTACGTCTGCATCCTGTGGTGCGGTCAATTCCATGCACGATTCATTTACCCCGCTTGGAGGACTTGTCCAGCTCCTCATGATGCAGTTCGGGGAGGTCATCTATGGGGGTATCGGGTCCGGACTCTACGGGATGCTCATCTTTGTGATCATCGCGATGTTCATTGCCGGGCTCATGGTCGGGCGGACACCGGAATATCTCGGCAAGAAGATCGAGCCGCGGGAAATGACCATTGCCACCATCATCATTCTCATTCCTATCTTCCTGATCCTCATTGGCACCGCAGTTGCTGTTCTTACTGACCCCGGAAAAACAGCTGTACTCAACCCCGGCCCTCACGGGTTCTCAGAGATCCTGTATGCTTTCACGTCCGCGTCACAGAATAACGGCAGCGCTTTTGGAGGGCTCTCTGTCAACAGCGTATTCTATAATCTCACAACAGCAGCCTGCATGGTTATCGGCCGGTTCGGTACCTGCCATCCTCACCCTTGCTCTTGCCGGTTCGCTGGTAGTAAAAAAGATTGTTCCGGCGGGGGAGGGAACGCTGTCAGACTACCGGCCGCTCTTCATCATCTGGCTGGTCTTTGTCGTGATCATTATCGGAGTGCTTAGTTTCCTTCCGGCTCTTGCACTCGGTCCGATTGTCGAGCATCTTATGCTTGGCGGGGGTGCGTGATCCGTGCCGGAATCACCGGGAAAACGTTCCACCCGTACACTGATGCCGGCCATCTATCAGCGGGCTGTTATCGACGCGGTCGTCAAGCTCGATCCCCGCCTGATGATCAGGAATCCGGTCATGTTTGTTGTTGAAGCCGGCAGTGCGCTTACTACCCTGCTCTGGCTCCAGGCACTTGCCGGAAATGGTGAAGCTCCTGCCGGGTTCATCGGTGCGATCTCAGCGTGGCTCTGGTTCACCGTTCTCTTTGCCAACTTTGCCGAGGCACTCGCGGAAGGAAGGGGCAAGGCGCAGGCTGAATCCCTGCGAAAGATGCGACAGGACACGATGGCAAAGAAGTCTGTATCTTGGGTATGAGATAGAAAAGGGCAGGGAACCGGTTACCACAGATTATCTTGTTGTTTCTTCCGCAACTCTTCACCGGAGCGATCTTTTTTATGTAAAAGCCGGGGACACCATACCGGTTGACGGCGATGTGATCGAGGGGATCGCATCGGTAAACGAGAGTGCAATTACCGGGGAAAGTGCACCGGTAATCAGGGAATCCGGGGGGGACCGGAGCGCTGTGACCGGTGGCACGGTCCTTCTCTCGGACTGGCTCATTATCCGGGCGAGTGCCAACGCCGGCGAAGGGTTCCTCGACCATATGATCAGTCTCGTTGAAGGAGCAAAACGGCAGAAGACCCCGAATGAGATTGCACTGAACATCCTCCTCATCGGTCTGACTGCAGTATTCGTCGTTGTTTGTGCAACACTCCGGGCATTTTCGCTGTACAGCGTTCAGGCAGCAGGTACCGGTATACCCGTTACGATCACCGTCCTTGTCGCCCTGCTCGTCTGCCTTGCACCGACTACAATAGGCGGCCTGCTCAGTGCAATCGGCATTGCGGGAATGGACCGGCTTATCCGCCGGAATGTGATTACTACCTCGGGCAGGGCAATCGAGGCAGCGGGCGACGTGGATGTTCTCCTGCTTGACAAGACCGGCACCATCACTCTTGGGAACCGGGAGGCGGTCGACCTGATCAAGGTTGATGGAACGGTGCTGCTGGATCTTGCTGATACCGCTCAGCTGGCATCGCTGGCCGACGAGACGCCCGAAGGCCGGAGCATTGTTGTCCTCGTAAAAGAGAAGTATGGACTTCGCGGCAGGACTGTAGGAGCTGACGGAATCCGGAACCGGAATGCAGTTCGTCCCGTTTTCGAGCCAGACCCGGATGAGTGGTGTCGATTTTGGCGATGTTCACATCAGGAAGGGTGCTTCAGATGTGATGTTTAAGCATATCGAAATGAACGGGAATCATGTTTCTGATGAACTCAGAAAGAATGTCGAGACGATCTCGCTTTCAGGAGGAACCCCGCTCGTTGTCACGAAGAACGGTAAGGCGTACGGCGTTATTCATCTGAAAGACATCGTGAAGGGGGGAATCAAGGAGCGGTTTATTCAGCTCAGGAAGATGGGCATCAGGACAGTCATGATCACCGGCGACAACCGTCTTACCGCTGCGACAATCGCTGCAGAGGCAGGAGTCGATGATTTCCTTGCAGAAGCGACACCGGAGAGCAAGCTGAATCTCATCCGTGAGTACCAGACCGGTGGACGAATGGTGGCGATGACGGGGGACGGGACCAACGATGCCCCTGCCCTTGCCCAGGCTGACGTCGCTGTTGCCATGAATACCGGTACGCAGCCTGCACGGGAGGCTGCAAATATGATTGATCTGGACAGCAACCCGACAAAACTGATCGAGATTGTCGAGATCGGGAAACAACTTCTTATGACCCGGGGGGCACTCACCACATTTTCAATAGCAAATGACCTTGCAAAATATTTTGTTATCATCCCGGCTGCGTTCATCACTACGTATCCTGCCTTGTCTTCGTTGAATATTTTTGGCCTTCATAATGCAATCCTGTCGGCGGTAATCTTCAATGCACTGATTATTGTTGCCCTTATACCGCTCGCTCTTCGCGGGGTAAAATATCGCCCAATGACTGCCGAAGTGGCCCTGCGGAATAATATCGTGCTCTACGGCGTCGGCGGGATCATAACTCCGTTTATCGGGATAAAGATTATCGATATGCTCCTCGTACTTGATGGGTGTGAGGTGAACTTGTCGCATGGTCACAGCTCCTGAATGTCGTCCCGATCCTGATATCCTTCTTGCAAGGGTGCAGAGTGAAGAACGCTCAAAGCACAAGGGCAAACTGAAAATCTTTCTCGGGTACATTGCAGGTGTCGGGAAGACCTATGAGATGCTCAAGGCAGCACACCTCCGGCGCTCAGAAGGAATTGATGTACAGGTCGGGTATGTCGAAACCCATGGCAGGCCCGAGACGGAGGTGCTGCTTGAAGGACTCGCCCTTATCCCCCAGAAGATGATGGATTACAGGGGGATCACACTCCCGGAGTTTGACCTCGATACAACCCTTTGTCTCCGTCCGTCCCTGGTCCTCGTCGACGAACTTGCTCATACAAATATCTCCGGTTCGCGACATCCCAAACGTTACCAGGATGTAGAGGAACTGCTTGACGCCGGTATCGATGTATACACGACCCTGAATGTCCAGCATATCGAGAGTCTCAATGATGTCGTCGCCCAGATCACCGGGGTCCTTGTCCGTGAAACAGTTCCCGACAGGGTCATCGATGAGGCGTCAGAGATTGAAGTTGTTGATCTGACCCCGGCAGAGCTTCTCCAGCGGTTGACGGGACGGGAAAGTCTATGTCCCGGATATGGCATCCCGGGCCATCGAGCAGTTCTTCAACGAGGGTAATCTCTATGCACTCCGTGAACTTACCCTCCGCCGTGCCGCAGAGCGGATCGATGAGCAGATGCTCGCATACATGCAGACCCGTGCGATTCCGGGGCCCTGGGCGGCAGGAGAGCATATTCTTGTATCTGTCGGATCAGGCCCGTTATCCGAGCGTCTGGTAAGGACGGCGAGACGGCAGGCCGACCGGATGGGAGCCCGGTGGACTGCCATCTACATTGAAACCCCGGCTCACTACCGGCTTTCAAAAGAGGCAAAGGAGCAGGTTACCCGGACCTCTGCAGCTTGCAGAGAAACTCGGGGCCACCACCGTCACCCTGTTCGGGCTCAACATTGCATCAACGGTAATCGATTATGCACGCCGGCATAATATCACCCGTATTATCATCGGAAAGACACTCCGCCCCCGGTGGCAGGAATATGTCTTTGGTTCCGTGGTCGACCAACTCATCCACTACAGCGGCACCATCGATATCTACGTGATCAGCAGCAGTGAACATGTCCCGCAAAAAATTGGGGATCTGGATTTCCTGCTGCCCCGTAACGCTCCGCCGCGATTATCTTGCATGTGTTGCCCTGGTCGGTGCCATCACCATTGTCGGCTGGCTGGTGAAGTCATTTATTTCCCCGACAAATCTTGCCATGCTCTTTCTGCTCGCTGTTGTTGTCGTCGCTTTCCGGAGAGGGCTCCGACCGGCGATCTTTACTGCCATTATCGGGGTTATCGCGTTCGATTTCTTCTTTATCCCTCCTTACCTTACGTTCAGGGTGACTGATACAGAATACCTCATCACGTTTGCGGGTATGATTATTGTCGGTGCCCTGATCAGCCTCCTCGTGACCAGAGCACGCGAGCATGCATATGCCGCACAGGCCCGGGAGAATGAGACCGGAACGCTGTACGCCCTTTCACAGGATCTCTCTGTCGCTGCTGATGCCGATTCAATTATTACGGCGGTTATCCGGCATATCCGGGAAATTTTCAAGTGGGAGAGCGTTGTCCTCCTTCCGGAAGGAGACCGCCTCATCGTTCACCCTTCAGGCACCGGGCTTGTCCTTGATGCTGATGACATTGCCGTGGCGACCTGGGCATTCCAGCATGGTGCCGTTGCCGGGTACGACACCGATACCCTCCACGGATCACCGCTCAGGTACATACCGCTCCATAGTTCTGCTGGAGTTCTTGGGATCCTCGGCGTGAAACCGGCTGATCCCGATGGCGTTATCACGCACGAGCAGGAACGTATCCTCACGGCATTTGCCAACCAGATGGCACTTGCACTGGCACGGGTGAATCTGGTCAGGACGTCCAAAGGATAGGAAACAGAATTATTGAATATCCGGTGCACGGTAGGCAAGCCTTATACCTCCCTAAATCCGGCCCCGTTTCAGCCTCCCGTTTACCTCTCCGGAGGGTCCTCTATGCAATTATTCGTCCATTTTCAGCTCGTTGTTTTGCAATTCCACGTCATTTATCCCCCGTTTGACCTGTATATACCATAATCGTTCCCGGAAAAATTCCTCAACAGACTCTTTTTTGATGACTGATAATAAAAAAACGGGCTGATCATGCCACACGAGTTCCTGAAGAAATTCACTCAACAAAAACAACCTTCGTATTCGCATCCGGCTGGCAGATCAGGTATCTCCATGGGTTAATGGATGTGGCAATAATAGCGGGCGGAAAGCAGAATTTGAACTTTTTACGTCGGAGATTTTCCCTAAAAACAGGGGTCAGACGCATGTCTTCCCGGTCTCTCCGACGGTGAATACGGGGGAAGGAGGTGTAAGCTCGATACTATGATAGTATTCTCTTCTTCCGGAGACCATGATCTGCGGAACCACCTTCCATTTATGTATCCGCGGAGAAGAGCGTCTTTTCGATTATCTCCCGGACCCAGGGTTGCCGGTCCTCCCAGATATCCCCATACCGATTCTGCCCATTTCATCAGCATCGTTTCCTTCTCCGCATCCGTTTCCGCCCTCAGGACGTCCATCACGGTCAGCCCGGCCTTTCGGGCTGGAGGTTCCAGCCGGGGCCAGTCCTTCCGTCGGGATGCGATCTTCATGTGCGCCAGTTGGACCTGCCTGCCGGTATATCCCTTCTCAAGAGCGAGGTAGAGCCCGATCAGGCCAAACACCGCTGTGATGGGACGTGTCCTTCCCCCTGCATGCTGGGCCTCGTACGCATCGACGGCATGCTGGTGGATGAACCTTCCGTCCTGCCGAGCAAGGGTCCAGTACGTCAGCTCATAATACGTCTCCAAGCACTCGCCTGAGGCGTTGAACCGATCGGCTGACTGATGTGACAGTCAGGGAGTTTCAGCCCACAACCGGGGCATTCAATGGTTTCATCTGTACTCATAAAGATCCTGATGGGGTTATTACAGAGACCCGGGGTATTGTTGATACCTGTTTCTGCAGAGGCATTTTGCAATATCAGGCACCCCTCTCCTGGGACCAAAGACAGGTTGAACTGAAAAAATGGTTGCCATGAACCATTCATGAAGGGAGGAGGATTGCTGGTATAATAAACTATACGTGTAATGCATCCGGTAGGTTGATCATGACCATTACCATAGATTCAGAAACCTGCACCCGGTGCGGAACCTGTTCCGATGTCTGCCCAATGGGGATCATCGATGCCGCGGGTGAGGAAAAGCCCCCCCTCGTCCAGAAGGAGAAATCAGGTATGTGCATCTCCTGCGGCCAGTGCGAAGCGTTCTGCCCATCCGGCGCAATCGTGCAGGAAGGAGGGGATGACACACAGACGAAGGCTTCGCGAGGGGGGGCTATCCCTGCGGACCGGCTCGGCCTTTACCTGAAGAGCCGGCGCTCGATCCGATGTTACCGCCCTGAGCCCGTTCCGAAAGACACGATCCTATCGATCCTCGATATTGCACGGTTCGCAGCCTCGGGGGGAAACGGCCAGCCGGTGGAATGGCTCGTCATCCATGACTCTCAAGAAGTCCAGAGGGTCGCCGGCCTGACCGTCGAATGGATGCGGGAACTGGCAAGGAGCAACCATCCCATGAGTGCCTATGCTCCGCACCTCATCACCGCATGGGAGAGGGGCAATGATATCATCTGCCGTCATGCACCCCACCTTCTCTTCCCGCACATACCTGAAACCAACCCGCTTGCATCCACTGATGCGATTATCGCCCTGACTCATGTTGACATTGCTGCGCCGGCATTCGGTGTCGGCACCTGCTGGGCTGGATTCGTTGCAGCGGCATCCGGTTCCTACCAGCCCCTGCAGGATTTACTTGCCCTCCCGGAAGGGCAGGGTGCCGGCATACGCGATGATGTTCGGGTACCCAGGTACACACCGCACTACATTCCCCGGCGGAAATCCCTTAAAGTGACATGGAAGTGACTTGGAAGTAAAACGGGAGGAAAAAACGATGGTTCGCGTCATAGCAGTCAATGGCAGCCCGAGAAAGAAGTGGAACACCGCAATGATGCTTGAAAAAGCCCTGGAAGGTGCAGCGTTGCAGGGAGCGGAGACGGAGCTCATTCACCTGTATGATCTTGATTTCAAAGGGTGCACGAGCTGCTTTGCCTGCAAGCTGAAGGACGGGAAGAGTTATGGCAGGTGTGCGATGTGCGACGAACTGACACCGGTGCTCGACAGGATCCATGATACAGATGCACTCATCCTCGGTTCACCGATCTATTTTGGCACGGTAACCGGGGAAATGCGATCCTTCATGGAGAGACTCCTGTTCCAGTATCTTGCATACACCAATCCGCCGTCAACCGTTTTTGAGCGGAAGATCAAAACTGCCTTCATCTACACGATGAATGTCTCGGAACAGCAGATGAAGGAGTTCGGGTATTCCCTCCATGTTGCCGCGAATGCTCATATTCTTGGCCGGACATTCGGGCATTCCGAATCCCTGTATGCCTTTGAGACGCTCCAGTTCGAGGATTATTCGAAGGTCGTTTTCAGTTATTTCGATCCGGAGGAGCGGAAGGAGCGGCGAAAAACGGTATTTCCAAAGGATCTTGAGAGGGCATATGAGCTCGGGGTGCGGTTCGGGGAGGGCGGGTGACGGATGTGCCTCGGCACAGCACAAGCCGATATATTCTGATA
The DNA here is from genome assembly GCA_963721245.1 of uncultured Methanoregulaceae archaeon. Lineage (GTDB taxonomy): Archaea > Halobacteriota > Methanomicrobia > Methanomicrobiales > Methanospirillaceae > Methanoregula. The sequence continues at coordinate 312,211 of CAVRIL010000002.1, read as the reverse complement.
CCTTGTCACTGAGAAAGTATCAGGCTCAGTTATTCGCGGTATAGATCTCCCGTCTGCAGAATACGTAAAGCGCGAGCAGGAAAAACGATCCGATGAAGACTGCCGTTGCCCAGACAATCGGGCGCCACGTAGCAACCTCACCGAGGAGGGAGACTTTTTCAAACTTCCAGCCGGCGTGGATATTTTCTGCATCGAAGTATACGAGAACAGCACTCAGGATGCTAAACGGGATGAGGAGATTATAGGTATATGCATAGAAGAGACCACCAAGCAACAGGAGTATTAGGATAAGATTCGTCTGGTATTCCGGGCGGTATCCAGTTGGTACAGGGATATTCAGCGGTTTTACTGACGGCCCGGAAGGAACCGTTGTCTTCGCAGGATTCACAAATTCCGGGTCGGAGAATACGCTCGTTTTCCTGGTGGATTCATGCGGACACCAGCCGAGATATTTCCGGATTGTTTGCGAAAGGTGCATATTCAGAGTTCTCCTGCCTGCCATTTGGCCAGCATTTCAGACATCTCACCGGGACTATTGATATACAGACCGATGACTTTTTTATTGTTAGTGGATATCGCAAGTACGTGGGTAAAGCGTGATCTGATATATTCGTGATAGAACAACAATCCGAAAAAAACGGCAACGGCCAGGTAGAACACAACGAAAGTCGTAAAGGAAACCGGGGAAATTATCCGGGAAATGTATTGCGAACGCCCGCTGAACAGAACCGAGGGGATAACGCCGACGAAAAAGATTGCCATCGCTCCACGAAAAAGCCATCGCCAGGTAAAGTGGATATTTTTCTGGACGCCTGATGTTGTTATTGTACTTTTAGCGATGATCACCGGCCTTAGAAGATGCCGGTGGATGGCAATGGTATCAAGGGTAAATTCGATAATCGCTTTTTTAATATCCTGATAGACCATCTGGCCCGCTGCACCAAGGATGAATATGCTCAGCAGGATTAATCCAAGGGAGCTCCAGCGTTCTAAAAGGCCGTATCTCATGATGGCAAACAATCCTGCAGTTGAACCGGCAAGGAGAAGGGTAAAGAGGCGTATTGACAAGCCTGTTGAACCGTAATCTATGATGACGTCATTCTTCACCAAGACCACGCCTGTTTGTCGGGTCGATATACTTGTTTCAGACCACGCGAGTTTCTTCCTGACCGGCGCCGAACTGCTGGCCGGGCACCAGCCCAGCCAACCCCGTATAACATCGACGACGTGTACCTTCATGCAAGCGCCTTCACTTTCGTAAAAAGTTCTTCTGCCATCTTCGTCGGATCTGCTGTTTTTCTGATCCTGATACCAAGCTCGCCTGCATAGTCCCAGAGTAGCTCGACACATTCGGTATACCGCTGGCAGGTGTCGCAGGTGCCCTCATGCTCATACCAGACCTGCACCCCATGCTTCTCTGACACGAAGATGATGGCCGCAGCCTGGAAGGGTATAGACCGTCCGATCAGGATACCCCGCTCCGCATTGATCTTCTCTACAAAGATCTGGTTTGCCTGTGCCATTTCGTGCAGAGTCGCCTCGATCCTCTCGTCCATGAGGAGGAGGGCCCGCGAGACTGCCTGACGAGAGATGCCGAGCAGGTTCGCTATCGTGATATTGGGCATACCGCTCCGCCGCATCTTCCAGAACCCGAACTGTTTGTCGTTTGTTGGCAGAAGCATATGTCAATATATTCATGTTGACGCTATAAAAATTTATCGAATAAAAATAGCAATTATCCCCAGCCATTCAGTTAAGAGGATTGAAAGGGATCTACTACCAGGGCATTCATCGACAGCCAATATTTATTCTCCACCGAGATCCGCTAATATATCCTTTTCAGGTCTTCTGATTTCCCTGAATTAAAAATCTTCGTACCCGGTGATATCTCTCATAATGTGTCAGACGAGAACCGCAGGTATTCCCACAAACTTCCCATATCGGGCAACCTCTGATTCTAATGCCTCCCGCTCAGTATCGTCCAGTTTCCGGAAAGGATTCAGACTGATCTCGATTGAATTTTTCTTCATGGCTTTATGCCATGTGCCTGCCACCCTCCCGTTTAAAAGAATGACTGCAGTCAAGAGCATTACCCATGGATATCATTCTCTCAATGTCCCGCTCTTCACTGATATCGCCCCGGTCTTTATAGGCAATCGTGTATTCATCATACAATTGACAGTAAAAGCGCAGACGGTGGATCGGGAACCGTCATCTCAGCAGAAGGGAAGAACCAATAGGTCTTCCCATTAAGTGTCGTAGGATTCAGTTCCTGATTTGATCATATCAAGACCAGCTCTCGCATCTTTTTCGGCAAGTCCTGACCACCAGGAAAAGTCCTTCAGCTGGGCAGGGCCGTGACTCGTAAAATATCTGAGTGCCAGTTCGGCGAGGATTGTTCCCGACTCGACCTGGTTCGATCGCTTCCACGCGTTCATCCAGAAGTGCGTAGGTAAATTGTTTCCCACGCCGTGGTCCGCTGCAAATCAATCCGTCCAGCTCCGCCCGAGTAATGATATGAGCCAGGCGCTGAACGTCAGTCCCGATACCTGTGTCTGCTAATATCGCATTAAGTTCCTGCCGGGTGAGGTAGGTGCGACCTTCCAATGCCTTGACTATCGCGGAATTGCTTCTGGCAAACAATGCGTCATCGAGCCCGAGTTTCCGATTGTAATTCGCAAGAAGTGATTTAACTCTCGGTGCTGTTAGCTCAAGCATCCAGCGGATATCCTCTGGCCTGACAAAATGCCATGTAGGACGCATGACATGAATGCGCAGAATTTTACCGTCATTAAACGCTTTTTCGATGTCTTCATCGGTTGAATTTTTAATACGAAGCCCGAGCGCCCATTTTGCGGCAGAGAAATCCTGTGCCTGGACTGCACCTGAGTGGGATACCGCCTCAACTGCGCTTTTAAACGGAGAATGACTTAAACCAGAATTATAAAGACGTAATTTTAGAATCTCTGAAGTGTTCATCTCTTATCCTGATTCGGATCAATTGAATGTTTAAATGCCAATCAGTACGCCGTAGAATCCATCGCATTTATCCTTGTCCAACTTCCCCTCAGGGATCTGTCTTTTCGCGAAAATTAAGTAAGACGTTTTGATCAGACCTGCATGTCATTCTTGGTACCAGGATGCCCTAAGCCCGCTGGCCTGCTACCGTGCATCCGCATCTTCCTGCATCATGCCAAAGAAGTTACCCTCAGTATCCCTGCAGGACGCCCACCAGCCGATTCCTGTCACCGGCATACGGGGAAGCAGGACGCTCCCTCCGGATTTCATCACTTTGGCAACGGAGTCGTCGAGATTGGCAACACCGATAGTACAGACAAATGCATTGACCCCCTGCCCGTCGACAGGGGCCGGACCCTGGCGCGACACGATGCCCCCGTTAATACCGGATTCGGTCACGGGACCTGTCGTTACCAGCCAGTACCGATCTTCCTCCTTCATCTGGACACCGGGCATAACCCACTCGTTGATCTCCCAGCCAAACACGTCCCGGTAAAACTTTACTGCCCGTTCCGGATTCCCTGCATGTATCTCAAAATGAATGATCCTGTTCATGACGATTGCCTACCTGCTTTTTGGTCGTACTTCCCTTATCCCTTAGTTTACTCTGGTATCCATTATGTTGAACTGAATCTGCTTTTTAAATCGATATTTGTGTTTTTCGCTCCTGATCGTTTTCACTTTTTTTCTACAAGTTCTGCAAGGCGATCCATGGTCTCCCGCCCGCCTTCCTCCATCCCCGACGCAAGCATCCCGTCGCGGTCCCAGACCGACTCAAAGACGGATTTCTCCGTTACCTTTGTCTTCCCATCCCGGTCTTCAAATGTCACGACTCCCAGCAGGACATGACCGGGCATGCCTTCGAATTCAAAGGTATAGACCAGCCGTGAAGGTGACGAAACCTCATGATATACACCGTGGAACCCGAACTCCTTTCCCTCCGCATCACGGTTGAGGATGCGCCAGGCACCCCCGGATCTCACGTCCATCTTGTCCACGATGATGGTAAACCTCCTTGGTGCCCACCACTGGGTCATGAGTGGGGATCCGTGTAGGCCTTGAAGAGACGCTCCCGCGGTGCATCAAAGATGCGAACAATTGCCGCCTCCTGTTTTCCCGGTTCAGCAATAAGCCGTGTTTTCGGGGCGCCGGGCTTTTCTTCTTCCAGGACTTCAGCAAGCTTGTCAAAGGATCCGCTCCAGCCAGCCCGGGTCATATCGACCATCATTCCCGGGGGGAGGCCTTCATGTTTCAGGGTAAACCTGGTTTTGCCGTTCTGATCCTCGAAGGTGACCGTCACCAGCAACTCCTTCGGCCATTCTCCGGTCATGCCGTAGAATGAAGCAGGGACGATGTTGCCCTTCTCATCCGCAAAGTTATCGGTAGCCACGATACGCTCCGGGGGAACAATCTCCCGGTAGACACCGGTACTCCAGAAATCCCTGCCGTCTGGAGACCGCATCGCGGAAAGATATTTTCCGTCGACGCGTAGATCAATGTTCGCCACCGGGCATGTGTACCCCATCGGTCCCCACCATTGCATGACATACTTCGGTTCCGTCCATGCTTTCCATACAAGTTCACGCGGTGCGTCGAAAATGCGGGTAATGATCAAGGCCTTGCTTTTATTCTGAACAGATTTTGCCATGTGCGCTCATTCTCTCATTTTTTTTAAGGCTCTTGCTCTTTTATTTCCTTAATATATTTTCTGAAGGGGCAAAATCACGTCGTATTTCCCCATATTTATTCAAGAGGGGGACTGTCTCCCGGTTATACCTTTTCAGTAAAAGTGAAACCTCCGCTGGAATTAATCACGGTTACGGTTTAACCCCACCCTTTTAGTTCATAGGACTGGAAGGGATCTACTCCATCCATATATTTGTTCGGGAATTGATATTGCACCGGCACAGGAATTCCCGGCACAACCCAGAATGTGATCCGGGTTCCATCACAGAAATTTCCGGTATATTTCCGGGCATTCGGAAAGGTACCTGCCGGAACTGTTACCGATTCTGTTCCTTTATCGAAGAGGGCGATATTCATTTCGCCAAACGGCGTGATTCCCATATCTCCGCCGGGTTTGCCCTCCCGGGATTGCTGCGCATAATAAGCAGTGTAATCGGCAGTTTTCGTCACCCCTTTAATCGTCTCGGTCCATGTCCCCCCGAGAAACATATCTGAGGTTCTGTTATAGTATATGTCTGAGAAAGAAATCTGTCCGTTCGGGGTATTCACAAGTTTATCCCCGAGCCATTCCCCATAATCGGAAGTTGAAGTGATCCTGAAGCGAATGGCATGAGTTCCCTTATAGGTATCATCGGTGCGTTCTGCCTTGACAGCATACTCCCACTGGTAGCGGGGATTTGGCGGCATGGTTACCGTATTATTTTTCCGGTATTCCACCCAGCGATAGGGCCCGGTAAAAACCCTGGCCGGATTCCCCGTCGCTTTGACCCCGGCAGTAGTGACCGGTTGCTGTGCAATGGTTCCCATAGGATAGTCGGTAGTTTCAATTACGGTTGTGGCAATTTGTGGAGTAGTAACCGAAGGTTCTGATGGGGCGGAATCGGTGCAGCCGGAAGATCCTATTGCGCCTATGACCAGGAGAATCGTGAAAAAACAACTGCTGTTCAGGCTCATAATCGTCCAGCTCCTCTTGTGACGGGGGAATCCCCAGTATATGTCACCATTGAAATGCAGACCATGATAAAGTTCGGTGGAGGCCGGCTTCGTGGGCTCATCCACAGTTATTTCTTATCGAATTCAAGCGCCTGCGTGATGTAATAAACTAAGACGTCCCTGTTTACACTCTGAAGATTTTTGATTTTGACATGCCGGGACACTTTTCCTTTCCCCCGGAGCAGATTGAACTTGTCTTCGAACTCGCCGCCATGGGAAAAGCCAAACGTAATATCCTTCTTCGTCGGGTTGATGAAGGCAAATATTTTCCTGCCCTTGTACATGGGTATACCGTAGTGTATCCCTTCTTTTGCTTCCGGTGCCATTTCCACGCATCAGTTCACGCTGCATCGCCACGACCGGTTGAAGTTCCGGCAGGACCTTTGACTGTACAAATTCATCGACGTTATTTGATAGTTTACCACTCATTCCGGGATTCCCTCCTCACCTGCTCTATTCTGGAAAAGGATCTATTCATACTGCTCTCCCAATCGGGATAACTTTCAGGATCTATTCAGTGACGATAATTTTTTGGAGATACTCCGGGACAAATATCAGGCCGCAGGGACAGGGACCACAAGGAACGTAGAGTACCCATCACCAATGTTTCTCGTCACGTGCCCCTTGCCCGAGGTATCCTCAAGCAGGACGAGGTCCCCCGGCCCTAACTTCCTGACCGTTCCATCGGTCGTCTCCATCTCCACCGCACCCGACATGAGAGCAAGGAACTGCCGGGCGGGACACGGGTGCCAGTCACCGATCCAGCCGGGTTGAAACGAATAAAAGCGATACATCGATGCGGGCTCATTCCCGGAGACGTAGAACGGGGCAGCGGGTGGCGCCCCGCTCGCAAGCCTCTGTTCGACCGTCACGGAATCAAAGTGCGAGCCACCCTGAGCATCCGCGTATATCCTGTGATACTTCACGAGGGTGATACTGGACGGGAGTTTTTGAGTCATGGTTAATCTTCCTCAATCGATGTCGGGGTTGGGACATGTTTCCCGATGAGAGTACAAACAGATCATTGAACGATAAATCTTACGACACGACTTTTCATTATAAAATTTCCGGGGCATGGACATGTACGAATGACGCATCAGGGAAAAGAACGGTGATTACCATGCCGGGTTCTCGTATCATGAGTCCGTTGGCAATCCCGCTCGGATTCAAGGGGTTTCTCTTCAAGGGATGCCAGTAGTCAGTTGTGAAAAATAATCTTTTTTTTTCATCGCAGGAATACAAACCTGTCTGAAAAGCTGGCTCAGATCTTCTCAAGCCACGTGATCAAATCGGTTATTGTTGCGCATATGGAAGTACCCTGCTGCAGCAGGTGTACGGTCTGTTGTGGAACGGGCACTTGAACAGTCTGGATAGAAGATCCCGGTTACTGAGAAGACGATTACACTACAGGAAGAGAGGAAGTAATTTTTTCGGAAGGCAAAAAATTTGGGGATTGGAACATCTGACCGTGAGCCGGTCTTCAAATCCGGTAGTTTTCAATGGTGCCCGCACCCCCCGGCTTTCTCGTCATGCTTCTCGCCATGTCCGGCAGCAGTTGTCACCGACTGCCAGAGATGATGGGAATAGACGACCCAGCCGATGAACGCCTCTATGTACTCCCTGCCGGCAGCAACATCGTTCACGTCGTACTTTTTCTTTGCCATAACGTGATGAAAGCGATGGGTCAGATCGTCTTCAACCGTCTTGAGGATGAACCCGATCGATTCCCTGGGATCCCCGGTCTCAATGGCTTTCTCCGCCTTCGGTACAACCGGTCCTTCACTGAGGCCGGCAGGTTTCATGCCGGTATACACTGCTCCCTCGCCGGCGCGGTGGAGCCGGATAGTATTCTCGAAGAACCAGTCATCGGCAACTTCCATTGCATCCTTCCCGGCTTTTCTCGCACGCAGGGTTTTCTCAAAGATACCATTGAGTTCCATCTCGGACTCTTTCGGGATCCAGATGAGTACATAATTGAGGTTCCCCGTTTCCAGCGCCTTCATTGCAGCTTTCACAACGGGCCCATCTCTTGTATCGCAATGTGGGGGCATACCGTATCACTCTCATTGTTGGTGTATTCTTCATTGCATGCAATCTCTTCCGTTCATTATTCGACGGACGTTGATGATTTTTCTGGTCAGGAACCTTCACCGGGAACGGTGAATGTCCCCTCATCCCCCCTTCATCTCCATGAGTTTCCGGTACGTCTCCTCACCCACACACTCTTTTGCATACTTACACCACTGGACGCACGAGAGAATATCATTGTAGATGAAAAAGCCGCAGCGATCACATGCCACTTTAACATCGTTCGAGAAGATCTCCACCTCATTCCCGCACTGTGGGCACTTTTTTACCGAGAGGGTGGGGGTCCTGAGGTTCGCAGACTCCGGGACAGTGGTCAAGCACCGGTCACTCCCCCGGTTTTTTATATTCCAGCAACAACGCCTCGCCATACTCCTTTGTCTTTTTGGTGGGAACGTAGTTGAGTTTCATCGTCCGTTTAAGCAGTTCCTCAGTGATAGCGGTGTCATCGGAAAGGTTCAGTTTCCTTACCTCCGCGAGGATCCAGTCCAGCTTGTCGATACCGGTCGTTTTGCCGTCAACGAGAATCTGCCTGATGTTAATCTTGTCAGGAGGGATACCTCCGCAGATGGTGCAATAGTATCCGTCCTGATCATTCCCGCCCATCGGTTACCCCCGGATCATGGTCAGCGTCATCTTGAATTTCGTGATGGCGCTGAGTGCGTGGGGAGCATTTGCAGGAAAGATAATGGTCTGGCCCTCTTTCATCTGGAGCGTCTGGCCGGCAACCCATACCTCACACTCTCCTTCAAGGATAGTGACCACAGCGTCATACGGGGCCGTGTGCTCGGAGAGTCCCTCATTCTCATCAAATGAAAAGATGGTAATACTCCCGGCCTTATTGTTGATGATCATCCTGCTCGCGACCGTGCCCTCCGCATAGTCCACAAGCTCTGGAAGACAGATGACCTTTCCTTTCAGTTCCTCCCGTTTTTTGTCATGTTTTTCCGGATTTTCCTGTTTAAATTCCACCATACTCACACCGATATTCTCTTCAATAGTATTGTCTGATTAAGCCGGACCAGGCAAAATACCAGCTGCTGCATCAGTCCCATCAGGTTTGCCTCTCCCCAGAGTTCGACGATTTTTCCTTCCCTGATACGGAAAATCTCGATGCCGGTCATCGTGATCGCTTTTCCCGTGGGAGGGAGGCCCATAAATTCCCCGTTGTGTATGCCACGTGCCGTGAAGCGGGCTGTCACCTTATCCCCCTCTGCCATGATGTCATCGACGGTCACATGCAAACCGTGAAACGCAGCACGGCATGTTGTGATAACGTTGTTCATCGCCTCTATGCCGGGTCCTGGAGTTGGCAGCGGGGTGTGCAGGGAAAATTCTTTATGGAGAAGTACATCAGCTGCCGCAAGGTCGCCTTTTGATGGCCCGACCTCGAAAAATTTCCGAACAGTGGTGATATTCTCTTTCATTGATGGTGTTTGAGACATACAAGGAGCCTGACAGATAACTATTTAATTTTGTTGTCCCTAACAAAGTAACAGATGGATTCGACAATAGAAAATCTCGTCCAGCTGGGACTTAAGGAATATGAAGCAAAAATTTACGTCGCTCTCGTTGGACTGGGTGAAGCAAATGTCCGCAGGATCCATGAAGTCAGTGGTGTCCCACGTCCGCGGGTGTATGATGTTCTCAATGCGTTGGATGAAAAAGGATTCATTGAGATACGACAGGGAAGCCCGTTGATGTATAAAGCGGTCCGCCCGGATATCGTTGTTTCCTTCTTAAAAAAAGATCTTGATACGGCGGCCCGGGAAAGTGTGAAAACGCTTGATACGCTGTCTGTGGATGCACGGCAGAATTATTCACCGATATGGTATGTACATTCCGACTGGACCATCCAGCGGAACCTTGAGAGGGTTGTTGAACGTGTCACCCGTGAACTCATTATCCTCTGTTTTAATAATGAGACCCTGGTAAAATTCCAGGGTCCGATTGGAGCAATTGCTAAGGACCGTGAAGTAAAAATCCTGTTTCCTGAACATGGCGCAGAAGGGATCGTCCCTCTGGATGGCATCAGGTACGATGAAGCCAGTACGCCCGAGGACTTCTTTGGTGTGAACGTTTTTCAGAAAATATTTTCGGTACCTATACCCCGTGAAGGTGTGCTCTTCAGACTTGAGTGCATTCTTATTGCCGATGACCAGGAATCCATGCTTATCTATACCCAGAACGGGAACCGGATGGCGGTCATTATCACGCTTCCCTTTATCACCTGCGTTCAGAGCAGGTTGTTCTCCAGAATGATACAAAATGCACACGAAATCGTCCCTGGTGAGAAAATTTTCCGTGAAGTCAGGAAATATGCCCGGAAAAAAATGAATGAAACACAGAAAGCAGCGGAGTCGTGAAGAGCGTTGACAGAACCTACAGATGGTGCAATCCTCCAGCGGGATGGACGGACCTTTGCAGTCACCACACGAATACCTGCCGGCATCGTGACACCGGAACAACTTGAAACCATTGCTGCAGTCGGGCGAAAGTACCAGGTCCCCATCCTGAAGATTACTTCCGGCCAGCGGATTGTTCTTGTCGGCATTGAGGCAGACGATGTGCAGAAGATCATCAACGATCTCGGCCTGCTCGCAAAACCCGAGACGGCACCGTGTGATCGCATGAGGGGACTAAAGCTGACGGGGACCGTAATGAGAGGGTGAAAAATTTTAAAATTGAAGACCGGAAAAAACCCGAGAAATTTATTTTTCCGTGATATTCTCGCCAAGAGGCTTAAGAATCGTTGTTACCAAACTGCTTACATTTTCTGCTTTCACGAGTGCCATACAGCAGAATCCTCCCTCAGTTTCAAGGGTGAACAATGCAAGTTTATCACCCGGCCGTATACCTGTTTTTTTCGCAGATATTAGGACTATCCCTCTGAAAATGGAGATTGGGAAGTCACGAACCCGGCGACACTCTTAGTGTTTTTTCCTTCTCTTGCCCGCTGCGGAGGACCAAAATAGGTCTTCTTGTTCTTCTCACCACGGTAAAGGTCGTACTTCCAACCAGCATCTCCCTGAACCAGTTCGTTCCGTATGCACTCATCACTATTAAGGATACATTCTCCTCCTTTGCAACCGAGAGTGTCATTTCAGTCGGATCTCCCACCCGTATATGGTGTTTCACGGCAATATCGGAACCGTTGAGATCCTTTTTCATTTCCGTAAGCCGGGTCTGGGAATCCTGAATGGCCGCCTCAATTTCTGGTTGTGATTCGGCCCGGTTGACAACATGCAGGAGAATGACTTCTTTAATCGACGGGTATCGTTTTTATAAAAGACAATGCATCACGTGCAGACGGGGAAAAATCAGTAGGCACTAGTAATCTTGAAAATAGTTTCTGGTGGGATGTGTCACAGGTTGCATCGGCATCTTCCAGTTACGGGATTGAAGTGCATGACAAGGACATTTGTCTTTGCCTGCCGGAGGACTGTTGATGATACACTGCCCAAGAGGAGCTCCTGGATCGGGTTGATGCCCCGGGCACCCATGATGATGAGCGAAACATTGTGGGTTTCAACTGCTTCCAGAATCGCGTGGGAAACATTACCCTGGGTTATCACATTCACTATCACATCGACACTTATTTGGACTTTCAAACCGAGATGCTCAAGAGCCTTTTTCTTTTCGGCCATGAGGAGCTTTGCATTCTCAATATACGGTTCGGATGTCCAGCCTAGTTTCGAAGGGTGCGTTGCATCCACTACATGCAGGAGCACCACCTCCTGTATCCCGGGAATCTCGCTGATGCAATCAAGAATTTTCTGGGAATATGCGGAAAAATCCAAGGCAACTAATACTTTTTCAAACATAGTTCCTCTTTAATGCACTCAATTATTCTCTATCCTTTCCCCGGTCTCCATGTAATGAACATTTTCGGCTATCTTGCAGGCGTGGTCAGCACAGCGTTCGAGATACCGGGCCACCATGATGTAATGAGTGCACCGTGAAATATTCTTCGGGTCTTCCATCATATACGTAATTCCTTCCCGGAAGATTGAATGTCGCAACGCATCAACCGTATCGTCCCGGGCTGAAAATCCCTCTATCAGGGAAAGATTGTCAGTCTCGTAAGTCTGCTATCGCAGCATTCACCATGTCGATGATAAGATCCGCCATATGCGGGATGCTCATAAGGTTGGCTATATGGGGCTTATCCGAAATTCAAAACAAAAATTCTGTTATTATTTCTCTCCTCCCTGTATTCAAATATCTGATTAATATATCCCCACAACCCAATAGCATTCTCAAGAAATGGTACTGAAAAAAGAGATCACTGGTAAAATCAAGGATCTTTTGCAAAAAAATCCACAAGGCCTGAGTATCGCGGAAATTGTGGAGTCCGTAAAAATCAACCGTAATACAGCCGGACGGTACCTCGAAAATCTTCTTATATCCGGACAAGTGGAGTTGCGTCGCTTCGGGATGGCAAAAATCTACAGGATATCGCAAAGAGTCCCTCTTTCTGCAGTCCTTTCCATATCTGCAGAGTTAGTTGTACAGCTCGACAGCTTCCTGCGAATTATCTTTGCCAATGAATCATTTTGTGAACTTGTAGGAACTGATAATAAAAACCTGGCGGGAAAAAATATAGAATATACACCTGTTGCTCTGGTCTTTGATGAATTATTCGTGAAATTCATCGAAAGGATCAGGGAGGGCGTTGCGGGTATCGAATGGTCCGGAGAGATTAAACTCCCTTCGAAAGGCATTATCCTCTTTTGCCGGATTGCACCCACGGTTTTTGATGATGGACGCAGGGGGGTATCCGTCCTTCTGGAGGATATTACCCAGCGAAAACAGGCAGAATGGGCGCTGCTGGAGAGCGAGGCGACAGCTCGTGCACTCATGAATTCACCGACAGATACTGTCATTTTAATGGATACCCGCGGTATAATTCTGGATTTGAACGAAACCGCCGCTGTTAAGTTTAAAAAATATGGAGATAATCTGATTGGTAAACTGGCAGATATTCTCCTTCCAAAGGAAATTGCACAATCCCGACGAAAACTGACAACACAGGTAATAGAAAAGAAACAGATAATGAGGTATGAGGATGAACGCGATGGCAGATGGTACGACACGGTTGCCTATCCCATCATTGTCAACGGAGAAGTAACCCGCATCGCGATGATCGCCCGTGACATTACCGATCGAAAGAGGTCGGAGGATGCTTTACGGGAAAGCGAAGAGCGGTACCGACAGCTTGTCGATATCTCTCCCGATGCAGTCCTCATTCATATTGAAGGGAAAATCACTTTCCTAAACCAGCAGCCCTCTCCATGCTTGGAGCTCAAGATTCCCATGAAATACTCGGTAAAAATGTCCTTGATTTAATTCATCCGGAATTTCGACGATACAGTTATGAAAAATATGGAAAAAGACCTTAGAGGAGAACCAACATCCCCAACAGAATTGCCATGCTCCGAATTGATGGAACATCTGTCGTTGTTGAAGGCAGAGGTGTAAGAACATTTATTGACGGCAACCCTGCCATACAGATTGCTCTACGGGAAAGGAATTGCGCGAGAGCAGGGAGAAACTCAATCCAACGTTTGGATTAATTTACCACATCACAATCCCTGGCAAAAGCGACTAAACCTTTTTTTCGATACAGGATCGCCCGAGGGCCCGGTTACCGAACGCCGGTCGAGCGTCTGCATCTTTATAAAATTGGTCGAGGTTACATGACCGGGTGTCATCCGGTCCCCACAACGTTTATGGTTAGGTTGAACCGTTTCGCTCCCTGTATGTCGCATCCGGAGATCGAAAAGATCCCGTCAATAGTCTACGTGCCGGGACCCTCTGCCAGGTAACGCCACCGGTAGTATCCACGGCCAATGAACTCTGAATAATAATCACCGGTTTTTTCAGGCATCTCGTAGAATGGTCCCGCGTTCAGAAGCGTCAATCCTGACCCCTCAGCCGGCATGATCCAGCGGTAGCCAAGCCCCGGGATCGTACCGAGAGTAATCTCGATGATATCGCCGTTTTTAAGTGAAATTGTCCTCCCGGAATCGCTCTCGTTTAAGGAAAAACGGACACCTCCGGGCAGAGGCTGGTCGATCGGGAGTGACGTGTCTGAACGTAGCGGCTCAACGTAGTTCACGTACTTCGGGACGCAGCGTGGTCCTGACCCTTCCGGTGGGATGAAATCGAAATATGAATCAGGGATGCCGGTATTGACCGCGATCGATTCATATTGAATTTCCTTATTCGGCCGTTCCTGGTCACCACAGACAGTCGGCGTTCCAAAACCAGGGGGAATCGTAGGTACAGGAGAGGAACCGCAGCCATAATACGTCATGATATTCCATGCCAGACCGGTCGATGGTTCAACCCACGCACGGATTCGAGAGCTGATATATGGTGTGTATTTATCGGACCAGGGTTCGGTCACCACCTCGATCTGGTACCGTGCCGGCCCGTGGCTGGTGTCCCGCCCGGTAATCGTAAAGTTCCGGTCCGCGATGATCCGCCGGACTATGTCCTGGAAATCATACTCCCGGGGAAGTTTCATGCCGGAGGAGAGATCGTAGGTCCGTGTTTCCGCGTCATACCATGCAGTCCCGGTGCCGTTTGTTGTCGCAAATGACCCGGGAACACGCGAGCTGACCGGATTTGCTCCATTCGGGCAAAGGATGGAGATTTAAAGTCATACCGGATTCGTTCCGAGAAAGGGTTCTCCACCGTTCCCGAAGAGACGCTATATTCCGACCGGTAGTCCCTGATCCCGTCCGCGTGAACAAGGTATTGATCGGCGAGCCCTGCAGCAGTCAGATTTTCTTCCTGCGGGATCCTGGTGAGGCATCCGGGGCAAAGGGCGATGACAAACAGAACGAACAAGACTGATGCGGACAGGATTATCCGGTGTTCCCTCATACAATTCCATTATGAAATGCGGGGATAAGGGTTTTCCCTCAGGAGATTTCATAAAATACCCGTTTTCCCATCAGTTTCCTGATTTCCCCCTTTTTTGAAACCTCCGTCGGAAAAAACAATCCTCATATTCGTGTTCTGGCAGCCTTTATGGGGGCCTGATGGGATAAAATAAGGGGCAGAAAACAGCTCGATTTAAAGGCCTTTACGAGCCATTTGGCGAGGTGCATTTCAGCCGTATTTTGGCAAACAGAGCGATTATTCAGCGTATTTTCCACAGGAACCGAAAAGAGACGGTTTTACAGGGTTTTCCGAAATGAGCGGGATAGGAATAGTGAAGAGAATCGGAGCCTGTATTGGGCTTATTTTACCTCATTTTTCAGACCCTTATTTACCCTGCATCTCGATAGAGGATAGATGAGGAAGGGAGACCATTCCTGATTGTCCGACCCCTTTTTTAAAGTGATCCCACAATGGCTCTGGGAAAAAACTCCGATCAAAAAAAAAGATGATTACCGGTCCTTGAACTTCTCAACCACGCGGACATTATCGCCCCGTACCGTGATCGGGATGGGGACGACACTTTCGTAGAGTTCGACCGTGATCTCTTCCTTTGCAGAATCAACACGCTTGACGACTGCCTTCTCGCCCTTGAACGGCCCGGCGATCAGTTCGACAATGGTGCCTTCATCGATACCGGCAACGACCGGTTTCGGGATGAGGAAATGGCCGACCTCGGCAAGGCTCGTCTCGCCCTTTGATGACGGATCGCGCATGGGCAACTTTCTCCACCAGCTGCTCGATCCTGTTCAGCTTCTCCGGGGTTTCGATGAGGACATAGCCCTGCAGTTCGTTGGGGACAATGATCGCGGTGACCTTGACATCGGTCGCCTTGGTCTCGATCGCCTTGAGGATATTGTCGGCAACCGTCCGCTCCTGCTTGGAGGTCGTTTTTATCGCAAAGATACGGTTGTTGAAGACCTCGGGGCTGGCAGGAATCTGGGGCGCTGCGGGCGCCGGGGGTACTGGTTGTGTCATGCCCATCAGTGCGGTAATACGATGAAGAACTCGTAGATGATAAATCCGATCAGGCCGACAACCAGGACACCCGCCGCAGCGACGGTCGCGATCTTGGTAAACTCTTCCCGGGTGGGGGTGCGTGCGAGTTTTATCACCCGCAGGTATTTGCGGAATAACTCCTCGTGGAGTATATCGACATTGATATCAGGTTTTGAAATTTCCATATCTGCTCACTTGAGAAAATCGATCTCAAACTGTTTCTGTACTTTGGGGGTAAGTTTCTCATTACGACCATATATTTGTGGCGACCGTACGCCCGTGACCACCAGCAGGGTCCGCATCTTGTTCTGCATCGCCGGGTCGATCTGGGCACCCCAGATGATCCGCGCATTCGGGTCAACGCGGTTGTACACTTCCTGCACAACACCTTCGGCCTCTTCCATGGTCATGTCCGGCCCGCCGACCACATTGACCAGCGCGGCAGTTGCACCGCTGATATCCACATCGAGAAGCGGGGAGCGGATCGCCTTCTTAACCGAGTCGGCTGCCTTGTCCTCGCTGTCACTCTCCCCCATCCCGATCATGGCAACGCCACCGCGTTCCATGACGGTGCGCACATCCGCAAAGTCGAGGTTGACGAGCCCGGGCATGGTGATCAGTTCGGTGATACCCTTGACCGCACGCATGAGGACTTCATCTGCCACCTTGAAGGCGGCGTAGAGGGGGAGTTTGGGTACGACTTCGAGAAGACGGTCGTTGGGCACGACAATGACCGTGTCCGCCACATCCCG
Source organism: uncultured Methanoregulaceae archaeon (assembly GCA_963721245.1). Taxonomy (GTDB): domain Archaea; phylum Halobacteriota; class Methanomicrobia; order Methanomicrobiales; family Methanospirillaceae; genus Methanoregula. Next base: position 295,727 of record CAVRIL010000002.1, on the reverse strand, counting down.
GAGGCGTTCGAGACCGGCTTCGGCATTCTCCATGCGGATGGCACCTTCCGCGGCGAATGGCAGCGTGACGATCGCGATGGTAAGCGCCCCTTCTTCCCGGGCAGCTTTGGCAACGACCGGGGCGACACCTGTACCGGTACCGCCACCGAGACCGACCGTGATAAAGACCATGTCGGACCCGGAAACGACCGCCCGGATCTCCTGCTCGTTTTCGAGAGCCGCTTCTTCCCCGATCTGGGGGATGGAGCCGGCACCGAGACCCCGGGTCCGCTGCCTGCCGACAAGGATGCGCTGGTCCGCCTGGGTCCGGATAAGGTGCTGGGCATCCGTATTGATCGCGATGAGCTTTGCGCCGTGGATGCCTTCTTCCATCATGCGGGAGATCGTGTTCGATCCCCCGCCGCCACAACCGATCACGGTGATCTCGGTTTTGAGCTCGGCCAGGATCTGGTCAAGGTCTTCATTATTCTGCGAGGGCAGGACAGTCTCGTCCCTCGCCTTGGTAAGTGCCTCTTCAACAATTGACCTCATGTATACTTCTCCAACCCCGGGATGTGGATCTTAATTTCACTGCAGGAAGAAACCATGGCAGGTGTAATCACCCTGCCATTGATCGTGACCTCCTGACCCTCAGCCAGGTGCTTGTAGGAAGGTCCGGGCGGTACCCCGAGTTCGCGCGCTTTGTGGGGATCAAACCTTACCTTACGTAGGATCAGGGTGTCTTTCTCCGTAACAGTGATCTCGTTACTACGTATGATTTTTACGCACAATGTATTTAAATCATTTATTATTCGTGACGAATGGCCTTCATACGTGATAAAATCGGGAAGAAGGCGGTTATCCTGCGTGGAAAGGTGAACGAGAGGCAGTTTTCCAAGATTTTGTATCAGGTCCGGTCTCCCCGGATTTTACCGTTTCGCCGAGTAGAACCGGATCGATCCTGACCGTGCACAATGTTTCCCTCACCCTGCAGGTCATGGATGTAACACCGGGCATCCGGAGAGACCTGTTCTGCCATCTCCCGCACTTCCCGGTACGTATCCCACGACAGATGTCCCAGTGCCATGATCTCGCTTTCTGACAGCCGGAGGATCGCAGAGCCGTTTCAGCAGGGAAGCAAGATTGCCGAGATCTTCGCGATCCAGGGCTTTCCGGTCGATATACGCAGCAACAGCCCCGCTCTTTTCCATCATTGCCCGGATCATCTCCTCGTCAAGCGTGGCAATTTCCCGGGTATGGGCGATATGGCCGAACGCCCCCCGGGAGGTGAGGGCAATTTCCGTCTCACGGGCAGCATAATGGGTACCGCCAAAACCGATGAGCGGGACAGGGTTTGCCGGAGATGCAGAGAGGACACTCTCTGCCACGGCTTTCCCGGCAGCCAGGATCGGTCCATTCCTTCTCGGTACTTCCGATCTCCACGAAAAACGAGGGGAGGGAAAGTGCAGTCGGTCCGTGATGGGTGACCTCGTACGAGACCCGGTAGCCTTCAGGACAGTGCCGTGACAGCATGCGGAGGGTTGCCTGCATCATTGCGGTCGCTGCAGGGGCGAGCGTGCGGGGAGTTCCCCCGAGTTCCGCTGTCCTGAAATTTCCGGTCACGTGGACGGTCAGGACCGGGACAGGATGGACGCTGGAATGCCGCGAAAGAAAGATCACAAGATCCGCATCGGTCTGATGGTCGACATGCTCGGCATGGATCAGCCGCTCCTCAACTTCAATGAACTCGTAGGACCGATGCCTGCTCCTGCCACTCTCCGGTATCCGAGCATCTCTTCGATATGGTGCCGTATATTCACTCCCGCCTTGTCCTGCCGGGAGTTGATCAGCGCAACCTTCATTACCCATTGTTGTGTTTCATCACGATTAAGGGTGCTCCTGGTGCAGGATGAGTAAACACTATGAAGAAATACACATCATATTGTTACCATGGACGCAGACAAGATTGAACAGGCTTTCAAGAGTGCAGGAATTGAAAAAACCATTACCTGCCCTGAGGCATTCTCCATCGCCGCAAAGTACCGCATTCCCAAAAAGGAGATCAGCGAGTACTGTAATTCACACGATATCAAGATCCGCGGCTGCCAGCTGGGCTGCTTTAAATGAGTCTTTTTTTACAGCTCGTTTCTGTCTCAAAGGCTGTTGAAGAAGTCAGGAATGATCGCGGTACGATGCGGGGATGAACCGGTCCCTCTCGCAGATGCACTCCACCGCATCCTCGCACGGGATATAGCATGCAGACGTGGACATCCCCGGTTTTACCCGCTCTGTTGTCGACGGGTACGCAGTACGGGCAGCTGAAACCGTGGGTTCGAGTGATGCCATTCCCTCGATGTTCGCCCTTAGGGGCAGGGTTGCCATGGGAGTGTCCGCTGGTATGAACCTGCAACCGGGTGAATGTATCTACGTCCCAACCGGGGGGATCCTCCCGGCTGGTGCCGATGCAGTGGTGATGATTGAACATGCCGAGCAGATCGGCGACGAAATCCTTGTCAAGAAATCCGTCGCTTTTGGGGAAAACGTTCTTTTGTATAACGAGGATTTTTCAGAGGGAGAGCCGGTCCTCCGCATGGGCAAACGACTCTCGGCACAGGACATCGGGGTGCTTGCTGCTGCAGGATGCAGGGATGTTCCGGTTGTCCGGATGCCGAAGATCGGGATCCTCTCGACCGGCAACGAACTGGTGCCGGTGAGTGTCAGGCCTCAGGCAGGACAGGTCAGGGATGTGAACTCGTATGTCATCGCAGCGGCAGTCAGGGACTGGGGGTGTTTTCCTGTATTCTATGGCATTGTCAGGGATGACCGCGATGCCCTCAGTACAGGTATCAGCAGGGCAACCGCAGAATGCGATGTGGTGTTGATCTCCGGAGGCAGTTCCAAAGATGAACGTGATATGGTGTCGGCAATTATCGAAGAACGGGGTAAGGTCCTTATCCACGGTATCGCGATCGCTCCGGGCAAACCAACGATCATCGGGACATGCAACGGGAAGCCGGTTATCGGGCTGCCGGGCCACCCGGCTTCTGCATTTATCGTGCTCATCGCGATCGTCCGGCACCTGATCACTGCAATGACCGGTGAAACGGGCAGCAGTGTGCGAACCCTGCAGGCCACCCTGGATCAGAACGTGCCCTCCGCAAAAGGCAGGGAGGATTACGTGCGGGTTGCAGTAAAAAACGGGATCGCCACTCCCCTGTTCGGAAAATCCGGTCTGCTGAACACCCTGGTGAAAAGTACGGGTGTCGTACGGGTGCCTGCAGAAAGTGAAGGGCTGGAAACAGGAACACTGGTCGAGGTGATCCTGTGGTAAAACGCTATCTCACCGTGACTTCGCTTTCAGATACCCTTTCACTTCTGCGTACCGGGTTTACCTGCACACCGGCACGCGAGATGGTCCCCTTGGTTACATCAGTCGGAAGGATAACTGCTGAACCCATCTTTGCCCGGGTACTCGGTTCCCGAGGTGCACCTTGCAGCGATGGACGGTATTGCAGTTATCAGCCGTCAGACCCGGGGAGCCAGGCGAACAGCACCCGGTCACGATAAAACAGGCCGTGAGAGTGAATACCGGCAATGTTGTGCCGCCGGAATATGATGCGGTGATCATGATCGAAGATGTGCAGATCGATCACGGGGAGTTCATCATCCGGAAGGCAGCCTCCGTCCTGGCAGCACATTCGCCCTGCCGGTGAGGATATCGGCGAGTCTGAGATGGCCCTGCCGTCCGGCCACCGGATTCGCCCGCATGATACCGGGGCCCTGGCCGCATACGGTATTACCGAGGTCCCTGTACTCACGGTCCGGATCGGCCTGATACCGACGGGAAGTGAACTTGTCACCCATGGTACCCGCCCAGCCCCGGGTCAGGTTGTGGAGAGCAACACGGTGATGGCAGAAGCGATGCTGGGAGCTCTTGGCGCAACCTGTACGCGATACCCCATGGTAAAAGACAATCCGGCAGATATTAAAAAAATACTGCAGCAGGCTGTCCGGGAAAATGATATTGTTATCATCTCTGCCGGGTCATCTGCAGGGACCAAAGACTTCACTGCCGATGTCATCGCAGAGCTTGGCGAGGTGCTGGTCCACGGGATCGCGATAAAACCGGGTAAACCGGCGATTATCGGGCGGATTGATACAAAACCGGTCATCGGTATGCCGGGGTATCCTCTTTCCGCGCTGACGGTGCTCCGCGAACTCGTCACTCCCCTTGTCCATGCGTTCGGGCTTCCTGTACCATCGTTCTGGAACTGTCGATGCCCGGTTAACGGTTTCCGTGTCCAAGGATATCGGGAGTGATGAGTTTATCCTGTGCTCGCTGGGACAGGTGGGAGACCGCTGGGTGCTTACTCCCCTGTCCCGTGGAGCCGGGGTACAGATGAGTGCGGTGCGGTCAAACGCGAACCTGAAAATACCCGCCGGTGTGGAGGGCTACGAGGCAGGAAAAATTGTGACGGCAAGCCTGACCATCTCCCGGGCTGAAGCAGAAAAGGCACTCCTTATCACCGGGAGCCACGATCCTCTGATTGATTACCTTGCCGATCTTCTCCAGAAAAAAGAGATCGGACTTCACTCTACCCATGTCGGAAGTATGGGGGGGATCTTTTCTTTAAAGAAAAACGAGTGCCACGCAGCTCCGATGCACCTGCTTGCAGAGAATGGTGATTACAATATCCCGTACCTGGAAAAATACCTCCCTGGAGAGGATATTATTCTTCTCTGCGTTGCCGAACGCCAGCAGGGCATCGTATCACGGACAGGTATTGGATTTGACGACATTGTCCGGCATTCGTTTATCAACCGCCAGAGGGGGTCCGGGACGCGGATGCTGCTCGATCATGAACTTAAGCTCCGGGGCATCAGCCATGATGCATTACAGGGTTATGAGCGGGAGGTGACCACGCATCTTGCCGTTGCACTTGCCGTTAAAACCGGTGAGGTTGATGCGGGGATGTGTGTCTATAGTGCAGCAAAGGCACTCGGGCTATCGTTCAAACCCGTTGCGACCGAACGCTACGAGATTGCCATCCGCCGTGAGCACCTTGATGATCCGAGAGTAGCGGAACTCTGTGCAGCTGTCACCTCGCCTGCTTTTAAGGAAATTATGGACCGGCTCGGGGGGTACGATACCCGGGAGACAGGCGTGCGGCGCGGACTGCCATGAGCACCGCTTCTTCTGGGTGTATGCGCACTTCACTACTCCCTCAATCTCCCAGGTTTTTAAACCAAAAACCGGGTGCCCGGTCTTCAGCGCGATGGCAATCTCCGAGAGAGTCCCGTAACCTCCCCCGATCGCGATGACCGCATCGGAAGACTGGGCGACAAGTCGCATTCCGGGCGTATCCCGAGTCCTGTGCGGATAACGACATCCAGGTACTGATTTCCGTTGCTGGTATCGGGCACAATACCGATCGTTGATCCCTTGCGTTCCCGTGCCCCCTTACAGGCTGCTTCCATCACACCGAAGAGCCCCCCGCAGACCAGTATCTCGTGATTTTCTGCAATCAGGTTTCCCACAGTCCGGGCAGTCTCGTATTCCTCCGGTAAGGCATTACCAGCACCGATTACACCAATCTGTCCCATAGTTTTTATCCTGTTCACTGATCCCGATCCAATACCCAACGTTAAGGAAAGGTTGTTTTCACGCGTAGTCTGATGCAGACCTCCACCATCAGCTGCCGACCCATCATTCTTCATGGGATTGTACGTATCGATGTTTCTCAGGAGAGGACGTTAATTTTATGTCTTACCTTTGTGCTGAAGACACATTTTATCAATGAGGAGAGGATATGAACGATACATGGCAGAAGAAAACAAGCCACCCTTGCCACCGTTCACCAAGGAGACGGCGGCTCAGAAAGTCCGCATGGCCGAAAACGGATGGAACTCACGCGATCCCGAGAAGGTATCGCTTGTCTATACCCCCGACAGTTTCTGGCGCAACCGGTCCGAGTTCGTCCATGGCCGCCAGGAGATTATTGCATTCCTGCAACGGAAGTGGGCAAAAGAGCTCGACTACCGGCTGATAAAAGAAGTCTGGGCGTACACCGACAACCGCATCGCTGTCCGCTTCGCGTACGAGTGGCACGACGATGCCGGTAACTGGTTCCGCTCGTATGGCAACGAGAACTGGGAGTTTGCCCCAAACGGTCAGATGCAGCGGCGTTTTGCGAGCATCAACGACCTGCCGATTAAGGAGGCAGACCGGAAGTATCACTGGCCGTTGGGACCTCGCCCGGAAAATCACCCCGGGTTATCAGATCTGGGCCTGTAATTTTACTGTAACAGACCATTTTTTTCTTCTTCTTTTTTCTGAAATTTTCAAAAAAAATGAGCCTCACATCCGGGCGTCCGGCCTTGAGACAGATAATTGGTAATCGGCATGACGATAACCAGGGCAGGTTCATGGCTTTAGTGGAAAACACTGCAGCATTTTGTTGTAGTATGACAAAAGGTATGATATCTGGTGTATTTCTGAAAATGTTCAGAATACTGTTAAGATGGCAGACAATGTTTCAAAATTTGTTACAAAATCTGATTTACAGACAATATTTAATAAAAATTTCCGGATAATTCCCTGACCGGAACCAGAATGGTTTTCATGGGTGTGGATCTTCAAAATATCCACCACTGATTCATGAAAGCAATCGTTGAATGCGATGGTTGAGGTGAAAGAAATGGATAAATTCGAACAGATGATGAAGGATGTCAGGGAGATGTCCGCAAAAGACATGATGATGGCTGAGAAAAAATACGAGGGCATGTGCATCTGCCCGACCTGCCCGACACATACCAAATGTGCCAAGAATGCAAAAGAATTGATCTTCTGCATAAAAGGGAAGAGCTTCATGTGTATCTCAGAAGACAAGGGCTGTATCTGTCCCTCCTGCCCGGTGACGACTGAGTTTGGATATAAGAATAAATTTTTCTGCCTGAAAGGTGCAGAAAAAGCCCAGCGTTACGAGCACACCATTTGGGGTACCAAGATTCCCTGATTTATTACTCTTTTTTGTCTTTGCCGTATATTTTATGTTAATTTTCAAAAGAGGAGTTTCTATCAGTATCGTTCTGGTTCTTTTATGTCCGGGCTCTCCGAACAAATTTTCCGTCCTTTTTTTCACCGTCAATACCATTCCATTTTTTACAAATCTGAAAGAGGCTCGGGTGTCTCACCGCTTATCTCTCCCCTCAAGATGGAAGTGATGGAGTAAGCGATGGAATACCGGTGTCATAAAGATCGCTACCGAGAGGATCAGCACAAAACCGCAGTACATCGCATAAAATCCAGCAAAAATCTTTCCTCCACCGGTATAGAGCATATTTACCGGGCCCATACCTCCCATGAGCATTGCTGAATTCAGGAACGCGTCAACAGGTTCCATGCCCTCAAATCCCATATAACCCACGATACCAATACCCAATGAAAAAAGGATGATCGCCAGCGAGAGCAGGGCAAACTTCACAAGCCGGTAATAAAATTCCCGTACCGGGAGAAGGTTCTCTTCTTTGCGCTCGAATTTTTCCAACACCATAGCAGTACTTCCAAATCTGATTTTCGTTCAGTACATCTGCAGGAGATTTATTCATTTCGAGGATTTTCACCGGCCTCATACAGGCTCAAGTCAAATCACCAAATGGATGAGCTCATATTGGCTGGAATTCAAAAAAAATTGCCTCATAATTTACGTTATCACTGAATGAACCCGCACCAAAAACGAGACGCTTTCTCATGCCATCAAAAACTCCTGGAGCACTTCAGCATATCACCCTGGATTGGAGTCCTCCGGAATCTCCGCGATAGCGGGAAACGTCGATTCTGACGTCAACTGCTCATCCTCTATGATCCTGAGAGAGCCGTCGTAATTTTATTTAAAAAAAGGGTTCATCGGATTTATTACCGCTGCTCAAGAAATTCTTTCAATGCGAGAGCGTTGTTGTGTTCAGTATCATGGGCCGCAAACAGGAATGTCACGGTGTCATGGGTACGGATTACATCTCTGAGCTCTTTAATGACCTCAGGCCGCGTTCGCATTTCCTCGAAATATTTTTGGCGGAACTCTTCCCACTTTTCCGGATCATGGTCAAACCATGTGCGAAGCCCCGGGCTTGCCCCGGCATCCTTTATCCACAGGTCCACCTTTGCATGTTCCTTTGATATTCCCCTCGGCCATAGGCGCTCGACGAGGACCCGGTACCCGTCTCCTGCGTCGGGAGATTCATACACCCGCTTCAGTCTGATTGCCATATTTTTTCACGGTTTCCTTTCCCCCGACTATCAGATTAATATTTGGTTACAGGATATCCGACACAAAGCCAATCCATTCGCTGACGGATTATTAAAACGGCAATAAAGCGCTCCACGGTGCATTCCGTCCATGGTTTGATTAAGAGAAAATTTTATTTACTTTACTATCTATTTTCGAGACATCGGACGGTTGTATATGAAAGTTGATGAGTCTGTTGCAAATCTTGAAATCTGCGGGAGGTTCTGCGGAGCGTGCCCTACCTACAAAGAAAATGCCTTAAAAAACGGCAAGCCCACCCTGTTATTCTGTGCCCGGGGAAACTCTGACAAAGGCAAAGGAGAAAAGATGGTCGGGTGTAATTGTCCCGGGTGCGGGGTTCATAAAAGATACAAACTCACCGGCGACTACTACTGTACAAAGTAAATATCGCAGCGATCCTGCCCGGAACACATCAGGGTTATTCGTTCTGAATGAGCCACTGGCTATTTTTTTTACATTATTTTATGTGAACGAAACAGGGTCTTGTAACCGGTAACAAGCCAGGAACGATCCTGATGAAGAGTTTACCAGATCACCGGCCGCTGCTCAGGGGCCCGGAAAAATCTGTTTTCCGGTGGTATCTCAGGGAATGCTTCATAGAATTCCGGCATATTGAAGAGAGTCCCGTTCACCCGGAACCGGCCCGGGGCATGAACATCGGATAACACGCCGTTCCGCAGGGCCTCGATCCGGACACTCTCCCGCCAAATGGATGCAAACCCCAGAAAAAATCTCCGGATGTCCTGCACATGTTCCTTACCAGCACCTTCACTGCGGTCCCGGGCTGCGATATATGCAAAGTATGCCAGGGTAATCCCCCCAAAGTCGGCAATATTTTCACCGAGGGTAAGGTGGCCATTCATGTTCAGGCCGGGAATTACCTCGAATGCACTGTACTGGTCGACAAGGAGTTGTACCCGCCGGGCATATTCACGGGCTGAAACTTTTGTCCACCAGTCCCGAAGGTTCCCGTCTTTGTCATATTTACGGCCCATATCATCGAATCCGTGGGTCATTTCATGGCCGATAACCGCACCGATGGCCCCGTAATTGGTCGCATCATCGCCCTCCGCATTGAAAAACGGAGGCTGCAGGATGGCAGCGGGAAAAACAATCTCGTTGAGGGTCTGGTCATAATAGGCGTTCACGGTCTGAGGCGTCATAAACCAGGCATCATGATCGACCGGCTTCCCGATTTTTTCAAGCCCGTGGGGGCCTGATCTGACATCATACCGGCTTGCACTGAGGATATTCCGGACATATCCACCTGTATATACTTTCAGTTCACGATAATCCTGCCATTTGTCGGGGTAACCTATCTTAAACTGCATGGACTGGAGTTTTTCAAGTGCCTCTTTTTTTGTTTCCTGATCCATCCAGCCAAGCTTCTCGATCCGTCTGCGCAATATATCCTTCAGATCGCCGACAAGGATACCAATTCTGTGTTTTGAAGCGGCGGGAAAATAGTTCTCAACGTAGATCTTTCCGATCGCATCACCGAGAGCATCATTGGTTGAAGCCACGACCCTCTTCCAGCGGGGTTTCATCTCCCGCTGGCCGTTCAAACGTTTCCCGTAGAAGGCAAAGTTCTCCTGTTCTATCCGGGAGTCCAGGTACGGTGCCAAACCGCTCATCAGTTTCCAGCGAAGAAAAATCTTCCATTCGTTTAAGGGAACCAATACCGTCATCCTGCTCAGTTCTCTGAAATAACGGGGCTGGTGGATGTTGACCAGGGAGATCCCGGGATAGCCGATTTCGGAAAAGAAGGTATTCCAGTTGAATTCAGGATAAGCGTCAACCAGCTCTGAACGACTCATCTTGTGATAGGTTAATTCGGGATCCCGGTTCTCTTCAGGAGAATTGGATGCGTGAGCCAGCCGGGTCTCGATATTCATCACGATGTCTGCATCTTCAGAAGCAATGATCGGAAGATCTCCGAGAAGGACATGCATGTTTCTTATATGATTCGCGTAGTCCTTCCGGAGGTTCATGGACTCGGCATCGTCCCTGGTATAATAATCCCTGTTGGGAAGGCCGAGACCTCCCTGGGACATCCCGGCGATCATCATGGTGCTGTCTTTTGGATCGGTCTCTGCAAAAAAGCCAAAAAGGGGGTTGATTCCGCACGTTGCGAGGTACGCGATAAGGCTGTGGAGATCTGAGGTGTCCGCCAGAGCAGCAATCCGATCGAATTCCTCTTTGAGAGGTGCCATCCCCTCTTCTTCGATGGTAACGAGATCCATCCCTGTCCGGTAAAAATCGCCGATTTTCCTGATGTCCGGGTTGTGAGGTTCCCGGGATACATCGACCGCTGATTCAATGATGAGCCGAAGGTGCTTTTCTGCAGTATCCTGCAGCTCGGTAAAAGCACCATAGTCTATCCCTATCAGGTGGAACTGGATGGTCCTGTATCCATTCACCGTTCACTGCCAGATAGAAATCGTCACGGTAATTGATCTCGTCCATACACACTCATCTCTCCAGAGGGATGCAGGTCACCACAAAAGTGCCTTCATTTTTGTAACGACGATCGTTTAATTGTATGGACACAGGGGGTCATCGGCCCAGAGATCGCCGTAATGAGCATATGCCCGGATCCGGCATCCGCCTCCGCATATGTCCTTGTACTCGCAGGAGCCACATTTCCCCGTGAGAAGACTTTTTTTCTGGCGGAAGGCTATGAGAACAGGATTATGCGCATCGCTCCAGATCCTGCTGAAGTTCTGCTCCCGCACATTCCCTATCCGGAACTCCTTCCGCTGCATGAACTGGCAGGGATAGATGTTTCCAGAAGGATCGACGTTTGCGACACGGTCACCGGCGCTGCACGAATCCCCTGTGCACTGGAGCAGGGTTAAGGCATTCACAAATTCTCTGCTCCCGCCCTCTTTCATCGCAGTAAGGAGGCGAATCCCGTCCTGCGGTGCATCGACCGTGAGGAATTCTATCCCTTCATCCTTTAACTCGCCCGCTCTCCGGAACAGCATATCAAAAATGCGGGACGATTCGTCCACGGTTATCTGTTTATCATAGATCCCGCCTCCTCTCCCGCTCGGGACCAGCCAGTAGACGCAGAATCTTGGGACTTTCAGGGTACGAGCAAGATCAATCAGTGGGCCTACCTCGTTGGTATTATCCTTCGTGACCGTAATCCTGATACCGGTCTTGATCCCGGCGTCCCGGCAATGTTTCAGTGCCTTGACTGATTTGTCGAAGCATCCGGATTGATTTCGGATCGCATCATGGGTTTCACTATTCACTCCATCCAGTGATACTCCCACGTATTCTATCCCGGAGTCCTTGATTTTTTCAGCAATCTTCGGGGTGATCAGCGTACCGTTGGTGCTCATCGCCGTGGTCAGACCGCATGTTTTTGCAAATTCCGCAAGTTCCCAGAAATCTGGTCTCACCAGCGGTTCCCCACCGGTAAACATGAGGAGCGGAATTTTGATAGTTGCAAGATCTGCGATGAATACCTTTGCCTCATCAGTCGATAATTCTCCGTGCGGTGATGTAACGGCGGCATCGGGACCAGCATCGATATAACAATGGGTACAGGAAAGGTTGCATTTCCTGGTCATATTCCAGAACACAACAGGCCTGCGGGTTTCCGTAAACGCGAGAACGGGGCGGGGGACTTCACTCGGCTCTGCGTTCCGGTATTTGATGGCAGTACCTACTGTCCCCGTACCATTCAGCAACTGGGTTATACGGATCATCGGTCATCTCCTCTGCAGTCTGCTCGGCTCATGGTACACCGTTTCTCATCGCGGAGGAATAGTCTGGATATCATGAATAATGCTCGTTCTTTTGAATTGTTTCGTGCTGAATATGACACGATAGTCATCGATACCAATCGTTCCGGAAAGTCGTTGGGCATATGCTTCCACCGATGGGCGATCATATCCATGGAGGACGGTGAACATGTTGTACTCCCACACCCCCGGGACCGTACTTCTCTCGTAACAGTGGGTAACTTCATTGTATGAGGATAATTTTTGACCCGTCTTCTCTACGAGATCGTCAGGCACCTTCCAGGCAACTACCGCATTGGCGACGATGCCGAGTTTCCGTTGATTGACGGAACTGCCGATCCTCTTGATCATGCCGTCGCGGACCCGGCGTCTGAGCCGTGCCAGCACCTCGCGGTGCTCCAGGCCCAGCTGTTCTGAAATTTCCCTGAATGGTTCATCCACAAGAGGAATGGCTTTCTGGGTCATGCTCAGGAGCGCACGGTCCGTCTCATCGGTCATTCCCGGGCTTTTTCCAGGGTTCCTGGGGGGCCGGGCTATACAGGCCCCATCACAAAATCTGAAACGGACATCGGTCTTGAATACCTGTCTGGTCCGGAGATCGAGAAGATCAGCATCACTCACCCCGGTTTTCCGCTGCATTTCGTCCAGCAGGGCCTTCAACTCCCGCTCATTGCCGGGATTAACCGTAAACCAGAGATTATACTCATGTTCCCGCAGGTAATTGTGGGTAACAGACGGGTATTCATTGATAACCGGGACCACATCCTGAATTTTTTCTTCAGGCACCTTCATCGCGACCAGGGTGGATGCTCCGGGTCCCGCTTTTTGTTTATCAAGAATTGTATGGACCGAACGGATAACCCCTGCATCAGAGAGTCTTCGCACACGGGTTACCACCTCTTCTTCGCTCATTCCCAGTCTTGCCCCGCCTGACCGCCAGGGACGCCCGGTGACCGGGAAATCATCCTGTAGCCATTGCAGGAGCGCCCGGTCTCTCTCATCCACACGTACGGCCTCATTCATGTCTCTCAACTCCCCGGGATATACGGGCACCAGGGCTCTTCTGCCAGATAATTTCCTCCCGGTTCCCCAGGCTCGTGGAGCCCGCTGCAGGTATTCACAGGACCGGTCAGGCCATATGCCCGGGCACGGCACCCGCCGCAGGTATTCCGGTACCCGCATACGCCACACTTCCCTTCCAGATTGTTGAAATCACGAAGTTGTGCCAGGACAGGTGAATGATACCATATATCCCTGAATTCTGTATCGAGTACATTCCCCAGGGAAACCGGCAGGTAGGGGCAGGGTGTCACTTCGCCGGTCGGATAGATGCGGCAATAGCTCAGCCCCGCTATACATCCACGCCCCCACTCTTTCAGATCATATCCTTTCTGCGAGGCTATCCTGACAAACTGCGGGGCACACACCGGTCGTATGCGAAGCTGGTTCCTGTCCCGGGCCATGGTATCCAGGACACGGGAGATCATGTCCTCATACATATCCGGGGGGATATCCCCGATGTTCGCACCCCGCCCGGTTGGTACAAGGAAGAAAAGGTGGAATGAGGTTGCCCCGCGTTCCGTTGCCAGGTCCATAATCTGCTCCACCTCGTTAAAATTCTCTGAGGTCACCGTCGTATTTACCTGGACCCGGATTCCATTCCGGATACATGCGTCAATTCCCTGCAATGCCTGTTCCCATGCTCCGGCCTGTCCGCGGAACTTGTCATGACGTTCCGGTACAGGTGAATCGATGCTCACAGCGACCGCCTTTACACCGGCCGACCTGAGTCTTTGTGCAACAGGATCGGTGATAAGGGTTCCGTTGCTCCCCAGTGCAACGGTCAGTCCTTTCTCCGCTGCGTACCGGGCTAGCTCGTAAATATCGTGGCGGAGCAGCGGCTCCCCTCCGCTGAATATCAGGAGAGGCCTGCTCACCTTGGCGATCTGGTCAATGAGCACCTTTCCCTGGGCGGTAGTTAACTCCTTTTTCAGGTTGCTCCCTGCATCGATGTAGCAATGGGGACAATGAAGGTTACAACGGAGGGTCATATTCCATGAAATGATCCGGGGGAGGAACACATTTCCCGTCACTTCATTGTCACCCGGAGTGTGGCTGGCATAGTAATTCCTGGTCAGATCGATACATGATTCTTATTGTACCGGGTTCACCGGGAAACGTTAAGGTAGTGAGTTGCACCATCCCACATCACCAGGTCTCCCCCCGCACACCGTGCCCGACCAGATCGCAGGAGAGGTAAATTAACACATCACGTCCCGGAATGGATGCATGCCTCCCAATAAAGAATTGGTTTAAAGATATAATAAACTCAATTTTTTATCAACTTTAGCACGCAAATGCACAGAATCTGTAATCCTGTCCTGCTTCAGCGTTTCTTGGCGAAATATCCCTCGTTTACCTCTTTTTTGTGCGCCATGAAGGCTGCTACAACCTCCCCTTTCTCCTTTTCCGGAACATGATAGAAATCCATTGCCTTTACAAGCTCACCAGCAACGGCATCGAACTCTTCCGGCGATATGTGTAAGTCGAAGTGGGCCTTCTCCAGGCTCATCTTATCCCTTCCCGGCTTCGTACCAGTGTATGCCATCGGTCCGCCTGCCACTGAAATGACCCACAGCGTTCTCATAAATTTCAGGCCCGGTAGTCTTTCCAGTTTCTTGGTGTGCCACTCCTTCAGGTCAGGGTTTTTTGATCCCTGGCCGGCGACCTGGTTTTTCACAACCTCGTCACTGAACCGGTTCACTACCGCCGCTATGGCGAAAGCACCGCCAAGGCGTTCATAGAGAGATTTTTCTTCCATACGGAATACCCCTCTGCATCGTTACATAAATATATTCGTTCACGTTTCAAAAAATGAATAAATAATATTATGATGGGCGGTAAGACCGGGCATTCCATGTTTTTTCATCGAACCTGCAGGAAAAAAACATCCCGGCACCAAAACGGGATGACTCAGAATGACCTCGGGAATCGCACCGGAGAACTTCAGAGAGACATCCGATACAACTCTTTACATGAAAAAGTTTCTTTTTCTTATTATTCGAGATTGAAATCCCTGGCCTCTCTCTGGAGGAAATACCCGAGGATCGTCCTGATGATCACCACAACAGCAAGGTTGATGATCTCCTGCTGGGAAGGGGTAACGAGGGTTCTCAGGATATCGGCGGCAATGAGAAATTCCAGCCCGAAAACAATTTTACTCGTGAATTCGTTCCGTATCTTATTGTAAACGTAATCACGCTTCCCAAATTCCAGAAGGAGTATTTTGATGGCAGCCTTAAGTCCTCCGTAGACAATGAGGACTGCTCCGGCAACAGCAAAGATGCCACCCAAAACAGGGAGGAGATCAAGGAGTAATGATACATCCATTGACTGGAAGAGAATCGTGATACCTGATAAACATTAGGTTCTGGACACCTGGAGCTGCAGATTGGCCGGGATTCCCTCAAAGATTTCGACACCTTTAACCTGAAACGAACATTTTTTTATGTGGCAAGTTATGGAGGCACTATGACTCCCTGTTCCAGAGTTTTAT
Organism: uncultured Methanoregulaceae archaeon; assembly: GCA_963721245.1. Lineage (GTDB taxonomy): Archaea > Halobacteriota > Methanomicrobia > Methanomicrobiales > Methanospirillaceae > Methanoregula. The sequence goes on along the minus strand of CAVRIL010000002.1, from coordinate 280,131 downwards.
TCTGGTCGGCATGTACCATCATGCTGATCTTTGTCTGCATAAGTGCCGGTTGTACTTCCAATCCGGGTCCGGGAACAACAACACCGGCCGCAACGACCACGGCTCCTTCAGGAGGACCGGGTACAATCACCATCAAAAACTTCGCCTTCACTCCTGCAACCCTGACCGTCAAACCAGGGACAACCGTCACCTGGACAAACCAGGACGGCCCGACCCATCAGATCGCCTCCGATTCGGGATCGTCGGTGTCCTTCTCATCAAGTTCCTTAGCAACCGGTGCATCTTATCAATTCACCTTTACCACACCTGGCACTTACCTGTACCATTGTGCGATTCATCCCTCAATGACCGGCACCATTGTTGCGCAATCCTGAACTCATCCTGTTTTTTTTTTCGAGGAATCGGGTTCTCTCTCACATGGGAAATTTCTCATGGAGGAAGCCTGCGGAGGTCGAGACCATGAGTGGCGATAATTGAATCACATCTAAGTCACTAGAATGCCTTTAAAATTTTTTCCACTTTCTGGTATATTTCAAAATGTATCACAAAATCTGATTTACATAAAAACGTTTAATAAAACTTCTGGGATATTACCCTCACGGGCAAGGGATAACCGGTTCGTATGACCTTGGTAAAATTTCCCTATCTTGAACAGACAAAACCGGGGAGCTGGTTATGAGAAGACCGGCCAGTCTGCCCGAACAGTACATTCCGGTGAAGTCAGTCAAATACACCTACGATGTGGAGAAAGATGATGGCACGATGGTACTATAAGTCAATTTTCGATGAGCTTGACGAAATGAGAAACTACATGGATTCGTTATTCAGGCAGATGTATGAGTCAAACCCGATTGCATTGTTACCGGCTGCGGGGGAGTCTTCACCAAAACTGCTGCCTGCCCAACCGGCCCGGCTGGGAGTCGATGTGGTCCAGCGCGAGGATGAAGTGGTCGTCACAGCAGATCTTGCACCCGGGGTCACCAAAAAAGATGTGACGCTGGATCTTATCACGCCCCAGTCGCTCGAAATTTCCTGGGAACGGAAAGAGGAGAAGAAAGAGGAGAAGGAAGGGTATTACCTCCGCGAACGACGGTTTGGTTCCATGACGAGAATCGTTCCCCTTCCGGTACCCGTTACGGAAGACGATGCAAAGGCCACGGTGAAAAACGGCGTGCTTGAAGTCACACTGAAGAAGACCGCAAAAGAAGCCAAAGGGAAAATTCCCATCGAGTAACCGGCTGGTAAAAAAATCATAACAACCCCGTGATGAGCGAGGTTGATGAACTGCCCCATTGAGGAAGATATCAGCGGAAGCGATTGTAAAATCAGAACGGTAAGGTGAAAATGGACAAATTCGGACAGATAATGAAATCGGGAAAAGACATGTCACCAGCTGAGATGAAAACAGCGATGGAAAAAATGATCAATATGTGCACGTGCCCGACATGTCCGACTTATAATACGTGTGCAAAGAATGCAAAGGAGATCTTTTTCTGTGGTTCGGGAAGGAGTTTCATGTGCATTTCAGAAGAGAAGGGATGCATCTGCCCGTCGTGATCCGGTTACAACGGAATTAGGCCTGAAATATACATTCTTTTGCACAAAAGGAGCGAAAATCTGGTCACCGGTAAGAGAGACACTAAAATAATCGTTATAAAATTTGAAAGATGAGTGTAATCCTAAATAAAAGATTCTCGAAATGAACCATCCATGAAAATTATGTCTGGGGATTGTTCATGAGTGATGAAATGGATCGCTATGTCTGTACTGAATGTGGCTATATTTATGATCCGGCTGAAGGGGATGTTAAGGGCGGAATTCCCCCGGGCATCTCGTTTGCGAACCTGCCCGCACACTGGGTCTGCCCGGAATGCGGGGCGGAAAAGGACAAGTTTGTAAAAATCCAGGATTAGCGGGAACATGATTGAGACTTATTTCACTCATTTTTTATTCATTTTTCTGCTCTGTTGAAACCCTAATATTTCAACAATTGCGAATCACCTATTATCGGAGGGGACAGTGCCTGTCCCCCAGAACCACCCCCTGCGCTATGCGATGGTATTGTATTACCTTCTCTGGAATTATCGCTCCAGAGGGGATGCCACAGCGGCGGGGGCGAAGGCATTACGTGCCGTAGCCCCAAGAGCGTTGAGAAAAATATTGTGAGGATTTCAACAGAGCCCATTTTTCAGTAAAGGAGATAAAAAGAGGATATTATCGGATAAAAAAAGACACTCCTGGCGTTATCCGACTCTCGTCATCTTCACCGGTACCCTGATGATGGCCTCATTCAAACCGGACTCTTTCCGGTCATCGGCACAAAGGAAATACTTGCCCTGCTTCTGTATGGTGACCGTCTTTTCCTGGGTGGTGGAGACATCATTGAACTGGAGGAGCGGCACAATGCCTTCGTAGTCCCATGTTTTGGTTATGGCGTTCCATACCGGGAGGGAGGCCTGCAGTCTTTCCCTGTCACCGACATCGAGAAGCAGGAGGTTTACGCTGGCCGGGACGTTTGGCGGTGAAACCCGGATAGTATACTTCTGGTCTGGATTGAGGTACACCACGCCCAGATCCTGCTGGACATCAAGACAGTCGTAGTCGTTAAAATGGATGTTGATGGTGGTGTCGACTATCCCTCCCTGCACCGTCGGGGTCAGGGAAGTTGTCTGCACCGGAGGAGAGTTTGCCTGAGAACTTGTCATCACAGGGGGAGCCGTGGTCACAGACGCAGGAGCGGTATTCCGTGAAAAGGTGCAGCCGGCGGTGAAGGACATAACCATCACCAGTATGGTAAGAAGACAGATGTATGAAAGCGATCGCATGTGTTCAATTATTAAAGTGACCCATATATTGCTTACGATCCTGAAATTACACCCATATTTATCCGGAGATTTCGGCGGATGAACAGGGCTGCAGGACGTTTCTTGGAAAAACTACTTTGTCCTCCGGCACCAACATTTCATTACGCACATCCTGCGTCCTATGGGTATTCAAGAGGGGTTTTGTGAGGGAAGTCACCGCTAACTTCAATGCGCAGTCGATCGAGCGTGAGGTGCAGGAACACTGGCGCACCCACGACACATACAAGACAGTAAAAGAACATCGCTCGCTGGGAAAGCCATTCTTTTTTGTCGACGGGCCTCCGTATACCACGGGGACCATCCACCTCGGCACTGCGTGGAACAAGATCCTGAAAGACAGCATCCTGCGCTACCAGCGGATGAACGGCAGGAATGTCATCGACCGGGCAGGCTACGATATGCACGGGCTGCCGATCGAGGTGAAGGTGGAACAGGAGCTGGGGTTCAAATCCAAAAAGGACATCGAGACCTTCGGCATCCAGCAGTTCATCGAGTAAATGCCGGGAGTTTGCCATCAAAAACAAACTGCTCATGGACGACCAGTTCGCCAGTCTCGGTGTCTGGCTCGACTTCAAAAATGCCTACCAGACCGTCAGACCCGAATATATCGAGGCGGCGTGGTGGACGCTTGCCCGTGCAGAAGAGAAAGGTATGCTCGAACGGGGCCACCGGGTGGTGAACTGGTGCCCCCGGTGCGAGACGGCGATCGCGGACGCAGAGGTGGAGTACTGGGACGAGAAGGACCCCTCGATCTTCGTCAAGTTCCCCCTCAAAGGAAAAAAGGATGAGTATCTCGTCATCTGGACGACAACCCCCTGGACCCTGCCTGCCAATGTCGCTGTTGCCGTCTCCGACGGGATCGAGTACGCAAAGGTCTCGGCGGTGAAAGACGAGAAGACGGAATGCTTCTGGATTGCAGAACCGCTCGTAAAGGCCGTACTGAAAAAAGGACGCTTCAAGGACTTTACCCTGCTTGAAAAGAAGAAGGGAATCGATCTCAAGGGCTGGGAGTACGATTCGCCGCTCCACGAACATGTACCCATGCAGCGGACGATCAACCACAAGGTTGTGACTGCGGACTTCGTCCTGCTGGAGAATTCCGGTATCGTGCATATCGCCCCGGGCCACGGGTGGGATGACTACGTGCTCGGTACAAAGGAGGGACTTCCCGATCTTCTGCCCGGTCGATGGCGCCGGAAGGTTCAAGGAAGAGGCGGGGAATTTGCCGGCCAGTACGTGCGGGACTCGAACGAGAATGTCCTTGTCGCACTCGGCAGCCACCTGCTCGCACAGGAGACCGTCGTCCACCGCTACGGGCACTGCTGGCGCTGCAAGACCCCGATCATCTTCCGGGCCACCTCCCAGTGGTTCCTGAAAGCCTCCGAGATGCGGGACCTGATGCTCGCTGAGGTCGCAAAGGTCACGTGGTACCCCGAATGGGCCGGCAGTGCACGGTTCTACGACTGGATCAAGGAAGCCCGCGACTGGTGCATCTCCCGCCAGCGCTACTGGGGGATCCCGATCCCGGTCTGGGTCTGCCCGAAATGCGACCAGGTACCGGGTCATCGGTACGCTCGAGGAACTGGAAGAGGCAAGCGGCACGCCGCTCAAAGACCCGCACCGCCCGTTCGTTGACGAAGTCACGATCCCCTGCACCTGCGGCGGGACGATGAAGAGGGTCGAGGACATCTTCGATGTCTGGTTCGACTCCGCGGTCGCATCCTGGGCAACCCTCGGTTTTCCCGGGAAGACCGCAGAGTTCGAGACGCTCTGGCCTGCCGATTTCATCACCGAAGGTCAGGACCAGACCCGGGGCTGGTTCTATTCGCAGCTGGGTGCAAGCACCATCGCCTTCGGCAGGGCGCCGTACAAGAGCGTCTGCATGCACGGCTTTGCCCTCGATGCCGAGGGCAAGAAGATGTCAAAGAGCCTCGGCAATGTGGTGACACCCGAAGAGGTCATCGCAAAGGTCGGTGTCGACGTCCTGCGGCTGTATGTCCTCTCATCATCGGCCCCGTGGGATGACCTGAAGTTCAACTGGGAGGGTGTGGGCACCATCAACCGTGCGGTGAACATCCTCTGGAACGTCTACCGCTTCCCCCTGCCCTACATGATCCTCGACCGGTTCGAACCCTCGAACCGGAACGGCGTCTGGGATGATACGTATCATCAGGACGCATCTCCGGCCGCATGCCGGACGAGGACCGGTTTATCATATCCCGCATCAATTCGGTCGCCGCCACGGTCGATGCTGCGCTGAAGGAATGCCAGCTCCACCGGGCAACCCGGGAACTGGTATCGTTCATCCTCGAAGATCTCTCACGCTGGTACGTCCAGCTCGTCCGCCCGCGGATGTGGCTCGAAGGGAGAATCGGAACAGAAGGTGTTTGCCTACGAGACCATCTATTACGTGATGCGCCGGCTCACCGCACTGCTCGCCCCGTTCTGCCCGCACCTCACCGAAGAGATCTACCGGAACCTCCGGTGCACCGATGATCCGGCAAGCATTCACCTGCTGGACTGGAATGCCGGAGATCCGTCGCTTGTTGATACATCCCTTGAACATGCCGTTGAGATCGTCCGGTCCTTTGATGATGCATCTGCGAATGCCCGGCAGGCAGGAAAGCGGAAACTCCGCTGGCCGGTCGCAGAGGTGGTCGTGGTCACGGGTTCAGAAACGGTGAAGGATGCGATCGAGCGGCTGAATGCAGTCTGCATGGACCGGGCCAATGCCCGGAAGGTCTCCGTGATCATGGGGCGATGGGACCGGATCGGCTGGCATGCAGAACCGGTGATGAAGGCGCTCGGGAAGGGATTCGGCAAGAACTCCTTCAAGGTCAAGGGACTTATCGAGGCTGCTGACGGCAACCACCTTAAGGCAGAGATTGAGGCCGGGCGGACTGTGAACCTTGGTACCGGCAGCGAGGTCTTCGAAATCGGTGCAGAGCATGTGACATTTACCGAGAAACTCCCGGCTGACGTCTTCTCGGCACCCATGCAGGACGCGATGGTGTACGTGGATGTCAGGCTCGATGACAGCCTCGAAACGGAGGGATATGAACGCGAGGTTATCCGTCGGACCCAGGAGATGCGCAAACAACTGGACCTTGTTGTCAGTGAGTCAATCTCGGCGGAGGTGCTGGTTCAGAATCCGAGGGTTTATGGGCTTCTCTGTAAGAACAGCGCACCCAAAATTGCCGGAGAGGTTTTAGCTGTCGGGCCGGACAAAGAAAACCTGTTCACTTTCATAAAACCGGGAGATTCCCTGAGAACCCATGACCTGGTAAAGGACTGGGAGATTGAGGGGGCGACTGAAGTCGTCACAATGACCATAGGGATCTCACGGACCGGATAGGGAATCGTCCCACGCTGAAGGGCATTCCAACGGATACGGACCTGTATAAAAAAAAAGAACGACATTTCGTGGAATTACAAGAAAATTTGGAATGTCATAATTGGCCATCAATTATTGTATTGGAATTGCGGCAATGAACCGGCTTCGAAAAAATAGTTCCAAAAGAGTATAACGCAATCCGGGAATTCATGAAAATGATCCAGTCTCTTTTTTACTTCATCTTTGTTTATCCGATCACTTGTTTGGGAATGTGTGATATGAGATCCGGACTTATCTGCTGCTATAATAGTCCCGGACAAATATCAGGACAACTACGACGACGGTGGCCGCAATGATAACGATGAAAAGATCAGTGATATAATCAAGATAGAATCCGACAACAGAAATCCCGCCGATAAAATACCCCGATGCAAGCAGAATACCACACCAGATTATAGAGCTGAACAGATTGTAGGCGATGTACCGATGATAATTCATTGAGTTTACACCCGCGATGAACAAGGGCAGATTCAGGACCGGCAGGAACCTGCTCAGAACGAGAGAGACCGGGCCGAATTTATCCATGAGATCCAGGGCACTTCGCACACGCTTGTTGTTCAGGACCATGGGGCAACTCCGTTGACATACAGTGAGACCGAGGAGCCTTCCGCACCAGTAATTGATCTCGTAACCGACAAATCCGCCACCGACTGCGGCGACGAGGAGCCAACCTATCGAGAGGCTGTTGTCGGCCGCTACCGCACCCGCGAGGAACAGGAACGTGTTGTCGGGAATCGTTCCGCCAACGATCGTAGAGGCGAGCATAATTACGAGGAATACGAGGAGGTATACCAGATTCCAAAACTGAGGATTTGATCCGACAGGGAAACGCTGGTGAGTGGCAGCAGAGCCGAAATAATGGGGAACACGCTATGGGAAAATCCCCACTCATGCTATATGAATCTCATTATCAGGTTCTCCGGCAGTCACTGTGCAATGCTCCCGCAAATTTTTAGACAGGGCAGGGGGATAAGACCGCCGGAGATTCCGGCGATACGCAGGATTTTGGAACTATGTTCTTATGCAATCCATTGAAGCGGATTGAAGCGAGGCTGATTCACGTTTGTTTTAAAGGGAGAACCGGAACAGAATTCGGTGGAAAAATTATCATAAAAAGTATCGGGAGTATCGATCGGCACTGGACGGCAAACCGTTGATTTCTCGTTTTTTTTATTTCTTATCCCTGAACCTGAACCGGAATTCCGCTCCATGGTCAGAATGGATCTCGACAGATGCCCTGAGCTGGTGCTTTGCCAGAAATTTGACCAGTTTCAGGCCAAGGGTCTTTGTGGTCTCAACATCAAGATAATCGGGCAGCCCGATACCATTGTCCCTGACCGTCAGAATATAAGCGCCGTCATCCCGGGTGAGGCTGACCTCTATTGTGCACGGTGCGCCCCGGACTTTTTCGCAATCGAATGACGCCGGGAACGCATATTTGAGAGAGTTGGTCATGAGTTCATTGATGATCAGTCCGCCCGGTGTCGCTCGTGACAGGTCGAGGGTTATCCCAGGGGCATCCACGACTGTTTTTACAGATTTTGCCGTTTCGTAGGAATTGGCGATCTGCCCGGCCAGAGTAGAGAGGTATACATCCATGTTGACCCGGGAATAATTCTTTGTGCGGTACAGGGTATCGTGGATGAGTGCCATGCTCCGTGCCCGGTTCTGGAGATCTTTTTTCAGTGCGAGGCCTCCAGGCGAGTCATCGTATGCACTTTCGAGGGAGAGCAGCGAGATGAACGCGGTCAGGTTGTTCTTTACCCGGTGGTGGATCTCGCTGAGCAGGACTTCCTTTTCAGTCAAAGCTTCATTCAGATCGCGCTCCCGTTTGCCGAGTTCATCGATATTCTGCTGCAGCTCTTCCTGGGTCGATGTAATCTCTTCAAAAGCAGCATTGAGATCTTCGTTCCTGTGTCGCAGTTCTTCTTCAGCCCGTTTGCGATCACTGATGTCATGGCTGGCCCCCAGCACCGCTATAAGGCGCCCGTTGTCATCGAAGACCGGTGAATCGTGGACGTAGACGGGGAAGTGATGCCCGTCCCGGTGCCTCACGGTATACTCCCCGGACCAGCTCTCTCCTTTCAGAAGTCTGTCCATAATATTCCGGGAATCCTCTTCAGATAGTTCCGGGACCACGACTTCGATAAGATCGTGTTTTATCACCTCTTCCGGCCTCCACCCGTACGTCTTCATCGCAGCATCATTCCAGTAGATGATCCTGCCTGAGGGATCTGCAGCGATGACTGCATCGGCAACCGAGTCCAGCATCCTGCCCTGAAGCAGAAGCCGGTCGTAATCCTTCCTGCGATCGGTTACAACAGCGCTGATCTTCCTGCTCCCGTCAGTATCGAGCGCCGTCAACGATAGCAGCACCGGGAAAGCACCCTTCCCGCTGCAGATACCCATCTCGGATCTCGCCGGTGTGGTGAGCGCCTTGTGGAGGAGGACATCAAACTGGTCTTTATCCCGGGGGGCGATGTGCGCCTGTAAATTTGTACCGATAATCTCGGAGAGAGGAAGCCCGCGCATCGAGGCAAAGGCCGTGTTGCCGTACAGGATCATCCCGTCACGGGACAGGGTGAGGGCGCCTTCCCGGATGTTCTCGATGAGGATCCGGTAGGGAAGGTCGGCATTCTCAAGAGTATAGACTTTCTTTCCATCATCCCTTGTAACAATGATCGCATCCACTTCACCTGCGCTGATCGCATCAAGCGTCTCGGTCAGCTCCCGGACCTGATTTTTCAGTTCATCAATTTCGTCCCGTAGTCTGCTGTTCTGCTTTTGTCATGGATGCATCTCCGGTAACAATTGGCTCATGATTTGGGAACGAGGTCGAGGCCAACGAGGACTTTTTCTTTGACGGTCATATCGCCAATGACCCGGCGGAGCGGGAGGGGCAGTTTTTTGATGAGCGTCGGGGCGGCCAGCACCAGATCGACCGGGTTCTTCGACCTGTCCTGATAGATATCGATGATCTCCAGCTCATACCTTCCTTTCAGGTTCTCCTCGCAGATCTTCTTTACGTTCTCAACAGCGATCCGGGAACGAAGGTTGTTCCCGGCAATATAGAGCCGCAGGACGTAGTGCTCTGTCTTCTTATTCTCGAGAGCACGTTCATACTCCCGGGTAACATCGCCGGCAATTTTCTTTGTTTTTCTGCCTTTCGCGTCCTTTGCGGTTGCCATCTACTTCACCTTTCGCAGGTCAAGACCAACAAGAACTTTTTCTGTATTAGAGAGGTTCCCTATGATCTTCTTCACCGGGGTTGGGAGTTTCCGTATCAGGGTCGGGACGGCGATGATCTGGTCACCCTTTGCCAGTTGAGGGTTGGCAATGAGGTCGATCACCTCAATAGTATACCTGCCCTCAAGATGTTCCTGACAAATCCTCTTTAAATTTTCAAAGGCTGTCAGGGAATTGGGGGTCTGTCCTGCAACATACAGTCTGAGTTTCCATGATTCGCCGGGAATTTCTTTCTCCGGTTCGCACAAGGTCTGAGCATCTTTTCTGGGGGTCATCAGATCATCTCTTTGCATCTACTTTTCCGCCTTACGCAACACGGCAGCTCTGTTCTGCCCCTTCACCACTACCTTCTCGCGGGCGACGTCCTGCTCGATCAGGATCCGTATCTCGTCTTCATCGCGGGCGAACTTCTCTCGGAGCACCGCAATCTCATTTTCCATGATTCTCTTCTTCCGGTCGAGCTCGCGTTGCCTCCGCTCAATCTCCTCGTTCCTGAGAACCCTGCCTGCGACCTCCCGGCTTTCCTGGGCCATCCGGGCAGAACCGAAGAGGACTCCTTCGCTGCCCTTATACACGTCAACCAGCTGGATGCCATCCTCCGAGAGTATAAACTCGCGGAGCTGGTTCGAATGCGCCAGACCCCGGGCTTTTGCTATCGAGAAGGCCCGGTTCCTTTCCCCATTCCCCTCGACATTCTTGAGGATGAGCCAGGTATCCATCAGCGATGAGACATGCATCTGGGTGGCCTCGAGAGCATAGGCATTCGTCGCTTCATCGGCCGACAGGTTGGTGAAGAGGGCGGTAATCTGGAGGGATTTCGCATGGTCGATCAGTCTCATCAGCATCGACCGGACCTGGATGTCGTCACCGACCGGATAGAGGTTGGAGATGGGGTCAACAACAATAACCTGCGGGCCGAACTCCTCAAGGAGTTTGATCATCATCGAGAGATGCATTTCCAGGCTGTACGCGGTCGGGCGTACCGCATGGAACTTCAGGAGGCCTTTCTTCACCAACGGTTCGAGATCGATGCCGATCGACTTCATGTTCCGGGTGAGCTGGCTTTCCGATTCCTCGAAGGCCAAGTACAGGCACTTCTCGCCGCGCCTGCATGCCGCTTCGGCAAAGGTTGCGGCAAGGCTGGTCTTTCCTGTCCCGGCCTGCCCGGAGACGAGGATCGAACTTCCCCGGTAGTAACCTTTCCCGCCGAGCATTGCATCGAGCCGGGGGATGCCGGAGCCGATCCTCCCGTTCGGTGCCGTATGGGCAAGAGACATGGAGGTGATCGGGAGGACCGAGATCCCGTCGCTGCTGATCAGGAACGGGTACTCGTCAGTACCATGGAGGCTTCCCCGGTACTTGACAATCCGCAGGCGCCGGGTCGCAATCTGGTTCGTCACACGGTGGTCAAGGGTGATGACACAGTCTGCAACATATTCCTCGAGCCCGTACTTGGTAATCGTACGATCCCCGCGTTCTCCGGTTACTACCGCAGAGATCCCCTTGTCCTTCAGCCAGAGGAAGAGCCTGCGCAGTTCCGAGCGGAGGATCGCCTCGTTGCAGAAGCCGGAGAAGATCGCTTCGAGCGTATCGATTGCTATGCGTTTAGCCCCTACTTCGTTGATCATAGCACCGAGGCGGATAAACAGACCTTCAAGATCGTATTCGCCGGTCTCCTCGATCTCGGTACGGTCGATGTAGATGTGGTCGAGGACCAGTTTCTTCCGCTTGATAAGATCCTTCAGATCGAATCCCATCGAGAGAAAATTCTTCTCAAGATCCTCGATTTTCTCCTCGAATGCCACAAAGACGCCGGGCTCGTTGTAGTCAACGATTCCCCGTATTATGAACTCCATCGCAAAGAGTGTCTTGCCGCAACCCGGCCCACCGCTGACGAGAGCATGGCTTCCCTTCGGGAGCCCGCCCCCCGTGATCACGTCGAGCCCTTTTATCCCGGATGGCACTTTTTCAAATTCAGACGTTTTTCTGATGTTGGAATTTTCGCTTTTTTTCGTAGACTATCATCTCCAGTCACAAAAATGCCGATAACAATAATTTTATATATTGTTTTGGTGTGGATAAAGAGGATAAAAGTATTGTTTTATATGGATGATAGAAGCGAATTTTTTCCGGTATGGCATTTGACAACCGAGCTGGCCGCGATCCCACCCTTAACCGTGAGAAATGAGCCGAAGGGTACCTTGTCAGGAATCGCTCCGGATCACGGGGTCGGATTGCTCCGGAGGATTATCGCTTGTCCCTGAACCGGAACCGGAATTCCGCACCATCTCTGGATTGGGCCTCGATCGATGCCCTGAGCTGGTGCTTTGCCAGAAAGTTGACCAGCTTCAGCCCGAGGGTTTTTGTGGTCGCTATATCGAGATTTTCGGGAAGCCCGATTCCATTGTCCTTTACTGTCAGGATACAGGCATCGTCATTCTGGGCGAGGTTCACGGATATCGTGCAGGGAGAACCCCTGGTGATTTCGCAGCAGAAGGAGGAAGGGAATGCATACTTGAGGGAGTTGGTCAGGAGCTCATTGATGATCAGTCCTCCGGTGTTGCACGCGAAAGATCCAGTGTTATTCCGTGGGCATTCACCACCACCTTTACGGACTTTTCCGATTCATAGGACTGGACAATCTGTCCCACCAGGGTAGATAAGTACACATCCATGTTGACCCGGGAATAGTTCTTGGTGCGGTACAGGGTCTCGTGGATGAGTGCCATGCTGCGTGCCCGGTTCTGGAGATCTTTTTTCAGGGCGAGACCTGCAGAAGAGTCGTCGTACGTGCTTTCGAGGGAGAGCAGGGAGATAAAAGCGGTCAGGTTGTTCTTCACCCGGTGATGGATCTCGGAGAGGAGAACTTCCTTTTCGGCCAGGGTATCATTCAGCTCATGCTCCCGCTGGCTCAGTTTCTCAATACTTTTGCGCAATTCATCACTGATCGCGGTAATCTCCTCGTTCATGGCAACAAGGTCCTCGTTCTTGCGGATGAGGTCCTGATCGATCCGGTACCGCTCATGTGCGTACCGGATACAACGGGAAAGCGAAGATCCGGTGATCTGGCCTTTTACGAGGTAATCCTGCGCTCCCTCATGAAGGGCTTTCATACCGGTCTCTTCGTCATCGAACCCGGTGAGAACCACGATCGGTATTACCGACGAGAGAGATCTCATTGCCCTGAGCGTCTCGATGCCCTGGCTATCCGGAAGACCGAGGTCAAGGAGGATAAAATCAATCTTCCCTCCGGGAACAAGGGACTTCGCCGCGGCAAGAGATCGTGCATTCGTAATCTCAAACGATGATCCCTGCTGATCCGCCAGCAGCTCGCGGAGTATCTCCGCGTCCGCCGGGTTGTCTTCGATCGCAAGGATCTTCATAATCGTCAGGCTCCTGTTTTTGGCGGGAGCGTGACGATGGTGAACCAGAAGCTCTCGATTGATTTTACAATTTTGATGAACTCCTCGAACTTCACGGGTTTCCGGATATAACAGTTCGCATGGAGGCGGTACGATTCAAGGACATCCCGTTCATCCTGCGAGACGGTCATAATAACGACCGGGATCATACTCAGCGATGGATCGGCTTTGATTTCGGCAAGGACCTCCCGTCCGTTCTTTTTTGGCAGGTTCAGGTCAAGCAGGATGAGATCCGGACGGGGTTTTCCGGTGTAGGGAGGAGTATTTCTCAGGAAGGCCATCGCGGCCTCGCCATCGGTGACGATATTCAGGTTGTTCCGCAGCTTGCTCTCCTGCAGTGCTTCCTGCGTAAGAGCAACGTCCGCAGGACTGTCCTCTACGAGAAGAATCTCGACCGGACGCGACAGTTCCGGATTTGTCGTTTGTTTATTCATTGTTTTACCTCCCTGGTTGTCGGGATAGAAAATGAGAAGGTCGATCCTGCACCCGGCTCAGAACGGAGCGTAATCTCCCCCCCGTGACGTTCAACGATCCTCTTGCATATGGCAAGGCCGATACCTGTACCCTCGTACTCACCCTTGGCATGCAGGCGCTGGAAGATCTTGAATATCCGTTCGGTGTACTGCGGATCTATGCCAATACCGTTATCGGCAACCGAAAAGATCCACCAGTCTCCTTCCCGGCGGGAAGAGATCCGGATATCCGGGATTGTGTCCGGCCTCTGGAACTTGAGGGCATTTCCTATCAGGTTCTGGAAGAGCAGGGTGATCTGGGTCCCGTCGGCAAAGATGTCCGGGAGCCGGTCGACATTGATCACCGCCTTCTTGTCCCGGATGGAGACCTGGAGATTTGAGAGTGCCTGGTTGAGAGAATCGTTCATATCAATGAGGCTGAATTCGTGTGCCTTGGTCTGTACCCGGGAGTAGGCGAGAAGGTCCTGGATGACCTGCTGCATCTGTTTCGTACCATCGACAATGAACCCGATGTATTTATCGGCTCTTTCGTCAATCTGGCCTTTGTACCGTCTTTCCAGGAGCTCAGTAAATCCGGAAATTGCCCGGAGGGGTTCCTGGAGATCATGGGATGCGATGTAGGCGAACTGCTGGAGTTCGAGGTTGGACCTGGCAAGTTCCTCGCTTCTCTTCCTTAATTCTTCGGCGGTTGCCTTTCGTTCGGCGATCTCTTTTTCAAGGTTGCTGTTTGCCTCTTCCAGCTCGATGGTCCGTTCCTTGACCCGGTCATCCAGTTCAACATATGCCTTCATCAGGGCATCTTCGGCCCGTTTTCGTTCGGTGATGTCACGGGCGGCAGCGAAGACACCGGCAATCGTCCCCGATTCATCCCGGAAGACCGTCGCGTTGTACAACACCGGTGTTATCCGGCCGTCACGGTGACGTAACTTAAGCTCGTAGTCGGTGACGGATCCGTCCCTGAACACCGTCTCATACCCGGCCTTTGCTTTCTCCGGCTCGGTGAAGTACTGCGAGAAGTCAGTACCAATCAACTCTTCCCGGGTACACCGGTGATCTGGACCGTCGTCTCGTTTACATCACTGATGGTCCCGTCCGGGTTGATGGTAACCAGCGGGTCAAGACTCGCCTCAATCAGGCTCCGGTTATAGGCATTTGCCCGCCGGATCGCCTCCTCCGCTTTCTTCCGCTCGGTTATATCACGGGCAGCAGCAAAAACACCGGCAACAGCTCCGGTCTCGTCCCGGAAGACTGCAGCGTTATAGAGGACCGGGGTTGTCCTGCCGTTCCGTTCCGGATTTCCAGTGCATAGTCAGTCACCGATCCATCCCTGAACACCGTCTCATACCCGGCTTTTGCCTTATATGGCTCGGTGAAATAGTGGGTAAAGTCCGTACCAATCAGTTCTTCCCGGGAATATCCCGTGACTTTGACGGTCGCGGCATTCACGTCGCTGATGGTCCCGTCAGGGTTGATGGTGACCAGAGGATCAAGACTCGCCTCAATCAGGCTCCGGTTATAGGCATTTGCCCGCCGGATCGCCTCCTCCGCTTTCTTCCGCTCGGTTATGTCACGGGCAGCAGCAAAAACACCGGCAACAGCTCCGGTCTCGTCCCGGAAGACTGCAGCGTTATAGAGGACCGGGGTTGTCCCGCCATTCCGGTTCCGGATCTCCAGTGCGTAGTCGGTCACCGATCCGTCCCGGAACACCGTCTCATACCCGGCCTTTGCCTTCTCCGGCTCGGTAAAGTAGTGGGTGAAATCCGTGCCGATCAGTTCCTCCCGGGAATACCCTGTGACCCTGGCGGTTGCGGCATTCACGTCACTGATGGTCCCGTCAGGGTTGATGGTGACCAGGGGATCAAGGCTCGCATCGATAAGGCTGCGGTTATAGGCACTGGCACGCCGGATCGCCTCCTCGGCTTTCTTCCTCTCGGTTATATCACGGGCGATGGTTGAAGCCCCGATTAGTCTCCCGTTCCGGTCCTTTATCGGAGAAAGGGTAAGGGAGACCGGGATCGTCCGCCCGTCTTTTGGCATCCTGAGGGTCTCGTAGTGGAAGATGGATTCGCCGCGTTTGATCCTGTCGAGGATATAGTCGAGGTCATCGACCTGGTCATGGGGAACCAGCATGGATATGCTTCGCCCAATCGCCTCGGATGCTGAATATCCGTAGATCTTTTCGGCGCCGGCATTCCAGCTCAATATGATACCATCGAGAGACTTGCCGATGATGGCATCGTCTGAGCTCTCTACGATGGCTGCCAGGATCGACCTCTCCGCCTCGGTGCGTTGCTGTTCGGTGATATCCCGCGCTGCCGCAAAAACACCGGCGACCGTTCCCGTCTCGTCCCGGAAGACCGATGCGTTGTAAAGGACGGGAGTAATCTTCCCGTTCCTGTGACGGATCCTCAGCTCATAGTCCCGGACTGATCCATCCCGGAATGCAGACTCGTACCCTGTCTCGGCTTTCAGGGGATCAGTGAAGTACTGGGAAAAATCGGTGCCGATCAACTCTTCCCGGGAATATCCGGTCACCTGGACGGTCGCCGCATTTACATCGCTGATGGTGCCGTCAGGATTGATGGTGACCAGCGGGTCGAGACTTGCTTCGATAAGACTCCGGTTATAGGCACTGGCACGCCCGGAACTGGTATCGGTATTGGGAGAATTGAATTTCCGATGAGGAGTTGGTGTTCTTTTTGACATGAATGATCAGGACAAAAACATGATTGGGCTTTTTCAAAGTTGTATGGGCTATTCGTCGATGCAATTGATGGGAGAATCCATGTTCATCCGTATTAAATATTATGTTTTACTCGCCGATTATGAAAAGTCATCCGTATTTTCGGGTACACGACCGTCCTTCATAAAAAGATGGATGTGGCTTGTCTCTGTTTCTCACTTCCCTGGTTCGCCGAACCGGATGGTGAAGGCTGTTCCGTCATTCACCGTGACGGCGACTTTTGCCCGGAGCTGATGTTTGGCAAGGAAATTCACGAGCTTGAGGCCAAGGGACTGGGTCGTAGCGATACTGAAGCCAGTAGGAAGACCGACGCCGTTATCGCTTACCGAGAGGAGATAGAACCCGTTAGTTTTATTGCAGTGAGATCCGGATGGTACAGGACTCCCGCCGTTCCGCAATGCAGTCAAACGTCTCCGGGAATGCGGTACTTGAACGAATTCGTGACCAGCTCGTTGATGATCAGCCCGCAGGGAGTTGCCCTGGTGATGTCGAGGAGCGTGTTATCAGCGTTTACGATTGTCCTGACAAATTTTGCTGTTGCGTATGAGGCGGCAATCTGGTCGACCAGGGTGTTCAGGTAGACATCCATGTCGACATTCGCGTACTTCCTTGTCCGGTACAGCGTCTCGTGGATGAGCGCCATGGACCGTGCCCGGTTCTGGAGATCCTTTTTGAGTGCAAGGCCTTCCGGGGTATCCGTATAGGTGTTTTCGAGGCTGATGAGCGAGATGAATGCCGCAAGATTGTTCTTTACCCGGTGGTGGATCTCGGAGAGGAGAACATCCTTCTCTTCGAGGGCCTCTTTGAGTTCTGCCTCGCTCTGGCGGAGCACCTGTTCACTCCTCCCCAGTTCCTCGACATTCTGTTGCAGCTCCTCCTGGGTGGCGTTCAATTCCTCGTTCATGGCCCCAAGCTGCTCGTTGGCTGCGAAAAGATCGATGTTCTTCCGGGCAAGATCGGCTGTCCTCTCCTCCACCCGAACCTCGAGCTCATCCCTGGACTTCACCAGTGCGGCCTCGGCCCTGTTCCGCTCAGTTATATCGATACCCATTTCAAGAATCAGCAGGGATCCGTCAGTATCATGGAACGGGAAGTCGTAGATATCGTAGTCCCTGTTGTTCGGGCCTGTCCAGTACCAGTGGTGCGGTGCTTTTGTCCTCATAACAGTATACGTTTCGCAGGTATCACAGGGCTTGCCGTGATTGAAAAGGAAGTCGTGGCAACACCGGGTTTCCGAATATCCAAAGGTCTCCCGGAAATACCGGTTGGCAAACGGCATCCGGTAGTCCTTGTCGAGGAGGCAAACGTATACGGGCAGAGTCTCCAGGACATCATAGAGGCGGTGGCGTTCGGTTCCGATAGACTCGATCGCTGATTTAAGTTCCATCGTCCGTTCCTGGACCCGCAATTCCAGCTCGTCGTGGGCTTTGCGCAGTGCCTCCTCAGCCCGCTTCTGGTCGGTGATGTCCGAAAAGACGGTCGCAAACCTGCCTTTCGAGGGAGAGAAGACCGAGATATGGAAAATCTTTCTCATCGGGGCAAATGCGGTATCAAATTCCTCTGCGATCCCGCTCTCTGCGACCCGGGCATAGATCTCAAGATATGGCGGTTCGCCGGCCCCATACAGGACTGACGCACGTGAACCAACCGCTTTATCCGCGGGGATGCCCGTGATCGCAGAGAATGCAGGGTTCACTTCGGTAAGCCGGTAATCCGATGCTTTCCCCGACTCGTCCAGAATAATCTCATGGACGGCAACCCCCTCCGTCATGGACGCATACAGGGCACGGAACCGTTTCTCGCTCTCGTTAAGATCCCGGTAGAGGAGGTTGTAAGGCTTTTCCTGTCCGACCTCGATGATCGCCCGGTAAAAGAAATAGTAGGCAAGGAACCTGACCACATGCCCGATGACGCTGAAGATATCAACGAAACTTGCGTACTCGGTAAAGGCGATCTCTGAAATGATGGTAAGAACGATCGCAATAACCAGATTATCAAGCACCTGCCGGTCGAACGAATCGCTGTGCCGGTAGAGAAGAACGACTGCTCCGATCAACAGCACACAGATGATGTATTCGCTGATGATCTTAAACGGCGTCAGGCCAACACCCTCGATATACGGTGACAGGAAAGACTCCGAAGACGAAAATTGAAGCGACGATGAGAATATCTGCAACGAGATAGACGACCGCAACTGCGATCCATCCGCGGCTTTCCGTCGGATCAGCAGCGGTGCTGCAAGAAGTGTGACCGCCTGCATGTAGCGTGCTGCAATCCAGAGACGGGTGGAAAGGGTCCCACCGCCTTCGGCAAATATCCCCACACCCTGGTATACGGTTGTATGGAGGAAATCGAGAATGGCGATAAAGACGAAGGTAACCCCGATAAAGAAGAGATAATTGTTCTGGACAATATGACGGGATTTCCACACAAGGAGGAAAATTGCGATGGCGACTGCGATCGTTGAGAATTCGATTGCCGTATGGAACAGGGCGAAATTATACTTACTCAATGAGTAGAGGATTGCAATAACAAGGATGAGGAGAACCGCCGGAATGATATTCTGTCGCAGGCATGAGCATACCCGGGTGTAAAGGTCGCGTGAAGGATGATCTTCTGTAAGGGCTCCGGGCGGGGTAAATGCCATTATTTCACTCGATCCGTGGTGAAAATATTACACGGGTTTAGGGAATATACATTACGAAATTTTTTACGAAATTTTTCCTTCATCCTCCAAAGATCCCCTTTACACTTTGTCCCTGAACCGGAACCGGAATTCCGCACCTTCATGGGAATGAGCCTCTACAGATGCCTTCATCTGATGTTTTGCCAGGAAGTTGACCAGCTTGAGCCCGAGGGTTTTCGTGGTAGAAATATCGAGATCTCCGGGGAGTCCCACACCATTGTCCCTGACAGCCAGGATAAAACTGCCATCGTCTTCTTCGAGGCTCACCTCAATCATGCAGGGTGAGCCCCGGTGCGTTGCACAGTCAAACGATGCCGGGAACGCATATTTGAGGGAATTGGTAAGGATCTCGTTCACGATCAGTCCGCAGGGAGTCGCCCGTGACAGATCAAGGGTAATGCCATACGTCTCTACCAGCGTCATTATGGGTTTTCCCGTTTCATAGGAGTTGACAATCTGTTCGACAAGGGTGGACAAGTACTCCCCCATGTCGACCCGGGAATACTTTTTCGTCCTGTACAGTGTCTCATGGATAAGGGCCATACTCCGGGCACGGTTCTGGAGATCTTTTTTGAGTGCGAGTCCGGCGGGTGAGTCATCGTACGAACTTTCGAGAGAGAGCAGCGAGATAAACGCCGTCAGGTTGTTTTTCACCCGGTGATGGACCTCACTGAGCAGGACTTCCTTCTCCCTCAGGGCTTCATTCAGTCCATGACCTCGCCGGGTAAGTTCCTCGATGGCACTGTTGAGCTCCTCATTTCTCTCCTCAAGTTCGGCTTCTGTTACCTTTCGTTCGGTGATATCATTGCCCTGTGCAATGGTCGAATGGATCGTTATACCATCAGCCTCAAAGAGGGTCGCGGAGTTCCAGAGGACAATCCTGATCTCTCCCTTGCGATTGAGGATGGGAATTTCAACGACTTTAAGCCGTTCCCCGTACATGGTCTTTCTGATAATCTCCATCGAAGCATCAAGATATCTCGCGGGAAGAGCACCTCAAGCCGCTGACCGATGATCTCTCTCGCAGTCCTGCCCGTCAGTTCCTCGAAGGCATGGTTGAACCGGGTGATCACGAAATCCGGGTCCCAGACAACAATCGGGGCGTTGGCATAATCGATCAGGTTTTCGAGATACTGGCTTGTTTTTCGTAACTCCTGTTCTGATTCGAGAAGCTCATTATTTGACTGCTGCAGTTCTTCCTGGGTCGCCGTTATCTCCTCGTACGCAACGTTGAGATCTTCGTTCCTGCGGAGCAGTTCTTCTTCTGCTCTCTTGCGCTCGGTGATATCACGCATGTACCACAGGCGACCCCACCCTTCCATCCCGACAAGGACAAATCGTACGACCGCCCGTTCTGCAGGCACTCTTCGACATATCGTGTTCCATAGCATTTCTCGGAAGCGTCGAGATAATGACGGTGGATGGGGTAAACATGTCTGACCTTTTCAATCATTTCCCGATGATGAGCCCTGCCAAGCAACTCGACGGCGGTCCGTGCGAAGGGGGCCTTGTCGCCGACGGTCAGCACCGGAACCTCCATTGTCGTCTTCCCAATAAAAGCAGGATCCGCAACACCTCTCAAACCGCGCCGTCCTCAAGGCGCTGCAGTGTTATATTCAGGATCTTCTTCGGCACCCCTGCGCTCGGTGATGTCGGTGATGAACGAGTAGTAATACTGGGGACTGCCATCTTCGTTTGCAACGAGATGGACGAGGAGTTCAATCGGAACCCGTGTGCCGTCCTTCCTGATATACTCCTTCTCGTACCAGACCGGCTTGCCGGTGCGGTGGAGCTCAGCGAGATGTTGCCTTTCCACCTCACGCCATTCCGGGGGCGTCAGAATTCCGACCCAGTCTATACCTCTCAGCTCGTCTGCTGAATACCCGGTGAGATCCTCGAATGCCTTGTTGACGATCCCCATCTTCCCATCAGGGTAGCCAACCGCCAAACGGCTGGGCCGCCTTGTCGAGAATGTCAGCAAGGAACGTATTCCGCTGCTGGCTTTCCCGCAGCGCTTTTTCCTTCCGGAGCAGTTCGTCATTATTCTGCCGCAGTTCCTCGGTGATCGCCGTAAGCTCCTCATTCATGGCGCCGAGATCCTCATTCTTTTGTTTGAGTGCATCCTCCGCCCGTTCGAGGTCGCTGCCAATCCTGCCGGAAAATCGTGCGATGACCCAGGCCGTTACGAAGCCGAAAATGACGATGGAGGCCGAAAGGAAGAGGGCGTCCTGAACCTTGACCATATCCGAGATAATAATGAAAATAATGTCTTGTACGACGGTGAGTATGATGACAAGAGGGACAAACATCCGGAGGAGCCGGGCCTGAGTCGAACTGCCGGTGAAATATTTCAGCGGGATCGCTGCCTTGCCTGCAGCCGCGACAATCCCCACCCTGTGAAAAACCCTGCGAGTGCCGACGTAAGGGCCATGGGGATGAGCGTGGTGTTATACAGGAACGGGGCCTCGTACACATAGCTCGAGGACGAACGTGAATGCTGCGAGAGCGATTGCAAGGCCGGTTATCCCGGCTGTGTCCCGTACCTGCTGGTTCCGCTTTGTGTTGATACCGGGGGGGAGAGAAGGAGGAGAAGCGCGATCGCTGCAGAGATGATCAACGCGGAAGTCTGCCGGTGAAATAGGAGTGGTCGGGTTCCCGAGAAGTGCGCTCCCGACCCGGACCGAAAGGATCTCAATGATCGTGTGAATCCCCATCAGGCTGAACAGGAGTTCTGCCGCCTCGATGATCGTGATACCGGCAAGGATGACCCGGACTGCGAGCACCAGCTTTCCCATGTGAGTTCGTGTTGCATGGAGCACGAGGACAAGGCCGAGGAAAATCCATATGAGTGCCGCAGATACTGCGATTGATTTGTACCCGGGCAAAACACTTGTGAAGAGGGTAACTCCGGACGCGAGACCGATAAGGCCGAGGGCGCCAATCGCGGCAGTGATGAGACCGGTGGCCAGTGTTATCCGTTTAAGAATTGGCCATTCCGATCCAGCGGGCGTACCCGATTCTGTCACCCCGGAATCTTCGTCTATAGAAATCAGTCCTGCTTTGGTTAATGATATAAACACAGGGGTATTTTATTCCATCCGATAGCGACCGGGAGGCTCAGTCGCCGTTTGGTACAAGGTCTCTGATACGTTCGTAGTGAGTTGAAAAGTTTGAGTGCTGGTGAAGTAATAACTCGCGAATGGCAGGAAGCTCGGTTGGGATCTTTTTTCATAGGAAAATCGGGTTACCTGAAATTAAAAAACCTTATAGATCTCCCTTCGCATATTTATCACGGAGGTATGACAGGACACCGGGTTTTGGCTATGGACGTGTAATATCCTCTAATTCCCGGATTCGTTTCTCTAAATTTTCTATTTTACTCTCCAACGCAATGAATCTCCGTTCAACTTTTTCTTCCATACACACGTGGTCCTCTCCCTTGTATTGATGTGAGGGGATATTATTTTCTTTGAACAGGATTACTTTTCCCCCATACCCTTCGCGATGTATCTCAAACGATTGGTACATTTGAACCTGCCAGGACCATTCATTCAATATACTTACTCATCCGGAAATGAAAATCCGGATATGAAAAAAAGGTCCAATCCATTCTCACGTGCCGGCCACGAGTCTTTCCAGGAACGCTTTTCCTTCCGGGCTCGTGAAGAGTGGCAGTTCGGTCTCAACGGTCACCGCACTCCGCTCTGCCACCACATGCTCCCTGGTAATCGGGTTGAAGCCTTCCTTTTGCGTGATCTTCTTGTAGACCAGCACGCCCCGGCGCTGCCAGGCAGGTGTCGTGGCAAGATTGAAACCCCGCACATGCATCATCTCGTGGAGGTCTTTTGCCGGCAGTCCTTTGAGCTGTTCTGCGGCTTTTTTCGCACTCATTCCTTCCTCAATCAGCGCCTGCTGGCAGTAGCCGTTCAGGTGATTGCGCCAGGCCTCGTTCTGGCGGCTGGCGAGGTACTCGACCGCAAATTCCGGGCGTTGCCGGGATGACCCGTGCATCGAATGACAGCGGAACGGTTGTCCCCAGGGCAAACGTGAGGGCACTTGCAGCAAAGGATGCGGTCACTGAATCGATCTTCTCCACCCGGCCGTTGAAAGGGAGTTTGGTAAAATAAAGGCTGATCTCGTCCGAGAAGGTGAATGCAAACTCCGGGTTGAGCCCGCTGTCAGCGACGAGTGCCGTGCATACCTGTACCATCGCGTCGTTGAACCGTTCGTCAAACGGTTTTTTCAAGGAAAGCATTCTCAGCAAGACGGTGAAAGGCACGCCCGTCAAGCCTGACAAAAACAGGGGGGATGGCAGTAATCGTTGAAAATATTTCCCGGTTTTCCATACAAACGACCATTGCGGGAGTACAGAAAATATAGGAAATCTTCCCGCAGCAGACCTGGCACCTTAATTACTCTTCCACGTGCTGCCGCCCGAGAAGGCGCCCGGCAGGTGGCGGATCAGGACGATATCGTCAATCGCGCTGATGATACGGTAGGGGATCTTGAGGCCTTTGTAATTTTTCAGCTCAAAGAGCTGGTCGTTGACCTTGCCGACGACTATCGAATCTATCTTCTTCTGATCCACATCGATGAGAACATCTTCGACTTCGCCGATAAACATGCCCTTGTCCGTATAGATCTGAAGCCCGAACAACTCCGTAATCTGGGTTTCCATCGTTATCAGATGAAAGTATATACTTAAGAGTTAAAAAGATAATCCTTTGTTATGGACGGGTCTTTTCGGATCGGGCGCATTTTTGGAATTCCAATCCTGATCCACTATACATTTATCCTGGTCATTCCGCTGTTTGCCTGGATCATCGGGAGCCAGATCGCCCTCACGGCCGGTATGCTCAATGAGATCTTCCATGCGTACCGGTTGACACTACCCTTATCAGCACCGGGTTATGTTCCCTATCTGCTCGGCACCATCGTCGCCCTCGGCCTTTTTGCAGGTGTGCTTGTGCACGAACTTGCCCACTCGCTGGTTGCCCGTCACAAAGGGATCAAGATCAACAGCATCACCCTCATGATCTTCGGCGGCATCGCATCCATGGAGGAGGGCGTCCCGGACCCGAAGGCCGAACTGCCCATGGCACTGGTCGGGCCGCTCACGAGCCTGGTTGTCGGCCTTATCTGCGGCGGGCTCGTCTATGTAGTACCCTGCCGTTACATCGAACCCCGCCGGTCGCAGGTGTACTCGATCTTTGTCTTCGGCTATCTTGGGCGTCCTCAATGTCATCCTCTTCGCCTTCAACCTGCTGCCGGCATTTCCCATGGACGGGGGCCGGGTGCTGCGTGCATGGCTGGCAAAACGGATGCCGCTTCACCGTGCCACAAAGATCGCGGCTGATATCGGTAAAGGGCTTTGCCATCGTCTTCGGCCTGATCGGCCTCTTTTTCTTCTCCCCGTTCCTGATCCTGATCGCGCTCTTCATCTATATCGGCGCAAGCATGGAGTCCACCGCCGTGAAGTACAGTTTCCTGCTGCAGAACGTGACCGTCGGGGACATGATGAGCAGCCCGGTGACGACCGTGCCACCGACGCTCCCGGTGAGCCAGGTGATCACCATGATGTACTCGAGCAAGCACCTCGGGTTTCCGGTTGTCGAGCGGGATACCCTGATCGGCATGGTCACCCTTGCCGACGTAAACCGCACCTCCTCGATCGACCGTGAGGCGATGCAGGTGCGGGACATCATGACCCATGACCCGGTTACCCTGCCGCCAACAGCCCCGGTTATTGAAGCCCTCAAGATCATGTCTGCCCGCAACTTTGGCAGGATCCCGATGGTGCAGGACGGGAAGATCCTCGGGATTGTCACCCGGACGGACATCATCAAGGTGACCGAACTAAAACAGATCTAGAACTTCAGCAGCGGGTCGAGCACCGAACTTCCCGCCACCTTCCGGTAAGCAGCCAGGTCAGCAAACGGCCGCTTTGCAATAACTGCCGCCACTTTTTTCTTGCCGATGCCCGGCAGCCACTTTATCGCGGCTGCCGGAAGCGTGTTGATCGCGACCGGTACCGGTAACGCCGTCACCGACCGCATACCCCAGTCGACGACAACCGCATCGATGACGCTCCGTTTTGCAGAGACTGACTGGAATTCCGACAAGGATCGGGTAGGATCCCATCTGCCTCCCGAAGGAGAGTGCACCGGAAACCTCGATCCGGACATCGCGAAGCACCGTGCCAAGGGGATAGACCCGCTGGAGCATCGGGAGATCGAAATTCTGCCGCACAAATTCCTTGAATGCCCGGAACCGGCGGTCATATTTCCCGAGCGTGTTGTCCGTGTAGGACGGGTGTGCCTTCAAAGGGCATCACCTGCCGGATATTTACCCGGCGTACCAGCAGCCCGGCATCGCGGACCCGTGCCAGAAACTCTTCATTGAGCACATAGGTCTTCTCTGTCTCCCCGGCCAGGCCGCAGACAAAATTGAGCCCGGGGAGCAGTTCGGGGATACCGTCACACCGCAGCCCTCCTTCCTCGTTCACGATCCGGATCGCCCGGAAGACCTCATCAGCACGGGCCTTCAGGTTGTTTGCCGTCACGACCACGGGGTCTGCGGTCTCCATGCCAAACGCCGCGACATCACCGGGAGTATGGTGCCGTATGATCGCCCGTAACGCCTCCCGGCTTTTCTCTTCATGCCGTGCGATTGTCGCCGGGTTCATGTTGTCGATATGCAGGGTTTTCAGGCCAGGGGCCGCGGTCCGGATCGAGGAAAAGAGTTCTTCAACGAGTTCCGGGCTGGGTGCCGGGTACTCCCCACCTCCTGCACCGTAGGCAAGGATGTCCGGCTGCCTCCCGACGCGGAAGTGCCTCGCCCCGTGGACATGCAGGGCCGTTACTTCTGCGGCGATCCCTTTGATGCTGCGATACCTTGGGCTTCCGTAGAACGGTTCGGTACAGAACGAACAGCCACCCGATGCCCCGTGTGAACACCCTCGCGCGGTCTCCAGTTCGCACATCACGTACGGATAATCGGGGTGCTGCACGATGATCCCGCTCCCGGCTAGTACTCCATGGATCGGTGCGATGTAATCCAGCGTCCCGACAGGTTCGCCGCCATTGAGATAGTTATCGAGCGCAATTGCCGGCTCGCCCGCAAGGAGGTGATCGAAACCCGCTGATGACCTGCCGGATCGCCCGCTGCCCGCCCTCCGGGGAGTACCCGAACCCTATCGGTCCCCCGATCATCTTCTTCGGGCCGCGGAGCATGTGCCCGACCTGCTCGATCTCGTTGAGGGTCGCGGGTGTCCCCCCGAGATATTTTCCCGGCACGGTCACCCCGGCAATCATGACCAGCAGGGCTGCAGCGTCCATCCTGTTGATGAAGGCGGATCGTTCCGGAGCTGGTCAATGGTCAGGTACCGCACCGTAAAACCATGGGCGGCAAGTGCACCGGCAACCGTCCGGATATAGGGCGAGATATACGGCGGCACCCCGAGACATGCTGGTTCGTCAACGTACCCGTCAAGGATATACGCGTCAGCAGGCATACCCGATCAGGGCAAGAAGTTTTCGCGCCCAGAGGAGTTTGCCCCGTTTCATCGGGTCCACATTCTCGTCATCAAGGTCAAAACCGATGAGCGTGATGTGCCCGGCCCCCAGTTCGTCGGCGGCAAAGACCGCCCGGTCACCATCGGAAAAGCCACCGAAGTTATACACGTGCGGGAGCGGGGTGCTCTGCGTTGTCCCGACAACATTTCCCCTGAACCGCGGCACCCAGTACCTCAGGAGCGGGACATGTTGTCGCCGTGCGCATGGATGACGATGATGGTCCCCGATTCGTTCAGTTCGAGGATCCGGTCGGTTGCCCCGTCAAGGTCGGTAAAGACCGCATCCGGGCAGATACCATGGGTGTCGAGTACCTCCGCGGCGGCATCCGCTGCAAATACGACTCCCCGTATCTTCGAAAGCTCATCCTTCAGGCACGGGGCATTCCCGCAGACCGTAACCTCCCTGCCCCCGATGAGGGCTTCGAGTGCCGGTAGATCATCGCGGGTCATGAGGGAATCGAGCAGGCGGGCTGCCTCCTCATCCTGCTTGCGGGAAAACCCGAAATATTCAAGGATCTCCCGGTACAAGGGTTCCCAGGTGTCAAAGTCCATGTCTGACCTCAGAGTTTTTAACCATGCATTAACCGGTGTAATCCGGGTGTTCCCCGTTTAAACTGTAACCGTTAGGAAATTCTCCTGAAGATGAGGGTTAACCCGGTGCTCCTCCTCCTGCATCTTTCCACGGTTTTTGAAATGTATTCATTTTTCCCGTCCCTGCTGTTAGGGGGTGCCATTCTTTTTTCCTTCATTCTCGAGGCCGACAAGGTTCCTGAACTTCTTCAGGATCGGTTCGATAACGATCTCGAGCAGCCGGGCTTTGTTCTCCACTTTCCCGAAGTAATGGAGCGGGAGTGTCGCTGCCGCCATGTTCGGGTGGCCGCCCGCATCGCCCATGTCCCCGAATGCCTCCGAGAGGGCATTGCCGACATGCAGCCGGATATCGCGGTTGCGTGCCGAGATGACGATCGCGGTATCGGTGATACCGTAGACGAGCGCCGTGTTCACTCCCTCGAGCGTGATGAGAATATCGGCAGCCTGCGGAAGTGCATCGCGGTTCATCACGTACCCCACGTTCGCAAAGAGATACCCGCTCTGGATCTTCCGCCGGGTGATGGCCGTGCCGATGACGTCGAGTGTCTCCTGCGACATAGACGGGGACATGATCTTGTCGAGCAGGTCAGCATCCGTCAGCGGCAGCAGAAAGCCCGCGTAGTTGAGATCCTGCGAGGTAACATTTCGCTTGAACTCCCTGGTATCCGTCCGGATACCGTAGAGAAGTGCCGTCGCGACCCGCTTGTCGACCGGCACGTCCAGCTCCTGCAGGTACTGGGTCAGGATGCTGGCCGTTGCACCGACCCCCGGGCGGATATCGACAAACGTGCTCTGGGTGGCCGTATGTCGTCCGTCCTTGTGATGGTCGATGACGATATTGATCTTCGTCTGCGGGGGGACGTCGTTGTTCGCTCCGGGCCCCGAGCAGTCGACGAGGGCAAGGTACGTGCATTTCTGGAGTGCCTCCGGAGTCAGGTGCTCCATCTTGATGTCGAGCAGATTGACAAACGTCCGGTTCTCCTGGTGGCCGATGTTGCCTTCATAGAAGATCCGGGTGGCGAGGGTTTTCGGGTTGGCATGTTTTGCGATCTCGGCCAGCGCCATCGCAGACGAAATTGCATCCGGGTCAGGATTCTTGTGGGTGATAATGCCCAGTGTGCCCTCCCAGCCGGCGAGAAGGGTGAAAAGGCGCTGCGAGATCCTGCTGGAATGCTGCTTCCTGATCTGGAGGATCGCCGACCGTGCTACCACTTCCTGCGGGTAGAGCACCAGGTCTGCTCCGGCAGCGGTGAGTCTCTGCCCGTTCACCGGATCGATAGAACGTGCAACGACCTGCACGGCCGGGTACCGTTTCCTTATCGCGAGAACGGCGGCAAGGTTGGCATCCCCGTCACCGGTCATGACAAACGCGATCTCGAAGACCGGGAGGCCGGAAAGCATCTCCGGGGAGGTAATATCCCGCGGGTACGCATCGTACTTCTGGTCACGGAGGTTTCGCACCACCGTATCATCCTTGTCGACAACGATTACGCGCTCATGCTCCTTGGCAAGTTCAAGAATGATGTTGTAACCATTGGTCCCGCACCCGAAGATACAGTACTTTATCGGTCCCGGCTGCTCGGACGGGGTTTCCTGTGGCATGTTACTCAAAGATGTACAATTCCAGCGTATTAAGGGATCCAAACGGCGATTCCGGAATGCCGGTCGCCAAAACATTTATTCGGCATCATCGACCACATTATTAGGTCTAACAAGCCTGGGTCTGTCAGCTCAGTTCGGCATAGCGGCGGACTCTTAATCCGCAGGTCAAGGGTTCAAATCCCTTCAGGCCCGTTTTTTGATTTTCGGCCGGTCTTCAGCACTATCCATTCAGGGATCTGGGATTCGGCGCATGGTCTGCACCAGTCTTTATGGCAGCGTGACAAAGATCTGCCGCCAGGGTTTCCTGCCGAGCCCGCGGGTGCGGTGACCCCTGCCGGTCAGGTCTTCTGCGAGGAGGACATCCCCCTTGTTAAATATCCGTTTCTCTCCGCTGCCCGCTTCGATCTCGGCCCGGCCCTCGATGGTCACAACATATTCCCGGCAAGCAACATTATGCCACGGGTATTCATATCCCGGCTGGATTTCCCGGAAAAAGACCGCCTTTGCACCAACCGGCTCGCTGAAGAGGCCGAGGGGCCCCCTGGATTCAAGATCAACTTCGATGTCCTCGAAACATGAGTAATTTTCAGGTCCGTTGTAGAGTCGGGTAATTTTCACAGCTATCACCGGGAACGAAGTGTGTACATATATCAGTCTTTTCATTAGCGATAATTTCTTTCGTTAACATCTCCTGATTCTTTCATTCTTCCGGCCCTTGTTCATTCAATCCCTTCGCTTACCTATTTGACCGTTCAGGGCGGAGTTGTATATATGGTAGATACACGCCTCATCATTGGTACTGTCACCATCGAGAGTTTCATCATCTTCACCGTGGCCACCCTTGCAGTTATCGTTCTTTCCTGGATCGGCTACAAGGCAGTCTATACCGTACTGGAACGGTTTTCCAGCCGGGCAGTTTCCCGGTGGGCAGCCAGGTTTGTGTCGTATGCAATTTTTGGCATCGGGCTGTACTATATCGATCTCGTGTTTCTCGGCTTTGATATCAGTGCCACATTCGCCTCATTGGGAATCCTGAGTATTGCGCTTGCCTTTGCGTCCCAGCAGATCATCTCCAACCTGCTCGCCGGTATCCTGATAGCAGTTAACCGCACCATCACGCTTGATGACTGGATCGAGCTCGGCAATGAGCCCGAAACGGGTATCGCTCAGGTACTGGACATGACCTTCACCCGCACGATCTTAAAGGATCGTGACGGGAGGGTGTTTCTCCTGCCCAATGCCACATTGCTCGCCTCAAAAATTGTCAACTACTCGCGATCCGGATATATTGAAATCCCCGTGACCATAACGCTCCCGCCAGGTCTCCCCTTTGATCAGGCACGCGATACCATCCTTTCCTGTGTGGCCGTTCATCCGAAAGTACTCCCGAATGTCAAACAGGAGACTGCATCTCCGATACTGGGAATGTCAAGGATCATCCGTCTTCATGAGCTGTTATTTCAGGAAAAATTCCCTCAGCACTTCATGCCGAGGGTCCTGCTCACCGGACTCTCCCCACTGGGAAATACCGTCTCGATCCGGTTCTGGATCAGTGACATCACCCACCGCGAGGAGATAGTATCTGATGTACTGCAGGAGACCGGCCGGAAGTTAGGCCTTATAGGAAAATCCTGATCAATAAAACTGCAGTTTCCCTTTTTTCTACAGGTCAGCTCCCGGAATGATCTGCTGGCGGCTGAACGCCTTGTAGCCGGTGAACACCCGGTATCGGTAAAGTAATCTAGTACCGTGTCTCTTACACTCATTGTAAATGCCGGGGATATCCCCCGGGCCGGGATTTCCCCGGGTTTTCCCGGGATCTATCCCAGAGATTCGCGGATATTAGCAATTTCTTACCAAGGAAAATACCGGAATTCGTATGAAAAAACAGAAAAACAAAGCCAATACAATGGCCGGAGCACACCAGAAAATCGCTGTAACAAAGGATGGTCCCTACATCGTTTCAGGCCGGATTCCCCTCGCAGAACAGATAATCACGAATGACAAAGACGGGTTCTCCTGCGAATGGCGTGAGGGAGAGAAGTACCCGCTGCTTGCAAAATACTCGCTGTGCCGCTGCGGGCAGTCAAAAACCCTGCCATTCTGCGATGGGATACATACACATACCGGTTTTGACGGAACCGAAACAGCACTGACCGGAAACCATATTGTGAAAAAGCGGACCGGGTAAACGGCCCGTCGCTCACCCTGACAGATTATGTTGACCTGTGCGCCTCTGCCCGGTTCTGCGATCGTGCAGGGGGTATCTGGAAGCTGACCCGGCAATCGGATAAAAAGAAATCACGATTCCTGGCGATTACCGAAGGGGGGAACTGCCCTTCAGGCCGCCTGGTCATCTGGGATAAGCAGTCACATGAACAATCTGAGCCGGCTTTTGAACCATCTGTTGGCTTGATCGAGTATCCGGAAAAGGCCGGAAAGGGGCCTATATGGGTCCGGGCAGGATCCCGGTCGAATCTGCGGACGGGAGTCTGTATGAGATTCGCAACCGGGTTACCCTCTGCCGATGCGGGAGATCGGAAAACAAACCTTTCTGTGACAGCAGCCACCTTGAGCTGTTGTCGCAATAACAGCCAGACCGTCCAAGGGTTTTCTGGTACGAGTGGGGTGTACTCTACCCATCCCAATCGGCGATCCCAAAAAGTTTACCTTACTTTTTCTCGTTCGCTTTTTTATGTTTCAGGATATTTTCCTTCAGGTGCTCCTTCAACTTCCCGGGATCATTAATGGCCTGCTGCATCTTTTTGGTCTTCGCTAACCCGGGAAGGAACAATTCCTCGAATTCCTTGTCCGAATGGCAGACTTTCTTTGGTTTATCCTCTTTTTTTTCCATGATGGTTCACCTCAGTTGTGGTTTATCAGTTGCGGATTCAGTTCCTGCTGGAAATATTGTTTTTTCTTGATCCATACAAAGCCGTCCCGCTTCGAAATCACCGCCACATCCACCGGCCCGCCAACGGTTTCAGCCGTCAGGGAAACCTTCCGTTTCAGGGACGTCAGGTTCACAAGGGACTCGGCCATCGCCGCGAGTTCGGTTTTCGGGAGGGATATTACAACATTGAGGATGGGAGTACCTATTCGAAGCCCGGTAATTGTCCAGGTACGTGGAGATTCGTTCAACGAGTTCATCGCTTTTTGGCTGGAACTGATTTTTCAGATTCGATTTTTCATCTTCACCCATGGTTTCGATGCTGTCAACGATTGCCTGAGGGTATTCGTTGAATATTTCAGCGAGGCTTTCCACCAGTGCCGTGACGAGACGGCTGTCCACGCCGGACATGAAGATATCAACCATCTCCCGCTGGGCAAAGGGAATGACATAGGCACCGTATTCGGGTGTGATCTTCCTGTTCTCAATCTCGGCATACTTTAAGATGCCCGACAGCCTCCCGTCAACAGAATAGGTGATGAGCGAGGGGTAGATCTCCTGTTTCCCAAAGCCGGTGATCACGATACCGGAAAAATTCTGGGATGACGGGTCCTGCATGCCGGTCACTTTCAAAAAAAACAGCAACGGGATCTCCTGTAACTGGACCCTCGCCGGATCGGGTATCGGGAGTTCTTCGAACACATCGGCGATCGCTTTTTTCGTAACCTCTTCATAGACAGTGGTGAGCGCCCTGATGATGGAGGCATCCGCTCCTGCAACAAATTCGGTGCTGCTGATCTGTTCATAAAAGGAATTGATCTTCCCGGCGACAATTTCCCCGATCTGGTCTTCATTGATGACCCCGAGGTCACGAATCATCTCCGATGCCTGCTGCTGGAAGAGTGTACGGAACGAGAGATAATACGTATAAATTAAGGAGGTAAAATATTGTTTTTCAATTTCCGGCGTAATTAATTCCTGTTCGCTTTTCAGAAAACTGATGAACCTGTTGGCATAATCGGCAAGCGTCGGGAGGGGCACGGTCCCCAGTGATTCCTCGAACCGGGTAAAGACCGGTTCCCACGGCACTCCAAGAAAACTGGCATTATTATAGATCATGAGCGATACGGCGTGGTTATCGGAAAGTCCGAAGATCTTATTTGCGGAAGTGAATATCTTTTGAGGGCTTTCAGACGGTCCGATTACCAGACTGACGGCGCTGTCTGCTGCAAGGGCGACCGCCTCCTTATTCATAATCACAATTTCTGCAGTCATGGTATCCTCAGGTGCTGATGCATCCACTTCACAGCAATCCCTCTTAAATGTTGGGAAGGGATCCTGTGGCCTGATCATTCATCAGGCTGAAAAAATGCCATTTATTCGGCTGTAGAAACCCTTTTTCGAAAATTTGAAGCCCCCCTTGCGCCATCCCGCCCCCGTTGGGGGCGGGGGCGCATACGATTCCTCTGTAGTACCGGGAAATCCCGATCTAGGTAATACAGCATTATCGCGATTGGGGTGCCAAAGCGGCGGGGCGAAGCCCCTGGAGCGTCATCATGTTGGAGGTTTTCTTCAGAGCCATTCATTCTGATAAACTCCGGACCGGATTGCCTGACCATATGACCGCAAGCCAATTCAGGGCCAACACCAGCGAAATCTGCCCGTTTGCCGGTCACTGCCAGGTACACGATTGCCCGCTACCTCCGCGAGACGTTCGGATTCCCCTTCAGGTAAAACCTGTACGGCTGATCCGTTGCTCTTGAAATTCCGATACGTGTTGTCTGCACGATCTCCTGCCACCCGTCATGCTCCTGCCATAATCCCGGCATGTTGTCCGGGGAAGTTATCCGGAGAGGACCTGAGAAAAGGGGTGCCCCGTTAAATTCTCCGGTAATCGCGAGCGCCTGCGTCAGCCGCCCCGGGCCGCTGCAGAGGAGATGTTTCTCCACGGTCCCGCGTCGTTCCTGCATCACCGGAATACCCTCGAGCGGTTCAAGTGCCCGGAGGAGGACAGCACCACGTTGATCTCCCTCCCCGCTGACAACGTTCAGGCACCAGTGCTTCCCGTAAATAAAAAAAAGATGTGCATGGCCGGGCGGACCGAAAAGGACGCTGTTGCTCCGGGTTTTGCCGTGAAATGAGTGCGCAGCGGGGTCCTGCCTGAGATAGGCCTCCGTCTCGACAATCCTGCCTGCCGTCGTGTTCCCACCATCACGATGGGTCAACCGGCACCCGAGCAGGTGTCGGGCGACATCAAGAGTATCATCGGCATAGAAAGACGGGGGAAGAATCATCTCATTCGTTCCCGGTACTGTGGTGTGAAGGAGACTGCAACGCCGGTTGTTCATGGCGTTGCACCTGTTATTTACCTGAGCAGGAAATCCGGCCGTCCTCACGGTATCCAACCCATCTTCACCCAGCGCTCGTACTCCTCGGTCCGGAAATCGCGGTTCTCCTCGACGATCGACCGGAAATACGAGCGGTTGTCGGCAAGAATTGCCTCCTGTTTCGGATCAGAAAAGCCATGCCTGGCCGCAGTTACAAGGTTCCTGCCGAGGGCTCGGGCAGCCGGTCCGGCCTCTTCAATGGCCTCTGCGCTCCCTGCAGAAGCAACACTGAGCCCTCCAACGGATACAATCCCAAGATAATTGAGCACGTGGTTCAGATACCTCACTGCGTCGTCCCCGCCGGATTCGTAGGTTGTCGCGACGGCACACCCGAATTTCCCCGCCAGGACCTGGTAATGGATGGCATCGGCAAGACGGTCGAAGAAGACCTTCATCTGGCCGCTGATGTTGTCGATGTAGACGGGCGAACCGAAGATAATGGCATCTGCTTCCTGCATCCGTGTTACCAGGGCCGGAACATCGTCACCAAAGACGCAGGTGCCTGTGAGCAGGCATGCCTCGCAGGCTGTGCATGGCGTGACATGATACTCCGCCAGATCGATCATCTCCGTTTCAGAACCGTCCTCGGCTGCTCCTTCAAGCACGAGCCCGGCAAGTCTCCGGGTGGTGCTGCGGATCGTTCGGGGACTCCCATGGATGGCAAGGATCTTCATTTCATGTTGCTCTTTGCATTCCTGTAGGGAACTGAAGGTATTATAGTCGCTGAAGGGGAGATGGTCCATCCCGGTTTACTTGTAGTGAAAAAAGGGAGGGCCGGACTATCGCCAGCCTCTGGAAAACCTATTTTTTCTGCATGCCTTCGAGCCAGTCTCCGATGAACGCACCGACAATGAAGATGATGGCGAGGATGATGATCCCGATGAAGATGCCAATTCCGCCGGCAAGGCCGACGCCGAGGCCGAGCAGCCCGGGGGCAAAGAAGAAGGCGATAAGCCCGAAGATGACCCCGAGGACGATACCGATGATCGCCCCCATCTTGAGAAGCCCCCAGAAATCTTCCTTCCCTTTATGGAAAAACCCATACGCGATACCAAGAATGAGAATCAGCAGTTCAAACCACATACAATTTCTCCTGATTACCAGCAATATCACGCCTCTTCTTTAAAAAAGGTTACGGAAATCCGGCATTCTGCGCGGCAGATCCTGCTCCGGAGGCCGGAGGTAATCAGATAGCCGTAGGCCCTGATCATATACGGTGGAGATGGTACGGATCTAATGATTCCCGAAGATTTCGGAGCGTCTTCGCAGACCGAGTATACGGTGAAGAATACGTGACGGAGACAGGTACTGAACGTGAAAGGGAGGATTGTTTTTTTTGTTGTCCGAAGAAGGAAAAAGGATGGAAATGGATTTATAGCGACTTCCGTACAGGCTGTTTCTTTTTCCGGAGGCTCTCGAGCCGGTCCCCAATAAAGGCGCCTGCCATAAAGATGATCACGTAGATGATGATGATAATAAAAACATCAAATATCCCGAAGAAACCGGGGCCAAGACTCAAACCTCCAAGAACGAAGACGTTC
This sequence comes from uncultured Methanoregulaceae archaeon, assembly GCA_963721245.1. Classification (GTDB taxonomy): domain Archaea; phylum Halobacteriota; class Methanomicrobia; order Methanomicrobiales; family Methanospirillaceae; genus Methanoregula. Next base: position 244,719 of record CAVRIL010000002.1, on the reverse strand, counting down.
GATATGAGCACAAAAGCGATACCCAGGATAAGACCGGCGATTGCCCCGTTCCTGAGGATCCCCATAAAGTCCTCCTTCCCGCGATGAAAAAACCCAAATCCGATGCCTATGACAAAATTCAGCAGGTAAAACCAGATGGTATAGTCCATGAGTACCAGCAGTATCTCGTCTCTTATCTAAAAATGTTATGGAAGAAGTGCGTTTCAGTGATCATATGAATGGTCAGGGTAACAAAGTTAAAGCAGGGGGATGTCCCGGTCAACTTCTTCGCACCATCACATTAGCCAGGGGAATCGCACCTCTACCCCAATGATCTCCTGAGCAGGCTGGATGATGCCAACACCTCAATCTGATGAATCGGTCTGGTGCCCCGGGAGTCGAACACATGATATCCCGGGCATGGCGGTCAGGTATCAGGCTCAGGTCATGGAACACGGCACCTTCTCCTGACACAACCTTAATGAGACCCTGGGTCTATTCTCCCGCATGGGCTACATGATGGATTACATGGGAGGGTGGGGTGGAGGCTTCCCGTTCTGGGGTCTGGGTATGATGTTCTTCTGGCTGGTCGTCTTCCTGATCATAGCCTACCTGGTTTACCAGGACGCAAACAGGCGCGGGATGAGCGGGTTGCTCTGGGGAATCCTTGTACTTATCCCGGTGCTGGGGATATTGTTCCTGATCATCTATATTATTGGTCGGGAGACCGGCGGGCAAAAGGCAATGCCAGGTGAGAAGAGCCCCATGGACATCCTGAAAGAACGGTATGCAAAAGGGGAGATCACGGGCGAGCAGTTCAGGACGATGAGCGAAGACCTGGAAAAATAACCTGACCGTAGATGTTCAAGCTGATACTTTTCAGGAACGGAATACCTGGAAAAATCCCAAAGGACTGATCTAATCACCCGTAGTAAGATGACTCGTCACGTGACTATCCCGAGGCCGGGTAATGGGCCTTCTATTTAGGGAGGCTGTAGTACCTGTACAAGACCAACGGCGGGACGAGGCCTGACTGACGGGGTTCCTGTCCGGATAACCGCATTCCTGCAGGTGAAGAACCCAGTAATATTACAACGGAGGCAGATGACCTCCGGGGAGATTCCATGAACCCGGAAGAGAAGATTATCGTAATAGTTGTTGACGACACGTTTCACCAGGACACTCCGCATGGCCGGACAATCAACCGGATCGTGCAGGGTCTCACCGATTTTGACATCCAGGTGTCTGATAATGCCTCCCTGGAAGATGCACGATCGGCATATGCAAATTTGCCGGACGTTGATTGTATCCTGATCAACTGGAACCTCGGGGATACGAAACCGGGGAGTCACCGCGATGCACGACAACTCATCCGCGAAATCCGCCAGCGGAACGAGGATATTCCGATCTTCCTCATGGCAGAACCGGGAGAGGGACCTGATGCCACCTTCACCTCGATGAATGTCGAAACGATCAGGGAGGTCAATGAATTTTTATATATCATGGAGGATACGCCGGAGTTTATTGCCGGGCGTATCACCGCAGCGGCAAACAGGTACAGGAAAACTCTCCTGCCGCCCTTCTTTGGGGCACTTGTGGAATTCTCCCGCGATTTCGAGTATTCCTGGCATACCCCCGGGCATGCCGGGGGAACGGCATTCAGGAAATCACCGTCGGGGAGGTTATTTTCCAGGTTTTTCGGAGAGCAGCTCTTCCGGTCCGATCTCTCGATCTCGGTCAGTGAACTCGGATCCCTGCTTGACCATTCCGGCCCGCTGGGCGAGGCGGAACGGTATGCTGCCCGGGTCTTTGGTGCAGATATGACGTATTTTGTGACCAATGGTACCTCAACGGCCAATAAGATCGTCTTTTTCGGGAGGGTCACTGAGGATGATATTGTCCTTGTCGACCGGAACTGTCATAAATCGGTTGAGCATGCGATCACGATGACTCACGCCGTCCCGGTGTTCATGGTCCCGACCAGGAACCGGTACGGGATCATCGGCCCGGTTCCTCTGGATGAAATGACGCCGGACCGGATTAACGAAAAGATTAAGGCCTGCCCGTTGACACAGGGGCTTGACCGTAAAAAACCGGTTCACACGATACTGACCAACTCGACATACGACGGGCTCTGTTACCACATCACCACTGTGGAAGATCTTCTCGGGAAAAGCGTTGACAGCATCCATTTCGATGAGGCATGGTTTGCCTATGCACGGTTCAACCCGTTGTACAGGGAACGCTTTGCCATGCGGGACGGGGCAGGAAATCCGGCAGGACCGACCGTCTTTGCCACCCAGTCAACTCATAAGCTCCTGGCAGCCCTTTCCCAGGCTTCAATGGTACATGTCAGGAATGGGCGGGTCCCGGTTGAACCTTCCCTTTTCAATGAAGGGTTCATGATGCACAGCTCCACCTCTCCGCTCTATCCCATCCTGGCGAGCCTGGATGTGTCATCGAAGATGATGGATGGAGCCGCCGGTCGGGTCCTCACAACCGAATCGATCGAGGAGGCGATACGGTTCCGGCAGACCATGGCAGGAATATACGCTGATGTCTGCAGGGTCGCGAAAAAGAAAGACTGGTGGTTCGGGGTCTGGCAGCCGGACACCGTTATCGACCGGAAGACCGGACGAAAAGTCCCGTTTTCAAAAGCCTCGTTTGAAACCCTTCGTGATGACCCGGACACCTGGATACTGCACCCCGGTGAAAGCTGGCACGGATTCCCCGGGGTATCTGAGAATCACTGCATGCTTGACCCGACAAAGGTTACGATCACGATGCCGGGAGTTAACGAGGACGGGACCCCCGGTTCGTGGGGAATCCCTGCTGCAGTTGTTGAAAAGTTCCTCGACACCCGGGGGATTGTCTGTGAAAAGTCCGGACACTATTGTATCCTCTTCCTGTTCTCGATAGGCAATACGAAGGGAAAATGGGGGACGCTTATTACCGAGCTCTTCGAATTCAAACGCCTGCATGACGAAGAGACCCCGCTTGAGGAGGTCTTTCCTGACCTGCCCAGGACGTACCCGGACCGGTACGGGGGGATGACACTGAGGCACCTCGCCGGCGAGATGCATGCATTCAAAAAAGAACACCGTATTGGCGAACTGCTCGGAGAGGCATTTTCTCTTCTCCCGGAGCCGGCAATCCGGTATGCTGATGCCTACCGGAAACTGATCCGGGGCGAGGTCGAACAGGTGGAGATCACAAAGGCGGCCGGCAGGATTGCCGCGACCGGAATCTTCCCGTATCCTCCCGGTATCCCGCTCTTTGCCCCGGGCGAACGGACCGGGAACCGGGAGGACCCCCCGCTGCAGTACCTGGAATCTCTGCAGGAATTTGACAAAAGATTCCCGGGATTCGAGCATCACACGCATGGGATAGAAAATATCAACGGACAATACCGGATGTATTGTATCCGGGAAGACCGGAAGTAAACCCGGATTTTATGGCATCCGGTTCGATGCCTCATTCCGGATTTTGATTCCATTCCTGGTTTTCAAAAATGAAAACATTCCCTGAGTTTCAGAAAAATGCTGTCTGGGATTGCATTGCTTGAGAGCCTTTGCCCGTATCGGACAGATGGTATAGTGATTAAAACAAAATTACTTCTCGGCCTGTGGCATTGCTTGTCATCGCAATTGCCATCGGTCCGGCCAGTGCGGCACAACCGCCGACCAGTCCCGGCCAGCCAAGCCAGAGTTGCCAGGAGTTCTTTGGGGATGCCGGGCCCTTTTTACCTGCCGGGTTTAATGCGGCGGGATTTATCCATGCGACAACCGTCTATGCAGGAGTCGGGCATTCGCTCATCTCGAACAACCCCAAGGCTGTTTCGCAGTATGACGTGGCCTGCTTCCAGCAGTTTTCGAAACTCTTCTGATTCTCTATTTTTTATTCATGTATATGAAAGAGGGTTCTCTTTGTCATCTCCCCTTCCCTGGACTATCCAGCCACTGGGAAAGACTTCCCAGCTGCCGGAACGCTTCGAGCATGGGGAGGCCGATACCGGAACGACGGGCACTGCGGAAGAACCGCCACCTGTCCACCATTCTTGGGCTGCCCTTTCCCCGCTGTTCCAGCAGGTAATCGAGGGTTTCCCGCTCTTTTTTCATCCACGAGAACCGGGCGAAGACGGATTTGGCATAGTCGAAGGGATCCGGCCAGGAGTCTGCAAGAATTTTCGCGCATTCGAGGGAATGGGCAATCCCTTCCCCCGTGAACGGCGCTACCGTCCCGATGGATTCACCGACCCCGACAACCAGCTGGGGGCTGCCATCTTTACGGATCGTCTGCCAGCACAAGGGTGCCGAGTAGTATGGCGATGCTACCCGGACATTTCCACGACAGCTGCAGAGCGGGGTGAATGCGAATCGTTCGGACAGGTCCTTGTAGAACCGGTCCATAAGGCCCTCAAGACTGACAAGCCCGATGCCACCGATACCGATGTGATACAGGTTCCTGCCGAGAGGAAAAACCCAGATATAGCCAAGCCCTGGCACCTGGCTCCCGAAAACTCCTGCCTGGAGACGTCCGCTCCCCCGAATGTCCACCATGACCCGGTGCTGAAGGGTTGGCAGGGTCAGGTCCGAGCTGCAGGGCGGCAGGAGAGCACGGGTAATCCCGGTTGCATCCACCAGGACATCATAGTCTTTTGCCTCAACAATCCCCATGTTCTGCCGTTTCAGGGTGAGCCCCAGCCTGAGATCACGGATGAGCCGTGGTTTGTCGACGGTCAGGAGCGGCGTCTTTGCCACGAGACTGTCGAAATTCATGGACGGCATGGGTTCAAGGAGATATTCGTTCAGGTCGAGCCCGACATTGTCGAGGTAACGCTCAATCCCTGCAGGTGCCCCCCACCCGCACGATCGGCAGCCGCAGCGGGTATCATGTTCCATGCCGTCATAGACCTCCGGGCAGAGCCCGTTCTGCTGGAGGAGCTGGGCAAGATAGGTCCCGGCCATCCCTCCCCCTGCGATTGCTATTTTCATAGAATCCCCCCGAACACTACGACTATGATGCACATCACGACAGCATAGGATATTGAGACTGCCACCTGCTGGAGCATCAGTGTGTTGGCATCTGATTCAAAGCCGGAAAAAGGTGAGATCAGGGTACGGGTGCAGAGCTGATCGATCCGTGCCCCGAGAACGGTGTTGATACCGGCGGTGATTGTCGTAGCAAGCACGAGAATATATGCGAGCCGCAGATTTCCCAGGACCAGGTCGAGAGGGTAGATCATCAGGGCAGCAACGAACATGGTGATGACTCCATACCGTGTCGAATGCGGCAGTTCCGGGGATAAGACCGAAGAAGTGCATTTTGCACCCAGCCGGTCGGAATTGACATCCCGGCGCATCATGGAGACAACAAAACAGGTCACGATCATGCCGTGCAGCAGCGACAGGATGAAGGCCAGCAGGGAAATAATGCCGGTCGCTGCATAAACAACGGTGACCGTCACTCCCGACAACCAGCCAGGGAAAGATGTACCATTCTGTATATGGATGGTGAGCCAGCGCGAGGCGGGGGTGGTTGTACCCGTAATCAAAGAAGAAACCGAGGATTATCAGGAGCGGAATGAACACCCTGTAGATCGTGATGTATGCAGCAAGGACGATAATCACACCGATGACGTATGGCAGAGATCGTCCGGTACTCGCGGACGGTTGCCCACCCGTAGACAAGGGGGCGGTCACGCCCGGTTTCCCTGCTCTTCTCCCGGCGGTCGATCTCGATGTCCATGATATCGTTCCACAGGTGGCCATCGATGTGGATCAGGACAGCAGTAACGGCGGCAATGAAGAACAGGCTCCAGTCCGCGGCTTTAAAACCGGCCTCCCACAGGCTCACCACGAACCCGATCAGAATTGCACAGAGAGTAAACGGAATAAGCCCCTCGATCCTCAGGATACGCGGGAGCGCACGGGTGTCCATGGTATCCTTCAGAGTAGTAAGAGGTGGATTAAAAAGGTTCGTGTCTCATCTGACCTTCCAACAAATACTTCCGAAAATTTCGGTAGAATCTCTCACATGCACTTTCTATAGCCGGGAAAAAGGAATTTTTTGTCGGTGCAGGAGGTTATCAGGAATTGTATTCATTTTCGGGACCAAATCTGCTGCAGGATATCCTTTAAAAAATTCTGGGCAAGGATGATCGAAATCAATATTTCATGACCAGCCGATATAATGCCTTTTTTAATTATCCTCATCACTCAGTCCATTCCCTGCGTGGGTATCGGCTTGTATGGACCGGAACTTTTTACCTCCATCAATCCTAATACCCACAATGCATGAGATACCGCGAAAACTCATTCATTTCATCGTGGGGCTTGGTATTGCCTGGATGGTCCTCTTCCTGGATCATGCAACAGTGATAACGATTCTTGCAGCCGGTCTTTTTTTGGGTGTTCTCTGTATTGATCTCATCCTTCGCGGCTATACATTGCCCGGCATTTCGCAAATCCTGGACTATGTTGACCGGCATGAGCCTTTACCGGGGAAGGGTGCATTTTATATCATGGTGAGTGCTCTGGCCTGTAGTATCCTTTTCCCGGCACCTGTGGTAGTTCCAGCGATGGTATCGTGGGCGGTTCTGGACGGCGTTGCTTCAATTGCAGGAATGCGGTTCGGCAGGACGTTCATCTATAAAGGAAAATCCCTGGAAGGAACAGGAGTGGGAATTTTTGTCGCCTTCGCGGTCATGCTCCTGTTCATGCCTGGTTACGGAGCCCTGATTACAGCGGTCATCGCAGGAATCCTTGAACTTCTCTCTCCGGTTGATGATAATCTGGTTATTCCGGCCGGTATCTGTATGCTTCTAACATTCATTCCCGTGCTCCTCTGATTATTCGTGTCGTCCCGCGAAAATGAAAATCCGGTTATTATCTTAATCCGGAAAAATAGTTCCGGATACCTTTTTCAGGTTCGCACCGGATTTCCTTCGACATCTGTTTTCATCCTGCGCAATGCCATCCGGTATCCGAGAATTATCAAGAAGAGCCACAGAGTCCCGATTATATAACTCCCGAGGACATCGCTTGCCCAGTGTGCCCCAAGGTATACCCGTGACGGACCGATGAGAAGGATAAGAGCACCACAGAGTGCAGGGATTATCATCCGTACACGTCCGGTCTGGTAAAACCATGCAAGATACGCGATAAAACCAAAGAAGACAACAAAAAAGAGGACATGACCGCTGGGATAACTGTACTGGTCGATGAGGGGGAAGGTGTCGGAAGGATTCAGCAGGTAATAAGGAGGACGCGGGCGGGCAACGAGTACTTTGATAAGAGCTGTGACCACGAAATTGCTCCCCGTTATAAAGATAAAAACAGCCTCAGGCAACCGGCGCCTGATCAGGAAAAATGCTGTCCCTGCTCCGATCATCAGGAGTCCGGTAAAGGTTTCCCCCATCGCACTAACTCCCTGCATGACCAGGGAGAACCCGGGATTGTTTATCTCCCGCAGTGCCTGGCTGATTTTCAGATCACCGGGGAATACAGCAAAAATATGTGCCGCGATCGAAAGTACCATTGCCCCGATGAACAGCAGGATGATCACGATTTTTATTCTTCGATCCATCGTAGTCCGTATTGAATTTGGGATAGTGAGTATAAATACCAGGTCTTACCTGAGCATGAACCACGTTCTTTTCTTTTCGAGGGGCTGAAGTCCACCTGCATTCCTCAAACAGGAGATGGCAGTCCCTGGAACTACTCTTTGCTGGTATAGGCCCGTTTTAATTGTTGTATGTCAATCTTTCCCATCTGCAGCATCGCCTTCATGACCCGCTGTGCCCGTACCGGATCGGCATCATTCAGCATATCTGCGAGCACGACGGGAACAACCTGCCACGAAACCCCGAACTTGTCTTTTAACCAGCCACAGGGTTGCTTCTCCCCACCATCCGAGAGTTTTTCCCAATACTCATCAATTTCTTTCTGCGTCCTGCAGTTAATGACAAAGGATATCGCCGGAGAAAAGGTAAATTGCGGGCCTCCGTTGAGGGCGACAAATTCCATCCCCCCGATCAGGAATTCTGCGGTCATCACCGTACCCTTTGTCCCCGGTCCTGCCTCCCCGTACCGGAGAACGCGTAGTATCTTCGAGTTTCTGAAGACAGAAACGTAAAAATTCATTGCCTCTTCAGCCTTGTCATCGAACCACAGGAATGGCGTGATCTTCTGCATACCGGTTTTCCTCCTTGCGCTACCTTAGATTTCGATCAACCAGTGTCGTTGCGCCTACTTATTTTTTTGCTCTCGTTTCATTTTCTGTCATTCTCATCCTGACGATGTTTCACCGTTTTTGCTTCTGTGACCGACGAATGTTTTGTATCAAACCTGTTTCAAAGGGAGTTCGATAATACGAGACCCAGAGGCTCTGATACATGAATTGAGGGAATATGGTGGGAAGTCGATAAAAAAAAGTATGAAATTGGCAAAAGCGATCTACTTCAGCTCAATCTTCCGTGTTTTCGCTTCAGGTCTGGGCTCTTTTTTGGATACCCTGAGCTCAAGGACGCCTTCCTTCATCTCCCCTTCAGCCTTCTCGGGATCAACCTCTTCGGGGAAGGATACAGAGCGTTCAAATGCCGAATATGTCCGCTCGCGGTGCAGGTAGTTCTTCTTTTTGTCTTCCTTCTCCATCTCTTTTTTTGCCCTGACACTCATGCCGTCGCTGTTGATCTGGACATCAACATTTTCCCTGCTGAAGCCGGGCAGCTCGACATGGACAAGGTAACGGTCACCCTCATCGATGACATCGAGCGGGGCATACCTGGCATACAGCGCCGGTTCCAGCGCCTGCATTTCCAGCGGGAAATACGGGCGCATCAGGACATCGAATGACTTCCTGAAATCATCGAAGATGGAATCGAAATCGCGTTCAAGCCAGGACTGCCCTCTCCGGGTCATCAGCGAAGAACCCGGAGTAATGGGAATTATTTCACTGGTTTTCCTCACAGGTTTTTCTTTGTCCATAGGTAGTTCCCCCTATGTTTCACGTTATGTTAGTTTAATCTGTTATAAATAATTTTTCTTGGCAGCACGCCCTTTTTACGTTGAAGGGATCAGGACATCGTATTCTCGTTCCTGGCACATCCTGCTCCCAACGCAACACTTTTTTCCTCGCGTTCCTATCCCTCTTCTATGTCCGGAATGGATCTCAGGCGCTCGCTTTTCATCATCATTCTTATCGTCATTACCCTTGTCGTTGCAATCGCTCTCCATTCCGGTGGACCCTATCCGGGTCAGGGTACACCCAATGGAACACTCACCGGAAATGTATCGATTGGACCTCTCTGCCCGGTCGAACCCTGTTCGATCTCCCATGACCAGATCGTAGCGGCGTACAGTGCCCGCCCTATTACGATTACTACGGGCGGGGGTATGGTTGTCGGATCGGTAGTAGCTGATCCGGAAACCGGCTATACGATATCCCTTTTGCCGGGAACCTATGTGGTGGATACCGTGCACCAGGGCATTGGCGGAAGGGATCTGCCAAAGACCGTCACCATCCATGCAGGAGAAACGGTCCGGCTCGATATCTCTATCGATACGGGCATCCGGTGATCCACGGTCACGACGTTCTGATGTATTCCAGGGGATCCGGCTGTATGAGGATCCGTTACCCCCGGCAGGTGCTCAGCAGAAGTCCTCGGTGATGTACACCCTGCTGTCCGGTGCGATCGCGACACCGATCCCTTCGCGATCGAATGACGGCGTCAGGATATTTTCACGGTGTCCGGTGCTGTTCATCCAGCCGCCGACAGTAGTCTGTGCAATCTCCTCCTGAGAACTCCAGTCATATTCCGTCTTGCGGTTGCTGTAGTACGTGGCAGCGGAGTAGAGGTTGTTCTGGAAGAGATTTTCCGCAATACCATACGTGTAATACGAGGCATATTCTTTCCTGCAGTTATACCCCGCATCAGCAGCCCGGTCAGTCGGCGTTTCACCATCGGGGTCCACATGGGCAAAATAATTACGGGCAGCCATATCCTCGCTGTGGTCCCGGGCGATCTCACTGAGGGCAGGGTCACGGCTCAGGGGAGGAAGGTTGTGGATCGCCCGCTGCTGGTTGATCAGTTCGTGCACCCGCTGCTCAAGTCCTGCAGGTGATATCGGGTAGGGATCACCGGCAATGGTTATCCCGGAAGATGAGGGCGGCGTTTCCGCAGAAACCGGTGCCGGGAATGGGGTTGTTACCGGCACCCACGTTGGTGAAAATGTCGGAATCCGGGTGAGGCTGGTTACCGGGGTCAGAAAAGGTGTTGGCGAGGACTGCCCTGCCGATGACTGAGGAGAGCCCGGCAACAGGAACGGGCTGCTGAAAAAGAGGATCGCGATAAGTATGACTCCGGCACCAAGCAGTCCGATAATGAGAGGAATACGTCGTTTCATGTTTATTATTATCCTTAAAGAGATGTATTTTCAACTCGATGCCAGCAAGAGAACCACAAGCATTATGACGATCACAATCGCGATCAGGATTTTCAGCCAGGGAATTCCTTCACCAGGTCGGCCGATTTTTTCGCGCCGGGAAACAGTTCCATAGCCGCCACCGGTCGCTGTTGCTGTCCCGCCCCTCCCATACGATATTCCCACGCCGGGAGCGGGTTTTTTCTTCCACGAGTCTATCCCGGTGCACTGGTGGATAGGCGGCAGCCGGCATTCCGGGCAGAATGTCCCCCTGCAGTGCTGGCAGGTGAACGGGAGGGTACATTCGTTCCCGCAGTAATCACAACGTGCCATGATGCACCATTGGGGGTATTCCTTTAATATCCCTGATGCCGGCAGTGGACGGTCCCGCATTAAAAAAGATCAGGAGAGGGCATATCAGAAAATAACATCCTCCTTCGGGAACCTGATCTTTGGCATCGGCTTATCAGCAGCATACCCGATCGGGCAGAGCATCACAGGGATGAGTGGTACCGGGATGTCCAGAATGCGGATGAATTCCTTCTGGTCAAACCCGCCCATCGGGCAGGAGTCAAAACCCAGTGCTTTTGCACCGTTGAGGGCGTTTCCGAGCGCGAGATACGTCTGGGCCTGCGACCAGGCAAGTCTCTGGTCCGGCGTCATTTTCCGGGTAAACTCCCGGGCCATACCGATTACCATGCTCTGTACCTCTTCTGGAGCCCCTGATTTTGCAAAAAGGATTGCAAGCCTGCGGATCAGTCCCTCGTAATCCGGGTCTGCACAGAAGACAAGCAGGTGTGAACAGCTCGTGATCTGTTCCTGGTTGTTCGCGGCGGGGCGGAGCCTGGCCTTTACATTCTGGTCCGTGACTATTTTGATCTTCCATGGCTGGAGGTTTAATGCCGATGGTGCATACCGGACCAGGTCGAGGAGTTCCGCGACTTTCTCCTCGCCGATCTTCCTGCCGTCAAACTTTTTCGTCGCATACCGCTGCATCACGATGTCCTTAAACTCCATCTCTTACCAACTCCATTTCGTATTCGGCTATCGCCTTACCTCATATTTATAGTTATATTTTCAGGAGAAATCCTGGAGAATTGTTCGAGACACTCCTCACGGACTACAGTAGTCGCTGCCCCCACCCGACTGCCGGGGATCCGGAAAACTTCCATCCAGCTCCTTATACTTTGGGTACCCGAACTACTATGGATGGGACATTATTCCCGTGGCGATGTCGTGATCGCTTCTGTTGCTATTGACGGGCGGGGCGGGGTCAAGACCCGCCCGGTCGTTATCATCGGGAGAGGGAAGGGTAATGACCTCTTCCTCTGCCCGATAAGCAGCAGGCCGGCAACCGATGAACCCTGTATCCCCGTCTCAATTGACGATTTTTCCGACGGCGGGCTCGATCTTTTTGGGGAAAGCTATGTGCTGGTTTCACGGGTGTTACAGATCCATTGCAGTAAGATCATGGGGAAAAAAGGACACCTTGCCGAAGATACCATCGCAGTCTATAATTTCCCTTACACCTCAGTCATAATAGCCCGGTACCGGAACGACAAAACCCACCCGCCCGGGCAGATAGACGATTGTCCCGTACTCCCCGTTCAGATCCACCATCTGTCAACAGGAATGCAGGGAAGTAACCGATTTCTTGTCAATCCCCTGTTCAGCAGATGTCCTTCTGCCGTGCGTGACATCAGTATCCTTATTATCCGGAGCGGTGAGGTTCCTGTAATGGACATAGCACGCTGCCTGCACGAAATCGAAGACCGGGTGGGAAGACTTTCTCCCATGCAGAAATTCCTTCTCGGCACAGACGGGTCGGTCACCCAGATACTTGAAGCGATCACGGGAAACCAGGTCGTAATCAAAACACGGGAACAAAAGATCATTCCTGCAGACGCTCCAACCGCCGAGCGGCTTGGGATCGGGACAGGTGACCCGGTCAATTACCGTATTGTCGAGATCAAAACGCTTGCAGGCGGCGAGGTGCTGATCTACGCGATATCGCACACTCCCATCGGGCGGCTTTCCACGGAATTCAAGGAGGATCTGATGAAAGCTGATATTCCTGTGGGCAGGATTATCCAGACCCACCGGATTGAGTCCCGGCGTGAGATCCTGAATGCCGGGGTATCTCCTGCCACGCCAGAAATGGCCAAAATTTTCTCCCTTGGAAACCACGAACCGCTGCTCAGCCGCCAGTACCGGATCATCCACCGTGGCCAGCCGTTGATTTTTATCGAGGAGCAGTTTCCCTATAACAAATTCCTTGACGAACGCCGGGTAGTTGTGCAGACGCCCTCGCGGCTCCACCTGACGCTGATAGACATGCATGGCGGATCCGGGCGGGTCGATGGAGGTGTCGGCATAACGCTTGACGGCCCGGGGATTCTCCTTGAGGCCAGTGCAAGCCCGGAACTCGAGGTGATCGGGTGCGATGCCGTGACACGGGAACGGGTCATGGATACCGCACACAAGGTGCTGGAAGGATTGAGGATTGGGGGGAGCGTCTCGGTCACGGTGCGGGAAAACGTTCCCTCCCACATCGGGCTTGGCAGCGGATCGCAGATCATGCTCGCAACTGCCCGGGGGATTGCTGAGGTCTATGGAAGATCAATTTCGGTACAGGACCTTGCATTCCTTGTCGGTCGGGGCGGGACTTCCGGTATTGGTACGGCCGCTTTTGAACACGGGGGTTTTATCATAGACGGCGGGCACACGTTTGGATCCGGTCGCGGGAAGAACGGGTTCCGGCCCTCCTCAGCATCCGCGGGTGTGCGACCGCCCCCGGTTATCGTGCGTCATGAATTTCCTTCTGACTGGCACATCCTGCTTGCAACCCCTCACCTCCCCCCAGGTGCGAGCGGGACTACAGAGAAAGATATCTTCAGGGCCCACTGCCCGGTCCCGGTCGAAGAGGTGCGGGCGCTCTGCCATGAGATCCTGATGCGGATGCTCCCGGGTATTGTCGAGCGGGATCTCGACCTGTTCGGTTCCTCGGTCAACGCGATCCAGGGTCTCGGATTCAAAAAAGTGGAGCTGGGCCTGCAGCCGGACGAGATCCCGGGACTTATTGAAACGGTGCGTTCTGCAGGAGCAGCGGGAGCCGGCATGAGCTCCTTTGGACCTGTTGTCTATGCAATCGGGGATACCGGTATGCAGGCAATACAACAGGCAGCGCGGGAATTCATGGATGATCATGGAGGCGGATCGACACTGATCACCTCAGCCCGGAACAGCGGTGCTCTGGTGAGAACCGCATAAATTTTTTCAGGTGTTTTCCCTTCTTCCCTGAACGGGCAGGCGATCTGCCGGTAATTCTTTCTGCATCCAGATTACATCGAACGATTCCCCGAATTTCGTGCCGGCCTTATGGAGCCTGCCCACCTCAGTAAACCCGTGGCTGGTATGAAAACGGATACTCGCCGTATTCCTGGAAGCCATGTTTGCGACAAGCGAGGTCATCCCCATTTTTTCTGCCATGGATTGTCAGCCGTTCAAGAAGCCGGTCCCCGAAACCCTTTCCCGTGAACTCCGGCAGGATGAAGTAGGTCAGCATTCCTGTTGTCATGAATGTGGGAAAAGGCAGGACTGGTTTGAGGAGCCCGAACCCGATGATTCTGGCGCGATATTCCATGACAAAAAACGCGAGTGTTCCGTCGCGAAGGAACGTAAAAAACCGCTCGTTGACCGGCATCTCAGGATATGCCGCATAGCTGGTTTGTGCATAGTAATTGAAAATGGCAATGATCGCATCGCGGTCGCTGTCAAGGGCTTCGCGAATGATAATTTCCTTATTCATAGTCTGATTCCTGTCCTGCATGACTGATGGTCAGGAATAGGATTGAGCCGGGTTTTTCTAAAGGGTTTCGGCGGAAGGCGAAGCGGACGAGAAAGAGGAGAAACTAACATTGTGGATTAGAAGAAATGGATACGAACAGAATTCGCACCCGTGACAGAAAAAAAATCAGAAATTTTACGAGGGTTACCCGCCTCAGGGCCTCTTCGAGGCACGGCGGGGCAGGGAAGTTAACACGAGACATATCTCCGATCCATAATCCACAATTGTCGAGGTGACCATCCTTTGAAGATGAGCGTCCACCCACAATCATCGTAAAAACAGATGTGATTCGAGAACATTTGGCAAAATTATTCGACGCTCCACTAAGCATCCCATTGTTGTCATAACCTTCTCCAAACTTACACGAAGATTTCGGAAACGAGAAGATATGATGGGGTCTAGGGAGCCTCCCCCTTAGGCTGCCTCCCCCTCTGGGGGAGAGAGGGGGTCATCCTCACAACTTCATAAAATTAAACTAAAGTGAAATTGTATTTTCTGATCTTAAAAATTTATTTCCCGATCTTTACCAGCATCTCTTCGAGCGAGGGGTACCGGGACTCAATCTTCTCCACCCGGCCGCCAGATTCCGTGATGATACCGGTGCATTCGTTGAGCTCCTTCATGTCCTGTGCTTCCCAGATGAAGAACCCCTCTTCCTGCCGGTAGGGTTTTGCATGCCCGATCAGGCTGCCCGGATCCTCGATCGCGAAAAAGATGGTATAGGTCAGCGTACCGAACTGGTCGCGAAGCTGGTGCATATTCCCGAAAGCCACCATTTTGCCGCGTTTTAAGATCATGACCTTGTCACAGATCGCCTCGACCTGGTAGAGGTTATGGGCCGAGAGCACGATTGTCTTACCTTCCTTTTTGAGCGTGCGGAGGTAATCGGCGATGAACCGCGAGGTCATGGGGTCAAGCCCGCTGGTCGCCTCGTCATATACCAGGAATTTCGGATTATGGATGAGGGATCGGGCGATTGCCGTTTTCCGCTTCATACCCTTGCTGAACTCCCCGATTTTTTTCCCGTCGGGTTCAAGTGAAAGTGCGGCGAAGAGCTGGGTTGAGCGGATCCGGATCTCCTGCGACGAGAGCCCATAAATTTCCCCAAAAAATGCAAGGTAGTTCTCGGCCGTCATCGTTTCATACAGCCTGGATTCTTCAGGGAGGTAACCGAGGGTTTCCTTGAGGGAAAGGGGGTGTTTCACCACGTCGATATCATTGATATACAGGGAACCGGATGTCGGTGTTATCAGGCCGGATATGATCTTGAGCAGGGTTGTCTTCCCTGCCCCGTTGTGCCCGATGATCCCGAAGATCTCGCCGTCCTCAAATTCGAAACTTACATCGTCAAGAGCGGCAAAACCGTCAAATTTTTTCGCCAGGTTACGGGCAGTGATCATGGATACCTTATCGAGTAGGTTTGCCCGGAGTCAGCCATATACCTTGGGATGCATGCATCCTCCCTCCCGATGCACACCGCCATGCAACCGGCAGCACCTGAGAACTATTCAGACAGAACAAGGAGCCTCAGACGCTTCTTCCGGGACTGGACTTCCCGGGATCGATGACTGTCAATACCGATGATTATTTGACCGATACCCAGTACAATTCTGTACCCAAATCCTTGCCAGGGTTTTGATCGATACCTGCCGCCCTGCCGTGAGAGAAGAACTGTACATGAGCACGCTGACCGACATTGCCACCCTGTCCCGCTGGGAAATAAAAAAGTCCTTCTCCATGATGAGCAGGGATGTCCTGCCCCTGGCAATTGTCCTTTTTGTCCTTCTTGTCATTGTGACTGGTTTCACCGCCCAGACCGGTCTTCACCTGCAGGACGGGATGTACCGGGTAGGAGTCGATGATCCCCGGGTAGCCGGGCTCATTGCCGGTGATGCCCGTTTCTCTGTATACCAGCTTGATGCGTCCACCCTGGATGCAAACAGGAACGCATTTGACGTGGTCATTATCCATGGGGATGCATCCTCTCCCGGGACCGACAAAGCCAATGCAGCAATGAAAACGCTTTCGCGGGACTACGGGAAATACGTCAATAGCGTATATAATACTGAAACTGATCTTTTTGCGGCGTACCCGCTCTGGATCGACTCAGAAAGTGTCAGGAGCGAACTCAGACTTCCTTTCCACCCAGAGCGGCCAGTATATCAGCGCTGCCCCAGGCCGGGCTCCTCCCGTCCCTGAAGGAATCGTACAGACCATCCCCACTCCCTCACCAGCGCTCTCCATCACCGAGGACCAGCTCCGGGCACAGCTTGTTCAGTCCAATGCGCAGAACACCCAGCTCTCACGGTATACCGAGGTACTCACCTCCGGCAGTGCTATGGGCAATTTCAAGACACCGTCACAACTCTCACCCCCGCTCCCGTTCGACTCCATCATCCTTGTCTTCGTCTTCATATTTCCCCTCTACTTCACCTCCCAGTTCTTCATGATGAGCATCATGAATGAACGGATCGAACGCAAGGGAGAGATCCTCCTGTCAACCCCGGTGAAGGCGTCATCAATTATTATCGGAAAGGCCCTCCCGTATTTCATCGGCATGCTCGTCATATGTACCGGGCTGACCCTCTATCTTGGAGCATCTCTGCTCATCATTCTCCCGCTCGTCCCGATCATTTTCTTCTTCCTCGCAAACGCCCTTCTCATCGGAATGCTCTCCCGGAGTTTCAAGGAGCTCTCGTTTATCTCCATCTTCTTCTCGACAGTGGCGACCTCGTACCTCTTCTTCCCGAGTATCTTTGCCAATGTCCACGTGATCAGCCTCATCTCCCCGCTCACGCTCATCGTTCTCACCATCCAGGGCAGCGCCTGGACGGTTACCGATTACCTCTACTCGACCTCGCTCTTCTGGCTCACCGGCGCGGTCCTCTTCTATATTGGTGCAAAAAATTTCAAGGATGAACGGCTCTTTTCCGAAAAACCCCTTGCGACCCGGGTACGGGAGTTCCTCTCTGAGATCCTCCCATCGAAATATCCGTTCACCTCCCTGTTCCTGCTGAGCGGCTTTTCCATCCCGTTTGTCTTCATGGTACAGATGATGTGCCTCGTACTCTTCTTCAACCTGCCAATGCCCTACTCACTGGTCTTCCTGCTCCTGTTTGCCGCATTGATTGAGGAGTTCGCAAAGGGTATCGGTATATACACGATATATTCCCGGGATGCCGCGTTCTTTACCTGGAAAAATCTTGTCATCGCCAGTGGCGCAACGGCGTTCGGGTTCCTGGTCGCCGAAAAGCTTCTCCTCTTTGTTACCATCTCCCAGATCTCTGACTCGGTTTTTGGCAGCATCCTCTTCCTGTCGCTGGGATCCCTCTGGCTGCCCCTGCTCCTGCACTTTGTCGGCGTTCTCATCGTCGCGACCTGCCTGAAACTCGGAGGGAAGAAATGGTTTGTACCCGGTCTTGTGATCGCGATGGTCGTGCACTGCCTGTATAATCTCTATTTCATTCTGGGGTGGCTTGGATGAAGGGTAACCATCTCTCCATCATCGCAAAGAAGGAGTTCCGTGGGCTCCTGAATGAAAGGACCATACTTCTTGCCATCCTGCTCCAGCTCTTTATCGCCCTGTTCTCGTCCTTCCTGATGGTCGGGCTGACCTCGATGTACGATCCGTCGTCCCTCTCGAAATATTCCCATTACCGGTACAGCGTCGCATATACAGGAAATGAATCGGAGCTGCTGACCTATCTCCGGGCAAGCCCGGATTTTCCGGGTCTATACGATGGATCTCTCGACGGCCGTCGCCGCACTCGAACAGCGCAAACTGGCGGCGGTCATTTATGTTCCTGATACACGTCCTGACGCTCCGGAACCCGTCAAGATTACTCTGTATACCGTGCAGAACGACCTCCAGAGTGCCATCGTGGATGTCAAGCTCAAGGACATCTTCCTGAAATATGAGCAGACCCTCCGTCAGATCCGGCAGGGACGGCTTGATGTACAGCCGCTGCCGCTCCGGATCCCGGCCTCAACGGGCGCGGGAGATTTCTACGAGTTCGTGTACGGCCTCCTTATCCCGCTCCTCGTATTCATGCCGGCGATCATTTCTTCAGCGCTCGTGATCGATCTGATTACCGAGGAGTATCAGCATGAGACGCTTGAGACGCTTGTATCTACACCGATCACCTTCCCGGAGATGGTCTGGGGCAAGGTGCTGGCCTGCGGGATACTTGTCCCGATCCAGGCAGGAACGTGGCTTGTACTCCTGATAGTGAACGGTATCGCGATCCAGAATGCAGGACTGATATTGCTCCAGGTCACCGTCGCTTCACTCATCCTAATCATGATAGGAACTCTCGTGGCACTTCATTATCGCGAAAGAACCGCTGCCCAGTTCATCTTCTCCACAGGGCTCGTGGTGGTCATCCTCCTGGCTCTCGCGGTGCCGTCAAATCCCCTTAACCTTCTGACACGGCTGGCAGTCGGGGCGGCGGGTCCGGAGCAGTGGCTTGTGCTCTGCGTTGTCGTGGCCATCGTTATCGGCCTCGGGTATCTGACACAGAAGTACTCCGAACGGATCGCACGGGATCACATGACAGGCTGAACCCACACGCCGTATTTTTTTAAGAATATTTTGAAAAAAAGGATTGTTCTTCTAATAATAGGGATTTGCAAGAGGCATATCGTAGATCTTGTATGTTATCCCTGCGCTTGTGAGAAAAACTGCTACCCGGTCGGTATCCCTGGTACCGCTCATGACCAGTTCATCTCCCCGCCGGGGCTTACGTGCACCGTCGTTCATATACCGTTCATTCACCTGACCCGTGGAGAGGGTGACCCGCATCATGATATTCTGGACAAAAATCTCTCCTCTTCCGCCGTTATAGACGAGATGGATCGTTGCATCGGGACGCTGCTTGTAGACCTGGACATCAACAGATTGTTCGGCAGGAAGGGTTTGTACAGCTGCCGGGGTCGATACAACCGTGGCCGTTGAGGTGGACATTGTCGGGGGCGGCAGGGGAACAGTTGTCGTCGGCGCCGGGGTTTTGATCCCGGTCCCGGTCGGGCTTGTACAACCGGCAGAGAGCGCACAGAATAGAAAAGCTGCCAGGACCAATAAAATCAGGGGGCATTTCATGAATAGTCCTTTAATTTGTTTATATTTCTGATTTGCTCTCTGGAATCAGGCTGATAGATAATTGCACCAATGAACGAAATTTTCCTGACAGTCTGCGGTTCCGGGCACCATACATGCATGAAATGGCAGAATAGAACAGTTAAATTAAAATGGACACCCGGATTAACTTTACCTATCAGGAGTAAGAGGGAATGTTCTGTCCGAAATGTGGAAAAGAGACTGATGCTTTAGGAAAATTCTGCCAGTGGTGCGGGGAGGATATTGTCGTCGCACCGGCAACAACGACCCCCGTCACCGTTCAGGAAGAGGAGGAATGCCCTGACATCGGGGTATATGCCGGCCTTGGCAGGCGGCTGGTCGCATTTGTTGTGGATTTTATCCTGATCCTGTTATTTGATCTTGTTGCTGCGTTTGTCCTGGGCCTGACACGGGGAGTCCAGAATCTTTACTTCTATTTCGTCCAGCATGTACCGGTCAGTTCGCTGACACCGGAAGGGACCTCGATTGCCCTGTGGGGATCGATTATCGCGTCGTATGGCATTCTTCTGGTTGTCATTCCGTGGATCTATTTTGCCGGGTTCGAGTCGTCCCGGAGCCAGGCAACCCCGGGCAAATTGCTCATGCATATCGTGGTGACAGATATGGATGGACTCAAGCCCTCCTTCGCACGTGTTACACTCCGTCACTTTGCAAAGATCATTTCCACGCTGGTCATCTTTCTCGGATTCCTCATGATCGGGCTCACCAGGAAACGCCAGGGCCTCCACGACAAGATTGCCGGGTGCCTTGTGCTCCTTCAGGAATAAAAAAGTTCTTTTTTTGGAGGCTCCGGATCAACCCGGTGCCCGACAGCAACCCGATTAAAAAATATTACTGGTACCTGAACTTCATCCCAATCAGGAACAGAACGAGACCAAAGGTGATGACGTTGGCAGCGATGATAGGAAACGAGTTGATCCAGATCCCGTATGCCGTCCACAGGAGCATGCCTGCCGCAAAGAGCAGGAGCATCGCCAGCGAGAAATCCTTGGTCTCCCTGAGTTTCCAGGTACGGATACCTGGGGAACAAACGAAACGGTGGTGAGGGTTCCGGCGAGATAGCCGGTAAGAGCGATCATGTCCATAGGATATCTCCTGAATTATTAATCCTGGGATAATTTAAAACGAAAGGGAGTGTCATCCGGTCATTCCTGGTATCGGGGGTTCCCGTCACCGTGCCCGGTTTTTCACCGGAGGTGGAAATGATGGGGTCCGCACCGGTAATCATAGGACATATCTCTTCCCAGAGGAAAGGAAGGACGGTCTGTATTTCGGCCGGCAGAGCTGGTCCCTCTTCATGATTTCTGCTCGCGGATTGCATGGCGGTTCTCCTTCTCAAACCTGATAAGACCGGAGGGAAAAACAGATCGGGTGGGCAGCGCGAAAGTGCCGGGAAAAATTCCCATAACACCATCAACAACAGACGATCCATTCATGATCGGTATTTTTCCATAGGATTGCCGCGATTCCCGGGTTCAGGTTCTTATGCCGGTCGCTTTGAAGAAGGTATAACAGAAGACCCCGTCCTCATCGCACGTCCGGTAGAGATCCCGGATTCCTCTCTCCCAATCCTCCATTCTGATCATGCCCTGCTCCTGTGCCGCTTTTCCGATCCCCTCAACCATCGCCGTAAATGTCAGTCTGATGAATCCTTCAACAAGATCAGGACGGGAGGCATCGGCGTACACCATGCGGGGCGAAACATGGACATTTTCATAACCAGCAGCGCTCATCAGCGGATACAGGGCTCTTCCGATCAGGGCATTGCCCCCTATATCCCGCTGGAGGCGGACAAGACAATCGATGGCCCTCTGCGCGAACCGGCTTTCAGGATGGTAAAATGCGGAACCATGATCGCCCTCTATCACGGTGATGGAACCACCCTCCTTCAGGAGCGGGCGGAGCCGCTCCAGCGCACGCAGCGGTTCGGAAAGATGCTCAAGTACGAAACAGATGAAGATGTTGTCAAAGGTCCCCGGCCCAAATGGGAGGTGAAAGATATCTCCCTGACAGAAGGTGACATTGGTGATGCCTTTTTCCCGGATCAAACCCTCTGCACGGCGGAGCGAATCGGCTGAGATATCTACCGAGGTAATACAGGCTTGGGGGCTGTTTGCAGCAAGAATTACCGTCTGGGCACCGATCCCGCAACCGGCCTCCAGTACACGGGATCCCGCAGGATACGACGTGTCACCATGAAGAAGTCCGGTGAGCGTCTGTGCCTGGTCAGCAAGCCGCTCGGACTCGCGATCCGTGTACCCGTGGACATAATGTTTCCGGCTCATGTCATAAGACCCTTGTTTCAGGGAGATACATTTGAAATACCGGTATAAATATCGTGCCAGTCACCTTTTTCATGGATTCATGCCCGGTTTGTCCGGGGCGATGGGGATTACCAGACGCCGGTAATCAGGTGGATACCGGAAATAACCATGTTCCCGGAGGGGATCTGAAAATATAAATTCGGACCCGGTTTTTTCTGCAACCATGGCATAGGAATGGAATTTCAGGCGGCGGACCTCCGGCAGTGAGAGGAACGGTTCCGTCTCTGATGAGTCGGTATTGGTATATTTCCTGAATCTTTCCTGCCCGGAGATCCCACGCATCAGGAAATACCGGGCAACTGATACCGATGTCGTTTCTTCATCGATAATGATCCACTGCAGCGGGTTTGCTGTGGGCACACACCTCCCCCGCAGCTGCCGGGAACGAACGACAAGAAACACCCCGGCCCGGAGGCCGAGAAACAGGACGAGTACTGCTGCTGCAGTCCAGACAGCGGTGAATATGGCCACCCATCCGGCAAACCATGACACAACAACACTGCCGGTTGTAATGAAGAGAAGAATGCTCGGCCCCGGCAGTATGCCTGCTGTCATTTTCCGGTCCGACAACGGATACAGGAGCGGAATCCCCGGATACGCGAGTGCGTCGATACCGAGGTGGATGAGGGCCCCGGCAAGCACCACGGGAAACGACAGGAGCAGGGAGATCCCCGCTGCATGGGAAGGCAGCGCTCCTGCAAGTACGGCCAGCTGAATCCCGGCGATTGCAACCCCCGACATAACAGCACTGCCGGTGATGCTATGTGCAAAACCCCCGTGAGTGAACATATAGAGTGCGGGGGACCTTCCGGAGAATAACCCGAACACGATATCCGCGTCCACGATGACCGCCCCGACTATGGCAAAGGGAAGAAGTGGCGGGGCACCACCGGCTGCAAGAAACAGAATTACGATAACAAGGGCATGGGAAAGCGCGTCCACACCTCAGGTTTCCCGGGGGATCTACAAAAAGATACTGACCGACCCTTTGAGGTATGCGTTAAAGCCTGGCTGCCTCACCGGCTCATCCTGATCACCCGGATTTGTGCTGCAAATTTTTCACGGTCATAGAATAATGTTGGACATCAACAATGGTGAAACTAAGGGCTGCCCTGCAAGAATACATGACTAAAAAGAATGCGGGGCCGGGATTTTATCTCATTATTTATAATATACTTATAAGATAAATTTATATGATGAAACCACAAGGTGGTTATTATGTCAGTCATGGAGCGTACTCCCGATAGCAACAATCGATCCGAAGCGACAGGAGTAACGAGTGGCAGGATCATGGGACCTTATATCGATCACACAGAGCCCGAACATAAACTGCATATCCTGACTGCCGATATCATCTACAGGTATAAAACAGGCCAGAATAAGTTCCTTTAATCCACGGTTTCGTTCTTTTCAACAGCCTTACTGCCGGGCAATCCCATAAGCATATCACCTTTGGACAACAGGCATTCTCCGACACAGTTCAGAGTTGTGTACCGGCATGTAATACCATAGAGTGAACATTTCTGGATGCCGGATCCAATATATCTGGTCAGAAAAATCTGGTTAGAAAACCTGGTAGGATTTTATGCCCGATCATTCCGGTTTATCTTTCCGGTTTATGTCGTACTGTAATTTTTCAATCATTTCTGTCTACCGGTTTTATCGTTCTGGCAGAGGGAGATAATCACGATATTCACCCGGTTTATTTTCATGAGGCAATAAAAACGGAATTTTTCCATGTTCTGGATGAGATATCCCCCCAAAAAAGTCAGAATGACATTATCAACAGAATCTCTTCGTCGCCATGATAAAAATTCGTTTCAAAAATTGATTTTTAAGGGATATTTTTTAAAGAAGATCGTGAATTCCATCACAAATGCACGAGAAAAAAATCTGATTGGATCATTGATCAGATAATTTCCCATTGATCAATTGAAGGGTGCGAGATGGTTCCTGAAAATACAGATGGAAAAACAACAACTTCACCAGATGAGGTCCCGGCAGGAAATGTGGAGGAGGATCTGAAGAAGATACATGATCAGATTAAGACGCGGTCCTCAGATGTCCCCGAATACATACAGATCCTGAAAACCGGAGGTCTTATTGAACGCAGAAAATCTGCTGAAGCCCTTGGAGAGATTGGCGATGAACATGGCGTCCTGCCCCTCATTGATGCGATGAATGATCCATCGGCAAATGTCCAGTATGTCGTGATAAAATCGCTTGGAATGCTTGGCGACCGCCGTGCAGTAGAGCCACTTATCAATGCATTGAAATCAGGTGAGAAATGGATCAGGCTGGGTGCCGCCCATTCACTGGGACATATCGCCGACAAGAAAGTCTGTGGAATTCCTTATTCCTCTTCTGAATGATCCGCACCATGACGTGCGTGCCCATACAGCATGGGCATTGGGAAAAATTGGTGATGCCCGGGCAATTGAACCCCTGAAACAATTGCTGCAGGATCCAAAGGAGGATGTTCGTACGGAGGTCGGAGTTGCGCTGGCATCGTTAGGAGTGAAAAAAAATTCATGACTCCTCCGCTTCTGAAACCTTCGGATGAGGTCCAGATAGACCTGAAAAACCATCTGCAGGAAATGGATCTTGAGATTACCAAAGAATTCACTTCGGATGAGCTAAGCGGATTCTGGACATCAATTGGGGATTTCCCGCTCCTTATTGAAAACCGGAAACCCCTGAAATACTACGTTGTCGCATTCCAGATCACATTTTCAGATGAGGCGGTCATCAGGGCCCTCAACGATTATTATAACAAAGAGGATCATCAGTTTATTTTCCGGTTGACACAGGTACTCACCTCTCCACTGACAAGCTTCGTAAGGGTGATCGAGAGCGGACAGGTAATAGGTTTTACAATCATGAAAAGCATCTACCCGTTTCACGAGAACTTCTCCATTGCTGACCTTGATCAGGCCATTCAGGCCGTCGTAAGTACCGGAGCCGTTGGCATTTCATTCCTGAAATCCGAAATGGGACAGATGGTCCTGGATCATACCCCTCCCTCGCCGAAATCTGAACCCGGGGAGATGTATGAGTAACAGATCAGTAATTAGGACACTTGCATGAACAGCGGGAGGGATTATCATGGCTGAGCTGCGCCGCACACTGGGATTCTGGGGTGCCGCAGGAATCGGGATCGGGGCGATTATCGGGACGGGGATTTTCGTACTCATCGGAGTCGCGTCCGGCATTCGCCGGGCCAGCAGTCATTCTTTCGTTCATTATTGCCGGATTCGTCGCACTCCTCACCGGTCTTTCTACCGCGGAACTTTCTTCCTTTATTCATGAATCGGGCGGGAGTTATATTTACACGACAAAGGCATTCGGCGCATTCCCCGGCTTCGTGGTCGGCTGGATGAAATCCTTTGATTATATCGTCGGTGCAAGTGCAGTCAGTGTGGGATTTGCTGCCTATTTTACCTATTTTGTGGGTATTCCGACAACCACCAGCACTCTTGTAATTGTCGGCACCCTGTGGCCCCTGATCCTGATGCTGCTGAATCTCAAAGGAATCAGGGAGGCAAGCGGCGCCAACAACCTTCTGGTCGCTCTCAAAATCCTGGCATTGCTGGTTTTCATCCTGGTAGGTTCTGCCGCCCTGCTCACCAGCGGGAACTATTCGAACTACCACCCGTTCTTCCCCCTGGGATTTTCCGGAGTCATGTCAGGAGCTGCAATCATATTTTTTGCCTTTATCGGGTTCAACACAATTGCCATCATGGCAGAGGAGATAAAAGATCCGGAAAAAAATGTCCCCCGGGCAATTTTGTTCGCATTCGCGACCTGCACCGTGATATATATCGGAGTTTCTGCTGTCAGCTGTCGGGATTGTGAACTGGAAGCTCCTCGGGGCATCAAGTGCACCGCTGGAATTTGCCCTCAAAGCCGTTACAGATAATATTTTTATCCTGCAGTTTGTGGCTATATCTGCGCTGTTTGCCACGACTTCCGTAATTATGGCCTCGATTATGGGAGGATCCCGGGCACTGTTTGCCATGGCCCGTCAGGGGGTCCTGCCAAAAGTATTATCAAAAATTTCCCGCCAGAATGTCCCTGCCTTCACCGTACTGCTCTGCGGGATTATCATCAGCGGGATTGTGCTGGTAACCAATGGCAACCTGGACTGGCTTGCCTCTCTCTTTAATTTCGGGACGCTCCTTACCTTCTTTTTCATCAACCTCAGTCTCCTTAAACTCCGGAAGCTGATGCCGGATGCAAAGCGAACGTTCAGGGTTCCCCTGTACCCCTATACTCCGGTATTTGCCATGGTCAGCTGCATTGTCCTTGCTTTTTACCTGAATACCAATGCGGTGATAACTGCCTGCTTCTTTTTAGCGATTGGAATTATTGTCTATTACCTCAATAAAAGAGAGAAGTCCGGGCTGAAACCTGCCACCCTATGAACAAATTTTTTTAAAAAAGATGAACATGCGGTCTTTTCACACATGATACAACAACTCTTCTGGATCGAACCGGGTGCTATGTATCAAAAGATGAGAAGGCCAGGGTCAGGCTATGAACTCTGGTTAAAGCCATTCATTCCTCACACTTGAACTCGATGTCGTCATTCATGTGTTCATACCCCCAGTCACAAAGCTGGTCGAGAATCGGAATGAGGGTTTGTGCTGTTTCCGTGAGCGAATATTCCACTTTCGGCGGGACCTGCGGGTAAACCTTTCTGATGACAAGACCATCTTTCTCAAGTTCGCGAAGCTCTTTGTCAGCATCCTCTGGGTGATCCTGGGCGTTACCCTGTCCACGATCTGGTTAAACCGCAGCGTCCCGTCCTTGAGCTGATAGATGACCAGCGGTTTCCATTTGCCTCCGATCATATCCAGGGTTGCCTCGATTCCCCAGCTATACTTGTATTTTTTCGGCGTGACTTCCAATAGTATCCTTCCTGTAAGTATGTAACATATATGTTTGTATGAACTATTTATGTCATACGCTTTTTATGTATACTATAATCGATCAAAGGATTGCAGCACCAGTTGGAGGACAATAAACATGAAAAAAGGGTTAACACTCTCCGCTTACTTCTCACATTCCGGCAACACGCGGGAAATTGCCCATCAGATACACGAATACGTCGGCGGCGATGTCTTTGAAATTGTATCCGAAAATCCGTATCCGGGCGATTATGCCGAGCTTGTGGAACAGGCGCGGGAGGAACTTAAAAAGGATTACCGGCCCGGGCTGAAAACGAATGTTAAGAACATGGACGTGACAATGTGATTTTCGTTGGTTATCCGAACTAGTGGGGTACGATACCCATCCCGGTTGCCACTTTTTTATCGGAATATGATTTTTCCGCAAAAACCATTGTGCCGTTCTGCACCCATGAGGGAAGCGCCCTTGGACGAAGTGTTGCGGATATCAAAGGACTTTGCCCGCAGTCAACTATCCTGGAGGGTCTTCCCATCCGTGGCAGCGATGTAAAAAAATGCCAGGAATAAGGTATCCGGGTGGCTGCGTGAGCTTGGGATAAAGAAGCAAAAGTCACTATTGTTCCACTCGGAAAAAATCAGGTGATGAAAAATGTTGTATGGAAAATGCCAAAGAACGGGGACGAACTTTCCATCCTCGGGTTCGGATGCATGCGTCTCGCCGTGAAAGAGGATGGCTCGATCGATGAGGAGAGGGCCACAAAGCAGGTACGGTATGCCATCGACAACGGAGTAAACTATGTTGATACAGCCTGGCCCTATCACATGGGACAAAGCGAGCCGTTCGTGGGCCGTGCCCTTGCGGGCGGGTACCGTGTCAAAGTAAAACTCGCAACGAAACTCCCTTCCTGGCTTATCCAGAGCCGGGAGGATATGGATACATTCCTGAATGCCCAGCTGGAGAAACTCAAGACAGATCACATCGACTATTATCTCGTCCACGCCCTTGTTGGCGAACTCTGGGATGAAGTCGAGAAGCTGGGGGTGGCGGATTTCCTGACCAAAGCCAAAGCTGACGGTCGCATCAGGAACGCCGGCTTCTCCTTCCACGGTGCCAGGGACGATTTTAGGCGGATCGTGGACGCCTATAACTGGGACTTCTGCCAGATCCAGTACAACTTCCTCGACGAGAAGAACCAGGCAGGTACCGCTGGCCTCAAATATGCAGCCTCAAAAGGTCTCGGCGTGATCATCATGGAACCCCTCCGGGGAGGGAACCTCACCAGGACCGTGCCTCCCGCTGTCAAAGAGATCTGGGACGAAGCCCTGGTGAAGAGAACTCCTGCGGAATGGGCCCTCCGCTGGATTTGGAACCACCCCGAGGTGACAGTTGTTCTCTCCGGGATGAATGACGAGGCACATATCCAAGAAAATCTCAACGTGGCAGGCCACACGTATCCCGATTCGCTGACGAAAGCGGAACTGCAGCTGGTAAAAAGGGTGGAGAAGAAGTACCGCGAGCTGCTGAAAGTGGCCTGCACCGGCTGCCAGTACTGCATGCCCTGTCCTTCCGGGGTAAACATCCCGTTGTGTTTCGAGCATTACAACAACCTGTCCCTGGCTGACGATCCCAATGGGGAAAAGTTCATGTACGCTGCACGGCTTGGAGGGGCTGTCGCTCTCGGTACGCCCGAATTTGCATCCCTGTGTGTCCAGTGCGGGCAGTGCGCTGAAAAATGTCCCCAGCACATCGATATCCCAAAGGTTCTCGAATCCGTTGTGGAAGAACTCGAAGGGCCCGATTTTGAGCAGAGGGTTGCCACGGCAAAACAGATGTTCAGGCAGACGTAACAGTGGGAACGATGAGAGCGGTAGAAGCAAGATCCAGGTTGATACCGGAATAAAGGAGGTTACAAAATTGGGTCTAAATACAGGATTAGACTTTAACCAACGGTAATCAGGCCAGGGCCGAGATTCGAACCCGGGTCGGAGGATCCACAGTCCTCTAGGATAACCAACTACCCTACCCTGGCAGATGTCCTTTTTTTATTTGCACCGGACTCTGATTAATGTATCCTTATAGATCGATCACCCGATCGGCTGTGAACAATGGAAGGAGGGACAGAGGCAGACACGGAGGATCATAAGGTGATTATTAATAGAGTCAGGTGTCCATTACATATCAGGTGGCTCTGATCACAATTCCTTAGTATCCGAATCGTTGCACATCACCGATTGTGCACCGGGAATTGAGAGGTATTTCATCCCACATCAGGGCAGGACGAGGTGGAAGGGTATGGCGGAGAGTCCAAAGGTCAGGACGCCGATTGTCTGCGTGATGGGACATGTTGATCACGGGAAGACCTCGCTCCTTGACCGCATCCGTGGCTCCTCGGTCGTTACTTCAGAAGTAGGAGCCATCACCCAGCATATCGGTGCGACGATCGTCCCTATTGACGCGATCCGATCCATGAGCGGGACAATGGGTAAATCCATCAATATTCCCGGGCTGCTTTTTATCGACACGCCGGGTCATCACGCATTCACCACCCTCAGGGCTCGTGGCGGGGCCCTGGCCGACATGGCAATCCTTGTTGTCGATATCAACCAGGGATTCCAGCCCCAGACCATTGAGGCACTCCAGATCCTGCGGAACTGCCGGACGCCTTTTGTTGTAGCCGCCACCAAGGTAGACCGGATCCATGGCTGGCGGATCTTCGAGAATGAATCCATCCTTTCCTCGTTTGCAAAGCAGAACGAACGGGTGCAAGGGGATCTGGAGAACAAGACCTACGAGATCGTGGGTAAGCTTTCCGAACTGGACTTCTCGGCAGACCGTTTCGACCGGATATCCGATTTCAAGCGCAACCTTGCGATCGTACCGGTCAGCGCTCATACCGGTGAGGGTATTTCCGACCTGCTGCTCGTCATGATCGGGCTTGCCCAGCGTTATATGGGGGAGGAGCTGGCCCTCCTTGTCGAGGGCCCGGGTGCCGGAACCGTCCTTGAAGTAAAGGAAGAAAGGGGACTCGGCACAACACTCGATGTAATCCTTTACGACGGGACGCTGGCTGTCGGGGACGAGATTGCAGTCGCGGCTCAGGATTCTATCGTGGTGACAAAGGTGCGGTCGCTGTTGAAGCCCAGGCCGATGAAAGAGATCCTGGTCGAGGACCGGTTCGAGCGGGTAAAGTCCGTCGCGGCAGCAGCCGGGATCAAGGTCACGGCCCCGAACCTCGAAAATGTTATTGCAGGTTCACCCTTCTTTGTGATCCGCGGAAACCGGGAAGAGGTGGAGGCAAGGATAAAAAAGGAGATGACGGAGATCCACGTCAAACTTGCCGACGAGGGGATCGTGATCAAGGCAGATACCATCGGAGCGCTGGAGGCGCTCTGCAAGGAACTTGAGGGGAAGGGCATCGGCGTGATGCGGGCTGAGGTCGGTCCTGTCAGCCGTCATGACCTTATCGACACCGAAACCATCAAAAACCCGGCATTCCGTGTCCTCCTGTCCTTTAACACCCCGGTACTGCCCGATGCCGCGGACATGATCAAAAACCCGCTCTATACCCAGGTCAAGGTCTTTGAGGGCAGGGTAATCTACCAGCTGATTGACCAGTATCTCGCATGGCGGGAGGAGCAGAAACGGCTCCAGGAAAAACAGCGGTTTGAACACATCGTCATGCCGGCAAAGATCCGGCTCCTCCCGGATTGTGTATTCCGGCAGAGCAACCCGGCGGTCGTTGGCGTGCGGGTGCTGGGGGGAAAACTCCGCAGCGATGTGAACCTGATCAAGACCGACGGCAAGAAGGTTGGGCACCTTAAATCCATGCAGCTCCGCCAGGAATCCATCCGTGAGGCGGACGCCGGGCTCGAGGTGGCCATCTCTATCGAGGGGGTAACGGTAGGGCGGCAGTTGAATGTCGGGGACGATCTCTTCGTAGATATACCCGAACGACACGTGAAGGTGCTCGAACGGGAGATGCTCAAAACGCTGAACGTGAGCACGCAGGAAATTCTCAACGAGTTCACCGCAATAAAGCGAAAAGAGGATCCTTTCTGGGGCAAATAAAGCGGATGAACCATGACAGACGCGAGGATTTAATAGTGTACCGGTATAATAAAATGGGTATTTCTCATGTGTAGGCATCACTGCCGGCAGCCTGGAGACGTGAAAGATTCCAGACGAATTCTTTCGAAGGAACAATAAGGAGCAAACAAAATGGTGGAGTTAAAGATCGTTGTATCAGATCCAAAGACCGGTCGTGCCTTTAATGTGGATGCGAGCGGCGGGGCAGCAGGAGCACTTGTGGGCAAACGTATCGGCGAGGAGATCGATGCGGGTGCACTGGGGCTTGCGGGGTATAAAATCCAGATTACCGGAGCATCTGACCGGACCGGAATTCCTGCAAAGAAGAGCCTGCCGGGCGCGGGTCGCAAGAAACTGCTTATGACAGAGGGAGTGGGTTTCCACCCTGTGATGGAAGGAGAACGCCGGAGAAAGACCATCAGGTCAAACGAGATCACTAATGACTTTGTCCAGATAAACGCCCGCGTAACCACGTACGGCGACAAATCCCTTGACGAGATCTTCCCCAAGGTTGCAGGGGAGAAAACTGAAAAACCGGTCAAAGCCGGGAGAAGATAAAATACCAATCCTTTTTTTTGCTCTGTTGAATCACTGACATTTCAACAAATCGCGAATCACCTATTATCGGAGGGGACAGTGCCAGTCCCCCCGAACCGCCCCCTGCGCTATACGAGAGTATTGTATTACCTTCTCTGGAATTATCGCTCCAGAGGGAGGCCATATCGGCGGGGGGCGGAGGCATTACGTGCAGTAGCCCCCAAGAGCGTTGAGAGAAATATTGTGAGGATTTCAACAGAGCCCGTTTTTTACAATTTTATCAGGCCGGGTTCCCGGGAAAATCTGCGGGAAAGGAAAAAAAAGACTGATTATACGGTGTAGGCTACACTCGCCGTGCCGAACGCGGAGAAATTCGTCGCGGATATAAGCTGCCTTCCATCCTTCCATATGATGACGGTAAGAACATGCGAGGATTTGTCTTCTTTGGTAAAAGTCGCAGTAACATTTCCTGTCGCACTGTCTATTGTAAATAATCTGTCGCCGGAGTTTCTCACTTTTTGTACCGTAGTATCGATACCATAGGTGCCATTAAACCCGCCGATATATTTGACCTCCACAAAAAGTCCCTGGGCAGGAATAACCACGGGAGTTGTCGGCTTCACGGTAGGAAACGTGGTGCCCGTGCCCGCTACCTGGCTGCCAGACGGTACAGTGGTTGTCTTGCCTCCGGGGACCTGTCCCTGATTCCCACCAAGAAAGAATGCCACTGCGATTGCCGCAACTGCAACAATTCCGACGACTACTGCAATAATCAACCATTTGTTATCCATTGAATTGTGTCTGCCTCTGGTCATGAATTACCTCATCAAACCTGTCTGATGATATATAAGCAATAAATCACCGAAATACTTTGTTGTTAAAAATCCGGTTATTCTCACCTGCTTCCGGCTCCGAAGAAACGGAGGTGCCTTCCTGAGCAGGGAACTATCCTTTCCTGACGGTGGCTGCAAGCGCATCTCTCTGGTCAACGAATGGCACCCCGTATTTCTTTGCGAGCAGGACAAGCGCTGCTGCCGGCAGAAGATTTCCGTCAAACTGCTCCTTGATCATCCGGTTCATTTCTGATACGACCACGGTTTCCTGCATCTCCCTAGCCTTTGCGATCCTCGCAATCAGTTCCTGCACAGGGTCATTACGCTCAAAGACCGAGGCTGTCGGTTTAAACCCTATGGGAATGATAATCTCATTCACGTCGAAGCGGGGAGAGAGGATGCCGTTCTGCTGGACGATGAGCCCGTCCTCCTCCGCCCGGTTCAGGAGCAGGTTCGCCTGATCGGTGCTCATCCACTTCCGGTCGAGTGCATAATAATAGACCAGCTCGTTCTTCCGCATCCCGGCCTTCCGTGTGTGCTTGAAGGGTGCTGCGATCGTGATTTTAAGGGTCACTTCGGGGGCCCCAGAAGAATATTCTTCATATCCAGTGCATCCAGACCTTCTCCCCGTCCCTCTTTTGCAATATCAATATCGGTCCTTGATCCCCGGTCGGTCAGGCGTAGGAAGAACACCTCGTTCCCAACCGGCACCTTTCCTCCCCCCCGCAAGGCAAGCAGGAGAATGGATACCTGCAGGTCGGCGGCTTCCGTGATAACTCCCGGGCGGAGCACATCGGGCGTAAGATCCCCGAATGTCGCCCGGTCGACCGCAATCTTCACCTTTGTCTTCACCTTTATCAGTTCTTTTTCGGTTCTTTTCGTGGATTCTGCATTATCAAAACCAGCAATGTAATTCAGGGTCTCGTTCAACGGCATTCCCATGGCAAATGAGAGATCAACACGCTGGGGAAAACGGTAATAGATCCTTCGCATAACTACACTATGGGAAGGTTCTAAAGAAAAAAGGCTCTGCTGAAATCCTGCCGCCGGGATCCGTATTTTATGTTCTGAGAACCCATGAGGATGGTCCTTTTTGTGTTTCCGCCGCTGTGTACGCAGTAACACCTGCCTGTCGTGTGAACAGGCACCTCGATTTTTGAGTGCTCCGGCCAGGAAAAAATAATAGTTGTTGTAATCCCGGAAATGCCGGAACAATTATCCCATGGTATTCAAAAGGCAGAAAATAAATGCCAAAAGGGGCGGAGCAGCTGCCGGAAAGAAGCTTTTGAAAAACATCTCTGCAGGGAACGAGCGTGCAGGCACCCGGTCAATTATCCGGGAAAAATACTATCCGATGTTAAAAAAATGGGGAATTATTCGAGTAACACCGCGTTGATGACACCGTCCTGACCCGGGCGGCTCATGATTCGTGCATTGCCAATCTCTGTCTTGATGATTGCGCCTTTTGTCAGGAGGTTTCGCCGTACATAGTTCGGGTTTGCCCCATTCTCGATGACGCTTGCAATGGCGACCTTCCTGGTCTCGCCGTTTGCCGGGTTGGTCACATTTGCAAAATTTGCACGGAGTGCACGGACTTTCTGGTTTGCACCGGTAGTCCTCATGATTTTTCTCCGGTCTTCACCGATGTGGGTATCTGCGGGTGAAAGCCCGATCTCCGTCCGTCGCTTCGTCTGTGCCGGGCGGCGCCTGCCACCGGTCACCTTTCGTACTGATTCTCCCTGCCACTGCATGGTGTCACTCTCTTGATAATTTCTCCGGGAACCTTTCCTGAAGATGGTGCTCTATATATTCCCTTCCGGGTTATTTATAGTATTTCCCGATGGGATCCGGTCGTGGGAAAGAACCTCAGAGAAACAAAGGATTCTGTCTCCCGGATCTTTCATGTTCCGTGGTTTTCAGGCAAGGATTTCATCAAGAAGAGTCGTGATACCATCACCGGTCTTCAGGTTAGTCCTGAAAACGGGCATCCGTGGATTATATCGATGAATATCCGACTCCATCCGATCGAGGTTCGCTCCCACGAGCGGGGCAAGATCGACCTTGTTGATTACCCCTATTGTGCAGTCACGGAACATCATCGGGTGCTTGTTCACAACATCGTCGCCTTCCGTTGAACTGACAATAACGATCCTTTTTTCAGCACCAAGGCGGAAATCGGTTGGACAGACCATATTGCCCACATTCTCGATAAAAAGGATATCAATATCTTCAAGGGGCAGGTGATCGATCGCATGTTCCACAAGATGGGCATCAAGGTGGCACTCCTTTCCGGTATTTGCATTGAACGCCGGGATACCCAGCGCCACAAGCCGCCGGAAATCGTCATCACCATATACATCGCCGGCAATAGCCCCGGCACGAAGCCCCTTTTTTATCAGCAGGGGAACGAGGCGCTCGATAAGTGCTGTCTTTCCTGAACCGATGGCACCGAGCAGGTCAAAGGCCCGGACTCCATGGGCCTTCAGCTTCTTCGCATTATTGTCAGCGAGCGTGTTGTTGACGTCGTAGATATCCTTCTCGATCCTGACGTCTATGTGATGCATACTAGAAGGTGGGAGCGTACACTGTTTATACCTTGACCCCCAAATTCTGTGTAATGGTGAAAGGTGAGTTCGTTCTCTATCCCTGTTATTTCAATGCAGGTTACTCCCGTCGTCAGGGAAGGAGAGTATCGCTGAACCGCGGGATAAAAGCCCCGGTAATCAACGATCTCGAACGCGCATTACAGCGTATCGGTGTCACGTTCCGGATCGAGGATCACCATCACCCGGCACACTGGATACGGCATGAAGGGCGGGCCGTTGTCACGTGGGCAGACAGTAAAGAGGCGCTTATAAAAAAAGTTGCCCAGAGACTTGAGGTGAAACGGTGAACGGCATGTACGATCTCCACACCCACACCATACTTTCCGATGGAGAGATGCTCCCTATCGAGCTGATCCGGAGGATGGCCGTACTCGGGTACACGACCGTGGCAATCACGGATCATGTCGATCCGTCAAATGCCACGTCCGTCATCCGATCGCTGGTGCAGGTCCGGAAATCCGCCCAGCTCTTCGGTATACGACTGCTCTGTGGCATCGAAATTACTCATGTCCCGCCGTCTCAGATCGCTGACATTGCAAAAGAGGCGAAGACTGCAGGGGCCGATATCGTTGTCGTCCATGGTGAGACACCGGTGGAGCCGGTCGCCCCCGGTACCAATCATGCGGCCTGCGGGTGCAGGGATGTGAATGTTCTTGCCCATCCGGGGCTGATCTCCCTGGAAGATGCACTGCTCGCAGCAAAGAACAATGTTGCGCTGGAGATCACCTCACGGGGGGGGCATAACCGGACAAATGGCCATGTCGTACTGGTCGCCCGTGAAACAGCCTGCCGGATCGTGGTGGATTCGGATGCGCATGCTCCCCATGACCTGCTGGATGAGCGCGCGAAATTTATCATTGCAAAAGGGGCCGGACTGACCGATGCTGAGTGTAAACAGGTTATATCTTTAAATATCGACCAGTTTCTTGCTTCCTGAAATTTCTATTTATACTTTCACGCAATATTTAAATAAACAGAGAACCCATATATATAAATTACTAAATTAATTCCAGTGCCATTGTATCTTTGAGGTGTTGTGTGAAGGTTGTTGGTCGAGCGATGAGCACCGTTGGCAGCCGGATGCTCATTATTCAGTGCGATGCCGCCCAGCTCCCCCCTTTATACAGCGAAGTGACTGACCGCCGGATGAAACCGGTGGGAAAAATTATGGATCTCTTTGGCAATGTCAAAGCACCGTATGCAGCAGTCCTGTGCCGCGAAAAATGCAGGGTCCAGCCTAATGAAAAACTCTTCGCAAAGTGACAGCACAACACCCGGGTTACGCCGGTTCCGAACACACACAAAAATGTATACCATTGGTGAATCTTAATGCAGGAAGTTGAAAAGTTAAAAGTCCTTCAGAGCGAAAGAGAAGCACTCAAATTACGCACGAAGGGAAAAGAGGTCGAGAAGAAGGCCGAGAATCATACCGAGACGGTCTGCCCGGAATGCGGCGGCAGGCAGCTTGTTCATGACTATGAACGGGCAGAACTGGTGTGTCAGAGCTGCGGTCTTGTCATTGACGGTGACTTTATCGACCGCGGTCCCGAGTGGCGGGCGTTCGA
The DNA here is from genome assembly GCA_963721245.1 of uncultured Methanoregulaceae archaeon. Classification (GTDB taxonomy): domain Archaea; phylum Halobacteriota; class Methanomicrobia; order Methanomicrobiales; family Methanospirillaceae; genus Methanoregula. Next base: position 208,470 of record CAVRIL010000002.1, on the reverse strand, counting down.
CCACGACCAGCGTATGAAACGGTCACGGGTCGGGGCTCCCATGACCTTTACGATCCATGACAAAGGTCTTTCAACCATGATCGACTGGCGCAACCGGGACTCGTATGGCAGGGCAATCTCCTCCAAGAACAGGGCCCAGCTCTACCGGCTACGCAAATGGCAGCGCCGTATCCGGGTCAGCAATGCAACCGAGCGCAATCTTGCATTCGCACTCTCGGAACTGGACCGGATGGCCTCTGCTCTTGGTCTCCCGAGAAATGTCCGTGAGACAGCAGCCGTCGTTTACCGTGATGCGGTCGACAAAAACCTGATCCGCGGACGGAGCATCGAAGGTGTTGCTGCTGCTGCACTCTATGCAGCATGCCGCCAGTGTAATGTCCCCCGCACGCTTGACGAGATAGCAGAGGTTTCCCGTGTCTCCAGAAAGGAGATTGGCAGGACATACCGGTTCATCTCCCGGGAACTTGGCCTTAAGCTTCTCCCGACCTCGCCCATCGATTATGTCCCGCGCTTCTGTTCCGGGCTTACCCTGAAAGGAGAGGTCCAGAGCCGAGCCGTTGAGATCCTTCGCCAGGCAGGAGAACGCGAATTAACAAGCGGGCGGGGCCCGACCGGGGTCGCCGCAGCCGCGATTTATATCTCATCAATTCTCGGCGGCGAGCGCCGGACCCAGCGGGAAGTGGCCGAAGTGGCGGGGGTTACTGAAGTCACAATCCGGAACAGATATAAGGAACTGGCTGAAAAGTTAGATATCGAGATCATTCTCTGATATCATCTCATTTTTGGGCTCGTAGATCAGGGGTAGATCGTTACGTTCGCAACGTAAAGGCCGCGGGTTCAATTCCCGCCGGGTCCATGCAAATTTTTATTTCCGTTCACGACATCAGATCATTTTTTCTTCATCGCCTCGACTTCGCTTTCGAGAGTGGTCTTCAGACGCCCGACCGCTTCATCGAGATCATTGGTTGTTGTCAGGGTGAACTGGTTATCGGTTTTTGGATCATGGTAGGTAACAATATAATCTATCTGTCCGTCTTTCCCTTTTTTTGGTTCAATGATGAATTTTGCCATTATCGTTCAGATCCTTACGATTTACCGGAAGATGTTGAATGTAATATTTTTATTGCAACGGTGATTTTTGTTCTGCCGGATCTGTTCATCCGTTGGACGCCGTTCATGGAGAATGGCATGACCAAAACGATATAATCCCGGGCTGAACAAATATTCCTGATACTAATAACAATCACCAGTTATAGGTCCGGAGATGCTATGATTCAAATAAAAAATATCAATACCTTATTCATTCTTTTATTGACTGCTGCCCTGCTGATCGTAATGCCTTCGGCAGCGTTTAATATAACTATATACGGGGATACTTCGGGGTTCAATCCTGTTCTCCATACCGACGCGTTCACTCTGGTTTATTCGCTTCCCGGCACCTCAGGAACCGCTCTCGATGACAATAGTACGAAATACACCGATCCTTCGGTTGATGTAATTTTTATGGGCGGTGACGATACATTCAGTCAGAATACCGCCTCAAAGCTCGAACAGGCTGTTGGTTCCGGCAAAGTCTTTGTCGTAACCTATAAAGATTACCAGCATTTTGATGCAAGCCTGCCGGCCACATCCGGGAACAACGTAAAAGACTCGAAGTACCTGCAGGTGACCAGTCCGGATTCACCGCTTTCGCAAACGGTCTTCAGCGGCCTCCGGGAGACCTTTCCAAATACCGATGTATTCTCCTCACGCCCGCGTATGACGGCACGGTCCGGCGCGGTCACGCTCCTGAGTTATGATAATAATGACCCTGCCCTGCTCTACTGGCGGTATGGGGACGGGTACGTGGTAGAATGGACCCTGCTGTCCAACCAGAGATTCCTGAACGCCACTGAATCTGACCTGATCAACACACGGCTGATGACGTATCTCCTGAGTCAGAGAGTGCCCGGGACAACACTCCCTACCACCCAGGCAACCCCGTCCGGCACCAGCCCGGTCCTCCCCGAATGCCGGGGATATCTCGGTATATTCATCCCCGCTGGGAGCAAATATCCTGATTGACGGGAGATATTACGGTACCACACCGGCGAACCTGACCGCGATCCCGGCCGGAAACCATATCATCCGGCTGGCATTGAGTGGATATTATGACTATGAGGGGACCGTGTATGTCCTTGCCGGCACATCAACCCACGCGTTCGGGACGCTCCAGCCCTTGAATCAGTATACCGTTCCCCCGACTCCGGTTCCGACATCCGCAGGCCCCATAATTATTGAAGTTCCGGCGACGCCGGTCCCAACTCCGACCGGTGGTCCCCTGGATAACCCCGGGGTCCTTGTCGCAATAATCGGGGTTATTACTGCAACTATAGGAGCCGCAGCGACACTCTTTTCCCATGTTTATAAAGGTAAGAAAGAGTGAGGGATGCCGGCTGGCAATAGAACCTTTTTTTTATAAATGCTCATATCCCCGATAACACCTGAAATCGGATACATGCCGTAGTCGGACAGGAACAACTATATGGAATCCGCTGAAAAATAGTATGCCGCAGATTGCGGGCTCGTAGATCAGGGGTAGATCGTCACGTTTGCAACGTGAAGGCCACGGGTTCAAATCCCGTCGAGTCCACTGTTTTTCATCAAATCCAGTCGAGTGATACCCTGGGTTTCTTCTCCTCTTCCTGTTTCCGTAATTTTTCCTTAACTTTTGTCACGGCAGTTGCAGCTGGTGACGGGGCCCGGTCAAACTTCCCGTAGTCCATGTAATCCCGGGCGATCCGGTCGTCACCCGGGACCGAAATCTCCTGAAAAGGAGCCGGTCTGCTCTGCCGGTCCGGTACGTGATGAATTTTCAACGGGAATCCCATCCGTCATCGAGGGAGGATTTTCCAGGATATGAACAGGTTCCTGGACTATAAGAGGAGGTGCTGCGTTCAGGCTACGGGGCGGGACAGGCAGGACGGGGGATTCCTGTACGATTCCTGACCGGAATAACAGGAAGTCTACAAAATCTTCGACTTCCTTGTGCTGTTCCGGAGGCAGCCGTTCAATCTTGCTTTCTAACGATTCCATAGACCCCCAAAAGTGCTCTTATGCTCTGATGATGAACTATCTCTCCCTGTTGGTATTTATAGTCAAAGACCTGATCCTTCATGTTTTCTGCGACGTCCTGATCGGATGTTCAGTTGCGGATGTATGCACTCGTCCAGCTGCAGGGGGAATGATGAGAAGAAAAATAAACGATAGTATTGTCCTGGAAAGGATCATTCCCACCGGTGCTGGTATCCCCGCTTCTCCAGCGTGCGGCCATCAATCAGGACATTTTTTTCCTGAATGGCTGTACCTATGACAGTATAGGTAACACCTTCCACCGGATGCCGCCCGGGGGCAGGGTAAAAATCAGTTCGTAATCCCCTCCGCCGTACAATGCAAGTTCAAGAGCCTGTTTATCCGGGATCCTGCCGGGCGGGGGATTTTTGCCGAATCAAGGGAAAAGCCGCAGTCATTGACACTGACAAGGTCGTACAGAGAGAGGGCAATCCCGTCGCTGTCATCCATCATTGCGCTGACACCTGACCTGCCGAGTCGTTTTCCTTCCTCTACCCGGGGCTGTGGCTCAAAAAGTGCCTTCTTATGCTGCGAATACCCGTCAAGGTACGCCTGTGCCTGGCCGGGTGTTCCGGTGATACAGACAAGGTCGCCCGGGTGTGCACCAGTCCGGCGCACAATGGTGTCCCTGTCGACAAGCCCGATCCCGGTTGTCACGACCGTGAGTTCCGCATGATGGTCAATGTCACCACCAATGATTGCGGCACCGAACCTTCTGCAGCAGTCCTGGGCACCCTGCATGACACCCGCCAGGTTCTTCCAGTCGTCAAGCCCGACCGCAACCAGGAGATAGGTCGGTTCGGCACCCATGCTCGCTATATCCGAGAGGGTGACTGCCGCGCTCATCCAGCCGATCTGCCAGTCGCTCATCCCTTTTTCAAAATCGGTGGTGCGGTGGAGCATATCGGTGGTCAGCACCATGATCCGGTCCCCGCAGGGCACCTCGGCACAGTCATCCATCGTATTCTCCCTCCCGACAATCCCTGATACGACCTTCAAAAGCTCGCGGTCATCCACTTTTGCGCACCTCCTTACCCCGTTCGCTCTTGTACTCTTTGAATATGTGCTCGATCAGGTCGGATTTTTTTTCACGTTCGTGCCGGGCCTGTTCTTCCCGCCAGCAGGCAAGAGCTTTCTCAAACGTTTCCTTCCCGGCAAGCCCCTGCTTTCCCCGGATCTGGACGTTCGTATCCCTGTCGGAGAGGAGCGGAATCCCTGATTCCCGGAATGCCCGGATCATCTGCGGATCGCCCTGCGAATGTGCTGCCTCACCGGTAACAACTGCTGCGACCCGGGCTTCTGCGAGATCCCTTACCACGCTCCTGCCCCAGCCGTCAAGCCGGGTTACATAGACGATATCGCCCTCATCAATCCCCACATCATCCAGGAGCCCGCGAAGCCCGTCCTTTGTCAGTGCTTCCATCACCTTTACCGGAAGCACCTCGCCCTCCATCGAGAGCTCGGCAAACTTCCTGATGCGCACGAGGCGTTTGGAAAGGGTGCGGTTGCGCCGCTCCTCCCTGCGTATCTGTTTTTTTAAGCTCTGGATAACCGCATCCTTTTTTATCAATTCGGTATCTTTTGCAAGCTTTTCATCCTGAACGGTATGGTTCTTCCGGACACGTGCCTGGAGCCTCTGGATCTCGAAGTTTTTCTCCTTGACCTCTTCCTGCAGATCGGCGACGAACGTTCGCAGGCGTTTTACCATCCCGTCCAGCACCCTGACCTTCTCGTCATGTTTTACCTCCACCGGTAACGGCAGGTACCTCAGCTGACGGTGCAGGAGCAACTGAATTCATATCCCCGATTACCTGATCGAGCGACTGTCCCCGGATTACCCGTGCCCTGACCTCATCAAGGTCATGCCCGGGCGGGATGCGTTTCATAAGGTTCTGGAACCGGTGCCGGTACTGGCGGTACGCGTCGAGGGCAGCGGAAAGTGCATCCCGTTCATGATCATTTGCATACGGGAACGGGGCGGTAAGTTCAATCTTTGTCTCGACACTGACATCCTGCCGGGGAGTATACGAAACTGCAGAAAACGCCCGCCGGACCTTCTCCACCGAATACGGCATCTCCTGCACATCGGATGCGACAATAAGTGGTTTCCCGATGCGGTAGAGTGACTCGACCACATCTCCCATGTTCATCTGCCGGGAGCTCGCGAGATGGAGCAGGTTGCCATCAAGATCGACTGCAGCAACCGCGGTCGTCGTGCCGGGATCAATCCCGACAATCAGGTACCGGGGTTTTGCCGAGAGCGGGCCGGAACCGGATCCTTTCAAGACGCTTCCCGCTGATCCGTACCTGGACATCAGCGCCACGGTAGGTTGAAACCGGGACCTGATCCCGTGTCGCAAAGACCCGGAAGGCGACCCTGCTGCACCCGCCAAACGCCCGGGTCATCTTTTTTTCATATTTCAGGCCGGCCGCGACAAGGTCCATCTCGATTTCCCTGCTCCTGAGCTGCACAGCCCCGTGGATCTTACGGATATACCGGTTCTGGCTCCAGCCGCCCTTTCCAGGAGAGCGATGCCTGCTTACGACCACCTCGCTCTCATTTTCAAATGCAATAACCTCTGCCCCTGCTCCCAATGAGGCCACCTGTGCGGTGGTGCGGGCCTCGGCGAACGGATCGAACCGGTTGAAACTGATATTGTAACCGGGCCGCGACCTTGCCAAGCGTTTCTTTTCGTTCCCCTCCTGTCACCTGGACGAGCCGGGTCTGCGGGGGGAGTGACTGTAAAAAAAAGAAAAGCTCGTGCTGGTCGACCGCAATCTCCTGGAGGCTGTCCACGGCAAGAATATCCGGCTGTTCCTCGTTGAGCATGCGGAACAGACGAAACATCGAGACCTCAGACTCGCTTTCGATGATCCGGGCCTTCCATCCTGACGAGGGCATACATCGGGCGACGGGATCGGGATCGTACCGAACCCCTGATGATGTCGATGCCAAAGACCTTCAGCCGGTCACGCATCGCAGCGCATCCTCCGCGATCACAGGTTATCTGGTATTTCCGCCGGAAAAACGTGAGAATGTTATCGATGTCCCGTTCAAGGATCGTTTGTGCATTCGGGTGGGAGGTTTCTATCCATTGCGGCCAGTCGATGATCACGCACCTGCCCTCCTCCATGAGGATATTGTATTCAGAAAGATCGGCATGGATGATTCCCTCGTGATAGGCTTTTCCGGCGTTTTGTGAGTATCTCATCAAGGGTTTGTTGCGGCTCTTCGAGGCGACAGTGGCTGAGATTCGGGCCGTGAATCAATGCCATCACCACAGTATGGCGGTTCTGGGCAATGGGCAAAGGAACGCTGACCTTCGGGTGCAGGCTGGTCAGGGCAAGGAATTCCCGTTCCGCTGATCTCCGTGATGCAATCAGCCAGGGACAGTGGCCTTCCTCCGGCATGTATTCCCGGTTGACCCGGTACCGATGAGAACGAGCGTAGCCCGATCCGGTGAAATTTGATAGCAACCGGACCAAGTCCGAGGGCTTCGTACACCACCGACTCCTTTCCCTCGCCGATACGGGAACCGAGTGCCGATATTATTCCTTTCTTCGCCAGTGTCGAGAGGGCGAGGGTATCATACCCGCCAAAGACAAGGGAGTATCCGTCGTAGGGCACCGGATTGAACCGGACCATCCCCCATTCTATCAACCGGGACAGCCGGTAATTGACCTCTGATTCTGATAACTTAGTTGCGAGTTTGATATGATCCAGCGGCACCCAGGCGTACCGTTTCATCCCGCGTTCGAGGGCAACGAGGATGGATTTTTCATATTTGTTAAGGGTGCGGATGCGTTCCGCGGCAACGACCATAATCGTTAGAGTGATTATGTGCCAGACTATAAAATCACACGTTCCCTGACACATCCGTCAGTCTGTCTGAAACATAAAAGAAGGGAGAATCCGGTTTGCCCATGCGCTTATATCAGCATCGGGAATCCCGGTTAACACAACCTTAAACATCTTTTATCGTCCAGATTAGATTGGATTGGCAGATGCAGTGCAACAAGTGCAGGAAGGAAGCGGTACACTGTACCAGGAATACTCCGGGCTGCATCTTTGCAGACTGCATTTTGATGCAGATTTTGAAAGAAAAGCAAAGCACGAAATCCGCAGGCACCACTGGCTGGAACACGACGATCATATCGCCGTCGCTCTTTCGGGAGACCGCAACAGCGGTGCACTCCTGTATTTCCTGAAAAAACTCACCTCAAGCCGCCGCGATATACGGATCTCCGCAATCACCATCGATGAAGGTATCAGGGGTTATCATCAGCTGGAATATGCGCAAGGGATTGCCAGAGCAGTCGGCACGGACTTGATCAGTGCCTCGTTTGCTGAACATTTCGGGGTGAGCCTCGATGAGATTGCCTGCAGGAAGGGGTTCCCACTCTCCTGCACGTATTGTCGTACAATCAGGAACTTCCTGCTGGAAAGGACGGGCGCTGAACAGGGAGTCACGAAACTTGCCCTGGGCGATGACCAGAATGACTGTGGAGTGTCGGTCATGAAAAATATTCTCCGGGGAAATGTCGATATTGTCGCCCGGCCCGAACACCCGGGGAGCGGAAAAATCCCCCGGATCCGCCCGTTTGTTCCTGTCCCCAAAAAAGAGGTGGAACTCTATGCGGATCTTCATATCAACGGATACGATCAATCGCTGTGTCCGTATCATAACGAGCCTTTTGAAAATGATGTCCACACGATGCTGGACGATTTTACCACCCGGCACCCTGCCACAGGATATGCTCTCCTGGGCCTGAGGAACAACCTTGAATGCACGTATTGCATACACCCGGACACGGTTCATTCCTGCAAGCGGTGTGGGAGACCTTCCGACGGGATATGTATGAGCTGCCGGATCATCGACGAGGTGATCGCCAGTGGCGCGTAGGCGGGGGAGGGTCTGGCGGGCTATTCGCAATTCTCCCGGGACACAAATCTCTCTCTATTTTTTCGCTTTTGCCCTGCTGGTAGCGGTCTATACGTACATCTTTCATTCGTTCTATCCGGTTCTGGAGAACAAACCCCTGTCGTGGACTGAATCGCTCCTGTTTGTTGTCGAATCCATGACAACGGTAGGATACGGCGAACTGTTGCCGTTCTCCGCCGACCTGACCCGGTTGCTTGCGATCGAGATCATGATCTCCGGGGTCATTATGATCTTTGTCGTCATCCCGCTCCTCATCGCACCTTTCCTGTCCTCCCTGCTTGCCCCATCACCCCCGCGACGGACACCCCACGCCCTCTTTGGGCACATCATCGTATTCGGGTACGACGAGCTTACCCGGTCCATTATTGAAAGCATGGCAATCTCCGATCATGATATCGTGATAATCGAACAGGATAAGTCCGTGGCGCTCGAGATCGCCACGATGTACCGCAAAAGGGCCTACGTGATCTGGGGGAATTATACAGATCCGGACACCTGGGCGGGTGCCCATCTGGGGCATGCAGATCATATTGTCATTTCGAAAGATGAGCGGCTGACGGCGAATATAGTTCTGAGTATTCGCGAACTTGCACAAGGCAGGATTATTGCTGTCGTCGACAAACTATCCTTCGATCGTTACCTGCGATATGCAGGGGCGGAAGAGGTGATTTCCCCAAAACATTCAACCGGGATAATCCTTGCCAGCCATGCTGTGCTCAAAATGAATGGCGATACGTTGCCCGATATTCCGGGGTTCGACCGGATTAGTATCGATTCCCGGCACACACCGGATGATGAACTCAGGCTGATCAATATTCCTGTCGTCCCCGGATGCAGAGCCGAAGGCAAACGCCTGCAGGAGATCGAACTGTTCAGGCGGTACGATGTCGTTGTACTTTTCTTGTGGAAGGCGGGGACTTTCATTGTCCATCCGTCAGATGATGATGTTATTGACCGCACCACCTCCCTTTTTATCTTTGGGAGGGGTAGCGCGATCCTGGCCGCAATCCGGGATGAATTCGATGCCGGCAGGCGCACTGAATCGGTCGCGGTCATTGCAGGATTCGGAGATGTTGGTTCTGCAGCGTATCAGGAGCTCTCCTCTGCCGGGGTATCCTGTGTCGTTGTTGATTTAACCCCTCATAACGTGAACCAGGTTATCGGGAACGCAGAAGATGAGCATATCCTCAAACAGGCGCATATCGAAGAGGCGCAATTCTGTATCGTTGCCCTGAACGATGACGATTTGAATATCTTTACCACGCTCATGGCACGTAACCTGAACCCTGAAATCCGCATTCTAGCCCGGGCCAATTCCCCGGCATCGACAGACAAACTCTATCGGGCAGGAGCAGATTTTGTTGCCCTGCTCCCATCTATCGGGGGGCAGACCATTGCAAGGATCATCCTTGCAGACACCGTAACGATCCTTCTTGACCTGCCGAACGGAGAAATGGTCATCATGAAACGTGTCACAAAGCCCGATCACCGGACGGTTTCATGGTTTGCCAGGAGAACCGGCGTGCGGATTATCGGGATCGAGAGTCAGAGCCGTTCCCTTGTCACCCCGGAGCCCCGGGAGACGCTTTCTGAAGGCGATATGGTTATCACCGTAGGGAATAACGAACAATTGAAGAAGTTCATCCGTTTAGTATAACCGGGGTGATCATCATGGAAACCGAACTCGGGTGCAGGATGGGCCAGGTTGAACAGATGATCCGGTACGCCTACTGGGCCAGCGGCAGCCGGGGAATTGTCGTCGGTCTCAGCGGAGGTGTTGACTCTGCAGTCGCTGCTGTCTTCTGCTGCCGGGCGATTGGTGGGGAAAAGGTAACCGGGCTCTCTCTCCCCTCCGCGGTAACCAGGCCTGCCGATATCAAAGATGCCGCGATACTCTGTGAAAAATGGGGCATGAGGCATCATGTGGTCAGTATAGAGCCGATGCTCGATGCGTTCAGGACCATGCCTGAATTCAGGGATTCGCGGTATCTCCTCGGTAACCTGATGGCACGGACCCGGATGGCGATTCTGTACTACCATGCCAACCGTGATCAGTATCTCGTCTGTGGTACTTCGAACCGAAGCGAGTACATGCTCGGTTACTGCACGAAATATGGCGATAATGCAGCGGATCTCCAGCCAATTGTCCATCTCTATAAAACTGAAATCTTTGTGATCGCCAGGGAGCTGGGAATTCCGGAGTTGATCCGGAAAAAGACCCCTTCAGCCGGTTTATGGGATGGACAGAGCGATGAGGAGGAGATTGGTCTCTCGTATGAAGAGATCGATACATCACTCAGGATGCTGGAACTCCGCGGCTGGGAGGCTGACACTCCCCACGAAAAAAAGGTCCTGGAGCTGGTGAAAAAAAGCGAACACAAGAGGCTTCCTGCCCCTAATCTTTTAACAGGACCGAAAACACGGTAAGGAATTTTTCCGGCTTGTTCAGGAATGAAAGTGCTGTCTCGTTCCCGATCATGCCATAGAGCGGGGCTTTGCAGAGAGGGTGCATTCCCGGGGCGCAGGTCGCCCCGATATAACGGAGAAGGGGCAGTGGCGGGTAGTTCTGAATTTTTCTGTACCGTCCCGTCACTCATCGCATAGTAGGCCGCACCATGGTATTTTTCATACTCACCATATTCGCTTTCAAACGCCGTAGAAACAATATTTGCCATGACCAGCGTCGTATCGGATGAAGGGTTGATGGAAATATGGCCATAGTCCGGCGGGATTATCACGAGATCCCCGGCACTTGCAGAGATCATCACCACGTCATCGAGTGAACGTGACTGGAGGAGATACCGGGCCTCGCCTTCAATGACTTCATAAATCTCCGGATACCCTGTTCCCGCAGGGTTCCGGGGGTGATAATGCCCTTTAGTCTTTACCCATTCACCACACAGATCGCGTGGCGGGATGACGGTGATGTCGTAGCGCAGTTCCTGGCGGTGGAGCCAGGACCAGTCCTCATCCGACTTTGCCAGGTCCCTGTACATGTAATAGAGCGGACCGCTCCTCTCGCACGCGGGGCTGGCGAGGACCGATCGCATCTCTTCTGTTGTCCGTACCGAAGGCTGGGGGAGCTCCCCGTCCCATCCAAACATCACTTCTTCTTTCGCCCTGCAAGTACATAATACCCGGCGCCACAACCGATAAGGACGAGGATCCCGACAGCTGCCAGCATCGGCAGCCACCCGTTGGAAGCCGGTTTTTGCAGGACATTTACCGGTACTCTGAAGGTATCGGAAACCTGACTGACGTCAAGGGCGTCCCTGTACCGAACCTCACTGTTGAGGCTGTATTCTTGTGCTGCCGCGGTATCGCTGACGCTCATCTGGTAACGGGCAGTTGCTGTTTCACCGGGTTGAAGATCGCCAAGATAAGCGGTGTCGTCGGTACTGGTGAACGGATCAACCGCTGAAAGGCGTGCCTGGGCTTTGTAGGCAACTGAGGTCCCGCTGTTGGCGTAGGTGACCTCTATAATCCCTGCCGATCCCTGAACCACCTGCACCGTCCCTGGCAGAAAAGTGATCTTTCCTCCGACAGGTATACCGACGGTTTCGGGCACGGATGTAACGATATCGCCGTCGCGGTTCTCATACGTGACTACGACGTCAACCGGATAGGTCTGTTCTTCCGCGTCACCGGAGATGGAAATTTTGTACCGGCAGATTACGGTTCCGTTACTGGGAAAATCCCCGATAAAAACGCTGTTATCGGAGGGATTTATCGGGCTTGCACCATTTCGGATTATTTTAACCGAGGCCTTTCTGCCATCCTCAAGCCCGATATTTTTTATCTTCAGGTCAAGGTATCCTTCACCTCCCACATTCAGGTTCTCCGGCACGGCTTCGAGTACCTCGATCGTTATCTGCGGTTTGATCCTTACGGTGACAGGGAGCGTTTCGGTCACCGGCTCGTAATTAAATTCTATTGTGTCAGTACCGGCCTGGGATGACGATGCGAGATAGGTGTATCTGAGGGTGAGCGGAAGCTGGTATTCACCCGCGATGGCTTCGGTGGTGATCTTTACCGGTACCGCGACGGTAACTATGCCCTGGCTTTTGATATCCCCTGCCACCTGTGGATCACCCTTAACAATAACCGGGGAGTAACCCGGGGAGAGTGCAACGGTTACTCCTTTTGCCGTTGTTGGAAGATCATCGGTCGCAATCGTCCCCTTCATGGTAAACTGGAGGTTCTCAACCCCGCTGTTCTGTATGGCTATGTGGATGATCGCATCCTCTCCGGACGTGAACTCGTTCGTACCTGTTATTGATGCTGACATCCGGGGACTTCCCCCGAGGTACGTGGTCACACCGGTGACCGGTACGCAGCACAACAGCCCCAGGACGAGAAAAACGATGAGTGTTCCAAAATATTTCATTGTCAATCACTTGTTGTTGTTGTTATAACAACATTTATTATTGCAGGATATAAAGGGATGTTTTAATGAAATTACCGTCAGAAAATCCGGCCCGGGTGGTTGAATGTCTCAAGTCACTCGGCCTTACGAACTATGAGGCCCGGGTGTATATTGCACTCCTGACGGTAGCAAGCGCCACGGCAAGCGGGATTCACGAGATCTCCGGGGTTCCCCGCGCATCGGTGTACACGGTGATCGATCAACTTCTGGATAAAGGCCTCGTCTCTGTCTCCCAGTCTGCCCCGAAACGGTTTGCCGCATTTCCCCCGGGAGATGCCATTGCCCGGCTGATGGACCATATCGAACATGAGGCCCAGTTCACCCGGGATTCCCTGACATCGATGTACCGGGAGCGGACAGGTCCGGGAGCCGGGGGCGGGGAGCTTATCTGGAATATCTATGGCCTTGAACATATCCGGAAAAGGCTCAGCACCCTGATCTCCGGTGCAGAGCACGACATCCGCATCATCGCTCACCCTAAAATCCTGTCGCCGGATATCGGGCACCTGCTTGTTTCCATGGCAGGCCGGGTCGATGTTGAGATGATTACCCCGAGCTGGGAGGAGGAATCCCCACCGCCTGAAAAACTGAATGTCTATGTCATTAAATATCCCGAAGTCCCCAGGGAGATTGGCACTACAAAGGATATGATGTCAGGCGGCATCTGCATCGTGGACGGGAAAAGTGTCATGGTCTTCATGGGGCTCGGCGAGGTGGATGCCGTTGCGCTGTTCTCTGAAGCCGAAGGATTCCGCCGTTTCTTTACACGTTACTATACCCTGATCTTTGAGTGGGCTAAAAAAAGCCGGATCAAATGAGAGAGAAATCTTTCAGTAATTCCGGATCTCTTCCATCTCTCCTATCTCCATCAGGCCTTTTAATGCCTGGGTCTGCACCCAGCGACCTCCCTCCTTTATTGCCGCCATGGGATTGGTGCCGCCGACGGCTGCGATCGCGATGAACTGGGGACTCACCGGCACGCCAAGGAGCGGAAGATTGGGAATTCCCACCTCCAGAACTCCCGAAAGGCTGCTGTTGGCAAGCTCGTCCAGTACCATACCGACCTGTGGTTCGGCCTCCATATGAAACTCCCGGATGTTTGCAAGGATTGAGCCGCTTCCCGTTCTCATCACGCTGGTAACAGAGGTCGTTTTCTGGGAGAGGAGAACCTGCAGTGGATCGATTGTCGTGTATTCATACAGGATTATATGGGTGAACCTCAAAGGGGTCCGTTTTTCTATCTCCACCACTCCTCCGCCAATTGGAGTAATGGGGATTCCGCGTCGGATCAGGAGGCCATCAAAGGTTACGCTGCATATGGTGCCGATCCCGGTGAGCCCTTTTGGCACCACGTACCCGTCAATTTTTTCCCCGGAAGAGAAAAATTTTGTACGTCCGCTGACGGTAATTCCGGTCTTGTACGCATCCTTAAGAATGGATACCGCAAATTCAAGATCTTCATTTTTTATTACTGACAGGTTATACACGACCATGCCCTCATCGGAACCGGATCATAGGTCACCTGCATTGCAAAATCTTCAATGCTGTGGTTGACAAATTTGAGGGGGACGGTCATTATAGTAAATTCAGACATAACAATAGAAAAATTGTTCTATAAGACCATGGCAATTTATGTATGATGGAACACGATATGCGGGAAAAAGCCAGGCATGCGATGCGTCTCATTCTTGAGGCCGCCCGTTTTGAGGTCGAAGAGGTCGATGAACCCCTCGATCTTTCCGCGGTTCGGGACGACACCTGCCTTCTGGTACTTTGTTCAAATGACAGCGACCTTATCGGACAGTTTGATAAAACAAATTACAGCCTGATGATCGATGATCATGAGATGTCCTGTAAGAAACTCCTTTTTTCTGATAGACAGGGATGTGACAACCGAGAACTGCATCCAGTGGGGCATCGATGAATTTGTTCGTTATACCGGTGAGGCCGTGCTCGCCGATATCCTTGACCGCGAACTGGCACTGGATCTCACGCCTTCAAAAGGCAAGAAAGTAATCTCGGCGGTCCCTGCCGGGTCGGCCGAGGTCAGGGCAGAGGAACATTCCGGTATCACCATCCCGCATTATCCGGTGAAGATTACTGAACAGGCGGCAATGCGAATCGGGGGCGTCCAGGGTGCTGCGAAACTCCGGTTCATTCCTTACTATCTCTTCCATTACACGAGCAATGGCGAACAGATCTACAAGGACCGGCGGATCCCCTTTGATGCGGACGGCTGGGGGGCGATCAATGCCATCAACGGGATAAAGATCGAGCTTGACCAGAAACTGGTTGAGGAGAGTGAAATTCCCGGGGGGGCCGAGGTCTCTGATCCCCATATCCGTAAGGAGGAGGCTACCGAGCGGATTGTCAGCGAGCTGATCGACCGTCTTACCCAGAAAGTACGGATCAAGCAGGAGAAAGGGGATGCCATTTTTTATGAAGAGAAGATCCTCAAGCCCGACAAGAAAAATATCACCGTTGAAACCCGGCAGGTATACATTCCTGTCTGGCAGATAAGGGGCAAAAAGATCGTGGAGATCAATGCCTTTACCGGTGAACTGTTGTCAGAACCGATGGATGAAGGAGTTGAAATATTCTGATGCGGGGAACCGGATAAGGTCCTTTTTTGTAATGAATCTGAAACACGGGTGTGACCGGACGATTCATCTGAACCGCGTATGAAAAAAGACGATTTTTTATAGTGGTCCCCGGAAAATCCCTATGATAACAGTTCTCGGCGGTGGCCCGGCAGGAAGGATCGCATCGATCCGGCTTGCGTCTGCCGGAAAGGAAGTTCAGCTCATTGAGCAGGGAGGAATCGGAGGGCAGTGCCTCCATTTTGGATGTATGCCGGTCTGTGCGATGAATGATGTCGCCCGCATGATCCATTCTGCACGTGCATTCCAGGGCATGGGGATCATGGATTCCGTCCCCCGGTACATTTTCCAACCCTCATCAGGGAGATGAAGGAGATCCAGGGAAAAATTGCTTCCATTCTCGACCATGAAACAAGGAATGCCGGCGTAAACATAATCTACGGGAGAACAGGACGGCTCGAAAAGGACCGGGTTTTTCTGGATGATGAGGAGATAGATGCGGAGGCAGTGCTGGCAGCCACAGGTTCGCGCCCGAATGTTCCCGATGAGGAGGGTATCCTCCTTCCTGGGGTGTATACGCCCCATTCGTTATGGAACATCAGTACGCTCCCCGATACCCTCACCATCATCGGTGGTGGAATAATGGCCGCTGAATTTGCCTATATCTTCAGTGAATTCGGCAGCAGGGTAACGCTGGTCTGCAGGAGTTCCCTGTTAAAGAATCTTGATGCCCATCTCCGGGCTCTCGCCCTTAAGGAGCTCGGGGGGGTTGAGATACTTGAGAATACTTCTCTCTGCTCGTTCTGTGGGGACAAGAAGGTTACTTCAGTCAACGTGAGCGTAAACGGTCATGATGTGCCTCTGCAAACCGATTCGGTCCTGCTGGCCACGGGACTCGTCCCCCGGTCCGAGATGCTGAACGGGGTTGCGAAAGGCCCGGCAGGTGAGGTCATTGTTAATGACCGGATGCAGACGAATGTCAGGAACGTGTATGCAGCCGGTGACGTGACCGGTCCTCCCTACCTGACCCCGGTTGCCCGCCACCAGGGCCTTGTCGCAGCGGATAATATCCTTGGAAAGGAGCGGAGGATGGATTATCGTTACATCCCCCAGTCACTTAATCTTACCAATGAACTCGCCTTCTGCACGACCGATATCGAGGGGACGGCAAAGCTCACCATTCCCGGCCCCGCCGGTCCGGGGACATTCTGGTCCGTCCCTTCGGGAACCACAGGACTGGCAAAGATTATGGCGGATCCGTATTCGGGGGAGATCCGGGGGATGTGTTGTGCCGGGCCCGGAGGCGGGCTCATCGCCGGTTATATGGCGTTTCTCATGCAACGGAATTTTTCGGTCCATGATTTTGAGGAGTTCATCGAGGTCCATCCATCAACTGACGGGGTCTATGGTCTTGCGAAGTATGCATCGGAACTCTTAAAAAAACGTGAATGAGGATACCTGGTCCGTGCTTTCTTTTTTACGGCCAAGTCTGTTTGGTCATGCTCTGAAGATCCTTAGATCGTCCCCGTCGTTTCTGCTGAAGGTATTATTACGGTCTGAATCGAATATACAAGATACATCCCATTCCGAAATACCGGGTGCCTGCCGATGACCTCTCCTCAAGATAACCTCGCATTCGACCAGACACGGCTCGATAAAGTACGTGCACTGAAAGACAAAGGAATCACCATCTTCCCGTCCTCATTCGACCGGCAGCACACGGTGCTCGAGATTAAGACCCGGTACGCGGATATCGCCCATGACAAGAGTGCCGAACCGGTCTCGACTGCCGGGAGAATCTATATCGTACGCAATCACGGGAAGACCCTGTTCGCCGATCTCGGTGACGAGACCGGGAAGATCCAGCTGTATATCCGGAAGAACGATATCGGGGACGAACAGTTCGAGTTGTTCAACCAGTTCATCGAACGGGGGGATATTATCGGGGTAACAGGTCACGTCTTCCGCACAAAACTCGGCGAGATTACGATCTGGGTTGATACCTTCACTCTCCTCTGCAAGGCTGTCTGCTCGCTCCCGGAGAAATTTCACGGGCTTACCGATATCGAAAAGCGGTACCGCCAGCGATATGTCGACCTTATCGTCAACGAGGACAGCAGGCAGACGTTCCGGATCCGGAGCCGTATCGTCTCACTCATCCGCAGGTATCTTGATGACCACGGGTTCCTGGAATTCGAAACCCCTATCCTCCAGCCGGTATATGGCGGGGCAAATGCCCGCCCGTTCACCTCCTACCACAACTTCCTCGACCAGAAGCTCTTCCTCAGGATTGCCCCTGAGCTGTACCTGAAGCGCCTGATTGTCGGGGGATTTGAGAAGGTCTTTGAGATTGCGCGGAACTTCCGCAATGAGGCGGTCGATGCCGATCACAACCCGGAGTTTTCCATGGTGGAAATTTACTGGGCATACCGGGATTTCGAGGACATGATGGACCTCACCGAGGCCATTGTCTCCTCTATCGTTCTTGAGATTCACGGGAAATTTGAGATCCCGTTCGAGGATACGACCCTCAATTTCCAGAGGCCCTGGAAGAAACTCTCCATGTCAGACGCGGTGAAGGAATACGCCGGTATTGACATCTTTGTCCACACGGTCGAACAGCTCCGTGATCTCGCACGACAGAACAAGCTGGAAGACTGGGAGAAATCCCGGACCCACCGTGAGTTCCTCGTCCAGTTCTTTGAGGGGCTGGTGGAAGAAAAACTCATCCAGCCGATTTTTATCCACGATTACCCTGTCGAGAACTCCCCGCTTGCAAAACGTCACCGGACCAAGGACGGGTTCACCGAAAGGTTTGAACTGTTCATTCACGGCATGGAAGTTGGCAACGGTTTTTCGGAGCTGAACGACCCGGTCGACCAGAAGGCACGGTTCGAGGACCAGGACGAAAAACGGCGCTTGGGAGACGTGGAAGCCCAGATGATCGATTACGATTTCATCAACGCCCTCGGGTATGGCATGCCTCCCACCGGCGGGGTTGGTATCGGCATCGACAGGCTCGTGATGCTGCTTACCAATAACGTTTCAATAAAAGAGGTGATCCTGTTCCCATCGATGAAGAAACTTCAGGAAGAGGGGGAAGGAACTCTACAGGAGCCTGGATCCGACCAGGAACAAACGTAGATCATCTGTGACGGATGATCTTTTCGATTCCGGTTTTTTCTGGTCTATGCATTGATCAGGTCGATTAAGCGGGGCCATTACTGTTTTTTGTATCCGGTGAAATTCTTCCGGCACGGAATCAACGGAAAGACCGTGACGCAGAGCCTGCACCGCATCGATGCATGACGGTCAACCCGGTAGGTGAATGGTGCAGGGAGGCACTGGATGAACCAGGTACAGCACCCATGTTGCTCCCGGAACAAGCAGGGCCGGGACCCATGGACGGATATTTCTGCACCGGAAGGGGTCGAATCCATCGGCATCGATCGCCTCACCCGGGTATGTCCTCAATCCTGACGATCGCGTATTCATCTATTCCTTCCTCCCTGAAAAACGTGTCAACGTCCAATTGATGGAATCTCCCCCCGGCATGCAGGATCAATCCCTGTGCTCTTTACTGCACAGGGATACCGGGAATAAAAAATGCGCCCGGCGGATGCGATATGGGGAAAAGAGTACGATCCTTCCAGATTTCCTTTTCCTCTTTTTCCCGGCAGAACAGTTATCCCCTTGTGTTCTAACCTTTCTCCATGGCCATCATATATCCCGGGCGATCTACCACAGATTCGGGGGATCATAAGCGTCCTCACCATCATGAGATGTTCCCGGCATCCCGCGCCGGGCTCCTTGATTCCAACCTGCGAAGATTTATCTATCGCCCCGATCGCCTTGCAGGGCACTATGTAAAACCCGGTGATGTCGTCCTGGATTTCGGCTGCGGTCCTGGGTTCTTCACCCGTGAGTTTGCAAAGAGGGCCGGGGATACGGGCAGGGTGATTGCGGTAGATTTGCAGAATGAAATGCTCCGGCTCCTGCGGGAGAAACTGGAACCGGAAGGCCTTATGCCCCGTATCAGGACGCACCTGTGTGTTGCGGACTCCATCGGCATGTCTCCCGGTTGTGACGGGAAAATCGATGTCGCCTTTGCGATCTTTGTTGTCCACGAAGTGCCGGATCCAGGGAGACTGTTCCGGGAAATTGCTGCTTTGCTCGTGCCCGGTGGCCAGCTCTTTTACTCGGAACCGCCGCTTGAGGTCTCCGGCAGGGAATTCCGAAATAATCTTGCACTAGCGGGGGAGGCAGGGCTGCTGGTGGCAGAAACCCGGTTGTTCTTCGTGAACCGGGCTGCATTGCTCAGGAAGGAGTAAGAGGTCAGGAACCATGACACTGATAACTGACGAGGATATGCACAAGAGGATGGCACAGACAAAAGAGTATTGTGTCGTTATCCTGAAAGCAGGTCCGAACCGGAATATACCAGGAGTCGGGAGGATTATCTGGGAACACGGGAGGCGGAACTTCGTCCTCCGGGACGAGGGGGTGCTTTCCATCGTATGCCCGGTTGCGGATGGCAGCGAGGTCAGCGGAATCGGGATCTTCAATGCCGGGATCGCCAAAGTTAAAGCGATTATGGATGATGACCCGGGCGTACGGGAAGGGATTTTTATCTATGAGATCCACCCGTGCCGGAGTTTTCCCGGGGATTGTCTGCCGAAGTAATGTTTTTTCGGTATTGGAAGAAATAAGGGCTTAGTAGAAATCCCCAAAATATTTTTCTTTACGCTCTTTGGGGGCTACGGCATGTAATGCCTCCGCCCCCGCCGCTGTGGCACCCCCCTGGAGCGATAATTCCAGAGAAGGTAATACGACACAATCGCAAAGCGAAGGGGCGGTTCGGGGGGACAGGCACTGTCCCCTCCGTTAACAGGTAATTTACAATTTGTTGAAAACTCATGGTTTCTACAAAGCCGAAATAGGGATACTGCCATTTGTTTCATTCAATAAATATTCGGCCAGGTGGAGAGTTTTGGGGAAAGGAAATCTTCTGTTCCGGTAATACTCTCATAATCAGGATTCAGAAAGGAGGCAAAAAAGATACACCCCGATCTCCTTCCACAGGCCTCCGATTTCCCCTTCCGGAGGGTTTTCCGGCACTAATTCCCAGAAAACGTGTATAGTTATTTTGGTATTCCTGAAATTTTCAGCCTGTTTGATAATCCGAGGCCATTTCGGCGCAGAAAATGGCACTTTTTAGCACTAATCGGGAGGCAAAACCTGACCTTTGATGGCCTGGATTAGCGGGGGGGTGGGGATGATGGATTGAAACACTTGTATTGACCTCCTCCGGATCAGTGCACGGATACGAAAAGTAGTCCAAAAAGATACAGTCTGATCCCCTCCCACAGGTCTCCGATTTTCTCTTCCGGAACGTTTTCCGGCACTAATTCGCAAAAAACGTACACTATTATTTTGGGAATCCCATGATTCGCTGTCCATTCGGTAATCCGGGGTTATATCGGCGCAGAAAATGACATCATTTAGCACCAATTGGTAGGTAAAACTCCGGGTCATTCGATCTGGGGTAGCGGGCGGGGGGGAGAATGCCTCAGAATCACTCTATGGATGAATTTCCATTTTTACGGATATTCCCTTTATCCGAAATAAACATACATCACCTCGTCAAGGAGAGTCCCGTTTTTGGTAATGGCGTTCCTGTGGACGGCTTCGCGGATAAACCCGCACTTCTCCAGGACCCGCATCGATGCGGGGTTGTTTGAAAAAATTCCTGCCTGGAGCCGCACAATATCGTACCGTCTGAATGCAATGGGGACAAGAGAACGTACTGCATCGGTCATGATTCCCTTCCCCCGGAAGGAGTCTGAAAGCCAGTACCCGATCTCGGCAGATCTCCGCTTCACATCAACCAGTGGATGGATGCCAATGCCGCCGACCGCCTCACCCATGACCTCAATTGCCAGGAGGAGGTTTGGCGTGGGTCCTGTTGCCATGCTGATAAACCGGTGGGCATCATCCCGTGTATACAGTGAGGGAAACGCGTCTCTCATCATCGCCGCTATCCGTGGATTGTTCGCATGCCGTGCAAGGGAACAGGCATCATCCGGGGTCCAGTCACGGAGTGTTGAGGTCGGGGTGATGATATCCATGATTGGATTACAATTATGCAGGAAAGTAATTAGGATTGATGGGTTCGGTGGCTGATGGTTTCAGACAGGTGAAGTCTTGCCGAACAAATATATGACATTAACATGTATCCTCGCTCTGATCAGGTATATCCGGATATGGATCCTTATCTCAGTATTAAAGCATCCCGGCGGCCCTACCCAAGCAGACTTTCAATCTTCTTCGGGTCGAAGCCAAAGATAAATTGGTCCCCGATCTGGATGACCGGGGTACCGATATGCCCGGTCTTTTCGATCAGCCAGTTCCTCGCTTCCTCGTTCTCAGCGATATTGATATCCTCGAAATCAATATGTCTGGACGTGAGGAATTCCCTGGTCATGCGGCAGTTGTGGCATCCGGGCGTTGAGTAGACCTTCACCTTTTTTCCTGACATACCCCACGTCTTTGCGATGTAGGATTCGCGCCCGGAAAAGGTCTTGTATTCATGGTACTTCCCCGGATTTTTCTTATCATAATCCTGGTGGTATTCTTCTGCAGGATAGAAATTCGTGTACGGCCGGATTTCTGTTGCAACCGGTTTTTTGAACTTCCCGGAACTGTTAAGGTTCTTCTTCGAGGCTTCCGCGAGCCGTTTCTGCTCGTCGTCATGGTAGAAAATGGCGGTGTGGTACTGGGACCCCTTGTCGGCGAACTGGCCTTCTGCATCGGTCGGATCGATCTGCCACCAGAAGACTTCGAGGAGCTGGTCGTACGAGATCGTATCCGGGTCGTACGTCACCTGCACCGATTCCAGATGCCCTGATGTGCCTGACGAGACCTGTTCATAGGTCGGGTTCGCTGTGGTGCCGCCGGCATATCCGGACACCACATCGGTAACACCCTTAAGGTTCCGGAACGGTGGCTGCATGCACCAGAAGCAGCCCCCGGCAAATGTTGCTTTCTTCATACATCATCCATGTATTGATATCCTGCCCGAGCGGGTTTATGAGATAATTTATTTTCTTTCGAAGACAGGCCGTTCATCGCGACATCAGAATGTCACTGCGCCTTGCTCCCCCCGGGTTCAACCAGCTGCATCGGCTCGCCGTGACAGACCATTTCGCCGCCGCCGGCTTCCCTTACGATAACCACATTTCCGCAGACATTACATCGGTATACTTCACCGGCTTTCTGAACGTTTACCATACTACCATCCCCTTATAACGGTTATGTCCGGAGAGAGCCCGGATCAGTTTTCATGAGTGACGGAATTGTGGATAAAGATTTCGGCAACTTGCAGAATCTGTTTTGATTCGGTATCAGAGAGCTCAGGTTAATAGGGAGGTTAACAGGGAAATCCCCAACCAGGCGGTCCTGAGTGACGCTGATAATCCGGACCGGCAAAGAACAACATCGTCTGGCAAACACTGGAGTCCGGTGCATATAGTATGATGGTGTACAGTGTGAAAAATAGTCCGCGGACTCTGCCTGACAGATTACTACGAAAAAAGTCTGCCCCGGTCACTTATGGTACGGTTCACCCTTGTTGATCCTGCATGCCCGGTAGACCTGTTCAAGGAGCAGGAGCCGGGCAATTGGGTGGGTGAAGGTCATCTTCGAGAGCGAAAGTCGCATATCGCTCCCTGACAGGTACTCGCGATGAGAGCCCGAGATCCCCGCCGATAACAAACGCGATCTGGTTCATACCGCTCAGCTCCCGATGCCGAACGAACTCTGCGAGTTCAACACTTGACCAGCCTGTTCCAATAATATCGAGGGAAATGACGAATGAACCAGCAGGAATCGCTGCAAGGATCCGTTCACCTTCCTTTTCCAACGCAGCCTTCTCTGCAGATATGGATGCAGAAACCGGCCGTTTTTCCTCGGCAAGCTCCCGGATCTGCAGGGTTACGTACGGGCGGAGACGTTTTTCATATTCGGCAATACCTTCCCGGACAAATTTTTCCTTGATCTTGCCGATGGCGATAATCAGAATCTGCATAAGGATCTCCGTGGAAAGGTGAGGGATTCCACCGCCACAAAAAGAAATTACCCGAATAGCTTTTTTGACTGCTCAAGCGCATCCACAGCAGGGAGTTTTTTACCGGTCAGGAATTCGATACATGCCCCGCCGCCGGTGGAGATATGGGTAAAATCCCGTTCGATCCCCATTTTTTCAATGACCGCGGCCGTATGACCGCCTCCCACAACGGAGAATTCAACCTTCGAGGCTGCCCTGAGCAACTCATAGGTCCCGGTGGCGAAGTCAGGGTCCTCAAACACTCCTGCGGGCCCGTTGAAGACGACTGTTCCCGATTTTTTCAGGGTCTGCACCATCGGGACAAGAGAGTCCATGCCGAGATCAAGCACCGGGGTATCGTCCGGAATCTTGTCAACGGGATATTCGACCCGCCGGTTATCCTGCCGGACGGCAACAGAATCCGGCATGAGGACCCGGTCCCGGTACAGGGTAAGGATTTCTTGTGCTTTGTCAATCTCCGGCTGGTACTTTAACTGGGCGATCAACTGGGTGGAGGGCTTGCCGATGTTGTAACCCGCGGCGATGAGAAAGACATTCGCCACGACGCCGATCACGATGACCTGGTCCGCGATGCCGTGTGCAAGCACATGTCGTGCCACGTCAATAGAATCGTCCACTTTTGTGCCGCCAAGAACCATGACCACCGGGCGTGGCGCACCGGAAAATACCCGGGATAGTGTAGAGACCTCCTTTTCCATCAGGAGGCCGGCTGCCGACCGCATGACCATCGGGAGACCCACGATGGTGGGCTGTGAGCGGTGAGCGGTACCAAAGGCATCGTTGACAAAACAATCTGCCATCGAGGAGAGTTTTTTTACCAGGTGGGTCTTTTTTGCCTCCTCGGGTTTCAGGGTTAAATTCTCTTCTGCATTGAACCGGACATTTTCCAGCATCACCACCTCGCCGACCTTCATGGAATGAACAGCATCCCGGGCATGCTTCCCGAAGATGCTGTCAACATACGTGACCGGCTTTCCTAACAGCAGCTCGAGCTTCTCGGCATGGGCCTCCAGCGTCGTGAAATCTTTTTTCCCAGGCCTGCTCTGGTGGGTGACGATTACCGTCCGGCTGTCAGCGAGAGCCTGGATGGTCGGGAGGTGCTCCCTGAACCGTTTGTCATCGAGAATGAGGTTGGTGGTGGGATCAATAGGAGAGTTGAGATCAAGACGGAGGAGAACGGTCTTTCCGTTACATCCCAGGTCCCTGATGGTTCCAATCGGCATCCAGACCACTCTCTTATCTTAAGATACGCTCCGTGCTTTGATCCTCTTCATCCTGAAGAGCTCTTCACGCTCCATCTCATCAAGGCGCATCTTGATGAAGTCCCGGGCTGCAGTGAGTTCGGGGATAACCTTGAACTCAAGGGCGTTAACCCTCCTTTTTGTCTTTTCGATCTCGTCAAGCAGGCGTTTCATCGTGGTCTCGATCTCGGCGCTTTCTATGATGGATTCCACCAGTTCTTCGAACGCCGAGGCGGTTTCATCGATGACCGTCGAGGTTCCTAATACGCCATAGCCACGGTCGACAAGGGTCTTTTTTACCTTGGATGATTCAATGTCCGGAACAATTACTCCCATGATATTTTTACTTTTCAGGGTTATTTCCGGGACTTCCTTGACCGAGAAGGCCGCTGATTTTACCCCTATCGCTCCTTCCACGGTATTGGCGAGTGCCATCATTTCTGCGGCAGCCTGATACTTATCCAGAAGTTCGCCCCTGGTGTCCTTGGCAGTGGCAAGCACCTTGAAAAATTCAAGGATCAGTCCATCGCGCTTCATTTTAAGGATTTTGTAGCCTCGTTCGGAAAGCTGGATCTTTCGTTTAAGGTTGATCAGTTCCGACCGGGTCGGCTTGATATCACGCAGCGCCATGGAAACCTACTCCTTCTTTGCATCGCGGAACTTCGGGTGGTATTTCTGGATCAGTTCACGGTCGATACGGACCAGCTGTTCAACCGGAAGGGTTGATAACAGGTCCCACCCGAGGTCAAGGGTATCCTTAATTGTCCGGTCCTCGTCATATCCCTGGCGGACGAAACGGTTCTCGAAGATATCTGCAAATTCGAGAAGCATCCGGTCACGTTCCGAGAGGGCGTCCTTTCCGACAATTGCCACCAGCCCGCGGAGATCATTGCCCTCGGCATATCCCGCGTACATCTGGTCGGAGACCTTCTTGTGATCTTCACGGGTATGCCCCTTTCCGATACCAAGGTTCATCAGCCGTGATAGGGAGGGGAGAACGTTAACCGGAGGGTAAATTCCCTTCCGGTGCAGGTCACGGTTGACCACGATCTGCCCTTCGGTAATATAACCGGTCAGGTCCGGGATCGGGTGAGTGATATCGTCACCGGGCATGGTCAGGATCGGGATCTGGGTGACCGAGCCTTTGGTTCCCTTGATGATCCCTGCCCGTTCGTACAGGCAGGCGAGATCTGTATACATGTATCCCGGGTAGCCACGACGCCCGGGAACCTCTTCCCTGGCAGCGCCTATCTGACGCAGCGCCTCGCAATAATTGGTCATGTCCGTGAGGATAACCAGCACGTGCATGCCAAGATCAAACGCGAGGTATTCGGCAGTTGTAAGGGCAAGTCTCGGGGTGATGATACGTTCGACGGCCGGGTCATCTGCAAGGTTCAGGAAAACGACGGCACGCTCAAGTGCGCCGGTTCGTTCGAAGTCCTGCATGAAATAGTTCGCTTCTTCCTTGGTGATACCCATCGCGGCAAATACGACGGCAAAACCTTCCGTTGAACCGGGCACCTTTGCCTGCCGTGCGATCTGGAGTGCCAGTTTGTTGTGCGGCAGTCCTGCACCTGAGAAGATGGGGAGCTTCTGGCCACGGACAAGCGTGTTTGTTCCATCGATGGTAGAGACACCCGTCTGGATGAAATCGGACGGATTGGCACGGGCATACGGGTTGATTGCAGCACCGGTGATGTCGAGACGTTTTTCCGGTACGATCTCGGGACCCCCGTCAATCGGCTTACCCCCACCGGAAAGGATCCTGCCCAGCATCTCGCGCCCCACCGGCATCTTGATTGCCTCACCGGTGAAACGGACACCCGTATCCTTGCCGATACCTGCGGTTGTCTCGAAGATCTGGACAACAACCAGCTCGTCGCTGGTGTCGAGGACCTGGCCCCGCTTCATGGTACCGTCAGCAAGGACAAGGTTCACGAGTTCTCCATAACCAATCGGCTCGGTCTTTTCAAGAAAGACAAGCGGACCGGCGATTTTATTGATCGTCCTGTATTCCTTCATGCTGCCGACCTCAGTACATTGAATTCAGCGTCCATATCCTTCTCAATCTTTGCGAGCTCAGGCTTGTAGTCCTTGATGAACTTGATCTGGTTCAGTTCGTTCTTCGATTTGATCGCATTGATCTGGGTGGGACTGACACCGGCAGATCTGTGCCGCATATGCGAGATCAGCGAACAGCTTGATGGCTTTCATCATATCGTACTGCTTCTTCATGTCGCAGAACGTGTCGACCTTGTCATACGCGTTCTGCTGCAGGAAAATTTCACGGATCATGCGGGCAACTTCAATGGTTACCTGCTCAGATTCGGGTAATGCATCAGAACCGACCAGCTGCACAATCTCCTGGAGTTCTGACTCCTTCTGGAGGACTTCCATTGCCCATGACCGGATCTTGTTCCATTCCGGAGAGACCTCGCGGTCATAATAATCCTGGAGGCTTTCCAGGTAGAGAGAGTATGAGTTCAGCCAGTTGATGGCCGGGAAATGACGGCGTTGCGAGAGTTTGGCATCAAGCGCCCAGAATACTTTTACGATACGGAGGGTATTCTGGGTGACCGGTTCTGAAAAGTCCCCCCCGGGGGGGACACCGCACCGATAACCGAAACGGATCCACGGGCCCCGTTCAGGGTTTTTACCAGACCGGCACGTTCATAGAATTCAGAGAGGCGGGCTGCAAGGTATGCAGGGTATCCCTCTTCACCCGGCATCTCTTCAAGCCGGGAGGAGATCTCTCGCATCGCTTCTGCCCAGCGTGAGGTTGAATCGGCCATAAGGGAGACATCGTACCCCATGTCACGGAAGTACTCCGCGATGGTGATACCGGTATACACCGAGGCTTCCCGGGCCGCGACGGGCATATTGGATGTATTGGCGATAAGCACGGTCCTCTCCATGAGAGGCTTTCCCGTCTTGGGATCCTCAAGGTGCGGGAACTCTGTCAGCACTTCTGTCATTTCGTTGCCGCGTTCACCGCATCCGATGTAGACCACAATCTCCGCGTCACTCCATTTTGCCAGTTGCTGCTGGGTGACCGTCTTCCCGCTGCCGAACGGTCCGGGAATCGCAGCGGTGCCTCCCTTGGCGATAGGGAAGAGCCCGTCCAGGATCCTCTGGCCGGTGATTAATGGGATGGTGGGGTTCATCTTCTCCCTGACCGGACGCGGGACCCGGACCGGCCAGCGCTGTATCATCGGGTACTCGCGACCATCCTCGAGGACACAGATGATCTCGTCAACGGTGAAATCCCCGCTTTTTACAGACTTTACTGTGCCCGGCTTTGCATTCGGGGGCAGCATGACCTTATGAACAATATTGGTTTCCTGGACCGTCCCCAGAATTGCACCGGGTTCGATCTCGTCACCGGCCTTTACGACCGGTTTGAAGGTCCACTTCTTCTCATGAGAGAGACCGGGTGCAGAAACACCCCGCTCGATGAAGTTGCCCATCTTATCCACAAGAACCGCGAGCGGGCGTTGGATACCGTCGTAGATACTTGTCAGGAGCCCGGGACCGAGCTCGACTGCCAGCGAAAGGCCGGTGTTTTCTACCGGTTCCCCGGGCTTGATACCCGACGTATCCTCGTATACCTGGATAATGACGTTGTTGCCCTGGATCTTGATGACTTCTCCCATCAGTGCTTCTTTACCGACCTTGACCACGTCGTACATGTGGGCGTCAAGATTGACTGCCGTAACGACAGGTCCGGCGATTCTTTTAAGAACCCCTTGTTTGTGTTCCTTGGTTTTTTTCTCTTTTACTTCCACAGATCAACACCCACCGATCTTTTAATTCTCTCTCTCATGGACAAACCCCCTTCCTCGCCACCAATGGCGATGACGGTCGGCTTGACGGAATTATCCAGAGTGGCGCGAAGCCTGCGGGGAATTTTCTCCATATCGCTGCTGTTGAGGACGAGGATGCCGACTTCCCCGTCCTGCAATACGCTGGTGATATATTCGTTGCGTTTTTCGTCATTATCTGCCGCATATGTTTTCCGGATGCCGGCAAGACGAAACCCAAGGATGAACTCACTGTTCCCGATGACTGCAATCTCCATGTTATACCACCAGATAATCTGCTATCCTCTCCGAAGGGAGTTTTGATTCCTTTCCTCGTGCAAGCGCCCGCAGGTTGAATACTTCGTACTTTTTGTTCTCCAGATACGCAAGGACGGGGTAAATCGAGAAGGGATTGCGTTTTGACAGCCGATCCAGGCGTTCAAGTTGTGCCCGGCTCAGCCGTGTCTCGACATCGCTCATCTTTTTTTCACTTTTCAGCTCGTCGAGGAGGGGAAACAGGGACTTCTGGCGGATCCTGGCTTTCAGCTGGTCAATGAATTCATTCTGGTCCTGAACTGATGTCAGGTTCGAAAAATCCTCCGCCGTCAGAATGCCCCCTTTGATGAAAAAATCCCGTGTATCCGATTCGGATCGTGTCAGTACGCAACCTGAAAAGAGTTTTTACATTCTTAATATCAATATCGAACCGGATAAAGTCAAGGAAAAGGTCTCCTCCTTTGATTCCGCTCTCCGCCTCCTCAATAATTTCCGCATAGAATTGTTTGTACAGCTCATTTTCCAGCCTCGAGAAGGATCCGCTCTCTTTTGCCAGGGGATATTCGCGGGAGAATACCGACGGGTACATCCGGAACCCCTTGAGAGCCTCAACAATTTTTTCAATGCTCTCTTCTGCCAGCAGGCGGTCAAGCATGACCCGGTCAAGACTTCCGGCGGGGACCAGGATCTCCTTTATCTTCCCTGTTTTCTCCCCCTGCTTCTTTCCTCTGATAATGGTGAGCGCATTCTGGATATCCCATCGGCGGAGATAGGAACGGGTGAACTGTTTCAGGGCACCTGGCATAATCTCCTGGATCTTCTGGTATTCCTTGGCAAGATTCCAGCTTAATGCCGTTTCAATAAGATCGATCCCGCTGAACACCGGACTGAGCTCGTCAATTTCCTGCCGGTATTCAGTTTCCCCGATACTACGGGTAATCTCGGGAAGGCTCATATTGAGCATCCGCATATATTCCTCACGGGGAAGGAGTTTTGCTTTTCTCACCCGCATCCTGGTACATACATAGATGTAGGGTGTTGAGACAAACCTCATGCCAGCCATGTGTTTACCCCCTCATCCAAACAGGATATCAGATGCATCTTTCAACCCGGATTCCCACACCTTGGCAAGGAATGTGCGATAGCTGTAATCGATCTGTAATTCGCCACCTTCACCTTCCACAAGGATCCCGCCATCAATATCGACGGGACTCCCGATTTTGAATTTGGCAAATTCGGGATCACCGGCGATTATATCCTTCACGGCCGGCATATCGCGGCTGTTACAGGAAATCTTGCCCTTCGGGATCTCCTTTTTTGCCTCGGCGAGGAGTTTCTTGATGGCTTCACGATGGAAGCTTTCAGGGAGACGGGCAATTTCCAGCAGGGTTGTTTCGTAGACCTTGTCGAGAAGTGCCTTCTGCGTGTTTAAGAGTTCCCGTTTGACGAGCAGGTTTGCCGCAGACACTTCCTGATCAACAATATGGGCAGTCTGCTTTGCTGATTCTGCCTCTGCAGCAAGCTTGATTTCACCTACACGCCTGCCGGCTGCTGCAAGGATCCCGTCTGTTTCCTGCTTTGACTCTGCACGTATTTTTTCTGCCTCTTTTTTGCCTTTTTCCCTGATATCTTCAACAACGGCTTCCAGTCCCATTGTCTGCTCCGGTTTAGAACAACAGCAGGAGACCGACGACCAGTCCGAAGATAACAATTGTTTCCGGAATGACCGTAAGGAGCAGGACAAGCCCGAAGACATCCTTATTTTCTGCGGTCGCGCCAACGGCTGCAGATCCGATCGCCATTTCGGCAATTCCCGTTGCAATCCCTGTCAGGCCAACTGCAAGACCTGCGCCAATTGCCTTCATTCCCAACTGCGATGCCTGTACCATTTCCAACGTCATGTTTACATCTGCCATTTTTAATCCTCCGTAAATCTTCGCTTCATTCCAAATGGATTGTATTTCTTTCCTCCACCCTTGTAGAACTTGGTGAAGAATTCAACGTAGTGCAACCTGATTGAGTGCAGGCCTCCCCCGAGAATGCCAAGCGCCATATTCAGCGTATGTCCGATCAGGAAAACAGCAACACCCATGATGATAAAGATCACCCCGATGATTGTAATGTTCTCGAGCTGGGGTGAGATCAGCATGCCAATCGCAATAAAGTTCACGACCATCGCGATTGCAACTGAAGACAGTCCTACAGCTACAATACGGGCGTACGAGAGCACGTGACTGATAATTGTAGGAAGTTCGACGATTTCAAGCGCGGAATCCCGTGCAATGAGGAGCACACCGGCAACCAGCATTACTCCGCCGGCAAGAGCCGCTCCATTCAGGCCCATGATGACCGTCGGCAACGCAGTTAAGTCCGGCATAAGCGGCATTGCAGCGATCGACCATATGAACAGGAGAATCCCCCACATTACCGCAAGCCATCCAAAGTTGGCCATCACGGCTTTCACCCTGTGGGTGCCATGATCCTGACGTGAGTGGTTGATCATCCCGAATACCCGTCCAAGGGTAATATGCAGGATACCAATCCATATTGTCATCACCATTAACTCGGGGATTGCGGGACCATGTCCCCCCGCCTCGCCGCCACCTATTTTCAGGTGCCGGCTGAACATGACAGGCTTCCACGGAAGGGCGAAACCAAGAAATTCGCTATAGAGCAGCCCAAAGATAATGCTTGAGATACTCGCATTCCGGAGTACTGCCAGCAGTTGTGCGGCTTCTTCCCCTTTTAGAAAAGCCCGAAGTCCAAAGCACATGACAAGAAGGATCAATCCGTAACCCACATCCCCCAGGATCAGCCCAAAAAAGATGGGAAAAACAATGGAGAGCACAAGTGTCGGGTCGAGTTCCGTATACTTCGGACGGGAATAAACATCCATCAGCATCTGTGCCGGTTTTGCAAATGACGGGTTGTCATACTCGACAGGCACGTTGTCGTGCTCCGGGTCTGTAGGAACAACGGTAACAAAGACCTTTCCCCCGGTCGCCCTTACCAGTGCATCACTGACGATTTGGACCTGGTTTGCGGGTACCCATCCCTCAGCGACAAATGTCTCTTTAGTGGTGGCAAACCGGAGCGGGGCCTCGGTCTGATCTACCTCAGATCGTAAGAATTCTTCACATGCAATGAGAAAACCGGCATGTCTTTCCCTGACACCTGCCAGGCTTTGGTTAATTTCGGTTATCTCCCGGGTAAGAGTGCTGATCTGCCCGGAATAATAATCAATCCGTGCCTGGGGCATCCCGGATTCTTCAGGGATCTGAACTGCCTGGAATGCAGATTCCTGTAAAACACGTTCAACCTCGTCCCGCTGCCCGGTGGGTGCGATAATCACGACAAAATTTTTTTCTTTCCTTTTTGAAAAGAACATTTCAGATGGCACGGAAAGTTTTACCTCGCCTGCCACAAAGCCTGCGAATACTGAAAATCCGGTATACCCGCGATACAACTCCAGATCAACCGGAATATCCATAAATGGCTTTATTTCGGCAATTTTCTGGTCGAACTCTTTTACCCGGACCTCAAGCCTGGAGCGACGGCCGGTCAGCTCCGCAACCTCATGTTCAAGTGCCGGGAGTTCCTGCTCGATCCGGGATTTGAGTTCTGTCCGGGTAGACTTTTTCACGGATTCGAGATCATCTTCCCGAACAGCGATCGCGTTCTGGATCGCCCGTATCTTCACGAGATCGCCGGAAATCTCACTTGCCCCGGCAAGGGGTGTTCCGATCTTAAAACCCTCATACCCTTCCGCTTTCGCTTCAACGTAGTCCTCAATATGGAACAGGTTGTGGCGATACAGCTCGGAAATAACGGGACCCATCTGGTCCCTGGCAGCCACGATGAGCAGCCTGCTCATCTGCTCAGGCTTTAACATGCAGCTGCTCCTTGAACCGCATCACCAGCAGCTGCACTGCTTTTTCCAGGTTTTTGGAACCTTTCGCCTGAATAGCAGCTGCCCGCTGGTTGCCATCCTTGATAATTTCTGCATGCCTGAGGGCAGCCTGGCGCCGTGCTTCTTCCAGCCTTCAGCTTTTTATACTGTTCAGCATTGCTCTGCGCTTTTGTGACCAGATTATCAGCTTCCAGCTCAGCCTGAGAATGTCTGCGCTTCTTCTCTTCCTGGGCCGCACTGATTGTTTTTTGGTATTCCTCTTCAGTTTTTTTAATGTCTCGTAGGACCTCAGTCTTCATCCAACCCTCCTCTCACGGCAGTACAATAATTGGTGAAAAAAACCATATATGTATTGTTATTTACGCTCAAAAGACCGGCCGTAAACAATGAATCCCTTAAAAAAAGAACGATTTCAGGAAAATACGCTGTTTATTTCATATTTCACGGCCCTGATGGATACGCCACCGGGTAAAGGTGATACATCGATCATCAGCCCGTTCCCTTTCAGGGTGATCCCGGCAGGCTCATCGCTTGAACAGATCAGGTTCTGTTCCGGATGTGTCCCCCGCCGTATTGAGCAACTGGTGAAAATTTCGGATCCGACGGATACGACATAGGAAATCCTCCGCGATCCGGGATGGTCTCTCGATAAAACCAGTAATGGCACGTGGTACGTCCTTACCAGGTCCATGAGCATCAGGGCAGGTTCAACAGCCCCGCCTTCCGGCGCAGAAACAACAACAAGGTCTCCGGCATCGACACCCTGACAGAATTCCTGATCAGAGGTCTCAATGTAAAGCCCGAATCTGTCCTTTACCCGTGATACGAGAAGAAAAGAATGATCTCCTTTAATAAGCAGCAATTCAGCGTCGGGATAATTCATATCTCAGCCACGTTATCCGACTGGCAGCTGGGACAGATAGGTTTCTTGCCGATACCCTTGAATCGCTCGCTGCAATCATTGCAGCGGTAATCCTTCCCCTTCACCCGGTCGGGGGGGAGATCGATATCAACCGGTCCACCAACGGTACACATCTACAATCACCTCACTACGGAATCTCTGCGTCATTATTTAATTCTATCTAAGATCGAATTTCTCGTCAATCATTACTGAGGCGGTTTTGAGGGAAACAGGACTCCGTGCAGGGAAGATTTGAGCCAGACCGTGTCGAACGCAAAAATCTCTCTATGCCCGGCTAAAAACATGTCGGATAACGGGTCCTGATTCAGATGCTGATCCCGAGGATATCCAGCAATACCAGGACGCAGATGCCAGGGATCCCGCCGACCGCACAAATAATTACCGTCGCGATGCTGTACCCGAGATCCGGTTTACCCATCCATTGCATCACGTGCAGAAAGTTCAGGAGAAATAATGCTATAAGTCCCAGGATAGCATTGATGACAAGAACCGAGAATTTTTTCACCAGAACATAAACCACTGCGATAATCGCCACGACGAGAAGCAGGGTAACGAGAACATCTGTCATTTTTTTATTTCCCAATAATATGCTGTTTGTGGATTCTTATCGACGGCAGGATCAGAGATCCAAGAGCGCGGGAATCCTTACTTAGTCCGGAGATGCTTTTGTGCATATCAAATACATTTCCCGAAAGCATTGCACTCCGGATGGGGGTTTCATACTCGCCACTCTCCATCCAGAAAGCATTCGAAAGTTCCACAGAAAATTCACCGCTCATCGGGTTTGCTGTATGGGCACCTACCACGTTATGAGCATACACAACACGTTCATCCGCGATATTGTCGCGTTTCCCGTCAACAACGAAATTATGATGCCCTATAGAGGGTAGTCCCCCGAATCCTCCGCGGATTGCATTCCCGGTACTTGCCTTTCCAAACCGGTACGCCGTTTTAAGATCGTAGGCAAACGTCTCCAGAACACCTTCCCTGATAAAATCGATACGGCGTGTCGGTGTACCTTCAGCATCCCACCGGGCGCTCCCGTTTCCCTTTTCTCTTAGCGGGTCGTCATACATCGTGATCCGGGGGTCCATTACAGGTGCTCCCAGGGATTGCCCAAGCCGGGAACGTCCTGCATGAACGTTCCGTCCGCTGAGTGCAGGGATGAATACATTCCCCAGCAGTTCACCGTACGCAAGGGGTGACAGGAGGATATCGTATTCTCCCGTGGCAATATCCTTCCCGTTATCCGATTCCATGGCAAGGAATGTCGCCTTCTCGCCGACAGCGACCGGGTCAACCGTATCCATAAACGACGAATGGTCGAATTCATACCCTGTCGACTGGTTACGGATTGCTTCCAGGGAAAGCGAGACCCCGGTATGACGGTTGGTATACCGGATCCCATGGCTGTTCGCCAGTGTCACCGTCGCTGAAGAGAGTGAGGCTGATCCGGCAGTAACCTCGGCCGGGTGTTCCGCCGCTCCCGACAGCATCTTCTCGACAAGATCCATAACAACCGCCGGCTCAACCACCAGAGACGCGTCAAAGGAAAGGGGAGCCTGGGAGAGGGGGAGAGGAGCCGGCAGCCCATCCCATGTCTGCGGGGTCGCGAGTTTTCCGCTGGCGATCGCTGCGTCAAGGCAGGCCTGCCACTGGTCGGGATCATTTGTTCCCGAGGATCCTATTTTACCGTCATGAATAGTCCGGATACCAAGACCAAAATCCCGGGATGTGACAGCGAGATTTACCTTTTTTTGTTTCAGTTCTGCAGAGACCGATATTCCTTTGACGAAAAAAACCTCGACCTCGTCGACTTTTTTTTGTCCTTCACGGAGGAGTTGCTCAATCCACGCCACTGCCGCCCACCACCGCATCGATTAAAAGTATATGGGGTGCCCCATCGCTCACCGGCACACTCTGGCCCCCCTTCCCGCAGTATCCCGGGCTCATCATACGTTTATTGCCACAGAGCGAAATCCCGTGGAGGGTTGTCAGTATCTCTCCCGATAATGAGACATCTTTTACCATCCTGGTACATTCCCCGTTTTCGATCAGGTACCCGTACTCCGCATTGAACTGGAATATGCCCCGCCCGGGATCTACCTGGCCTCCACGGGACCCTTTGAGAAAAATCCCGTTCCGGCATTCTTCAAAGATCTCCTCCTTGGTCGCATCACCGGCCTCAATGAAGGTATTGCTCATGCGGACCAGGGGAGGTTCCCCCGGCATCGCCCGTGCATGACCGGCTATGCCGTTCCCTATCGAAGAAAGTGTTTCGCGGTTATGGAGATACGCGTTGATTATACCTTCCCTGATTATTTCAGTACGGAGCACCGCAACGCCCTCGGCATCGACCGGTTCAAAACCGAACTCGGGAATTCCGGGGTCGTCGATGATGGTCAGGTTTTTATTGCCGATCTTCTGTCCAATCTTCCCCTTCAGGACGGAGTTTCCTTCCTGTACGAGATCTCCTTCGCTCGCGTGCCCGACCGCTTCATGGGCAAATACACCCGCCAGCTCCGGATCAAGGACCGCCCGCATTTTCCCCCCATGTGCAGCCCCGGCATCGAGGAGCGAAACGGCGATTTCAGCCGCCTGTTTTCCCAGGTCCTGCTGGTTGCGGAGATTGAAGCCATGGATCGAATGTTCCCGTTCATATCCCATCTGGACATTGCCGTTCCTTGAAGCAACCGCCATCACATTAAACCCTGAGCGGCACATCTCGTAGGAATATTCATTCTCAGAACTGTCAGTGAAATGAACATGCTCAATTTTTTCTATGTAATTTGCTCTCCGGTTCACCACCGACGGGTGAACTGCTGCCTGTTCGATGCCGGAGAGCAGGGCAGATTTCTCTTCGATATCCACGTCGCGGGGATCCTCTGTCATCGATGGTACAGGAAGAATACCGTGCGGAACATCACCAAGGATGACATTTCCCTGCGTAATCCCGGCAAGCTGGCAGGCTGACTGGAGCAGGGTGTCAAATTCCTTGCCATGACAGGGGGTATAGTTATCGATCTGGAGGACTCCCCAGCCGGTTGTATGCAGAACCCTGATTACAGCATTATTGAAAAAAGATGTTCCGGCAGATTCTACAACGCCATTATCTATATCGATATGCGTGACCTGCCCTGTCACGTGCCGGAGGTCATAGTACCGTACCCCTTCCATTGCACTCAGGCCGCTGTCTTGTTGGTCGCAGGAGTTTCGGCAATGATCGCTGTTGACCTTAACGCCATGTTTTTCAGCTTGGTAAGGAACCCTTCAGCGTTCTCAGGCACGAGCGCGAGATTGAGAACATCATTGATCGTATCTACGGGGATAACCGTAACAAGTGACTTGAACCGCTCCTCAATCAGGACATCATTGATATTTGCCCTTGGAATAAGGACTGTCCTGATCCCTGCCTTTACCGCGGCCTCGATCTTGAAGGTGACCCCGCCAACGGGAAGCACATCCCCACGAACGGAGAGCGATCCCGTCATCGCAATATCCTGCCGGATGGGGATGCCTTCGATGGCACTGATAACTGCGGTCGCAACGCTGATCGATGCTGAATCACCATCTACCCCGCCATAGGTGCCGATGAACTGGATATGAATATCGATATTTTTCACATCTCTTCCGGTAAATTTCTTCAATATCGCACTGACGTTCTTGATTGATTCCTGTGCGATCTCTTTGAGCATACCGGTTGCGATCACGGTCCCGCTTGCTCCCTGCGAGGGAGTAACCTCGGCCATGATGGGAAGAACGGACCCGGAATCGCTTCCCATCACGGCAAGACCGTTAACCCGGCCGATACGGGTGCCTTCAACAACCGTAAGTTCGTATTCCCTGCTTCTCCGGATATACTCATCTGAGACCTGATCCTCAATTGTCCGGGCGGTCAGCTTTGCGGTGATGACATGAGAAGCTGTAGCAATGCTTGCCCCTTCCTGGCGTGCGATATCACCGGCAACACGGATGAGACCACCCATATCCCGTAGTTTCAGGGTCAGATGCCCTTTCCGGTTGGAACGGCGGCGGGCTTCGCGGATTATTTCTTCAATGGCGCTCTGGTCGAAGTGGGGAATCTTCCCGTCATTCTTCACTTCCTGGGCAATAAACCGGATATATTTCTGCCGGTTCTCCGGAGTATCGTCCATGGTCTCGGACATATAAACCTCATAACCGTAGCCACGGATACGGGAACGTAGTGCCGGGTGCATTCCCTGGATTGCATCAAGATTTCCGGCCGCTACCATCACAAATTTGCAGGGCACCGGTTCGGTCCTGACCATTGCCCCGCTCGATCGTTCACTCTGGCCGGTGATGGGGAATTCCCCTTCCTGCAGCGCGGTCAGCAGGTTCTGCTGGGAGTGGGGTGTCAGGGTATTAATCTCATCGATAAACAGGACGCCGCCATGCGCCCGGTGAATCGCGCCTACCTCGACCCGGTCGTGGGCAGGGGTCTCAAGTCCCCCGCTCTGAAAGGGATCGTGACGGACATCGCCAAGCAATGCGCCTGCATGAGAGCCGGTCCCGTCAATAAAGGGTGCGACATTCTTGGTATCATTGGATACGAGAAGCTTGGGCACCATTGTCTCTTCACGGGGCGTGGTATATCTCAGGGCCATAAAGACGAATGCTGCTGCGATGATTCCAAGGAGCCACTGGTAGGTCAGGAATGCATAACCGATTATTCCAATCAGCAGGAGCATCAGCAGGGTATTCCTGAACTGGGTTTTTTTCTTTGCCTCGGCTTTATGGGCCGCAACGATCTGCTTTCCCCGGCCTCCGCGACGGTCCTGATCACCGGATTGTTGGGATCATCGGAGTTCGGGTACGCGAGAATATCCTGCAACTCCTCTTTGGGCAGGAGCTCGGCCATGGCTTTGGCCAGCATCGATTTGCCCGTCCCGGGGCTTCCTATCATCATGACATGCCGGCGCTGGACAGCCGCCTTTTTTATCACTTCAACTGCATTTTCCTGACCGATCACCTGATCGATCAGTTTCTCCGGTACGGTAATCTCGGAGGAGGTGGTAATTACGCCTTCTGTATGCACAACCTCCTGTGTATCCTGAGGTTGTGGTATCTCGTGCTGCGGTGAAATTTGTTCGGGAATTTCCATTGCGGAATATACCTCGTTTTCCTGTGGGGTTTTCATATAAATTGTTGCATAATAGTTTAAGTACTTTCAGCTGATTACATCGGATTACCGGCACGGAGCAGCCAGGAGAGTCCCATCAATCAAAAAACTACAATACCTACTATCGTACAATAAAATCCTGAAGAAAAACACCCCCGTTTAGGAAGATACCATGAAAGTGATCTGCACGGAAAAATCCCAAATACTTGCTACACGTCTTGCAAGTGCCCTGAAAACTACAATCACGGAAGTAAAATATTCCCGTTTTCCTGATGGGGAGCACTATCTTATCACCGGAGAGCTGGATGATGAGACCATTATTGTCGGAAGTGTGGTGGATAACGATGCACTCGTCCAGCTGCTCCTGATTATTGATGCATGTGACAGTTCCACGAACCGGCTTGTCATACCCTATATGGGCTATGCACGACAGGACAAGCGGTTCCGTCAGGGGGAGCCGATCAGTGCACGTGCTGTTGCACAGGCGCTCAGCAGGGGGGTTTCAGAAGTGATCACCGTCAATATCCATGAAAAAGAGGTCCTCAGGTATTTTGGCGTTCCTGCAAGGAATATTTCCCTCGCCAGGGATATCGGTTCGTACATTAAAACCTTACAACTCGACAATCCCCTTATACTTGCTCCTGATGAGGGTGCCCTTGCATTTGCGGAACAGGTGGCATTGGCAGGAGGCTGGGAGGCTGATCATCTTGAGAAAAACCGCCTGAACGGGATGGAGGTTCAGATGGCCCCCAAACAATTATGTGCCGCATCGCGGTCCGTGGTGATTGTCGATGATATCATCTCGACGGGCGGGACAATTGCCACTGCTTCCGGCATGCTCTACCAGCAGGGCGCAAAAGACGTATTTGCCGTGTGTGTGCACGGCGTTCTTACCGGGGGGGCATATGTCCGGCTCATCGCAGCAGGAATCCGGGATGTGGTCTGCTGTGACACCATCGAACGGGGATGCAGTAAGATTACGGCTGCCGGCCAGATTGCCCAGGCCATTTTAAACCCCGGTTCTCAGAAGAAGCTGAAGAAATAATGCATTTTCCTGCCCGTGATCCCGATTCATGAAAACCATTCTTGATGCCAGTTTTTTCTTCTCGGACTGCCCGATAACCGGAGAAGTCTATACTACACCTTCGGTCCTTGACGAGTTGATTGACATCCGTTCGAAAGGCAAATTCGAGAAACTTTCTGCCGAAGGATTGAAGGTTATTTCTCCGAGTGCTGAAAGCAGGGAACGAGTATTGCAGGCAGCTGAAAAAACGCGTGATATCGGCATTATTTCCGATACGGACTGTGACATTCTTGCCCTTGCGCTCGATCTTGAGGCAGTGCTCCGGACCGATGACTTCGCTATCCAGAACGTCGCCGGTGTCCTTGGGGTGCAGACCATCCCGATCATCCAGCGGAAGGCAAAACGCATTCACTGGAAATATCGCTGCAGCGGCTGTGGCAGATACTCGGATCATGACGGGGAATGCCTCATCTGCGGCTCAATTATTAAAAGAAAACTTAAATAGATGCCAGCGAATCTTTTTCCCATGTCTTCCCTTGACGATCTGATCAGCCGGGCAAAGGTGCTCCTTGCTGAAGGACACAGCCCGGGTCAGATTGCAGATGAATTGTCACTTTCCATGGAAACCGTGACATGGCTGCTTACCCAGGCAAAAGGTACCGCAGCTCCCAAAGGATGTTCATATCGACTGGACTGCGGTCAGCAGCCACGCACCATTGCTTGAAGAAACTGCATTGATGCTGCTCCAGAGGTACTATGGAGACCAGCCAGGATGAGAATATTTCATCACCGGCAGCAGAGGTCATCGTCGGTATTTCCCTGTCCGGAGTTCCGCTTGCAACGATCATTGCAGTGCAGGAAGCAGCAAAACTTGCGATCTATCATCCGGCAAAACAGAACCAGAGTGAGCACCCGATGGGTTCCATCAGCGGGAACTTTGCGGCAATCGGTGGTGAGCACTGCATCATCGTTGATGATACGATAACATCGGGAAACACCATGCGGGAGGTCGTGAAATACTTAAAGAAACACAATGCGATACCGGTCGCGATCTGGGTAATTTTTGACAAGCGCGGTATCAAGGATATTGATGGCGTCCCGGTCTATTCACTCTTTAAAATATCCCGTATTGACTGATCAATATTTTTTCCGGAACCAGACTCAACAATATTTATATAGAAGTTCAATTCCACCTTTTACAACATCGGAGGATCCATTATGCAGTCCAACAACCAATTATCATATTAAAAGAAAATGTAGAGCGTAATTACGGGAAAGAAGCCCAGCGCTCGAACATAGCGGCAGCAAAAGCAATCGCCGGTGCCGTCAAGTCAACCCTTGGTCCACGGGGAATGGACAAGATGCTTGTCGGTTCTACAGGCGATATCGTGATCACGAATGACGGCGCCACCATCCTTGGGGAGATCGCCGTGCAGCACCCCGGTGCAAAGATGGTGATCGAAGTTGCCAAGACCCAGGACGACGAAGTCGGCGACGGGACCACCACC
Organism: uncultured Methanoregulaceae archaeon; assembly: GCA_963721245.1. Taxonomy (GTDB): domain Archaea; phylum Halobacteriota; class Methanomicrobia; order Methanomicrobiales; family Methanospirillaceae; genus Methanoregula. The sequence continues at coordinate 167,444 of CAVRIL010000002.1, read as the reverse complement.
GCGGTCATTATTGTCGGTGCGCTCATGGAGCAGGCAGAGGGAATGCTCGAACAGGGCATTCACCCGACCGTGATCGCACAGGGATACCGCATGGGCATGGACAAGGCTCTTGAGATCGTGAACAGCCTCTCGCTCCATGTTGACCCGACTGACCGCAAGACCCTCTTTAAGATCGTCGACACGGCCATAACCGGCAAGTCGATCGAATCGGTAAAGACCAAGCTCGATGGTATTATTGTTGATGCCGTCATGGCCGTTGCCGAAAAGACCAATGGGAAGATCCTGGTCGATGAAGACGACGTGATGATCAAGAAGCAGAAAGGACAGGCGATGGACGATGCCGAACTGATCCGGGGTATTGTCATTGACAAGAAACGCATCAGCGAGGGAATGCCCAAAAAGGTTACAAAAGCAAAAGTCGCCCTGGTTGCAACCCCGCTCGAGATAACAAAGACCCAGGTCAAAGCGAAGATCAAGATCACGAGTGCCGAGCAGATCAATGCCTTTTCCGAGCAGGAGCGGAATACCCTCAAGAAACTTGCCGATGCGATCATTGACAGCGGTGCAAATGTTCTCCTGTGCCAGAAGGGAATTGCAGATCCGGTCCAGTTCTATCTTGCCAAGAACGGCATATTTGCCATAGAGGACGTTCCGGAGAGCGATATGAAATACGCTGCACGGGCACTCCACGCAAATATCGTTAACAAACCGGACTCGCTCACGGGAAAGGATCTCGGATATGCCGAACTCGTGGAAGAGGACACGGATGGCAACATCACCAGGATCTCCGGGTGCAAGAACCCCAAGTCCATCACCATCCTGCTCCGCGGCTCAAGCGATTATCTCCTTGATGAACTCGAACGGGCAGTGGTCGACGGGAAACGCGTAGTCATGGATGCGATGGAAGACGGCACCTATGTTGTCGGCGGCGGAGCAGTCGAAACCGAGCTCCTGATGAAAATCCGGGACTACGCCTCGACTGTCGGTGGACGCGTCCAGCTTGCCATTGAAGCGTATGCATCAGCGTTCGAATCCATTCCCCGCACGCTCGCAGAGAACTCCGGATACAATCCCATCGATAAACTGGTTGAACTCAAGAATGCACATTCAAAGGGCAAGAAGACATGCAGGACTGAATGTGTATGAAGGCACCGTCATCGACATGCTCGGCGAAGGCGTTCTTGAACCCCTGAGATCGAAACGCCAGTCGATCCAGAGTGCATCGGAGACTGCCGTCATGCTCATCCGTGTCGATGACATGATGATCACCCAGTCAAGGGCACCGGGCCGGCGTGCTCCCGGTCGGATAATAATTCCAGTCCATATGGCACAGAAAAGGGTACTTCCCCCGGATCACCCGTTTTTTGTGTTATCCCATCTTTTCAGAAAATAAACGTTTTTCCGATGAACAGATTTTGAAATATCTGTTCCAGTACCTCTTCAACAAATACATCAGGACTCGACTCATCGTTTCATGGATCAGATAACTATTAGAGCAATCGATGAAAAAAATAACAGAACCGGTTGCCGAGGTAGTCTAGCCCGGGAAGGCGGTAGCCTCGAAAGCTGACTGGCGCTTCGCGCCTCGGGAGTTCAAATCTCCCCCTCGGCGTATCAATAGGAGGTTCTTAATCCTCCCACTTTTCCTGATGATCGCGTGTTTCCATGGTCGCTTGAAGTATAAGTAGCAGATTAAGCTGGAAGTTGGACTGTCGTATTGTCAAATATTTGAAGCATATTTCACGTAACGAACGACAGCAGCGGTTGTAACAATCGTATCCAAAATGAAAAAAAAACCATCTGTCCGATTCCTGCCAGACAGCAACATTTTTTATCCATCAGGTTGTGATGGAACTATGGCTCCCTGTTCCCGATTTTTGTTCTGGTCGGTATGCACCACCATGCTGGTCCTTGCCAGTTTAAGTGCAGGATGTACGTCTCAGGAAAGTCCGGGCAGTAACTCCAACGGCTACTGCTCCGGCATCGATTACTCCCGTGGTGACTACCACCGTGCCAACTACCGCCGCAGCCACAACCACGATTGTGACTACACCAGCTGTGACCACTCCGGCATCCAACGGCATGTCGGGTGCGATCACCATCAAAAACTTTGCATTCGATCCGGGGACCCTGACGATTAAGACAGGGACGACCGTCATCTGGACAAACCAGGACGGTGCTCAGCATCAGATCGCCTCCGATTCTGGATCTTCGGTCCCGTTCAAATCCAGTCTGCTATCAACCGGGGCATCCTACCAGTTCACATTTACCACGCCGGGCATATACACCTACCACTGTGCAATTCATCCCTCGATGCAGGCAACAGTTATTGTCCAGGCCTGAGTTTGCTCCACTTTTTTTAACTTTTAATATTCTTTTCAGCCATCTTTCTGCCGTAGGAAAATAAGTGAATACGGAGAAAAGAGAATCTGCTGCATATTTAACGGTCTGCACAACTCTCATTGAAGATTGCTCGCGATTCCAGAAATTCAAAAAAATTGAAATTTATTTTCCGTTTAGACCTTGGTTTCACCGGATTTTTATTTTGCCCCGATAATAAAATTATTTATAGTACCTGTTCAGATTATATCATGCCATTGATCAGGTACCCGCGATGCAATAGTATCGGGCAGGACCGATGGAAAAACCTTCAGAAACGGTGCATCGTTATGATCCGGATAAAGAAAAATAAGCCACAAATCTCAGCAGATGCCAGATCTTTCCGCAGTATCCGGCGGCTTTATCTGAACCGCACCTATATGCCGATAAAAATCGGGGCAGTTGTCGGGTACATCCTCCTTGGGATGTTATCCGCATCCACGTCCATGTTCGGTATTCTGGTAGGTGCAATGTTCCGGATAGCCGGTTACTAAAATCTCATCAGACTTTTTTTCTCATGTATTGTCACGATGCCTTTTTTTTGGGTATGAGGAGATATCCGGATAAAAAGGAAGTTCAGACGCGGACTATTTCACGATAATAGTGCCCAGAAAGGCCGGGTGGAGCATATCACTATAGGTATACGTTCCGGGCTCGTTGAACATCCAGCTGAATCCTTGCCCCGGGGAGAGGAGATCCGAGTCTTTCACACCTGCAATCGAAATCCTGTGGGTAGGATCTGTACAGGGTTGCGTCAGCTGTGGAGTCCGCGTTTCTCCACCTGACAATCGAACCGGATTTCACCGTTATGCTTACCGGATCAAATCCGTCTTTGCTGATTACGATGGTATTATCATTTACCCGGTTTGTCGATTGCGCTGTCGGCGTTGTTGTACCAGTCGGGTAAGCCTGCGTCTGGTCATTCACCGTCATCGTGGCAGGAGGCTGGCCGGGTGATGCCGGCTGGGTGCATCCACCAACGATGGCCATGACGATAATAACACCGAAAATTATGAGATATTTTGTCATACAATGATCTCAACGGTCTCCCGTATAAAATCTGATATCGCGAACGGTTACATGCACCGGTCAGGTTTCATCTGAGGGCAGACGTAAGGCCGGTTCTGAACGCAGGATTACCGGGCTCTTCATCTGTTCTATGAACTCCTCCACATGATAATGATCGGACAACAGCATATCAGCAAAGAGCCCAGGGGGCAGGGCCCGTGCAAATTTCCATGACTCGACCGGGATCCGGGGGAGTATAACTCCGATATCTTCCCTGTCCATCATCTGAATTTCCTTAAGTGCATTGAAGACCCGCTGCCCCGCACCTTCCTTTCCCGCGTGTACCTCTGACAATAAAATCGTTGTACTGCACCCGGGCCTTGCCACCAAGCCTGTCCATGAGCAGGGACGTCAGCAAACGATTAAACCTGCTTCCTGCAAAGGTGAAAACATGGACCCCGGCTCCCTTCATACCATCCCGTTCTATCAGGCATAATCCATTCCTTCCGATGCCTTTAGGGATCCCGGCAAGCACGTTTTGCACCAGTTCCTGATCACGTTCTCCGAGGGGGAGAGCTGACCCCCCCCGCCCGTATATTTTCCTTACCATATGACACACCAGCGGTGAGAAACCCTCTTCCCGTGCACTGGTCCAGAAGATCCGGGATGATGCTGATCCGCCTGGAACTACGACAACGATATTATGGCCTTCATCGCATTTCACCATCGACCAGTTTCGTCCGCCAAGAGATATCTCCTCTGAGTTTGTGCTGTTCACGAACCGTGCATCCAGGCTCCCGATCACCTCACCGTCAGGAGTCACGGCACGATACTCCCCGCCTCCGCTGATCACCGAATAGAGATCCTTCCAGTTCGAACGTCCGAACGCCCGCTCCGCCTCCGATCCCAGCATCAGCATCTCCCCGTCGAGAGTCAGGAAAGAATCCGCTATGAGACAGGTAATGATCTGATCCAGGATCTTCGGTCCGACATCTCTGAATACCGAAGCAGAAAGTAAGGAACTTGTGAGCTTTTTCCGGCTGATCCGCGAATGATTATGAACCGTCAGGAAAATCTGCTGGAGGAGAACATTGTACGGTCTCATGAGAGGCACAAGATTCTCTACTTTCCTGCCGATTGCACATTCGATGATGGCAAGACTGCATACCAGTTCACAGGGATCCTGAAGCAACCACGCCACATAGGCAGATTTTCCCCGCCGCCCGCTTCTTCCCATCCGCTGGAGAAACGATGAGACAGAATTTGGCGGCCCGACCTGGACGACCACATCAAGGTCGCCGATATCGATGCCAAGTTCAAGGGTGCTCGTGCAGATGATGCAGGCACCATCCTGTGACGTAAAAGCCTCCTCAGACGCCTTTTTTGTTGCGGGAGCGAGAGATGAATGGTGGATATGAAGATTCTGTATCCTGCCGGCGCTCGCCTTCATGAGTTGTTCAGCAACGCTCCTGCTGTTGACAAACACAAGGGCCTTTTTTCCCTTTACGATCCTTGCCAGCGCATCGATCCGGTCTTTCTCTTCCGGTTCGACTATGAACTGGAATTGCTTCTCTCTTGGAGGAGACGGGATCGCGACAAGTTCCGCTTTGTGCCGCCCGTCAGAAAGCCATGCAAGCACCTCCTCTGGATTCCCCGCCGTTGCCGAAAGACCAATCCGCTGGATCTGCCTTCGTGTAATATGGTCCATCCGGTCAAGAAGCACCTTGAGATGCACGCCACGCTCTGACTCAACAAACGCATGAAGTTCGTCGATGATGATGGTCCGGACCTTACGGAGGTCAGAAGAAAGATCCTTTTCCTGGAGGAGGACCTCGAGTGATTCGGGTGTAATCATAAGGAAATGGGGGGGTTCTCCATCTTTCCAGTGCCGGTCACCCTTTGCCACGTCGCCATGCCATTTCATCACAGACAACGATGTAGGTATGCAGAAGGTCCTGAACCGGTCTTCCTGGTCATTGATCAACGCTTTCAGGGGCGAAATGTAGAGACAGGTTACTCCCGTCCTCCCGTTTTTAAGAATATCATCCATCACCGGTATGAGTGCCGCCTCAGATTTTCCCCCTGCAGTCGGTGCAATGACGAGCACATCGCTGCCGGCGACCACTGCACCATATGCCCGCTCCTGCACATCACGAAGTTCTGTCCATTCCAGTCTCTGGGCAAGCACCTGCTGGAGAGATTCATGAAGCACTGAGAATACTGATGACACGATTTCTGTAGAGCGTAGTGCCTGACGCATTATGGTCTTTCCGGATCAGGAAAGAATGTTTGTCCGGATCAGGGGAAGCGGATACAAATGTATAAATACAAAAATTTTCAGAAAAGAATCCGGTAAACACATGATTTCACAACGGGTTTGCACTATTTTCTTCTCAAGCCCGCTTTTCTTTACGTTTAGATAGGGAATCTGCAGCACGCAGGTTCCCGTGTAACGTCGTGATTACGAGTTTACCTGAGGTTTATAATGCTTCCTGAAATTCCTGATCCACAGATAGGTACTTGGCTACGGTCTTGCCATCGCTCTTACGCTGGCGTGTATTGCATACGGATTGCTGAACTGGAACAGAGAGGGGAGCTGAAAGATGCCAGTCGATCCGCTTACGGTAACAGTACTTGTGCTGATCTACCTTTCGGCAACTCTCATCATCGGTTATATCGGTTATAGAAAAACAAAATGTTCCGAGGACTACCTTGTTGCCGGACGGTGCAGCCACCCTGTAATCATCGCGCTCTCGTATGGCGCGACGTTCATCTCAACATCGGCAATAATCGGATTCGGGGGGCAGGCAGCAAATCTTGGCATGGGATTAATCTGGCTGACCGTGTTAAACATCGGGGTTGGCATCCTTCTTGCCTTTGTTTTGTTTGGAAAGAAAACCCGGGAAATAGGACAGCGGCTCAGTGCGGTTACCTTTCCGGACCTGATGTGTAAAATATACAAATCCCCCCTCCTGCAGTATATTGCTGGATTTATCATTGTTATTTCCATGCCGCTCTATACCGCCGCGATCCTGATCGGAGGAGCGCGGTTCATTGAACCGACCCTCAATATATCATACGCAACCTCACTCATCCTGTTCGCTCTCATCACTGCCGTGTATGTTGTTTTCGGGGGCCTGATCGCGGTCATGTATACAGATGCATTCCAGGGTACCATCATGCTGATTGGGATGAGTGTACTGCTCGTCCTGACCTTTGTAACCGTTGGCGGGGTCACAGCAGGTGCCACGGCACTCACCGGCATGGCAAACCTGGTCCCGGAAGCGCTCAGTGACCAGGGTATGACCGGATGGACCTCCATGCCATCACTCGGTTCACCGATATGGTTCACCCTTGTTACTACCATAGTACTGGGAGTGGGTATCGGTGTGCTCGCCCAGCCGCAAGCTGGTAGTCCGTTTCATGACCGCGAAGGATAACAAATCGCTGAACCGGGCGGTCCTTGTCGGAGGCCCGTTCATTCTCATGATGACGGGTGTCGCCTTTACGGTGGGTGCACTTTCCAATGTATATTTCTTCCAGACAACCGGAAAGATTGCTATCGACGCTGCCGGGGGGAATGTTGATGCCGTCGTGCCGTTGTTTATTAACATGGCGATGCCGGACCTCTTTGTTGTCATTTTTATGCTCACCCTGCTCTCGGCTGCCATGTCTACTCTCAGTGCGCTGTACCATGCGATGGGCACCGCACTCGTGTGTGATCTCTGGGGCCGCGGAAAGGAATGTGCACTTTCCATGCGTGCACACCAGTATGGTATTGTCCTGATGATGGTACTCAGCACACTTCTTGCCTTTGCGCTTCCTGTCAGTATCATCGCACGGGCAACCGCGATGTTCATGGGCCTGTGTGCTGCTGCTTTCCTTCCGGCATTTGCTGTTGGTGTTTATGCGCGATCTCCCTCGACAAAAGCTGCACTGTGGAGTATGATGGCCGGTTCGGTAATCTGGTTTGGCTGGACGGCCTTCTTTCACGCCGCAGAGGCAAAACCGCTGGGTATCTGCCAGGCACTGTTCGGTAAAGTCACCCTGCTCGGGCAACCCTGGGTAGCTGTTGATCCGATTGTCATTGCACTTCCCGTCTCCCTGATGGTCATGATTGCCCTGCAGTGGCAATACAGCAGACAGCAGTCTTCAGCGGTCGTGGCTCATGAATAAATCCCAAAGTCATCGAAATATACGGCAGATGGAAAATCCGGCCATCTGCTCAAGAGAAACTTTTTTTGTTCAGAGGGATGAGAACTAACCATGGAACTCGCAGAGAGAAAATGCACCACCTACCGGACCGGATCTCCTCCCCTGACGAGAAAAGAGACATCTGAGCTCCTTGGCGAAGTGCCCGGGTGGTCACTCGACAACGGTCATCTGACCCGAGCCTTCGAGCTGGGCGACAGTGGCCGGTGCATTGAATTTTTTAATGAGGTCATGACCCTCTCAACGCAGGAAGGACATATTCCGGATATCTGCATGAAGAAATCCAGAATCATCGAGATCGCATACTATACCTATCCGCGGCGGGTTGACACTCAATGATTTTATTATGGCTGCAAAACTGAACACCCGGACATAATTACGACGTAAATATCCTGTAAAAAAAACCGCAGGATTTCTGATAAAAATTACTTTATGTTAAATTTCCTGATAATTTTTTCACGGATGGCTTCTTTCGGGTACGCCCCGATAATCCGGTCCACCAGCTGGCCGTGGGAAAAGAGCATGATGGAAGGGATCGCCGTGATGTTGAACTGCATGGCAAGGTGACGATTGTCCTCGGTGTTGCATTTGCCGAACGTGACCCTCCCTGAAAATTCCTTTGACAGTTCCTCAAGAACGACCCCAACCCGGCGGCACGGAGCACACCATTCTGCCCAGAAATCGAGAACCACAAAAGGATGCGTCTTGATGAATTCCTGAAAATGCATTTCATCGACGTTCTGTACATCCGCATTAACCGTGTGCTTCATCCTTGTCTTCAGCTCCTCCATCCGCTTTTCCCTGATACGGATTATCTCATCATCCATAATTCTCTGTAGGTAGTCGGGTAATTAAACCTCCCGAAGGCGGACACGGGACAGGAAAAACTGAGTAAACTATATCTGCGAATGCCGACTATATTGTAACCCTGATTATAGGAGCGAGGTAGGGTAGTCAGGATATCCCGACGGGCTCATAACCCGTAGATCGATGGTTCAAATCCATCCCTCGCTACTCTCCTTTTGTGAAATTTCACGGGCTGAAAATCCATTATATGAATGTCTGTAAAAAAAGGTCAGGGATCCGGAACGGAATCACGAGGTTCCGGCTTCGAATGATTCCAGTTTTGCCTGATAAGTTTCATCAACAAAATCCACCTGGTGCATTTTGGCCTGTTCTCCTTCTATTGCAAGAGGGTAACATCCTGTCAGGCAGCCCGTGCAGAGGTCCTCACGGTCTTTGCCGATCGCCTCGATCAGGGCCTCAATTGAGACATGGTGAAGTGTGGTCGCCGTGATTTTATGCCGGACCTCCTCCTCGACACGGTTGCTCGCGATCAGCTCCTCGCGGGTCGGCATATCCACTCCGAGATAACAGGGTGCCTTTATCGCGGGTGAGCCTATCCTCACGTGAATCTCCCGTGCCCCTGCCTCCCGCATCATTTCTATGATTCGTCGTGATGTCGTCCCACGCACAATGCTGTCATCGACAAGCACAATGGATTTATCCTTCAGGTGGGCGGAGATCGGGTTGAGCTTGAGTCGCACCGCCTTCTCCCGCTCTTTCTGGGAGGGCATAATGAATGTGCGTCCGCTGTACCGGTTCTTCATCAGGGACTCCACAAACGGGATCTTCGATCCTTCTGCATACCCTATCGCGTAGGCAGTGCCCGAATCAGGAACGGAACAGACCGAATCGGCATTCGCGGGATCCTCCTCATGGAGTTTATGCCCGATTTTCCGGCGTACATCGTACACAAGCACCCCGTCAATCACCGAGTCTGCCCTCGCAAAATAGATATATTCGAAGATGCAGTGAGCCCGCTTCCCGGGGACCGCTATTCGAGTGCATTTAATTCCCCCGGAGTCTATCTGGATCAGCTCGCCTGGGTAAATATCCCTGATGAACTTTGCATTCAGGGCATCGATTGCTACGCTTTCGGATGCGACCAGGTACCCGTTCCCGGTCTTACCGATGCAGAATGGCTTGATGCCCAGGGGGTCACGAAACGCAAAGATGACCCCGTCAATCATCATTACAACAGAATAGGATCCGCGAATTTTCTGCATGCAGATCTTGACTGCGTCCTCTACTCTCTCGGAGTTCCCAATCTCATCCATGAGGATCTTGGCGATTATCTCGGTATCTGTCGTGGTGGTAAAAATCTGCCCTGCCTGTTCGTATTCTGCACGGAGCAGGCAGGTATTAACAAGATTGCCGTTATGGGCGATGGAGATTAAATGATCCTTGAACTGGAAATTGAGAGGCTGGATATTTTCCGGCAGGTTCGCCCCGGTTGTCGGGTACCTGACATGCCCAATCCCTGCATTGCCCTTGAGGTTTCCGAGGATGGCCGGGGAGAAAACATCGGCAACAAGTCCCGGGCCCTTGAATTTATGAAGGTTTATACCATCAAAAGTGGATATGCCGGCGCTTTCCTGGCCACGGTGCTGGAGAGCGTATAAAGCATAATAGAGTTGAATGGATGCACCGCCAGCATCCACGATGCCAACGATACCGCACATGATAGGACTCTAATGTGTTGGAATTTTTGGTCGCTTGGTGTGCCACTTATAGCCGGACATTTTCGTGCTCCTGCCAAAACCGCAGGATGAGCAGACTTTTTTCTGGGCGTGGAACGAAATTTTCCCGCAGCGCCTGCAGGCGATGTGAGTGAATTTGTTCATCTTACCCATTGAGGGGGTGCCTTTTGACATGTTACTTCACCTATTGTTCGAGTGATGGGGATATATAGATAACATTATCCCCGCGTACGATGAGCGTACCTACCTTCTGAACCTGCCCGTTCTCCACTTCCTCGGCCTTATCAAGAACGAGGTTCATATGGACATCATAACCCTGGAGAATGCCACGAATTTCTCTCCCGCCTTTGAGAGATACAATAACGGGTTGCCGGTTCAGCACCTGATCCAAAATATCCAACGGCCGTTTGGTCATAACAATACCTGTTACCATCGCTCTGGAGTAATATATGTGGGTGAGCCGCTTACTTAAACATACCGTAGATTCCTCCGCGCTTCCGTTCACACTCAGGCGCGAGAGCATTTTCCGATGCAAATTTTTTTCAATCGAGAGAGATGAATATACGAAGTGTACTGATGAAGAAAATTATCGTAAAAAAACGTCATTCAGTCCGAAAGAGCCAGGGACTGGATATCCTGACCAGACTTTTCGACCAGATCGAGAACTCAGCACAATTTTTCCATGCAGATATGATCGAGGTCATTGAAACCAATGCCGATGTTTCTCTGTTCATGGTCAACAAAAAACTGCTCCTGATGGATACCGGGGACTGGGTTTTCCCGACGCTGAAAGGTGCATTACAGTTCACCATTCCCGAACGCAGGATAGCGGTGGATGCGGGTGCAATACCCTACGTGGTCAATGGCGCAGATATTATGCGGCCCGGGATCGTTTCAGTGAGCGATGACGTAAAGGCCCATTCTCCTGTCCAGATCGTTGATGAGCGGCATGGCAAACCCCTCGCAATAGGAATTGCACTCTTTGATGCGCCCGAAATGCGTGCCAGGACCTCCGGAAAAATGTGTAAAAATTTTCATCACGTCGGTGATGAAATCTGGAATATCGAAATCTGACATGAAAAAGTTCAGGGAGATTATGCGTAAAATCGGGAATTCCTGCGATTTTATGGGAAAATTCCCGGATAGATCATTTCAAAATAGATACTATTAAATAAGTTTCATCATACAGTTTTTTTATGGTTAAAATCATTGATACCCTTCTTGGAAAGAGTTCCTCTAGCTCAGATGACGATTACATGGAACTCGATCTCGCATCCTATGAAGAGACCGGGGGTTCTGCCCCGGCGCTGCTTGTGAAGATCGCGACAATTACCGATCTCAAGGATACCCCCCGGGTCAAGGATGAGGTGTATAGCGGGAACATCGTAATCGTTGATATTTCACGGCTCAAGATGGACAAGATATCCTACGAGCGGGTCTTAAAAGACCTGAAAGAAGTGGCGAAGGACGTCAACGGGGACATTATCGGTCTCGGTGACCAGAGATATGTCGTGCTCACTCCGATGTCGGTAAAAATTTCCCGTGACAAGATTGGTGGAGCTTAAAGGTGCGAACTGTCGTTCCGGGTCCATGTCCTTGTTGTAATACTGAAATTGAATATATCTACCAGACAGAAAATATCCCCTATTTTTCTGATATCCTGATCATTTCTGCCTTGTGCGGATCATGCGGATACAAATACGTCGACACCCAGCTCCTCAAAGAAAATAAACCGGTCCGGTTCGAGCTGAGGATCGAATCCGCTGAAGATTTGGCGATCCGCGTCGTCCGCAGTATGAGCGCACGCCTGGAAATTCCTGAGCTGGGAGTCCGGATAGACCCAGGTCCTGCATGTCAGGGTTTTGTATCCAATGTCGAGGGGGTCCTGGATCGGATTGAACAGATTGTCAGGGGTGCACTGACCTGGGGCGATGACGAGGAGCGGAGGAATGCACGAACGCTCCTCCATACCATTGATCGGGTGAAGGAGGGATCTCTGCCGGTAACGCTTATTCTTGAGGACCGGTGTGGCAACAGTGCCATCATTTCGGATAAAGTGGAGACCGGGATCTATAGCCCGGAATAATTCAGGATGCAGTTCAGGTAATTTCGATATCCTGCAGCCAGACCCCGGGTTCCCCGATAATCTCCCCGACGACCTTTACGCCTGTGACCGCCTTTTGTACACAGGGTACGCTTGCTGGTGGGACTATGTAGACATACCCCATTCCCATGTTAAAGGTGCGGAACATCTCGATCGTCGATATATCCCCGGTTTTCTGGATCCAGGCGAAAATCTCCGGGGGGGTGACGGGCGCATTAATGCGGAACCCGTACCGGCTGAGCCGTTTCAGATTGAGCAGGCCTCCACCAGTGACGTGGCACATGCCATGAACCGTGCAGGTGGCCGCCACATCAAGGCTTTCATGGTAGATCCTCGTAGGTTTGAGGAGCTCTTCGCCGATGGTCCTGCCGTTCTTAAGCCGGATGCCATAGTCCGCATATTTTTCCACAACCGCACGGGCAAGAGAAAGTCCGTTGCTGTGGACACCTGATGAAGGAACTCCGAGGATCTTATCACCGGGTCTGATGTTACTGCCGTCGATGATTTTATCCTTTTTCTGTATTCCCAGGCATGTGCCGGCGAGGTCGAGGCCATTGACCAGCCCCCGCAGGGAGGCGGTTTCACCACCCACGATATCGATATTTGCCTGGCGGGCACCTTCATTCAAACCGATGCCGATCTGTGCCATCTTTTCGACCGATAACGAGTCTGTGGCGATATAGTCGACAAATGCAACAGGCTCCATGTTCATGACGTAGAGATCATTCACGTTCATTGCCACGCAGTCGATTCCCACCGTGCTCCAGTCCTGCATCACGTCAGCAACCAGCATCTTTGTCCCGACCCCATCGGTGGTCAATGCCAGCGCCATCTCCCCGAAATCAATAAGCCCGGCGAAGTGACCGAGGCTGCCTGTCATCGTGAAATTCCCTTTTCTCCTGTACGTCAGGTTTTTTATCAGGGACTTGATTGCAGTTGCTTCGAGATCAATATCGACTCCCGAATCGCGGTAGGTGATGTTACTCATGGCACTCCTCCGATAACCTGAATTCGTCGTGAAGTACCCGTACCGCCCGTGGCCCGTCCTGCTGTTTCACCACGAATGAGATGTTTGCCTCCGACGACCCCTGGGAGATCATCATCACATTGACCCCTGCATTTCCGAGTGCGGTAAATATCCTTCCCCCGGTGCCCGGCGCCTGGCCATGCCGGCTCCTACGACAGCAACGGCACAAACATCATGATTGTGGGAAACCTCCCGCACGATCCCCTGCTTCACGAGATCGGCAAGTGCATGTACAGCAGCGTTGAGGTGGGCTTCATCAACAATAAGCGATATATTTGCCTCCGACGACCCCTGGGAGATCATCATCACATTCACCTCATGATCCGCAAGGATGGAGAAGATAGCTTTTGCCACACCCGGCCTGCCGATCATCTGGGCACCATTGATGTTTATTGCGGCAACTTTGTCGATATACGTCAGGGCCTTGACCACACGGTGATCCCTCTGGCCGTTCCGCACAATTACCGTTCCCGGATGGGAGGGGTTGAATGTATTTTTTACCCGGACAAGGATGTTCTTTCGCATGGCGGGTTCTATCGAGCGGGGATGCATCACTTTTGCACCAAAATACGACAGTTCCATCACCTCGAGGTAGGAGAGGGAGGGCATCACCCGTGCATCGCTGATCACCCGTGGATCGCAGGTCATTATGCCATTCACATCGGTCCAGATCCAGATCTCGTCTGCATCTATCCCGGCTCCGATGATTGATGCGGAATAATCCGAACCGCTCCTGCCAAGAGTGGTGACGACCCCGTCCCTGGTGCACCCCATGAACCCCATGATGACCGGTATTTCGTGATTGAGCAGCGTCACGATCCGTTTTTTAATCCTCGCATCACTTTCAGGAAGTGCCGTGGATTCCCCGTGCTGGGAAGTGGTGAGGATCCCGGCCTCGCAGCCATCGATAACTGTTGATGCAATACCATGCTGGCGGAGAGCTGCACTGATAATCGGGGCCAGGAGCCGTTCCCCGAACGATATAATATAATCCTTTGACCTGGGGGTGAGCTCCCGCAGGTTATAGACTGCAAGGAGAATATTCTGAAGACTGATCAGGCGCTCCTCGATGACAGCTCCCGTCTCGGCCACATAATCGGGTGCTGCCCCTTCCAGGGTTGTCATATGCCGTTTACCCAATGCCTGGATCAGGGGTTCGATGGCAGTGTCAGTCTTTGCTGCAGGAAGCTTACCGGTGATGTCAATAAGGAGGTCGGTTACACCGCGCTGTGCAGAAACAACCACCGCAACCTCGTCTCCGGCTTTATGGTGTTTTGCTAAAATATCCACAACCTTTCCGATACATTGCGCATCGGCGACTGAAGTCCCGCCAAATTTCATCAGAAATCTCATTTTTCTCTCACTTTTGGCCGTGCCATTTATTTATGTAACTATACGATCCACAAAATAATAAGATGCTTGCAGAGGAGGTCGTGGATTGCCATGTGCTGGTGATCGGGAGCGGTGGTGCCGGGGTCAGGGCAGCGATTGAGGCATCGCAGTATGGTGATACCGTACTCGTTTCAAAGACCATTGTCGGCAAAGGTGGTTGCACAACAATGGCTGAAGGGGGTTACAACGCAGTCCTGAGGGAACAGGACTCGTGCGGGGTTCACTTTGAGGACACACTTAAGGGGGGGGCCTATCTCAACGATCAGGATCTCGTGAATATTCTTGTTCAGGAAGCCCCGCTGAGGATGAGAGATCTGATAACGTGGGGTGCAGTATTTGATTTCACCGATAACGATGAGGTTGCCCAGCGCCCGTTCGGTGGCCAGCAATTCCCCCGGACCTGTTACGCGGGTGACCGGACCGGCCACGAAATGATGACAACCCTCGTAGAGCGTCTCGGTTCATCGGATGTAACCCTGTTGCAGGAATTCACAGTAACCGACCTGCTGAAAAACGGAGAGACGATCATCGGTGCAATGGCGCTGGACGAAAAGGGAAACCTTGTTATCCTCAAAGCCGACAGCACGATTCTTGCAACCGGTGGTGGGACCAGGGTATATGATATCTCCACAAACTCATCAAGCGGGACCGGAGACGGATTCGCGATTGGCTACCGGGCCGGGGCCGAACTGATTGATATGGAGATGATCCAGTTTCACCCTACCGGAGCTGTTTACCCCTATGATGCCCGGGGAAGGCTGGTCACGGAAGCAGTACGCGGCGAGGGGGGTGTCCTGCTCAATAGCATGGGGGAACGGTTCATGAAACAATATGATCCCGAAAGAATGGAACTTTCCACCCGGGATGTCGTTGCGCGAGCGATTGCAACAGAGATCCTCAATGGCAGGGGTACATCGCACGACGGGGTCTATCTTGATGTTACTCACCTGCCACGGGAGCAGATAGAGAGCCGGCTCCCGGTCATGCTCGAGCAGTTCCTCAAATTCGGTGTTGACATCCGGGAAAAACCCATGGAAGTCGCCCCAACGGCACACCATATCATGGGAGGTCTCCGGATCACAACGGAATGCCGGACAACTCTCCCGGGATTATTTGCCTGCGGAGAGGTAGCCGGGGGTGTTCACGGGGCAAATCGTCTTGGTGGGAATGCTCTTGCAGAGACCCAGGTGTTCGGCAAACGCGCCGGAGAGTACGCAGGAAAATCAGAAAAACGCATAATAAAAGTGGATAAGGAACAGATAAACAAACAACAGGTACAGCTTAGTGCATTCCTGAAGGGTAGCGAGAGCCCGGCACGAATCCGGGCACAACTCCAGCGGGCTATGTGGAAGGGTGCCGGTATCTTCCGAAACGCCGCCGATCTCGCAAAGACCCTGGATATCATCAAAAGCCTGCCGCTTTCAGGTATACAGGCAGATTCCTCCCGTAACATTGCCGACTGTTGCATTGTCAGGAATATGTGCCTGACAGCCTCCCTTATCTGCCGGAGTGCACTGATCAGAGAGGAGTCCCGCGGTGCGCATGTACGGGTTGACATTCCCCAGACCTATGATGCCCGCCACTCTCCGTTCTGTCATACGTATATCTCCCTGGCAGGGGAAGGAATTGAGAAAAAAGGGGAAATGTCATGAAGGAGATAACGGTCCGGGTTTACCGCTATGATCCGGATGTGGATCCGGAGCCGCATTTCGAACGGTATACCGTGAATGTCCATGAGGGTGCACGTGTCCTGCATGTCCTCCATGCCATCCACGATCAGTTTGACCCGACGCTCGCGTACAGGTACAGCTGCGCATCCGGGCAGTGCGGTAGTTGTGCCGTCCGGGTAAATGGTGAACCTGTGCTTGCCTGCATGGAAGAAGCCCATGACAATAGTCACCATCGAGCCGCTGGATTTGCCGGTGAAAAAAGATCTTGTCGTGGATCTTGTGCCTACGCTTGAAACAATTGCGTACCTGAAGCCGTCAGACAGCTCAAAAATGCCAACAAAATCCGATATCGATGCGATGAAACCCCTGAGGGCGTGTATCGAGTGCCTCAGCTGCGTATCGGTATGTCCGGCAATGGATGTAACAAAGTTTCTGGGACCTACGGCCATGCGCCAGGAGATGCGCCTTGCGCTCGACCCAAGAAACATCGATGACCGGATCACGGCTGCCATAGAGGAAGGCCTCTTTACCTGCACCAGTTGCCAGGCCTGCTGGAAGGTCTGCCCGAAGGACATCCAGATTCCCGGTAAAGCGATAGAGAAGCTCCGGGCCCTTGCAAACCGCCGGGGATTCACCCTGCCGAAACATCTGGAGGTGGCAGCCCTTATCAGGGAAACCGGAAGGAGCGTTACACGGACCGGATCCGACCTTCCAGGAAATGGTCGGGGAGATTGTGGAACCCGAAGGAATTCCCAAGGCGACCGTAGGGTTCTTTGTCGGCTGCATGTACGGGATGCGGCTGCCCCAGACAGCAGTTGATGCCGTCGAGGTGCTCAGGCGCAACGGCATACGGGTGATCATTCCAAAAGAACAGGTCTGCTGTGGCTCACCTCTCATTCGCACCGGCCAGCTGGAGTTTCTTGAAACGATAAAACGGAGAAATATTGATGCATTCAGGTTCCGCGGGGTAGATACCGTCATGACAATGTGTGCCGGATGCGGCTCAACCCTGAAAAATGATTACAGGACTCCGTTTAACGTGATGGATATTTCTGAAGTGCTTACGAAATATGGCATAGAACCTCCGGCCCGCCTGCCCCTGAAGGCTACCTATCATGACCCCTGCCACCTCCTTCGGGGGCAGGGCATTAAGGATCTCCCCCGTCGGCTTGTTGAACAGGTGGTAGAGCTTGTTGAGATGCCCGCCATCTGTTGTGGTTCCGGGGGGGGCGTTCGTTCAGGGATTCCTGAGGAGGCTGCGGCCTTGGGCGAACGACGTGGAGAGGAGATTAAAAAAACCGGAGCGGACATCGTTATTTCCTCCTGTCCGTTCTGCGAATTCCATATCGCTGGACATACGGACAGACCGGTAAAGAACATAACTACCGTACTCCTTGACGGATATAAGGAAAAGGATCGGAAAAAAGGAAGTTCCAAACGATCCACAATGTGACTCTGCCGGGGTAACCAGATATTTTCCCCGGGAATTTTTTTCAGATAAAAAAATACGGATTTTAAGTCACGATGCCAGTTTCATCAGGTATTCATTTGCCTCAAGTGCGGCCTTTGCCCCGTCTCCGGAGGCAATGATAATCTGTTTGCTCTTTACCGAACTGACATCACCGGCTGCAAAGACCCCGGCACATTTGTATGGCAGTTAATATCAACAATGATCTCTTTTTTTTCATTCAGGGCAACAAAACCGTTGAGGAAATCGGTGTTGGGAAGCCATCCGATCTCTATGAAAATCCCATCCAGCTCGATCTTCAGATCTTCTCCTTTTCCATTTTTCGTTGTGATTGCAGAAAGGAACTTGTCACCGTGAAGAGCCGATACCTGTGTATTCAGGTATACGGTGATGTTTTTTCTGGATTCGAGCATTTTTGTGTATATAGGATCTGCCCGGATACTGCCCCGGACAATCAGAGTTACCGAGGGTGCGATTTCGCTCATTTCCACGGCGGTCTGGATCGCGGAATTGCCACCACCAACCACTGCAACCCGTTTTCCTCTGTACAGGGGACCATCACATGTTGAACAGATAGAAAGACCACGTCCGAGGAATTGTTCCTCATTGGCCACGCCAAGTTTTTTGGGACGGTTACCCTGGGCGAGGATCACGGTTTTTGCTTTAAAAGTATTTTCTGAGATGGTCCTGACCGTGAAAATATCTTCTTCTTTTGAGATACTGACAACCCGGTCGAGTTCAAGCCGCATATTCAGCGTCCGGACCTGTTCCTCAAATTTTTTCATCAGATCTTCGCCGGTTATCATGCGGTAGCCCATATAATTCTCTATTGCCCATGATTCCAGGGCCTGTCCGCCAATATTTTCGCTGATGATAATTGTCTTCAGCATCTTTCTTGCGCAGTATACACCGGCAGTTAATCCCGCAGGACCTGCACCGGCGATCAGAACATCGTATACTTCTCCGGTTATTGTTTCTCCAAACAGGTCATTCAGCCTCTGTGAGTCAAACCCGACAATGACCTCGTTATCGACGACAATAACCGGAACACCCCGCTGACCTGAAAGGTCTGTCATTTTTTTTGCCGCATCGGGATCTTCACCCACATCAATGCCCTCGTAGGGGACCCCGTGTTTATCAAGGAATGCCTTGGCCATCCGGCAATAGGGGCAGTTTTTTGTTGAATACACTATGACTTTCTTCATCAAATCGAAAAATAGTCCTGCTTCTTATAAATATATTGACACAGGATACACCAGAAAACGGTCATCGCAACGTTCTTTTTGAACCAGATCCAATAACAGCCTGAGGATCTGCTGATCATCATGCCTGAAACGAGGAGTCTGATACAATGCATGCTTTTTTGCCTCGCACTCCTTTGCCTTATCACCGGGACAGTTGCCTCCTCCGAAAATCCTCCCCCCTCACCGGAACCTTCACTCTATTTTAATTTCAATGAGGGAGGATCCGGTTACGCCTTTGATGGATCGGGTAATGGCAATGTGGTGATGTTATATGCGGTATCACGGAGTGAAAACGGAGGCTGCGGGAAATCCGTGATTTTTAACGGAATTGACAGTTATGGAGAAATTCCCTACCGATCCCAGAATCATCCCTCAAAGGAAATTACGGTATCTGCATGGTTCCTTACGAATTCGTTTGACCCACAGGTTTTGATTTCAACAGATGAAGATGGGGGATACCGTCTGGGGTTTGATGATGGTAACGATCTCTGGTGGACCCTGAACCTGGAAGGCGCTGGAGAGATCTCGATTCCCATTCAGCATGAAAGCATCCCGCTCGGGACATGGCATCACATCACCGGAACATATGATGGACAGACAATGAAGATGTACCTGGATGGTGTGCTCAGGAACCAGATGAATGTGACGGGTGAGATCCAGTATCAGTACAACAATTATGTCATGCTGGGCGCAGACGCAGGAGTCTACAATCAGACAGATCGGAACTGTCCGATGTATTTCCGGGGCAGGCTTGATGAGGTCAGGATTTACGATGTTGCATTAACCTACGGCCAGGTAATGGATGACAGGTTTGCCTGCTCCCCGGAACCAGGACCAGTGTCCGAAGATTTTTTAATACATCCAGGCCTATGTCATCCTGTGCTGTACTTTCGGGTTCTGTCGTTATTGGGGCACAGGAACAGACTTCACGGATTCTTTCCGTCAGGAACCGGACCGAGAACGGGACATGGAATGTTACTCTCCCCCCGGGCTCGACCCTGGTGGTTAAAGCCCACGATTTCTACTCGCTTTCATATCCGGATGCCTGGTATATTGAGATTGCTGATGAAAAAATCGGCAGGATTACCCGATCCGTCGCTTTTCCCAACAGGAACAATGCACCGCTGAAAGGGGATATTCCTTCGGGTAATGCGACAGTCATTGTCAGATATTTTGACGGCAAAGGACGTTTCCCCGCAAAGGTTGCTATCGACTTCGAGAGTGTGATATCACCACCTCCTCAGGCCGCCCCCCCAGACAATACTGAATTATCCCATCATTGTCATCTATTCGGCTTCCTGGGCAACTCTTATTGCCATCATCCTTGTTATGGTCTGGCTTCACCGTAGTCGTAAAAAACCTAAACCATAATACGTCTTGAAAAAGATGGAAGGTGTGTAAAAGAAGATATTTTTGGTTAAAGGGTAATTTCGCGGAACTGTTTTCCGAAAACACTGCAAATCGGACATTTTTCAGGAGGTTTGGCAATTTCAATATTGCCGCAAACCGGGCACAGGAAAATTTTTTCCCGCCCCATATCATTTCCGGATTTTACCGCAAGGAGTGCCTTTTTGTAGAGGTTTGCATGGACCTCCTCGGCTTTCATTGCATAGGTGAATGCGAGAACGGCATCACTCTTCTTTTCGGTCTCGGCAAGCTTCACGAAATCGGGATACATCTTTGTAAATTCATGAGTTTCCCCGGCAATGCTCGCTTCAAGATTCTTTTCTGTTGCTTGAATTGTTCCCAAAACCTTAAGCAATTTTTTTGCGTGAATTGCTTCAGCTTCAGATGCTGCCTTGTAGAGAGTTGCAATATTGTTGAACCCTTCAGCACTGGCTTTTTCAGAAAAAGCCTGATATTTTCGGATTGCCTGAGATTCGCCCGCAAACGCTTCCATCGCATTCTCTTGTGTGGTCATACGGGAAGATATGGAAAGAATTCAATTTAAAGATTCTTCATCGGGCAGTGATATTTGAATGAAGTCTGGAGATTATTGAGATCGGATTGAATATACCGGAATAAAAAGAAAGGTTTTTGATCAACACGAACCGCTGACCCGGAAAGAAAATTGCTGATTGGCCTATTTTTATTTCACGGATGAATCACCATGAAAAAAATGAGAGATGTACCTGTAAGGGACAGACCGCGTGAAAAAATTGCCCTGAAGGGTGCATCTGTTCTTTCCGATAATGAATTGATTGAGGCAATTATCGGAAGAGGAACAAAGAATAAAGACGTTCGTGAAATTTCCAAAGAGATCGGGGGACTCATACAACAACACAGGAACAACCTGCAATACAAGGACTTACAGGAGGTTGAAGGTATCGGCCCGACAAAAGCCTCTCAGATCATGGCCTGTTTCGAGTTGGGCAGGCGCTATTTCGCGCCCAAAGGGACCGATATCAAAGTGACAAGACCTGAAGATATCCTCCCGCTTGTTGCCGATCTTAAGGAAAAACGACAGGAACATTTCATCTGTCTCACGCTGAACGGTGCCGGGGAGATTCTCGGAAACCGGGTTATTACCGTTGGTCTGCTCAACCACAGCCTTGTCCATCCTCGTGAAGTATTTGCCGATGCGATAACCGACCGTGCTGCCTCCATCATCTGTGTCCACAACCACCCTTCCGGCTCTCTTGAGCCGAGCAGCCAGGATATTGCCATCACAAACCAGCTCAGGGATGCCGGTTCGCTTGTCGGCATCCAGCTTATTGACCATATTATTGTTTCGAAGAACGGGCATCTCAGCATGAGGGAGAAGGGATTACTCTGAAAGATAGCGCCGGATATCATGTTCGTTTCAGTCGCGGGCTGCTATTCCCGGTTATCAGGATAATTTGTCTTAATGTTCAGGAATTGTTTCACTGAATGCTCTTTCCCAATGCAAATCCCTTTTTATATGCTGCATCCAGAAGGTCCGGCTTATCACGAAGATCCCGGATTGTATCCATATCATTGATCAGCAACTCATCAGAATACTGGCAGTCGATGATATCAAAAAAAGCCTTTATTGTCAACTTTGCACCGACAAACACTTCGGGTATTTTCATACCGGAGATACAGATAAAAAGCCCCCTTCGCCCCTGTTTTCCTTTCATCTGATATGAGAGACTTTTTTCGCACATATTTTGCCATGAAAAAAACCTGGAATCGATCGATAAAGGATTTGAGTTTCCCGGGAATTCCCATGGTCATGACCGGTGTTGCGACAATCAGACCATCCGATTCCCTGATTTTGGGATACATCGCCTGCATATCATCATCCAGATACAGGTGTCATGGTCAAGACAGAACATCATTTCCTGGCATGCCTGGAAATCGAGATTGACAACAAGAATTTTTTCGACGGTGCACCCGGCATCTTCAGCTCCCTTTCAGGCCTGATCCAGTAACAACGCCGTATTTCCTTCAGTGAGCGGACTGCCTAGTATGCCGATAACTTTTCCCGGCCATAATACACCTTAAAAAATATATGCAATATATCTTTGCAAAAAGGATGCATTCTATCAAATTTGTTTTATCATAGCACGAACGCAACTCATAAATATCATTGACGTGCATGAAAGTTTTGGTGAATCGTTTGACCGAACAGAAGACGTACAGCGCAGGACAGAAAGTTGGCCCGGGCAAATATGTTTGTCTTGATTGCGGAAAGGAACTCACTCTTGACAAAAGTGAACAGGATCTCAGGAAATGTCCGGCATGTGCCTGTGAAGAATACCAGTGCTTCCCGATGACGCATATCCGTCCGGATATAAAGACACCGGAGGACGCAAAAAATCCGCCAAAACGTGGGAAGAGTAACCAGTAATATTTTTATTTTTCTTTTCGAACAACGTATCGCCTTCATGAACTCTGGTGTTAAACGCCATCGTATATCAATCCTCAGGGCATAAATGCAGGCGTTTTCCCCAGGACAATCCTGCTATCCGAACGGAAGAATAATCATGGTAAATGTATCAAAAGAGGGACAAGTTTTCAGATGCGATATCTGCGGAAATATTGTGGTTGTTAAGGAAGTCGGTGGCGGCGAACTGGTCTGCTGCGGTGAACCGATGATTCTGGAGAGTGCATAGGTATGGTAAAAAAGGATACTGAAAAAGAACTGAAAGACCTTGAAAAGAAGATCGGAAAAGTCCCGAAATTTTTCAAGGAACTGACAGTGAACGAGCCTGAGATGTTCAATCTTGTCATGAGATTCGAACAGCATATCTGGGATGACGGGGCGTCTGACGAAAAAGACAAAAAAACTTATTGCGATTGCGATTGCGGCCGCCCTTCGTGATCAGCACGCGGTCCAGGCACAGCTGGCCGGGGCAGAAGAACCTCGGAGTAACCAAAGCAGAGATTGAAGAGGCACTCCGTGTCACCTTCCTGCTGTCCGGCATGCCTGCCTATGTGTACGGTAAGGCACAGCCGATCATGCCCTGATTGATCGGAACAGCTTTTTAATGAAATAACAGGCGGACTGGTCACTAAGGTCTGCTCGCCAAACAAGGTGATGAAGAGGTCCAACGCAGTATTTTCTTCTGAAATTGATCAGAAAAACCAACCTTTTTTAGTATTGCCACTACAAGAAAACTTCTATGCCAATAAAAATCCTCGCGTTTGCCGGAAGTCCACGCAGGCATGGGAATTCTGAAACACTGCTTGACTGGGTTCTTGCGTCAATGAGCGAAGATCAGGATATCAGGATTGAAAAAGTTGCCCTTACCGAAGCAGATATTAATCCCTGCCGTGGGTGTAATGCCTGCGAAACCCTGAATAAATGTGTACAAAGGGATGGGATGGACATCTACCATGACAAGATCATTGAGGCTGACTGTATTATCCTCTCCTCACCGATCTACTGTATGGGTCTTGCGGCGCAGGTAAAGGCACTCGTTGACAGGGCACAGGTGTTCCGTTCAAGGAAATATGTCCTCAAGCTTCCGGTTGTCCCGCCCGAACGGAAAGGTAAGCGGCTCGGGATCTTCCTTTCAACAGCCGGACAGAACTGGAATTATGTCTTTGATGCTGCTATTCCCTCGGTGAAATGTTTTTACCATGTGATTGACATCAGGGACGCAGATATCAGGTACCTGATGATTAATGGTGTGGATGAAAAAGGTGCAATCGAACACCACCCGACTGCACAGGCAGATGCAGCAAATCTTGGCAAAGAAACAGTGCATGAGTTGAAAAAGCGCCTTGGTTTATGAGGATGTATGGAAATAAAAGTTCTTGGCATATCGGGGAGCCCGCACCGGCATGGCAATACTGAAACCCTTCTCGACAGTTTCCTGGAAGGGGCTCATGCTTCCGGAGCAACTATTGAAAAAGTAGTACTCAAAACGCTGCAGTATTCCCCATGCCGCGGATGCAATGCCTGCCATAAGACCGGAGAGTGTGTCGTAAACGATGACGCGATCATTCTGTATGAAAAAATACTGGCTTCAGACTGCCTCGCAGTCGCCTCACCTATCTATACCATGGGAATCACCGCTGAACTTAAAGGATTTATTGACCGTCAGCAATACCTCTGGGCCCGAAAATTTATTTTAAAAACTCTCTACTTTTCCGATGATCACATCAAACGGCACAAGGGTATTTTTATTTCGACTGCGGGTCTTGGCTGGGAAAATGTTTTTGATGGGGCTTTTCCTGTAATAACCGCATTGTTCAATACAACGGGATTTGAGTATTACGATAATGTAATTGCCAATGACATGGACCGGTTTGGCGGGATCAGGAATCACCCGACTGCATTGAAAGAGGCTTTTGAAAAAGGGCAGAAGATTGTCAGGATACTGGAGAAATTAAAAGCCAGAATCCTGAAGAATTTCAAAATCTAAATGATTTTTCTCCCGAAATCAAAATTTTCTAGATAATCAGATAAGTTTAAAGAAGTAAAATGACGCCATAGCAGAGCACACCGAATGCAGCAAGAATGATAAGACAAAGACCGCCTTATTCCATGCATAACTCCTTCTTCCATCAAGAACACTGACCGGGAGCATATTGAACGAAGCAATCATTGCATTGACCTGTAATCCAATCATTCCGATCATCGTGAGAAGATTACTTCCGGTAAACAGATAGTACCTCCACTTCCAAATCAGAATGCGCAAAGGGAATGCAAAGCAGAAGATTAACCAGGGGTCCTGCAACCGAGATCTTCGCCATTCTGCTCCCGGCTGATACCCCTGCCATTGCAGAATTCGTATATTACCGTTGCACCCGGTGCAGCAAAGACAACTCCAACAAGGGCGGCAAGGGCGACTGCTACGAGGAGCATCGATATTGTCTTTTCGGAATTCTGCCCAGAATCCATATCGTATAGCGGTAAATTTGTGTGCCATCTCATGAAGGATAAATCCGATACCGACAGTAAACAGGGATATTCCAAGGAATAATCAGGGCAACTAACCGGGTCTGCCCGCCCAGTGTCCTACGGAGAAAAATAATCGCAAAGGACAAAGAAATCGCGATCCAGGCCATAAAAAGATCAACTTCTTCCCGCCGGCTTATTCGTTCAAGCATGAAAACACCAGATTAGATAGGCTGTTTATATAATATCTGTTTTAGTGTTGAGGATGCAAAGATTATGTTTATTAAAAATCTTGATCATGTACCTCCTATGACAATTGAAACCATTCGCGAAGAGATCAACAGGGTGGATGCCCACATTATCCGGCTCATCGCACAACGTCAGGACTCTTGCAGGAAAAATTGCCCAGGTCAAGATCCATAATGGAATGCCAATCCATGATAACCAGAGGACAACAGAAGTTCTTGATGATCGTTTTTAACCAGGCAGTGGAGAGCAAGATCGATCCCGTTGCAGTCCAGAAAATATTTGAGATTCTTATCGCCATGAGCGAGGACCGGCAGCGGGAATGTTCAGGTGAGGGAAATCTGCCCTGAATGAATTATAATGAAATACTAAAGTAATATTTTGAAAAACTATTTTCTGGAGATCATTGTCCCTACCCCGTCACGGGTGAAGAGTTCAAGGATCAGGTTGTGTTCTACATTCCCGTTAATGATATGGGCGTAGCAGACACCGTTTTCCACAGCCTTAATCACGGAATTCACCTTCGGGAATCATCCCCTCGCCGATTGCCCCGGATTTCTGCAGTTCATTGGCCTCATCGACCGTAAGTTTCCGGAATACCTTTGTCCGTCCTTTGTCCATGACCCCGTCCACATCTGTCATATTGACGAGTTTGTAGGCCTTGAGTGCAACAGCAATATCTCCTGCTGCCGTATCTGCATTGATGTTCAGGCTGCTTCCCGACAGATCGATTGCGATGGGAGATATTACGGGAATATAGTTTTTTTCAAGAAGTATGTTCAGGATTGCAGGATCGATCCATTCGATCTCCCCGACATGACCAAGATCGACTTCTTTCTGGATACCCCCGACATCGACTTTCTGGAGATCCATTTTCTTTGCGATGATCAGGTTCCCGTCACTCCCGGAAAGACCGACGCCCCGTGCACCGCATTTTGCAATCAGGGAAACGATCCCCTTGTTGATCTTTCCGACAAGAACCATCTGGGCGATCTCGAGTGTTTCCTGATCGGTGACCCTCAGGCCACAGACAAAAACAGACTCCTTACCCATCGCCTTCATCTTCTCGCTGATTTCCGGGCCTCCACCATGTACAAGCACTACCCGGATTCCTACGTAATGCAGGAGAACTGCGTCACGGATTGCATTTTCGAGGACAACCGGATCGACCATTGCATGCCCTCCGAGCTTGATTACGATGGTCTTCCCGTGGAACTGCTGGATATAGGGAAGAGCTTCCATAAGGACATCTTCGCGTTTCATCATGTGGTGTACCTCCCGTTGATCTCGACATAGCGTTCGGTAAGATCGCAGCCCCAGGCCGTTGCTTCTTCTTTCCCGGCACCAAGATCGAGGATAAAGATCACTTTCCTGCCGTGCATTGCCTCTTTTGCCTTCTTCAGATCTGCGATGATCGCCCCGGAACTGACAAGGGGGTATCTCATATTTTCGTCACTTATCCAGAGAGAGACTGCATTCGGATCGAAATCAACACCTGCACGCCCGGCAGCCGCAATCACTCTTCCCCAGTTCGGATCTTCTCCATAAACAGCAGTTTTTACGAGGGGGGATTCGATAATTGTGCGGGCAACTTTTGCAGCCGCCTCTTCCTTTTTTGCTCCTTTAACCGTCACCTCAAGTAATTTTGTTGCACCTTCACCGTCTGCTGCAATCTGCCGGGCAAGCGAACGGCAGCACTCCTCAAGAGCAGGGGAGAACTCTGCTGGATTCACTTTTCCTGCTTCTCCCGTTGCTGTGCATAAGCGCGATATCGTTTGTGCTCATATCCCCGTCAACAACAACACGGTTGAATGTCCGCCTTGTAGCCTGCTTGAGTGCCTGTGATGAGGGGTTTTGCGCCGATATCCGCATCGGTATAGATGAATGCAAGCATTGTTCCCATGTTCGGTGCTATCATGCCGCTCCCCTTGGTAATTCCCCCTATGGTGAACGTCTCCCTTTGCACGAGTGCGTGTTTGGGAAACGTATCGGTTGTCATGATGGCCTGTGCAGCGAGAGTTTCAGCTTCCGGGGTTCGATCGATCTTTGGCGCTATTTCCTCGCACTGGCGTTGAATAAGCGGAAGATCGAGATATCGTCCGATAACGCCAGTACTGGCAACCCCAACCAGATCCGGTTCGACATTCAGCGCAGAACCGGCAAACTCCGTCATCGCAACGGCATCTGCATATCCTCTTTTTCCGGTATATGCATTGGCACACCCGCTGTTTGCAATGACTGCTTCCATGCTCCCTTTTTTAATCTGTTTGCGCATCAGTTCGATCGGGGCTGCTTTAACAAGATTTTCAGTAAATACGCCTGCTGCTGTTCCGCCTTGCCCTGATAAGTGCCAGACCGAACTTCCCTTCCTTCATCCCGTAGGCTTTGACACCCTTAACTGCACAGATACTCCTGAAGGTCATTTCAGGTATCAGCTCCCTCATTTGCCGGTGTATGATGACCCGACTGCATGATAATATCCGCCCGCGTCAGAATCCCGACCAGTTTTTTCTTCCGCATCACCGGCAGACGTGCAATACCTTCCTTCAGCATCAGTGCGGCAGCTGCTTCGACATCCATATCCTCGGTTGCGGTAATTACCCGGTGGGTCATTATCTTTTTGCCTTCATGTCACCGATATTGCGAAGTGCATGCTTGGTCTTCTCCCAGTTGATATATTCCCGGATGGGGATTTCGATAATCTCAAAGGGGGACGGCAACCAGAGGTCATCGGAGATCCGTTCGGTTTCAAGAAGCGAGATGAGATCTGATTCTGTAAGCATGCCCACGAGTTCTGTACCTTCCATAACCGGAAGCCCGCCGATATGATGCTTCCTCATCAGGCCTACCGCCTCACGGAGGGAAGTTTCAGTAGTGCACACAACGGGATCTTTTGTCATTGCGTTTTTTACCAGCATTGTTAATCACCTACGGCAGCATACCCGCTCCGGTCAGTCCGTCATTTTCCTTTAAACCACACATCAGGTTCATGTTCTGGATAGCCTGGCCACTTGCCCCTTTCACAAGGTTGTCGATTGCAGAAACCGCCACGACACGCAGTCCTTCACTCTCGACCATGATATCACAGAAATTGCTCCCGCGGACTGCGGCAAGCGAAGGTTTCTGGTAGCGGATAAAATACTCGCCCCTGTAGAAATCATGGTAGATTTTCTCAACATCTTTCTGCTGCATGGGCTCATTGAGGAGGATATGTGCCGTGGTAAGAATGCCACGGTTAACGGGTACAAGGTGCGGGGTGAAATAACATTTCGCCTTTGACCCGAGCCGCGAAAGCTCCTGTTTCATTTCCGCAAGATGGCGATGTGATGTCCACTTGTAGGGTCCGATATTATCCCCCACATTCGGGTAATGGGTGGTCGCTGACGGGTTGTCACCGGCACCGCTGACGCCGGTCTTTGAGTCAAATATTACCGTATGAGCATATTTTGCCAGAGGTGCTGCCGCCAGGGTTGCCCCGGTTGGGAAGCAACCGGGGTTTGCAACGAACTTCTCATTAATGCACTCCTTGCGATGGAGTCTCGGGTATACCGTAGGGCGCGACGAAATAATCCGAATGAGTGACCCCATATACGGTCTCATAGATCTCTTTTGGTAACCGGTAATCGGCACTGAGATCGACAACCTTTATTCCTCGGGACAGGAGTTTTCCTGCATGGATCATTGCAGCAGTATGGGGAACTGCAAGGAATGCAACATCCGCATCGATAGCATCGGTATCCAGGATTTTCAAATTTGAGATCGGTAAAACCCTTTGAGGTGGGGATGGATCTGATCAAGAGGAGTTCCTGCCAGTTTCCGGGACGTGGCACAGGTGACCTCTGCGGTAGAGTGGTGAACGAGAAGGCGAATCAGCTCACCACCGGCATAACCGGAAGCCCCGATAATCGCAATTTTCATAAAAGAATATCCGGTTGTAAAAATTTAATGGTTTTTAACGAGCCAGTATTTTTGAACGGTTAAGAAAAATGACAAGAAAAAGACCGTTTATCTCATTTGAGATTACGGGATTGGATGAAGAAAACATACCGGTTTATCGGGGAATATGAAAACGGTCGGACGGATAAAATTCAGATCTGACCGAGTTTCTGCTGATAGACTGAATGCAATCGCTGCCCAAGCAGTTCAATCCGCTGCCGGTCTTCAAGTCCCGCCAGTAAATCCGGAGGTAATGCATCGATTCCCCTCGCGGCACCGAGATATGCCCCGCAAAGAAGTCCGATGGTATCGGTATTTCCTCCTGCGTTTGCGGCAACCGTGAGGAGATCCGACGGATGAGGATATCTTCTGATAAGGAATATGGCGATGGGGAGTGTCTGGAATACCGACACGTCGTTTCCAATTTTGAGTAATGCAGTCTCCAGTATCCATACCCTCTTTTTCCAGAACAAGGGCGTTCCGTATTTTTCCGCCAAGGACTTCATCTTCATCCTGTGCCTTCTCCAGTGCCTTTTGCATGGGATCAGGGGTATCGTGAAGCGTATGGTAGATAAGCGCTGCAAACGTCGATACCGCAGCATGGGCTGCCGGATGGGTATGAGTTACATTGCATGCACGCACAGCCCGTTCGCTTCCTTCATTCATATCAGGAAAAGTCAACCCGAAAGGGACTGCAAGGGGAAGGCATCCCGAAGTTGTTGATTTGACTCCTTTCCGGGGAACATTTTTTTTACCGGTATCCTCGCAGACTGCTGAAATCGATCCATCGGGAAAGCGCAGGTTCCCCTGTGGCACAAAGCTCACGGAGTGCAGATGCATACCGTTCCTCATTATATTTCCCGTCGGCGATGAGTGTTGCCACCAGAATCATGAGCTGGGTATCATCGGTATATTGCCCGGGGTTCAGACCTTCGTTTGGATGACCCTTGTACGGGCGCCGGTACCCATACTTCATCTTGTTCAGGTTTGGAGCAGTACTTTCGTTGGGCATACCAAGCGCATCGCCTATTGCAGCACCGAGCAGACACCCTTTGAATTTTTTCAGCATCAATTCTATATTGAAAAATTCGGATAGATAATTCTTGTTATAACCTTTCGTATTTCTGCCAAAAGCCCGGAATTATCAGATATTATAAAGGATCTTTACAAAATTTTCCGGTGAATTTATTCCAGATAAATTGGGCAAAAATATTTCGATTACTTTTGCGATGACATTTTCCCAAATTTTATATACCATGTTTAACATGATTAATAATGTAAAATAGGTGGGAACGTGACCGAGAATTTTAATGTCAAACTCGTCGAGGATGTGAAATATTACACACCCGACCCACAGTACAAAAAAAATGCATGGATGGGAGACTACCAGAAAGCATACAATGAATTTCTGGCAGATCCGGATGCATTCTGGAGCAAAATGGCCGGCGAGCTCGAGTGGATCCGGCCTTGGGATGCAGTCCGGGAATGGAATTACCCCTATGCAAAGTGGTTCACCAATGCAAAGCTCAACATTACCGCAAACTGTCTTGACCGCCATGTCAACGATCATCGGCGCAACAAGGTCGCCCTCATCTGGCGTGGGGAGGGCGGTACAGAGCGTATTTATCACGTACCAGAAACTCCTCTCCCAGGTGATGCGCTTTGCAAATGCATTAAAGAAAATCGGGGTGAAAAAAGGCGATCGTGTCTGTATTTACATGCCGCTTGTCCCTGAACAGGTGATTGCAATGCTTGCATGTGCACGAATCGGTGCAATTCATAGCGTGGTATTCGGCGGGATTTGCCGCGGCAGCACTGAACCTGCGGATTCAGGATGCTGAGGCAAAGGTTGTCATCACCGCAGATATTGCAGTCCGACGCGGGAAGGCAATCCAGCTGAAAGCAATTGTTGATGAAGCGCTTATTAACGCCCCAACGGTAGAGCATGTCATTGTGCTCCGGAGAAAAGATCCGCCGGTTGATCTCCACCCGACCCGCGAGCTGGATTTCTATGAGATGATGGAAGGAGTTTCCGATGAATGCCCGCCCGAAGTCATGGATGCCGAGGATCCGCTTCTTCATATTATACACCAGCGGGTCCACGGGAAAGCCAAAAGGAGTGGTGCATACCTGTGGCGGGTACATGGTCGGGACACATTACACGAGCAAATATGTCTTCGATATCAAGGACAATGATATTTTCTGGTGTACTGCCGATCCGGGCTGGGTTACCGGGCACAGTTATATCATCTACGGACCGCTTGCTGTCGGCGCTACCGTTTTTATTACTGAACTGACCCCGGATTATCCGGATGCAGGAAGCTGGTGGAATCTCATTGAGGAGCAGAAAATCACGATCTTGTATACGGCCCCGACCGCCATCCGTACGTTCATGAAGATGGGCGAGAGCTGGCCCAACAAGTACAACCTGAACTCGCTGCGGATTATCGGGTCAGTTGGTGAACCCCTTAATCCTGAGGCATTCGAATGGTACTATCATGTGATTGGAAAGGACAGGTGCCCTATTGTCGATACCTGGTGGCAGACGGAGACAGGAATGCTGTTGATCACCACCATGATTGGCGAAAAGATGCGCCCGGGATTTGCAGGAAAACCTATTCCCGGTGTCATAGCTGATGTCGTTGATAAATCCGGAAATCCCGTCCCGGTGAACACCATGGGATTCCTTGTCATCAAATCGCCATGGCCGGCGATGCTCCGGACGTTGTATAAGGACGATGAACGGTACCGAAAGTACTGGTACACCATTGATAACCTTTACACCGCGGGCGATCTCGCAGTCAAAGGCAAAGACGGCTATATTATGATTCTCGGGCGTGCCGATGATATCATCATAGTTGCAGGCCACAATATCGGAACCGCCGAAGTCGAGAGTGCACTCGTATCCCACAAGCCGTTGCTGAAGCCGCAGTCATCGGTAAGCCGGATCCGGTGAAAGGGAATTCCATCAAAGCATTTGTGATTCTTCGGGTCGGTTTCCAGAAAAGCGACAACCTCATCCAGGATCTTGTCCACCATGTGCGGACAACGCTCGGTCCGATTGCAGTGCCCCATGAGATTGAATTTGTCGACAAACTGCCCAAGACCCGAAGTGGCAAAATCATGCGCCGTGTCCTGAAGGCAAAGGAGATGGGTATCGACCCGGGTGATATTTCAACCCTGGAAGAATAAAATTTCAAAATTTTTTGGATCTGGTATTAGGATTATTCAAGAATATTTGCATGAAAGGGAAGACCATGAAAGACGTAGTCACATGAAACGATATTGGGTATGGAAGCCTGAAAAAGGCCGCTGGATCCTCATAATCCTCGGGATGATAATCAACCTGTGTCTTGGTACGATTTATTCCTGGAGTGTCTTTGTCGGCCGCTCACCACCTATTTCACAAAGACACTGGGTCAGACCGTTACGGCAAATGACATCCTTCTGCCATTCTCGGTATTCCTTGCGTTTTTTGCGATTGCAATGCCATTGACCGGGAAATATATCGAACAGTATGGACCGAGGAATATCACCATCGTCGGGGGAGTCCTCACCGGTCTGGGCTGGCTTCTTGCCTCATTTGCAACATCAGTGCCGATGCT
The DNA here is from genome assembly GCA_963721245.1 of uncultured Methanoregulaceae archaeon. Taxonomy (GTDB): domain Archaea; phylum Halobacteriota; class Methanomicrobia; order Methanomicrobiales; family Methanospirillaceae; genus Methanoregula. Next base: position 134,297 of record CAVRIL010000002.1, on the reverse strand, counting down.
CTACATCATGTACGGAATTGTCGGAGGTATCGGTGTTGGTATAGCCTACGGCGTGCCGGTTGCAGTTGCTGCACGCTGGTTCCCGGACAGGAGGGGACTTGCAGTTGGTCTTACCGTGCTCGGATTCGGATTCTCCGCGTTCTTTACCGCCAACATCGCAGGTTACCTGATCGGTGCATACGGAGTGATGACGACGTTCAGGATATTTGGAATTGTTTTCGTAATCCTGACAATACTGCTGGCACTGCCGTTGAAATTCCCGAAAACCGGATGGGTCCCGGTGGGCTGGACACCTCCTGCTCCGAAAGCAGGGTGAACAAAAATCCTGTGAACTGACCCGGTCGCAGATGATTAAGACTTCTTCATTCTATGCGCTCTGGGCATGTTACTTCATAGGCTGTCTTGCCGGCCTGATGGCGATATCTATCGCAAAGCCTGTAGGCACCGACGTGGGAATTGAGACAGGACTCGCAACTGTCCTTGTCGGAGTCTTTGCGATCTTCAATGGGTTTGGACGTCCCGTCTTTGGTGCACTCACGGACAGGCTGACCCCGCGGCTTACAGCCATGGTGTCGTTCAGCCTTATCGCAGTGGTGTCGCTTCTTATGTGGCAGATCCCGACCGTGCCGGTATACCTCATCGCATTTGTTGTCCTCTGGGGGTGTCTGGGGGGCTGGCTGGCCATAGCACCGACATCGTGCGGCAGCTACTTTGGCACCTGTGACTATCCACGGTGTTACGGGGTTCTCTTCCTGGCGTACGGTGCAGGGGCAATTGCAGGACCTCAGCTGGCCGGGTTCATCAAAACCTCAAGCGGGTCGTATCTGGGGGTATTTCCCTATGTGCTTGTCCTTGCTGTTATCGGTTTTATCATCGCATTTATGCTCTTAAAGCCACCAAAAGCGGCTCATCAACAATAATCTTTTTTATAAATTACAGCGACTGGAAAATTTTCCTTCGCTGGGCCATCCGGTATCCGGAAATAACCTGAACGGAATCTCCAAAGTCCCTGTCAAGCACCGAATCTCCCGAATCTACATAAAGCAACGGGGTTTCCCGAAGTTTATGCGGAGTGGCGACGACGATGATATTCCGAATCCCAACGCGTTTCACAATACGTGGACTGATCTGCTGGTTTCCCCGCCCAAGGATAAACCCCTGTGCACCGATGGGACTTAAGAGAATTTTTGCCTCCTGTCCATCCTCGAGCAATGTCCAGAGTGTTTTTTCGTCGAGATCCGTGCCAACCATCTTCCCGTTCTTTACTGCATCAATACCCAGCAGGGTCTTATTCACACCTAGTTTCCGGGCAATGGATTCGGTGGTTGTCCCTGCACCAAGGATATAGAGCACATCCGGGATCATAATCTCATGGATAAAACGTGCAATTTCTTTCTTTGCACGTTCTTCATCCGCTTCTTCAAATATCTGCTTTGAGAGCTGGATCTTTCCCGTCAGAGCAGGGGTGCGGGCAATACCGTATAACCGGGTTTTCAGTTCCCCTGACCGGTACGCATCCTCATCTACATCCATCACTTCGGAGTCACGCAGTGATTGTATATCAGTATTTCATTACACAGTTCTGCCGCAGTTGCCGGATCAATGGCAAAAACAGCCGAGTACATTTTCACTCCTGCCGGTATACCAAGGACAGGAACATCCCTGCCCACTACATCAAAGATGTCCCGGGCAGTCCCATCACCGCCACAAAAAAGGATCAGGTCAACTCCGTTCTTCAAGAAACCGCTGTGCTGCCATCTTTGTATCCTGGGCACTGCTGTCACCTTCGAACCGATAGACTGATAACCTGAACACTGATCCCGGCTTCCTTCAGTGCATCCTCTCCCATTTCACCGGAACAGGTAAGAAATATCCAGATTTTCATTATTTGCGAGCAGCGCAAGCGTAATTTGTGCCCGATTTTTTGCATGTGGTACGTGCTCCCCGACGGCGGTGCTTCCTCCACCTTGCCATCGGTTCCCTTGAGCCCCACCGCCCCTCCCATACCGGCGATAGGGTTGACAAGAAATCCGATTCGTTTCATAAAAAAAATGGATTTCAGGAAATTTTCGGTATCCGGGCGATTGCCTCTTTAATCAGCTCGTCCGGGTATTCGTAGTCCACCAGGCTGCCCGCGTAGTAGGCATCATATGCCGACATATCGAAATTGCCATGACCGGAACAGTTGAAAAGGATGGTTTTTGACTTCGTCCGTCTTTTTGCATTTGAGTGCCTCATCAATGGCGGCTTTCACCGCATGAGCCGTCTCGGGGGCAACAATAATACCTTCTGTACGGGCGAATGTCTGGGCGGCATCAAAGACCTCACTCTGGTGATAGGCGACCGCCCGCATCACTCCATCATGTACCAGACGGGAGACAATCGGCGAATCTCCATGGTAGCGGAGACCGCCCGCATGCATGGATGGCGGCACGAAATCATGGCCGAGGGTGAACATCTTGAGAAGCGGCGTATACCCGGCTTCGTCCGCGAGATCATAGGTATACAGCCCTTTGGTCAGTGTCGGGCAGGAAGCAGGTTCAGCACCGACAATATCCACATCTTTGTGTTTTCCGGTCAACTTGTCCCCGGCAAACGGGAAGGATATCCCGGCAAAGTTGGACCCGCCACCAACGCACCCGATCACCACATCAGGGTAGTCATCGACCATTGCGAGTTGTTCCCGGCATTCAAGTCCGATAACAGTCTGATGAAGACAGACATGGTTCAGCACTGAACCGAGCGCATAATTGGTATTGCTGTGAGATGGCTGCATCCTCAACCGCTTCAGAAATGGCCATACCCAGACTTCCCGGAGTATCAGGATCCTTTTCAAGCATTGCACGACCGGCATTTGTCTTGGTGCTCGGGCTGGGAATGCATTCCGCTCCCCAGACATGCATCATCGACTTCCGGTAAGGTTTCTGTGTATAACTTGAACGAACCATGTAAATGGTACACTGAAGACCAAAGAGCATCGTCGCAAATGCCAGGGCCGATCCCCACTGTCCTGCACCGGTCTCGGTTGCAATCCGCTCAACCCCGGCCTTCATGTTGTAGTATGCCTGGGGAATTGAGGTGTTCGGCTTATGGCTTCCCGCCGGGCTGACACCCTCCCATTTATAGTAAATTTTTGCCGGAGTCTTCAGGAATTTTTCAAGCCGATGAGCACGGTACAGGGGACTTGGTCTCCAGAGTCGCAGGACATCCTGCACCTCCTCAGGAATGTCGATGTGACTGATCCGTGGTCACCTCCTGCCGTATCAGTTCCATAGGAAAGATGGCCGCGAGATCCTCAGGACCAATAGGTTTCTGGGTCTTTGGGTGGAGCGGCGGATCGAGCGGTGATTTCAGGTCCGCCTGAACATTGTACCACTGTTTTGGCATCTGCTCCTCGTCGAGGAGGATTTTTGTCTGCATACAAGAGTAATTTGTTTTGTATAAATATATACATTGTGCAACAAACATGTAATTGAGTGTTGTTAAAAGTACATCAATTATTTACAGTATTATCGGGACATTCAGGGCAAATTTACAAAGGAGGGGAATTGAAAGATCAGAACGATACTGAAAATAAGTTTTATTCTTCCTTTTCTGATGAGTGATCCTCATGATGAAGATAAAGTACAGATAAAATCGATACATGTACTTTCTGGATACACCCATTTTCTTTTAGGTTATCAGCAATAAAGCCACTATAAATAAAATTAATATAGTGCAGATTCCATGTGTATTAGCGTTGTCGCAAACACAACAACACATGGACAGAGGTATATATGATGATAAAATCGCTGGTTAACATACTCGTTCATCCAAATGCATTTTTCCAGGATGCACTGAAGGAGAAGGAAAGTCTTAAAATTCCGGGACTTATCGTTGTGGTACTGGGGATTGTTTCAGCAGTATACGCGTATCTGATCGGTGGATTGACGGGAAAAATGCTGGCAGGAATGCTTCCCGGCATGGAATCGATAATCGCCATTACCACAATTCTTGGCGCATTTATCGGAGTTTTCTTATTCTGGGTGATATGGACTGGTGTATTCTACCTTATATCATGATCTTCAAGGGTAAAGGTGACTTTAAAAGATCGCTTGAATTTGTCGGGTATGGGCATCTTCCCCAGATTTTCGGAGTGTACTGATCACTCATTGTCGTCGCCCTCCAGTATATCTCCCCAGAGTAGTTGTTCCCCAGATTACCTCGGCCGCGGCCCAGGATCCTCAGCTATCATCGATGCAACTCAGGCACTGATGCATGATCCTGCAATGACGGAAATGACCCAGATTATTTCGGTTATTTCCATTGTATTTCTCCTCTGGAGTGCCAATATCTGGATCTCGGGTATGAAAAACGCCCGCCAGCTTTCTGAAAGGGATGCCGCACTCTGTGTTGGAATACCAGTTGTCATCTTTATTCTCTATACCATATTTACCATGACAGGGATTTAAAATGAAAAACACACGATTTATTATACTTTCTGTAATCCTCCTGATGTTCGGCATTGGAGTTCGGAGCAGTCACTGCACAACAAACTCCTGACTCCCTGGCGGCTGCCAACAATGTGTATGTATCCAATGTAACCTTCGATCCGGGAACGTTCTTTACCGATGATACCGGGACCGTCATGGTCTATGTTACCAATAGCAACTCCGATACCAGTGTCGTTGTAAATCATGCCACGTTCGGTGACAAGAATATCCTGCTCACCAGCACGCCTTATGATTCCTCAGCAAATATCGGTCCCCTCCAGAGACAGCCGTTCACCTTTTCCGTTGTGGCCACTGCACCAGACGGGACATACTTCCCGACATTCTCGTTGAGTTTCGTAGAGGCCAACAGTCTTTACTACCGGGCAACTGCTGAGGTGGATAACACACCACTTGAACTGACCATTGTTGAAAAGCCGGATGCATTTACCCAGGGCAAGAAAAAGACCATTTCCCTGCAGGTGGCCAACCCCCGGAAAAATGATGTAAGGAATGTTGTGCTTGATGTCTCCGGAGCCGGCATTTCCGCCACCCCGGCAAAGATCTTCATCGGAAATCTTGCAGCAGGCGCCAAAATACCGGTAAACTTTACGATATCTCCCGACCAGGAGTCTCAGCTGGTGATGACAGTAACGTATAACAATGGAAATAATCCTCACACAGTGACGATGGATCTCCCCATCACCTTCGGGATTGACAAAATGCAGGCGAACCCTGTCGTCAGTAATGTTCAGGTTACCTCTTCAGGTGGCATCTACCACATCACCGGAGATGTAAATAATGCCGGATTAGAGACCGCAAACACTGTCACGGTTACCTCTCTTCCACCGGCAATTCCCCAGGACCCGTACAAGACCTATGTTGTCGGAGCACTCAAACCAGATGACTTTGGAAGTTTTGAAGTAACATTTTCCGCAAACGGCACCCCAAGCATACCACTCCAGCTCTCCTTCAAAGACACCAATGGCAACCAGTATAGTACTGTGCAGGAAGTAACTATTACAGCGTCTCCAGCAACATCACAGAATAACAGCGGATCGAATCTCCTCTTTCCCGTTATCGCAATAATAATCGTTATTGGCGCTTGTATCGGCGGATGGTACTTCTACGTGAGAAGGAACAAGAAGTGACCGTTCCTATGGACGATCAACCGGTCATGCTGTTCCGGGACGTGGTCAAGGTCTACCCGCTTCCCGCAGGGGATGTTACCGCACTGGATGGTGTGTCCTTCAGGGTAGATCGGGGTGAGTTTATCTCGATCATGGGGCCGTCCGGTTCCGGCAAGTCCACGCTCCTGAACCTGATGGGATGCCTTGATACACCAACATCCGGTGATATATTCATCAGCGGAACCCGTATCGGCGATATGTCCGATATCGAGCTGACCAATCTCCGGAGAGACCGGATCGGGTTTATCTTCCAGTATTTCAACCTCTTTCCCCTGCTCAACATCATCGAGAACGTCACCTTTCCCGATGATGCTGAAATCCCAGAAAGAGGTGGACCCGGAAAAAGGCAAGGAAGTGCTCCGGTCGGTCCAGCTTGAGGATAAATTATTCACCCATACACCTACGGAAGTTTCCGGTGGCCAGCAGCAGCGGGTTGCCATTGCACGGGCACTCATCAACAATCCCGACATCCTTCTCTGCGACGAACCAACCGGCAATCTTGATTCAAAGACCGGTGCCGGTATCATGGACCTGATGACAGAACTCAACCGGAAAGGTACGACGATCATCATGGTCACCCATGACCCCACATTGCGGAATATTCCAGGCGGACAATCCGTATCGCGGACGGGAGGATTGTTGCATGATCTTCTGGGAAATTGCAAAACGTAATCTCCGGATTCACCTGTTGCGATCAACGCTGGCAATGCTCGGCATCGTTATTGGCGTTGTCGCCATTGCATCGATGGGCATCCTCGGCAACACTCTCGTGCTCTCAGTTTCAGACAGCCTTCATACGGTCGGCGACAGTGTGATCGTTTCTCCCTACACCGGTGGCGGTTCCGGGTTCGGGCAGGGGGTGGAGGTGGTGGTTCGACAAGCCTGAAGATCACGGATCAGCAGTTTCAGCAGATTAAACGTGCTGTTGCACCTAACATCGCTATTCCTGTCCTTCAAACCGCTGACATCATGAAACTCGGCGTTGGCAGCGATACGATTGTAGCCCCTATTTACGGTCTTAACCCCGATGATGTGCCCAACCTCCTGAAGCTGAAGGCAGGGAGTTACAGCCGTTCGGATTCCGGGTGCCTGGTCGGATCAACATTTGCCACGGATCACAATGTTAAAATCGGTTCGCGGATCTCCATCGGGACGGACGGGGATAAAGGAACCCTGCGGGTAACCGGTATCATCGAGGAGAGGGGGATCAGTTTTGATATCAGTACCGACTCTGCTATTGTTGTAACCCAGAACTGGTTTGAAACAACCTATAACCGGATTGATTATGATACGGTTGTCGTGAAAGTCAACCAGGGTGTGGATTCCGCCGTCGTAAAAACCACCATCGAGAAACAGATGAACAAGAGGGACAAGGTCGTCACCGTCATGGACAGCAAGGCTACCCTCGCGACAATTTTCTCTGCATTCGGGGCGATCACCACATTTGTAACTGCGATCGGGGGAATTTCCATGATTGTCGCGGGCGTTTCAATCTTCAATATCATGATGATGTCAGTGACCGAACGCATCAAGGAGATAGGCATCATGCGGAGTATTGGTACCCAGAAACGGGAGGTGATGAGCATGTTCATGTTCGAGGCGGCTATCCTTGGCACTGTCGGGAGCATCATCGGGGGGTTATTAAGTATACTCGCGGGATATGCCATAAGTGCCCTGTTGCTGAACACCACGAAGTACCTGTTTGTCTGGTCCAGCGCGATACCCATTGTCGAGGGGGTCTGTTTTGGAATCATCATCAGTCTTGCCTGTGGCATTTATCCGGCGTGGAAAGCAGCGAACCTCAGCCCGATTGATGCGTTAAGGCATGAATAAATCACCTCCTTTCTCCATTTCTTTTTTCGCAACGTGAGACCTTTATTACCGGCAATGTGCATACAGTGAGCTATGACTTCCCCGTTACCCAGAGATCCCGACTGGAATGAGATCTGGAAGCAGCGACAGGAATTGCACGAGTCCTCGAAGATTTCCGATGATCCATCCCATGACTGGAACAGGAAGGAGAACGCGGAGCGGTACGATGCAAATGCCCGGAGCGAATACGATGAACGGGTGAAGATCACCATTGCCTCACTCGATATCAACCGGAATTCGACGGGTACTGGACATTGGTTCCGGGCCCGGGACGCTCGCGATCCCCCTTGCCCCGCTGGTGAAGGAGATTACTGCTGTTGAACCCGGCGCAGGCATGGTGGAGATCCTCAGAAATAATGCGGAAAAACAGGGGATACGGAACATTACCTGTGTTCAGAAACTCTGGGAGGACGTTGATCTCTCCCGCGACCTGACAAGTCCCGTACGATGTCGTGATCGCATCACTTTCTCTGACCATGCATGATATCCGTGAGGCGCTTTTGAAAATGAATGCTGCATCATCGGGGTCTGTCCACCTCTTCTGGTTTGTGGACATGCCTTTCTGGGAGCGGATGTATGCCGATCTCTGGGAACCGCTGCATGGGAGCCCGTATCACTCCGGGCCAAAAGTCGACTGCCTCTTCGGAGTCCTCTACCAGATGGGAATTTATGCGGATGTGAGTATGCTGCCGCTGAAAAAGGAGTACCGGTTTGAGAGCCGGGACGAGATGCTGGCGTTCTTCCGGAAACGGTTCGATGCAAAAACCATGGAACAGGTTAGTATTGTCGATGATTACATTACCCCACTCATACAGGTACAAGGAAGCGATTTCGTAATTTCCGGCGATTCTACCTTTGCTCATATCCGGTGGGCAAAAAAGTATATGTAAAAAAGTCTGTTGAGAGTTATTCAACCCTTCCGATCCTGCCCATTGCATTTTTGAGTTTTTCCATGGATGTCGCATACGACAACCGGATCCAGCCCGGTGCATAGAACGCACTACCCGGGGTTGCCGCCACATGACCCTTCTCAAGCCAGCGGGTTGCCACTTCCATGTCATCGCCGGCAACTTTGACGAAGGCATAGAATGCCCCGTCTGCCGGAGCCGTCTCGTAGCCCATCAGGTTCAGCTCGGTGATGACGTATTTCCGCCGGCGGTCAAACTCTTTCCGCATCTCTTCGACGCAGGACTGGTCGCCTTTGAGTGCGGCAACTCCGCCCCACATCGCAAAGGTGGTGGCCTGGCTGATGGTGTGCTGCTGCACCTTGGACATCTCCGCGATGATCTCCTTGGGGGCAACTGCGTACCCAAGACGCCAGCCGGTCATGGCATAGGCCTTCGAGAAGCCGTTGATGGTGATGGTCCGCTGCGCCATGTCACCGATTGCGGCAAGCGAGATGTGTTCTTTGCCGTAGACCATCTTCTCGTAGATCTCGTCGGACATTGCATAGATGTCATAATCCGTGCAGAGATCCGCAACGAGCTTCATGGACTTCATGTCAAAGACGGCACCCGTAGGATTCGACGGGGAGTTGACCACAATCATCTTGGTCTTTGCATTGACGCGTTCGAGAAGAGAGTCGTCGAGCTGAAAGGTTTTGGGGTTGATTGCGTGCTTCACGACCTGCCCGCCGGCAATCTGAACGCAGGGCTCATACGAGACCCACGCCGGGGTGAGGATGATCGTCTCGTCGCCCGGGTTAAGGACAGCCTCCATCGCTTCGTAGATGGCATCCTTTGCCCCGCAGGTAACGATTACCTGTCCAGGACTACACGAAAAATGATTCTCTTTTGTTATTTTTTCACTGATGGCATTCAGAAGTTCGGGAATTCCGTTGCTCGGAGCATAATGAGTTTCACCTCGATTTAACGCATCGATGCAGGCATCCCTGATATGCCTCGGCGTATCGAAGTCGGGCTCACCTATGGAAAGGCTGATGACATCGATGCCATCCCGTTGCATTTTCTTTGCCTTATCCGAAATAGCAAGGGTTGCGGAAGGAGCGACCGCCGCTATCTTTTCCGAGAGCTGTTTCATCTCAATCGCTTGACAAGTTTGATGGCGGATTCAACTGCCCTCTTTGCATAGTCGATCCGCTCATTTGCCTCAAGGCGTGTCATGCCAGGCCCTGAGATACCCAGTGTCACTGGTTTACCGAATTCAAGGGAGAGATCGATAATCTTCCGGGCTGCATGCTGCACCACAATATCGTCATGCTGGGTGGCACCTTCTATAACACACCCTATTGTAACGACTGCATCGACTTTTCCCGCCTGAAGCATCTTCTTGATTGCCAGAGGCATGTCATAGGCACCCGGAACATACAGGCATTCTGTCACTTCCGCCCCGAGAAAGGCTGCATGCTCTCTTCCTTCGATCTCCATCATATACGTGATGTCGCGGTTGAACTCTGCCACGACAAATCCCAGTTTAATCGGGTTGGTATCGCACATATCAGATCATCTCTTGGAAATGGTTCCACATAAAGTTGTAGGCTTGTTTCACCGGCGGGCTGGACCGGCATCGGCAAATCCCTGCCGCTGCCCGGTGCCTGCCTCACGCTCGAGATCTTTTGGGTGCAGACACGAGTTTTACGGCATTGACGGCATGCTCGCGGGTTCGTTGTTCGGCAAGCCATGCCAGTTCAGACCCGTCCTTTGCCTCATCCTCATGGACGAAGACCTCAATGATATGCTTGTTCGTCATGAGCTGGCACATGATGAGACCCTGCGAGGCTTCATGGGCACACATCCGGTCCTTGTCCTTCCCTCCGGGCATACCCAGTGCCATGACAATATCGCATTGGCGTTCCTCGATCAGTTTTTTGCAGGCAACCGGGAGATCCTTGATTCCCGGGACCGTTGACCGTTCAATTGCCACACTGGCATGTTTTTTGAGCTCGTCGATGGCGATTGCTCCCATGTTGACGCGTGAAAAGGTGGTGTCGGCGACGCCCACTCTCATTCCAGCACCTCGCTGGCCGCTTCAACGCCATCGCCCTTCGTTTTGAACCCTGACTTCCTGAGGGCATGCTGGATTGCAGCAAGGGTTGCAAGGATCTCCGGTGCGCTGACGGCACCCATGCTGCCAATCCGGAAGATTTTCCCTTTCAGATGGTCCTGGCCTCCTGCGATAACAATCCCCATCTTCTTGACGATTGCCCGCATCTCGTCATCCCTGACTCCTGCAGGATATTCAACGGCGGTGACCGTCGATGAGTAATTATGCATCCTGTCGATCTTCGGGAAAAGGGAGAGCCCCCATGCCTTTGCCGCTGCCTGGACTGCACCTGACATTTTCCGGTGGCGGGCTATCCGTGCGGGAAGACCCTCCTCCTCGATCATGAGACAGGCCTCCCGTAGCGCAAGGAAGAGTGGGACTGCGGGTGTGTAAGGGGTCTCCATCGGTTTTCCGCTGGCGCTCTTTTTGTAGGCCGCAAGGTCGAGGTAAAACGGGGGGTTCTTTGTCACGCGTTCCCAGGCACGGCTGCTCACCGAGACCATGGCAAGGCCGGCGGGTGCGGCAAGACACTTCTGGGAGCCGGTGATGGCGATATCCACGCCCCATGCGTCAGCCTCAACAGTGTCGCCACCGATGGAGGTGATACCGTCCATAACGAAGAGTGCATCGTGTTTCCGGCAGAGTTTCCCGACTTCCTGTGCGGGATTCCTGATACCTGCGGATGTCTCATTATGCACGAGCGTAACGACCTGTGCTCCTTGTTCGAGCCGCTCTTCAAGTGCAGCAAGATTGACAGGTGTGCCCCATTCCGATTTGATCTCGTACGCTTTACCATACCGCTGGCTGATCTTGAAGAGCCGTTCGCCGAACTTACCGTTGACGATACAGGCTATGTCCTTGTCCTTCCCGACATTGGCAACTGCGGCTTCCATGCCGGCAGTCCCGGATCCACTTATCACAAAGAGGTCGTTTGTTGTCCCAAAGGTGGTCTTCAGTACCCGCACACAATCGGCATATGCGGCGCCGAACTCGGCACTGCGGTGGTTGATTGCCTGGCGCATCATTGCAAGCCTGACCCGTTCCGGCATAGGTACCGGGCCCGGCAGCATCAGGAGAAGTTCTTTTTCCATGTGGATCTGCTCATAGTATATTTATATAGACACAATATAAGTTTGGATGGCTACCATGGCAGACGTCGCAGTTATTTCCGGCTCCGCATCCGACGCAGCAATCACTGACAAAGTAAAGAAAGTCCTGAAAGAGAACGGGGTTTCTTTTGATGATCAGATCATCTCTGCTCACCGCGATCCTGATAAACTTGATGCCTACATCAAAACCAGCACGGCAAAGATATTCATCGCCATCGCCGGGCTTTCTGCTGCCTTGCCGGGAGTGATTGCATCAAAGACCGATAAGCCCGTTATTGGTGTTCCCGTGAGCGGGACCCTCAACGGTCTGGATGCACTTCTCGCAATCGCCCAGATGCCCAAAGGTGTGCCTGTGGCTTGTGTTGGCGTTGACAATGGCGAGAATGCGGCGTGGCTGGCGGTGAGGATTCTGAAACTTATCGGGCCCTGATACCACATTCTATTTACTATCCGACTCAAAGGAACCGTATTTGCACTTGCTGACAATTTCCTGACACAGATTTCTTCCTGTATGGCAAGACTACAGCACAGTCCACATCTCAACACTTTTTTCTTCTTCTTCTCCATGAAAATACCCGTCACATCCGCGCCTCATGCCCACGGGATGAAGGGTGGAACGGGAACTCCGGGCAGGGAAATTGCCTGGTACTAAAATTCTTATAGGATACAAGTGTAAAACGGTCTTCCATGCAATCTCTGAATGAGCCTCTTGTTACTATTAAAGAAGTGAAAATTCGGGGCCTTCACCTTTCATCTATTGACTTTGATGTCATTCTCAGGATAGAAAACCCGAATCCTTTCGGTGCGACCGTGAGGGAATTTCCGTTTACCGTTTTTTTCCGGAGCGGTAACCAGGAAAAAGAGATTGCCAGCGGTGAGACAGTCAAAATGGATATCCCGGCAAGTAACAGTATTGAGATAACGGTACCGCTGACTTCTCACGATCTCGCACTTTTCGAGGGGTTTGTAAGTTTGATCAGAAGAGGGAATATTCAACTGAAAATACAGGGAACCGCGATTATCGATCATATCATTGGCTGGTCCCTTCCGGTCACGGAGGACATAGAAATTACTGAACATGAGATTGAAAAAGCCGTAATAAGGAAGATCAGGGGTAAACCGGGTTCATAATTCGGTATCCCGATTTTCATTTTTCTCCGGAAAACCTGCAAATACCTGTTTTTAGGATTTTCGCTGGGCACCCGCGCCCGGCAATTTAGTAAGCACCGGGGCTCGTGGGCTGCGAAGGAGAATCCCAGTCATCACATTTTTACCGGAAGAGGGAGACTTTGGGAGAAGGGGGAGGCAACTGTCTGATAGTTTCGGGAAAGTGAAAGTTTTCAAAAATGAGTTCCTGGGGGGAGATTCAGGAGTCTCTCCGTCGGAGCGCCCCCTCCCATCCTACCCTGGGAAGGGCAGACCCTTTTTTAGTCATCCAGGCTCATTTCGGCCCCGGATATCTCCTTCCGGCAGGATAGCGACCAGCCTGTTTCAGGGCATGTTGGGAGAATTTTTCCGTAAGATTCCATTTTGACTCCAGGATGTCCAACAAAGCATTTTCCAAAGGGAAAAACCGGCCTGTTTTGAGCTGTGTGGTTTGAGGATCTCCATCTTCCACAGGATTCAGTACGAGCCAAACGTCTGGTAAAAGCAGAATAAAAAGAACCCTCCTTAATGCGTGTCGTGATTTCACATCAGATGTCGTCTGGGAGTACAAGAGGGAGTGTCTGTTTGAAGATGATCAGCTGTTGTAGAATATGGTTCAGTAAAAAAAGAGTTGAAAAAACTTGAACTATTTTGAAACCCGGGAACAATCTTAAAAATTTTTTTACTTGTTATTCTCTTTCTCCTTCTTCCCTGTTCCGAACAGACTCGTTCACCACCTTGATTGCACACAGATCCCCGCACATCGAGCAGGTCTCCATATCCCCGTCGCGGCAGTGGATCTTCTTTGCATGGTCGCCATAAAGAGCGAGCCTGAACTGGGCATCCCAGTCGAGCTCATGGCGAGCCTCGGCCATCTGCACCTCCCGTTCCATCCTCCAGCCCTCTTGTTTCCGGACCGTGTCCCCGATGTGCGCAGCGATCTTTGCTACCCGGTACCTTCAATGATATCCGCAACGTCCGGAAGGGCAAGGTGTTCGCTAGGTGAGACCATGCACAGGAAATCGGCACCATTCAGGCAGGCAGTCGCCCCGCCGATGGCTGCCACGACATGATCGTAGCCCGGCGCGATATCGGTAACGATCGGACCGAGGAGGTAGAGCGGGGCATGGTCGGTGATCTCTTTGATCATCCGAACATTGTAGCCAACCTGGTCGAGCGGCATATGTCCGGGGCCCTCGATCATCCGCTGGACCCCTTTTGTCAGTGCCCGCTTTGCCAGCGTACCGAGCGTGATATACTCTACCGACTTTGCAAGTTTTCCCGCATCCTGGAGGCAGACCGGGGCGCATCCCGTCCCCCAGACTGATCGTAACGTCATATTCTGCGAGGATCTCTAACAAATAATCGTATTCAGCATACAGCGGGTTTTCCTCATCGCGCTGCATCATCATCGCACAATGAAAAGACCCGCCACGGCTTACCACGCCCATCAGGCGGGGATCGCTCCTGAGCGCCGCGAGGGCCTGCCCGGTTGACCCCGCAATGAAGAGTCAGAAAGTCCACTCCCTGCTGGCAGTGCTCGCGGATGACTTTGAAGAGCAGGTCGGCAGTAACGTCACGGGCACTCCCTGCCCGGCGGACCGCCTCGTACACCGGGACAGTCCCGACTGTTGTGTCAAGTGCGAGCATCCTTTTGCGAATTGCAACGAGGTCGCCACCGGTCGAGAGGTCCATCAAGGCGTCGGCGCCGTTTGCAAGCGCTGCCTTCGCCTTTTCCTCCTCAAGCCCGGGATCGCACCGGCTTCCCGATGTGCCGACGTTCACGTTAACCTTGACCGTGCAGTCTTCCCCGATGGCACAGAGTTTGTGTTTCCGGGCAGGGTTTAACGGTACAACAATCCTTCCACATGCAATCCCGCGTGAAAGGCGTGCCGGATCCATGCCCTCCGCTTGTGCCACTACGTCGAGTTCCCGGCGGAACACCCGAGGTACACCTGCGGATCAGCGAATCCATAAGAAACATCTGTCGGGAGTCCTTATTATTGTGTATGCGTGTCAGGTGGATTCCCGAACAGTCAGGCTTATCAAACTCCTATATTTTCGGTACGATACTCGTTGATGCGGGCGCTGTGCCGATGGCTGTCAAGCCCTATAAAGACGAGATCGATACCATTGTCCTGACTCACTGCCACTTTGATCATACTGCCTATGTAAAAGAGATCGCCCATATGTGCAAGGCAAAAGTCGCCATTCATAAAAACGATGCAAGGGGACTGGTTGATGACGCTCCGGAGTCTTTCCATGCATTTTGGCGCACGTTCTCCCGGTATTGTACCTGACGTCGTTCTTGGTGAGGGGGACATCATCGGAGAATTAACAGTTCTCCATACTCCGGGTCACACTCCGGGAAGCATCTGCCTCTTTTCTGAGCGGGATGGGGTATTTATCAGCGGAGATACGGTCTTTTCTGACGGTTGTTTCGGTCGGTATGATTTCCCGGGGGGTAGCAGGATGGAACTTTCGCGTTCTCTTGACCGTCTCTCGCTTCTTGAAGTTGCCGGGCTTTACCCGGGTCATGGGGAACCGGTCGAACAGGGAGGCAGCCGGCACATTGCTGCCGCACAGGAACTCATGAAGAGCGGATATGGATAAAGGAATTTATTGCCTCGTTTTTAAAAATCCCGGTTGCACGATCCGGGTCGGCGCATTGGGTCCCCTGACCTTCCAGCCTGGCTGGCATATGTATGTTGGATCAGCTCTCGGGAGTGGCGGGTTACAACGGCTCCGGCGTCACATCTCGCTCGCTCAACTGCGCGATAAACGACCGACATGGCATGTGGATTACCTTCTCACTCGTACTGATTTTTCTCTCATGTATGCAGTCTATGCATTCACGCAGGAGCGATTCGAATGCAGTCTTGCCCGGGCGTTCGGCGATTCTGGGATTCCTGCATTCGGCAGCAGCGACTGCCTCTGCCCATCACATCTCTTCTACCGGGAGGGTGATCCAAAGGATGATGTAATTTCACTGTTCCTGAAATTTCATCTTACTCCCCGCATCAAAACAATCATGAGCTATTGAGTGCAGGATATCATATGAAGGTTCTCGGAATATCGGGGAGTATGCGCAAGGACGGTAACACGGCTCAGTTGATAAAGGTCATCCTCAAGCGGTGCGATGATCAGGGGGTAAAAACCGAATTTGTATCGTTGGCAGGAAAGAAAATAAATCCATGCCTTGGTTGTGAGAAGTGCAAGGAAAAGAAGTGGTGTGCCATCGAAAATGACGACTGGGGGGAGATCGCTCAGAAGATAATTGACTGTGATGTACTTGTCATTGGTTCACCGACCTATTACTATGACGTGTGCGGGCATCTGAAAAATTTCATTGACCGGACGTATTCACTCTATCACGACCGGAAACTCGCAGGCCGGAAGGGTATCGCCGTCGGTGTACAAGCTCAAAAAGGCGCAAATCGCACTATCCAGACAATTGAAGGATTTCTGAGCAGTCATGAGTTTTCTTCGCTTGGTTCTGTGAAGGGATCCGGCTACGAAGCGGGTGCGGTCCTCAACGATCAGGAAGCAATAAAAAAAGCACAGAAAACTGGTGATAAGATCGTCCGGCTCCTGAGACCTAATCACGATTAAGACGAATATGATCCAATAATCCTAATCGCATTTCTTTCCCGTCATCGATTCAATATCGATCCTTATTACACAGACATTATCGATCTCATCATCGGAAAACTGGTGCGTTCTGCCTCCATAGTGGTGCATGATGCAGTTCAAGCCCTTTTTCTTCTCCTCATTGTCAAGTATGAAATGAGCCCTGCCAAAACCGATTACACTGCGGTATCGCATGCTCCAGTTACACGGTCGATCCGCACCGATTACGTTGTCACACTGGTCAACCTCAAAGCAGCATCGGGAATTTTTTTTAAGCATTGAGATTTTTTTCCCCTCCGGCGCTGAGTGAAAATAGATTGTCCTGTCTTCATAACCAAAACTGACGGGCACGATATAGGGTTCATCACCGTCAGCCAATCCTATTCTGCACACGATCGCATGGTGAAGGATAGATTCAATTTCGAGGCAGTTTGTAATCTCCCGATCGTCTCGTCTCATGGTCCCGCCATTTGGTATTCGTTCTCAACCCAGACCGGTTCCATGTCAGACAAGTTCATACAGCGTTGTTCGGCGTCTGAGCGTCCTGCCAATGTCTTCTGCAACCCGCTGCATCTCATCAGGATCAAGGTAATCGGTATTGATTGCACCCGCACCCTTTGAGATACTCTCCTCAAACATCGTTCCCCCGAGATCATTGGCACCGGCGATCAGGCTTAACTGCGCCATCTTGATCCCTTCTTTCACCCAGGATACCTGTATGTTCCGGAAATTGTCCAGATAGAGACGGGCAACTGCAACCATCAGAAGATCCTCTCTCCCGGTCGCTCCCGCCCGTGCGAGTTTTTGCCGGAATATCGGAGTATTCATGTGAATGAATGAAAGCGGAACAAATTCTGTAAATCCATGCGTCTCATCCTGAATTTTGCGAAGAATTGCAAGGTGCTGAACGCGGTCTTCAACACTCTCACAGTGACCATACATAATTGTGGCAGTTGTCGGAATGCCATGGTTATGCGCCTCCTTTATAATGCGCACCCATTCTTCTGTTGAAATTTTCTGCGGCACAGATTTTTTCACGGATCGCATCGACGAGAATCTCGGCTGCAGTCCCGCACATCGACCCGAGTCCTGCCTCCTTCATCAAAATCAAGCACCTCTTCGTGTACTGATGCGGCTTTTTCTGGCAGCATATGCGACTTCCATCGGGTTGCCTGCATGAAGATGGACTACCGGGTGCAGCCTCACAAATCCAACGGTAGACATCACAATAGGAGTTGATGCATTAAAATCAGGATGAAGTCCGCTGACCGTACAGATTTCGGTAACTTCGCGTTTCTTTGCGAGTGCGGCTTTTTCCTGGATCTACCGATCGGTCATGAAAATAAATTCCGTCATCTCCCGGTTTTTTTGAAAAACCACAGAAACCGCAGGCATTGACGCAGAGGTTGGTCACATTGATATTCTGGTTCCTGACATACGTGACTGCGTTGCCAGCCCGTTGCTCACGGACCTCATCTGCGGCGGCATGCAATCTCCCAGATATCCCGGTTCCTGTATTCGGAACAAATCCTGTGCTTCGTCTTCGCTGAGACGATGACCATGTTTCACATCATTCGAGGAGTATTTTCAGGTGGTTCTCCATTGTTTGCCCCGGATACTTCCTGCAGTCAGGTGTACGCGATAACCGTGAAAGTATCGTATTCCTATGCCACATAATTATTATTCCTCTACGTCAATCATCACTACAGGAGAGATATGGAGCAGGTAAAAATATCACTGACAAGAAAGATGGCGGATGGATATATTATCCCGCTGGGACCGGCAAATCTTGTCGCAATAATGACCGATGTTGGTATGGTCGGGTGCGGTGCATTTGACGTAGCAGCACTTGATTCGTTCAGTTATCCTGCGGCGAAGGTGAGACCCTCAATCGGACCTTCCATTGTTGATACCGATGATATCCTGAAAGGGATCATCAAGGAGGCAAACCGGTCTGCGATCGGGCGCGGGATACGGACCGGCATGACCGGGCGGCAGGCCCTCGAACTTCTCTGATATGATTTTAACCACTCCGGGTTTGCTGTGTATCACCCTCTCTGATGCAGACTATTCTTTAAACCTGACCATACAGAGTTGTGCGCTCCCTCAGGGTCCTTCCCAGGTCTGATACCATACGTTCCATGATCATCGGATCGAGATAATCTGCATCAGGTGCTCCTGCATGTTACAGAGACATCATCTGAGAACATGGTCCCGGCAAGATCATTGCCTCCGGCCAACAACATCATCTGGGTCATTTTAAGTCCCACCTTACCCCAGGGAACCTGTATATTTTCAAAATTATCCAGGAATAACCTTGACACAGCAATCATCAGCAGATCCTCCCGGCAGGTTGCACCAGCCCGTGAGATCCCCGCCTTATAGAGCGGTGTATTGGTGTGGAGATACGACAGGGGAACAAGTTCCGTAAAACCGTGGGTTTCATCCTGGATCCTGCGGAGAATCCCAAGGTGCTCCGCCTGATCTCTCGCTGTCTCACACGATCCATACATGATTGTTGCAGTCGATGGAATGCCCAGAAGGTGCGCTTCTTTGATGATTCTCACCCATTCGGCCGTATTCAGTTTCCGCGGACAAATAACCTTTCTGACCGAGTCCACAAGGATCTCTGCTGCGGTACCCTGGAATGAACCGAGTCCCGCGGCTTTCAGACGTGTCAGCACCTCAGTACTGGATAAATTACCTGCCGACGCGGCATGGGAGACCTCGTCCGGGCTGAAAGCATGCAGGTGAATGTGCGGCCCTATTTCAAGCACCCATGAAAGGATATCACAATATGTGTCAACCGAAAAATCAGGATGCACGCCGCTCAGCAGACAGATTTCGGTAACACCACGTTTGAGAGCGAGACGGGTTTTTTCCTGGATCGCTGCTTTATCATTGCAGAAAGCTTCCTGATCATCTGCACGTCCTGCCCAAAACCACAAAAACCGCAGAGATTCTTACAGATATTGGTCACGTGCAGGTTCTGGTTTCTGACATAGGTCACAACATTTCCCGTGCGACGTTCCCGCATCTCATCTGCTGCAGAGGCAATCCGGAGAACAGTCCCGTCCCCGTGTATTCAGGAGCAGGGTGGCTTCTGATTCTGTAAGACGATATCCCCCGAGAACATCGGACAGGAGGAGTGAGATCTTTGTCATAAATCCGCTAATCTAACCCTACTTTGTTTCCTGTTTTTCTTCCGCTGCGATTACCTTTTTTATTTTCACGAGAGCGACAAATACAACTCGTAGAATAACCATGATCACGACAATGATGATAGTCACTTCAATAATATGAAGGGGGAGATAGCCAACCAGAGGAATCGAAAAAAGAGCCTTTCCAATTATCCATTCGTCCTTTACCGGTTCGATCATGCCCAATACCCGGGTAAATTGCCACTGATCCGGATCGCGGTTGTGATCTCCCCACGTAACATAACCGCTATGGGG
Source organism: uncultured Methanoregulaceae archaeon (assembly GCA_963721245.1). Lineage (GTDB taxonomy): Archaea > Halobacteriota > Methanomicrobia > Methanomicrobiales > Methanospirillaceae > Methanoregula. The sequence continues at coordinate 114,423 of CAVRIL010000002.1, read as the reverse complement.
AGCCGTGTAATGTGACAGACAGAGTTTCTTCCCTTCATTTGGGTTACCATTCCAGGTTCTACGTATTGTATCGCCCTGTGGATAATCGGATGAACACTGGTGAGACCATTCGGTTTGTAGATGATGACATCCCCATAATCCTCAAACTTTACTATCCCGGAGTCTTTGCCATCAATCCAGGTCTCAAACGTGCCATACCGATCTTTCTGAACAACGACAACAAGATCTCCCACATTCATGTGGGGCACCATACTCTCGGATTCAATCGTTACAACAGCGGGCCACGTTCCGCAGATGAGGAAGAAGAGCCAGGGCAACTCCCGCCAACAACGGTCACGACCCAGAGTATATCGCGTGCAAGGGACACCGCCCAGTGATCACTTTCCCGGAATTGCGCAACCAGTGTTCGGATATCCTTTTTATCATTGTTATCTGCCATTTCTTAACGCTCTATATCTGATTTTATTGTATTAACCCTTCATAATTTGTAATGGTGCATCATAAAATGACGCAGGGGTTCATCGGTCAGAACCATTGACGTGATACGTAATAAATCCCGAAAAAAATCAGGAAAATTCCGCAGAATATCATTATTTTCCGATATGCGGTTATCAGAAAGGAACTGTCCTGCCCTGTGACACGCCACTTGAAACAAGCGTGTACCATACAGTATCTGCGGTCCAGTGCCCGATCATGAAGGCTCCGGCAAGAACCAGACCACCCTCAAGTCCTGCAATAACCATTGCACTTCCTATAGACAGCCACCAGATCCAGAAATATGGATTTGCTGCACTGGTAACCAGTCCCGCCAGATAGGGATTGGCAACAGGCTGGTTTGGGGAAGTACTCATGAGTGGCGCTGTCTGCTTCCCATGATTGTCAGAGCCCCGAACACAATCAGGGCTATCCCTCCGACTCCCGCAATTACGGAGGTATAGGGAAGTGCAATGGTTGCTAAGTCCCAAAAGTATCAGGATAACAATAAAAAGTTCTACAATAGCATGACCAAGAGATACCTTCAGACCGGTCATCCAGTCTCCGTTAATAGACGCGTTGATGGTAGCAACCAGGGTTGGACCGGGAGCAAGCGCACCAGTCAGACCGATTACAAAACCAAGGAACACCATCTGAAATATATCATACATGAGAAGGCGTCCGCCAAAATTTCGTGTTGATACGTATCTATCTGATGCGAATATCAAATCGTTTCACATCAGAAGTCTCATCTTAGCACGCATCGTGTAAAGATAAAACCCTATATTTTCTTTGTGACCAATATACTATCCATGCTTGATGCACAGCAGATAACCCTCCAGTTTTTAGAGACAAAACTGCAGGTGCATCCGGATGTCGTGCGCTATATCCAGGAACAGGATCGAGCCGGATCTCATCGAACGAATCATCGCGCAGGTTCCGGGAGATACTATCGTAGTTTCCTCAAAACATATTCCCGGCATGAATGCCACGAGGGATGGCACCGGTTTCTGACCGATCCTTCTGTTGAAGTAATCAGCGGCAGCTCCGGGAACATCCGGCTGTGTAAACGGTACCGGGGATTATCTTCACTATTTCCGCGATCGGTATAATCGTCTCGGGAATATGATAAGAATCCGGTGCGGGGGAATGCCGATCGAGGCACTTACCAGGAATACCCGCTATCGCCAGGAAGAATGCACGATTATTGGCATGGTTGTCGATGTGAAGACAACGACAAATGGTCACAGGATTGCTGAAATTGAGGATCTCCACGGGTGGAATTACCGTGCTCTTCAGAAAAGATCGTCCGGTATTTTCCGATGGAGAACGCATTATCCACGATGAAGTTATCGGAGTAAAAGGTAAACTCTCCAGTGATGGTAAGATTTTTTTCGCAGAGCAGCTTTACCGCCCGGATATACGTATCGACAATACTCCGTTCCAAAGCGAGAAGCCCGGGAAAAGCAGTCTTTATCTCTGATACTCATGTTGGCAGCAATACATTTCTTGAAGAGTGCTGGAACCGTTTCGCAGACTGGCTTTCGGATTCCGATTTCTCGTATCTCCTGATTGCCGGGGATCTCGTCGACGGCATCGGGATTTATCCGGGTCAGGAAAGTGAACTGGTGATAAAAAACATCTATGAGCAGTATGATGCCTTCGGCGAAATGATGCAGGATCTTCCTTCCCGCATGAAGATCATTATCTCACCAGGTAACCATGACGTCGTCGAGGAGCAGAACCGCAGCCGGTAATCCCCCAACAATTTACCGAAAAATTTCCCGTCAAACTGTATCCTTGTTGAAAATCCTGCGGTCGTAAACCTCCAGGGTGTGCGTGTACTGATGTATCATGGCAGATCTATTGATGACATGATCGGATTGATCCCAGGTGCATCCTACGAACAGAGCGGGCTGATGATGGAGGAGATGCTCCAGCGCCGACATCTGGCCCCTGCATATGGACGCAGGACCCCCATTGCTGCAGGAAAGACTGACCGGTTGATAATCGACCCGTTACCGGAGATCCTGCACACAGGTCATGTTCACATCCGGGGATTCACCCAGTACCGGGGTGTACTTGGGATTAATGCAGGTACCTGGCAGTCCCAGACTGCATTCCAGAAGCAGATGAACGTGAACCCGACACCTGCCGAAGCAGTGGTGGTAGATCTCCAGACACTGCAAACCGAAATTGCCAATTTTTTATGAGAGATTAGTTTGTTCCTGCTCTATCGGTCGCGAAGAATCTCTGAGAGATTTTGCAGATTCTGTTGTAAAAATTCCCGATCCTTATCGGCCAGTCCTTTATCGGGAACAGTCATGTCAGGTTGAATGCCAAGCAATGTGACACGGGTTTTTGAATCGTGTGCAATAAATTTCATTACTTCTGACAGAGGTAAGACGTGGGTTGAGACCAGGTTTCCCTCAATTTTTCCCGGATTTACTACGTTAATCGTACCAGGTCTGACATTCAGATCTGCGGAATCGAGAAGGATGACGTGATCCGGCTGGAACCTGCGGATGGGAGCAGTGATACTTTCCGGAACGGTTCCTGCTAAAAATACCCTTACAGAAGGAAGGTGCAGTTTCTCGATTTCCTGTGCAGCATACATCCCAAGACAATCAAATGGCGAGAGATCGTCGCCAATTCCTATGACAGGCTATGCGATGTGCGTCTTTTAGTCTTTGATGCAGAACAGTCGCAAGATCGGCAAAGGCCTGGTGTTTCATGTTACCACTGCTTCCGGATCGGTTCCTGAATCCGAGAGTTCACTTTTCAGATATATAGCCGCCGGTGTTGTCGGACAATGCCGCTCGCAGAGACCGCAGCGTATGCACTTGAAAAGTTTTACCCGCGGCTTTTTCTTCCGTTTCAGCTTTTTATCCCTGAACTCAACCTCACGCTCATTCTCGACCATGGTAATAACATGCGCCGGACAGATAAGGGAACATTTGGAGCACCCGATGCATGTATCGTCATCAATGGTAATTCTCCCGCGGAAAGCTCCGGGAACCGGGACTTTTTCTGCTGGGTAGAGGAGAGTAACCGGCTTTGACAGCAGGTTACGAAACATTTCCGATATCACACTCATGAGCCCACCCAGAGGTAATTGATAACAATGACCATCGCAACCTGCAGAAGTGAGGCAGTGGCGATATACTTCCAACCGATGGTGTTCAGCTGGTCAATGCGTATACGGCCCGTTGCAACCTTGATCGAAGACAGAATCAGCACAACAAAAAGTGTCTTTGCAAGGAACAGGAAAAAGCCAACGACCCAGCTCAGCCAGATGGGAGTAACCGCTACCGGTATTGTCGGGCCGCCAAGAAATATCGCCGCTATCAAAGCACTGCCAGCAACCAGGAGAACATCGGAGGTAAGGTGCATGACAGCCAGTCTGCGCCCGGTCAGCTCTGTCCAGGGTCCTGCTACAATCTCCGTCTCCGCTTCCGGAATATCAAACGGGGTTCTTTCCAGTTTTGCCTGAAGTCCGATCAGGGCAATTACAAAACCAATCGGCTGAAGGAAGATAAACCACATATTATTCTGTTGCCAGAGCATTATCTCCGAGATCGACCATGTCCCTGCCATCAGAGCGGGTGCAAGGAGCGCAAGGAAGAACGGGACCTCGTAAATGAACAACTGGGTAACGGCACGAATCCCCCCGAGAGCAGAAAAAATATTCCTGCTCAGCCACCCCAGTAAAAAGAGCGCGATTGTGGGAAGTGTGAACAGATACAGAACCATAACAAGGTCGCCCTCGAATGCAAACGGACTGCTCCCAAAAATGGGAATGTAGAGATATGCAGTCATGACCGCTGCAAGGGCAATCAGTGGAGCTGCATCAAAAACCGGTACGTCCACACCATCCGGATCGATCACCTCCTTTCCCAGCATCTTGATAAAATCTGCAAGCGGCTGATAAAAAGGTGGACCGACCCGGTGCTGCATCCTTGCTGCAATCCTGCGATCCAGAAACTCAAGAATCAGGGCATACGCTATTAAGAATAAAAAACCCGGGAACAGGAAAATATAAACAAGAATAATGAGGGAATCAATCATGGACGCTCCGGATTCTGATAACGGGTACGGAATCGTTTCCTCAGCATATCAAAATTGATCAGGCCCTCCCTTCCGGTATCGGAATTTATCACGGTGATTCTTGATGTGCATGAGAGGCATGGATCAATTGCGGCAACAATAACAGGTATGTCTGCCAGGTTCTGATTGACCAGACACATTGCAACAGAGGTCCAGTTTGCAAGGGTCGGCGTACGAATGTCAACCCGTTCAACTTTGTCCGTGCCATTTGTGCGAATAAAATGAACCAGCTCACCTCTGGGGGCTTCATAACGGGAGAGAACTTCCCCTGTGGGTGCATTTTTTGGCGCATTGACACGGATCGGGCCTTCCGGAAGATTTTCAAGGCAGTACCTGACGATCCCGATACTCTCCATGAGTTCTCCTATGCGTACACGAGTCCTGCCGTATACGTCGCAGTTGGTATCTGTCACAACGTTCCAGGGCACATCCGCATAGACAAGGTACGGATCATCCCTGCGTACATCGTAATCCACACCGCTTGCGCGTGCCGTTGGTCCAACCGCACCATATTTTAATGCCTCCTCTTTTGACAGTGTGCCAATACCCCTGAAACGGGCGAGGAGAGTCTTCTGATTGTTCACCATATTGACGTATTTTTTTACCCGCTCTTCGAGTACCCGGCAGACGAGCAAGAGCTGTGTTAACCTGTTCGGGAGTAAGGTCACGACGTACCCCTCCAACCTCATTCATGCCATAGTGAACCCGGTTCCCGCTCATCTCTTCCAGCGTGTCCTGTACCGCTTCACGGTCACGCCATGTCCACATGAAAAGAGTGTTGAACCCAACCTCGTGGGCAGCCACACCCAGCCACAGGAGGTGGCTGTGTATCCGCTCCAGCTCTGCAATGATTGTGCGGATATACTGTGCCCTGAGCGGAATCTCAAGCTGCATCAGTTCCTCAATTCCTTTGGCAAAAACCGTGGTATGTGAATGTGAGCAGATCCCGCAGACCCGCTCGATCAACGGGAGGACCCGGATAAAGTCCCGTTGTTCTGCTGCCTTTTCAATACCCCTGTGATTATATGAGAGATCAAGATCGAGACGGATAATTTTTTCACCATCTGCAATGACCCTGAAATTCACCGGTTCTTTTAATGCCGGATGATGGGGACCTATGGGTACTACCACTTCAGGCATCTATACCCTCTCCCCCTTTATACCCCCGTAGAATGTGTCCGGAGCGGGTGTCCAGTCTTTTCGTAGGGGATACTCATTCTCCGGCCAGTCTTCATTCAGGATAATTTTCTTTAATTCGGGGCGACCCTGGAATACAATACCAAACAGGTCATGAATCTGCCTCTCGTAGACACCTGCCGGGGGGAGGATATCTGACGTCGTCGGGACCTCTGGCGCATCACGAGGGAGTTCAAGAGCTATGGAAACGACCGTGCGATGCTGACCAGTCAGGTGATAGATCAGTTCAAGGGTTTTGCCATTATCCGCGGCACTGATAGTAAGCAGCCGGTCACAGGATAACAGGTCCTGAGCTGATCTGATCGCTTCGCGGACACGTCCCGGCGTCGTAGTGATTCTGATACGGTTTGAGCGGACCTGTTCTGCAGTTCCGATATCCTGTATCTTTTCCCTCACAAAATCCAGTGTTAAAGGATCGATCATTGAATTGCCTCACGGATTTCTGTTGTATTTTTCAAATTTTTTATTCCAATTTTCTGTCGCCATTCTTTTCCCCCATGGGCGATGTCCTCCTTGAGGAGATTCAGGCACGTCACTACAGCATTAATGATCTCGTCCGGACGTGGGGGGCATCCCACCACAAAGGCATCGACAGGGATGACACTTTCCACGCTGTTGACACTATGATACAATCCATGGAATACACCGCCTGATGCCCCGCATGCACCCAGGGCAATCACGTATTTCGGCTCGGGGATCTGTTCCCAAACCCTGCGTAACCGGGAAGCTTGTTTTAACGTGACATGCCCGGTAACAATCATGATATCCGCATGTCTTGGCGACCCTTTTACAAGAATCCCGAAACGCTCAACATCGAATCTGGGCATAAGACAGGCAATAACTTCAATATCGCACGCATTGCACCCTCCGCTGTTAAAGAGGGTTACCCACGGGGATTTCACCCGTGCCCAGTTCACAATGCGCTGGCTGAGGGTCAACGGGACTGCCATTGTGTAGCATCACCTTCATCGTGATATATTAAATCATTGGATGGAACGAATGCACGATAATCCTGACGGAGAAGCGTGTTTTGACGACATGGATACATCATCAACATACAATTTTCAGTAAAGGATCCTGCACTCATTGTTCCCACCTGAGGATCGCAACCGCAAGAACAACAATACCAAGATAACCAAGTGTCGCCCAGAGTGGGGCATCCGGAGGAGCTATTGCAATAACCAGTGCTGCAACATGCACAACCGTAAAGAACAAGGCTACATAGAAAAACTGATACCCGGGCTGATAAGCCTGTGCCTCGATTGCCTCGCCACCAGCATAGGGCATCGACTTATTGAATGAACGGATAAACGGAGGGGCAACCGAACGGGACCATACATATATCAGATACCCTGTTGCGAGCGCAAGAACCATGATAATGACAGGTGTAGTCAGAATATCCCAAACCTGCATTTATCGCACCCCCCAGGTATAGAGCTGCCCGCCGGCATGGGAGATCCATTCAAACGACTCTGGAAAGAGCCCGAAATAAACCGTGATGATCGCAAGAATAACAATTCCAGAAATGAGGGTCACGGGTATCTTTTTGATATTTTCTGGTATTGTACCGGTCTGACTTTTTTTATCCGGGAAAATAAGTGTCGACATAACCGGAACATAATAGCCAAGAGAGATGGCACTATTCAGTGCAAGAACCAGCGCGAGAATAACGCCACTTACCATGGATGTCACCATACCTGCCTGTTCAAGGAGCAGTTTTCCAAGGAACCCGCAGGTAAATGGCACGCCGCTGAGTCCGAATATGAATATAACCATTGATATGCCCAGAAGCGGATGGCGTGCTCCCTGCCCATTCATCTTGGCGGTTTCAAAAGAACCGGCGCTGAATGCAAAGGCATCTGCTGCAAGGAAAGCCCCGGCTTTCATCAGACTGTAGGCAATGGCATAATACAAACCGGCAATGAATCCCAGCTGCAGGTTATACACCATTCCTATGCCAAAACCCAGCAGGATATACCCCATCTGGGCGACGCTGGAATATCCGAGTATATAACGGAGATCCGGCTGGTTGAGCGCAAGAAGATTCCCCGCAGTCATTGTCAGAACGGCAAAAAAAATTACAATAATCCCAAGGTTCACGGGAACTGCAACGTTACCGGGCAAGGCTGATAACGAGAGAAACATCGCAATAAGCACACCGATCTTCGTTGCACCCACCATAATGGCTGTTACCCCGGCAGGTGCATGGGCATACGCATTCGGCAGCCACGTATGCATGGGGACAATCGCAAGTTTTACGCCATATCCTACCAGGATCAGGACACCTGCAACCATGATGAGCGCCGGATCTGCGCCGGACAGAGCTTTCGGGAGTTCATGCAGATTCAGTGTATGCCCGGCCATGAAGAGGATGGCCACACCAAGGAGTGCGGTTAAGGTTCCACTCACCCCTTGCACAAGATATTGTAGCGCCGAACCAATTGCAGCGGGATCTTCCCGGTGCCGGTATGCACACAGGGCATACACCGGAATTGCTGATAACTCGACCATCACAAAGATAGTGAAGAGGTCGGCAGAGAAACCTATCGCGACAGCCCCTGCAAGTGCAAAAAGGAAGAGCGGGTAATAGAGGTGAACAGGTCCTTTGGGATCAATACTTCCCTGCGAGGCCCAGGCTGCAATTGCACCAATACCTGTAATAAGCAGCCCCCCCGTTAGTCCAATAAACGGAAAATCAGTAAATGATGGATGCGGTATAATAACGGCCAGCATGAGGCAGAACACCATAAAAAGCCATACGGCAGCGAGTACCCCTCCAAGAGAACGAAACGTCCGGGGGAGGAATTTGATACAGAAATAGAGTACCACACCGCCGATTGCTACCAGAAGGGGAGCAAAAAATGCGATTTCTTCAGGTGTCACCACCCCACCCCCAATGTGATAATTACCATAAAAGCAACAAGAACACCTGCAAAGACCGCAGCATTCCAGTTTGCATCACGGTTTTCCATGCCCGTAAGATATTTTCCAACAGCAAACAACAGGCGGGCAGCACCGATCGCGTACTGGTAGATTCTCCCAAAAAATACCTGCAGCCCGCCTGCCAACGCTATAACTCCACGGCCGGCAGCTTCATACACCATATCAAAGTCTCTCAATGATGTATCGTGGGGCTCAAGGAATTTACGTCCAACTGTAAAGAAGAATAAAGCCTGCAGCTCCCAGAACGAGAAGTGCGCTAACGACATGCATCGGAGCATATGCATCATAGACTAACGGGTATGGCAACAGGGCATAGAGAATTTGCGGGTAGATACCAATCACGATGCATAAGGCCGCAGCCCCGAGCATCCCCGCCTGCATGAGAAGAGGTGGATCTGTGGCCTTGGTATCCCCCGGCCTTAAAAATGCAAAATATCCCAGCTTGAGAAAAGAAACAAATGTCCCGAAAGAAGCGATCTCAAGAAGTACCCAAAGCCAGAAATTTGTTTGCTCAGCCGCGAGAAGGACCATCCCTTTGGAGACATACCCGTTGAAAAGAGGTATCCCGGAAATAGAGAATGCTGCAATCCAGAAGGCAATCGCAGTCACCGGCATCTTTTTCTGGAGACCTCCTATACGGCTGAGCACATTTTCACCGCTCTTCCAGATTATAACGCCGATGGCCATGAAGAGGAGGGCCTTATAGAGAATATGATTAAAAAGATGGGCCATTCCACCATCCAGTCCGAGCTGCCCAATCTCATTTGCTGTTCCCAGCCATCCGAGTATTCCCACACCGGCAACCATGTAGCCAACCTGAGAAACTATATGGTAGGAGAGAAGGCGGCGCATGTCATTCTGGAAGACGGCGAACGTCACACCATATACGGCCATGAGAGCCCCCATGAAGGCGATATATTCCGTTCCGGGCTGCGCCCGTGCGAGAAGGTACACTGCAGCCTTGGTTGTGTAAACACTCAGGAAAACACTTGCGATAAAGTTGGCCCGGGGATAGGCATCGGGAAGCCAGGTATGCAGCGGGAGGAAGGCGATATTTACACCGATCCCAAGCACAATCAGGATCGACGCCCATAGCTGATACGTAGCATCTGGAATGCCTGCCAAGGGACCGACAATCGGCGAACCTGCTCCTAAAAAGAGCATGGCAATACCCACGGCGAGGAGACTTCCCCCGAGGCCATGGAAGAGAAGATAACGATATCCTGCATTGATCGCTTCCCCGCCCTCCTGCCAGATCAGGAAGGTAGACGTTATTGCCATAATCTCCCAGAAAATGAGGAGGGTTATCCAGTCCCCGGCAAAGACCACGCCAAGGGAGGAGCCTGCATAGAGGAGAGCATAGAACTGGAGGCGGGGGGTTGCAGCAATTGCTGCGTAGAGTATGGCAAGGAATGTAATAATTGCAAAGACTACTCCGGTCAGATACGAAAGGCTGTCAATTTTCAAAAGGGTCAGGGTATATCCCATAAAGGGCAGATTCCACTGCATTACGCCTGTCGCAACCGCACCGGCGATATAACCTCCGGGAAGGAGGAGGACATCAACAAGCGCAATTCCCCCAAGGGTAACAAGCAGAATCTGGCGTACACGGTCTCTCAACGCCAAAACAAATGGCGCACCGATAAAGAAGATCAGGAAGGGCGGGATCGCAGTGCCCATGACTGCAGGAGCTGATACAAGAATTGCTGTATGGGTTACACTGGCTGCGACCTGGGCACAGAGTGCATACGGACTGTAAGGCATAACGGTCCAGACACCAAGAATGAGCGCTCCTGCTACAGTCGCGATTATGGGGCCACGAAGTGTCATGCGAACGTTTGGGATCTCAGATTCAGAGGGAAGGAAAAACGCCCGTATGATTACCGGGAGGAAATATGCGAGGTTCAGGACACTCGCCAAGACAAGAATGAGGAGAATCCACCAGTCCATTGCGGTTCCTGCCCCGACGCCAACTGCGAGATACCATTTGGCGATAAAGCCGGCCATTGGAGGCAGACCCACCATGCTCAGAGTGGCAAGCGTAAATGCACCAAACTCCCAGGGCATTTTCCTGCCCATTCCGTTAAGCTCTGAAATTTTGGTTTTACCGGTCTCCACTGCCACGCTTCCTGCAACAAAAAACATGGTAAGCTTTCCGAAAGCATGAGCACAGAATGCATAGGTCGCCCCGATGATTGCTGCAGCTCTGCCTGCATCCGATACTCCGGATATGCCTGAAGGAAGAAGGACGGCTGCGCCAAGGATCATATAACTGAGCTGGCTGATGGTGGAGTATGCGAGCCTTGCCTTGAAATCATCCTGCAGCAAGGCAAAGAGGGAACCGACCACAATGGTTATCACGGCGGCGGCGATGACGATATTCTGGAGACCCAGATTGACCATGAGATCCGGCCCAAAGACATAAAACATAATCCGGAGAAGTCCGAAGACACCGGTATTTACCACAGCAACAGCATGAAGCAATCCGCTGACCGGGGTCGGGGCGACCATTGCACTGAGCAACCATCCATGGACTGGCACGACTGCCGCTTTTACAGCAAAACCTCCCATCAGCAGGAGGAATCCCATACGGGCGAAATCGGGAGTGATGGTTGCAATTCCCGGGTTTCCACCTGCCACAAAGTCAAGCGTATTGCCTATCGCGAGCAAGGTCATTACCCCCGCAAGGATAGAAACACCGCCTGCCTGGGTATAGATAAGATATTTCCTGCCTGCTGCAAGTGCCTCTTCTGTTTCATTGTGTGCAACCAAGGGATATGCGGCAATCGCGAGGATTTCGTAAAATACGAATAATGAGAAGAGATTTGAAGAGAGTGCGACTCCCATTACCGATCCGATACAAATTGCGAAGCAAGTGTAATACCTGCTCTGGGCGTGTTCTTTCAGACCACGCATATACCCAATGTTATAGACGGTTGTAATAATCCAGAGAAGCGAGGCGAGACTTGCAAACAGGAGCCCGAGAGCATCAGCGGTAAAATGAAGTGACATTCCGGGAAGGACAAGAAGAGGCAGCGTAGAAACTGGCTGTGGTGCAAATGCTGATGGGAGTGCGAGCACGCAGAAGAGGAACGTGAGGATGGCAGAAAGGAGCGAAACAGCTTCACGGGCATCCGGATGATCCCGCAGGAGAATTACAAAGCAGGCACCGATAAATGGTATCCCGACTATGAGGACAAGCATCCACGGAAATACACCTATCATAAGTCTCCTCCATGGAGCAGGCGGATCATGGTTGCATTATCAAGAGTCTTCCACACCCGTCGTACCAGGATTACAAGGGCGAGAGCAACTCCGGCTACTACAGCCTCGATTGCTATAAGAGTAAATACTACCGCCTGGGATGCCCTCACGTCGCCGGAAAGATATCCTGACAGGATAAAGAGCAGACTCACCGCTTTGCCGAGAAATTCAAGGCCCATCACTATTTTTATCAAGTGGCTCCGGGCGATCAGGCCTGCAAGCCCTATTGCAAAAAGAGCCCCGGCAACAAGGACAAGTGCTGAAGCTCCGGAAAGGATCATTGAGGTCTCTCCCGGAATGTATCAGAACCAAGCAGGAGGAGTATTGAAACTACACCGGAGAGAATGATAATCCCCTGGAACACGACCTCATTGGTGCGATCTTTCCAGAGTGCTGTGCCGGCTGAGGTTATCTGGGGGAGGGTCGCAGACAAATCCGGCATATCGGTAACTATGGTGATAATAAAAATACAAAAGAAGGACGCTCCCAATATAACAGAGATGACACCTTTTGTTTTCATGCCGTTACCTCTTCCTCCTCCCCACCGGCAAGTATCAGCGCCACCAGAAAGAGGACGGCGACGAGTCCTGCACCGACCGTAAGTTCAAGAGCACCTGCGAAGGGCGAGGCAAGCATAAAAAAAAGAGCGGCAAGAGAAATACTGCTGAGGGTATATGCAATAATGGAACGGATGAGATTCTTTTGAAGTATGGCGATGATCGCCATGATAATTATCCCAATCCCAAGCGCGGACATAACGAGAAAATCCACGTCAGGCATTCAACACCCTCAGCCTCTTTTGATGCGGGCGCAGCACCAGAGATCTGAGACATCTGATTGATGTACAAAAACACTTTGAGAATGGGATAAAAAAAATTTCCACTGCACCTGCATTGACATCACATGAAAGAGCTGTCATCGATCTTCCAGGTTTATCTGCATTTTTCAGCTTTTTGATATCGTTTACTCCCTTAAGGCAATGAATTTGGCCAAATTTTTATTGCAAAGCTGATGATTTCTCTGGTCTGAGATAAACAAGTTCATCTTACCACAAAAGAGGAGATAAATCTTTTGCAATGTTCGATCAGGATATAAAATTATGAAAATACCTGGGAAATGATTGCCCAATAGAGTTACTGCGGATATATCAAATGGCGATCATTCTGATATGAAAAGGAATCGCTAAAACCAGGTTCCATGAATTCTGCCATCCGGTGCAATGGAATTGTTCCCAAAACTTTGAAAAAAATATTTTTTTTTATAATTATATGCTCACTGCTTCATCCTTTTTTTCAGGTTTTGGGGGTTTTACGTAGGTGATATTGATGATTTCAAAACTCCGGGCAATAACAGGTGATGAATACTGGGTGTCCATGAAGAGGCACTTCACCGGACAGGTATCGACGCACGAATTGCAGACAACGCAACGGAGACGGTCGATTTGCCAGGTCTTTGCATCCTTGTTGAGCACGATGGCCTGCGACGGGCATTTCCTCTGGCACGTCCCACAGGAGATACATCTGCTCTCATCAATAGTTACATGTCCTCTGGTAAGCGCGGTTTTTTTCGCAGCCTGGGCCGGGTAGAGTATTGTCACTGGCCGTTGCATGACGGTCCTGAGAGCAGTTTTTACCATCTCGAAAAACACCATGGTTTTCACCTCTCCGTACCAGCTGATACAGGGGTCAATGGACAACACAATCACCGGTACGTCGGCAAGCTCGCATCCCTGCAGCATTTTGATAAGAGGCGGGATATTGGTCATGGTGGGAGTCCGGATACGGGATCTCGTAAGGAACTTTGTACCATTCCCTTTGACGTAATGGACTAGTTCACCCCGTGGTTGTTCGGTCCGGGTGAAGAATTCCCCGTTCGGTGTGCCGGTGACCTTGACCTCAATAGGACCGTCAGGTATCTTCCTGACAGCCTGCCGGATAAGATCTGTTGAGGTCAAAAGCTCTTTAGCCCTGACTGCACAGCGTCCATAGCAGTCGCCGCAGCTGTCAGTCACCAGCTGGAAGTTGAGTTTCCCGTATGCGGCGTAGCCGGTCTTACGCATGTCTATTGCAACCCCGCTTCCGCGGACCGTCGGCCCGACTGCCCCGAGATGATACGCATCCTCTTTTGAGAGCCTGCCTACATTTCTCAACCGGTGCTTGATCGAGTCGTCTCCCAAAAATACCGATGTAAGCTCTTTCATCTCCCGGTCAATCCGGTCCAGGTCCTTCGCCATTTCGTCGAGTTTCTCATTGCTGATATCCCTTCGTACTCCACCGATCTTACAGGATCCCTGTATGACTCTTCCACCGGTGGTCTGTTCCATTACATCGAGGATATTCTCCCGGATTCTCCAGGCATTCATGAAGAGGTTCTCAAAACCGAAGGAATCTGCAAAGCAGCCCAGCCAGAGAAGGTGGGAATGAAGCCTTGAATATTCCGACCAGATCGTACAGGAGGAACTGGGCTCGCTCGGGTACCTCAATATTCATGATCTGCTCAATCCCCATACAGAATGTCATGCCATGGATAAAGCTGCAGATACCGCAGGTGCGTTCCGCAATATAAACATACTCGGTAAATTCCCGCTTTTCCACAAGTTTTTCAAAACCCCGGTGGATATAGCCGATTGACGGAATCACATCCACTACCTTTTCGTCCTCAAGTACAAGGTCGAGGTGAATAGGTTCGGGGAGTATAGGATGCTGGGGCCCGAACGGGACAATGATCTGCTTGGTCATGGTTTTTCACCGTTTACAGGAGTCCCCGGGGCTATACTGAACGGGTATTTCACGGAAGTCTGGAAAAGTGTTCCCTTAAAATCGATATTCATGCCCCGGACCTGAATGCCGAATAAGTCATGCATCTCGTTTTCATAGATGAAGGAATTCCAGTACATGCCGGAAATACTGGGAATTTCCGTGTCTGCCGTTATGGTTATTCTGACATTTTCGAAATGGTAGTCCTTATCAAACGAGTAGTTGATCTCGTACACATCACCAATCTTCGAGCAATTGATCTGCACCAATCGGTAACCTTCATTTCTGAACCGTTCTACACTGCCAATCAGTTTGCCTACATCGATGCTGGTGGTTATCTGTGTCTCAAGGCTCATACGGTACCACCAACTTTTGTCGTTTCTGTGGCAGTTTTTTCGATCATCCTCAACCTCTTTTGTTCAAGTATTCCCAAAGCGGTGACAACGCCATCAATGATTGACTCTGGTCGTGCAGCACACCCGGGAACATAGACATCGACCGGAATTACCTTGTCGGTACCACCGAGGATATTGTAGCACTCACGGAATATTCCTCCGGATGTTGCACAGATACCGATCGCCACGACGACTTTGGGTTCAGGTATCATCTCATATACATTTTTCAAAGGTTCTTTGTTCTTGTCGTTTATACCGCCGGTAACCAGCAGAATGTCGGCATGCTTGGGATTGCCGGTGTTGACAATCCCGAATCGTTCGACATCAAAAACAGGAGTCAGCGCTGCGAGGATCTCGATATCACAACCATTGCAGGAGGACGCATTATAATGCACTATCCAGGGGGATTTTTTCAGGTATGTCATGCGGAAACCACCATCCTGAGGTAATATAGTACCCCGAGATTTACTAACCCTAGGGTACCGGCAATGATCCATGCAGTCCGGAGCATGAGCTGCCATTTTACGCGGGCGATGGTATTGTCAATCAGGATTTCGAGGAAATATGCGATGATAATTGCCGCAACGGCTATCAGTGGATTCCACGCAAAAAACAACCAGATTACCCCCAACAGGAAGACATACTCGTACCAGTGGGCGATCTCGATCTTGCCAAGGTTCGGGCCGGTGAAATCTGTCGTTACACCTTTGACGATTTCCTGATGGGCATGATGGGATGTGGAGAGATCGAAGGGTGATTTGCGAAGCTTGATGGTAAGTACAATCAGGTACCCGATGAATACACCGGGAAGGTAGAGGATGATTGGTATACTGGAAGTCACGATTGTGCTTACAAAAAAGCTTTGGGTTACCATGTACATGCCTACGGCAGTCAATATGATCATCGGTTCATAGGCAATAATCTGGAGGAGTTCCCGTTCCGCCCCCACATGGCTGTACGGAGAGTAGGAGGCGTACGCCCCAAGCACCAGGAAGATATGGGACAGGGTAAACGCAAATATTACCAGCAGCATATCTCCCCCGGAGAAAAAAAGGGCTCCAGCCACCAGCATGAAGACCAGGTAACTCAGCACATAGAAATTCTGGCTTACGGTAACAACCAGATTCTCCTTTTCAAAGAGCTTCCCCACATCATAGAACGGCTGAAGAACGGGTGGGCCGACGCGGCCCTGCATCCGGGCAGTCACTTTCCGGTCGATACCCGCGATAAGCCCTCCGGCCAGAGGCGCAATAAGGATATACATCAACGCGTAGATAAAGGGCATAAAAGAATCAGGAATCATAGGATCACTCCCACGAGGAGGATACCGGCAAAGAGGAGCAACCCCCAGCACAAAGATGTGCCAATCATGAATAACCGCTCCTCGCCAAATGTTTTTTCAAGGTAGTAATTGGAAAGCACTACTTCCCGTGAGATGCCCATGGAACCGGTATATCTCATATGTCCCTCCATTGGCACTCCCCCCATATACGGTGGTGCATTATCTGCACTCTTCCGGTAGAACAGCATGGAAAATGGCATGATCATCAAAAGACAGAGCATCATCAGCATAATGCTGAGGTTCGCCTGACCAAGCCGGGTGGTATGACCATAGATATTCAGAACGAAGGGTTCTATAAGAATCGAAGATATGAGAGGGAAAATCAGGGTGACCGTAACTACGAGACCGGTCAGGATATAGAGCACTGCCCATTTTTCTTTTTTGACCGTATCCTCGATAACGGTCTGGTCACGCATAACCGAGATTATTTTACCCATCCACTTGCTCCAGAAAAATACGGTAGCGGAACCACCGAATGCAAGAATTGCAATGAAAATTAAACCAAATGGTGCCGTAATGAATGCCTCAATCGCAGCCCATTTGGAGATGACCATCCCGAACGGTGCAAGGAACATACCTGCCATCCCGATGAACATCATGATAGCGATCTTCGGCATCCGGACGATGAGTCCTCCCATGTCCTCGATGTTCCGGCTGCCGATGCGGTTCTCAACAGTCCCGACACAGAGGAACAGGAGCGACTTTGCAATTGCATGGAAGACAATCAGAAGGATAGCAACCCACATCAGGTTATAGGTACCGACACCGGCGCAGGCTACAATCAATCCGAGATTGGCAATAGTCGAATACGCAAGAACTTTTTTTGCATTGTTCTGGGATATCGCAATAAATGATGCAAGGGCAAACGTAGTTCCGCCAATGAGGGCTATGATAAGACCTTCCGTAGTTCCGGAAAGCACGGGAGCAAATCTCACTATGATATAAACCCCGGCCTTGACCATTGTGCTCGAGTGGAGGAGGGCAGATACCGGGGTCGGCGCAACCATTGCTCCGACAAGCCACGAGGAAAAAGGCATAAGGGCCGCTTTGGTGATACCGGCAAAGCAGATGAGAACGGCAGGTACTAAAGCCACTGCCTTCCCGGTACTGATCAGGAAATTCAGGCCCATGAGTTTTCCAGTCGGATCGGCAGATGCAAGATAAATAATCGCCGCGATGAACGCAACGCCCCCCAGCAGGTTCATGGAAAGAGCGAGGAATGAGTTATTGGTGGCCTCTTCGGTCCCGGAATACCCAATCAACAGGAATGAACAAATCGTTGTGATCTCCCAGAAGAAGAAGACCCAGATCAGATTGTTGGAAAAGACGAGCCCGAACATGGACGAGAGGAAAATAAAGAGGATTCCAAAAAAGAGGTTCCGCCGATCCCTGATTTCTTTATGGTGGTGGTGATATGTTTCCATATATCCCACCGAATAGACGCAGATCAGACTTCCGATGATTCCGACAATCAACGCCATGATAATCGAAAACTGGTCGAGGAAAATGTTGTTGTCGATATGCAGGTTCCCGGAAAAACCTATCTCAAAAAAGAGAAGAAGACCTGCCTGTACGAGGATAAGGATAACCGTTAATGATTTCCTGTGTCGGATACCCAGATAGAGAATGACTGCTGCCAGGACCAGCTCGATGAAGAACATGATCTGGCTGACCAGTTCGGAATCTACTGAAAAAATAAGTGTTCCTTTGTTATAGCCAAAAAGAAGCACCAGCAACGATACAATTCCGATAGCAATAGCAGAGACCTGTATAATCGCTTTGCGTCCGGAATCCTTCCGCATTACAAGCATGAAAAGTGCCGTTATAAGCGGAAAAAGAATGAGATACAGCAAGAGTTGAAGTATAGACACCAGATTCTCTCCTTACAGATTATTCGTATTTTTCATTATTAATCATATGGAATTGTTCACAAACCTGGTTTGAAGGATAAAATCCGTGAAATTTCATAGTATTCCTGGGTAATTCTGTAACAGGATGATAACAAAAAAGGTTCATAGATTCCGTTTTCTGGATAAAAGTTTAATGTTTAAAAAATGCACTAATAATCTCTAGGGACAGGTGATGGATACCTGGAGCAGAATCCCGGAACCATTGTGCCGTCCTATAGGTTAATTGAGCAGATTGTTGCTGATGTCAGTTATCACACCTGAGATGTTTGCTGTATATTCTTAAACCGGCTGGAATTACTGTGCAGTAGAGAAAAGTCATTTCTGAATAGTACGGGCAACATTGAAGGGAGGTCAGGGAATGTTTGAACTCACAATAGTGATTTTAATAAGCGTTATCGCGTTGATTCTTGCCGCGGTCCTCGCCCGTAGTGTCCTCGCACAGGATGAGGGCACACCTAAGATGAGGGAGGTCTCCGATGCGATCCGGGTGGGTGCGGAAGCATTCATCAAACGACAGTATTCGACTATCGCCATCCTGGCAATTGTGCTCACCATTGTCATCTTTGGGGTATATTACCTCACTGGACAGCAGGGTATTGCCACCTTTACGGCACTTGCATTCATTGTCGGTGCGTTCTGCAGTGCACTTGCAGGTGTCATCGGCATGTCTGTTGCAGTCAGGACAAATATCCGCACGGCAGCGGCAGCCCAGACCAGCTCAGGAAAGGCACTTGATATCTCCTTCAGGGGAGGGGCAGTCTCCGGTCTTATCATTACCGCGATGTCGCTCCTCGGTGTCTCGCTCACGTACTACGCGCTCGGTGCTGACCCCCAGACTACGCCCTTCATCATCGTCGGGTTCGCGTTTGGTGCCTCGTTTGTCGCCCTCTTCGCCCAGCTCGGTGGTGGTATCTATACCAAGGCCGCTGATGTCGGTGCAGACCTTGTGGGTAAAGTCGAAGCCGGTATCCCTGAGGATGACGTCCGGAATCCCGCTACCATCGCAGACCTTGTCGGGGACAATGTCGGGGACTGTGCCGGTCGTGGTGCCGATCTGTTCGAATCCACTGCTGCCGAGAATATCGGTGCGATGATCCTCGGTGTGGCGCTCTTTCCGGTCTTTGGTGCCGCAGGTGTTCTTTTCCCGCTCGTAATGATTGCACTGGGTCTCCTCGCCAGCATGATCGGTATCATGTGCGTACGTGGAAAAGATGATGCAGACCCGATGGACGCCATGAACTTAGGGTACTATATCACGGCGGTCATCTCGGCCGTGTTTTTCTATATCGGAACCATGTGGCTCCTTGGGAATGTCTGGTTTTTCTATGCAGGTCTTGTCGGAATCGTATTATCCGTCGCATTCCTCCGGGTGACCCTTTATTATACCGACCACCACTACCGCCCGGTGCAGGAAATTGCTGATGCATCAGAGACCGGACCCGCGACCAACATCATTACCGGCTTCTCGGTCGCTCTTGAGACCACCGCAATCCCGGCGATCCTGATCGGTGCATCTTTGCTCCTCTCCTTCTGGCTCGGTTCCCAGTCGGGTATTGCCTTCGGCGGCCTCTACGGGACGGCCGCAGCAACCATCGGTATGCTCATGGTCTGTGCCTATGTACTTGCCATGGACTCCTTCGGCCCTATTGCCGACAATGCCGGCGGTATTGTTGAGATGAGCCAGGCTCCGGAATCAGTCCGCAGGAGGATGGACCGGCTTGACTCCGCTGGCAATACAACCAAGGCCTTAACCAAGGGATATGCAATTGGCAGTGCATCGCTCGCTGTGTTCCTGCTCTTCAATGCCTACATGTCCGATATCAGCCGTCTTATCGGAAAATCCTTCGTGGTCGTCAACATTTCAGCAGTCCCGGTTTTTGTGGGTGCACTGCTCGGTGCGATGCTTATATTCGTCTTTGCAGGATTCGCCATACGTGCAGTCTCCAAGACAGCACAGTACGTGATTGAAGAGGTCCGTATCCAGTTTAAGGACCCGGCCATCATGGCAGGGACCAAGAAACCCGACTATGCCCGTGTTATTGACATCACCACGCTCGGGGCACTTAAGAATATGGTACTGCCCGGTGCGATCGCAATTGCATTCCCCATCTTTATCGGTATCACCCTTAAATACGAGGCTCTCGCTGGCTTCCTGATGGTCGGGACGATCACCGGCATCCTGCTCGCACTGATTCTCAACAACGGGGGAGGTGCATGGGACAATGCCAAGAAGTACATTGAATCCGGTGCTCATGGCGGTAAAGGCAGTGCAGCCCACAAGGCAGCGGTCATCGGCGACACTCTCGGCGATCCATTCAAGGACACTGCCCGGCCCGTCACTCCACGTGCTTATCAAGCTGCTCGCCACGCTCTCGCTCGTGCTCGCGCCGCTCTTCATTTAACAACTATTTTTTCCTGTCTGTTTTCCATCGTTGCATACCTGAGCATTGAATGAAAGAATTATCTGAAATCTTTTAGTCGGGCAGATAAACAAAACGCAACGATTCCTGAATGCCCGATTTGCGCTGATTCAATTGACACCGGTGCCAGGATCCTGTGAGATCTTTTTTGTGTTGGTGACTCACCCGAATATCTTTGCTAACCAATGGTAACGAACTGAAATCACACAAAAGAAAGAACGAATTATTTCAGAGATTTGATTGATCCGCTTAAAGCCAAGTCGATGTTGACCAGCATCAGTTGATGCATATCCTGTGAAAAAAGGGATTCCCACATACGGTATCTCACCAAGGAGAATTCCAATTTCATCTGCCTCATGATTTTGGATTAAGGATTCGGGCCTGGTCAAATCCGGTTATGTGAGGAATTCAGGTCGACACAGATATCATGGGATATCCGGGTGTGACGTTTCGGGTTCTCCTCGAACTGTTTCTTGCAATAGTTACAACAGAAATAATATTTCTGGTTCTTGTATTCACTTATATACTGAGCATCGTCTTCATCAACGATGGCCAGGCAGACAGGATCGGTTGCCATTTTAAATTCTCCGTGTATACCATGCACCTCTTCCTGCTAAAAGCATGTCGGGCTTGCAGGGTTCCGACTCTGATTTTTGGTCCTTCAACCTGGAATCACGATATAAATAATGGATATATTGGCTCGGTAGAAATCCTTTTTCGAAAATTTGAAGCCCCCCTTGCGCCATCCCTGTCCCCGTTGGGGACGGGGCCATACGATTCCTCTGTATTACCGAGAAATCCCGATTTGGGTAATGCAGCATTATCGCGACTGGGGTGCCACAGCGGCGGGGCGAAGCCCCTGGAGCGTCACGGGAAGGAGGTTTTCAACAGAGCCAATTTTCACATGATTTATCCAAGGTAATATTCCCCAACCCGACATCCTGAAACAGGTCTTATTTTCATTTCCCGAGACTCAAGCCCATAAAAAAGGAGTTTTGCCAGCCAAAAGGGTCTGTAAGGTTACTTTTTCCGGCTCAGAAACAAGCCGGTTTCACTCAAAAACCCCGATAATCCGGGATTTCAAACAAAGGGGTCTGTTAATCGCAGTTGTCCGCGACCTGGGCAAATCTGGTCAAATCAAAAAGGCTTCTTTTGCAAATCGAAGCCAGTTTAGGGCACATTACTTTTCCGCCGCATTACATCCCGGTATCTTTCCCAAAACCTGCTCCCAAAAACCATCCCCCCAAAAAAGGCCTTTTTTGTTTCCTCCGACTCCAGCCCAAATGAATGGCGATCTGCCAGCCAATAGGGAATAATAAAGCCGGTTTTCCTCCCAGCACAATCGGCTATTTCGGATTCCAAGCCCGATTATCCGTAATCAGAAAATATGAGATCAAAAGTGCCCCAATAAGACCGGTTATCCAAAACTGGCTGAAAATCGGATATGCCATAATTGAGCCCCGATTGCCATTCCGGGCCATATTCGATACATGGGTAGTTCGCAGGTCCAGAAAGGAGAATCTCACCGTCGATCCTATAAAACCAGGTGGGATCCATGAATTAATCCAGGACACCCTCTTATCCCTGTCAGAAACAGAAAACGTACCCGAATTTCTTGATACTAAAGATGTATCACGCTCATTCGATGAGGAAAAGTATCATCAAAGAAATAAGGTTGAAACAGTATTCTCTGTCGTTAAAAAGAAGGTCGGCGAAACCCTCAAGACTCGGAAATACTGACTTCAGGTCAAAGAGATCAAGATTAAAGTGATCCCCGATAACCTCTCAAAAATGATCTCAACATTGTCAATTCTTATTCTCATGGAGGATATACATAGTCGATATAGTTACATTCCAGCGGCACATTTTGCCTGCTGTCTGACCAATTTCACAATTGATGACGCGCCATGGAGTTCTGCTTTGCCACCGCACCCACTGTTGCGGCAATCCCTAGAAAGCGATAGAACCGATAATCATGTCACAATCCAGAAACCAGTTTGTTAAAAAATGATGTGCTTTTCTGTTACAGATTTTGTAACTGATATTTCTCATATTTTCACGTCATAAATCAATTTTATTTTTTTAGTGTTTGAATGAGAACCATAACAAAAAAGATCAGGTAATCCATCGAACGATGGCAGCTCTTTGGAAATTGCCGCGCCACGATTGTAGTTCCGGGCTTAAGAGTTCTCCTCATTCGTAAAGAGTATGAGAAACCTGTCACAATCTGTTGAAATGAGTATCCAGAAATGGTATCACAGGTTCTCACAGGCAATTTTTGCATATTTCGGCTTTGTTGAAATCCTCACATTTTTTTCTCAACGCTCTTGGGGGCTACGGCACGTGATGCCTCCGCCCCCGCCACTGTGGCATCCCTCTGAGTGATAACTCCAGAGAAGGTAATACAACACAATCACAAAGCACAGGGGCGGTTCGGGGGGATAGGCACTGTCCCCTCCGATAATAGGCGATTCGCAATTTGTTAAAATATTAGGGTTTCAACAGAGCGCATATTTCGTGAAAAACCATGATACCTGCAAAAAAATTTCAGAGTTGCATCCTTATTTCCCTCCCACGACAATACGATTCTTATGGATCGGTCATTCAGGCATAAGAAAAGATCTCACGACCAATGCTGATTCTGCCACCCGGGCAAACTTTCAACGTTTCTTTAAGGAGGACGTACACTATTACGGGGTTAAAGTTCCGGTCGTTGGAAAAATCGCAAAAAAGTACTGGGCCGAGATAAAATTTCTCGAGAAAAAAGAGATCTTCTTACTCTGCGATGAACTCTACCAGTCGAATTATTGCGAGGAGGCCTTTATTGTTTCCAGCTGGGCCCACCTCCTTGCTCCCCGCTACGAGAAGGAGGACCTGATTATATTCCGCAGATGGATTGATTCATACATCACCAACTGGGCAATGTGTGACAGCTTCTGCAATCATACCATGGGAAGTTTTATGGAAAAATTTCCGGAATATCTGGATGAACTCAAACACTGGACGCAGTCCGGCAACCGCTGGATGAGGCGGGCAGCAGCAGTATCGTTGATTATTCCGGCAAAACACGGGAAATATCTTGATACCGTGCTGGAAATTGCTGACCGGCTGTTGACGGACAGGGATGATATGGTGCAGAAAGGATACGGCTGGCTCTTAAAGGAGGCCAGCCGGAAACATCAGGAAGAGGTCTTTGATTATGTCATGAGAAACAGGATGATGATGCCAAGGACGAGCTTTGCGTTATGCGATAGAATTGATGCCAAAAGATCTAAAATCCAGAGCTATGAAAAAGGATTGGTAATCTCAAGGAATTGGAGAATAAACGATCTGTAAATCCAAGGTCCGGTTTAAAAATCTAACAATGAATGTTAGTTGGATATTACGAATACCAGCATCAACGATATAATTTTTTTTACCCATGCAGTGCCTCAGAGTCCCTGCATTCGTAAAAACCGCTCATGCAACCGGGTATCCCCACCAAGTTCCGGATGAAATGAAAATGCCATATGTTTTCCCTGCTCCACAGCAACGATACCCTGATCTATCCGGGCAAGCACCTTTACATTAGCACCGGCAGATGTTGCCACTGGAGCACGAATGAAAATCGCATGGAACGGTCCCCCTTCCATCCCTTTGATGGAGATATCCGCTTCAAAGGATTCCCGCTGCCTTCCAAACGCATTCCGGTCGACGGCCATATCTATCAATCCAAGTGGGTGGATGCGGGAATCATCAACATCGGTCGCCATGAGAACCATACCCGCACAGGTTGCAAAAATACCTCCGGCAAAATTACACAGTGGTTCATGAAGATGATTTTTTTCGATGAGCCGGGAGATGGTCGTGGATTCTCCACCGGGAATGGCGAGTGCGCTGCATCGTGCCAGATCCGCTGGACATCTGACTTCAAAAACTTCAGATGCTCCCTCTTATTCTTATCCGATCCAATCGCGAGGCAGAAAGCATCAATATGTTCGCTCACATTTCCCTGGAGCGCGAGTACGCCAATCTTAACGTCCACGGGTCTGCAGCACCTCATCGTCCCTGAGGGTGTGCACATCAAGTCCGGGCATCGCATCCCCGAGACCTTTGCTTACCCTGGCAATTACGTCTGCATCGTTGAAGTGATTGACCGCTTCCACAATTGCCTTGGCCATCCGTTCAGGACTTGAAGATTTGAAAATGCCGGATCCGACAAAAACGCCATCGGCTCCCAGCTGCATCATCATCGCTGCATCCGAAGGCGTGGCAATACCACCGGCAGAGAAATTTACGACGGGTAAGCGGCCACGCTCTGAACACTCAATGACGAGTTCTGCAGGAGCTTCTATCTCCCGTGCATAATCGATCATTTCCTGATTGATCCATTCCTTTCAGCATTCGTATTTCTCCCATGATATTGCGCATATGGCGGACTGCCTCGACCACATTCCCGGTCCCTGCCTCACCTTTGGTCCGGATCATCGCCGCACCCTCATGTATCCTGCGGAGCGCCTCTCCCAGATCCCGTGCGCCACAGACAAAGGGGACTTTAAACAGTTTCTTATCGATATGGTATTGCTCATCAGCCGGTGTCAGGACTTCACTTTCATCAATCATATCGACACCAAGGGTTTCCAGGACCTGAGCTTCCACAAAATGGCCGATCCTCACCTTTCCCATAACCGGTATAGAAACCGCATCAATAATCTCAAGAACCTTCTCCGGGTCCGCCATTCGTGCGACACCCCCCATTTTCCGGATATCAGAAGGTACTCGTTCCAGTGACATAACCGCAACGGCACCTGCCTCCTCGGCAATCTTGGCCTGGCTGGCATCGACTACATCCATGATCACGCCCCCTTTCTGCATGGATGCAAAGCCCCGCTTGAGGAGCTCGGTCCGAACCGGAGCTCTTCCATGTTAAAACGCCCGGTTCCGAACCGCTTTTTTGTATGCCCACGCGCTTTACCCGCTGGTTCTTCATATGCCGATACTATTGATCAATGATCCCAATAAAAACAGAGTACCCACGGCCAGAACTGCAAAGGTGATAATAACAAACCGGCCTGCGCGGAGGATATCAGGACCTGCCTCATCAAGTGTTCTTTCACCATCCCCGATACTATATACTCCTGGCTTTTCGAACCGTATTCCGATTCCTCCCGCCATAGCCGCCATCACAATGCCTCCATTAAAACCGGGGCGTTTATGGCCATCACGGCGTATCACACGTACCGTACCTGAAAACCTTCCCAGGAGGAAAAATAGAGAAGAAGGAGCAATACGGTCACTCTCGCGGGAATGAAATTGAGTATGTCATCCATTCGGGCCGAACACCAGCCTATTCGTATCCGTTCATCGCGATATCCGAGCATGGCATCCATCGTATTTGCTGCGCGATAGACCGATGCGCCGGTAAGTCCGAACAAGGAAAAGTAAAAAAGCGGGGAGATAATACTGTCGGTAATATTTTCCGTCATCGATTCATAACCGGCTGAAAGAATTTGTTCGCGGCCAAGATTTGCCGTTTCTCGTGATACCAGCATTTTTACTTCCGTCCGCCCGTTTTCCACCCCATCCTTCAATGCAGTTACAACAGCAAAGCGTATGTTCTTCGAGAGCGCGCCAGGCAAAGCAGCTCTTGAGCAGGAATGGCCCTGCGAGCAGATAAATGTACCATGGTGAGACCACAGCAAAAAAATAAAACGGAAGGGCAAACAGAGTCGCAGTAATAATCCAGAAAGCGACTACCGGCAAATCGCTGGATGTTTGGGGAATAATTTTCCGGTTTTCCCCACCATCCGATAAATCTGTCCGAGAATAGCGACAGGATGCCAGGATGAATGTGGATCACCAACAAGACGATCAACGATAAGAGCAGCAGACTAATACAAGAACGGCTGCTTCTATTGCTGACGGTACCATGTGTAAAGAGCACCAACGATAAGGATAATGAATGAGGCAGTATTGAGAAATTCAATTTTCGTATAGAGCGACGCGCTGAAGAGGATCAGGGCAATACCCATCATGATCATCAGAGGATGGGGCCGCCCATGGGCAACCGGCTGAAGCGGAGGTTCTTCCCTTACTGCAGGATTTCTGGTGGTGTACACCTTGAATGACGTCAACGTGAAGGGATGTTTTTACACCCCCATATCCTGTAATAATCTCAAGATCAAAAAACCCTTCCGGACTCTCGTTACGTAACGGAATCGACAGGACTGCTTCATCAACGATATACATGTTTTCGTGGAAAAAATCAGTATACATTCCGGAATTCGGGGATGAAATAGTAATATGGGTTGGTGCCCCACGGTTTTTAAAAATCAGTCGCAGGGTGCTTCCAATCTCCCCCCAGATATTCTCCTTCGGACCCTCAATTATATTGATTCCTAACCGGTTAAGAAAAAATTCAAAAGACGTTTCGCGCGAAACCTGACCCGCGGCAGCCAGCACAGTGAATGACAACGGGAAATTCATCCTTCTCCTTTCCTTATTTTATTCTGGACGTCTGGGGAAGAAGATTGGGAATACCTTCGTGGATTGGATACCTTACTTCGCATACGCTGCAGAGTAATTCACCCTCCAGAATTTCATTTTCATTCTCCTTCTTCGACTTTGAGTGCAAGATCCCCTTTGCACACCGGGCAGCATAGAATATCCATGAGTGCCCGTCTCATACCAGTTCATTCCTCAAATCGATAATCTGGGTCATCTCGGGTCCGGTGGAGATCAGAGTGATGGGGCTGCCAATATCGTCTTCTGCAACCTTTAAAAAATTCTTAGCTTTCTTTGTCAGCTTTCCATACTCTGTTACCCCAAAACAGGTTTTATCCACATGATCGATACCGGTAATCGCTGCCTGGGTACAACCGTTGATCATTGCAGAGTACCGGGCCATATCTCCGTCCCAGCCCCCAATACGTCGTCTTCCGGTGGGTGACCGTCCCAAATTCCTGGATACCCATCGAATCTGATTTTTCAGAAGACATCTCGGTACTGAATGGACCTTCCCCGACACGGGTTGGATATGCTTTGAAAACCACAATCACATCATCAATTCTGGTCGGTCCTACGCCATTATCGGCTGCAATCTGGGACGCCGATGTATCTTTACTTGTAACGAAAGGATACGTACCATAATAGAGAGAAATCCCAAAACCCTGCGTTCCTTCGAGCAGTACGGTGTTACCTTGTTTCAGTTCGTCATCAATCGCTTTGGGAACATCAAGCAGGTATTCTGCGAGCTCAGGGACATCTTTTGCCTGTGGCGAGATCCGCATCACCCGGTCCGAGTTTGCGGGTCCGCATCCTGATCCCGTGCTTCCGATCTTCTTGGACAGATGGTCACTTCCTTTATCACGTCTGATGTGATCTTCAGTAATTATCCCACAGCGTTTATCAACAAATATCCGCCCTTTCACATCGAGCATTTCGACTTCCTGTTTCAGAACGCGGGGGTCGACAAGGACACCACTGCCGATACAGAGTTTCGCTTCCTTGTAAACAAAACCGGAAGGAACCATTCGGACACCATACTCGCGTTCTCCGACCTGAACAGTGTGCCCGGCATTTGGCCCCACACCGCCGCGGGAGATGATTACAGGTTTGTCATTACATGCAATATGGGCAACAATCTTACCTTTTCCTTCATCCCCAAAAAATCCACCAACGATGATTGTGCAGCTCATTGTAATATCAAGTAGTATTGATCAAGTTGCAAAATAAAGTATCCTGAGATCGGGATTCTGATCTCACAAGATGAACAGGAGTTTGATGGGATTTTTCCCAGAATCAGAGACTGTTGAGGAATATTTCCATTCGGGCAAGAGCCTCATTAAGCTGCTTTCTTGAGACCGCATACGCACAGCGGAGATGGAACTCTCCACCGACGCCAAAGACACTCCCCGGTACCACAGCGACCCGCTGCTCTTTTAATAATCGCTCTGCAAACTCCGTATCCGAAAGTCCGGTGCCTTTCACCGAAGGAAATGCATAGAATGCACCTTCCGGGATATGGGTGGAGAGGCCGATGCGATTTAATCCTGCAACAAACATATTACGTCTCAAACGGTACTCATTCACCATATTATTCTTATCTTCTTCTGCAGATCGGATCGCTTCAAGCGCACCAATCTGTCCCATAACGGGTGCGCAGAGCATGACATACTGGTGGATCTTTAAGGATGGTTTCGCAGAGATCTCTTTGGAGCACAGAGATACCCAACACGCCATCCTGTCATTGCATATGCCTTGGAAAAACCGTTGAGGGTGATCGTCCTTTCCCAGAGATCGCTGACCGTAGCCGCGGCGATATGGCTTCCTTCGTACGTGAGTTCTGCATATACTTCATCGGTGACAAGCAAGAAGATCATTATCAATGACAATATCCGCGATTGCTTCAAGATCTCTTTCGGTTCATCACTGCCCCCGTCGGATTATTCGGGAAATTGATCATGAGGGCTTTTGTCTTTTGTGGTAATCTTTTCCTGAAGGGCATTCGGCATTGAGTTTGAAATTATCAGATTCTGTGCATTCAACAGGAACCGGTATCCCTCCTGCCAGTGTCACACACGGAGCATAAGAGACATAACTCGGTTGTGCAATAAGCACCTCATCACCGGGATCCACTATTGCACGGATTGCAATATCAAGGGCTTCTGACACCCCGCTCGTGATAATAATTTCATCATCGCTGTTATAAGCAAGATTATAATGCTGTTTCAGATAGCCGGAAAGGGCTTCACGGAGTGCAGGCAGACCCTTGTTGGAAGTGTAGGATGTTACACCCTGCTCAATGGAGTAAATGCTTGATTCGCAGATATTCCACGGGGTACGGAAATCGGGCTCGCCAACACCAAGGGAGATTACGTCCTCCATCGTGAGAGCGAGATCGAAGAATTTCCTGATTCCCGATGGCGGGATATTCTGTGCACGTTCAGAAATAAAATTCCGCATTATCTCACCTTAGAAAGAGTAGGGGAGGCGTTCTGCTTCCTGTTGTTCAAAAAGCATATTGCCATTTTCCTTGTATGACTTCATGATGATATGAGTCGCAGTTTCCCGAATCCTGTCCATTGGTGCCACATGTTCAGAAACAAAACGGGAAACTTCCTGCATATTCTTTCCAGTTACCAGAAGCTGGAGATCATAGGTACCGGTCATGAGACGCAAGGTTTTCACCTGCCTGAACCGGGAAAGCCGTTCTGCTATCCTGTCATAACCATAATCGCGCTCCGGGCTGACCTTGAGTTCGATGATGGACGAAACCTCCCCGTTGCCTGCCATCTCCCAGTTGATGACAGTAGTATATTTACGGATGATACCCCGCAGTCTCGAGTGCATGGATGCGTGCCTCTGCTTCAGCGGTAGTAAGACAGGTCATCATTCCGATTTCCTGCGCTGAAAGCCGGCTGTTATCCTCGAGAATGCGGAGGATTTCGAGATCTTTTTCATCCATACCTCATCACCTGAACCATGTTTTTAACCATTTTGATTCCATCTGCTTCACGTCAAGATCCTTTAATCCGTTCAGTCGCGGATCCTTGAGCACGACCTCGCGAATCTTGTCTGTGTTTGAATCAAACCACATCTCTTTTGTTCTGCCATACCGGCCACGGCTCACCACCCGGGTATTGATCACACCGAGCATGTTCAACTCGGAGATAAGATCGGTAATACGCCGGTGGGTGAGTACATCAAGTTCAATGCTCGGGGCAATATCCTGATAAATACGTGATACTTCCCCGCTCGTAAAGATATTCTGTCCGAGCTGTTCGAGGATAAGCATAGAGAAGAGGATTAGCTTGCTCTGGGTGGGCAGTGTCGCAATGCATTCAATCATGCTATCGGTCTCGATCTTTGCCTGAGCCTGTTTTACATGCTCTTCGGTAACCTGAGTTGATTCATCGCGGTCGGCCAGTTCGCCGGAAATTCTCAAGAGATCAAGAGCACGTCGGGCATCCCCATGTTCCTGTGCTGCAAGAGCTGAGCACAAGCGGAATGACCCCCTCAGCTATAGCACCTGCCACAAATGCAGCATCTGATCGCTGGGCAAGAATATCAACAAGTTGAGGGGCATTATAAGGTGGGAAAACAATCTCCTCCTCAGAGAGAGATGAGAGAACCCTGGGGTCGAGAAAATCCTTAAAACTCAGATCATTTGAAATACCAATAATACTCACCTTGGAGTTTTTCAGATCGGAATTTATCCGCGTAAGATTATAGAGGGTGTCATCGCCACTTTTTTTAACGAGTTTGTCAATCTCATCAAGAACGATCACCAGAACACCACCTCCGGCTTCCAGTTGATTTTTCAGTTCGGCATATACCTGATCAGTTGGCCAGCCTGTCATGGGGATATGTGTTCGGGTTTTATCGCTGCCGATCTCGTCTATCCCATCAATATTTTTGGCAATCTGGGCAAGTACCCTGTACTGGGTATCGATTACTTCACAATTCAGGTGGACAATCCGGCAGATGGTTCCCATCTTGCTGCTTGCCTTTTCAAGTTCAGAACCAACATATCGAACGCATGCGGTTTTCCCGGTCCCGGTTTTGCCATAAATAAGAATATTTGAAGGAGTCTCATTACGCAAAGACGGTGCAAGTATTGAAGCAACATTATCTATCTGAGGTTTGCGGTGAGGAAGTATCTGAGGACGGTACGAATGTCTGAGCACTTCACGATCGCGGAATATCTTGTTATTCGCAAGGTATTTTTTAAATAAACCGGTTGATGGATCTTCTGGTTCGGGCATAGTTACACTAAGGAGCTGAAACTTAGTGACCTGAGACTAAAAAACGATCGGTTTGGTCTATTTATAAACCCCTTGTTTCCAGTGGAAAAGTCTTTATTTATTGTCAAATTCGCTATTCAGCCTTTATATTTTAAATTTCTAAATTAATATTTTTAAAAAATTATTGCAAAGAACTCTTGTAAAATCTACAATTCCTTTTGGAGGGGACACCCCTTGATTTCCTGTGGAAAACTTAAAAAATAACTTAACTTATTTTTAATAATTTTAAAAAAAAAGGTCATTCAAATCTCACTCTCTTAAACATATTAAGTTTTCGAATTGAAATTAATTTATTTGATTTAAGAAAAAAGAGTGCATTTGTTTTTCATATTAGATTTTCCACTGGAAACAAAGGGGTCGCCAAATTCCTTTTGACCAAAGAGATCAATCACTGTTTTATTAACGTAAAAAAGCAATTTAATCAAATATGAATCCGGATCATCTGCAACCCTTAAAAATTTCCGTGGCAATAATTACCGTATCAAGTACAAGGACCAAAGAAAACGATACAAGTGGAAAAACAATCTGTGAATTATTAAAAAAGGCTGGAATTTCTGTAAATCATTATGTTATAATACGTGACCAGGTCGAATCAATACGTGCCGAAGTGTACTTTTCCCTGAAAGATTCCAACTGCATAATCATTCATGGTGGAACTGGTATTACTCATGATGATTGTACGATTGAGGCAGTTATGCCTCTTCTTGATAAAAGAATCGATGGGTTTGGAGAGATTTTCCGTTTAAAAAGTTATCAGGAGATTGGAACATCTTCAATCCTGTCCCGGGCCCTGGCGGGTATTTGTCACGGGAAAGCAATATTTTGCATTCCCGGATCCACCCCTGCAGTAACTCTGGCGACAAAAGACCTGATTATACCTGAGATCGGACATATCCTCTCACATGCGAATAAATGATAAAATTTTCTTTAAAAGTTTTTCAGCCCAGAAAAAAGTAACGTCAACCTGCGATGCGGTTTCATATGTGGAGCTTAATGCAAAAATCCTTGTCTTTTCATAAAAATGTTGAAAAGTACCGCCGGGCTTGCGCGTTCGAAATATCCGGCTGCTTTCTTATCGGTTAATCTCAAGAAGAGCTAACCGTTCAAGGATAAGATCAATAATTCTCGTTCTTCCCACCACAACAAGTTCCTCGTCTGTGATATCGAAAAAAGACTTTAAGTCGTTGTTCTTTATCCCGGGTCATTTCATCTTCGATTCCGGTGACAAAATCCATATGGGCTGAGAGATCTTCCCAGACACTTTCATTTACGGGATATGTACCAACAAATATCCTGTTATCATATTCATGAACCCCAAACAAAGTAGCTCTATTGCACTGGCGTGTTCCCGCTGCGAATAATAAAGCCTCCATTTCAAATGAGTTGGAAATAGGTTTCCCGGAATAAAATGATCGCTTCGCATGGTGCATTGCAGCTTCTGCATGCCGGATACCCGCCATATTTTCAGCATTAAAACAAACA
Source organism: uncultured Methanoregulaceae archaeon (assembly GCA_963721245.1). Taxonomy (GTDB): domain Archaea; phylum Halobacteriota; class Methanomicrobia; order Methanomicrobiales; family Methanospirillaceae; genus Methanoregula. The sequence goes on along the minus strand of CAVRIL010000002.1, from coordinate 81,349 downwards.
ATATGGGTCGAATGCCTCAATGCGATTGCCCGAATCGTTTCAAGGAATTCCGAACGATCCCGTACGGTTATCCTTGCCTGCCGGATGTCTATGCGGTCTGGAGATATCTTCATGAGATCATCCGAAACGATTGAGTGTTGACTGGCCGTGAAGGGATGTGTCATCATTCATGTGCGGTACGGTTTTCTTCTGCAGAACCTGTTCAAAAATCTGCTCTGCGACACCTCGTCCAAGTATTCTTGTCACCTCATCAATTCCATGTGATGCGATCTCGTCCGGAGTGGTCATCCTGTTATTGAAAAGTCGTCTTGCCCGGACTCTTCCAACACCCCGAAGCCGTAGAAGTGGGAGGAGTTCCCGGCGAGTACCATTCTTCATACAAACCTCGTATCCCCTGACACCTGATTGAAAAGCTGACGCAAACATGCGGGCAAGTTCGGCACTCGCATGCAGGAGCCAGGTCACGCTTTCCACCATCCCGTAGATATCTCCGGGTCCGACCGAGTATCTCTCACAGATTTGTGTATCAGATAGTTCATTTGTCCAGTCGGAAAGGAGCATCGCGGTTTTAAATGCGCGATAATAGTCTTCGGTTTCATCCTCCTCATCCGGAACAGGGAACCAGAGATCTTCCGAATGATCATCGATCATTCGGGTCAGTACGGCCACATCTGAATTACGGGCATATAATTTTGGCATATCCGGAGTAGTACAAATCACCTGGAGCAGGCCAAGATCGGAGTACACGTCATTTTCCCGCAATGCACTGACAATCGTTACGGCACTTCTCGGATCTATATATAATCTGGAAACGAGTTTACCAAAACCTGTTGCATCGAGATGACCCCCGACCTCCACAACCAGCTCAGAATTGACCAGGAAAACCAGCGCAGCATCAACCGCCCGCTGTATCAGAAGTCCCTGCCGGTGTTCATGAACATAAAATGTCCGATTCATAAATAATGTCAATTCATTCCTGGTCCTGGCGAATCCGGAAGCGATGAGTGACAGTAAATGAGTGTAAAGAGCTGTTGGATCAGCAATTTTTGAGTGAACCTCCTCTGGTGGTGCTTCTATATACCATTCAAAGAGATCCTCAACCTGATCCTTATCTTTTGCGATAAGTACCGCTTCTCCATAGGGATCCAGCCGCGGGCGACCGGCCCTCCCTGCCATCTGATGATACTCGCTCACGGGAATCGGTTGCATCCCCTCACCTGCTGCAAAACGGTGATAATCACGGATTATCACCCGTCGCGCAGGAAGGTTGAGCCCTGCAGCAAGTGTAGGTGTTGAAGATATCGTTTTTATGCTGCCTTTCCTGAACCCTTCCTCTACAAATGTCCTCTCCTGGCGACTTAGTCCCGCGTGATGGAAGGCAGAACCTCTCGCTACACATGAGGCGAGCAACTTTCCCATATCAGTTTCGGCAATCTTCAGGATACCTTCAGCATATCCAGCGAGAGCAGGATCTTCGCTTTTTATCGCCGCTGCAGCCCTCTTTGCAAATGCCTCGGCATTGCGGCGGGATGAAACAAAAACAAGACACTGCCCTCCCTCGGAAATTGTATCGAGACAGAGATTAAGATCTTCATAGTTTTTCGATACCTCTTTTATTGGCCGGGAACCTCCGCGGAAGTGAATGCGGTCTTTGAAGAAGACACCCTGCCTGAGGTCGACGGGGCGCCAGGTACTCGTAACAAGCTCCGCATCAAGCCAACCGGCAAGTTTTTCCGGATTCCCGATGGTTGCAGAGAGCCCCACGATCTGCATGGCAGGATTTCGGAATCGCATCTTTGCAATTACCATCTCGAGTGTTGGACCCCGGTTCTGGGAATCGATCAGATGTATTTCATCAATCACCAGAAGACTGATATCTCCAATCCAGCGTGCGTTATTACGCAAGAGAGAATCCACTTTTTCACTCGTAGCAACAATAATGTCATTTTTCCCGAGTACATCATCCCTGCGGTCAAGATCACCAGTGGCAATACCGACACGCACATCTTTGTTGCGAAATTCTTCAAATTTTTCACTCGCGAGTGCTTTGAGAGGAACGATATAGAGACATTTTCCACCGGCCCTGATAGCATTGTGCATTGCCATCTCAGCAATCAGTGTCTTCCCGCTGGCGGTAGGAACAGAGACGAGCATATTTCTTCCCGCAAGAATTCCTTTATCGATGCATTCGGCCTGGGGAGGATACAGCTCGGAAATACCCGCCTGGGTATATCTTTGTTTGAGATTAGCGGGGATTGCGAGGTTCTGGATAAGCATGGTTAACGGACAATAACTCAGATAGTATTGTAAATCATATATGTGAATCGCGCCTTTTTTAGGACTCTGTTTGTACTAACGAATGGTTTCCATGAAAAAAAAAACAAAAATTTTTTTCAACCATGAAGGATGGCTCTCCAGCGGTCAGTAATAATAACTGATCATGTCCTGTTTTGCCTCTTTCTTTTTCTTGTCGAGGAATGCAAAGACATTTTCATGAGGCACCCCTTCAATAAGCATATCTATAGCCGCCCGTGCAGTTTTCAACTGCTCCGGATAGCCGATAAGGGCTATTGTTTTTCCAAAGACTGAGATCTCGACGTCGGTCATGTCCTCGATCTGTTCACGTGCCCGGCCATCCTTTCCGATTATTCTCCCCCGGAGCCGATCGAGCCTGTCGCGGACCTTCTGCCATACCCGAAAGATCAATCACATCAAGAAGCAGGTCTTCGTCTTCGATCATTTCAAAAGCCCGTTCCGGTGAAAACCCCCGGTTTATTGCGTTGATTACCTCAACGGCCCTTAGAAGAGATACCGTGTTCTCTTCAGAACCTTCAACCTTCACCAACCCCTCTTTGCTATCGACGGAAATTGTCGTATTGGTCTTCACTTCGAGCTCTTTTTTTGTTGCGCCGCCTTTTCCAATCAGCACGCCCACCCGGCTTCCGGTAATCTTTACTTCCTGTATCATTTGTGCTTTCACCTCGAATTCAGACACGATCTTAAACTTTACAGCGCTTTTTTTGTTATTAAATAACGTTGTATGGGATTATCATGGTTCAGTAGTATTAAGCCCGGTCACATCATTGAAAATCTCGACATCATTACGCACATCACAGCGGTTTTTAAAAAACCTGTTTATGTTGCGGATATCCCGCATCAGGAACTGGAAAGCGCGGGGGTGATCGCGGGTGACCGATTGACCCATGTCAATGAAGTATGGTTGGTCCCCGTATAATATATTGAATTCGCTCAGATCCCCATGAACGAGTTCTGCCTTGTTATAGAGAATATCAATATATTTCACAATTGTCGCATAGATCCCAGCCGGATCCTCAATATCTGCATTTTTGAGTTGCGGGTACGGAATCTCATCCTCTCCCAGGTACGACATAATAAGGATATTCCGATCCCAGACAAGTGGTTCGGGAACGGCAATACCTGCCTCATACGCGCGTGAAAGATTTGAAAACTCCTTCCTGGTCCAGGCGAAGACAAGCTCTTTTTCGGGATTTTTTCACACGGGAAAACCTGCGGTCACCTGAGATGTAGGAGCTCATCGTTGTGAAATTTGCGGTTCGGATCCTGTATATCTTGATGGCAACCCCTGTGCCATCGCGTTCTCCGTAAAATACATTGGCCTCCTTTCCCGTACTTATCGATCCACCAATTGCAGACAACCACTTTTTATTGACCAGTTTATAGAGGGCGAGGAGTGTAACGTCATCAAACACATTCTCGGACACTTTGAACTGGTTGGCGTCCTTTATGCGAACCCCCATCTCTTCCAGTTTCCTGTCAAATTGATCCTGTCGTTTTTCAAGACTCACTACATGTCACCAGCCCATCGGGTTTAATTTTCGCATTTACTGAATATATTCCCGTACCGGGGCAAGAATTTCAACAAGCGATTCCCCGCAGGATTTCTTGAGATCAAGCGGATGGACCTCTCCTTTGCCGTACGACGATTCGAGATCGATATAGCTCGAAAATGTCCGATCACCTCCGAACTTTTCTGGTCTTTTGATGGTAATTTCAGCAACGCGTGGGAAAATATGATACCGGAATATCTGAAGAACGGGATTTTCCGGAATCTCCGGGGGACAAAAAGCCTTCTGGCATTTTTTCCGAATTTCCTCTTCTGTGTCGGCCACAGAAATATAATTACCCTGCGAAGACGACATTTTTTTTCCATCGAGCCCGTTCAGTATTGGGGTATGAATGCAGACCGGAGCTTTATATCCGAAGTTGATAAGGTGCTCACGCGCCAGCATATGAATTTTCCGCTGATCGATACCACCTACTGCCGCATCAACCCCGAGGGTTGCGATATCTGCCATCTGCATGATCGGATAGATCATCTGTGAAACAGTAGGATGATCCATCTGTCTCCCTACCTCATCCATGCTGCGGGTTGCACGGTTCAGGGTAATCTGCTGGGAGAGCTGGAGCAGGAGTAGTTCGTAGTCCCGGTTAAGCTGGATATCTGAGCCAAGTACATATCTGACATTCCTGAGTCCAAGCCCTTCGAAACAACGCCGGTTATATTCGGCAAGTTCCCTGACCTTCTCCATCGTCCCTTTACGATTCAGGAATGCATGGAGATCAGCAAGGAGGACGACAATTTCAAATCCGGCAGCCTGAAGATCCACAAGCTTGTTTATTGTGACAAGATGGCCGAGATGTATCTCTCCGCTGGGTTCATACCCTGCATAGACCTTTTTGTGAGGCTGTGCAAGAAGTGCACGAAGGTCCTCGTCAGTGACGATTTCAACAGTATTTCGGGTTGCCAGCTGGTACGCATCCATCAAAAATAATGGGATATGATGGGTGTTAATGGTTATTCTGGATGGGGGAAAAGCCGAGAGCCTCGTTGGTGGCGCTTATAGACTTCAATGCATTCTTCTCAAGCCCCATCATCGCACGGATTGCGTCCACATTCTCGACCACGACGTCGGCTTCCTGATGAATTGCCTGGAAAAAACACAGCTCGTTCTTGTTGGCATAAATCGATTCTTCAAAGATACAGTTCTCCCAAAGATCAGACCGTTGCCTTCCGAGATCCATGGCAAACTCCTTGAGTTCGGCAGTACTTTTTATTCCTAACGTCTTTTTGATAAGTCCCAGGCGAGGATGGTTTTTGATAAGTTCAATAACCCTGTCACGGTTCACAGGTTTTCTTGGTTGTAATCTGGAGAGCATGCATGTGCATCATGGTTGTTGGTACTATCATCGCCATCGTAGTGATTGAAATATGAGGCATTACCGTCTGAAGATCCGGGCCGTGATGACTGGGGACGCTGACAGGATCGAGAACAACCGCATCGATCGGTCCCTTTTTAATCTCACCGGGATCTGATCCACGCCGGACCATAATCGCAAGAACGTGTGCAACGCCATACTCCTTATCGATTTCATGAATAATCCGGCACAGGCCTGTGGTATTGCACGATACAACCCTGACAAACTGCCTGCCAATAGCATCCTCGTAGTTACAGGAAGAGTTGAAGGAAAACCCGGCTATTTCATGCTCTTCACCACCCTGCCAGAGTGCCTTTTTCCCAAGTTTTTCATACAGGGACTTATTTGTGGCTCCCACGTTACCGGGTGTTGCATCGACAATAACATCAGCCAGTTTACACATATCTTCGACAGATCCGGCAACGGTGAGACCGGCTTTTTCAAATGCGGCTTTTTTTGATATATCCGCGATATAAAGAGGGTATCCTCTCTGTCTGGCTATAAAAGCCTCGGCATTCGGGCGTGTCTTTGACACCCCGATCACTTTCATATCCTTCTGGGCGGCAACCGCATCGGCAACGCGCTTTCCGATGGTACCATACCCATTGATAGCAACCTTGATCATATACTCTTACATGGCGGTCGTATAAAAAAAACTATGCGGAAACTGCATCCGGTTTGTTGCCAGAAGATATTATCATGAGAAATTACATAAAACCCCGAAAATCAATCTCCAAAGGGAAATGAATTTTCCGATGCTCGCGAGTCATTCAGACGTGAATAGTATGTACAGGTTTTGAAAAAATAAAAAATGATAAAAAATTTTCTGACCTGAACATTAAAATTAATCGTTGACCTATTCCAGTTGTAAAATCTCCGGATAAAAAGATTTTATAAGATGTTCAATCTGGGAAAATGCCGTTTTATGATCGATGAACATCCTGAATGATTCCCCTGTCTTGGTATAGAGTGTCAGGAAACCAGGAAGCAGACGCGGATTCATAAGTTCTATAGTTTTAAGATCACCCTTGGATATCTGGTAGATCATGAGTTTTTCGATAGAATCAATTGTTCTCGGACGGTTATCAATGGTCGCCTTGGTACCAAAAAGGTCATCCAGGCCGAAAGGTTCATACGGTATCCCTTTGGGTTTTGAGAGATCGAAATCAGGATTCTGTATAACAAATAAACGCCGGTTCGTAGCATAAATCCCGTAGCCTCTTCCCGGAGATGCAATACTCCCGGCACTCATCCCGCGCAAACCTTCTCCGGTGACTTTGAGTGTTGGACTTGACAATCCCCCAAGGTACATCTCCTTTTCTGAAGCTCCGGGTATTGTATCATCCCGCTTTTCAACAACGGTTATCGTCTCAATTGCTGCAATCAATGCACCATTCTCATCATGCAGTGCGGTTCCCTTGCCCCACAGGTACATAGGTTTTCCGCAAATTTTTACCGTTTCCATTTCACCGATAAATGAATTCCCCGTTTGTTTTATCCCGGTGAGCTTTACGGATTTGTTTTTATCATCGGACATGACGATATAATCGACCAGCATTGGTTTTGCTTCACCATAGAAAGGAATCGCATATTCGCGATTTCCTTTATGCATCATCGCTTTTGTCTCAATACCGGTTAATTGTTCCATCGCCCTGTTCCATGCGATAACAATCCCTGCCTTGTTTATGGCAAAAACAGGATTCTCGAGTGCTTCAATGGTTTTGACAAATTCCTTCCAGGTATCCGCAGTTTCATCAATTGATATACCCGTCTGCAAAACGGACCCGGGAGTTTTTTCTTTTTGAGGAGATATGGTTCCAAAAACCTGTACAACGTCCTTAACCTCTCTGCCTGATGTCTGATAGCCGTCAATATCTCCATCAGGATTGAAAAGTGCGCGATAACTCCATTGAAGAACCAGGGATGTTCCATCTTTTTTTCTCAACTCGTGCTCGATCAGTATCCCGGGCTTCAGTGAGTTCAGGCTGCGTAACATTTCCTGAATCCGCTCATGTTCACCCTGAGGAACAAGCGACAGAAAATTACTGCCGATACATTCGTTACTATTCATTCCGGTAAAATCCGTGTATGAATTATTTACAAAACTTAATTCCCACTCCGGGGAAAAACGGGAGAGAAGATCAGGATTGTTTTCGATAATTGAACGATATATCCTTTCACGCTCAATCAATGCACGGCTGGCCCGGATTTTTTTGACGCCAGTACTTATGAATTCAGAAAGAACAGGTATATCCTGAACAATGCCCCCTCCCTTCTGAACGTAATAATCCGCACCATTATTTAATGCATCGATGGCGACCTGGGCGCGATGTTTACCGGTGATAATAATAAAGAGAGAGGAAAATCCCCGTCTTCGGACCTCCTTGAGTAACTCAATACCATCCATCTCAGGAAGGCTGTAATCGCATATTATTGAGTCAAATTCCAGTGCACTCAACATTTCCAGTGCATCTTTTCCATTTGTACATGTTTTTACCGAAAATCCGGGTTCACGTTCAAAAAATTTTTTTATAACTTCCAACAACAGAGGCTCATCATCAATACATAAAATTGAAATTAACCCAGGATCGGCCAAAGTAATTACCACTCCTCGTGTGAGACAAGATACGATTTATTATTGATACTTTATTACATTCGATTTCTTATATTTTAGCCCCCGAATTCCCTGTAATCACTACAGAAAAAAGAAGGTTGTTTATTTTCAGGCTAAACACACCGGTGTTTTTGAAAAATACTTCAGATAAAGAGATCCTGAATTCCAATTACCTCCGTACTATCCTTTGCGTTTGCGTACAGATCAAGGGGTTCCTGGTTCACCTCCAGAAAACGAATGCCCCAGCTGACTCTCGAGAGAACCGCTAAGGCACGATCCCTGTCGCCAAAGATAAATAAAGCGGCAGCGAGAGCCTCAATGGATGACAGCACGCAGGGTTTACCGAAATTGACCGGATTTGCAGCCACCAGAAAGGGAAGAGCCCTGCGAATTCGCCAGGATTTCACCCTTCCCGTATCCAGCACCACCCAGGAGCAATCCAGTACAGTGATGGAGCGGACATTCTTATCTGCTGGTGAAAGGGCTTGTTCGGCGGTCGGATCGAGAAGCAATGTATTTCGTGGAATTTGTGAAATCTTATTAAAAATTTTTAAAAAACCGGCTTTTTCAAGTTTTTTGACCGTGCACTTCCTCGGGTCACAGCTGTTGTCCCTGTAGGCATACAGCGGTATCATTGATCATCTGTGCGTGCACACGATGTATCAATGTATGTACTCTGCAGCCCCTGCATTCTTGATCCTGCTCTGCGTGCAGATGGCATTACGAAACCTGCGGATCTTGTTCTTTTCGAACGATGTAAGGAACGTTGCAACAAATTCGGTATCGAAATGGTAACACTACCTTGCCCGGAAACACTGTATCTGGGGGCCGATCGCGCTCCAGGAACATTTCTCGAACGTCTGAATTCGCCGGAATTTTTTAACCTGATCGATGCTCTGGAAAAAGAGGTCCTGCAAATCATCGCATTGCGCGGTCAACCCCTCTGTATTCTCGGAGTTAATTCATCACCGACATGTGGCGTGACGAGTACCTATTATGGCAGGATCGGTGACGAACATCCGAAGAGGGCAGATCGGGGGGTGTTTCTCAAGAAATTCCCCCGGATAGCTGCGATGGATGTGGCAACCTTTTCTCACTATCAAATTTATCTGGCCGCTCCGCTTTTTTCCGATGCGGAACGGGCTTATAATCTGGAAGTTGCAGGATTATTAAGGAAAAACTATTTCGATGTATTCCTGCCCCAGGAAACCTCCGAGGATCCGGAAACGAGAAATACTGAGGAACAGGGACGGATCTTCAGCGTTAATCTGAATGCATTAAACGCTGCGGATATAGTTGTCGCCGTGATCGATGGTGCTGATGCGGATTCAGGAACTTCATGGGAGATGGGGTACGCATCCGCACTCGGGAAGAAGGTTATCGGGATCCGGACGGATTTCAGGAGAGCCGGAGTTCATGAAAGGGTGAATCTCATGCTTGAAGAATCATCACGTGTGGTGACCAATACAAAAGATCTTCTCGAGGAAGTTATATCTCCGTTATACCTGAGATCGGATTCATAGCGAAAATTGCCAATAAAAAAACCAATGCCTGATATTTTTTATAATCCAGGCAAAGTTGCCAAAAAATGTCGTCAATGGAATATTCTTTATGAAAGATTTACGAAATAATACCTGAGCACAAATGGCAAGGAAACGCGACGATCTTCACAAAGAAAAAAAATTACGACAGGATGTGCCTTTAAATCTTGATGGTGATTTTACTTCGCCGATCCGATCATACCGGGATCTCACATTCCAGAATATCACCTCAGTTGTATCCCACAGCCGATATACACAGATCCTGATATCTTTAACAGTCGTCGGTTTTATCCTGCGTTTTTATCATCTGAGTTTTAATTCCCTCTGGCTCGATGAAGCAGCCACGTTTAACCTGTCGAAACCCGGGTTTTTCGAAATCTGGGAGATCAGCCGGAACACTGATTTCCACCCCCCGCTGTTTCACTGGATCGAGCATTTTATGCTTTTTATCGGCCAGAGCGAATTTGTGCTGCGTGCAGTCCCGGCTCTGCTGGGAATTCTCACGATTCCGGTTTTTTATCTCATAGGCAAGGAGTTCTACGATAAAAATGTAGGCATCATCAGTGCAGCTCTTCTGACCGTCTCCTATTTTGGTATCTATTATTCACAGGAAGCGTACTCATACTCCCTTGTCCTTTTTATTTTCTCCCTCGTAATTTTATTTTATTTATATGCTCTTCGAACCGACAAGAGTACATGGTGGGTGATATTCGGGATTTCCTCGGCGATTGCCTTCTGGACGCATTACTATGTGTTCGTAGGGTTGGGCGTCATTTATCTTCATGCCATAATTACAAGAGCGGGTGATCTGAAAAAGGATATCCGACAGGCAAAAAATCTTTTGATAGCACTTTGTACGACATTCATTCTGTCCCTTCCGCTCCTCTTTATCGTCGGCGAGCGTTTTTTCAAGCTTACAGGAACTCCTCCTACGTACGGGGTACTTGGGCCAGTTCTTATACAGGAAACATTTATCCGATTTTCAGGAGGCTATTCGTCATTAAACTCAATTATTGCCTTCATCTATCTCGTACTGATGATTATTGGAGTTTTATTCCTGTACACCAGGGATAGAAACAAGCTTCTCTTTTCAGCGATGTTTCTCATCCTCCCGATCGTGATCAGTGTCCTTATATCGTCCAGGATGACCATGAATCCACGGTATCTTATTTATCTCCTTCCTGTTTTCTTCGTTCTTGTAGCGTTAAGCTACCCGGTTATCTTCAGACTTGTTCCAAACAGGAATTTGCTGTACATCGCCCTGGCCCTGGTTTTTATTATCAATGTCCCTCTCCTCGCGGAGTATTACTCCGGTTATACTAAGGAGGACTGGCGGGGAGTTGCGGGAATTGTTCAGTCAAAAACCCAGGATGGTGATATGGTCGTGCTGGTCCCCAACTATATGATGATGCCTATGGATTATTATTATTCGAATGTTACCGACAAAACCCTTGAATATGGGGCAACCAACCGGACAGATCTTGAAAATCTCTACCTGCTAAAAGGAAACAGCAGTATATTTTATGTCGTCACCGGAGATATTTCGGCGGCTGACCCACAAGGGGATGCTCTTGCCTGGCTCACCGAAAATGCCCGAATCGATACTGAGCGGACAGGTATTTACCTTCTGACTTCGCGTTAACGAAAATACCTGTGCACTGCATTTTTTGTAATGGTGGTCGCATTTATTTTCGCGCGTATAAAACGAGCGAAACACCCCATCCCCACCGCTCAAACATGCAATCCAGTTTTTTCCCTATTTCCAGTAAACGGGGACTATTTGTAATTGCGAACAGTGGTGAAATAAAAAAAATGGATTTTGTCGTGCATTCTGAAAAAGTGGAAAAACTATCACGCAGACCGGGTTCTGAGAAAAATCTGAGATGTGTCTCGCCGTAATTTCTTCCTCTGCCAAATACATCCCAGAGAAGTTCATAGATTCCCCAGACAGATCTGTCATTGGGAGTGGTGATAACAACGGCACCCCCTGGTTTCAGGACTCTGGAGATTTCACTGACAAGAAAGTGAGGACTCCTGATGTGTTCAATAATCTCAGCACAGATGATCTTATCCGTGCTTGATGACCTGATCGGGAGATACTGTGCGTCGGCAATAATAAATTCGGTATCAGGGAGGGATCTTTTCCGTGCAAACCGGATCGCATGTATGTTGACATCAATGCCAACGGCACGTGCATATCCGGTTCTCTCGATTTCCCTGAGTTGTACGCCGCTCCCGCATCCTATATCGATGACAACATGATCAGACCGAACGCCCAGTTGATTCCTGATGACCTCAGTTTTTCGTCTCTGGAAGTACTGTTGGACCAGCAGATCGGAATTAAAAGCTTTTTCATCAATATCCCCTTCGATGGTATTGTAAAATGATAAAAGGTTCTCAGTTTTCAGTGGTTTCACCAGAAGTCGTTTCATGCCGAGAAGATCGACCCCGACTTCTACAAGCCGGGTGATCAGGGCAAAGGACGCTGCGGCTGCTGCACCGATACCAATTGCAGTAAAGACAAAAACAATCCCGGCCTCCTGGATCCCCCACCCCGCCGGGGTAAGCGGGATAAGGGAGAACAGGGTCAGCAATGGATTCAGGAACAGGGCATTGAGCGGTGAGAGAAAGATCCCGCCTATGGCGAGAGCAACCAGGAACCACTGGAGCCCACGCAGGATCCATCCCATAAGAGTAATGGAGAGGATGAACGGGGCATATTTCTGAATAGAGCGACTCCTCTCCCCAAAAACAAGGACCTTATTAAAAAATTCCTTCTTTTGAAGAAAGGCTTTGATCCGGTGTCCCGGATACATAACGATAAAATATCCTGCGACAATTCCCAGGATCATAAGGAACGTTACGATGATGGCAAAACCGACCCGATCGGCAAAAATATAGGAATACAGGAAATAGGCGCCAAGGATTGCAACAATCATCTTAAACGTCAGGTCATAAAGATACGTGCTGGTTATTGTTGCAATTCCTTTCTCCAGGGGTACATCATTCTGATCCAGGGCGAGTGCTACATATAAATAACCACTTCGGGCCGGGGTGAAATCCGAAAGAAGCATGCCCGCCATATGGGAGAAGAATACCACGCGCAATCTGATGTTTTCCCCCATAACAAGCAGGACCCTTTTTATACGGTATGCCATCAGGAGATTGTTTAAAAAATAACAGAATGCCGCAAGAAGTATAAACCGGAAATCAAGATGCGCCAGAAGTGAAAACAAAAGCCGGGAATCAATAGAACTTATAAGGAGCAGAAGGATTGTTATCGCAATAATTCCCTGGACCATGCTGATAATTCTGCTACGATTCATTCAGACCTCCATTGAACATATCTCGATCCAGAAATTTATTTGTGCAGGAAGATCTTCCATGCTCGGGTGATGTTATCACTCTTCCTCACAATGAAATTATAATGGAGTATTGAACCACACTGGACGAGAAAATCATAAATTATTCTTCCCTTCAGTTTGCTTTGTCCAAATTCCCTGTCTTTGAAAACAATAGGGATTTCTTTTACCCGTGTCCAGTGAGCTTTTCCGAGGATTTCAAAACCCATCCGAAAGCCCCTTGGTGAAAGAAGAGTTTCTTTCAGAATAGATTTTTTTAATGCAAAAAACCCGCTGCCCGAATCTTTTATATGCGGGATAAGAAGGCGACCGAGAAACGCTGCACCAGACGAAAGTATTCTTCTTATGAATGGCCAGTTAATTACTTCCCCCCCATGGACATACCGGCTTCCGATAACCATGTCGAATCCATCCCTTTTCAGAAGATGGTAAAAAACCGGGATTTTTTCAGGAGGATGTGAAAAATCACAGTCAAGGCACTGGACCAAATCAGATTCGGCACTGTTTATTCCATCATACAGAGATGGAGAGAGCCCGGGATTCCGGGTCCGTATGAGAAGGTGGAGAAACGGATAGTCATCCATCAGTCTTCTCACAATCGCAGTTGTCCGGTCACCTGAGCTGTCATCCACAACGAGAATTTCTTCGGTAATTTGATTTGATCTGCAGATCGCGTCCACCGTGACGATCATTCTTTCGATGTTCTCCTCCTCATTGAACGTCGGAATTACTACGGTCAGGTCAAAGTGCATTCAAACTACCCGTTATTATCAAGGAATTCTTACATTCACGTTATACGGTCTCAATCACTATTTGGCCTGTTTTGTATAAATACGATGGATTCAGTTCGGCAGGAGGGAACTACAAAAAAACGTTCAAAAGGAAAATTTATTCAGGATTTTTTTTGGAAGAAATAGGCTCTTTTGAAATCCTCACACTATTTTTCTTAACGCTCTTGGGGGCTACGGCACGCAATGCCTCCGCCCCCGCCGCTGTGGCATCCCTCTAAGTCGATAATTCCAGAGAAGGTAATACAACACAATCGCAAAGCGCAGGGGCGGTTCGGGGGGACAGGCACTGTCCCCTCCGATAATAGGCGATTTGCAATTTGTTGATATCTTAGTGTTTCAACAGAGCCAAGAAATAGTGTATTCATGAATTTCCGCTCATTCAGCCACCGGTATAAAATCTCTTATTTCCAGACATCCTATATCAGTTCTATGTCCAATCTCACCGTCGCTGTCATCGCACCACCGGATTATGCCAGAGATCTGGGAAAGAAGGGAACCACCAGCGACATCACATTTTATAATATGAAGAAAGGTGATGCAACGGTCACCCTCATAGAGCCTACGAGATATCCGGAAAAATTGTCCTCGCTCTTTTATGCAGTATCTCTTGCAGACCGCATAATCCTGGTCGTTGATGAGATTAATGCCTCATTCGGAGAATCCGTTCTGTTGCTCCAGTGTGCCGGAAAATCTGCAGGATTCCTCATTCTCAAAAACTATATTACTCTGGACCAGATCGCTCCGCTCATAAAAGGAACGGTCATAGAACAGTACCGAGATACTGGCCGAAGATATCGTCGGGCTGCGTGAAAAGATCCTTGGTCTCGCGGTCGAGCTCACCGGTCATCATAAGGCCAGGATCACGGGTGGCAATGGTGCGGTTCCCATTGATCACCATTTTAATGTAAAAGGAGTCGGGGTTGTCATTTTGGGGTGTGTGGCCCAGGGAGTCATAAAAAAACACGATATATTGAAGATCCTCCCGACGGAAAAAACCGCCCAGATCCGCTCCATCCAGAAACATGATGACGATGCGGATTATGCAGAAACGGGAGACCGTGTTGGTCTTGCACTGAAAAACCTGGATGCGGACGATCTGGACCGGGGATATGTGTTGACAAATGATCCGGCGATAAAATTTTCCTCCCTGATTTCAGGGAAAGCACAGCTCGTCAGGTATTGGCCCTCCCCCCTGAAAGAAGGAATGGTGTTATATGCCGGCCACTGGATGCAGTTTCTGCCCGGCACGTCTGGAAAAAGTATCCTTCGGTAATGACTGGCGAATGCCGGAAATTACCCTTTCCCTGGAAAAACCACTCATATTTCCCCCCGGTAGCCCGGGTCGTTCTCCATTATCTTGAAGGGGGCAAACTTCGGGTTGTGGGGAGTCTTATAATTTCGTAATTTTTCATTCCCATGCATTTTTTTATAGCCTGCTTCAAACGGTCAGGTTTTTTCATGCCCTCATATCTTATGTAGTCGTACGATTATCAGTACAGTGATAATCATGGACATTTTAGGATGGATTGTACTCATTGTCATAGTACTCGTAGTAATCGGACTGCTATTCTGGGTAGTTGGAATCTACAACCGCTTCTATAGCCTTAAAAATTCCTCTGAAGCGACCCTTGGTCAGATCCGTGTTGCAATGAAAAAACGACTGGATATGATCGACCAGCTGCTCGGTGCGGTGAAAAGCTATGCAAAGTTCGAGAAAGAGACATTCGAACGGGTGACTGCCATGAGGGCGAGCGTTGCAACGGCCTCGCCGGGCGACCTGAACAAGGTCGAGGCCGAATCCCGCTCGATCTTCGGGCGCCTTCTGGCTGTTGCTGAGGCCTATCCTGACCTGAAGACCAATACGACCGTCACCAGTCTTATGGATTCTGTGAAGAGCATTGAAGAGGAGATTGCCCGCCAGCGGTATACGTATAATAATATCTCGCAGGAATTCAACACGATGATGGACACAATTCCCTCAAAATTCATCGGGCACCTTGTCGGGCTCATCAAGCTCGAGTACCTCCAGTTTGAAGAAGCTATCAAAACCCCGCCGAAGATTGAGTTCTGATAGGTAATCACCGTGAATGAAAAACAACAGCTGTCGCTCATTGTCGTCGCGGGTCTGGTCCTGGGCTTAATCGGACTGGTTCTCGTCACCGTTGTTCCACCACTGTTAGCAGGTAACCTCGTGGTTGACTCATATGATGCGGTACTGTATGAAAATGGGACACTTACCGAAAAATACACCTACGATGTCAGTACATCCGGTCAATACCGGATGCTTTTTCGTACATGGGAGGCCCCTCTCACCTTTAATCCGGGTACAGGCCCGTCAGTAGAATTTATATCAGCGGATCCTCCTTCCGGAACTGTCGGCTATGCCAAGGATGAGAGCGGGAATGTACAGGTTTTTGGCATACCGGGAGACAATCAGGTAAAAATTGCTATTGACAATCTGGCAGAAAACAATGAGGTCGGCATATACAAACCAGATTATTATTCAGCAGGCACGTATACACCCTCATACAGGTATATACTTCACCCCCCGATTGAATACGATGCGACCAATTCGCACCTGAACCTGAAATTCGCAGGTGCCGGACATGTTCCATACCGGAATATCAGGATCATCATTCCAGCGAATAATGTGGACCAGGTATTTGTATACCCTCCGAGCTTGAACACGGTGAAAGCCGGGGATACGTATGTCATCACCGGGAGCATAGGTGCAGACGAAAATCTGGCTGTCGAATTCCTGACCCCGGCAGACGGACTCCTTCAGATCCCGGGATTCAGGACAGAAGTTCAGGACATTAAAGGAAAAACCTCTTCAGCAAATTTCTGGTATAACGTTCCGTACTTTGCTTCAATGCTTCTGAATATCCTTGCAAAAATTGCCGTCATTGCGGTCCCGGTTTTTTTTGTAGCCATATATTCCTGGTATGGCAGGGAGAAGGCATACACAGTTCCCGAATACCTGAGCACGATTCCTAATCCAGCACTCAGACCATGGCAGGTTAACCTGCTTTTTAAGGGAGATGCGCTCGATTTCGATGAAGATGGTTATTATGCAACATTGCTCGATCTTCATCGGAAAAAGATTATCTCGATCACGGATAAGGGTGAACCAAAGGGAATTGAAATCCGCCTGCTCAATAGTGGGACTACCGATCCATATGAACAGCGCGTGCTTGGATTTCTTGAACTTGTATCTGAAAACGGGGTTTTTGATACTACACGAATAGAAGCACTCGCACGCAGTGCACAAACCAACAACACCGCTGAAGAAAAGGCATTGAAATACCAGCGAACCCTCGCCGATGTTACCGGGCGCGTGGATAAGACTATCGCACTCCAGTACATGGTTGATGGGCGGGATCACCTGTTGCCACTTCTGCTTACCGGTATCGCAATGTTTGCCGTTACCCTGATCTTTGCTCTTGGCGCACCGGTCAGTTGTCCGTACTTGGTCCTGCAGTTGTGCTCTGGGCGATTGTAATTATTCAGGCTCTGGTTGCCGTTTCTGCGCCTTCTACGCTTTTTGGACACTGGAAAGATGATCGATTCAAAGAAAAACTTGAATGGGATGCATTTACCAGGTTCTTATCCGACATGGCAATGATACAGAAATATGCCCCTGAGGATCTGTCGATGTGGGGCGAATGGCTGGTATACGGCACAGCTCTCGGTGTTGGAGATAAAGTGGAGAAGGCAATGAAAGCGCTCAATATTCGCATCGCCGAAACCGGTGTGCCCCTGGGTGCAATGGGCATAAGCTACGCATTTATTCCGCTTCTCCATTTCACACCCCCAAGTCACGGAGGCTCAGGCGGTGGGGGGTTCGGCGGGGGCGGCTTTGGAGGAGGGGGCGGATTCGGGGGTGGCGGTGCCGGAGGAAGATAGGTTAAATTCCGTCGCATACCGGATTTCAGCCATTTTTTACCTGCTCTGTCAGGGAGATATATGATTCTCTGTCAGAGCCGTAGAAGGTATAAACCCGCACAAACCATATGAATACCAAAAAGGGAAAATGGATCTATGCAGTACACGGAAGGCCAGCTCGGAAGGGTCTTTGTTGTGCGGATTGATAATGGCGAGGACCTGCTGACCTCTGTGAGCCGGTTTATCAGTGACAAATCTGTATCTGCCGGGACGATCCTCTTCCTTGGGGCCCTCATGAATGGAAGAATGGTAACCGGACCAGAAGAGCCGGTGATCCCGCCGGTTCCCCATTTTGTCATGTTTGAGGGGGGCTGGGAAGTTTTTGGTATTGGCACCATTTATCCGGGTGAAGGTGGGCCGACCATTCATTATCATGCATCAGTGGGCCGTTCTGGTCATGCTCTGACTGGCTGTCTCAGAGAAACAGCAGTGGCGTATCTCGTTGTTGAAGTGGTTATCCTGGAATTTACCGGTCTTTCTGCACGACGGGAGTTTGATGAAAAGACCCAGGTCCATCTTCCGGTTTTGGGAAAAGAAGAAAATACCCCCGAAACTTCGGAGGAAACCCCCAGAGGAGAAGAGAATGGTGATGACGAGGAATCGGAAGAAACGGATGATCTGCCGGGAGGGCTTGCTGAAATCATCCGCGACCTGACCCGCCGCCCGTCTTCATAAAGATTCCCATTTCCCCGAATGCTTTTATTTTTCATTCCATGACAGAACAACCCGGATTTCTTCCCCTGTCTCCTGAAGAAAAGGAAAAACTCGGCATTTCCCAACTGGACATTATCCTGGTGACCGGGGATGCATATGTTGATCACCCTTCTTTTGGGACCGCACTGCTGGGAAGAGTCCTCTGGGATGCGGGATACACTGTCGGGATCATCGCGCAGCCGGACTGGAATTCTCCCGGCGATTTCACCAGGCTTGGAAAACCACGCCTTTTCTTCGGCATCTCCTCCGGGAATGTCGACTCCATGGTGAACAACTTCACTCCAAATCGCAAACGAAGGAGTGACGATGTCTATTCTCCTGCAGCCATTCCCCGGCGACCAGATCGGGCAACGATAGTCTATACCGGTAAAGTGCACGAACTTTTTCCTGACACACCTGTTATCATCGGGGGTATCGAGGCGAGCCTGAGAAGGTTTGCCCACTACGATTACTGGCAGGACCGCGTACGCCAGTCGATCCTTGCAGATGCACCGGCAGATCTTCTTGTATTTGGTATGGGGGAGCGTCAGGTAGTGGAGATCGCGAGTCGACTCGCATCAGGTGAACATATAGCATCCATTCAGGATGTCAGGGGAACTGCATGTACCCTGGAACACGCCCGGTGGCGCAATCAGCGTCCGGAAAAGATCGTTGAACTTCCTGGTTTTCAAGAAGTTTCGCAGGATAAAACTGCATACGCCCGTGCTTTTGCTTCGCATTATCATGAACAGGATCCCATCCGGGGAAGGGCGCTGGCACAACCACACCCGAAGACGGTCGTCATCCAGAATCCCCCGGCACTACCCCTGGCTACCCGTGAGCTCGACCGTATATACGATCTGCCGTTTTCCCGCCAGGCACACCCATCGTATGCCCACATTATCCCTGCGCTTGAAACGGTGCAGTTTTCAGTCACAAGTCACCGGGGATGTTTTGGGAGCTGCTCCTTCTGCGCCCTCACCCATCATCAGGGAAGGATCATCCAGAACCGGAGCAGTGAGTCGATCATCCGTGAAGTAACACAAATGACGAGGATGCCCGGGTTCAAAGGAATCGTTCAGGACATCGGTGGTCCGACTGCAAACATGTACCGTCTTTCGTGCGATCTCTGGGAAAAATCCGGTGCATGCCGGGACAAACGCTGCAGCCCGGCGTGTAAAACCCTGAGAACGAGCCATCAGCATCAGGTAGCACTTCTGGACAAAGTCCGGGAAATACCGGGTGTGAAAAAGGTTTTTGTCAGCTCGGGCATCCGGTATGATCTCGCACTTGAGGATGATTCCGGCTATATTAAAACGCTCTGTGATCATCACGTTTCCGGTCATCTTAAGGTTGCACCCGAACATATCGTAAAAAAAGTAACCGGTATAATGAACAAACCCGACGCCAAGGTGTTCGATCAGTTCTGCGAACACTTTGAAACCTTGCAGCATGGCAAAAAGAAACGCCAATACCTTCTGCCGTATTTCATGTCCGGGCACCGGGATGCTCGATCAATGATATGATCGAACTCGCAGTCTACATACGTGACTTTCATCTTTATACTGAACAGGTTCAGGACTTCACACCGACCCCGATGAGTGTGTCAACCTGTATGTACTACACTGGTCTCAATCCATTCACCCTGGAGCCGGTTCATGTCCCGAAGGGTCGGGAAAAGATCATCCAGCGCGCAATGATGCAGTACCGTGATCCGCGTAACCGGAAGCTGGTTATCGAAGGACTGGCTGCCGCGGGAAGAACCGATCTCATTGGGAATGGCGGAAAATTCCTGCTGCAGTCCGGCAGAGGAGGAAAGACACAAAATCCAAAAAAGTACAAATCGACAGAAAAATAGGATTATCTCTGCGGCCACCTTCCTTTCGGAAAAACTCGTGTTAATATATAGCAGTATAGAGTTTATGACTCGAAAATCCTGTGTTCCGGGCGTTTTTTTATTACCAAATCTTTTCAGGATAAGGAAAATAAGAAAACCAGGAGAAAATGGCTTTGTTGAAATCCTCACACTATTCTTCTCAACGCTCCTGGGGGCTACGGCACGTAATGCTTCCGCCCCCGCCGCTGCGGCATCCCTCTAAGCGATAATTCCAGAGAAGGTAATACAACACAATCGCATAGCGCAGGGGGCGGTTCGGGGGGACAGGCACTGTCCCCTCCGATAATAGGCAATTCGCAATTTGTGAAAATCTTAATGTTTCAACAGAGCAGAGAAAATTGAATGAAAGCCCCTCTCAAAAATCATGCTTCCTGCAGTGAGGAGGCCGATTCTCTCCCGGGAAAACTATTTTCTCCCATAGTCATCATCGAACCTGATGATGTCATCTTCCTCAAGATATTCCCCAAGCTGGACCTCAATAACCTCAAGGGGGATGACACCGGGATTCCTCAACCGGTGCCTCGTTCCACTTCGGACGAACGTGCTCTCGCCCTGCCTGAGCAGTTTGATCTCTCCATTCAGTTCAACTTCTGCAGTTCCTCGTACAACTACCCAGTGTTCGCTCCGGTGATGGTGCAGCTGGAGTGAGAGTTTTTGGCCGGGTTTGACACTGACGCGTTTAATCTTGTAGATTCCTGTATCCTCCAGGATTGTATAGGATCCCCATGGCCGGTGCACCTGGCGGTGGAATTTCGTGACAGGATCATTCCGTTCGTTATACCGGGTAACCAGATTTTTTACCAGCTCCGACTGCTTTCTGTCACAGACAAGGAGTGCGTCAGAGGTATCGACGATAATTAAATTATTGACTCCTATCAGCCCGACGTGTTTGCCCGGGGCATGCACAAAGTTGTTTTCCGCTGAAAAAAACTCTGCCTTGCCGATATTGCCTTCACTATCATGCGGTTCGGCATCATAGAGTGCCTTGAAGGTCCCCAGATCACTCCATTCTGTCTCAAGCGAAACCACAGCAACTTTTTTCGAGTGTTCCAGAAGTCCATAGTCGATAGACACTGACTCTAATCGTTTATAGTCCGGGGTGTGTGCTTCCCGGAACGCCTCGAAAAGTCCGGGACAGTATTTTTTCAGCTCCGAAAAAAACGATTTGACCGATAAAAGAAATATCCCGCTGTTCCAGAGATATCCGCGTCTGACGTATTCCTCTGCGGTCTTTTCATCCGGTTTCTCCTTGAATTCCTCGACCATGGCACCGATGGAGAGTGGTCGTCCGGGTTTAATGTATCCATACCCTGTATGCGGGGAATCAGGTTTGATACCGAATGTTACAATATTTTTTGCCGAAAGCGGTTCTGCGGCACGGATCTGATCCAGGGCATTCTTCCCCAGCAGGTGATCGCTTGGGAAAACTACCGCTGTTGCAGAGGGTGAAATGGAACGAATTCGCTGCATCGCCCATGTTATGGCCGGCAACGTGTTTTTTCCTTCCGGTTCTGCAAGCAGATGATCGTCAGACAGTGTAAATCCCAATTCTTCTATCTGGTTACAGGTAAGATACTGGTGGATCTCGTTCGTAACAACAAAGATATCCTCGGGATCTGAAAGAAGGGTTGCCCTTTCATAGGTCTTCTGGAAAAGGGACCCCTCGTCTCTCTGGATGAACTGCTTCGGGTAATATTCACGGGAGAGTGGCCAGAGTCTCGTCCCGACCCCCCCCGCGAGAATGATTGTCTTCATGATATTTTCCGTTCTTCACTGTATGGTTTTACTCTGCTGTATTCACATAAATGTGTCAGGATTCGCCATTTATAGGATTCGATCCACCTAATGAGAATCTTGGTTGGACGGGGGGGGTCGAACTGATAGAAAATCGGCTCTGTTGAATCGCACATGACGGTCAGTTCGCACCCGAACCATGAAAATCATTACACCATATAATTTTTATGAGGGCTCCCCGCCTCAGGGCCTCTCCGAGGCACGGCGGGGCAGTGAGGGGTTTACAGATATGCATATAGACATTGATCCGCCGCGGGGGGCGCCCCATCGGAGGCGGCGGGGTTCATTACAAATAATTATTAGGAAAAAACATTCCATTCCTCACATATATTTTATTTAATTTCATGGAAAATCCTCACACTATTCTTCTTAACGCTCTTTGGGGCTACGGCACGTAATCCTCCGCTCCCGCCGCCGTGATACCCCTCCTGAAGCGATAATCCCAGAGCAGGTAATACGACACAATCGCAAAGCGAAGGGGCGGTCCGGGGGGACAGGCACTGTCCCCTCCGTCAACAGATAATTTATCATTTCAAAACTCAGGGTTTCTACAAAGCCAAAAAAATCCGCACTCGCCTCCCCATTAGCACGTGCAGAAGCAAAGTTTTGTTTCTGAGACTGCTTTATAGAGATAAGTTTCCCGATCTGGAGATATACATCTCTCCTCATGAAAGTAACCGATACCCCGAAAATCCATTTTTTGAACCTCATATCCGGAGTATCTTAAGAGAATAGTAATGATGGTATACTATTGGTAAAGGCCTTGAGGAACAGACAGGAAACTGGAAAATCGTGCGGTAACCGTACAAAACGCCGGTCAGGATATTCTGGCATGAAGCCAGTGGGCCGTTCTGATCGGTGCAAATGGTATATCGCCTGCCCTCAGGGTAAAACCTGGCTCCTGATGAATACCACATCTGAATGATCAGCCTTTTTTTGATTTTGCGGCAGGTTTTCGTCTTGGTTTCCTGCTTTTCATGCCCTTTGTCTGGCAAGGTAAGCAGCGTTCGAGCTTCTCGTCAAATATCCGATAGGAGTTAGCAAGCACTGATGAGTTGGCGATCATACCAGCCAGCAGGATCACCTCGAGGATCTCTTCCCTGCTCGCACCCATTTTGAGCGCCGCCTGCATATGGTACCCGGTACAATGAGGGCATTTAAGTGCCGCTCCCACACCCAGGCTGATGAGCTCAACATATTTTGGATCGAGTGGACTGGTCTGGGCCACTGTCCCCTTGTAGAGGAGATGGGATATGAGCACCTCTGGTCTCTCCCCCATTCGTTTGAAAATGAGCGGTACGCGCCCGTATTCCTCCTCGATTTCCTGCATCCATTCATCTGCAGTGACATCTGCGCCCCGCTCCACAATCTCAGCAAGTCGCTCCTCAAACATCTCCTTGGTTGTTTTTTCCATCATACCACCGTATTCGTTTCAGAAAAGGGCAGAATTTTCACAAGTATATAGTCCCGCATCCGGGAGGGGACAACCCCGGCAACATCAGCAATCGTTATCCCGTCCTCGATCTCTATCTCACGTATGTCCCCGGCGTAGGTATCATACGGCAGCTTAACCCTGAGCCCCTTCATCTGTACGGTAAGAGGAGTCGGGGAGGTGACATCATGGATGGCAGGAACGTGCTCCCGGATCAGGTCCATCAGCCGGGCTGGAGAAACCGAAAGCGGGTCTTTCGCAATCTCCTCTCTCTTCATTTCAATAACCCGGGTAACCTCTTCAACAATCGTATCAAGAATCCCGATTTCTTCCTCGGTCTTGCCCCGGCGCATGAATCTGCCTACATTCCCCACGTACCCGTCTGCAGCAGGATGGATTATCCGCCTGAGGGTTTCTGTGTCGGGACCTCCCATGACGATTATCGGAACTTCGATCCCCCTTCGCAGGGCGGGCCATTTGTATTCTATACAGGACTCGAAGTTACCAAATGCAAGCACGGCGATATCATGTTCGTTGATCACATCGCGTTCCTCGTCGCTCAGCTGGGAGATCCTCTTTCCCGGCCCCCGGGCAGGGCTGACCATATTGGTCTTTGCACCGATACGCCGTGCATATTCTGCAAAATCACAGGACGGGTGAGGGAGGTGATGAATTTCCAGGCTCATGCTGACGACAGCAATCTCGGTCCCTACGAGCGGAGAATCGGTAACTTCCCCGAAAAGCGGCTTTGCAATCCTGCTGATTAGTCCGATATCCTCCCTCGGCACGAAGCACTGGAGCACGACCTCCGCGGCGATTATGTGTTTCTGGACGATATATCCCCCAAGATCCTCGATCAGATCAATGATTGTATCGTGCTGGTAGATGCCCCCCTTGTAAGTTACCGGGACAAGGGTCATACGTTCTCTCCTATGAGTGCGAACTTCTCCCGGATAAGGGGATTCAGATCTTCGGTAAGAGTATCCTCGCTTGCTACAAATGAGAACCGCTCTTTGCTGAACTTTTCGCTGCGCACCCTGAACCCTTCCGGTGCGATCAGCCGGAATGCATAAATCAGGTCCTTGAACAGTGACTCGCTCGGATCAGCGACTATCAAATCCTCGATCTCCCGTGCATCCGCCTCGGTGTTGTAGAGGATTACGGTGAACCGGTCAGGCTGCTCGACGCGATCCTTGCCATATTTCTCCCAGAATATCTTCAGCATTGGCGCAAGGTAGGTCTCATCAGATATGACGAGCGTGATCTTGTCACCGAGAGGGTTCACGTTGGCAAAGTCCCGTACACGAATGATCGTGGTAATCTTTTTTAATGTACCTACTGCGACAAAGATCGGGACCTTCGGATCGATAAAAACATGAAGCTTATTGATGACTCTCAGGAGGTTGTGATCGAGCAGAACATCGTTCGATATCTGCTTATAGTATGCAGCGCCGGTTGGCTCCGGACATTCCACCTCAAAATATTCGATAGCAAGCATCTAATCGTCCCTGATGAACCCGGATGCCAGGAGTGCCGATCCAACCGCGCCAATATACTGTGAATACCGTGGTACAACGATCTTTGTCTGCAGGAGCTCCCCCATTGCGAATACGAGACCTTCAATCAGGGAGGTCCCTCCCACCATAAGCACCGGCTCTTTGATATCTATCTCCTGTAACTGCTGTTCGAAGACCTGCTCAGCAACACTGTGACAGGCAGCTGCGGCAACGTCCTCGCGGGTACTTCCGGTTGCGAGGGCGTTGACCAGGCTCTGGGTTCCAAATACAATACAATAACTGTTCATGGGGACGCGTCCGGAGAACCCTTTCATGGCAAGCGGGCCAAGTTCGGTTATCTCGACACCCAGCCGTTTCGAGGTCATTTCGAGAAACCTCCCGCTTGCTCCTGCACAGATGCCACCCATCGTGAACGTTCCGGGGATACCGTCCATAACTGATATTGCCTTGTTGTCCATGCCCCCGATATCGATCACAGTGGCCGGGCCATGCTGCCGGTCTGCCAGGTAGACCGCTCCCTTGGAGTTCACG
Organism: uncultured Methanoregulaceae archaeon; assembly: GCA_963721245.1. Classification (GTDB taxonomy): domain Archaea; phylum Halobacteriota; class Methanomicrobia; order Methanomicrobiales; family Methanospirillaceae; genus Methanoregula. Next base: position 55,994 of record CAVRIL010000002.1, on the reverse strand, counting down.
GTAAGTTCTTCCTGGATGAGGTCGGCACCAATCTCCTTTCCCACCAGGAACCGCCCGTAGCCGGTCGTACCAACAGCCTGTATCTCGCTCCGCTGTATTCCCGCTTCATTAAGTGCGTTACTGATTACCTCCTGTGCACTTCTCAGGACCTCGATCGTAGGCTGCCAGCCGGTGCCGATGATTGTATTGTCCTTCATCACCACTGCTTTCGTTGTGGCAGAACCCGAGTCAAGTCCAAGGGTAATCCCCTGTTGTGTTTCACGGGCAAGTAGTGCTCTGCGGCGGGCAATGGTGGTGAGCGCCTCCATGCGGGTAAGGAGTGTTCCCGAGGTGGTCCGTTCCGTGAATGAGTAACTGACTACCGGAAGCTTTGAGTTTTCGTGGATATAGCGCCTGAGCTCGTTCCTTACGATCGCTCCTTCGGCGCACCGGAAACAGGTGGCAATAAAAACTGCATCTGCATCAACCCGTCCTTCCACAAGTGCCTTGGCGCGGGCTATGGCGAGCCTGAGATCAGGACTCCGGACATCGAGCCCGAACGTATCGAAATCATGCTGGACATCCTTTAACGCGATATCCGGATAAAAGATCTCCCCGTTCACCTCTTTTGCGGCATTGTTGATCTCCTGCTGGATTCCGGAATACTCCGGCCCGCAGGAGAGCTGGGCGATGCGTACCGGAGGGGTCATTTCCCCCCTCCCAACCCGGCAAGGAATCGTTTGATTGCGGCAACAAACCTGACCCCCTCATCCTCATTTTTAGGGTAATACAGGTCGAGTTTTGGGATGTCCCTTTGCCGCACGAGAAACATGATGAGTTCATTTGTCCTGGCACACCCCATGCAGCCGAACGCAAGGTCGGCATTATCAATGATTATAGCCGCCTCGCACTCGTGGATCATCGGTCCATAGAGGGCCATACGTCCCCGGACCCCGCTGGGGACCTCAACCGCGGCCCACTTTAATCCTTTCTTTGGTTCCTCAGGAGTAATCTGGAGAGGAGTGGATTCGAATCCGGCGGTCTGAATGCGTTCACGGATGGCAGTCGCGGAGCTCAGGGGGGTATGCCCAAAACGGGCCACCATGTCGGTAAGGATCAGGCTCGTAGAAGGATAGATGAAAACTTTCGCCATGTTCAGGGTTCCTCTGTGTCGATTAATTTCCTGAGCCTGGATATGTCCAGAACCTTCCGCTCCAGCGGATTTTCCGGGGGGGCGATACTTTTTTCATCAGTTTTCCTGAGGACCTCAAGGCCATGTGATACATAAGGGATTACTGTCATTTCAAATTCCATGCCGTGAAATCCCGGACGCGCTCCCCCGAGATTCGCCCGGCAGCGTCGGGTATCCCCGGGAGGAAAGCCTCGATCTTTGATGAAGATGTGATCCGGATCAACGGACCTGAGCTCGCCGACAATTCGATCGACCTCATCAGGCCGTCCATTGATGACCAGCCCGAAACAGGTCTCCTTGATCATCGCACCCTGTGAGATCTCGTAAGCGCGTGCAGCAAGATCGGCCGGGGTAACGTCGAACGATTCAACAACCACATACTTTGTTACGCTTCCCACAAGTGCAGGGACATATTCCGTCATCGCTTAACCTCCCTGATGTACATGTTCTCCCTCTCCTTTACATTTTTCAGTTTTTCCGTATCGATGACACGCCCGATGATATTGGTCCCCTCGAACGGCTCAGAGGTTGGTCCGAATTCTTTGTTCGCCGAAAGCCGCACGCCAATCAGGCCGGCGCCCTTGCGTGAATCATTGGTGATCGCAAGAGCTGCCGCAGGAACTTCATCGGTGGGTGTATTTTCGGGGTTGATCTTGATCCCGGGAGAAATGGCAGACCTGAACAGAACAACATCATCGAATTTGAAAAAGACCGGGAGCATCCCGGCACTGTGTTCCTTAAGCCCTGTAAGACGGCGGAAAATATCGCAGCTGATGGGTGCTTTTTCATCGTCCAGTTCGAGATCGATCACCTTTTCCAGCGGGGCGGTCGTCACCGTGACCATTCGTTCTTTAAGGACGTCCAGTGTGGTACCCGGCTCCTGAGAAACAATAATCCGCTCCCCCTCCTCCCCGTCAATATTCATTGAAATACCCCTTTCTTCGATGATCTCTTTTCCCCTTTTAAGGGAGAGCCCGAGAAGGTCGATTCGCTGTGGCAGAACACTGACAGCAAGGAGATCCTGTTCCTGAGCAAGTTTTACCAGCTCGATGCCGTGAACTACCTGTCCTGCGACATTATGAACAAGGCTGCTGGGTACATCATCGCGATAAATATAAACACTGCCTTCCAGCAGTCCATTCGTTCTTACCGTTACGGTTCCCTCCCTTCGCGGGTGCCGGAACTCCTTTTCAATATCCGGAGTCCCGGCAAGCCGGGTGTCAAGAATATGGGTACTCGTTGCCCGGCTGACGGTAAATGTCCCGGTCTGGAGTGCCCTGAGCATATGTTCCACACTGGCTGCTGCGTCCACCATGATCCGTTCCGGGGTGTATCCCTGGGCTATCACCTTCAGGTGGGTAATAATATGCATCCCCTCTTCCACAGGGAGGCTCATATCAGTCTGTGGTAAAGGACCGGCTGGTATCTGCCCAGCTGATGACCGGCTCGATTCGGGTAATCCGGTCTCCTGTCGTCCATCGGTCGATGACAGCCTTCCCGCTTATGACCTTCCCGAAGACCCCTCCACTCATGTCAGCCCCATGATCCGCAGAATGGCGGGTTTTTGAGAAGATCAGGTAGGATCTTGCCGGCTCGTAACCCCCGCAGCCAAGAATCACATCGCCCCTTTCGTACAGGTAAGGCTTGCGGGATGGATGAATAGAGGACGGGAACGGTCCGAATGCGGCCGCATAGCGATCACTCCAGTGAAGGGCAAGGGTCTTCACGATCTCGGGAGATCCGGGGAATGCGGCATTTCCCCCGGCGATCTCAATGGCAACCTCTCCCGCAGTAGTACTGATGGAAAAATTATCCGTCTTTGACTGCGCCTGAGTTGAAGGGCGGACTATAGCAACACTCAGTCCATGTATGTGATGGGGGAGGATTGAGCCGAGCGTACTCCCCTCACCGACATCCACGCTCTCCCCATCGAGGTGGATGGTGATCATTTCGCTCCTCATTCAGCGGGCTGACTCATCAGCTTGCGTTCTTCTTCGGTAAGAATCGCAAGCACCTCTGCCGTCTTGCCAATCTGTATGATCTTGCCTCCACGCATGAGCGCAAGCCGGTCACAGATATCACGGACAAATTCCATGTCATGAGAAACGACAATAAATGTCTCATCCATCTCTTCACGGGAGTGCATGATTGAATGCTTTACATCGATCTTTGTGATCGGGTCCATGGTACCTGTCGGCTCATCGAGAATCACGAACCGGGGTTCCCTGATAAGAACCTGGGCAAGTGCAACACGATGCCGCTCTCCCTCTGACAGTTGCCCGGGCATCCGTTCAAGAATTTCCCTGCTCTTTTCTTCAGAGAATCCTGCCATTTTGAGCGTTACGAGGGCCTTTCGCATTGCAAGCTCTTTTGGGAACTCCAGCCCGATCGCGTCGGTAAGATTATCAAGGACGGTGCGATGGGGGAAGAGATCGTATTCCTGGTGGAGGAGGCCGATATATGCTGTCGCCCGACCCCGCTGTTCAATTCCTGGTTTGGTCATGTCGACCCATTCTTCACCGATCCGGATATTCATCTCTCCACTGGTCGGTTCGATGAGACCTGCTATAATAGCCGAGAGAGTGGTCTTACCTGCCCCGCTCTTGCCGATAATCCCGAAGATCTCTTTGGTGTATACCTCGAAGGAAACACCATTTACAGCCCTCACAACCCCGCGATCGACAGAGATATACCGTTTGACAAGGTCCCGGGCTACAACAACCTTTTCGCCCAGTTCGGCCTCCTCAAATTTTTCGGTATCATCATAGCCTTTCATGAATTGTTCGATGACTTCACGGGGCGTACCTATTTTTGCGATCCCCCCGTCCACCAGAAGTATCGCACGAGACGCTACATCCTCAATGACCTGGGAGAAATGAGAGGTGACAACCATTCCCATATTATTTGTTTTTGCTGCCTCCGAAAGCATTGAATGAACGATTTTCGCGGTACCGGGATCGAGAGTACCGGTCGGTTCATCTGCAAAAAGCATGAAGGGATCCTTTGCAAGCTGACGGGCAAGAACCACCCTTTGTTTCTCCCCTCCTGAAAGATCCCGGGCGATATGCATCATTCTGTGGGACAGGCGGACCTGATCGATAAGGTCTGCCGCCCGGTTGATTGCCTTTTCCTGAGGATAATCGATATCATCGAGGGCGTGAAGGACATTTTCGATGACCCGGTCATCTCCATACAAGGCAAATGTACGCTGGAACATAATCGCAGTGCGCCGCAACAGGCGTCGCTTCAGCCCTTCATCTTTCTCGCTCCAGAGATCAACATCAAGGGCGGTTAACATCCCCCCGCAATGCGGACATGGTTTTCCCGACGAGCTGCCGACATCCATATAATCACAGGTACTGCAAGCCCCCACGTGGTAGATAATCTTCCCGCTTGTCGGAGGTTGCTCCACACCCCGCATGAGGTGCATAAGCACAGTTTTCCCGGCGCCACTCCTGCCAATAATCCCCAGGATCTCCCCTTCGGCAATCTCAAAAGATATGTTCTTGAGTACCCTCGTGCCATCAAAATTCATGCAGAGGTTATCTACCGTTATCAGTGGAGGATTCATAATGCTCTTATACCTATTGTGATACTTGTGACATATTACCTTTTATATGATGCATCACAGTCGTCACGATCGAAACTTCCGGCACAAGAGAGTTCTTTAACAATCGTGACAACTTCGCGGACATTCTTTACTACATAATCAGCTTCCTTAAACAGATCTTCCGGCTGGTCGCCCGGCTGCTGGATGGTAAGAATCGCAATATCGGCATTTCTCATGGCACATAAGTCATTGATCCCGTCACCGACCATCAGAACCCTGTCATATTCCTGTCGTAAATCGTTGACTATCTGAGCTTTCACGGTGGGTGTTGCGACACCATACACCCTGTCACGGGGAATGCCGAGGTGGTCTGCCATTTTTTCCAGTTTGGTTACCCTGTCTCCTGAGGCAATGAATGTCGGTACTCCCATTCGATGGAGAGCGGTGATGGCTTCCTTCGCCCCTTCAAAAGGCCAGCCCCCGGCAGTAATTGCAAATTCAATGCACTTTTCCGCCATATTGACTATTGCCCCGCTGTTCATGGTAACGACAGATTCAGCTTTACAGACAGTCCAGACATCGCGGATGCATTCCTGAAGATCGTTTACACGAGCCTGATGGTCGGTATACAGTACATCCCCTATCTCTTCCGCTGTAACGATCTTCCGGGTGCAGCTCACCCCAAAGCCGATGTTATGTTCCACGAGATACGAGGAAAGCAGCATATCGCCCGGAGTGTTCATAATTTCCTTTGAATGAACTGGAAGAACGACAAGCACGCGATCAGGCGAACTGAAGGTCAGGGTTGTTGTCTCGATACCCGGCAGTAATTTTCTGTTCCTTATATCTTTTGCAACCCTGTAGGTTTTCAGAAGCGTCCCCGCACTGTCAAAAACAACGGCAATCGACATAGTGGCACCCGGCAACAAACTCTATGTACTTTTCTGAACATTGAATCATTGAAGATGATGTTCGTTACTGAAACTGCAGAGAAGATAAAGAGCATGGAAATACGGGGCGCCGGGAGAATCGCCCGTGCTGCTGCTGAAGCCCTCCGTCATCATGCCCTGGAGACCCCTGCCAGGGATCTCATCTCATTCCAGAGGGAGGTCGGGAGGGCGGCACATACTCTCGTCACCACACGGCCTACTGCGGTTTCCCTCTCGAACGCTGTTCATATTGTGACGGAGGGGCTCGATCAGGCGGTATCATTTGAGGAGGCGCAGGAGGGAGTAATATCGCGTGCGGGACAGTTTATCCAGTCATCGCATGATGCTCTGGGAAAGATTGCGATATTTGGCGCCCGCCACATCCGGGACGGGGACACGATCCTGACGCACTGTAATTCTGAAGCAGCACTCGGGTGTATCATTGAAGCTCACCGGAGGGGAAAAGAGATTGAGGTCTTTGCAACGGAAGTGCGCCCGGGAAATCAGGGACATATAACCATTAAGACTCTCAATGATGCCGGGATCAAAACCAATTTCATCGTCGATTCCGCGGTACAGTTCATTTATCCACGAGATCGATCTTGTTTTTGTGGGAGCCGATGCGATAACCGTGAATGGTGCAGTCGTAAACAAAATCGGGACAGCACAGGTCGCACATACCGCGACTGAGGCCCGGGTGAATGTCCTTGTTGCAGCCGAGACGTATAAGTTTGCCCCCCGGACCATTATCGGCGAGCTTATCCAGATAGAGGAACGTGATGGCAGCGAGGTGCTGGCAGATGAAATCTCACGGACTCTCAAGCATGTCACGGTGCGCAACCCGGTATTTGACGTAACCCCTTCAGAATTTATCGATCTTATCGTAACGGAAGCTGGTGTTATCCCCCCTCAAATGGCTTACATCATCATAAAGGAGTATCTCGGGTGGGGGATTGAAGAATTCAATAAATATTTTGAGATAGGTACCGGAAACGGGGAATGAGAGTGTATCAATAAAAAATGAAGGTACTGAGGTTAACCGATGGAAATACCATTTACCAAACTCCATGGAAACGGGAATGATTTTGTTCTGATCGATGAATATGAAAAAATCATTATCCCGGACGATATGAAAGGGCAGTTTGCTGCCAGCTATTGCGATCGCCGTTTTGGGATTGGGGCCGATGGAGTTATCTATCTCTCCAGGTCCGAAAAAAGCAATCTCAGAATGCGTATTCTCCAGCCTGATGAAAGCGAGGCGGAGATGTGTGGTAATGGCATCCGTTGCCTTGCCAGATATGCTTTTGATGCCGGGTATGTGAAGGAGTCCTGTACGGTGGAAACCCCTGCCGGGGAGATCGGTGTTGTGATGGGGTACCGGGAGGATGAATTTTTTGCAACCATCACCATGGTTATCCCGAAATTTGACCGAAAGGACATACCAGCATCCGGTGAAGGGGAGTATAAGGAAAAAATCGGGGATTTTGAGGTCTACGCGGTAAATACCGGCGTTCCCCATGCCGTAATTATTATTGATGCCGTCGATGCAATCGATGTTGAAGCGGTCGCTCCGGCAATCCGCCACCACGCAACATTCGAAAAAGGGGCGAACGTGAATTTTGTCGAGAGGACCGGGCCCGACAGTATCCGTATCCGCACGTTTGAGCGCGGAGTGGAGGAAGAAACGTTATCCTGTGGCACGGGCGCAACGGCATCCGCAGTCTGTCGTGCACAAACTGGGGTATACCGGTGAAACCGTTAAGGTGGAAACCCGGGGAGGTCCCCTTACAATCTACCTCAAAGACGGGGCAAAAATGGAAGGACCGGCAACAACGGTCTTTTCCGGAAAAATTGTCTATTGATCTCCCGGGATCTCTCAAACGTTCATTTTTACCTGAGGAACTGATCGACGGACTCGAAGGATTTCTTGAGAAGCTGTTTGTACGCCTGTTCGCTTACGTGGAGCTGATGTTCAATATTTTTTTGCCCGGTTATATCACGGGCGATGATCGCGATTTTCTGTACGTATCCGGTCTCAGATACAATGGGATAAGCGACCGTATCATACCATTTACCATCCCGTTCATCTGTAAAACGCACCATTTCTTTTTTTGCAAATAATGGAGCCATCAGTAATTTTCTCGATCGCGCAACCTCCTCTGGCAGGAGATTATATGACAAGGTCCCCACCAGCTCATCGCTTCGTTTTCCAAAACGCGAAGCAGCGGTTTCATTCATTTCCAGAATTATTCCCTTATCATCGATTAGAATGACAGAATCAGTAGGGGCGTTGAGAAGCGCCCGGGCAGTTGCCTCACTTTCACGCAATGCAATTTCTGCCTGCTTCCGGCCAGTGATATTCTGGGAAATGGTTACAACAGCCGTGACAGTACCTTGAGGATCCTGAACCGGGGAGAGTGTGTCACTGAACCACAGTGTCTGACCTTTCCAGCCGAATCGGGATTCTTCATGAATGGTTTGCCCGGTTTTTACCACGGTTTTCACCCTCTCTACGAGCCGTTCAGCAGATTCGGGATCAAGGAAATCATAGGGTGTCGATCCGACCATCTTTTCTCCGGATATCCCATACTTCGCTGTAGCGTTGAAATAGAGATACTGTCCCTCAGGATTCTGCATGAAAATGAGATCTTCCGTGCTGTCAAGGAGAAGACGGAGCCGGTTTTCATTATCGCGCAATGCCAGATCTGTCTTTTTACGGTCAGTGATATCCCGCGATATGCCAAGAACTGATCGGACGCGATTGTCAGCCTCTTTCAGGGGAATCAGGTAGTGATCAAACCAGCACATCCTGCCGGTGAATGTAAGAACCCCCTCACTCCTGACAGGTTCCCCTGTATCAAAGACTTTTTCCAGTGCTTTTTTCTGGGCATGGGCCACATCAGGTAAAAACAGTGAAGTGCGGGGGGCTCCAATAATCCGGTCAACCGGTCTATTGACCAATGCAGATGCATAGCTGTTGACATATTCCACCCGGTCGTCCCTGCCGATCACAAATATCAGGTCAGCGGAAGACTCGGCAAGGGTTCGGTACATTGTTTCACTTTTCCGTAATGACTCTTCCACCTGTCTGTGCCCGGTGCTGTCGTGAACGCTGCCTATGATATTCGTGGGATGACCGTTTTCGTCAAAAATTGCGGTGACGTAACTGTCGCCATATCGTTTTCCGGTCGGGTACTCCTGAACTTCTTCCCAATGAATCTTTGTCTTTTCCCGGATTGCCTGGTCATACTTCTGGTGGGCTCTCGAACACAAAGGCTCGGGGATGACCTCATCGACATATTTACCTGCAACCTGATCTTCACGCAGTTGGAGCTTATCAAGGAAGGATTGATTGACCGTGAGGAAACGAAAACGATTGTCCGGCTCCACCGACAGGTAAAAGAGTACGTCAGGTACATTGCCATAGACTGAGGAAAGCTGGCGTTCCCTGATTTTCAGTGCCTCCTCCGCCAGCTTTTGTTCTGTGATATCCCGTATCGCGACCTGCACGGTGGGAATACCGTCAATTAATGTTGTCGTTCCCTGTCCATCAACGATTATTGGCCGCCCGTCAAGACGGATCATGCGCAGTTCGGTTCGTGGTGATACTTCCCCATTCAGATCTTTCTGGATATTTGTCCTGATGATATCCCTGAATTCCGGGGAAATGAAATCAAGGATCTCTTTTCCGATTATTTCTCCTGCATATGAACCTCCAAGGAGTCGTATGGCAGCAGGATTTGCATAAATAATCGTACCTTCACGGTGAAGGAAAACAGCGTCCGGGGATATCTCTACGAGTGTGCGGTAACGGTCCTCGCTCTCCCGCAGGGCATCATTTGCCTTTTTCCGTTCTGTGATATCACGGGCAACGATTACCAATGCCGTAATCTTTTCATCCTGAATGACAGGGCCGACCACCGATTCAAAATATACCTTCCCGTTTTGTGCAAAATTATATCCTTCGTCGTACTCGATGTTAAATTTTGACGGTTTCCCGGTTTCCAGGACATATCTGAAACTGGCAGCAGCAATTTCCCTAAATTTTTCCGGTATTAAATAAAATATCGATTTGTCAAGAATCTTATCGGGATTCAGGGCAGGTAACCTGTTAGCGTAAACAATTTCCAGGTCCGGATTGAGCAAAAGGATCATGTCGGGTGAGTTTTCCGCGATTGATCGCAGTTTTGCCTCACTTTCCCTGACTTTGCTTTCCGCTGTTTTGCGATCGGTAATGTCTCGGGCAATAATTGCAACCCTGGACACTTCCCCGTCACCAACAATAATGGGATATGCCACTGTGTCAAACCAGGTGCCGTCGCGTTCATCTTCAAAACGCACCATCTGTTTTGTTTCCAGGATCCGGCTTATCACCCTTCTTCGTGATTGTGCTACGTTTTCAGGGAGAGAGGTATCCGCCAATGTACCAATCAAATCAGCTTTAGGTTTTTTCAAGCGGAAAGCGGCAGTATCATTCAAATCCAGCATTACTCCCCGGGTGTCTGTGAGGATAACGGAATCTGTTGGTGCATTAATAAGTGCACGTGCAGTCGCTTCGCTTTCCTGCAATGCTCTTTCTCCCTTCCTCCTTTCGGTGATATCTTCGAGAATAACTGATACCCCCTTGCGTCCGTCTTCGAAAACCGTGGGGGCGATCCTGCAGAATAAGATACTGTTCTTTGTATTGAGTACCATCTCTCCGGACCATTCTTGACCAGCTATACCCTCTCTGATCCTTTGAATAAATCCTGCAAATGCGTCGTCAAAAACTCCCGTAACAGCGGTAAATTCAATATTTTTTCCCAAGACCTCTTTTTCTTCGGTCCCGATGAGGTCAAGAAATGGCTCATTTATGAATATTATCCGGAGATTATGATCCAGCTGTATAACCAGCTCTGATGAAATTGAAAGAACTGCAGACAGGGGAACTCTCTGCGAGAGCATATAGATCTTTGCCATGCCAAACCGTCGCAGCTCGACCTGACCTGAAACGAGGAGGTTCTCAAGATACCTCCCGGCAGTGTTCCGGTTGACATTGATCGTACCGACAATTTCCGTGATACTGAGGCCTTGCGGATTTTTTTTTAAAAGATCTTTTATTTTTTTTGTGATCTCTTTTTGCAGAACCATTCTTAGAAATCTATTGGACTGTCAAGATATAACCATTCAGATTTTATCGGTTCCAGGAATATGTGTGCAATGAATTCAACATGGTACTTTTCAGGAAGGAATATCAGAGTTACTCCCTTGTTCTGATCCCATCTCCGGTGATCTCAAAATCAAAGGAAGCCCCCTCCGGCTGGGAGCGGTGTTTGACGAGGCGTCCCCGGCGGAACCCGGGAGCATCAAGCTTTCGAGCCGGATTATTACCTTCGAGATATGCTCAAGCGCAGTACCGCCAAGTCCGAAATAGGTGTTCTTTATCGTATCCATGTATACCTGGTTTGTAATAATTACCGGTATTTCGTACCGTTTGGAATAACCGAGCAGCTGAATCATCTGTCGCGTCAGCATCTGGATGGAATCCCTTCCCTTCTCAAGATCGTTCCGGTACAATGCCGTTGCAGAATCCATGACCAGCAGGCCGGGTTTCTGGGCCTTCAGAACTTTTTCCGCCCCGGCGATTATCGCACCCTGGTGCTCAAAGTCAACAGGTTCGAACAGGAAGAGCCTCTCGGCAATTTTCTCGGTATCTTCTCCGGCGATCTGACGGAACCGTTCAACGGAAAACCCTTCAGAATCGATATATACGACTGTATGATCCTGTCGGAGGCAGGCTGACCGCGGCAATCATGCATAACGTACTCTTGCCACTCGCAGGTTCGCCGTAGAACTGGGTGATTGTCCGAACTTCAAGACCCCCGCCAAGCAGGTGATCAAGTGCAGAGTTCCCACTGCTTCGCCGGTCAGTCTTCATATGTCACCGTTGCCGGGGATCGTTTTTTTTACAGACCTCCACCCGGTGTCCTCAATGATGCGCAGAACCTCACGTACCGGAATATCGATCTTAGAAGCCCAGGCCTGAGCGTGATCGAATTCTGCTTTGAGCGAATACATTTCACCATTCATCAACCCGATCTTGACGGGTATCGTACGGTGGCTTCCTGCGATTTCAACATCCACCTGTTCGATGGTCCGTTCAGCAACAAACCGGTGAACCGCCGGAATGCAGCGGATGCCAAGAGTTCCCAGTTCCCGTGCCATCAACCGTGCCAACCCTGCACTTGTATCGGGATCACTGATCACCCGGATAAGGAAACCGGGTCTTCCCTTCTTCATGATGATCGGCATCGCGCCTGCATCCCGTGCGCCATTTTCCATAAACCTGGAGATTGCGTGGCCGATAACCTCACCACTGATATCGTCGACATTGGTCTCGAGAATATCGACCGTGTCCCGGTGCAGCGGTCCTTCATCTGTTTTCAATTCGATGACCATAGCCCGGATCACATTTGGAACATCCGTCGGATCACGGGTCCCCGCCCCATATCCTACAGCCGTAATTGTGTATGTTCCAAGATCAGAAGCGGCGATCGTCGAGAATTCTGCGAGGAGTGCGGCGCCGGTCGGCGTGCAGAGTTCCGCGTCTTCTGTCCCAAGCCGGATCTGGAGTCCGGATTGAGAGAGGATAGCCGCCGTCGCCGGGGCAGGAATCGGGAATACGCCATGAGAGCCGATCCCTGAACCCCTTCCAACGGTCACCGGCATCACTGCAGCAGCCTGAACTTCAAGGGAATAAAAAGCAACGCATGCACCGGCGATGTCAGCAATGGCATCATCTGCTCCTACCTCGTGAAAGTGGATACGGGAACCATGAACCCGTTCTTCAGCGGTTTTTATCCGTTCAAAGACCCGTTTTGCCATCGTAAGCGCTTCAGGAGAAATACTGGTCGCGGCCTCATCGAGCCGGCTCACAACCTCTTCGAAGGTACGATGGGTTGAACCTGCATGGGTATTCACCTTCACGGCACGGATACCCGCCCTGGTAACCTCGGTGATCTCCGGCTCTGCTACTACGGCCTCCATTGCCCTGAGGACAGACTTCCTGTCTGCTCCGCAGTCCAGCAGTGCACCAAGGATCATATCTCCAGCCGCGCCGTGGAAAGGATCAAAAACCAGAACCCGCATTTACAGGTACTTATAAATCCCTGCGTATATGACCTTTAAGGTAATGCCTGAAGTGCAATTGAGGGTTGATTCTGCGTACCCCGGGGATCAGGGTGGCGGGAAGGCCCGGCTTGATCCCGAAACAATGTTACTTCTTAAGATCTCCCCCGGCGATCTTGTCGCGATTGAAGGGAAACGCCGAACCGTTGCTAAGGTCTGGCGGGCACTTGTCGAGGACTGGAACCAGCGTAAAATCCGGATTGATAATTTTACCCGTCTGAATGCCGGAGTAAGCATTGGTGATACCGTCAGGGTAGTGAAAATTGCAGAAGAGGTAGAAGCAAAAAGAGTTGTCCTTGCACCTCCCGAAGACCTTCCCAAAAAAATTCCGATTGCCAATAACCCGCACGTGTTGAACGGTCTCATCGATTTCCCCATTGCAAAGAATGATTCGGTTCCTATCATGCTGGGACTGCCCTTCATCCAGCCGCAAATCGTGGCCTTCAAGGTTGTGGAGATAGAGCCTGAAGAAGCAGTCATCATCACCAAGAATACCTCGATCGAATTTTCCGATAAACCCGCAGCGGGTTTCGAAGGAATCAAACGCTTCTCCTATGAGGATATCGGTGGCTTAAAGGACGAACTCCAGCGTCTCCGTGAGACCATCGAGCTGCCGCTCCGTCACCCGGAATTATTCCACAAACTGGGGATAGAACCGCCCAAGGGGGTGCTCCTTTACGGTCCACCGGGAACCGGGAAGACGCTGATCGCAAAGGCAGTGGCCGGAGCAAGTGATGCTCATTTCATCCATATCGCTGGTCCGGAAGTGATTTCAAAATATTATGGTGAAAGTGAACAAAGACTTCGTGAAGTTTTTGATGAAGCTCGTGAAAACTCCCCTGCGATCATCTTCATTGACGAATTAGACTCTATTGCTCCCCGTCGGGAGGAAGTGACGGGCGAAGTGGAACGTCGGGTTGTTGCCCAGCTCCTGACAATGATGGATGGACTGGAGGAACGTGGACAGGTCGTTGTCATTGGCGCAACCAACCGGGTTGACGCAATCGATGCCGCCCTTCGTAGACCAGGACGGTTTGATCGTGAAATTGAGATCGGTGTCCCAGGTGAAACCGATCGTAAAGAAATACTGGGCATACATACGCGCGGAATGCCCCTTGCCGACGACGTGAATTTGGACGCTCTCGCAGAACAGACTCATGGTTTTGTTGGTGCGGACCTTGCGGCGCTCGCTCGTGAAGCGGCAATCCGAGCTCTGCGTCGTTATTTACCGGAACTTGATCTTAACGAACAGGAAATTCCTGAGGAAATTCTTGAAAGCCTTAAGGTGAAGGCAAGTGATTTCCGGAATGCCCAACGAGATGTCACTCCAAGTGCAATGCGCGAAGTGATGCTTGAAGTGCCTCATGTGAAATGGGAAGACGTAGGAGGGCTAGAATCTGCAAAAGAGGAAGTCAGAGAAGCGGTAGAATATCCCCTTACCGATCGCGAACGATATGCAACGCTCTGTATTAACCCTCCACGGGGAATTCTTCTCTATGGCCCCCCCGGAACAGGAAAGACGCTCATTGCAAAGGCAGTAGCAAACGAGAGTGGGGCGAATTTCATCGCAATTCGTGGCCCTCAGCTAATGTCAAAATGGGTAGGTGAAAGCGAAAAGGCAGTACGTGAAATTTTCCGCAAAGCTCGACAAGTTGCCCCATCTATTATTTTCTTTGATGAAATTGATTCAATCGCACCGGCCCGGGGAGAGTCTGGGACAAGCTCCCATGTCTTTGAAAGTGTGTTGAATCAGATTCTCGCTGAGATGGATGGGTTAGAAGATATGAAAGACGTCGTTGTTATGGGTGCAACGAACCGACCCGAAATTGTTGATCCGGCTCTCCTGCGAGCTGGAAGATTTGATCGACTGGTATACATCGGCGAACCAGCGATCGAAGACCGGAAGAAGATTTTATATATACACGCTCGCAGGATGCCGTTAGAGGGCTCAATTGTCAAGGAACTGATTGACCTTACCGAAAGCCTGTCTGAAGATGAGCTGAAGTCAATTATTGATAAACTTGGAAAAGATTGTAGTGTTGAAGGCAGTAAAGCGGTTGAATTGCTGAGAACTGAACAGAAGGGCGGTACTGAGATGATGAACAGGTGTGATAGACGCCGGAGAATCGCAGGCTTGCTTGACATGAACCGAGTTCATATTATTGACCCCACTGTTGATAACATGATTACCGCAATTGCGCAGATAACTGAAGGATTTGTTGGTGCAGACCTAGAATCGCTGTGCCGTGAAGCTGGAATGCTTGCACTGAGAGATAAGTCTCTTTGGGTTTCGATGAAACATTTTGAAGACGCGCAGAAAAAAGTACATCCTACAATGAATGAAAGAGTAATCGATCAATATAAGAGAATCCAACAGCATTTCAAAGGGGGTCTCCCTGTACAAATGCAACCACCGGAATACCAATAAAAAACATTTTTAAAATTTCTTTTGTACAGGTTCTCGGTTTTCCTGAAGCAAATGCTATTGCAGCATTGCTAACTCATAATTTATTCCTGTTATGACAAAATTCTTATGAAATAGAAAAGAGATAAAAAATAATTTCTCATGTAACTTTATACTGGCAACAATTGAAATATAATTCAGATTATACGAAAATTTGATATCTCATAACTCGACTAGTCATGGATCTTTATTCACAATAGGGATCACTGGCCCATTCTTCGTAAACTTTCTTTTCCGGTCTGCCACCGTGACGCGGGCGTGACGGGGATGAGGACCTGTCCTGTTCCGTTTCTTCGTCATCGAGGCCGACCTCTTTTGATTCCTGCGCCTTTTCAGCCGGGCGGGGAACCTGCTCCCTCACCTGATGGTGACGGCGCTGGTCATGGTGACGGGGTCTGTCATTCGGGGTATCCGGTGCGCTGTGCGTTTCATCTGTCATAAGTATCAGGAAAGATAATTCAGGAGAGGTTACAGAAATACCTTACTCAGGGAAAACCAGTCCGGATTGAAAAGAATCTGCCGGGTCACGACCCCCCTTGATCGATCTGAATCCGAACGAACCGGGGAACTGGGATGACCTGGATCTATCATTAATGAATAATTGCGCCATTTTTTTGCTCCGTTGAAACCCTAAGATTTTAACACATTGCGAATTGCCTATTATCGGAGGGGACAGTGCCTGTCCCCCCGAACCGCCCCTGCGCTTTGCGATTGTGTTGTATTACCTTCTCTGGAATTATCGCTTAGAGGGATGCCACAGCAGCGGGGTCGGAGGCATTACGGCCGTAGCCCCCAAGAGCGTTGAGAAGAATATTGTGAGGATTTCAACAAAGCCCCATTTTTTTAATCTGAACCGGGGAACAGTGCTACGAAAACACAGACTCCGATAATGAACACGTAAATAGACCAAGGTCAAATTTGTTTTCGATCCAAAATTCCTGATGCTTATGCCGAATGTCACCACCTTTCTGGATGCAAAAAGTGTTCCTGATGCCAAGACAGGATTGGTCAGCCCCACGCGGAACGAGACGGCTGGTTTCTGACCGGTGATATCGGATGTCTTGATGACGACGGCATCCTCTCTATCACTGATCGTAAAAAAGATATGATCATCATGTCGGGCTGGAAGATCTATCCGACCGAAGTTGAAAATGTTATTATTCAGCACCCGGCAATAGCAGACGTCGCCGTATTTGGCGTCCCTGATGAACGCAAAGGGGAGGTCCCGGTGGCAGCTGCCGTGCTCAAACCCGGATTTTCTCTCACCGAACCTGAACTTGAATCCTACTGCCGGATCCATCTTGCCGGTGACAAGATCCCTCGAACCCTGATGATAGTCAATTCGCTTCCCCGGGTTCACGGATGGAAGCTCCTCCGGAGGACTCTGCGGGAATCATTTGAACCCCGGTGCAATAATATAAAAGAATACTGATATTGTCCGGCACGCTCCGGAAGTATCACACAAACCTTTTAAAAGGATAAAAAAAATATATGCCTGAAGCATTTTGGCAGACACAAAAAGCCATATCCAGGATATTCCCGAGACAGGAAAACCAAAAAAACGTTCCACAGGTATAACTGGTCTTAACCTGTTGCTTGATGGCGGATTTCCCGAAGGCACCATCATCATGATCTACGGTACACCGATCGCCGGGGTAGATCTAGCCGCAAAACAGTTCTGGAAGGTGGAAGGTGAGGAAGGGTCGTATCTGATGAATGACGGGGACGTCGAGTCGGGTATGATCGATGCCTCCGAACTCCATCCGGAAATGTACATGACTCAGATGGCAGGGGGGAGGATTGTGGTTGATTCACTCTCGACCATCATCATCAGATATGGGATCGAGGAGGCCCTGAAATTTTTACGGCTTGCCCGTGAGGAAATGAAAAAACGCCGCTCGAATATTATGTTCGTTGTATACTCCGGTATTCATGAACCTGTGGAGATGACCAGGATCATGCGGGCTGCAGATATCGTTATTGAGTTTAGTACAGAAGTTCACCAGGCGGAGATCGAGCGTACCCTTGCCGTGCATAAAATGAAGGACGCTGCATCACCGCGGCGACTGCTGCCGTTTATCATCACAGAAAACGGCATCGAAGCATCCACCACATCCAGAGTAGTTTAATTTTTTGGGGATAGTCACATTCGAGCGACAAAAAAATCGTGGATTTGAAAAATAAAAGACTCACTTAAACGCTCCGGGGACTCACTTTTGCTCGTCCCGGCCGCTGCCATCGTCTCCAAGATGCGATATAACGAGTTCGGCAAATATCTCCGAATTTATTGTATCAAAAAAAAGCGTTTCATGTTTCTGAAAATTATTCTGGTATCGAATTATTCTTTTTTCTCCGTCAAATTTTTTTGAAAAATTTTTGAAAAAGTTGGTTGTTAAAAAGACGCTATGTCCTCATTTTTTTATTTTTTTGGGTTCTGTAGAAAACCACCTTCCTGATGACGCTCCAGGGGCTTCGCCCCGCCGCTGTGGCGCCCCAGTCGTGATAATGCCGTATTACCCGTACCCGGATCGGGATTTCCCGGTAATGCAGAGGAATCGAATGCGCCCCCGCCCCCAACGGGGGCAGGGATGGCGCAAGGGGGGGCTTCAAATTTTCGAAAAAGGATTTCTCCAGACCTTTTTTTTACCCTATGTGGCTACAATTCCAGTCGGACTTCCCTTGCAGCGACTGCCAGATTTTTTAATTTGAGAAAGGCAGCCTCATGGGATCTCATCCGCATACCACAGTCGGGGTCCAGCACCATAATCCTGGGGTCGAATATCGCTATTCCCTGTTCGATCCGCTTCCTGATTTCTGCACTGCTCTCGACGGTTTCTGATGCAGAGTCGACACAGCCGTATCCGATCATCCGCCCGGCCAATTCACGACGGGAGAGAAGATCAAGATTGGCGGGGTTATTTGCAAACTCGAAATCCAGCACATTCACATTGAATTTCAGGATTTCATCAATAACATTCCCAAGATTTCCGCAGACGTGAAGGCAGGTCGGAATATGCAGGGCTGCTGTGATGAGTCCGATCGCCTGTTTTCCAATCTCAAGATCAGACATACCGGTAGAGAACATCGGTTCGTCGATTTGTAACAGGGTGATCCCTGTTGCTTCCAGTGCCTTTGCTTCCGGAATAAGTGCTGCCGCAAGATCCAGAGCGAGTTCCTCCTTATTGCGGTACATGGGGGTGGCGATATGGAGCCCGTGGGCAAGTGTAGTGGGACCGGTTATAATCCCCTTCACTTTCGGGGCTTTCGTGAGGGCATATTTTGTATCTCCTACGGTGATAGGTCCTGATGCAGGCTGTATCTGACCGATAACCTCCTGCCCCTTTATACCCGGGAGTTTTGAGGCGAATACCTGGATCATGTCGCCCCGGACCTGGCCGTCTGAAATAATATCGATCCCGGCTTTAATCTGGTCAGCAACTGCTGTCTCGACCGCTGAATAGAGCGGATCAAAAAGATTTCTCAGGCTGCCTCCTTTCACGACGGGATAACTCCCGACCACGGTGGTCGGCAGCACTTTATTGATAAAATACTCCTTAGCCATAAATATCCATGATAGTTGATCGTATAACCGGATCGACCGCCGCAATAAAAAAAGTATGTGGTCAGGGGATCAGCCGGTGCATATCCCGCGGGAATAGCACCGCCTCGCGCACATTCGATAACCCAAGCATCGTCATAATCAGCCGATCGGCTCCCAATCCCCAGCCTGCATGAGGGGGCATACCGTACCTGAACGGGCGGAGATAGAATTCGAAACTTTCCGGATCGAGGCCTTTTTTCCCGGATCTGCCGGACAAGAAGATCATGCTGGTGGATACGCTGGGCGCCGCTTGAAAGCTCCATTCTCGGGTGCATGAGATCGAATGCCTTGCAGACTGAAGGGTCGTCCTCATAGGGCATGGCATAATAAGGCCGGATCGCACTCGGCCAGTCAACGATGAAATAGTGTCCGCCCATCTCTGACCCGATGGCTCTTTCCGCCGCAGGACTGATATCGTCGCCGTACCCGATCGGGTCTTCAATCCTCGTCTTTGCGATCTCTATCGCTTCGCTATAGGGAAGTCGTGGGAAGGGTGTTCGGGGAACGGCAAAATCTGTAATCTCCAGGCTGGCAAGCTGAGTACCGCATGACGTGCTGACATATTCATAGGTTTTTACAATCAACTCTTCAAGGATGCGCATTACTTCGAGATGATCAGCGTATGAGACCTCAATATCAATCGAGGTAGCCTCGTTCAGATGCTTGGTCGTATTATGCTCCTCTGCACGGAAGATAGGCCCGGTCTCAAAGACCTTCTCAAATCCGGCCGCCATCATCATCTGCTTATAGAGCTGAGGACTCTGGTTAAGAAATGCCTCTTTGTCAAAATATGCGATAGGGAAGAGCTTCCGTACCACCTTCTGTTGCGGCGGCAACAATCTTGGGGGTGGTAATGTTGATGAATCCTTCCTGATGCAGGTATGTTTCAATTGCGTGCATCACTGCGCTGCGAATCTGGAAGACCGCAGCAACACGGGGTCTGCGGGCATCGAGAAAGCGGGCATCCAGCCTCGTATCCAGATCCGCCGGGACCTTCTCTACAACATCAAGAGGGAGGGGGCTGTCTGCCATGCTGATGATCTCGAAGAGATCGGGAACAAGCTCCCGCCCCCCGGTGCCTTGTCGATCGCCTTGACGGTGCCAGCGACCCTTACGACCGATTCGCGGGAGACCTGTTTTGTGGCGGTTAGTACTGCTTCCGATGCTCTCTTTTTTGGGATGGTGACCTGGATAATTCCGGTCCGGTCGCGGATCAAAAAAAATGCAAGACCTCCGAGATCCCGTACCTCGTGGACCCAGCCGCAGATCTCTGCGTGACCGCTCTCAGGCGTGACTGATTGTATAGGGATGCGCATGATGAAATCCTATATCTATGGGGTACACAGGCTAATGGATTTTATGGGATATCAGCCTCCTTTTCCTGGGTTTTTCAGATTCACCCTGATTCAGGAATACGGGCGAATGGAATAGCCGGCAATCGGTATAACCAGGTACACCAGCAGAGAACCCTGAGGGAAAACAAATGAAACAATCGCCGCGATGAATGCAACACCGGGAATCAGCATTGATCGAAACAGATGCAGTTGAAGGTACATTTTATCCGCATCAGGATCGCACAGAAGTCCGGATTTTGAGATATACAGTCCCTGGTATACGAAGATGAGCCCGACTATCAGAATATTCATATGGAACAACAATACGGCCGCCTGGACTCCGGGATAGTCCCCGGCTACGTCGGTCGAGAATGGTATAAACACAATGGAAATGAGGAGGAAGATGTTGATCCAGAGCATATGTGGGTCAACGGTACGGACGAAATGGAACTGACGGTGATGACTCAGCCAAAAACTGGCAATTATTAAAAAAGCAGCAATGAAAATAAAGACCTGGGGGATAAGATCAAAAAACATTCCGGGAAGTGTGGTCTGAGCCTGGGCGACGGCGGGCCTTGGAGGATTTATTCCCAGCACCAGGAGTGTCATGGCAATTGCGAAGATCCCATCGACCATGGCCTCCAGTCGGTTTTTTGATATATAGTACTGTATTCCTTTTGATGGTCCACTCATAACTCTGATAGAATTATCCCGATTCGCAGATATCAGTTTCCCGTTTTGAAAACCGGATTAACCCGAACAGTGAAGAAAAAAACGTTCGTATTAAATTTAAGGGTATAATTCTCATCCAACCAATAAAATAAAAATTGATTATGACGTGAAAATATGAAAAAAATCAGTTGCAAAATCTAAGAAGATAACGTGCATTATTTTAGCTCTGTAGAAACACGGATTATTCGAAGCCCCCCTTGCGCCATCCCTGCCCCCGTTGGGGGCGGGGGCGCATACGATTCCTCTGCATTACCGGGAAATCCCGATCCGGGTACGGGTAATACGGCATTATCACGAGTGTGGCGCCACAGCGGTGGGGCGAAGCCCCTGGAGCGTCATCAGGAAGGAGATTTTCTCCAGAGTCCATTATCCTTCACGCCATCCGGATCTCGTACCCCCGTCCACCAGCACTTTTTTAATATCCCCGATATGGTCCCAACCCCGTGTTTCCAGGTCAATATTCACCCGCGCCATGTGCAGCGGGGAATCGGGCTCTCCCTGCATATGATTGATCTGAATAATATTGCCCCGTTCCTGTGCGATCGAGGTTAGGATCCGGGCGAGGGTGCCGGGCTGATCGTTGAGCATTACAGAAAAGCGCATGATGCGTCCCTGGCGGATAAGGGATTGCCGGATGACCCTGAAGAGAAGAGAACTTTCGACATTTCCCCCGCTGATAACGAGCACGACATTGCTGCCCAAAGGAACATCCAGAGACCCATTCATCAGAGCCGCGAGAGGGACGGCTCCGGCACCTTCCGCGACAACGTGTTTGCGTTCAAGGAGCAACAACATGGCATCGGCGATCTCCTCTTCCGATACCAGCACGAGCCGGTCCACATAGTGTTGCATAAGAAGAAGCGTATGCTTTCCGGTTTCTGTCACACGGATACCATCAGCAATCGTTTCTTCTGCATGAATCCGGTACGGAGAGCCCTGGCGAAGCGCCTCATCAGCGGATGGGCATGCCTTTGTCTGGACTCCTATGACGGAGACCGACGGTTTCATTCCCTTCGCCGCTGTTGCAATACCAGCGATAAGACCCCCGCCGCCCACCGGCACAAGAATAATATCCGTCGCTGGCAAATCCCGGAGAATTTCAAGCCCTATGGTTCCCTGTCCGGCAATGACCGCATCGTCGTCATAGGGATGAATGAAGATATTCCCTTTGCGTGCAATCTCCTTTGCCTTCGCAATACTCTCCTCGAGTGATGTGCCATGAATTATTACCTGAGCCCCATACCTTCTGGTCGCTTCCTGCTTTGTGAGAGCAGACCATTCCGGCATCACGATGATTGCAGGAATACCGGCAGAACGAGCTGCAACTGCGACACCCTGGGCGTGATTCCCGGCCGAAGCGGCAACCACGCCCGGGATTCGTGTCGTCGCAAGCTGGGAAAGAATCTTGTTGGTAACTCCGCGAACCTTGAATGATCCGGCCTTCTGAAGTGTTTCAAGCTTTAAATAAACATTTGCCCCCGTACGATCGGAGAGGGTGGGTGAATGAACAAGGGGAGTGTGAATGATGTGCGGAAAAATCCTTGTTTCAGCTGCGTGGATATCTGCAATCGAAATCATGTCAATGAAAAATATATCCGGTATGATATGATGGTTTGCCCGGGCGGAGAATGGATACCCATATTAGCCAGCGATATCCACCCAATCTGACTGGGCATACAGGGAAAAAAGTCGTAAGGTAAGTACGTTATTGCGTTGTCGCCCGTTTCTTGATCATCTCGAGGGCTTCGAAAGCCTCCCGCCTCACTGCTACATTCTCGTCAGCCAGGAGTCCGGTCAGGTGGTCGATGGCCTTCTGGTCACCTATCTCCCCCAGGAGCAGGGCTGCACGCTTCCGGACGTCGCTCTGATCGTCTTTCAGAACCATGATAAGTGGCGTTGTAGCAGGCTGCCCGAGCATCCAGAGAGCTTCCATGGCGCTTGTCCTTATCATTGCATCACCTTCCCGGAATGCCTGCATAAGTGGTGCGATCGCAGGTACTCCGAGGGCTGCAAGTGCTTTCACGACCTGAACGCGTACTGACCTGTCAGGATCATCGAGCGATTTCATGAGAGGGGGGATTGCCCTGGTATTACCGATCTGTCCGAGGGCTTCAGCCGAACCCCTGCGAATCTTCGGGTTCTGATCCCCGAGGGCTTTTATCAGAATATCTACGGAAGGCTCACCTATGGTGACCAGGGCAAGAATCGCCCTTCGGAAGATGTCCTCGTTCTGATCGCCAAGGGTTCGGATAAGGGGGAGTATTGATGGCTCGCCGAAAGAGCAGAGTGTTGCCATAGCAGACATCCGGACAGACTCCTTTGCATCATTGAGTGTTTCGATAAGCGGACCAATTGCAAGAGGGTTTCCTATCCGGCCAAGAGCAACAGCACATTCCTGGCGGACACCGGCATCAGGATCCCTGAGAGATTCGATGAGGCGGGGTACGGCCGATGCCTCTCCCATAATCCCCAGCGCCTGCACGGCACCTCTCCGGATAGACGCGTTCGTATGTTTCAGGGCCTGAATCAGGGCACCTGCTGCAGGCTCACCAATTAACTGAAGTGCACGCACGATCTCCTGGCGTATATCGTCAGCCGGTTCCTGGAAAGCTTCAATCAATGGCCCGACAGCCGGAGCACCGATCTTGCCGAGGGTATCTGCTGACCCTCTCCTGATAATCCAGTACTCATCACCAAGTCCCTGGATCAGTGGCCCGATAAAAGGTTCACCAAGGTCTCCAACCGATCGAACTGCACTCCAGCGGGCGTCGAGATCACCTTCGCGAAGTGCCATGAGGAAGTTCTCGTAGTGCGCTGATTGATTGTGGAGTCGCACCTCCTCCTTGTCCCCCGTTTCCTCACCCTCAGCTTTTGCCGATTTAAACAGGTTGAGGAATGTATTTGTGACCCCCATAAAAATTTTCTCCGGACGAATATTAGTATAAAACCCTCAAATAGGTATCGGATACCTTTGGCAGGTTATTCTTTCTCCCGGGATACGTTAACCGATTTTTTTCACCATTCTTTTGCATTATAATGAGAACCTTTTCCGGCTTTGTAGAAACCCTGAGTTTTCAACAAATTGTAAATTACCTGTTAACGGAGGGGACAGTGCCTGTCCCCCCGAACCGCCCCTTCGCTTTGCGATTGTGTCGTATTACCTTCTCTGGAATTATCGCTTCAGGGGGGTTGCCACAGCGGCGGGGGCGGAGGCATTACATGCCGTAGCCCCCACGTTAAGAAAAATATTTTGAGGATTTCTACTCTACTAAGCCCATTTTCCGTCATCGACCGAGGCTCCGGATTGCATGTATCCCCCTGCAAAACCGAATTTCCCGGCGACTTAAAATATGAGACTATATCCGTTGGCAAATCTGAAAAATTTAGGAAAACTGCCAGAAAAAAAAAGTACAAGAATTATATTTCCCTGACGGTGAACTGGATAGAGCTCGATGCTGTCTGGGGGATATCATTAACATTTACTGAATAGAGACCTGTGGGCGCTGCTGAATCGAGAGTATACCTTAAACTCCAGGTGTCATCGGCGCTTACCGATACCGAACCTAATTCAACACCGCCGGAATACCGTTCAGGTCCGTATAATACAAGTAAAACCTTCTGGGCGCCTGTTGTGCAACGTCCGGAAAACCGTAGTGTATCTCCTCTGACAGCTGAATAACTGTTGGAAGAAATGGAGACTATCCCTCCTCCTACTACAGAGAATTCAACCCGGTCGGAGGTGGTTTTTTGATCGTCTTCTGCCACCAGGGTATACCAGCCCGACTGGAGGGAATATCCCGGATTCCATGTATAACTCCATGCATCAGCGGAATTGGTTTTTTGCGGTTCCAGCGAAATACCCTGAATGTAGTATCCCGGTCCATACAGTGTCAGCAATACTTTGTTACACCCGGTGCACGTACCTGAAAATACTTCGGATTCTCCAAGTATCATGAGGTCATTGCTCGCCCGGACGCTTACTCTTGCAGGTTGAGTTGTCGGGGTGGTTCCCGTTATTGACGACGTATTTTGCTGAGGTGTCAAGGCAGCAAAATAGTTTGAAGTGCCGGAAGAAACCGTGATTGGGGCTGACCATCTCTCGTACCCTGGGGAACGGAATTCAAGGGTATGGTTCCCCGGATTTACGTTGGCGACGGTGCAGGGAGTGCTTCCCTGAAACTGGTTATCAAGATACACTTCAGCACCGGAAGGTGATGAAGTGAGTTGAAGGGTGAGCTGTGTACTCTCGTTTGACAGGCATCCGGATAACAACGTGAAAACGAAGAATATCGGGATTATCAGGACTATCTTCCGGTTCATTCAGATCTCCACGATAACCCTTACTGTCTGGTATTATATATGTTTTCCAGACTTAACCAGAACGTGCGATCAGCCTCTCCTTGCCAGCCTGAGGATCTCCGTGGCAAGAGCTATACTCTTCTCTTCACTGGTCATGAGGGTGTCCAGTCGGACAGAGTTGTCGACACTGACAGGGTCACGGATATCCTGCACGAAGATATCGGTAATCCCGTCATAGCAATCCATGGTCCCCCGGGAGCTGGGTTCAAATCCTGATGCCTTCATGAGGTCAGCAGCAGGCCCGCTGAAAGGGGTGTTGCCAAGGAAAGGACTCACGGCTAACACCAGTGTATCCCTGAGGGCATGTCTGATTCCTTCGCATTCAAGAATCGGGGAGATGCTCGTGATCGGATTGGATGGTCCGATCACCACAGCCTCACTCGCCTCGATCATCGCAAGCACTTCTTCGGTGGCTGAAGGCGGATTTTTATAACTCATCACCACCTGCTCAATCTCGATCTTCCCTTTCGAGCGCACCCAGTATTCCTGGTAGTGGATGAGGCCCAGTGCAGTTTTTACCCGCGTTGTCACTTCAGTATCCGTCATGGGAAGAACATTCTCACGGACACCGAACCTTTCGCAGAGAATTTTCGTTGCATTGGTCAGTCTCATCCCGTTTCTCATCATTTCGCCCCGGGCAATATGGACTGCACGGTCCTTATCGCCGATAGTGATGAACTCATCAATCCCGAGTCGGGAGATCTCATCGTGGGTCGTACATGTGTCATTCCTCACCCCCCACCACGTTTCTGTATCGAGAATTCCGGCAAACAGGTACATAACTGTGTCAAGATCCGGCGACAGATGGTTTCCCGATATCCAGATATCCTCGGCAGTATTTACGATGACAGATATCTCATGACGGTCCATGACTTTCTGCACGCCCCGCAGCAGCTTCGGCGTGCCCGTCCCGCCAGAAAGGAATGTGATCATTACTCAATACTTTTATGCGATGTATATGAAGATTCTTTAGTGAATCCGTGAAGATCATAAAAGATCCCATCCATGGTTACATCGAGGTGGAGGATTTTGCCCTTACCCTGCTTGATTCCCCGGTCCTCCAGCGCCTCCGTTACATTAAGCAGCTCGGCTTTTCGTACCTTGTGTACCCCGGAGCTAACCACACGCGATTTGAACACTCGCTCGGAACCATGTTTCTTGCGGATGTTGCCTCCCGCCGGTTTGGGCTTTCTGACAATGAGCATACGCTGGTGGTGGCGGCGGCACTTCTTCACGATATCGGACACGGACCCTTCTCGCACGCAAGCGAACCGCTTATGAAGAAATTCCTGGGCCGTTCCCATGACGATATCGATACGATCGTCGGGGAACTGTCAGGTGGATCATCCCTCGCCGGGGGAATCGATCCCGACGAGCTCTGCGCAGTGGTCAAGGGAATGCACCCCCTGTCCGGAATCATTCATGGCGACCTTGATGTGGACCGGATGGACTACCTCCTCAGGGATGCGTATTACACCGGTGCACCGTATGGATCTGTTGATGCCCAGCGTCTTATCCGGCACCTGATCCGGACCAGCGAAGGGACAGTCCTTGATGAGAACGGGGTGAATGCAGCAGAATCGCTGCTCATCGCGCGCACCCTGATGCGACCCACCGTGTACTTCCATCATGTCAGCAGGATCGGAGAGAGCATGTATCAGCTTGCTCTACTTGAGCATCTCAAAGGGACGGGTAAAGAGGCTGCCGATACACTCTTTAAGATGGATGATGCGGGCTGCCTGCACGCCTTGCGGACATCTGAAAATCCTGTTGCCCGGGATCTTGCCCTCCGGCTCTACGAACGCCGCTTGTATAAACGGGCGCTTTTCGTAGGAAGCGATCAGGTCAGTTCAGCACTTTTTGAACAGGGAGTCCCTATTGAAAGATGCCGTGAGTATGCGGGAAAGATTGCCCTGGAGGCAGGCCTCATGCCGCACGAAGTTCTGGTTGATATTCCGGCAATTCCTGGCGAGATGTCGATCGGTGTCAGGGTAAAGAACAGGAATACGGTCGTGGGTTTTAAGGAAATATCCCCCCGCATACGGACCCTCAACGCGACGCGCCGCGAACAATGGCGTCTGGGAGTATATACAATTCCAGAGCACAGGGATCTGGTTGCCGAGGTCAGCGGGGAGATCCTGCATATTAAAAAACCCACGAGGCAGGATACCCTGGTATCTTTCGAATAAGGTGCATCGGTGCAGAAATTTTGTTTTCTCTCCCGATCCTCCGATGATATTTTTTTTAATTCCTTTGAACCTGATAAACGACAGGAAAACCCGGGGACTCTTGTGAAAAATAATATATTCGGCCTCACAACACTCACCCATATGAAGTGTCACATATTCATTATTCTGACCATCCTTGCCGTGGCAGCAGTTATTGCAGGGTGTACTCAGGTCCCGGGACCCGCCTCGCCCGTGCCCACCCCCACTCCGGAACCGACAACTGAGGTCCAACAGACAACAATGACTGCTGCTCCACAACCCTCTTTTACCCTGGGAGATCACTATCTCAAGAGATCGTACTCCTTCCAGAGCCTGAAGGACGTGTATACTGAAAACGTCAGGGTGGACAATGCCTCGTGGGGAATCGGGTTTGATGTGCTTCCGCTTACCGATAACGTTACCGAGAGCTGGTTTATGATGAAGGTAACCAACGGGAATTCCGGGCAGACAGATCTGTATGGCTATGGTGGCGCCTATGGTTTTGATCTTCACCACCTGATTCCCCGGTATACAACAGGGCCGTACGAGATCGAGATGAAAGGGTACCTTGTCAAGGTTGATGTAACCGTGGCGAAGAGAAACTCCTGACGCTTTGAGGTGAAGTGATGATAGAAGACTGGATTGTAGTGACCGGTGGTGTGGTGGCAGTCATAGTAATTATGGCTGCTGCAGTGCTGAAACTCCGGAGTACCGAACGAAGGATGACAGAAATCTCCTATAAACTCAAGGTATATACCGATCTTTTAAACGCGATAACCGAACTGAACCTTGCGAGTGGAGAGGTCTACAAGATGGAGAGCGCCAAAAAGAATCTTGCCCTGACACTCAACCGCCTGAACCTTGTTGGGAGCTCCGGCGTGCTTAAAAGTACCAGCGATCTTCTGGACTTTTTGAACGAACACAAGGACAAGGAATACGATACCATCCGCCTCCACAATATTCTCAATACCCTAGTGATTGAGGCGCGCCGGGATCTGAACCCGAGGCATGCCCGGCGAATCGAGGAAGCGAACGTGCGATACCGTTTTTTTGCCCCACCAAAAGCAAAATGATTTTCTATTTTTCCCTGATCCCTGCATAAACTCTTTTTATCACCACTCCGACATTGGTATCACAGGAGAGAGCGAGGTACGATGCAAAAAGAGTATGTTATTGGTGTGACGGGTGCAAGCGGAGCGTGTTATGCAAAACGCCTGCTGGAAGTGCTCTGTCGCGATGCGAAAGTGCATATTATCGTGTCTGAAGTTGCAGGACAGATTGCAGCTCATGAGGGAGTATCCTTCGAAGGATTCGATGCAACGTACCATGATATCGACAGAATGGGCGCATCGATTGCAAGCGGATCACACCATATTGATGGAATGGTCATCATCCCCTGCAGCGCAAAAACGCTTGCGGCGGTTGCGTCAGGATATGCGGACAACCTGATAACCCGGACCGCTGATGTCTGCCTCAAAGAGCATCGCACCTGTATCCTTGTTACCCGGGAGACTCCTCTCTCAAAGATCCATCTGAAGAACATGCTTGCTGCAGAAGATGCCGGGGCAACCATTATCCCGGCCTGTCCCGGATTCTACCATAACCCGGATACAATAGATGATCTTGTGGACATGGTTGTCGGACGTGTTCTCGATCATCTTGGGGTGGAACATACCCTGATACAGCGCTGGAGTGGTTATAATGCGTGAATTTATCGAAAAAATGCGGGAATGCGGGCTTGTTGTTGATGTGGAGGACCCGGTTTCAGCAGATATGCAGGCGCCAAAGATGGCAAGTACGACTGACATGCTCCTGTTTTTCCATAAGATCGAGGGAGCCCGGGCAGTCATGAATCTCACGGCGAGCAGGCGTGCCCTCTCGATCGCTCTCGGTATTGATGAAAAGAAGATGGTAAAAACACTTGCCGATGCGAAATTTGACGGAAAGGTAAAGACGGCAGGGTCACTTACGATGAAAAAACCCAGTCTTTCCACGCTGCCAGTCATGCACCACTATCCCAAAGATGCAGGAAAGTATCTTACATCAGGTATTGTTTTTTCCTGTTTTGACGGCGTGGAGAACGCATCGATCCACCGGATGCAGGTTCTGGACGATCACCGCGTGGCCGCCCGCCTTGTTGAGGGAAGGCATACGCACGTAATGCTGGGAAAGGCACTTGCGAATCGTGAGAAACTCCCCGTTGCTGTTACCATCGGTACGGATCCCGCTGTAACGTTTGCAAGTTGTACCAGGGTTCCCGCCGGCAGGGAACTTGGTTTCGCCGCTGAACTTCTTGGCGGGGAGATCATGGTCCGGAGGTGCAGCAATGGTGTGCTTGTCCCTGATGCCGAGATCGTGCTCGAAGGATACATAGGGGGAGAGGTTACCGATGAAGGGCCATTTGTGGACATCACCGGCACGTATGATCCTGTACGACAACAACCGGTCATTGAATTTACCGGAATGCACCTGAAACAAAATTTCATCTACCATGGCATCCTCCCCGGCGGGGATGAACACAAGATGCTGATGGGTGCTCCCTATGAACCGAAGATCTATCGAGCTGTCGCCGGGGTAACCGAGGTGAAGAACGTCGTGCTTACCAAGGGCGGTTGTGGCTATCTCCATGCAGTAATCCAGATTAAAAAAAGTACGCAGGGGGATGCAAAAAACGCAATTATGGCCGCATTCGCGGCACACACATCTCTTAAGCATGTTGTCGTTGTGGACACAGATATTGATCCCTATGACCCGGTTGAAGTTGAATACGCCATCGCGACCCGGGTACGGGGAGACCGCGACATCATGGTTATAACCGGGGTCAGGGGGTCTTCGCTTGATCCATGCCAGCTTGAAGACGGTACAAACGTCAAGGTCGGGGTCGATGCAACCATGGTGATGGGACGCGAAGACGATTTCTCCCGCGCTGCCTGGTGACCATATGTACCTTGATACCGGGGACGAGGAGATCCTTGCCGGTGAGAAGGGCGAGACCCGGCAACGGATGATGGAACTGCTCGTCGCGCTGGGGAAAGTCTTTGGCGCAGAACGACTTGTCGGAATAAAAAGTGCTCAGGTCAGCGGGGCTTCGTACAAAACGATCGGTGAATACGGGCTTGCATGGCTGTCGAGCCTTGATGCCCGCGTAGTGGTCCCCGCAGTGTTAAACCCTATAGGCATGCCCCGGGAGCGATGGCAGGAGATGGGTATAGATCCCGAGTTTGCATCAAAGCAGGAGGCGGTAATCGCGGCATACGAAAGGCTTGGTGTAAAGCTTGAATGTACATGTACCCCGTATTACCTGCATACAACATCCTTTGGGGATCATCTTGCGTGGTCCGAATCATCCGCAGTCAGTTATGCCAACTCAGTTATCGGGGCACGGACAAATCGTGAAGGAGGGCCGGGGGCTCTTGCTGCGGCGCTGATCGGGAAAACCCCCTGTTACGGGCTCCATCTTGAAAAAAATCGCAAACCTCACATCATCCTGGAAGTAAAACCCGGTGATAAGGAATGGAGCACCGCCCGGTATGGTGCGCTTGGCTACCATGCCGGTAAACTTGCGGGTAATAAAATACCGTATTTCCGGGGAATTACTCCGGATCCCGACCAGATGAAGGCTCTTGGAGCTGCAATGGCTGCGACCGGCGCCGTGGCTCTCTACCATATCGATAATGTCACACCTGAGGCGAAAAAGATAAGGTACAATCTGGCTGGTCTTGAGGTTATTTCGGTCGAACCCGCTGAAATTGACCGGCTTTTTACCGAAATCCCGGTTGATGCAGTTGCGCTTGGATGTCCTCACTGCTCTGCCGGAGAACTTATCAGGATTGCAGGCCTTCTGCGAGGAAAAACGGTAATGAGGCCTCTCTATGTCTTTGCCGCGCAGGGAATAATTGATAAAAACGTGGAGACTGTCAGCAGCATAGAAAGAAGCGGTGCCCGGGTATTTGCCGACACATGTATGGTGGTTTCCCCGGTCATGGAGCAATACTCTTCGATTATGGTCAACAGTGGCAAGGCCCTTGCCTATGTGCCGGATATGTGTGGTGCAGTTGCCCGGATAGGGTCTGTTGAAGAGTGTATCGCTGTAGCGACATCCTGATACTACGGTGCATTCGTTCTGCGCTTACCCATGAACAAGGATAAAATCGTTAAAAAAAAGATCAGGTAACGGATAACAGTATTTTTTTGATCTCATTGACGGCCGTTGTATCCGGATTCTTTCCCGGGCTGACCCCTGCACCAAATGAAAGAATCTTCCTGACATCGTTTTTTGTCATGTGGCTGAAGGGGATATTCTCCCAGATTTTCTGATCGATTACATTCCATGTGCATTGGAGCAGATGTCCAAGGAGTTCAATATCTTCGCGGCTCAGGGAACCCCACTCACTTCCAACACCGTGTTTTATTTTTTTTATTGCCTCTTCCACTCTTTTCTCACGGTGAACATGGTAGAGACGTTTTCCAATTTCCTTCTGTGATACATCTGGCATCGTGTTCCTCCATCTCCTCACTGGGATGATGAACAATCCCATTCTCTGACCATATACTTTTTGGCAGAAGACATCTAACGCACGATTAAAACATCCCGGGACCAGCAGCCGCGGGAAACTATTATAAACTGGTAGTTATAATTCCCGGAATAAAATATGACCGATGTAACTGATGATAATCTTGGAAGACGGTTGTTTCAAATCCAGAAGGAAAAAGCCGTCGAAGATGCTTTGGAAAAAATACGGCGAAGAACCGGCACGGAATGGAGGGCGATCTCAACAGACTGATACCGATCTCCTCAAAGAAATTCTCGGTGAACTGTGGACTTCCATCGACCGTCTTCGCTGGGGGAGCTACAGCTTCTCAAAATTATCCAAAGAAGATGTCATATCCCTCGTAGCCCAGGGGAAATACATAAAAAATAAACATGCCATGACCGATGATGATGTCAGAGGCCTGGATGCCATATTGAGCAAAACAATATAATTATAAGGATTTTTTATTTTATATATTAATTTCGATAACATGTCAGAATATTCACGATAAATTTATATAGGTTACCTTGTTAGCATACTATCATCAGGAGGTTTGTAAATTATGGTTGGCTGGGAAGTACCTATCGGGGCAGCAATAGCGTTTACCGCAGGTGCCTTTGCAACGGGATGGGCGCAGTCGCGTATAGGTGCGGCAGGAGCCGGGACGATCGCAGAAAAACCTGAAACCGCAGGTTCGATCATTATTATTGAAGCAATCCCGGAAACTCTTGTCATTCTTGGATTTGTGATCGCGTCGATGATCATCCTGTTGGTGAAGTAATCTCACAAAAGTATTACAAGTATCCTGCAGATATCCCCATCCCATATTTTTCTGTGTGCTCCCGATACGGGGAAAATCGGGAGTTTCCCCCGTCATAGCATCTGATTATTCCGGAACCCGGGACACGAGGTGAGATAAGCCATGGCATATGAAAATCTGTTGAAATCGGTAGAGGAAAGCGCGCTGGAAAAAGAACGCGAGCTCCGGGAAAGAGCCCGAACCACTATTCAGGAAATTTCAAACGATACAAAGAATCAGGTAGGAATAATCCAGGGATCTCTTCTTGCCGAGGCAAAAAAAGCCACTCTGATCGAGAAGAACAAGCACATATATCTTACAAAAAATGAGAATAAGAAAAAACTGATCGATACCAAAGAAACCATCTTTCTGAAAGCATTCCGCGAAGCAGAACAGCGCCTGTCACATGTGCGGGACGATCCGAACTATCCTGCGATAGTAAAAAAACTGACCTTTGAGGCTGTCGAATCCCTTGGGGGTGAAAAGTTTCGTGTCCATACTGATCCACGGGATGAACAGCTTGTAAAAAAGATCCTTGCCGAACTGGATTTGTCAGGAGACGTCATTCCAGATCTTACATGTGCCGGGGGCCTTGTTGCCGGTACGCACAACGAATCGGTAAAAATCTCAAATACCTTTGAATCACGGTTGGATCGGGCAAAAGAGCAAAGAAAGCTCGAAATCTACGCAGCTCTCTTCGGTGACTGAGATGGATTACGGGTATGTAAATGCACGGATCCGGGGGATGCGAAGCCGTTTGCTTGACCATAAAACTCTCGAAGACCTGATATTTCAACCGGATCTTGATGCCCTTATTGCCGATCTCGAAAAGACACCCTATAAGGAGGATATAATCGATGCGAAAGTCCTGTACTCCGGGGTAGTCTGTATTGAATACGCACTGAGGAAAAATTTTACCCGGACATTCCAGAAAATTCTTGGTTTTGTCAGAGAAAGTGAAGCCGAACGATATATCAAAATATTCCTGCACCGCTGGGATGTCCAGAACATAAAAACGATTCTTCGTGGAAAAAACATCCACGTAACAAATGAGGAGATACTTGATTGTCTTGTACCTGCCGGAGAAATGGATGAGGTAACCCTCACCGAACTCATCAGGCAGCCGGATGTCCGGTCAGTCATTGACATGCTTGCAACATGGCAAATAGTCTATGCCAAACCCTTAACAGAAAAATATCAGGAGTTTATTGACAAAGAAGATCTTGCCGTTCTTGAATGTGCACTCGATAAGTTTTATTATCAGGAAGCGCTTGAAACGGTAAAAAGCAGGTCCTATAACGATACGCTGATCCGCGATATCCTGATGACCGAGATCGATGTGGTGAATCTCAAGACCCTCTTACGCATGATCCGTGATCGCATCGATCGTGAACAGGCACAGGAATTCCTTATCGAGGGAGGGAAGGAATTCGATTCCGATGCCCTCAATCATTTCATGTCCCTTCATGGAATTGGGGAGGTCCTTAAAGAGCTGGAACAAACCCCCTACCGGTTTCTTGCGGAGGTCCCGGAAATTGCCATAAAAACCCAGAAAATATCTGTTCTCGAAAAGCAGCTTGAAAAATTCCTCATCAGAAAAGGAACGAACGCGTTTTCAGGGGATCCGTTGAGTGTAGCCGCGATTATCGGGTATTTCTGGTCAAAATATAACGAAGTAACCAATATCCGGATTATTTCACGATGCAAAACGGTGGATCTCCCGGATGAACAGCTCAAAGAGGAACTGGTGTATGTATAAATTTGTCGTCGTGACAGACAGCGATCGTGCTTCGGGGTTCCGGTTGGCAGGAGTCGAGGTGCTTGAGGCAGGGAGCAGTGCGGATGCCAAAAAAGTGATTACCCCTCTGTTATACAAAGATGACATCGGGATTGTTGCGGTGAATGAGGAGTTCATGCTCGCGCTCGACGAGAAACTGATGAATCGTATTGAAAAACTTGCCCGTCCCCTTATCATCCCCATTCCTTCGAAATCAAAGGAACTCGACCGGAGATCGTATATTGAACGGCTCTTACGAAAGGCGATCGGCTACAATATCGTCCTGAGAAGGTGATTGTATGATTACAGGAACTATTTCGAGAATTTCCGGCCCCGTTATCATCGCACGGAGTATGAGCGGTTCGAAAATGTATGATGTCGTGAAAGTCGGGGAGGAGGAGCTGAGGGGCGAGATCATCCGTCTCGAGGGAAAAGACGCTGTTATTCAGGTCTATGAAGACACGACCGGTCTTACAATCGGTGAAAAAGTGGAAAACACTGAGAAACCGCTCTCCGTCGAACTCGGCCCCGGCCTCCTTGCCTCCATTTATGACGGTGTTCAGCGACCACTTCCGGTTCTCCTTGAAAAATGCGGTAATTTTATTGAACGGGGTATTTCAGCTCCCGGGCTGGATCGAAGTAAGAAATGGATGTTTTCTCCTTCAGTAAAAACAGGTGATGCCGTGGCGGAAGGTGATGTGTTGGGGACAGTCCGGGAATTCCACTTCGAACACAGGATTCTTGTCCCTCATACCATTTCAGGTACGGTGACCGAAATTAAAACCGGCGAATTCACCGTTGAAGAAACCATCTGCATTATTAACAACAAGATTCCGCTCTCCATGATGCAGGTCTGGCCGGTCAGGATCCCGCGACCGATCCAGAAGAAACTTGATCCCATATTACCCCTGATCACCGGACAAAGGGTATTTGATTGTATTTTCCCGGTGACAAAGGGAGGCACCGCCATGATTCCGGGTGGTTTTGGGACAGGGAAGACGGTCTCAGAACAGACTCTTGCCAAGTGGTCCGACACGCAGATCGTCGTATACATCGGCTGTGGAGAACGCGGAAACGAGATGACTGATGTCCTTGCCGAATTTCCGGAACTTATTGACCCGAGGACTAACCTTCCTCTTATTGAACGGACGATTCTTATCGCAAATACGTCAAATATGCCGGTTGCCGCACGGGAGGCATCGATCTATACCGGAATTACCATCGCTGAATATTTCCGTGACATGGGATACGACGTTGCGCTGATGGCAGATTCAACTTCGCGGTGGGGTGAGGCATTGCGGGAGGTATCAGGCCGGCTGGAAGAGATGCCCGGTGAGGAAGGTTACCCGGCGTATCTTGCAACCCGGCTGTCAGCATTCTATGAACGGGCCGGGCGGGTGGTTTGTGTGGGCGGAAAAGAACGGATCGGATCGGTCACGGTTGTCGGGGCGGTATCACCTCCTGGTGGAGATTTCTCCGAGCCCATCACCCAGAACACGCTTCGTGTCGTCGGGACATTCTGGGCACTGGATACCAATCTCGCGTACAGGAGACATTTCCCATCGGTCAACTGGATCAAGAGCTACTCCCTGTATCTTGATAGTATCGGGGACTGGTACGTTGATAATGTAGCAAAGGACTGGAGGGAGCTCAGGGAAAAGAGTATGTACCTGTTGCAAAAGGAGGTCGAGCTCCAGGAAATTGTCCAGCTGGTCGGGCCGGATGCACTCCCGGAGAGTGAGAAGGCGATTCTTGACGTAACCAGGATGATACGGGAGGATTTCCTCCAGCAGAGCGCGTACAGCGACACCGACTCTTTCTGTCCCATGGAAAAACAGTACCTGATGCTCAAAGTGATTATGACCTACTATGCGCAGGTGAATGAAGCGATGAGCCGGGGAATATCGCTGAAGCAGATCCAGTCGCTCCCCCTTAAAACAAATATCGGACGGATGAAGGATGTCCAGGATCTTGACACTATCAGGAAAATGATTGAAGGGATCCATAAAGACCTCGCCTCCCTTGAGGTGGAAAAATGAAACCGGTATCGCTTCTTACCAAAGATTACCAGACGATAAATTATGTTTCCGGCCCCCTGGTCTTTGTCAGCAACGTCAAAGGTGCCTCTTTTGGGGAAATAGTCAGACTTTTTCTGAAGGATGGCGAGGAAAGGACAGGGCAGGTTCTTGATATCTCCGAGGATCTTGCAGTTATCCAGGTTTTCGAAGGCACCCGGGGGATCGACACAGAGGTAACCAAAGTCCGGTTTACCGGCAAACCCGCCCGCATCGATGTATCACTGGATATGCTGGGACGGGTCTTTAATGGTGTCGGTAAACCCCGCGATGGTGGACCGGACATTATCCCGGAATCCATTCTTGATATCGCAGGGACGCCGATCAATCCCTCCGCCAGGGATAAGCCAGCAGATTTTATCCAGACAGGTATGTCAACCATCGATGGTCTGAACACCCTCGTTCGGGGCCAGAAGCTGCCCATATTCTCTGGTTCCGGTCTTCCCGCAAGCAAGCTTGCAGCTCAGATCGCCCGGCAGGCAAAAGTCCTTGGTGAGGGGGAACAGTTTGCAGTGGTCTTTGTTGCCATGGGGATTACCCATAAGGAGGCATCGTACTTCATTCGGGATTTCGAAAACACCGGGGCTTTGGAACGTGTGGTCTTTTTCATGAACCTGGCAGATGACCCCACTGTTGAACGGCTGTCAGCACCGCGTTGCGGACTGACCGTCGCAGAATTCCTCGCATTCACCCATAACCTCCATGTGCTGGTGATCCTGACTGATATGATCAACTACTGTGAAGCCCTTCGTGAGATTTCCACGGCTCGTGAAGAGGTGCCCGGCCGTCGGGGTTATCCGGGGTATATGTATACAGACCTTGCCTCCATTTATGAACGCGCAGGCAGGCTGAAAGGAAAAACCGGCTCCATCACCCAGATACCTATCCTGACGATGCCTGACGACGACATTACCCACCCGGTCCCTGATCTGACAGGGTATATCACCGAAGGACAAATCGTACTCTCCCGGGACCTGTTCCGTCGGGGCGCCGACCCGCCGGTCGATGCACTTCCCTGCCTGTCGAGACTTATGAACCTTGGGATTGGCCCGGGAAAAACAAGGGAAGATCACCGCGGTGTTGCCGACCAGCTCTACGCGTCATATGCTTACGGGAGAGATCTCAGGCGGCTCGTGGCAATTGTCGGTGAAGAGGCGCTGACGGAGATGGATAAAAAATACCTGAAGTTTGCCGATGAAATCGAAAAGCATTTTATAACACAGGGCAACGAAGAACGCTCCATCGAGCAGACCCTCTCGATCGCCTGGGATCTCTTTGCCATCCTGCCGGAGGATGAGCTCAAGCGGATTAAACGGGATTTTATTAAAAAATATCATCCTTCGCATAAAATGAAGGAAGGATGAGACATGGAACAGGTAAAGCCGACAAGAATGGAGCTGATGAAAACAAAGGCTCAGATAAAACTTGCCGAGCAGGGCCGGGATCTCCTTCGGGAAAAAATGGATGCACTTATTCAGGAATTCTTTAAAATCTTAACCACCGTTTCAAATTCCCGGGGGGAACTTGAAGAGGTTTCCCGTTCCGCTGACATGGCTCTCCTGATTGCTCAGGCGGTTGACGACCCGGTTACGTTGAAATCCGCCTCATTTGCTACACGGAGAGTTATCACCGTGGATATCAGCGGAAAAAACATCATGGGCGTACCTGTCCCGGTGATCGAGAAAAAACGGGTTTCAAAAAGCATGCTGGAAAGAGGATACGGTATTATATCGACGAGCGGGAGAATTGACGAGACCGCGGAGCGATTTGAAGCTGAACTTGATCTTCTCATAGAACTTGCCGAGACGGAAACTGCCATGAGAAGACTTGGTGCCGAAATCCAGATGAACCGGAGACGGGTAAATGCCCTGGAACAGATCCTGATCCCTGAGTTAAAAAATCAGGCAAAGTATATCAAAAACGCCATCGAAGAACGTGAAAGAGAGGATCTTTTCCGTCTGAAGAAAGTGAAAACAATAATTGAGAGAAAGAAAAAAGCCGCAAAGAAAAAATCCCTGCAATCCTGACAGGTCCTGCCAGCCTGAAAATTACGGCTCTGTTGAAATCCTCACACTATTCTTCTCAACGCTCTTTTAGGGCTACGGCACGTAATGCCTCCGCCCCCGCCGCTGTGGCATCACCCTGAGCGATAATTCCAGAGAAGGTACTACAACACAATCTCACTGCGCAGGGGGGCGGTTCGGGGGAACAGGCACTGTCCCCTCCGATACCAGGCGATTCGCAATGTGTTGAAATATCAGGGTTTCAACAGAGCAAAAATTACAAGTCCCCCTTGATCTCTTTTTTAAAAGGTTTATAGACAGTCCCCCCGCCTTTATAAAATTTTGAGAAAAACTCCACGAGATGAAGTCGGACGGAATGGATAGAGGGGGAAAACATGGCAAGAACAATATTCATGGCATGCAGAATTACAGCAATAAGAACCCCTACCGCAAGGACCTCCATTTCTCCACCAAGCTTATTCGCCACGAAAGCAAGAATCACCGATGCCAGGCCAATTGCCATCAGGCGGGCATAGGACAAAATATTTCCCACCGAACTCATGATTTCCATGGGACCCATTGCACCGGCACCATAAATAAGCATCAACAGCGCAATAATACCTATAACAATCGTCGGGTACAGGGTCCATGCCGGAATTAATTCAAGGGCAAGAGCAATAATGGTGATGAGCCCCGAAAGTGCAAGTAACATCCCCACTTTTTCTGACACGTGTTTTTTGTTTCTTCTGGTAACCTCATTAATAATCCCGATGATAAGTCCCAGGAAGATATGAATAACCCCCACGGCAATGGCAAAGATCAACATGGGGATTATCGCCTCGAGCCGGTT
Source organism: uncultured Methanoregulaceae archaeon (assembly GCA_963721245.1). Classification (GTDB taxonomy): domain Archaea; phylum Halobacteriota; class Methanomicrobia; order Methanomicrobiales; family Methanospirillaceae; genus Methanoregula. Next base: position 16,444 of record CAVRIL010000002.1, on the reverse strand, counting down.
CCAGGTGACTCCAAGGAAATGAACCGGGTGCAACCAGCCCATCATCTCTCCAAAATCACCAAAAAATTCGCCGAAAAGAAATCCGAAAATGATGGTCGGTATTGACGAGATAATCAGGATGTCTGCGAGGTTTCTCATAAACTCGATTGCCCTGAGCTTGTTTTTCATGATGAGGGCAAAGACAAGGATAACCAGCCCGTACCCGATGTCCCCGACCATCAGTCCAAAAAAGATGGGGAAAAAGATTGCGAGGATTGGCGATGGGTCGATCTCCCTGTACCCCGGAGGGCTGACAAGTTTCATGATAGTTTCGAATGGTTTCACCCATCGGGGATTATCATAAAACGTAGGTGCCCTCTCCATCTCTTCTGAGCTTACTTCCAGTTCCCGGATAACAACCCTTTCGCCAAAGGCGTTCCTTACTGCCTCTTTCACCCGTTTCAGAAATTTTTTGGGGATCCATCCCATTGCGACGAACGTAAATTCGGAACAGCCGAATTTATTGAATTCCTCGAGCTCTCCGCTGATATCTTCAAACATTTTTTTAAGTATCACGAGTTCCTGGTACCATGCAGCGGAAAGTCCTGCGAGTTTTTCGTCAATCAGTTTCATCTCTTCCGTTTTCTGGAGCTTATTTGTCTCGATCTGGGCAAACATTTCGTAAAAAGGCTTACCCATGTACTCCTGTGGCAGACGGACTTCGTTGACGTTAACAGAATAGATAAATGAATGGACCTGTTGGGAGTATCGTTTATGGAAGACCATGATGGTGGCGAGTGTGTCCTCGTCTACTGAAGTTGAGGTCATTTCAAAACGGTTATCCGTGATCTTTTCCATCTCCCCCCGGATAAGGCGTAATACTTCCTCATACTGTTTCTGTATCAGGAGTATTGTCACTTCATAATTTTCGAGGACGGGGAGCTCACGTTCTATAGGTTGAAGAATGTTGAGGATTTTTGCATACCTGTCCAGAGCGGTTATGGATAATTTCAGATCGCTCTTCCTGGTTGCAAGATTTTTTGTGGAGTGTTCCAGTTCATGGATTATCTCGTTCGCCCGCAGGATTATTTCATCCCTGGTATTACCCTGCAGTTCATGGGCGATAGCCGACTGTGTGATAACATCATCATGGACTCCGGGAAGTGTGGTCAGGATCCCGGAAATTCTGCTTGAAATTTCTGCGATCTCTGCAGATTTTCCTTTTTCCACTTTGGAGAGATGAATCTCCTCCTCACTGACGCAATGGCAGACATCTTCAAGATGAATAGTTCCTTCCTGGTACAGGAGGTCAACTACCTGGTTGAACTCCTTTTTTGGCCCTACTACCTGGATTCTTTTCATCTTCTGGAGCATACGGATTCCACTGATGTCAGGATTTATTCCATGGTCACATAACCAATGATTTTGTCTGCTGCAGGCTCGAGATTCCTTCTCCCCCGTATTATGGCGGTTTCTGCTTCGGATTCCGCCTCTTTTTTCATCCGGCCGATTTCGATTTCTGTCGTTTGTTGTTCTCTGCGGTATAATTCCTCAGCGGATTTTTTTCCTGATGCCACCGCCTCACGAATTGCCAATTCCCTTTCACGTTCAGCGGCGGCAATTTGTGCATCAGTTTCCTGTTTTACTGTTTCAATCCTTTGGGAAAATTCCTGTTCTTTATCCCGAATCTGTTGTAGCAGAGTTTTCTCCTCTTCCATATTCCCTCCTTCATAAACCATGCCTGCGTTTCATAAGAGAGGTTACTCCATATTGTTCTTCATCAGGGGCAGACTTCTCTTTTTGCTCCACCGGTTGTCCATTCCTTATGAGCCCCTTGGCTTTCCGGGCGGCCTGATCGAGCCTGTCCCTGCAGCGCTCTACGGCAATGCACCGTAACGAATTGATAGTTTTAGTCAGATCCTTTACCATTTCCCTGGACAACCATCTTTTTATATTATGTTGGTCTTTACCGTATAGGTTAAATAAATAGCTTCCTGCTGGTGAAGGGACTGTGGGGTACCTGGATATGGGGTTGCCTGAATGCTGCCATGATTATCACTTTTTTATAATCCCTCACAAAGGAATTCATTAATGTCCTTAACCACAAAACCGGGTACCAGAAATCCAATTCGGATTATTTTGATTTTCACATGGTGATTCCCGTGGACCTCCTGGCAAATCTTGGTCTTGTAATAATATTCATTCTCGTCCTCGTCCTTCCCTTCAGGATCAAATATATCGAGTGTAACCTGGAAATTTTTCTCTTTCTCTGCGGCGCTGCTGCACTAACCATTTCCGGTTTCATATCTATCCCCAATGAGCCAACAGGATGGAACGTCAGGATAATTACCGAGGCGCTGACCACGCCCCTCAATATAACGAACATAGCAGGTATTCCTGTCGGTATAGTCCAGATTGTCCTGCTCATGGGCCTGGTGATTTATTTTTTCCATCACCGGATCCAGGATATTTTCACAGCCATGATTGAGCGCATTCCTATCACCGTTATTGTGCCGGTCTACCATCATTGTCCTCGGGCTTGTATCAAGCATAATCTCCGCCATCCTGGCCGCCATCATTCTGGTTGAAATTGTCAATGCGCTCCCCATCGGGCGGCAGTCAAAGATCACCCTTGCAGTTGTATCCTGTTTCTCCATTGGCCTTGGTGCCGGGCTCACCCCCCTTGGTGAACCGCTCTCGACGATAGTTATTGCCAAACTAGCAGGGGTTCCGTATCATGCCGATTTCTGGTTCCTTTTCCGGAAACTCGGCATCTATATCATCCCCACCGTATTTGTTCTTGGGGTTGTCGGGCTGGTGTTCTTCCTGCGATCGAAGGATAATGAAAATCAACTGGAATGTATCATTGAGAGGGAGAGTATCGCCGAAGTGGTTGTAAGAGCCGGGAAAGTTTACCTGTTCATCATGGCGCTTATATTCCTCGGTGAAGGGTTCAAGCCGCTTATCGTTGAGTATATCATCAATATTCCGCCTGCTGGACTGTATTGGGTGAATATTGTATCGGCTGTACTGGACAATGCGACTCTTGCCTCGGCAGAGATCAGCCCGGCACTCTCCCCGCAGCAGATTACCGGGGCGATCATGGGGCTTCTGATTGCCGGAGGAATGCTGATCCCGGGAAATATCCCCAATATCATCGCGGCATGCAAACTTGAGATTACCAGTAAGGAGTGGGCGAAGATTGGAATACCCCTCGGACTTGGTATGATGGGGATATTTTTCGTCATTCTCTTCGTACCTGGTTATCTTGGTTTTGCCTGAATGCTGCGGGCATGACAGAAATGACAAACGCCGGAGCGCTTTTGCACTTCCCCCGTCGGGATCCTGAATGTGAAATCAGCAGCGAACCGCTAATTCTCCAGTAATTTATTTAAAAAACCCCCAGGCACGGACCGGAGGAATATTCCAAAAAAAGCCGCGGCGATCGTTAAACATTCCATCGGCTCTGTAGAAAACCTCCTTCCTGATGACGCTCCAGGGGCTTCGCCCCGCCGCTGTGGCGCCCCAGTCGCGATAATGCTGTATTACCCAGATCGGGATTTCTCGGTTAATACTATGGAATCATATGCGCCCCCGCCCCCGACGGGGGCAGGGATGGCGCAAGGGGGGCTTCAAATTTTTGAAAAAGGATTTCTACAGAGCCCATTCCATCATCTTTTTATCTGGTTTTTTGCTATACTAACACAGATGGGATCCTCATCGGGGTTTTATGTGCGCAAAAAAATTCCATCCGTCGCAATCCTGATAGTACTTGCAGGGATGTCATTTTTTGAACGTATCAGTTGTGGAAACCCCTTCAGTCCGGATATCAAAAAACTTACAAAAACACGGAATATGCAGGGATTGATACATGCTCTCCGCCATAAGGATCCAAAAATCCAGTATGATGCGGCTGAGGCACTTGGCGAAACCGGAGATATTCAGGCAGTTGAACCGTTGATAACCGCCCTCACCCATAATGAATTGAGTGGTGTACGCTGGAAGGCAGCCGAGGCACTCTCAAAGATCGGTCCTCCTGCAGTTGATGCCCTCATTGGAGCGCTGGGGCATAGTGACGATGATGTGCGGTGGAAGGCAGCGATCGCTCTTGGCGAGATCGGCGATCAACGGGCTATCGACCCGCTTGTCAGTCTGCTGTGCGATGAGGACCGTTTTGTCAAGAGCCGTGCAGCATACGCACTGGGAATGATTGGTGAACCGGCCGTGGAACCCCTCATCAGTGCACTCCGCAGGGGGGATGGAAATCTCAGATGGGGTGCGGCGATCGCACTCGGTAAGATCCGCGACCCGCGCGCGATCGACCCTCTTATCCATGCCCTTGCGGATAAGTACGAGAATGTCCGTGCTGAATCTGCCATGTCACTTGCAGCAATCGGAAAACCCGCGCTGGAACCCCTCATTCGTTTTTTAAAATTTTCAGACAGAGCCGTCCGGATTGAGCTGGTCACTGCACTTGGAGAGCTGAAAGACACCGATGCTATCCACCCGCTCATCCAGTTGATTGAAACTGCTGATGAGGAAGAGCGAAAAGTAATTGCCGATGCCCTTGATGAAATCCTGATCCCTTCTGTTGAGCCCATTGTGAGGCGACTCCGGAACGGAAACGCCAATACGTATGAAAAGACACGACGGGAAAATGATAATGGTGGAGAAGGATAGCATGGATGATCAGGTTCTCAATGAAGAGAACATTCGCCGGCTTATCAGCAACCTGAATGATCCTTCAATCGATATCCGGCACAAGGCAGTACTGGCACTTGGGAAAACCGGAACAGCTGCGGTCGGGCCATTGATCCAGGCACTTGCAGAGGCAGGGACGAATGATCATCGCTGGTATGCTGCAGTTGCATTATCGGGCATCGGTGAGCCGGCAGTAATCCCTCTTATCTCGGCAATGCGCGTCCATAAGGAGCATGAGTTCAGACGTTTTGCGGCTGCATCGCTGGGAACCATCGGAATTCCGGCTATTGACCCTGTAATTGATGCAATGGCAGATGATGACCGGGAGCTCCGGGGTTTTCTCTCTCAGGCTCTCTGCAGGATGGGAAAACCTGCCGTCGAACCGCTCACCAGGCGTCTTGAGGATGCAGATGAGATCATCAGGTCCTGCGCCACACTCACCCTCTGGCAGATGGGAGAGACAGGGCTTCCTTCGATTGTCGATAAACTCGGGAAAGAGGAATAAAAAGATCCGCTCTGGTGAAAACTTCCTTCCTGATGACGCTCCAGGGGCTTCGCCCCGCTGCTGTGGCGCCCCTGTTGCGATAATGCTGTATTACCCGGATCGGGATTTCCCGGTAATCCAGAGGAATCGTATGCGCCCCGCCCTCAACGGGGGCAGGGATGGCTCAAGGGGGTTTCAAAATTTTTTTTAGAAAGGATTTCACAGAGCCAAAAGATCGTTAATCCGCACGTTTTTATTTCTGGTCCGCAACACGAACAGATAAATCCGCTCCCGCAGAATCGTACCGGTATGCTTGTGCTTTCGCCCGCGATGGAGGCCTATGAAAAGTCCCTTATGGACGACCTTTTTCGTCGCAATAGCGATTGCAAAAAAAGCCCGTTCCCGTGGACTCGATCCCTCCACCGATATCGAAATTCCCATTGCCAGTGACCTTGCAGACCGGGTTGAGGCATTGCTGGGAATCAAGGGTGTGGCAGTTCGGATCCGTGAACTCGAATCCCGGATGTCACGTGAAGAGGTTGCCCTCCGTATCGGCGACGATTTTGTTGCCCGGAAGTTTGGCGAAACGACAGACCTGCAGATTCTCGACCATGCCATTCGTACCGCGATGGCGCTGCTGACCGAAGGCGTGGTTGCTGCACCAACCGAAGGGATCGCCAAAGTCGGGCTGGGAAAGAACGATGACGGGAGCCAGTACCTGAAGATCTTCTATGCGGGGCCGATCCGGAGTGCAGGGGGGACAGCACAGGCACTCTCGGTCCTGGTCGGAGATTATGTCCGCCGCCAGCTCGGCATCAACCGCTATATCCCCCGGCAGGAGGAGGTTGAGCGGTATATCGAGGAGATACGCCAGTACAACTCCATCATGAACCTGCAGTACCTGCCGAGCGAGCAGGAAATCCGGCTCATTGTCGAGAACTGCCCGGTCTGCATCGACGGGGAGGCGACCGAACAGGAGGAGATCTCAGGGCACCGTAACCTTGAACGGGTGGAGACAAACACGGTGCGGGGCGGCATGGCACTCGTCCTCGCCGAAGGAATTGCCGGGAAGGCACCAAAACTCAAAAGCAAGGTCGAAAAGATGAAGATGGATGGCTGGGACTGGCTTGGCAAGCTCATAAAAAATAAAACAGATGACGGGAACGGTCAGCATCAAACCGCTTGACAAGTACCTCCGCGACCTGATCGGCGGGAGACCGGTATTTTCCTATCCGATGCGCAAAGGAGGATTCCGGCTCCGTTACGGGAGATCGCGCAATACCGGGTTTGCTGCGGCCGGCCTTCACCCGGCGACCCTGTACATCCTCGGCGAATTCCTTGCCGTCGGCACCCAGATGAAGACCGAGCGGCCGGGCAAGGCGTGCGGGGTGGTTCCGGTTGACTCCATCGAAGGACCTACCGTCCGGATGCAGAACGGCGATGTGCTCCGGATCGATGATGAGGCGACTGCAAAACGGCTTGGGCCGGGCATCGAAAAAATCCTCGATGTCGGCGAGATCCTCATCTCGTTTGGTGAATTCCTCGAGAACAACCACCCGCTGGTTCCCAGTGGTTATTGCAGCGAGTGGTGGCAGCTCGAGGCAGGGGCCGGGACAAAACCTCCGAAAGCCGAGGAAGAGGCCCTTGCCCTGGCAGGTGCCGGGGGCTATCTCCACCCGGCATATACGTGGTTCTGGGACGACCTTTCGTCAGAACAGATCCGGACACTGGCAGATGCGGTCACCGGGACGGGGAAAATGAGCGATGATATCCTGCAGATCCCTCTCGATCCTCTCATAAAAACTATCCTCGAAGAACTGCTCATCCCCCATGAAGTGCGGGATGAGAATGTGCAGATCAAGACCTATCGTGCATTTCATTTCCTGTCTCGGGCTTGACGAACACCTGAAAAAACGCGATACCTGGAACAATGCACCGTTCGAGACTCCGCTTGGTCTGGTCATGCATCTTTCCGGCCTGAAACTCCGGTCACGGGCAGGCACGCGGATTGGCGGGCGCATGGGCAGGCCGGGAAAATCCAAACCACGGAAGATGAACCCGCCACCCCATGTCCTCTTCCCGCTCGGTGACTCCGGGGGATCCCGGCGCTCATTCCAGTCTGCGTCCAGCCATACCGCAGAAGTTGACGCGAATAATACCGAGATCGATTTCCAGAAGGAGGGAGGGATCATCGAGATTGAAGTCGGGAAGGCGACGGTGCACTGAGTGCCAGGAGATCACCTATACCAACCGGTGCGAGAAATGCGGGGGGCATACCATTGCGATCACGACCTGCCCCAAATGCGGACGGGAGACGCTGATGGAACGCTGTCCCGGGTGTGATGTCCCGCACGACCTGCAGCCAGAGGGTCACCCTGAACCTGAAAGGTGAGTATGCAAAGGCGATGGAGCGGCTGGGGCTCAAGCCGGATAGTGTTGCTCTCGTCAAGGGTGTAAAAGGTGTCATATCCCGGGAAAAAACCGTCGAGGCGATGGAGAAAGGGATCCTGCGGGCGATGCAGGATATCTTTGTCTTCAAGGACGGGACCACACGGTTTGACATGATCGACCTGCCCCTGACCCACATCCGTCCGGATGAGGTGACGGGTTCCGGTGGAGAAACTCCGCTCGCTGGGCTACACTAAAGATACCCTTGGCTACGATCTCCAGAACGGATCTCAAGTGGTGGAGTTGCACCCGCAGGACCTGCTCGTCTCGGACTCCTGCGCAGAATACATGGTACACGTTGCACAGTTCATGGACGACCTCCTCGTGAAATGCTACGGGCTCGAACCCTTCTATAACATCAAAAAACCCGAGGATCTTGTCGGGCACCTTGTCATCGGGCTTGCCCCCCACACGAGTGCCGGTGTCCTCGCCCGGATTGTCGGTTTCACCCGGGCGAACGTCGGGTATGCCCACCCGTTCTTCCATGCCGCAAAACGACGGAACTGTTTCTACGGCGATACCGAAATCGAGGTCTATGATGGCAGAACCTGGAAAAAATCACCTCTACGGAGATTTGTCCTCGAAAATTTTGATGTAAGCCGACCGGGCATCGACCGGCTCGGGACCTATTATTCCGATCCCGCACGACCGTATTTTACCCGGACGGTTGATACCGGGGGGATTATGCATATCCGCAAGATCACCTCGGTATCGATTCACCGTTCACCGGCAACGCTGATCAGGTTCAGGACCCGTCTTGGAAAGGAGATCGCTGTCACCCCTGATCACGCGATGCTGGTCTGGGACACGGCGTATCTCCGGAAGATCCGGGCGATGGAAATCAAGGTCGGGGATGCCGTCCCGGTGCTTGAGGGGGGCACTATAATTGCTGACTATATCCAGTCCGCAGATGCCGTCCCGTCTCCTGAAGAAAGGGTATACTGCCTCACTGTTGCCGATGACCATACGCTCGTTGCAAACGGCATCTTTACCGGCCAGTGCGACGGGGATGAGGACTGCATCATGCTGCTCCTTGACGGCCTGATCAACTTCTCGCGTTCATTCCTCCCCCAGAACCGGGGGGGGTCGATGGATGCCCCGCTGGTGCTGACGAGCAGGATCGATCCTGCTGAGATCGACAAGGAATCCCTGAATATCGATGTCTGCGACCACTATCCCCTCGAACTCTACACCGGCGCACTCATCGTACGCAGAACCAAAAACGATGACCAGCCTTATCGATCGCGTTGAACGGAGGATTGGGACTCCGGCACAGCTGGAAGGATTCCAGTTCACCCACGACACCTCGGATATCTCGGCAGGGCCGATCGAATCCATGTATACCCAGCTCAAGACCATGACCGACAAACTCGAAGCCGAACTGGTGCTGGCAGAGAAGATCCGTGCTGTCGATGCGGATGATGTTGCAGAACGGGTGCTCACCACGCACTTCATCCGTGACCTGATGGGCAACCTCTCTGCATTCTCGAAGCAGAAGTTCCGGTGCACGAAGTGCAACACGAGCTACCGGCGGATGCCCCTTGCCGGGGAAATGCACGAAGTTCAGGGGAAAAGGCATCTGCAACGGCAACATTATCCCCACCGTGCATGAGGGATCGGTGAAGAAATACCTTGAGATGTCCCGCGAGATCTGCAGGAAATACAAGGTTTCAGAGTATACGAAGCAGCGGGTCGAGGTGCTTGACCTTGCGATCACCTCCACGTTCGGCGAGGAGAAACAGCAGCAGCTCGGGCTTGCAGATTTCATGTGACCCGGTTCTGTAGAAAACCTCCTTCCTGATGACGCTCCAGGGGCTTCGCCCCGCCGCTGGGGCGCCCCAGTCGCGATAATGATGAATTACCCAGATCAGGATTTCTTGGTAATTCAGAGGAATCGTATGCGCCCCCGCCCCCCAACGGAGGCAGGGTGGCGCAAAGGGGGGCTTCAAATTTTCGAAAAAGGATTTCTATGAACCATGTAACCCGGTTCCTTATAATGAATCCGGAAGTAAGTCAATGTCCTGTCCCGGAATCATTTCATTCAGTTGCTGCTGGATAAAATCCTATCTGGCAGTTCAAATTTTTCAGATTCACGAGGGTGACCCCCTCTCTCCCCCAGAGGGGGAGGCAGCCCAAGGGGGACGTCCCCTTGACCCCCGTGAAAAATTATAGTGTTGAAAACAACATTCTTGCCCAGCGAGGCCCCGACGAGGCGGCCGAGCGACCCCCGAAGGGGTGGGTTTGCTCATAGTATTGAATAATTTTGTGAAATGAATTCGGGATACCACACCGGTAGTATGTCAACAGCAGCATCCATCATGTGGTGTGTACCAAAAAAAGAATCACCCACTATCCGCATGAGCTTTCAGCTACCCTTTTATGCCCGTCGCTGATACTTCTTCAGCACACACATGGCCCACGAGCACCGTGATTTTACCCGATCCCTGCAGATCGCACTGGTCATCACGACCGTCTTCCTGGTCGTGGAGCTGGCCGGCGGCCTGATCTCGGGTTCCCTTGCGCTGGTCAGTGATGCCGGCCACATGTTCAGCGATGCACTCTCCCTCCTCCTCTCCCTCGGGGCAATCACGCTTGCACGACGGCTCCCCACCAAGGAGCGGACCTACGGGTTCCACCGGACGGAGATCTTTGCCGCATTTATCAATTCCCTGCTGCTCATCGGCATGAGCATGGTCATCCTCTGGGAGGCCTACCTCAGGTTCCAGAACCCCGCACCCATCCAGAGCAGCCTCATGGGCGTTGTTGCCGTGATCGGGCTTATCTCCAACATCGCGGTCGTGTATTTGCTTCACGGGAGCCATAACCTGAATATTCGGAGCGCCTTCCTCCATGTCATCGGGGACACCATATCATCGGTTGCGGTTATTGCAGCAGCCGTCTGGATAGCACTCACCGGACAGGTCATAGCCGATATCATCCTTTCGGGCTTCATCACGGTCCTGATCCTCGTATCGGCCGCAGGCATCCTCCGCGAAACCATCGGTATCCTGCTCCAGTTCACCCCGCGTTCCGTAGATTTCGATGCGGTCGTCGCCGACATGACCTCGGTCAGGGATGTTTCCGGGGTGCACCATGTCCACCTCTGGAGTCTCAGCTCGGAAATCAACGTGCTCGATGCCCATGTCTATTCCTGCGAGCGGGACGCATCAAGGATCGAGGAGATGAAGAGGGAGATCAAGAAGCGCCTGGAAAAATACAACATCCGCCACTCAACGCTGGAATTTGAATGCGAGGAATGCAGGGACTGTACCATCGTACAGACAAACGAAGGCGAACTCCCCTGAGCCGGAGAATTTCCTGCCACTGGCAATGGGATACGGATTTTGACGTTTCCCTTTTTTTTGCTCTGTTGAAACCCTAATATTTCAACAAATTGCTAATCACCTATTATCGGAGGGGACAGTGCCTGTCCCCCCGAACCGCCCCCTGCGCTATGCGATGGTATTGTATTACCTTCTCTGGAATTATCGCTCCAGAGGGGATGCCACAGTGGCGGGGACTAAGACATTACGTGCCGTAGCCCAAAAAGAGCGTTGAGAAAAATATTGTGAGGATTTCAACAGAGCCCTTTTTTTCAATCCGCGTCCCAGGTAATTATTCTCCCAAGCATAACCCTCATCGGCGCGGAATGATCAGGCCGGTAAACGATGATGGATTGATGGGGCAATGATCAATTCCGGCATACGATTCCTGCACCTCAAAGCCTTTTACTATTCCTGCAACAAATCATAGTATGAGCGAGGGTATCTAAGCCTGGTCAACAGAGACGGACTCAAGATCCGTTCCCGAAGGGGTTCGCGGGTTCAAATCCCTCCCCTCGCACTCGTTTTTTTAAATGAATACGATTCCCCTGCAATTTTTCTGATAATAATCCGATCTTCAGACGAACGAGGAAAAATCAGGGTGGTGGAAGTTGATCTCCGCAGGCATGCATGGCGGAGATGGTAAAATAATTTCCTGTTCCACTACCATTTTTTTTACCCGGAAAGCACAGGTATACGCAGGACTCCGATCAGGAGAGCAGACAGATGCACTCTCTTATTGAACAGACGCAGCAGAGGAAGATCCCCTTGCAGGTAAAATCGGTTGCAGGGGCTGAAGGAATCGATGAGGCAGTCCTCTGCGAGAGGGTTGCCGGGGGGAGTGCCGTGATCATGCAACGGGGTAACCACTTCACCGGGATTGGTAAAGGACTCTCCACAAAAGTCAATGTCAATCTCGGCACTTCCACCAGTAAGATCTGCCTTGAGGACGAGATCAAAAAGACTCAGATTGCCGAACGATACGGAGCAGATACCATAAGCGATCTCTCCATGGGCGGGGATATCAATGCAATCAGGGCGGCAGTTATGGGCAGCACAACGCTGCCGGTTACTACAGTGCCAGTCTACCAGGCGGTTGTTGAAAACGGCCTGAAAGAGATGACTGCTGAAAACATCATTGCGACACTTAAGATGCAGGCGGATCAGGGCATCAGCTCGTGCGTGATCCACTGCGTGAACCAGGCTATGCTCCAGGAGTTCCGAAGGAAAAAACGGATTCTCGGGGTAGTCTCAAAGGGCGGGTCGATCACGAGCGCCTTTATGCTGCTCAACGAGTGCGAAAACCCGTTTATCGAACACTTTGATAAGGTTCTCTCCCTCTGTAAAAGTCATGAGATCGTACTCTCGCTGGGGAATACTGCCCGAAGCGGGTGCATCAGCGACCGACGCGATAAGGCACAGCTTGAGGAGATACGACAGAATGTCGCGCTTGCACATCGTGCCCACGAACACGGTGTCCAGGTGATCATCGAAGGGGCCGGCGGGCACATCCGGAGCGACCGGATCGCTCCGTATATCCGGCATCAGAAGCGGCAGTCTGTATATCCTCTCTTTGTTGCCGGGCCGCTGCCGGTTGACATTGCTGTCGGCTACGATCACATTGCCGGGTGTGCAGGTGCGGGTATTGCGAGCGCTGCCGGTGCGGATTATCTCTGTTATATCACGCCATCCGAACATCTGGGGCTTCCGGGGCCGGATTCCGTTAAAGAAGGCCTTATTGCATTCCGGATTGCTGCACATATCGGAGATACGGTAAAGTACAAAAATGTAGGAAACGATAAAAAAGTCGCACTTATGAGGGCAGCGCTTGATCGGGAAGGTCAGATCCGGTGCGCCCTTGACCCGGCACGGGCACGGATGCTTGCCGATGGGGATGCAGAATGCACAATGTGCGGCGAGTTTTGCGCTATTAAGATTATGAAAGAGTTTTGGGGTTATCCTGTTTAACATCCCCCGGTGGTTGGGCACTCCGGCTCTACGTGAACATCGGGATACGTCTGAAAAGCCGGGTAATCCGAGGATAGGGGGGCTGGAAGTGTCTGACAATCCACCTGCAGACTTGGAAATTACATGAGAACCGGAGTATCTTTTTTGAACTGGCAGGAACTGGTTCTTCGACGGTAGCTTTTTCCATGGTTACCTTGAAAACGGATCTTTTTTTCGATTTTCATGCAAAAAATCGTACATTTTTACACACCTTCTTAAACAGGGCCTGATTTGAGGCTTTAATGCTAAAATACGGCAAATTACCGTCCTAAAATATACGTTATTGTACGCTTTTGGGAGGCGGATCTCGGGTTTGATCGACCCTGACTACTGGTTTGTCAACAGAACAACTGTATCGGCCATTTGGGAGTGTACCCGAACATAGTGGAAATCACCATCAGACGATACACATAACGTTCTGCATGGATCAGTCGCAGTCCGCCAGCAGCCCGGGAATACTGATGAACGTTTTGTATCCGCTTCACCTCATGGATACCTTTGCCATTAAAAAATTTTGAATCTGTGATGATGTTCATGAAAGGGATGTATAATTTAAAAAATCCCGGCCGTAGTTATGTTCACAACAAAGATCATCCTCCGGCAGCATGCAATTATACACATTCAAACGGGAGTCAGAGATTACACCTGAAAGGTGTGATAAGATGGGGGAGGATGGCTGGCATGTCGTTACCGTCCCTTCTCTCCCAGGCTGTATCACGCAGGGTAAAACGATCAAAGAGACGAAGGAAAATTTCAGGCAGGCGATCTCCCTCTATCTCGAACCGGAAGAGGAGATCATCCCGGGAAAAGGCGCTCGAGTCACCGAGGTGGCTTAAATAAGGCAGATATCTTTTTTTCATGATGCCCGATCAAAGGAGCCTGATAAAATCATCAACAGAAATATCAGCCTGTTCAAGAATTGATTTCAATGTTTTTGGGGCGATTATTTTTTGGGTATGGACAGGAACCGTAACGATTCGATCCTTTACCGGGTGATAGAGATAGTGATGGCTGCCACGAATATGAACTTCTTTAAACCCGGCTTTACCTAAAGCATTGAGGACTTTCTGACCAGAGATCCGTGGAAGTTTCATACCGAAACCGGATCTTTCAACTGGACTGCAACTTCTACCGGTACCGGTTTTTTAAGAAGCGTCAGCGTTTCGATAAATCCCGTGATGGCTTCCTCAATATTTTCCAATGCTTCATCCCACGTTGATCCTTGCGAAATACATCCCGGAAGTGATGGCACAGTAACGGTATATCCTCCGTCTTCATTTTTATCCATAAGCACAGTGTAACGAATTTTTGAGATATTCATCATTGCATCACCAGGTTCCCTTTTGTGTTTATATGTATCAATAATCGTTCTCAAATAATCTTTGCATGGTAACTTTCCGAAGCGGATGAAAACAGGTAATCTTCCCATGTATCCCTGGTATCAATCACTTCATCATTTGACAGTCACCGAATCCAACGATGGGTCCGGCACAGATCAGGACTGTGAAGAGGATATCCGGGAACAGGGCAGTAAATGACATGAAAACAATGTCTCTTTTCCAGGTACTGAAGTTCCTGATTCTCCGACGGTAGCCTTTTCCATGACCCCCCTCAAAATCGGATCAGTTTTTCGAATTTCGTTCAAAAAACCATGCATTTTTGCACATCTTTTTAAACAGAGCCATAATTGAGGCTTTAATGCCAAAATACGGCAGATTATGGTCAGAAAATATTTCCTTTTGTACGCTTTTGGGAGGTGAAATCTCAGGTTCGATCATACGAGATTACTGGTTTGGCAATAAAACACCAGTATCGACCATTTATGGGCATTCACCGGTTACCATCTGAAAATTGCCGTATCCAGGTAACTATTGACTTGGTTTGAAAGATGATTTTTTTCACCCGCCAAGGCCTGAAACGACATGAGTCCCGAGCATCTTTTTTTAACTTGAAGAAACCAATTCTCCGACGGTAGTCTGTTCCCATGACTACCTCAAAATCGGATCCTTTTTTCGAATTTAATGCAAGAAACAGTACATTTTTGCACATCATTTTAAACAGCGCAATATTTAAGGTTTTAATGCGAAAATACGGCAGATTATGGTCCAAAAATATATCCTTTTATTCGCTTTCGGGAGGCCGATCCCGGAGTTGATCATACGAGATCACTGGTTTGGCAATAAAACACCAGTATCGACCATTTGTGAGCATGCACCGATAACACCTCGACAATTGCATAATCCGGGCGATTTTCGGGCCAGTTTTGAAAGATGATCTTTTCCAGACCTTCGATGAGCCGGCGGTTCCCAGGGACCCGATTGGACCGAAAGGGTCCTCGTTTCACAGATATCGCCCGGAATGTGGATATGGGCTCAATTTGAGGTTTTCTTATTTTCCTGCCGTGACAATCAACCGGCCTTATCCGGGCAGTGTTGATCACATTTTTCCGGATTGCTGGTATCCATGCCCTGAATCCAGAACGGGTAACTTTAACAGACGAAAAACCGGCCTTAATATTCCCATTTGGGAGGAGGATTCGTTTCTTTTATGACCTTGAGCATGTTCACCGGGAAATTCAACATATCCATCTGAAGCCCGGAATATCACCATTAAAAAATACACCCCGACTACCCCAATTCAGCCCCCGTTTTCCCGTTCCGTGAGGCTTTCCGGCACTAATTCGCGAAAAATGTACACTATTGTTCAGGGAAAACCCCGAATTCCGGCCTGTCTGACCATCCGGAATTAAACTGGAGCTGAAAATGGCCGCTTTTTACACCTATCGGGAGGCAAAAGTCAGGACGGGTCAATATATCTACCGATTAGAGAAATGAACACCTATTCCAAAGTCTGGATTGAAGGTTCGCCAGGAGGTAAGCAAATTTTCCGATTTGGTACTATACCGGCAAAAAAGAAAAAAAGATTAGATAGTAAGAGTCCGAAATAATCTGCTCAACCCCATCATTAAATGTACCAACAGCAAGGACACGTTTTTTACCTGCCGGCCAGTCAGGAGCCGGACTTAATTTCATCACTGCACCAAGATTGGGTTTGGCAGGAGCTGGTGAAGATGCCGTATTAATAGTCAGTGAACCATCAGTGCTGCTTGTATACCAGACGGTTCCATTGGGGGCAGTGATATTAATCTTGTCGAGGGAAATGTCATCCGGTCCGCCATGGTATGATAATAAAACAGTTCCTCCGTTTGTATATACCTGAATCGATGATCCCATGAATTTGGTTTTCTGGATATTTGTGAGGAACGCCAAACACAAACGTCCCGATAACTGCTGCGAGAATGACGGTAATGGCGACCATGAGTATCGTCCCAATAACCGGCGAAACTGCGTCTTCATTCCTGGTAAACACCATATTCTTTCAAGCACCTTTTCCTTTACCCACGCTGGGTCTGACACTGTGTGCTGATATTATTTCATGTTTGTATATAAATATTTCTTTTTATTTTTAAACGATTTTCGTGATATAAAAAACAAAATTTGAA
>CAVRIL010000001.1:0-280897 GCA_963721245.1 uncultured Methanoregulaceae archaeon | reverse complement strand
GTCGCCAATCCCTGCATGAAGGGTAAAAGGGATGAAATCTTCGGATCCGGGGGCATTTGAAATAGAAACCGTGATATATTTATTGCTCTATTCCAAACACTATGTGCTTTTGTCCCGTGGTCGGTCGGGAGCCATGCATACAATTACACGATCACCGTAACAGTTCGTACAAAAAAACCAAGGGAATTCATGGCGAAATATTCTATCATCAGGGCAGATGCCCGGCGTAACCAGGGGGATATCCTCCCGATCTTAAAGGAAAACCTCGGCGAATCCTTACGGGAGGAGAAGTACCTGTGGAAATACCAGCAGTGTCCCTATGGTGCTGCCGACTGCTGGCTGACCCGGCATGAAGAATCAGGTACCTTTGTCGGCACCGGAGCGCTTTTTCCCCGGAAGATGCTCGTACAGGGTGAACCCGTATGTGCCGGGATCGCCGGTGATTTCGCATTTGACAGACAGCACAGGAATCTGATCCAGGCACTGGCGTTACAGCGGGAGATACAGTCAAAAATCCACGAAACGCGGTTCAGGTTTATTTACTGCCTCCCCAACGAACAGGCGCGGGGCATTTTTTCACGGATAAAATATAAAAAAATAGGAACGTTTACCCATTTCGTAAAACCATTGAAATCAGAATACCGGAATCATGAGTATCTTCACTCCATTCTGCAATCAAAACCGGTTGCACGTGCCGTCGATATGTTCATCAGGATTTTTGCAAAAGAAAGCCGGTATACAACCACTGTGCCCTATTCCATTGACACCCCGGATTCTTTCGACGAGAGGTTTGATGTGTTCTGGAAAAAGGTATCCGGACAGTTTGCCATCATCGGAGAAAGGACCCCGGCTTTTTTAACCTGGAGATATATGCAGTCACCGGGAAAAAAATATTCGGTGTTCTGCCTTCTGGACGAACACAAGGATATCAGCGGGTATATCGTGTATGATTTTAACAAAAACATGTGCGATATTATGGATATGCTCTATGAACCCACCGGGGACGTCCTCGGCCTGCTTCTCGCGGAATTTTCACGGTTCATGCGAATGAAAGGGGCAGGATCCATATCCGTTCATTACCTGGGGGGCGGGTTCCTCAAAGAAAAATTACGGGAATTTAATTTCCTGCCCATCAGCACTAAGATGAGCGATATAGTACTGGTACAGCCCTGACATGGCCGATAACCCCGATCTCTTGAATGAGGAGAACTGGCATTTTTTTGCCGGGGATAACGATGTGTAGTCCGTCCTGACGGGCATCAGACCCCCCCTCTTTTCCGGAATTCGGGGCAGAACAATCAGTACTCGGGAACCATGTCTCCAGAAACCCTCAATACGATCAGGTTTCAGGATAATTTTTTCACTCCCCGCGTATGTTCTGTGATATCGCTAAAAAAGGTACAGCTTCATCAGGGCATCTGCAGATCGTTGGATGTGCGATAATTTTTCAAACACCGCGTTATTGAATTTCACATAGAAATAGGACGGTTCTGTCAGCCCGCCATAACTCAGTTTATATTTGTTGATGGATTCCTTTTTTGGATCGAGGGAAATCCCGCCCCAGTTAAATATACCGATTGATTTTTCCTTCGCGTAGGTTATAGCCTGCCAGTGAAGAAGGCAGTTTGCGTAGTTTATCGAGCTTGGAGGTTTCTTTATCGACCGATAACCGTTTTGAGGGTACTGACCCAGGCCAGGATTGTTTCGGCATCTTCCAGGTATAAATGCCCGCTTAACAAATCCCCGTTCAGCTCCGCGGTAAAGAGTGTCCCATACCTTTTCATGATTTTTTCAGAGGGTAATTCGAGACCAAGGTAGGATCCTATTCCCGGGGCAAAATTTTTTTCCCTGACGAAATCCTTCGAAATCCTGTGGAATTCGCTGAAATTTTCATTGATTTTCCAGGTGATGTTTTCTGCAGTGGCTTTCCGGATTTTCTGCCGTAATTTCCGGTCCATGTTGTTCCAGATTTGGTCCAGGTCCTGCCTCAGATCAATGGTGGAGGTGAGTTTCTCTTCGCATCTGTACCCCGGCACACTGAGTTTATGTTTACAATAATTGAACCGAACCACATCGAATGCAGGATCAGCTTCATAGGGAAAATCGCTGAGGAAAATATCCCTTTTTTTGAAATTAAGAAATGAGCTGTCGATGATTACTACCATAGTGTGTCCATCTGGTTGTTTTTAGGTTTTTCAACCCTTGACATATCAACTTTACGATACCGTCGGGATCTGTGGCAAGCAGGACCGGTCACCCGGCCGGGCAGAGCCTGTATGGGACGAGGCAGAAAACCGGCTCCATCCCCCGGAGGCCCCGCGGGTCAGGTTGCTGAAATACGCTATCGGATCGTTTCAGGCTGGCCTGTTACTGCCAGATTGGTTTAATGGGATCTATAGGATAACGAGGATCCCCCGCCTCAGGGCCTCTCCGGGGCACGGCGGGGCGGGAAGCTTTTCGGGATTTCTTTTACTATTTTTTGGGGGAATTTTTCTCCATTTCTTATCTGGTAATTGTCAGATACACAAAGGATTGGCCATCGCATCAGATGTAGCCTTCAACATTTCTAACAGTCCAGCCCGAAAAGGTAATACCAGCATCCTCCCAAAGCGCAGGGGCGGTCCGGGGGGACAGGCACTGTCCCCTCCGACACAATGAGTCTGTCTGGCCTATGGCATAGTGGCTGGAGGGGCCATCGGATTGATATGGGTACAGCCGGTTTTATAAGGACTGACAGGAATGAACCGGGAGGGACTTTTTTGACAGAAATTGTTGTCCGGTCGTGAACAGGAATGCAGCCGCGATACTGGTCCGGTAATCGCCATGATGCCAAAAAACTCCGGGCATCCGGCCCGGGAGACGGTTATTCCGTGGATTCCTGTTCCGGGTTCCCTGAGGACGATACCGTCCGTTTAATCGCAACGATATTCAGCAACAGCAGTACCCCATACGAAACCATCATTAAACTTCCATAGAGTACCAGTGCGGAAAACGGGGTGAAATGGAGGGTATACGCAATGAAAAAGCCGGAAATTAACAGGCTCGTCCGGGCGACATGAAAGCCGAATTCCCAGTGGTTGCACCCGAATAATGCCAATTTCGAGGTCGGGACCACGATAAAAGATGAGACGGCCACCAGCACGAGGGGGAGGACATATATCCCGGCATCTTTCCATGAATTCCCGAATACAATCGGGAACAGGAAAGGAGAGATAAGGGAGGGAATAACGATGAGCGGGACCGAAATATATGACAGCTTTTTGACGGTTTCCGTGAACTGGTGCATGAGGATGGAGGGATTTTCCCGAATGATCCGGGCGGTCTCTGCGTAAAAGGACTGGGCGATCGAGCCGGAAATCAATGAGGCCGGTAAGGTTACCATGGAATAGGATAACACATACAGTCCGGTAACGTCAGTACCATAGATTGCTGACAGGGCTATGACCGGCAGCTGAAGCCCGATCCTGCTGATCAGCTGGGCGGTACTGAAAATACCGGGAAATCCCAGTATTTCCGGGCGACCTGTTTCAGGTTGTCCACCGATACGTGCACGTAATTTTTATTCGTTTTCCAGAATTTTTTCCCGATCGTCCCGATCCCTGCCGCATTGATAAAAATCTGCCCGATCAGCAGTCCTATTGGGCCGGCGAGGAGTGCTCCGAGGGATATTTTTGCGATCGCTCCGGAAACACTCTGGTTTATCCGGGTACGGGTGATTGTTGCATAGTCCCGCTGGCGGGTCGCCCAGTAATTGAGGATGGTATACGTGCCACTGCACAGAAGTCCCAGTAGTATTACCCAGAAATAGGGCATAATTGCCTGGATTTTAAATACATCGGCGATGAAACTGCCAGATACTGCCATGATTACGGCGAGCAGCGCACATGTGGATACCAGAATCACAAAGCACAGCACACACAAATGGAAACTGCTGCGTTCCTGTTTCGGCAGCGGGATGGCAAATTCATACCCCAGTGAGGTAACCGCAAGCAGTATGGTTACGATCGAGATAAACAAACCGAGAATACCAAAATCGGAGGGTGAATACAGCCGGGTAATGACGGGAAGCGCCGCCACCCCGATGGCCTGGGCAATGGCTGCACCGCTTCCCATCATAAAGGCACCCTTCCAGAGGGAGTCTGTTCATAATCCGGATGTACAGGCCACCAACATAGGTATTTAAAAAACTATTTTTGGTTATCGTATCGTTGATTGTATGGCGCAGAGTATCTTTGAGCCTGTCCCTCAAGTTCCACCTCAGTCACTGCACTTTCCGGAGAATGATGGCAACCCTGCAGGATTATCAGGATGTGTCAATAGGTAGCGTGTGATGGTATTCCTTATAATACTGGGTCGGATTCAGCTGGATGCATCCTCAGGATTCCTGAGTCCGGATCCGCCTCGATGGATCCGCAGGATTCCTTATTCGGATCCATTTGGTGGTTCGCATGATTCCTGAGTCGGGTTTACGTTGATGGATCCTTAGATTCCCGATTCAGTTCATCGGATAATCCTCAGGATCCCTGAGTTTGGATCATTTGATAATTCGGCTCAGTTGAAACCCTAAGATATCAACAAATTGCAAATCATCTATTATCGGAGGGGACAGTGCCTGTCCCCCCGAACCTCCCCTTCGCTTTGCGATGGTGTTGTAGTACCTTCTCTGGAATTATCGCTCTACAGGGGATGCCACAGCGGCGGGGGCGGAGGCATTCCATGCCGTAGCCCCCAAGAGCGTTAAGAAAAATAGTATGAGGGTTTCAACAGAGCCGATAATTCCTTATGATTCCTGGTCAGGTTCACGTTGAAGTATTCTCGGGATTCCCTAAGCGGATCCATGTGATGGTTCTCATGATTCCTGAGTCCAATCAACGTTGATGGATCCTCAGGGTCACGGGTCCTGATTCGGAGTGATATTTTCTCTATGATTTATTTCGATGGATCCTGCGGCCCGGGAAGTTTTTCTGACGGTTTCTGGTGTAATCTCCTCCATACATGGGAAATTCTGTATAAGTGTTTTCCGCTGGTGGTTTTGGGGATGACGTCGACAATTTCCCAGGTAATTTCACAGTCGTTTCCCATAACCTGCCTGATCTTCTCTTCAATAAGAGATTGATCCTGGCGATTGATCTCCTTCTGGGGGACGATAACGATGGTCAGTTTTTTATAGTCCTCCTGGATTACCTGGAATGACTGGAGCCAGTCCCGGTAGAAAAACAGCTGGTTGAAAAAACTGCCATAGATAAATGTCCCGTTTTCCAGGATGAATGGATCGGAGGTTCTCCCGGTTACCGTTCTGAGGGTAGGCAGTATATTCCCGCAGGCGCACTGCGCCGGGCCGCGAATGGCAAGATCCCCGATTTCGTACCGGATCAGGGGCATGGAATAATTGAACAGGTTGGTGACCACCACCTTCCCTTCCCCGCCCTCCTGCACCGGTTGATTCTTATCATCCAGCACCTCGACATAATTCCACATATCGAAGGTATGCATCAGGCCCTGTGTGCATTCCCCGGCAAGGTTGCCGACCTCCCGGGACCCGTACCAGTTGAACACCCTTGTCCCGAATACCTCCTCGATATCCGCCCTCATATCATCCCGCAGGGTTTCTGCTGCGCTGAGAATATAGCCCGGAGAATGGACCCGGAGCTGGTTTTTCGCCGCAAACCTGGACAGCTCGTGGAGTGAGCCGGTGTACCCGTAGATGAGGTCCGGTTTGTAGGAGTTGATCGTCGCGATATACTGTTCCATATCTTTTTGTGTCATCCGGAAACTGTTCAGGAAGACAATATTTTCAATCCAGTGGCCGATCCTTGATTTGATACTGGAATGGCTGCTCAGAATGTCCCGCAATGAACCCCAGAGGTACACTTTCCTGGCTGCATACGGATCGATGCCTAAAATTTCCCTGAAATAATACAGATTTGTCGCCAGCTCCCAGAAATGGTACACATTATCCTGCATGAATTTCACCGGTTCACCGGTGGATCCGCCGGAGGTGTTGGAGTAAAACTTCCGGCTCCGGTAATCAGCTGAAATGAGCGATTCCTGGTTCGAGCGGATGATATCCTTTGTCAGGAAGGGTATCTTCCTGAACTGTTCAAAATCGACGGTGCCGTCAGAAATTATTCCGGAATTCTTCAGGAGAGCATGGTAATAGGGTACCTGGTCCTGTGCATGGACAAGGAGCTTTGCCAGGTACGTATTCTGGAATGCGGAGAGATCCTCTGTGCTCCTGATATCCCTTAACAGGCTGTATTCATCCTGGACATGGGTTCCCATCCCTTTATGAGCTAACGTCTGGATCCATGTTTTCTTCATTGTCGATCACGGGGGCCGGGAAGGGGGGGCTTAATACTTTATTACGTAAATATGTATTAGTATATGAACATTCACATCCTGTCGCCACGGATATATCCCTGTGATCCGGCTGGAATGGAAATCTATAATTATCATTTTGCGCATGAGCTGGCACGCGAAGGCCTGGATGTGACGATACATTCGCAATGCAAAACCCTGAAGGATACCGGAAAATGTAAAAACATCCTGTTGAGCGAGACAAATTTCCTCCTGGTCCCGACTCTTTCAATCTGGGCATCCATTATTCGTAATCTGATAAAAAGCCGGAAAACCATGGATATCCTGTATGTACCCTATACCAGTAACTCATCCCTCATCTATCCGGTACTGGTGGTGAACATGCTGCTTCATATCCCGTATATCGTCGTAATCCACGGAGGTGGGCTGAGACCCTGGAAAGACCCGGTATTCCCAAAAAGGTTTTTTCTGAAAGCAGGCAGGATTGTGGCAGTTTCAGACCCTATCAGGGAAGAGTATGAAAAAAGGACGGGAAGGGAAATTACCGTGATCCCCCCCCTGATACCCTTCACCATGTCACCCCGTTCAAAAGAAGAGTCGAGGGAATGCGTACGGGTTTGACACCAGGGACAGGATCATTGTCTCGGTCGGGTCCATAAAAACGATAAAGGGCAGTGATACCCTCCTGGATGCCTTTATCCGGCTGGGGAAGGACTATTGTATCAGAAACCGGGTCCATCTGCTCTATGCCGGCGACGGGGACTTGCGGGGGGTCCTGGAGGCACGGGTTCAGGAACACGGACTTGCAGGACAGGTAACGTTCCTGGGAACGGTGCCGCACGAGCAGGTGCCTGAGATCCTTAAAATTGCCGACATATACGTAATTCCCTCCCTGTTCGAAGGCACTTCCCTGTCGCTGCTTGAAGCGATGTTCAACGGACTGCCGATCATCGGGTCCGATACGCGGGGGATCAACAGTATGATTGTTCCCGGAAAGAACGGGGTATTATTCGAAACCGGAAATGCAACAGATTTACACACAAAGGTGAAAGCCATGCTGGAACACTACGATTATTATCAGCACCTGGGTGCACAGGCAGCAGCCGATTTCCATCTTCAATGGCACCATAAGCATGCCATCGATGAACATAGAGGGATTATCAGCCAGCTGGCAGGAGAGTAACGATGCCAGGCATATCCGTTCCGGTCATCATGTACCACAGCGTCGGGGTCCGTGATCCAGCATGGAATTTCAGGTGATCTTACCTGCCCGTACCAGGTCTTTGACAACCAGATGCGCTGGTTGAAGATGAGGGGGTACCGATCGATTTCCTTACTTGAACTGTACGAATATATGAAAAATAATAAAAAAATTCCCCAGGAAATCAGTCGTCCTGACGTTTGATGACGGCTATGCGGATAACTGGGTCTTTGCCTACCCATCCTCAAAAAATACGGGTATTCAGCGACGATATATGTTAACCCGGAGTTTGCTGACCCGGATCATCCAAGGAAGAACCTGGATGATTCCTGGTCAGGAAATGTTCCTTTTGATGAGTTGCAGGGGTCCGGCTACCTGTCATGGGAAGAAATGAGGCATATGGAGGAGGATGGATGTGCAGACATACAGTCGCACACGATGTCCCACACATGGTTACCCCGGAGCGACCGGATTATCGATTTCAGACATCCTGATGATCCCTATACCTGGATGACCTGGAACCAGAACACCGGAAAGAAACCTTACCTGCAGAAGGATGATGAAACATTAAAGATCTACGGCCAGCCGGTGTTTGACAACCACAGGGCAATTGGGGTCAGGCAATATTTCCCGGAAAAAGGGTATGATCAGTATTTTACCGGGTATGTCCATGAGAAGGGCGGTGCTGAATTCTTCTCTTCGCCCACCTGGAGAGATGACCTGTTCAGACTTCTTCAGGAGATGAACAGGGACCATCCCCTCGGGGGCCGGTATGAAACAGATGAGGAATACCACTCGCGCCTCCTGTATGAACTGGAAACGTCAAAGAACATTATCAGGCAGAAACTTGACAAGGAGGTCCGGTTCCTGTGCTGGCCGGGGGGGTAAAAACTCCACAGGCGCAGGCAGATTGCAGAAAACGCCGGCTACCTCTCCTCAAATGTAACACGGGATATGAAAAGGAACAATGCACGGTTTGAAAACAGGTATGGTGAAAATCCGGACAGGATTTCCCGGATCGGGCCGGGGCTGGGCTGGGACGGGGTGGAGGGACGGGACAGCCGGGTCACCTATAAGAACGGGTTCTTTTTAATGCTGGGCATTGAACGGGTCCGCCAGGCAAAAGGTCCGGCATTTATATTGAAAGGTATACTGGCAGCAATCTCCCTGGGATATACATGGAGTTACAAAATACGTGATGTTTTTCAATGCTGAAAGGAAACGCACCCGCTGAATGTTCTTTTGGGTACAATAGCATTCGATCCTGAAATTTTTTTAATTTTTCCGGCGATATTTTCGAATTCATTGTGTGACTGACACTGAAATAAAAAACGTGGCCCTGTTGAGATCCTCACACTATTTATCTTAACGCTCTTGGGGGCTACGGCAGATAATGCCTCCGCCCCCGCCGCTGTGGCATCCCCTGTAGAGCGATAATTCCAGAGAAGGTACTACAACACCATCGCAAAGCGCAGGGGCGGTTCGGGGGGACAGGCACTGTCCCCTCCGATAATAAATGATGGGTATAGTCCTATTTCAACCACCAAAATTGATCAGTGATAACGATAGAAAAGTCGCATAAAATATGTTTCCGGAACTGACGGGAAAAAAGTTCAATTTTTATGCTTTGCAGAAATTCTTTTTTCCTGTCACCAGGTTAATCTCTGCGATAGTTATGAGGGTAACCCCCTCTCTCCCCCAAAGGGGGAGGCAACCCAAGGGGAGCACCCCCTTGACCCCCACGTTCGAGATATTTCATCAACCTTCTGAGAGCTATCACATTTTGGGGGATGCCCTGGCGGCGGGGGCGGAAGCACGATGTGCTGGAGCCCCCAAGAGCGATTTTTGAGGAAAATGTGTTATATCTCTTCATAAAATTAGTCGCTAGAATGTGACTATACCCTAAATGATGTGCAATGTGTTGAAAACTCAGGGTTTCTACAAAACCGATTGTTACGAAAAAATCAGGGGCCAAATAGCGATGTACCCCTTCCTTTTTCCTGTCAGGCAGCGACGGTTTTGGGTTTGATATTCACATCAAACACACAGAATCCGTCATTGGAATAAATCTGATTTACCGACAGGTCGTTATCCAGACGGTCAAAATCCGAATCAGTAAACGATTTTATCCGGGTCCTTCGGTCTGCCGGAAGAGCGTTCGGGGTCTGTTTCATCAGTTCCGTTGTCATCATATACGCTTTTTTATACGGAAGGTAGGCAAACGATTCGCCCAGCGTACGGTTCGCCGGGTATCCAAAATCTGATGGAATAATGAAGGTATAGTCGATTAAATTGGGAAAATCCTCATACCCCCTGGACTCGAAATAATACTCCGCATATCCATTGTTCGAAGATTCCTCTTTTATAACAGGGATTTTTGCGCTCTGGTAATCCAGGATCCAGTCGTTACCGGATTTATCCTCATAGGACAGTGCCGTGTTGGGCAGGCTGGTCCACGGGCTGGAGTACAGGGCAAGTATCGTGAGCATGCAGACCAGGGTCATGATCACGATGACCGAGGCGGTGAGCCCCGGCAGCCATTTTTTAAAGCGGGCGGAGGTCCAGACCCGGTAAAAAAACATTCCGCACAGGATGGTTGCAAAAATTAATCCATACATCGCCGCCCTGATGGGTTCAAAAATGACAAAATACCCGGTAACCAGTGCAATTCCAATAAAGAGAGCCGCACAAAACTGCAGCGAATAGATGAAATCATCCTCGGACACGTTTCTGTTCCGGTAGTACTGGTAGAGTATATACAATAAAAAAACCAGTGAAATCAAAAAATACAGGGAAACCGGCCCGTATGTCTTAATAAAACGTTCCACCACAAGCCCGATTGATATGTTTGCCGTTGATATTGAGGTCATCTGGGAATCAATGATCGATAAATGTGAGGCCTGGCCCAGCATGGCGAATGATATCCGTTCCAGGGTGCCAAGCACACTTCTGAATTTAAGCCACCATAGCACCAGGGTCAGGGAGACTATGACCATAATATTTGCCGCCTCGGTTTTTGTATGGCGTCCGGTCGTCCATCCCTTCACCAGTTCGAAAACGGTGAAAAGGGAAAACATAATGATAAGAAACACGGAGATCATCGGGTGACAAAACACAATAAAAAAGGACAGGACTATCAGGCAGATATAGAACCGGCTTTTTTGTGAGGGATCATGAATGATTTTCTGATAAGCGTATAAAATCAGGGGAAAAATGAATAATGCAAATAAAAACGGGTAGAAGGCATAATGGCCATAGGAAAAAATGAAGGGAATTCCAAAGATCGAGACAAATATACCCCCTTTCCGGGTCCCAAGGAGTGTTTTTCCTAAGATGTACAGGGAAAAAATATACGCGGTAAAAAAGGCGAGTGAGATGATAAAAACCAGAATAATGAAGTCAGGCAAGAAATTATACAGGACTGACAGCCAGACGTGCATAACAGGATAAAAGTCGGTCTGTGTCAGGTATCCTGAATGGAGTATCTGGCTGGCGGAGAACATATGATGAAACATATCCCCCGATCCGCGATTGATCGAATAATACCCCCGTATAACAGGAAGGAACAGGACAACGGTTTCAATGAGCAGCAATGAAAAATAACCATAATACTCATGTTTCGGCGTACTCTCATCAGATCGAAGTATCGCATAGATGCTGAAAAAAATATTTATCGCAATGATGAGCCAGAGGATATCCGGGTATGCAGCATAGAGGGAAAGTTCATACCCGGTTGCCGGGGGTGTTGTCACAATAATCAACACGGACACCAGCAGGGTAAGACCAATACCAAGCGGAGCAGTCCAGGTCCTGACCGTTTCATTCAGGGCTGACGAACCAATACTGTTCAATGAGACTTCCCTCGGGTAGTGCAGAAATGTGCCGGGAGTGAAATTCCCTGCATGGAGTTCAACTCACCGTGGAAATGGAATATATACATCACCATCAGCAACCTCGTGTATCAGACATTTTCCTGTATCCGGCAATCATGGTGCAGATGCCCGGTGACATCTGAACCCTCTCTGATGTGTTCTAAAGCAATCCCGACGGATCCGTTGAACGCCGGTGACCCGGAGTACACCCCGGCAGGTCCATAATAAACCATGGCTCGCCATCTATTAAAATATCCGGTTTATCTCCCCGGAAGGGTCCAGGGTGACACCCTGCCCGTCTGCAATCAGCGGGTGAAAAGGGATCCCTTGCAGACAGGCGGGAGTAATAATTTTGGGTATAGTCACATTCCCGCGACTAATTGTTGCCTGCTGGTGATCAAAATTCACCATTGATGACGCTCCCGGGGGCTTCGGGCATCGCCTCCGCTCCCGCCGCTATGACAACCCCATAAGAAACGATAGCCCGATAAATCATGTAAGATCCAAAAACCAGTTTGTTAAAAAATGATGTATGTTTTCGGCTCTGTAGAAAACTTCCTTCCTGATGACGCTACAGGGGCTTCGCCCCGCCGCTGTGGCGCCCCAGTCGCGATAATGCTGTGTACCCAGATTGGGATTTCCCGGTAATACAGAGGAATCATATGCGCCCCCGCCCCAACGGGGGCAGGGATGGTACAAGGGGGCTTCAAATCTTCGAAAAAAGATTTTTACAGAGCCAGTTTTTCTGATTTAGATCTAGTAACCTCAATTTTTCGTTCCAGTTCAGACCCAAAGATTTTAACATATTGCCAATCGCCATTCGGGAGGGGACAGTACCTGTCCCACCGAAACGCCCCTGCGCTGTGCGATTGTGTTGTAGTACCTTCTCTGGAATTATCGCTCAGAGGGATGCCACAGCGGCGGGGGCGGAGGCATTACGCCGTAGCCCCCGGGAGCCTTGAGAAGAATAGGGTGAGGATTTCAACAAAGCCGATATTTTTCATACTGTCACATCATACATCAATTTTTAGTTTTGGTGGTTGGATGAGAATTCTACCCATTTTACGGAGGTCCAGGTCATGTTCGAACCGAGAGTTTGATCATCGGGGAACACCTACACAACCGACCGGACCAGACAGGGGAAACTCTGTTGAAAAGGTATTTGATACCCTGCCAGGATTGCGTATAGGGGATATAGTATTTTAATACCAAAATCAAAGAACAATTTGCGCATTCCCCATGAAAAAAACTGTGTGCCCGAAATGCAACTTCGAGGCGTATGATGATACAGCCCTTTTTTGCTACAAATGCGGCACGCAGTTTTCCGCAGATATCCCAAAAAAAACAAACCCCGTCGATCCCGGTTCCGGCATGAGGGGGCTCAATAAGGAGCCGGCGAGGACCCGGGATGATGTGCCGAAGGTACAGAAACCCGGTCCGGTCAACCGGATCACAACGGTGGAAGTCTGTGCCCGTTGTGGCGAGCCGGTTGGCGATACAAGCAGGATTTATTGCACGACCTGTGCAGCATTTGTCCGGGATGTACCGCTGAAGGAAGAACCGGTGCTGATACACAATCATGGTGAGAAATCCCTGTATGAAAACCCGGTTAAAATACCTGAACCCGGTCAAAATACACGGAACAGAACAATACAACACACGGAACCCGGACCGGTTCAGGCCACGGGCCCGGTAAACCCGAAGGAAACCGGCAGGAAGTTAATCATCATTCTTGCCGGCATAGCAATACTTTTTATTATGCTGATACTGGTGGTCCTGCTGTTGTTCACCTTCTGGGCATCACTCTACTGATACCGGCACATGAAGGATTCATGGGTAATATGAAAAAAATACCGTGGTTCAGCGGCCGGAGCGCTGTGTTGCACCAGAACCGCATTTTTTGCCCTGTTTTTGACTGCTTGGCAGTACTGCCTTTTTACCCGGTTCTTTCATACCGGGAGTCTCATCAACAACCCGGGAGATCTCCATCTCCAGGCTCAGCGTTCCGGGAATGTTCCGGTGGCCGGATCCACAGAGCAAAAATGGCTCTGTTGAAATCCTCACAACATTTTTCTTAACGCTCTTGGGGGCTACGGCACGTAATGCCTCCGCCCCCGCCGCTGTGGCATCCCCACTAGAGAGATAATTCCAGAGAAGGTAATACAACACCATCGCAAAGCGCAGGGGGGTTCGGGGGGACAGGCACTGTCCCCTCCGATAATAGGGATTTGCAACTTGTTAATATATTAGGGTTTCAACAGAGCCCTAAAAACGAAAAGATAACCCTGATATCCGGATGAGCAGGCATCGCCTGTACGTTACCCGCGAAAATCCATGGACATTTATACCATATCCTGGTCCGGTCAGCGCACTGCTGTAAGAATTCCGGAGTATCGTGCAACTGCACTTTCAAAGGTAAATTCCCGTTTCAGCAAATCCTGCGCATTCGTAATTATTTTTTCAGTATCAGGGGAACCTAACGCCCGGATGACATTGTCCTGAATACATTCAGGAGAGTTGTTTTCCATGAGAAAACCTGTTTTCCCGTCGATGATAAAATCCGGAATTGCCCCGACGGGCGTTGAAAGAACAGGGGTCCCGCATGCCATGGCCTCAAGCATGATATTGGACAGCCCTTCGGTATCAGAAGGAAGAACCAGAAGCCGGAATTCGTTCAGGTAACCGGGTATTTCATCATGACGGATCCACCCCGGAAAAACAACATGGTTCAATGCACCGGATTGCCCGAGCTCTGACCGGATCCGGCCCATCAGAGGCCCGTCACCGATGATGAATACCTTCAGGTCAGGATTCGCTTTCAGGATACCGGGAAGTGCCAGAACAAAGTTCAGGATGCCCTTCTCCTCACTTAACCGCCCGATATACCCGATGGTATTCTCCCGTACGGGAAAGGGTTTTGTCACTGAAAAACTGTTAAAATTGATGAAATGCCGGTGACCTATGAGTATTTTGTGCCGGAATCTCTCCAGATCCCATTCTTGTATCAGGCGCCCCGAATAGAGAACAATATTTTTGCAGAGAGAGAAATTTATCCGTTCCTCAAGTGCCAGTACCTGGAATAATCGGGATTTCTTTGATTTATTCATCTGGTTGTTCGAGGCACCAAGGATCAGGACGGGTCTCTTCCCCATCAGTCTCAGGGTAAGTACAGGCAGGGTCAAGCACTGGGCGAGAAACATGACATAATAATCTGTTTTTTTATGGAAAACAAGAAAAAATGAAATTTTTATCTCGGTTAAAACATAGATCAACACACGGATGAGGGGCGAGTCAGTCCGGTATTTTGATACACCTGTGACGTCATACGCCTGGCAACGGGCCTCCTTCAGCGACAGGATTTCACCGGGATCTTCACAGATTACGTAAATGTTCCCGGTCACACTCCCGGCAAGGACCTTTACGAGATTGGGGATAAATACCATGTTTTCATTTTTCCCGGACGTTATCACGGTTATGGACCCGTTTACCTTAGGAACCAATGGAGTAGTATTCATGATAGGACTGCCAATGCCTCAGTCAGTACCAGACTCCATCAGATATCCCTGCCACCTTCTGGTACACCCGCACAATGCCCGCAGAGTAATCGTCGGGCGGTGACGAATTTAACCTTTGCCGGTAATACGGGTAGTTTTCCAGTACGTCCTGTACCTTTGCGGTGAAATCATGGATATCACGGTTTTTAAACAGGATCGTCCCCTCCGGCCGGGGAACGACGTCACTTGCAACGGGGGGTATACCAAAAAAGAGTGCCTCCCTGAGCGACAGTGCATCGCCGTCAGTGTTCGTCGGCCTGACAAATACGGTGCTTTTCAGTAACAACGGGTAAAACGGGTACGGCCGGGTCACAAACAAAAAATTATCCTGAAGATGGTAATCAGCGAGTCTTTGCTTCAGACGATTGAAATAGTCCATATCACCGGTCTGCGGAAGAAAAAATACCAGCCCGATGGTATTCCATCGGTGTTTCAGGTTATTGCATACATCAATGCATAAATCTATGCCGTAGACATCCTCGCCGTTAAAAAATTTTATGGCAAAGGCATTGGCAGAAATGACGGGATCATGGGTAGCCAGAAAGTCCCAGATATCCCCGGGAATTTCATGTATCTCATCTTCCCGGATCACCGGGGGGATGAAGGCCGGAATCAGGAATATTTTTTCCGGATCCACACCGATGGATATACAAAAATCCCTGATATCAGCATTCACGGCAATCAGGGCTGTTGTCGACCGCAAGGCGATCTGCAGGACCTTTCTCTGGAGAAGGTTGTAGGTTTTCCAGGACCTGAGTAATTTTTCGCTGTGTAAGGTAGATATTGTTTTTTTCCCCAGCAAACCCATCAGCCCGACAATTACCTGGCCTCTCCAGTCCGTGGTCTGGTTATGAATAATCTCGGTATTTCCTGAAAAAAAATACTTCAGCATCCAGAGTTTTGGATGGTGTATACACACAATACGGGGGTCCTTGTTTTCACGGTGTTCACCCAGGATATCGTACAGGACATACTCAATATGCCGCTCATCCAGTTTTCTCATCAGTCTCTGGACATGAACGGTAACACCACCATAGGGTGGAGGACAGGAACCGATGATGCCGATTTTGAATGCCCCGGTGTGTTTCAGGGAAGAAGAATTGTTCCGTTCCTCACCGGTACCATTTCTGGCACGGTCCCTCATGGCTGACCCCGTGGCCGCCGGCCTGTCAGTGACCGTAAAAAACCGGACAGATACCGGTATTCGAGTTTCAGCCTGAGGGTATCTGATTGCCGGTAAATAGACTCCAGTTTTTTTGCATACCCGGCAAGGAAGAAGTCTATCAGGAGTACATCGTTTTCCTCCAGGGTACCATGCATTTCCGAACAATATTTGTCGACGAACCGCTGGAATACGAGGTCTTCATCCCACGTGTTCAGCCTCAGGAACCTGGACCGGGGTAACTGTTTCATGAACAGGAGGTTAAATTTCCACCGGGCAATGTCCAGATGGGGCGTGCAGATGCATTCCCGATCGGGAAAATCAATCAGGAAAATCCTGTCATCATGGATGATCAGGTTCTGGGGAGAAAAATCGATATATGCCTGGGCCTTCGTGCGCAGGGCGCAATCCGATACCAGCGCAGTGAACTGTTCACGTTCACCCTCTCCAAACCTGCAGAGGAGTGGGCTGTTGACAGAACATTCCGTGTCCTCTGGTCTCGCAAAAACCGTATGAAATCGTGCGAGCGCCAGAGCCGATTTATCAATATAGTCATTGACAGTGTTGATCCTGTCAGGAATTATGGTGAGTAAATGGGTTTTTACGGTATGTCCCGGGATAAATCCGATGATAATAAACTGCCTCTCCGCATCCATCATGACCGGCACCGGAGAAGACACAACGGTATCGTTGTTCAGGGAGTAAAATTTATCCAGGTAGTAATATTCACCCTGTGCATCAAACGTAGTTGTATCCCGGTATTTTTTCACGATCACTTCATGGGGGAATCCCGGAGAGGGGTTTCCGGCGGCCAGCCGGTATACAGTCGAATGAAAACAATCGCGTTTCTGAATCACCCTGAATTCAATATCCGGAAATGCCAGCTGCACATCATGGAGAATATCTTCTGTCATGTTCCCTTCTCAGAGGAAACCGGGCAAGAGCCCTGGTGAGCGGAATGGATACCGGGCCATTTCATCCCCGCACTGGAATCCCTGTAGCGCCGTCGTACGTGTATCATGAATGAACTAATTTTTCAAAAATTTTCTCATAGGCCGATACATTTCCCTCAAGGCTCATCATCTCCTCAAAAAAATGCCTCTGTGCCAGGCCTGTCCCCGTCCTGCGTTCAGCATCCTGTTTCAACCGGATGATGGTATTTTTCAAAGCGGGGGTATCTCCCGGCCGGACGACAAGATCCCTGTCGATCAACCCCATAACATAGGCGGTCTCAGAATCTCCTGCCACAATTGCGATCACCGGTTTTCCGGCTGCAAACAGGTTTATGGTTTTTCCGGGCACGCACGGCGCCTTCATCCGTTCGTCAAGGGAAATAAGGTTGATGTCAGATGAACTGACGATATTGTAATATTCATCGCGGGGCTGCAGCGGCATCAGGGTAACATTGGTGAGATGTTCGTCCCTGATCCGTTGTCCGAGCTGTTCTTTTATCATGCCATCCCCGACAATATAAAAAATAATATCGGGACTGTCAAGGAGTTGTCCTGCCGCGTCGAGGATATTGTCGATACCCTGGAACGGTGACAGGATACCCGCATAGGAAATCAGGAATTTGTTTTCGATCCCCTCCTTTTTCTTGAAGGTCTGCCGTGAAAAATTTTTATCCTGGTCCGACAGGAGGAGGCCGTTATAAATATGGGATATTTTCCCCGGGTCTCCCCCCCGTTTCCTGATATAATCAATGCCCCCGTGCGACAGGACGCTCATGTAATCCGCATGGGTATAGGCCTCCCGTTCGATGTATTCGAGCAGCCTGATCATGAGCGGGTTTTTCAGCACCCCGACATCGGTCAGTTCCTGCGGGTGAAAATCCTGGAAATTCAGCACAGAGGGCGTGCCATCGTGTTGTTTGATCTTTTTTGCCAGGTAATACAGGGGGAGGGGGGGGATGTAGAACAGGCAGATGTCAAATTTTTTCTTAAGCTGCCGGTATTTCCTGAAATAATAGCCGGGGAGTAAAAAATGTTCAAGACCCCGGATGATAATATTATCCCGTGTATGGGGATGTTGTACCCGGTGAACGGAGATTCCCTCCATCACCTCCTCAGCGGGAACGTCCCTGGACAGGTCAGCGGCGTTCATATTATATTTCCGGGGGTAGGACGTGATGATATCAACCTCATGCCCTCGTTTGAGAAATGCCCGTGCCAGGTCGGAATAGACATGGGCGGCGCTCCCGATCTCGGGAGGAAAGTAGGCTACAACCATCAGGATCTTCATTGATGCCCTTCCCGCACCATCTGACGGATCCCCTCTTTAAACGATGTTGCAGGAACATGGAACTCATCCCACCAGGGATAGTCAGGGAATACATCACACGAGGCGAGAGAGTTCACCTGGTCCGCCGTAAACTGTTCCTTTCCGGTCACTTTCTGGTACGTGACCATGAGGAATTTGAATACCGGGATGGGAAGGGACAGGCTTATCCGGAAACCCCCGAGCTCCTGGAAAACCGTATGGATCATATCCCGGAAAAAAATGGTCTCCTTCCCGTTGATGGAATACACCTTATTCTCCGGAAATTCGTCGATAAAATGGAGGATGAGACGACAGATATCATCAATATAAATCGGCTGCCGGGGCCATCTTCCATGCCCGGGAATGGGAAAAACGGGCATTTTTCTGGTAAAGCTGATGAGGTAGCCTATATTCTTGTCATCGGTCGGACCGTACATCAGCGAGGGCTGGATGACACAATAGGTCAGCCCGCTCCTTTTTACACATTCCTCGGCCTGCAGTTTGGTATCGGCATAGGCATCTTTCCTGACGGAAAGGACTGCGGCAGAACTGAAAAAAATGATTTTTGAACTACCTGCTGCCTTTGCAGCCTCAAGGATATGTTCAGTTGCCCGGACATTGTTCTTCCGGAAATCATCCTCAACAGGTGATGATATTTGTGCCGCAAGATGGATAATCAGGTCCTGCCCGTGAAAAAGATCATACCACGTCCCTTTTTCCGAGAGATCCGCCTCAACAGTTTTTATCCCGTATTGTTGTACCATCTTCAGGTGATCGGCACTTTTGTCTACCACGGTGATATTTTCCGGGGGGACCACGGTTACCAGAAATTTTACCAGGTTTCTCCCGACGAATCCCGCACCGCCCGGTATAATGATTTTTTGATTGTTCATTCCAGACCTCCCGCAATAATGCTGTTAAAATCGTATTCGTATCAGGATGAGCCGGCGTTAAAACTCCGCACTTTTCCCGATCATGTCCTGGTTTTTGACAAACCAGCGGTGCGTTTCCTCAAGACCGTCCTCAAATTTCATCTGTGGCGTGTACCCCAGTTTGTTTCCGGCCTTTGTTATGCACGAGAGGAGATGGGTTTTCACATCCCAGTCCCGGCGCTCCTTAAAGACGATCCCGGATGGATTCCCGGTGAGCTTGTTCACCATGGTTGCCATGTCGATAACACGCTGCTCTTTGCTTGCACCGAGATTGAAGGCCTCGCCGATGGCCTCTTCCCGTATGCCCATGGCGAGGAGGCCGTTCACGATATCCCCCACGTAGGTCCAGTCCCGGGTTTCTGTCCCGTCACCGGTGATGGGCAGGGGCATGCCCTTCATCGCCCAGTAGAAGAAATTCGGGATGACATTCCGGTACTTTCCCGGTACCTCTCCGGGGCCAAATGAATTAAAGAAGCGTGCATTCACGGTGGGCATGGAGTAAAGGCTGTTGAAATAATTCGTGTAGAGCTCCCCGAGCAGCTTGGTGACCTGGTACGGGGTGTGGAGGTGGATGGAGACATCGTGCTCCTCAAACGGCATCTTTGATTCAAGGCCGTACACCCCGCACCCTGACGAGGAATAGACAAACCGCTCAACATCCACAAGCTGGGCATACTGGAGTACCTTTAAGATCCCGATGCCATTGACCATCAGGTCCTTTTCGGGGTTGTCGACCGAGTTCTGGTTTGCAAAGTGGGCGGCGAGATGATACACGATATCCGGTTTTGATTTAAACGCCCATTTCAGGTTTTCATCGTTGAGGATATCCCCCCGGATGAACTGGATCTTCGGGCCCTGCGGGATATTCCATTCGTAGGATGAGGACAGGTTGTCAAAAATAATGATCTTTTTTGTGTCGAGTCTGTCCAGTGCCCTGACGAGGTTGCCCCCGATCGCTCCTGCTCCCCCGGTTACCAGTACCGTCCTGTCCCTGAATCCTTCCTGCAGATCATTCATACAAAAATCATCCCTGAATCCGGTAATACCATTTCATCCATTCAACGGTGCGCCTGACCCCTTTCTCCGGGGACACTTTGGGATCATGGTGCAGGTCGCGGACCGCCTTTGAGAAATCCATTGTCTTCACTTTCGTGGTGAACGGTTCTGCCTCCTCATACGTTACAAGGGAGTCGTCCCTTCCGACCTCCCTGAGGATGAGGTCCGAGTAGTCCCTGATATCCATCTCCCATTCAGGTCTCCCTCCCACGTTATAAACCTCTCCGGGGATGAAATTCTCAGCGATATTTGCCCAGGTATTGCAGGAGTCCTCAACAAAATCGATGATCCTCTTGTGCCCCTTGAACACCGTGTACGGTTTGTTGAAGAGCGCATGGTAGATGAATTTCGGGATGAACCCCCGGTAAGGGTTGTAATGTTCATGGGGGCCGTAGCAGTTGACAGGACGCACCCTCACCGTCTCGGTCCTGAACATCTTGGCGGAGTTCATGCACATCAGCTCCCCCGCCCATTTGGTGATGGCATAGTCGTTCATCTGGTAGGTGTCCCTGATGGGGGTATTCACCATGACATCCTCCGACATGATCCCGTCATAGTCGCCGTAGACCTCGGCACTGGAAAAAAATATCATCCGGAACCGTAACTTTTCCTGGAGACGAAGCATATGTTTTGTTCCGACAACATTGGTCTGCCAGAGATTCTCATAATAATCCTCTCCATTCCACCTGCCATATTCTGCGGCAAGGTGATAGACATAATCAAACCCCGATTTCTCAAAAACACGTTCAAGCTGCCGGAAATTACGGACATCTGCCCGGATGTAGTTGTCACGTTCTGTGTTATACAGATCGAGTGCAAGGACCTCGTGTCCCCGTTTCCGGAGCTCGTTCACCAGGTTGGTGCCGATAAACCCCGCACCGCCGGTTACCAGAATTTTCTTTGATTCCATTCAATCCATCCTGTATATGCGTTATTTCTGACTCTTGTGTTCCTTCATGATCATCACGAGCGTGTTCAATAACATCCCGGCAATGATCAGGAGCATTCCCATGATAAGGCCCAGCATACTCGCCATCGACATGGCAAAGGAGAATTTCGATGTGACATAGTATTCTGAGAATGCATGGGAGGCCGCCGCAAGGCCGATGATAACAAAAAATATCCCCGGAAGCCCGAACATAAGGAGGGGCCTCCGGTAAAAGATGAGGTCAACCAGCCGGTCTGATACCCCGACGCCATGGGTGACCGGGTTCTTTTTGTGTTTATGGGGTACGTCATAGTTGACGGTGATGGGAACTTCCATGATCGGAAGGCCCATCGCGGAGAAATGGGCAATCATATCCGATTCGACATTGTAGCCATCAGATCTGAAGTCCAGGTTACTCAGCGCCTGGCGGGAAAGCGCCCGGAATCCCGATTGTGAATCGGTGACCTTTGACTTTGCCCCAAAGTTCGTGAAGAGGTCCAGGGTTTTCTGGCCGACCTGCCGGTACGGGGGGATCTTTCCGGGATTGTCGAGAAAACGGGACCCGATGACAAGATCTGCCTTCCCGATGCTGACCAGTCCTGCAACCCGCTGAATCTCATTGGGATTGTGCTGTCCGTCCGCATCGAGCATCACGGCAATGGTGCACCCCGTTTCGAGGGCACGCCGCAGGCCCAGGAGAAGGGCATACGCCTTTCCCGTATTATGTTCGAGCTGGACAACATCGGCGCCTGCCAGTCTCGCAACCTCCGCGGTGCGATCGGAAGATCCATCATCAACGACGATCACACGGTCCACATACTGGCGTGTACGAAGGATCACCGAACCAATAACCAGTTCCTCATTATAGGCAGGCAGGACGGCATACAGCCCCTTGAACAGGTTCAGCCGGGAGTCGATATCGGCCGGGGTGACCTCAATCAGGTGAGGGGTAAATGGCAAAAACCCGCTGGTATCGCTGTAGTTCTGCTTCTGGGCAGCTTCCGATGAATCCGTCGTGGTCATAGCAATCCGGGCACCCTGCTTATGAACGTGGAAGGTTCATAGGGGTATAATTTAATTATTATTATTTTTTGTCATTATCCATGTGGTACACTTCATGGAGTTAACCAGATATTCTGCCACCTGATCGATATTAAAGACTGGCAAAGCACTGGTGCATTGCACAGGTACGTTCATATCACGGGAGGATGCTGCAGATCTTTGATTCTCACTATGGGCGGTTAACAATATCGGCCCCTGGCAGCTCCTGCGCAGATGAATCTGAACCTGCCCGGATTGGAACAGGGGTGCATTGTAATTCCGGGTGATCCCTTCCTGAAGTCAGAAATTTCAGATGTTAGTGAATTCCCTTAGGGTATCGTCCTCATCCAACCACTAAAATAAAAATTAATGTATGACGTGAAAATATGAAAAATATCGGCTTTGTTGAAATCCTCACACTATTCTTCTCAACGCTCCTGGGGGCTACGGCACGGAATGCCTTCGCCCCAGCCGCTGCGGCATCCCCCCTGAGCGATAATTCCAGAAAAGGTACTACAACACAATCGCAAAGCGCAGGGGCGGTTCCGGGGGGACAGGCACTGTCCCCTCCGATAATAGGCAATTTGCAATTTGTTAAAGTCTTTGGGCTCTGTAGTAATCCGTTTTCGAAAATTTGAAGCCCCCCCCTTGCGCCATCCCTGCCCCCTTTGTGGGCGGGGGGCACATACGAATTCCTCTGTACTACCGAGTAATACCGATCTGGGTAATACAGCATTATCGCGACTGGGGCGCCACAGCGGCGGGGCGAAGATCCTGGAGCGTCATCAGGAAGGAGATTTTTACAGAGCCAGTCTTTGGGTTTCAACTGAGCGAAAAATATCAGTAACTAAATCTAAGAAAGAAAAAGTGCAGCATTTTTTAACAAATTGGTTTTTGGATCGTATCATGATTATCGTTCTATCACTTCTTGGGGGTCGCCATAGAGGTGGGGGCGGAGGCAATCCCGAA
This sequence comes from uncultured Methanoregulaceae archaeon, assembly GCA_963721245.1. GTDB lineage: Archaea > Halobacteriota > Methanomicrobia > Methanomicrobiales > Methanospirillaceae > Methanoregula. The sequence continues at coordinate 257,605 of CAVRIL010000001.1, read as the reverse complement.
GCCCCCAGAATTTTAATCAACCAGCAGGCTAAAATCAGTCGCTGGAATGTGACTATACCCTTCCTTTTTTCGTACACTCATCAATGATCCGCCGGGCTGCATCGCCGCCCCCGAACGGGTTGTTCCAGGTACGGGGGACATTGATCATCTGTTCCACCGCTGCAAGGATTGTATCCGGATGGGTCCCGGCAAGGATATTGGCACCGGCATCAATCGTTTCAGGCCGTTCGGTATTCCCGCGAAGCGTCACGCATGGTACCGAGAGGATGCAGCCCTCCTCCTGGACCCCCCCTGAATCGGTCAGGAGAAGCGCAGCATTTGACTCCAGCAGGAGAAATTCGAGGTATCCGACAGGATCGATGACCTGGATGCCCTCAGTTGAGAGCGAGAACTCGCGCACCATTTTCTGCGTCCTGGGGTGCATGGGGAAGACCACGGGCAGTCCGAACCGGGCTGATATGGTCCTGAGACCTGCCAGTATTTCACCCAGACGAGCGGAATCATCAACATTCTCTGCCCGGTGGGCAGTTACGAGGAAGTAACCCCCCGGTTCAAGACCGAGAGGTTCAAGGGGATGCACCTTCTGCTGCCCGATCTGTATGTTCTGCCGGACAGCATCCACCACGGTATTGCCGGTTACGGTAATTTTTTCCGGCTCAATCCCTTCACGCACCAGGTTCCGGCGTGACAGTTCTGTGGGCGCATATAACTGGTCGGCAATATGATCGGCGATGATGCGGTTGATCTCTTCAGGCATGCTTCGATCGAAACTCCGTAACCCGGCCTCGACATGCCCGACCATGATATGGAGTTTTGCCGCGGCAAGGGCCCCTGCACAGACGGTGTTTGTGTCGCCCTGTACCAGAACGACATCCGGTGGATGGTTGAGGAGAACGTTCTCGACACCCGAAAGGATCGCTGCGGTCTGGACACCGTGGGTCCCGGATCCGACATCGAGATTGTAGGCCGGGTGGGCGAGGTCAGTCTGTTCGAAAAAAATCCTGTCCATCGCATAGGAATAGTGCTGCCCCGTGTGAAGCACCGAAAACTCAAGACCCCTGCGGGAACATTCGCGGATGATCGGGGACATTTTGATAATTTCCGGGCGCGTCCCGATGACAATGAGAATCATTCAGACCCCCTGGAAAACACGGGTGCTGTCTGTCGTTTCCCGTATTTCCGCATCCAGGTACGTTGTACCCGGCCGTATGCCCTGCCGGGAGTGCTCCGATCCTGAGTAATCCGGTTCATTCCTGACGAATCCATATATTAACATTCCGGTAACTCGCTTTGATGCGATCATTTCCTATGATCTCTGCACCCGGGGCATAGTCCCTGAATAACAGGAACTGCACCCGGTTGTATGTCGTTTTCTTCACCGAAAGATTATACGGGATGATATATGTCTCATTGTGTCCGAGACTCACTGCAAGCCGGTCACCTGGATCCATTGCTATGAGATGAGACGTATTTGTCACGGGATCAAATTCTGTCCGCGTCAGCCAGGTCTCGATCGTATAGTCCGTTTTCCGGTATTCATGGTTGGCTACACCGACATAGAGAGGATAGTCCTGTCCGGGATTGATCTGATCCGGGTACTCGGTGGCGGTCCGGTTTTCGCCAAGGATGAAAAATTCTGTGAACTGCTCCCCCTCCTTCGGGACTGCAATCACGTAGATGGTTGCCAGGACGGCAATGATGAACATCATGGCAACGGCTGCCGGGAGGATTCGATCGAGGGTGTTTCCTTCTTTTGGAAACAGGGTATTCCGGACACCGGATGCAATGCCAAAGAAGGGAAAGATGAACCGTTTTTCCTGCGGAAGAAGAGACCTCCTGTACCGGGCAACCAGGATCATCGCCAGGGTAAATAGTGCAAGAGTGATGAGGACAGGGAACAGACGGATCCCGAACGGTGTGAAATTTAATATCAGGGCGATAAGAGGGACGACCGTGATGGAAAGCCCGAACGAGAGCACGAGCCGCTCGGTAAGATCGATATCACGGTCTTTGGGAAAGAGCGCCGCGATACAACAGTATCCAGGGACGAAGAGCATTCCCGGCAGGATGAGGAGAACACCGACAGGCGTTTCGCTCAGGACGGGGGGATACAATGCCATGATTACTGCAGCAAGCCATATGGCCGCAACCATCAGGTCGGCAGGGAAGGTCTTTTCGAACGGGACGGCCCGGATGGTATCGGTGTATGGTTCATCGGGCACAGGGATCACCGTTTCCCCGCAGAAGCAGGTACCCGGGCGGCCGGGTACGACCATCTCCGTGGCAGGGGCTGCATCTGCGGTTTACTCTGAAAGGCTCCGGCTCCGGAATCACGAGTGCCACCTGACCATGTTCATCTCCCGCGTAACAGTCAAGCCTCCCGGCAGGTAGTGTGCACCAGGACGAAAAATTTCACGTCCGGCGGACCGGGACGGACAGGATATATCCGGACAGGCCGGAAAATGAAACAATTTTTTTCCTGATATCATGGAAGTAACTATAGTATATTTCCTGCAAGTCTGTATAAATCAATGCACGATTGGGGTACCAGGGGAACCATCCATATGTCCGCCCTGATGAGATGCTGAAGAAAGTGCTCTGTTGAAACCCTGAGATTTCAACACATTGCGAATTGCCTATTCGGAGGGGACAGTGCCTGTCCCCCAGAACCGCCCCTGTGCTTTTGCGATTGTGTTGTAGTACCTTTTCAGGAATTATCCCTCAGAGGGATGCCACAGCGGCGGGGGCGGAGGCATTACGTGCCGTAGCCCCCAGGAGCGTTGAGAAGAATAGTGTGAGGAGTTCAACAAAGCCGAAGAAAGCATAAAAATATTTGGATTCATGCATAAGGTATTCCCATGAATAATGATGAGAACTCTCGTGCGATACCGCACCGGGATGATTATCAATCCGGTCCCGGTACGGGTAAAAAACTGCGTGTAGGGATCATGCTGGATACGTATCAGCCGCATGCATGGATCCATGCAATGCTCGATACCATTATAAAATCAGACTATGCCTCAATAGATCTTGTCCTGTTGAATGAAAACCGGGAGGGAAAAAAATCAATTGCGGACAGGATCCTGTCGGACAGGAATTTATTGCTGTACACGGCCTATACGAAGCTGGAAGACCGGGTCAGCCGCCCGAATCCTGCATGTGCCCGGGTGGATTGCGGAGATCTTCTGAAAAATGTCCCGGTACTGGGAATAAAACCAGGGAAGGATGGGGATTATGACCGGTTTCAGGAGCGGGATATCGAAAAAATACAAAAATCCCGGCTCGATGTCATCATACAATGTGGATTCAGGGGGCTCAGGGGAGATATCCTGAAGTCTGCGAACTACGGTGTATGGTCATTGAATCCTGTCGATAGTACCGTAATGCGGGGAGGCCCTCCTGGTTTCTGGGAGACGTTCGAAAGGAGGGGTGAACGGGGAGCCCAACTGCAGACTTCTGACCGATAATCCGGATAACGGGACGGTACTCTATCGCTCATTCCTCCCGTGCGATTCCTCGTTTGTCAGCAGAAATAATAATGCCTGTTACCTGAGGTCATCGTTGTTCGTTCCACGAACACTGAAACGACTCCATGAAGAAGGCGGGAAATTTTTATCCGATACCCTGGAGAGGGACAATAAAACAGTACAGTTTTACGATGATGTCCTGTATACCGCCCCGGCAAACCAGAAATTTTTATTCATGTTCCTGAAACACTCGTATCGTATGGGTAAAAATCTGGTATACCCCAGACTGTTCCGGCCGTACTTTTTTCTTATGTATGATCTTCAGGACCAGATTTCAACATCCTTCTGGCGTTTCAAAAAGATCATCCCCCCCAAAGACCGGTTCTGGGCCGACCCGCATGTATTTTTCAGGGATGACACGTACTACATTTTTATCGAGGAATATCTCTATTCAACGCGAAAAGCGCACATTTCCTGTATTGAGATGCAGCAATCGGGGAAATACTCCGATCCGGTAAAAGTACTGGAGGAGCCCTTTCACCTGTCATACCCCCATGTTTTTGAGCATAACGGCATACTCTACATGATCCCGGAAACACGGCAGGCAAAGAGTATTAACCTGTACCGGTGCACCGGTTTTCCCGCCGAGTGGGAACACCAGGCAACACTTATGGATTCGGTGCAGGCAGTTGATTCGACAATCCTGTTCCATAACAACATGTGGTGGTTATTTGCAAACATTGCCGAGCCTGAAGGAACTTCATTACAGAATGAACTCTACCTGTTCTCTTCAGACAACCTGCTGGGCCATTCCTGGAAAAGTCATCCCATGAATCCGGTGATATCGGATGTCAAACGGGCACGCCCCGCAGGTAAAATTCTCCACCTCAACGATACCCTGTACCGCCCGTCGCAATGCTGTATTCCAAGGTATGGGTACGGGATAAAACTCAATGAGATTGTTACCCTTACAGAAGACAGGTACTCTGAAAGGGAGATCGCCTTCATTGAGCCGCTGTGGGACAAAAACCTGAAGGGAGTGCACCACCTCTCCCATGAAAACAGGTTAACGATTATCGATGGGTATTACAGTAAACTAGTCCTGTAGATCCAAAAAAACACCAGAACCGGGACGAACGAAATGCACTACACTGCGCTGAATCACCATTCTTCGCTTTGATGAAATCCTCGCGCTATTCTTCTCAACGCTCTTTTTTGGGCTGCGGCACAGAATGCCTCCGCCCCAGCCGCTGTGGCATCCCTCTGAGCGATATTCCGGAGAAGTTACTACAACACAATCGCAAAGCACAGGGGAGGTTCGGGGGGACAGGAACTGTTCCCTCCGATACCACGCGATTCGCAATGTGTTAACATCTCAGGGTTTCCCATGAAATTAAATAAAATAGATGTGAGTAATGAAATGTTTTTTCCTATAATTATTCGCGATGAACCCCGCCGCCCCCGACGGGGCGCCCCCGCGGCGGATCAGGGTCTATACGCATATCTCTAAACACCGCACTGCCCCGCCGTGCCTCGGAGAGGCCCTGAGGCGGGGAGCCCTCATAAAAAGTATATAGTGTAATTTTCATGCTTGGGTGTGAACTCCTGTTCATCTGTGTTTCAACAGAGCGCATTCTTCCTGTCCTGACCATGAACGGACATGAACGTCCCCGGACTGACCTCCAATGGTGACAACTCTGCCCGTATGACTACGAGGGTTTTATGGAGAATTGTCAGGGTGATCTGAGTACAGGTGCAAACAACCTGAACAGGCAGGGGACTGAGATACACAATAAAACGGGTCATTGTTCCCGGGTTCGCATCACGGGTTGCTGACTGTGCCATGCACTGGTGCAATGCCTATCTTATTATTTAACAAGAGAAAATACTGGAGTAATGGCTATTGATATTCCCGGGTTGGATCAGTATATCGCGACACAGTCATTCCAGGTCCCTGTCCTGGGATTCCTGATCAATATTGTTCTTGCGATAGCGCTCTCGGCTATCACCTCGTACGTGTATATCCGGTTCGGCACATCGCTTTCCAACCGACGCTCGTTTGCCCGCAATTTTCTCATTATCGCCCTGACGACGATGTTTATCATCACGGTGGTCAAATCGTCGCTGGCTCTTTCGCTGGGACTTGTAGGTGCCCTTTCGATTGTACGGTTCTGTACCGCCATAAAGGACCCTGAAGAGCTTGCCTTTCTCCTCGTCACGATTGCGATCGGGCTCGGCCTTGGAGCTGACCAGAGAGAAATATCTGTTATTGCGGTTATCGCCATCCTGGGTGTTATCATCATCCGTTCCCGGTTTATTGAGAGGAACAGGGATGACCAGGTAATGCAGCTGCTTATCACAGGAAAAGGTGAGGGACTTCCATCCCTTGAGAACATCACATCCGTTGTTAAGCTGCATGGGACGTCGGTCCGGCTGAAGCGTTTCGACATGAGCCCCCATGCCATCGAGATACTGTACCTTGTTAATTTCATTTCCTTTGATCAGCTGAAGGTCCTGGCGGATACGTTACGGGGATTGTCCGGTAACCTGACCATCACCTACCTTGACAGCGATACCGGATAACCGATGAAGATCAAAGACGATACCGAAAAAGAGATGCCATGGTGGACGAAATGCCGTCGTGCACTTCATGGGGTATGTTCCACGGGTTCACGATGGAGATTTCTCATCTCTCTTGGAATAAATGTGGCACTTGTTCTGATTATCCTCGCAGCATTTTTCCTCGGCCTGGCAACAATGACAGAGTCTGCAGAACATCTGTACGTAGATACCCTCTACAAAATGAATATTGAACCCTCCTCGGTTTCAGTCGCCGTACAGGGAATACGATCCGAAAATATCAGGATTCCCGGACACTTCGCAGAGGGGTGGCTTGCCAGCCCCGATCGTATTTCGGTCGATATAAAGAATAACGATTTCCAATGGCTTTCAGAGGAGCGGGACAAGGCATTGTCCCAGGGAATATGGACGGGTTCGAATGAAACCGTACCCGCCACCATCCGCTACAAGGATGAGAAAATACAGGCTGACGTGCGGTTAAAGGGAAACTCCATTGCCCACTGGGGGACCGACGCATGGTCACTCAAGGTGAAGACCGACGGAGCCGACCGGTTCCTTGGCATGAGGGAGTTCTCCATCGAGAAACCGGTGACACGGTCGTACCTCACGGAATGGGTGTTTCACCGGTTCCTTGCCTATGAACATATCCCCCATCTCCAGTTTTCGTTTGTCGATGTTACGGTGAACGGTAAAGACATGGGCATCTATGCCGTAGAGGAGGTCCCGGATGACCGGCTCCTTGAGGTGGAAGGATTCCCTGCCGGTCCGATCTTTCACATGAATGATGGGATATGGCAGACCCGTGCAGCCGGATATGCCATAGAAGATACACCGGATGTCGTCCCCATTGAGATCTATAATGCCAACAGGTATAACACCAGTGATCGCGAACTGCAGGTCCGTAAAGGCCTGGATCTGTTTGAAGCATTCAGGGACGGGCAGATATCTTCCTCAGAGGCGTTTGATCCCCGGGACTTGCCACATTTATGGCCCTGTCGGATCTTACCGGGAACCTCAATGGCAATTTTGCATCCAATGTCAAACCCTATTATAACCCGGTTACTGCAAAGCTCGAACTTATCGGGAACGATGCAAAATCACAGCCTATAACTACCATTTTTTATCTCGATGACCGACACTTCAATCAGCGCATTTCAAACGATACCGTTCTCGTTGGGCTCTACGTGCACGAACTCGAGCGTGTATCAGAACCCGGGTATCTTGACCGTTTTTTTAAGGATATCGACGCTGACTTCAGACAGAACCTTTCCTTCATGTATAAGGAGAACCCGTTCTATCACTTTCCCCGGGAGATATACAATCAGAACCAGAACATAATCCGCCAGACCATCTACCCGTACCGGAACCGGTACTCGTATCTCGAAAATTCCCGTGACGGGGTCATCTCTATTGAGGCCGGATCCGCCCAGCCGATGCCGGTCGAGGTCCTTGGTCTCCGCCTGAACGGGAAATTACTGCCCCAGACCAGCGGGACGCGGATATTACCGGGGAAGAACCCGGACGAGGTCATGAACTATCACATCCTTGCATTCAACCTTTCGCACGGCAGATCAGAAACCAGAATGGATAACCTGACCCTTGAATGCAGGGTCTATGGGACGACACCCGTACGATCTGAGCCTGTTATCGGGAGAGCCCGCCTTTCTGACTGGCCCCTCACCGGAGATATTGTCCGTCGTCAGCCGAATCCGGAACAGTTTTCCTGGCTGGTCAGGGACGACCGGAACCTGACCTTCACCATCCAGCCGGGGAACTGGAAGATCGATAACGATCTTGTTATTCCACAAGGATATACCGTTCTTTCACACCAGGGTGGCGGCACCCGCCTCGACCTGACCGGGGGCTCAATGATACTTTCCTATTCACCCCTCCGGCTCACCGGCGATGAGGAGGTGCCGTTTGATGTGACCTCGTCCGATGGCACCGGGCAGGGCATGGTGGTCCTCAATGCGGGGAATGATTCGGTCCTGTCATATGTCCGGATCAGCAATCTTTCTGTGCCGGACCGGAACGGCTGGAAGCTCCCTGCATCGGTGACCTTCTACCAGTCTCCGGTACGTATCGACCATGGTGAGTTTTCCGGTGGAGACGGACCGGGGTCGATACTCGCCATCGTCCGGGGAGATGCACAGATTTCAGGGTCTCTTTTCAGGGGAGGGAATCATGATCTCCTGAGTTCGGAATACAGCTCAGTCGGGGTAACCTCCACCCGCTTTCTCGGTCCGTCAATAACCGGAATCAGCCGGAGCCGGAAGCACGATCACGGTTCTGGATTCCTGGTTCCAGGGGCCGATGGGTATCGGGGTCCGGGGGATGCGCAGCTCGGACATTACCCTGGAAAACTCGTATTTCTCCGATGCCCGGGTGGCAGGTGCAGCGGAGGATGGGTCTGTCCTGACATGCAATGAATGCAGCATCAATGCCGGGCTCATTGGCCTGGCCGCTTATGTGAAGACACCAGGTTATGGGCCGGGGACCGTCGAGGCTGACAATGTTCAGATGGTGAATACGAAGACCCCCTACCTTTCTGAAAAAGGGTCATCCATCAGGATTGGAGGTGTTGGTGTGCCTGCAGCCACATCACCGGTATTTGAGGAGATCAAAACGAGTGCAGGGATTTCCTCATGAATCAGCAGGCGGAGGATCTCAGGTTTGAACGTAAGGCATATGTTGACCACATCGATCGCCGTTCTCTCATCCTGATGGTTCTTCAGCATCCGGCATTATTCAGGGAGATTCATCACGAACGGACGGTCAATTCGTTGTATTTTGATACCATTGACCTCTCTGATGCGCGGGAAAAGATCGACGGGCTCAAATCACGAAGAAAGGCACGGATACGGTGGTACGGGGCCCTGTTCGGTGAAATCAGAAAACCCGTCCTGGAAATCAAAATCAGGGAAAACGGACTTGGCTGGAAGATGCGGTATCCCCTCAGGCCGTTCGTTATTGAGGATAGTGGCGGAATTTTACACCAGCCCGGATATCTGGATGCAGAAGGCGCCCGGTTCCGGAGATGCTTCTCTTAAACCGTGCGCCCTCAGCTCTTGTCAGTTACCGGAGGATGTATTTCCAGACAGCAGACGGCCGTTTCAGGTTAACGGTGGATGATCATCTCAGGTTTTATCATCCTGCAAAGAATGGTCAGGGCTGGAAAGTTCTTCCTGAAAACACCCGTGGCACCGTCATTGAACTCAAATATTCAAAGGAACATGATGATGATGCCCGGGAGATTTCCTCCCTGTACCCGTTCCGCTGGGGATCGTTCTCAAAGTATACCCGGGGATTTGAGGCAGTGTGCCGGTTCTGAAAAGAGGACTTTATTTCCTTGTCCAACCACCAAACTAAAAATTGATGTGTGACGTCAACGAATAGGAAAACTATCAGTAAATATAACATGAAAATAGAAAAAGTGCATCATTTTTTCAGAAATTAATGCTCTGTTGAAACCCTAATATTTCAACACATTGCAAATTGCCTATTCGGAGGGGACAGTGCCTGTCCCCCCGAACCGCCCCTGCGCTTTGCGATTGTGTATGTATTACCTTCTCTGGAATTATCGCTCAAGGGGGATGCCACAGCGGCGGGGGCGGAGGCATTACGTGCCGTAGCCCCCAAGAGCGCTGGGAAGAATATTGTCAGGATTTCAACAGAGCGTAAAATATCAGGTACTAAATCCAAGAAGAAAAAGTGGATCATTTTTTAATTAATTAGTTTTGTTGAAACCCTAATATTTCCACACGTTGCGAATCACCTATTATCGGAGGGGACAGTGCCTGTCCCCCCGAACTGCCCCTGCGCTTTGCGATTGTGTTGTATTACCTTCTCTGGAATTATCGCTCAGAGGGATGCCACAGCGGCGGGGGCGGAGGCATTACGTGCCGTAGCCCCCAAGAGCGTTGAGAAGAATAGTGTGAGGATTTCAATAGAGCCAATAAATTGGTTTTTGGATCGTATCATGATTATCGGTTCTATCGCTCCAAGGGGGTGCCACAGCGGCGGAGTCGGAGGCAATACCAAAAGCCCAGAAAAGCGTCATCAATGATGAATTTTGATCACCGGCAGCCGAAAATCAGTCGCCGGGATGTGACTATCCCCTTGAAAAGAGGTACCTGATTATTTCCTTGTCATACGAGCGTTCTTCTGGTATGGATCCCCCCGGGGATGAGGTGCAGGCACAAAAAATTATTATCGTTCAGGGAACTGCTGTGCTGACCGCGGGGTTCCGGTATCGTCCTTATACTTTCCAGAACCTTGAGGCATACACCCCAAGCCCGAATAATATGACTACTACGGCAAACACGGCAAGTACGGGATATTCATGAATCCAGGCTGCCTGCTGGTCCCGGGGAAGATCCAACCGGAGCAGGCTGTTCTGCCCTGGCAGACACCGTAATCCAGGCGGACTCGGTGTCATTTAACAAACCGTCGGTAACCGTGAACATGACTGCATAGGTGCCGGCCTGCGCAAGGACCGGAGTCCAGGCAAAGCTCCTGTTTGCAGGGGTAAAGGTTGCATTGGCGGGAAGGTTGGCAGCCGAAAAGGTAAGACGGTTACTGTCCGGATCGGCTGCCCGGACGGTGAAGGTCAGGAGGTTGCCGGCAGCAACAGATGTATTGGCAACAGGATCCAGGACAGGGGCCCGGTTAACCGGAGAGGGGAGGATCCGATCGACCACCCGTTTCCTGAGGGTTGTCATATTTTCGTTCCTGGATAATCCTTCAGATACAAGAATCCTTGCCGATGTAGTGCTTCCCTCCTTTTTGATGAGGGAAGCTGCATAGCGTGTATCGTCGACTCCTTCGCGGAATCCCTCCCACTGGATGGTATCGATGACACCATTCGTTGTCGGATAGGCAAATACGTGATCCCGGTAGCTTGGACTGTCGTAATCATTCCAGATGCTGTCGCCATACCGGTATTGATATGCAAAATTCATTGCCCCGTCATAACCGGCATTCCATAGGACGTACCCGAAATTTTTACGGTAAATTTCCGGGTTTTCTATACCGGCCTGCGGATTTGAGTAGCCAAGAACGGTATGTCCGTACCGGTGGAAAATGCCCGGCGATGGTCGTGTTCGGGGCGTATGCGACAATACCCGTATCAAGGACATCTGCCACGGTCTGTAAACTGGCTGCTCCGGCCGCCACGAACATTTTTCCGCCATTCTGATGGACGGTCTGCCATGCCGGTCGCTCGGTCGCCAGGACATCCGGCTTTGCCTCATCGATTCCATAGAAGTACGTCTCATTATACCCGTAGGCCTTTGTATGATTTCTCCAGGTGAGTACTGTTCGTGCCACTGCTGCAAGACCTGCAGGATCGGACGGGTTACCGATGTACATATCCTGGCTGGAGGTGATACCCGCGAGATAGATTTTGTCCCTGGGTAACCCCACCTTATTCCTTAAGGACAGGGCAGTGTTAAGATACGAATCCTCCTGCTGGAACAGTGTCGGATACACTACCCCGTGGTCCCTGAGGTCCTGTAATTCCTGTGTGTACTGGGTACTGTCTTTGTTGTACGAGTATGACGGTGCACCGGCCAGCCTGCCGTAATAATAGATGCCATAGGTAAGGGGTGCAGGCGCAAGATCGAAGGGCAGCACCCGGACGCTGAAGTTCATGACAACAGGGGCCTCAGAAGGAGCGGAAATGGTAATATCCCCGGAGTAATCTCCCGCGTAAGTAGTATTTGGGACATGAACCGTCAGCCAGACCTGTTTATTTTCCTGTGCCTTCAGCGAAAACGGTTGTAATGCCGTCTCATCACGGACCTGGGCTGCTGCCGGGAATACCGCCGTCGGGGAGCTGATATCGATATACTGCTCATCGCCGTCCAGGGTTACTTTAAGGTAATTGGTCCTGGTTGTATAATCCACCTTAACGAGACTGTCATCTTTCAGGAGAAGTTCCGGCGTGAGATAATATCCTCCCGTGGAATGGATATCGGTCTGGGATGAAGACGACTGGTACCATACCTTCACAAGCCGGACATCTAGTGCAGAGGACGGCAGGATGTTTCCCTTGCCATCATATAAATCCGGTACGGTGATGGTAATGCCGGAAAGGTCTTTCTGGGCGGTGAGAATGAAGGAGGCGGGTTCAAATTCATCCCGGCAGGCAGTTATTGAGAAAGAATTGCCGGGAGACGCGGGAATTTCATAGTTAATGGGAAGAACCTGTGTTGAAGTAGTTGGTTCCCATGGATACGGAATAACCGATTGCCCGGGATGATCTTGTGTATATTCATTTTTTAAAAGGGCATAATTGACCGATGCCTGGGCGGGAGGTATGACCAGGAAAAAAATCAACAGGGCACCTATGAAAAATACGACACCTTTCAAGGGAATCACGCAACAGGTATATTCTCTGGTTATCTTCTGCGGAAATAAAATATCATCTTCAGGGTTTATTAATGCCTGCAACGATTTCATGCACCTTGTTCCGGCGGATCGCAGGAATTCAGAGTGTTGTCAGTACGATAAAAACCAGATAGTTTCATCCTGTGTCATTTCCCCGTGGTGAAGGCCGGGGGTATTTCTGACAGGCAGACGGGGCGGGGCCGCTCCTGGTTATAATCCGCTGACGTAAAAAATGTCACATCAGTTGTCAGGATCAATGAACTATGCCTGGTAATCCCCACATTCCATGCAGGTTTCATGTGCGGGTGGCTTTGTTGAAATCCTGGCTCTGTAGAAAACCTCCTTCCTGATGACGCTCCAGGGGCTTCGCCCCGCCGCTGTGGCGCCCCAGTCGCGATAATGCTGTATTACCCAGATCGGGATTTCTCGGTTAATACTATGGAATCATATGCGCCCCCGCCCCCGACGGGGGCAGGGATGGCGCAAGGGGGGCTTCAAATTTTTGAAAAAGGATTTCTACAGAGCCGAAATCCTCACACTATTCTTCTCAACGCTCTGGGCTACGGCACGTAATGCCTCCGCCCCCGCCGCTGTGGCATCCCTCTGAGCGATAATTCCAGAGAAGGTACTACACCACAATCGCAAAGCGCAGGGGCGGTTCGGGGGGACAGGCACTGTCCCCTCCGATAATAGGCCATTCGCAATATGTTAAAATCTTAGGGTTTCAACAGAGCAGTTCGGGTGGTTTCCCAGGACGGCCCGTCGCTTTTCCAAGGATCGACCGGTGGTGCAGATGACATTTTGATGATTCATGCAAAGGAGACCTCATTAAATATAATTTTGTCCATAGTAGTACTGATACTAACCAGGTACCATTATTGCGGATTGGATCTGGATCGCATACTATGTTCGGGATGCTATCATGAGATATATTGTAACCGGCGGGGCCGGGTTTATCGGCTCGCATATTGTCGAAGAACTCGGAAAACAGCAGCATGAGGTTGTGATTCTCGATAACCTGTTCTCCGGGAAGATGGAGAACATCATGCCGTTTTTGAAAAACAAAAACGTCACGTTTGTGAAGGGCAGCATTACGGATCTTTCCCTGCTGAAAAAACTTGTTGCAGGTGCTGACGGGATCTTCCACGAGGGGGCAATTGCATCGGTACCCCGTTCCATTGCAAACCCTCTTGCATCGAATGAGGCAAATGTTACCGGCACCCTGAACGTTCTTGTTGCGGCACGTGACTGCGGGGTGCGTAAGGTCCTGTTTGCCTCCTCGTCATCAGTCTATGGAAATACCCCCACGCTGCCCAAGCATGAGGATATGACCCCCAACCCACTTTCTCCCTATGCGGTGTCCAAGCTCACCGGGGAGCATTACCTGAAGGTTTTTTCTGAAGTGTTCGGGTTCCAGACCCTCTCGCTTCGTTACTTCAATGTCTTTGGGCCCAGGCAGGATCCAAAATCCGAGTATGCCGCCGTGATACCCCGGTTCATTACCACAATACTGGGCCGGGGATCTCCCACGATCTATGGTGACGGGGGACAGACGCGGGATTTCACCTATGTGAAGGATGTCGTGCAGGCAAATATCCGTGCGATGGAAAGCGATGCCCAGGGGGTGTTCAATGTGGCATACTGCAAACGGATCGACCTCAACCAGCTGGCAGCCATGATCATGGAGATCACCGGCATCACCGTTCCTCTGCTCTATGAACCCCCCCGCACCGGAGATGTCAGGGATTCGCTTGCAGATATAAGGCGGGCACAGGAAACATTCGGATATGCACCGGAGTATACGGTTGAAACAGGGATGAAAGAGACGATTGCATGGTACCGGAAATGACATCCGCGGTGCGGCAGGGTCCTTTTTGCGGAAGAGCGAAATATTGCAGTAAATTCGGCTTTATTGAAATCCTCACACTATTCTTCTCAGCGCTCTTTTAGGTCTACGGCACGTACTACCTCCGCCCCCGCCGCTGTGGCATCCCTCTGAGCGATAATTCCAGAGAAGGTAATACAAATCGCACAGCGCAGGGGCGGTTCGGGGGGACAGGCAGTGTCCCCTCTGATACCAAGCAATTTTGCAATGTGTTAAAATCTCAGGGTTTTCACCAGAGCGGTAAATTCCTGTCATTCCATGTACACCCTGAATACATTTTTCATGGAAGGCTGAGTATCTATATGCAGCAACGAATAAATTACCGGAGCGTATGTCGTGGAATCGAAAAGAATTCTCAATAAAACCGTTTGCGTTGTCGGTCTTGGATATGTAGGTCTGCCCCTTGCAGAAGATTTTTCCCGTCATCTCAGAACGATTGGGTATCGCCGGGACCAGAAAAAGGTCGATGAACTGAATGCTTCCAAAGGAAACAACATCGAGGCAACAACCGATCCCGCCATGATCAGGCAGGCAGATTTTGTCATCATCGCCGTCCCGACACCGGTAACAAAGGCAAAGGATCCGGACCTCGAGCCGGTTGAAACCGCAGCAGAAGTGGTGGGACAAAACCTGAAAAAAGGTGCAATTGTCGTCCTTGAATCCACGGTGTATCCCGGCGTTACCGAGGATATCATGGCAACGATCCTGGAACAGGAGTCGGGTATGAGGTGCGGGAAAGACTTTTTTATCGGCTACTCCCCTGAACGGATTAACCCCGGTGATGAGGACCACATCCTGAAAAATATCACCAAGATCGTTGCCGGTATGGATAAGAAATCGACCGATGCCCTCTGCGAACTCTACGGGCTCATCACCACCGTGTATCGCGCGCCTGATATCAAAACCGCCGAGGCCGCAAAGGTTATCGAGAACATCCAGAGGGACCTCAACATCGCCCTGATGAATGAACTCTCGATGATCTTTGCCCGGCTCGGGCTTGATACCGATGAGGTACTCAGGGCTGCCGGCACCAAATGGAACTTCCACAAGTACAAACCGGGGATGGTTGGAGGCCATTGTATTCCCGTAGATCCCTATTACCTCGTCCAGAAAGCCAAGGAGGTCGGATATCACCCGCAGGTCATTCTTGCCGGGCGGTCCATCAATGACTCCATGCCCAAATATGTCGCAGAGATGACCGTCAAGGGTCTGAACAAAGTGGGAAAAACCATCAGGGGATCCGATGTCCTTATCATGGGCCTGACCTACAAGGAAGATGTCGCGGATATCCGGGAATCACCTGTCGAGAACATGGTGCATGAGCTCAGGGAATATGAGGTGAACGTGTATGGGTATGATCCTCTCCTCCCCGATTCCGTGATCGCCCATTTTGGCACACGACCGCTTCCGAAACTGGATAAGAAAATGGATGCGGTGATCATTGCTGTTGCCCACCGGCAGTTCAGGGAGATGTCCGTGAACCAGATCCGGGACCTGATGAAAGAGAACCCGGTTCTGATAGACGTCAGGGGCATGGTCGGCCGGTCCAAGGCAGAGAAAATCGGAATATCCTATAAGAAATTATGACCCGGGATATGAACCACGGTTCAGCCGGTACCGGCACGCTGGCATGATGTGAGATATCCGGTCACCTGCCGGATCCCCATCTTTTTGCGTGTTGAAATTATCCCCGCTGTGGACAGTATGGCGGTTTGTGTCAGCTCCTTCGGGGTGGATCGCTCCGGATAGCAATGGGTTCAGCGAAGACGTATCTATAAAAACCAGGTCCCGCCACCGGATCTTTCGCGGCCTGGATCGGTGACCTTATTGGTGAAAAGAGGATAGTATGTATAAACGGGAATTCTGATGAGAGCAAAACAGATTGCAATAATTGCGTTTTCCCTGTGGCTTGTACTCATTTTATTCTACATGCTCCTTTCCGGGCGGTTTGATGCGGCCCTTTTTTTTGTTCTTGGATTCATCGGGTTCCTTGTGGTCGTAATGCTTACCGACCTGCGGTATGTCAGGCCTGATCATTCACGGTATATCAGGTTTCTTATCATCGCAGGGATTATCCTGTCCGGTGCGATCGTTATCCTGAAAGCGATGGAAATTCTGGGACTGTATTTTACCTGGTCATTTTAATCGGATCATCCGGTTTGATGGAAAGATTCCCGTGTCAGAAATCCCGGGCATGTCTTTTTCGATAAACCTGCATGAAAACAGGTACCGGTTGTCAAAGGATATGCAACAGCTTTTGTAATAATGGATAAAGACAATACCAGTGAACAAGAAAATGATAAACCTGGTGTTTTGCCTGAGTGAAAATAATGAAACAAATACGTCTGAATAAGTACTCAATCGCAGGAATCCTCCTGTTGACGGCGGCAGGTATTCTCGTTGCCCTTGCCCTTATTTTCGAGTTTGAGGAATTTGTGACCGCGGCGCTCGTGACTTCCGGTACAGCATGTGCCCTGACGGGAATCTTTCTCCTGACCTTTATCCGGAACGAGAGGATAGATCCGCGGCAGGTTGGGATCCTTACTGCACAATGGTGTAAAAACATCAGCCGCATAGAATCTGACCTTGGTATAACCGGGAATGCATATTTCCTTCCCCGGCGCATCACCGGAGAGTCCGGAGTTATGCAGTTCAATCCGACCCTGACCTACAGCGGCAGTCTGGTGTCATCAAAGGATTCATTTACGAAAACCGGAACTGGCGGACTTATTATTACCCCGTGCTGTGATCCATGGATTCAGGACCTCAAAAAAAGAAATGCAATGGTCATTCCGAATACGGAGGAGGATTTGATCGTACTCATCAATGAAACCATAAGCGAGGTTTTCGAGTTCGCATCCCGGGTCTCCGGCAGCTGGCGTGATACCACGATTGCGCTCACCTTTCACGATTACCAGTTCATTGACGGGTGTGAGGCAATAACTCGTGAGTCTGAGGAGTTGTGTACCATGAATCCTTGTCCGGTATGCAGCCTCTGCGGGGCATTGATCGCCGAGGGAACTGACACGGTGGTCTCCCTGGACCAGTGCTCGGTAAATCCCTCAACTCACGATGTCACGGCCGTCTTCTCAATGCTGCCCCACCAGAAGGTTCCTTCACCCCAGTCAAAGCAGTCATCAGAGGCAGGCCCCGGGAGCACGCGTTGACCCGGTCAGTACCTGATAACCTCCCTTTTTCTGAATAGTATCTGACAGACAGTCAAAAGACAGAACATGTATGAGGGCTACCCTCCCTCAGGGCCTCTCCGGGGCACGGCGGGAAAGGGCGGTTCACACGGGATACAGGTTTTTGGGCATTCCGGAGATCTCTTTCTCTGCAAAAGAAGCATGGTCATGGAATTCTGTCGGTTATGGGCATGCTGAAGCGTTCCCTCCAAAGGAGGGTGCTCTGGTTATTGCTGACATCCGGCTGAATAGCATGACGTCTGACCGACATATCGGGCCCGACCAGATGATCCTTAATCTTTGGGATAACCTGGACAATTCTGAGGGTAAATCCAAACAAAAACCATTCCTCACCATGAACAACGATGACCGGTTTGGATGGATATACGACAGGAGGACTTTCGGGCCATAAAGGCTGATAAAAATAGCATGATGCCATGAATATGTGCGCAGGCACAACGCGTAAACAATACTGCTGTGCACAATCCTTGTCTCATCATATGGAGGACTGCCGGGGACGGTCATCTTGCCCGATTTACCGGCAGAGTATTTCCCAGGCAAGCGAAGAACCCTCAGGGGCAGAAATTGTTACCGGGCGTCGTTGTCTGTCGCAGTGTACTGGAGATTGGTATATTGAGCAGATTCAACAAAGAATAAAAAGACGAAAAATGATATGAGTACTGCATACAGTTCTCTGACGGGACAGTATCTCACGGAGAACATTGCGGTGAATACCCCTATGAAAAATATCCTTCTTGTTCCCCTTGTCATCGTTGTTGCGTGTATCCTGATGGCCGGATGTGTAGGCCAGATAAGAAATACGACGGCAAATATTACGAATGTCTCCCCTACAAATACGTTCACGCCGTTCACAAACTCGACAAATGTTTCAACCATAACCAATACATCCAATATTACGGTCACACCGGGACTGAAGGGCCCGTTACGGGTGTCTATTGGCGGCTGGGAGGCTGACCTGCCGGTCTCCATTGACAATCAGAGTGTCGGCATTGCGTCGCATAATAAACCGCTGGATCTGATGGTAGAAGAAGGAAACCATACGGTAAAGATCTGCGCTGGCACGCTGTGCAATGAACAGGTTGTAACGGTCAGGTTCGCAAAACCACGTATTGTTGACTTTGAGCCGTGGCTGATAGATGTGGTGCAATTCCCCAAGCCGACTGCGCAAATCGTCGGGTGGTATCCATCCGGTGATCAGATTACGGTCAGCGTGGAATTTATCAATCCCTCAACAAAAGACCTCCAGATGTCAGCAAAGGTCACCTGTTCGTATACGTACATTGAATCCAGATCGAATAACAGGATAGGAAGTGTCGGGCAGGGACTGGTAAATGCGAACGTAAAAAGCGGTGCCAGGGCAATGCAAAATGTAAATATCAACCTGGCCAGCGGATACAGTTATGTGTATTCCATTCCGGAAATCTCAGGAATTACCTACAGATAATATCCGGCCATGTCCTTTTTTATCAAAACAATTCGCTGATGATGACAGTCTGCCTTCATAAGGACAGGGCAAAAAATCCCGTATGATTTTTACCCGCAATAAAACCTGCTAATACCTTTCCTTACTATGGAAAGGAAAAAAATCATAAAAAATTAGCAGGGTAAAGTTGACTACTTTTTTTTTCAAACATTTTCAGTGAATACTACTTAAATCAAAATTACCTGACGCTCCCGGGGGCTTTCGGCAATGCCTCCGACCCCGCCGATATGGCGACCTCCGGGAAGAGATAGAACCGATAATCATGATACGATCCAAAAACCAGGTTGTCAAAAAATGATGCATCTTTTCTGTCTTAGATACGGTAATTGGTATTTTTCGCTCAGGTGAAACCTAATGATTTTAACACATTGCGAATCACCTATTCGGAGGGGACAGTGCCTGTCCCCCCGAACCGCCCCTGCGCTGTGCGATTGTGTTGTAGTACCTTCTCTGGAATTATCGCTCCAGAGGGGATGCCGCAGCGGCGGGGGCGGAGGCATCACGTGCCGTAGCCCCCAAGAGCGTTGAGAAGAATAGTGTGAGAATTTCAACAAAGCCGGTATTTCCCGAATTCTCACGTCATACTCAATTTTTTGTTTAGGGGTTGGATGAAAACTACACCCAACTATTATTCCGCGTTACGGGTAATTTTCTTCTTTTTTGCTCTTTTTGCCCGCTGATCATATACCTGCCGGGCCTGCAGGCCGAAATAATGGGAAACGCCAATTGCATGACACTGGTCGATGGATGCGCTGTCAAAGGAAACAAGGTCGCTCGAATAAATTGCATCGGGAGAACTCCTTCCAAGCACCCTGACCGCACCCTTGTACAGCTCACAGATCCACAAGCCCGTTGACCCGCTCCTGGGTCGTATTGATGAATGCATTCAGGGCCGAATACAGGGGTTCATAGACGAGTCCCTTGTAGGCAAGTTCGGACCACTTGTCATCCACCATCCGCTTGAAGGCCAGCTCCTGCCGGGTCAGTACAAGTCCTTCGAGATCCCGGTGTGCCGCGAGAATGACCGTTGCTGCAGGATGCTCATAATTCTCCCGTGCCTTCAGCCCAAGAATCCTGTCCTCGATCATGTCATTCCGCCCGATCCCGTGTTTTCCGGCCCGTTTGTTCAGATTCTGGATTAAATCGTAACCGGGAATTTTCTTCCCGTTCAGCGCCACAGGAATTCCGTTTTTGAATTCAATCGTATATTGTTCCGGATTCGCAGGGGCTTTTTGTGCTGACACGGTCCAGAGATAGATCTCTTCAGGGGGGTGATATGCGGGATCTTCGAGCTGTCCGCCCTCAATACTCCGGCTCCAGCAGTTCTCATCCATGCTCCATGGTCTCTCTTTTTGTACCGGTACCGGAATCCTGTGCTGCCGGGCGTACTCGATCTCCCAGTCCCTTGTCAGGTTCAGTTCACGTATCGGTGCAACAACTTCAAGTCCCGCGCCACGGATGACAATGTCGAACCGGAGCTGATCATTTCCTTTACCTGTGCACCCGTGGGCAACCGCGTGTGCCTCTCTTTGTGTGCGATCCTGACAACCTCCTCGGCGATAAGCGGGCGGGCAAGAGAGGTCCCCATGGGATATCCTTCATACGACCCGTTTGCCCTGATCGCAGGGAAAGATGTGCTCGCGAACAAATTTTTCCCGTGCGTCGATGGTGTAATGACGGTCGGCAAATTTTTTCCCTTTTTTTGTCGCAACGTCGATCTCTTCATCCCGCTGGCCCACGTTCACGGCAACCGTGACGACGCGATCATAGTCATACCGTTCCTTCAAGAGCGGGATACAGATGGAGGTGTCAAGTCCTCCGGAATATGCAAGAATAATGGTACCTTTTCCCATGGTTGAAGACTCCCCGGTGGTAATGGTATACAGCTCTGTTCTGTGAGCATATATGTTCGAGGGCAAATCAATGCGTGGACAGGGGATCCCGTGAGAAGGATGATAAAAAAGGTGTCCAGATATCCTGAACGCTTATTGCCTGGAATTACTTTGTTACAATAATTTTTCCTTCAACTGACGGCTGGAAAATTGTCTGGTAATCATACGTGCCCACGGTATCAAAGGTGACCTCAAAGGTCTTTCCGTAGGGAATGTTAACTGAGTTCATACCGCCGAAATATTTCCCGGTTCCGACGTTTATGGCTACAACACCGTGCGGCTTGAAGGGGTCGTCATTCTTGAAGATTACTTTTCCACCGACGGGAACAACGAACGGTAGTGCCGGGTTTAATGGTCAGGTCACGGTTGAAGGTAATCGTCACGGACGGCTGGGGTGTGGGAGTCGGGGTCGGGGTCGGAGTTCGGGGTTGCTGTGGTGTTCACCACGACAACCGTGGTTGGGACCTCGGTCGGGACGGTTGTAACAATGGTTGTCGGCACTACTGTCGGTAGGTGTCGGAGTCGGAGTCACCACAGGTGTCGCTGGGTCGTGCAGCCCGCAAGAAGAATCCCGATAAACAGGATCGCGAGAACAACAAGTAATTTCTTCATGCATCTTTTTTTGTTATTTCTGTATATAAGGATATTCAATTAATATGTACCGTGCGAACCGTTTTTTCCGGATTGTAACGCGTTCTATCAAGGATAAGCCGGGAAAATAAAAAGCAAAAGATATCGGGAGGTGATACCAGAATTCACTTCAGATAATGGCTCAGCGGTTCCAGAGTAACCTTCTCCCGCTTGATCGCATCGATGGCAAGGGCTGCCGCACGCGCTGCCTGAAGTGTCGTGATATACGGGATCCCGAAATCAACTGCCGCACGCATGATCTGGTAATGATCCTGCCGGGACTGCTTGTCCTGCGGGGTGTTGATGATCAGCCGGATCTCCCCGTGCCGCATCATGTCCAGCACATTGGGTGACCCTTCCTGTATCTTTCGTCACGAGATGCGCTTCAACCCCGGCCTCGTTCAGGTAATCCACCGTCCCTTCTGTCCCGTACAGTACCAGCCCGAGATCCCGCAACTGCCGGGCGATGGGGATTACCTCGTCCTTCTGCTCGATATTGACCGAAATGAAGATATTGCCCTTGAGCGGGAGTTCGTTATCCGCTGATATGCATGCCTTGTAAAATGCCAGCCCGAAATCGTAATCAATCCCCATCACCTCGCCGGTACTTTTCATCTCCGGACCCAGCATGGTGTCGACACCGGCAAGCTTGTTGAACGGGAGGAGCACCTCCTTGACCGCAACATGCTGTATTGCCCGCTCCTTATATCCCAGATCTGCAAGTCTCCTTCCCACCATCACCTTTGCTGCTATTTTGGCAACAGGGATCCCGGTTGCCTTTGAAACAAACGGTACGGTGCGGCTCGCCCGGGGATTTGCCTCGAGAACATACACGACATCGTCCTTGACTGCAAGCTGGAGGTTCACCAGTCCCACCACGCCAAGTCCCGAGGGCAATCTTTCTGGTATAGTCCCGTATCGTGTCAAGGATCGCAGGAGAAAGCGACTGGGTCGGGATGACACAGGCAGAGTCACCGGAATGGATACCGGCCTGCTCGATATGCTCCATGATACCGCCGATAAGGACCTCCTCGCCATCGCAGACCGCATCGACATCGAGTTCGATTGCATTCTGGAGGTAGGAATCGATAAGCACCGGGTGGTTCCTGCTGACCCGGACCGCCTCCTTCATGTAGGTCTCGAGTTCACCCTCATCGTGCACGATCTCCATCGCCCTGCCTCCAAGGACATAGGACGGCCGGACAAGCACCGGGTAGCCGATCTGTTCTGCCATGGCTTTTGCATCCCCTTCAGAATAGGCAGAACTGTTTGCCGGGCTCGGAATGCTGAGTTTCGTTAACAGGACGCTGAACCGGTCACGATCCTCGGCAATATCCATGGCATCCGGACTTGTCCCAAGAATTCTGGTTGTGAGCCCAAGGCGTCTGATCTCCTGCTCGATGGGGACCGCGAGGTTTACGGCATTCTGGCCCCCGAACTGCACCATGACGCCATAATAATAGTCCTTTTTCAGGATGTTTACGACATCCTCCAGCTGCATCGGCTCGAAAAAGAGCCGGTCCGATGTGTCAAAGTCCGTGGACACCGTCTCGGGATTATTATTGACGATATGGACCTCAACGCCTTCATCCCGCAGTGCCTGCACGGCGTGAACGGTACAGTAGTCGAACTCGATTCCCTGGCCGATACGGATGGGACCGGATCCAAGGATGAGGACTTTCTGCCGGTCATTGGGGATAATCTCGCAGACCGGTTCCCACGTGGAATAGAAATACGGTGTGCTTGCAGGGAACTCCGCGGCACAGGTATCCACCATCTTGTAGGAGGGAAGACCAACAGTATTCTCTATATCGGTAAGCGGTATTCCGCTCATCTTTGAAATTTCGGCATTTAAAAACCCGTATTTTTTTGCAGGAAGAATTTCGCCGGCATCACAGTGCAGTCGCGAGGCGTTTTTCCAGCTCGACGATGTTTTTGATCTTCTCCAGAAAGAACGGGAGAATCGAGGTCAGCTGGATGCAATCTCATCGATCGTGAAGTCCTGGCGGAAGGCGTCAAAAAGACAGTGGAACCGTTCATCGGTCGGACGGGAGAGGATCATCCGGATCTCGCTATGGCTGGTATGGGGAATGACATCCGTGTCAATGGAGCGTTTTGCCTTCATGAAGGCCTCTTCAAGCGTCCGCCCGATTGCCATGACCTCCCCGGTGCTCTTCATGGATGTGGTGAGTGTCCTGTCCGCTCCCTTGAACTTGTCAAACGGCCAGCGGGGAACTTTGACAACAATATAATCAATGGTCGGTTCGAAGGAAGCAGGAGTGCATCCGGTCACCGTATTCGTGATCTCGTCGAGCCGGAGACCAATGGCAATCTTTGCTGCCACGCGGGCAATAGGGTACCCGGTAGCCTTTGAGGCGAGCGCTGATGACCGCGAAACCCGGGGATTTACCTCAATAACCCGGTAATCCCCGTTCCCGGAAGGCGAATTGGATGTTGCAGCCTCCCTGGACATCAAGTGCCCGGATAATATGAATGGCAGCGCTTCGCATCATCTGGAACTCGTCGTCACGGAGGGTGAGGATCGGGGCAACAACAACACTTTCTCCGGTATGAATGCCCATAGGGTCCACATTTTCCATACCACAGACGATAATACAGGTATCTGAAGCATCCCGCATCACCTCGAATTCGATCTCCTTCCAGCCCAGAACACTCTCCTCGATCAGCACCTGGTGGATCCGTGAACGGGCAGAGACCGAGTTCGACGATTCTTATCAGCTCTTCCTTTGTTTTCCCGATTCCCCCGCCCGCTCCTCCGAGGGTATATGCGGGACGCACCACCGCCGGCAACCCGATGATCCTGATTGCCTCATCGATCTGGCTTAACGAGTTAATGATCGTGCTCCTCGGGACCGGTTCACCGATCTGGGTCATGAGATCGCGGAATTTTTCCCGGTCCTCTCCCTTGTAAATTGCCTCAAGCGGTGTCCCCAGGATCTCCACGTTCTCAAGGGCACCCATCTCGGCGAGCTCGACGGTGAGGTTAAGAGCGGTCTGCCCCCCCATACCGGACAGGATCCCATCCGGCCTTTCCTTCTCGATGATCTTTGCAATTACATCAGCCCGGAGAGGTTCAATATAGATCTCGTCAGCCATCTCCGGATCGGTCATGATCGTGGCCGGGTTTGAGTTGACAAGAACGATATTTATCCCCTCTTCACGAAGCGCCCGGCAGGCCTGGGACCCGGAAAAGTCGAATTCGGCGGCCTGCCCGATCTGGATGGGGCCTGACCCGATCATGAGGACTTTTTTGATATCGGTCCTCTTTGGCATCAGGAGATCCTCCTGAACATGGCATCAAAAAAATGCGCTTCTGTATCCAGGGGGCCGCCATGTGCTTCAGGGTGGAACTGGACGGTGGTGAGGTCAAGGTCCCTGTTTTCGAATCCTTCCAGGGTATTATCATTCACATTCGTGTAGGTAACCCTGCACCCCTCCGGCAGGGAATCTGCATCCACCGCAAACCCATGGTTCTGGGTTGTCATAAAGATCCTCCCGTCTTTGAAACGGACCGGCTGGTTGGCGCCACGGTGCCCGAATTTCAGCTTATACGTCTCGCCCCCGAGTGCCAGTGCACAGACCTGGATACCCATGCAGATACCGAAGATGGGAAGCTGGCCCAGGAGGTCCCGTATGCATTGTATTGCATCCGTTGCCTGGCGGGGATCACCCGGTCCGTTGCTGACGAGGAGTGCATCGGGCCTGCAGGCAAGAATTTCATCGGGACCGGTATTATAGGGAAAGACATGGAGATCCCCGTGACGCTTGGCAAGGCTGATAATCATATCCTTTTTTATGCCCAGATCAAGGACCGCGATTCGTTTCCCGCTGCCCGGTACATGATACGGCTCCCTGCAGGACACCTCCGGAATAGGGACAATATCTGATATCCCGGGAGTCCTGCAGGCAAGGGCCACTGCATATTCCCCGTCATCACTTCCCAGGACAAGTGCAGCCCGCATCGTACCCGGACACGGGTCCTGATGGTGAGGGCACGGGTGTCGACGCCACTCATGCCAAGGAGGCAGTTCTCTTCGAAAAAGGATCGTATTGAAGGCTGTGATGACGGCTTCTCACAGATCTCCCTGGCTATACAGCCGAGTGCACTTATCTGCGGGTTCTGAAAATTCTGCCGGTCGACGCCATAGTTGCCGATGAGGGGAAAGGTGAACATCAGGATTTGACCGACGTAGCTCGGGTCGGTTAGAGATTCCATGTACCCGGTCATCTGCGTATTGAACACAAGCTCCCCGGAGCATTCCCCCTCAACACCAAATCCCTCCCCAACGATAAATTCCCCGTCCTCGAGACCCAGAACCGCCTTCATGATTTCCATATATGATGCGCCGGAATAGTTATTAACGATAGTGCAGGTGCCATGAACCCTCCGGATGGGAGGACGACCTTCATCCCTTTTTCATGACCTGTTCACCTGTGACGTACCGGACGGAGATACGCAGAAGTCAATAACCGGTTTTGCTACGGTATTGAGGGAAAAAATGGAGGTCGCAACGATAGGGAATACCTGAACCGCCGCGGGAGATCACGATGGCCATTTATAAATAGTATATCCTGCAATCTCCATGCACATGACAACATTGAGGTTTTTCTAAAATGGGTATCGAACATGTAAACGGGAAAAATAAAGGAAAAATTATCCTGTACGCCCTGAGCACCTGTGGATGGTGTGCCAGGACAAAGGACCTGTTGAGGGACCTCGGGGTAGACTTTGACTACCTGTATGTTGATCTGCTTGAGGGCCCGGAACAGGACAAGGTGCTGAACGAGGTTGAGAAATGGAACCCGAAAGGTTCCTTCCCGACCCTTGTCATCGGGGACAGGAAGAGTATCGTAGGATTTCGCGAGGAGGATATCCGGGAGGCCCTGGCGTAATGAATACGGCGGTGGTTGACGAACAGGAGATCGACCGGGTATATACCGTCCTGAAAACTGAGGCGGAAGGCGGGGGTACTTCCTGAACCCTGACGTTGATTTCACGAAGAACCTTGTCCGGGGGCTCCTGAAAAATGAACGGCGGTACGGGTACCGTGCCTGTCCCTGCAGGCTCGCCTCGGGAAAAAAAGATGAGGACCTTGATATCATCTGCCCCTGTATCTACCGGGATCCCGATCTTAACGATTTCCGTGCCTGCTACTGTGCACTCTATGTGAGCGAAACGGTGGTTCAGGGAAGAAAACTGACAGGACCCGTGCCGGAACGGAGGCCCTCCCGATCCGCACGGTTGACATTGAATGCAGGGAAAATCCTCCCGGCAACACTCAGTTCCCTCGCCCTGCCGGTCTGGCGCTGCACCGTATGCGGATACCTCTGCGCCCGCGAACAGCCCCCGGAGATCTGCCCGATCTGCAAGGCAAAGAAAGAACGGTTCCAGCGGTTTATCTGAGCCATAATTTTTTTAAGATAGTTCTCATCCAACCACAAAATAAACCACAAAATAAAAATTGATGTATGACGTGAAACATGTAAAATATCGGCTTTGTTGAAATCCTCACACTATTCTTCTCAACGCTCCTGGGGGCTACGGCACGGAATGCCTCCGCCCCCGCCGCTGTGGCATCCCCTCTGGAGCGATAATTCCAGAGAAGGTAATACAGCGCAATCGCAAAGCGAAGGGGCGGTTCGGGGGGACAGGCACTGTCCCCTTCGATAACAGGTGATTTGTTAAATCTTAGGGGTTCAGCAGAGCCGCAATTTGTTGAAATCTTTGGGTTTCACCCGAGCGAAACATATCAATTGCCGCATCAAAGACGGATAAAGTGCATCATTTTTTAACAAAATGGATTTGGATCGTATCATGATTATCGGTTCTATCGCTTCTTGGGATCGCCATAGCGGCGGGGCGGAGGCAATGCCAAAAAGTCCCCGGGAGCGTAATCAATGGAGAGTTCTGATCAACCGGCAGGCAAAATTCGTCGCCTTAATGTGACTCCAGTTATGGTCCCTGACGAATCCTCAAATACCGCCCGGACAAACGTACTGGTATGACAGGACCAGTCCTCGTTGAAATCGCAGGCCTGAAACATGCCGAATGCTGTCCCTTTCCCTGTGATGAGAACCGGACCTGCGGGCTTTCCGGATGTCATCCTTCCGGAAAACTTATAGAAGCTTTTGAAGAATTACAAAAAGTCCTGAAGCACAGGTACGGTGACCGGGTTGAACTGAAACTTACCCTGCTTGATACGGGAACGCCGGCGTACATCCGCTCGATCATCGAGGCTGAGTACCCCCCGCTCCCCATGATCCTCATCAACGGCAGGATAACGAGAATCGGGCGGATATCGCTGGACCGGATACAAAAAGAGATTGAAAAAGAGTTCTGATTATACGATTTTTGAGAGTTCCCCGTTGTCCAGGTTGTAATAAAGCCCGTGGATCTGGACCTTTTTTTCCTTCAGCGCGTTCTTTATCAGGGGATAGGTTTTCAGGTGTTCGATCTGGAGCCGTACGTTCTCCTGTTCGATCATCCGTGAGCGTTCCTTTGCCTCGGCCGGGGTAGACGGTTTTTTCATTTTTGCATCAATGCGGTATTTTGCCTCCATCGCATTATTGAGCCAGAGAGGGATGTAATTGTCATCCGTTTCCTTGTCCAGCGCCTTGACCGCCCCACAGTCAGAATGCCCGCAGATAACGATGTCTGAAACCTTCAGGTGCTTGAGGGCATACTCCAGCACCGTGGCAAAATTCCAGTCATGGATAGGGGCCACATTCCCGATATTCCTCTGGATGAACAGTACCCCGGGGTTTGCATCGGTGATATGCCCGGTCTGGATCCGTGAATCCGAACACCCGATCCACAGGACCGAAGGCTTCTGCCCTTTTGCAAGTTCGGAATAGCGTTCAAAGTTCTGTTTGAAATAGGTCTCCCTGAATCTGACATTTCCGGCGAGTAACTGATCGATCATGACAAACCTTCCTGCTGACCAAGAACACCTGTATCAAAAATTGGTACCGGTGTCTTAATTCTTGCTGGGAGCGGAGATCTATTAACCTTTCGGAATTATTTTTGAGTCCCCTGTGACCAGTATCTGTCAGCCTTTCTTTCAGGATGGTTTCATGATGCGGTCCCGTAGCAGTGCTCAACGGTATCCGGCCCGATACCATGAACTATTCCATGACTTCAGCGATACCTGGGCAGGTGGACAGACACGTGCGGGAAGTATCTTTCCTGAAAGGTCCGGCATGAAGCGGAATGGAGGTGTCAAAGGTTCCTGCAGATCCTGTTCCGACGACCATATTATCCTTTGGCACCAACACTGATCAGATGGACACGGCAGACACCTACTTCCCGTATAGTGAATATCGTCCGGGCCAGCGCCATATGCTTGAAATCGCCGCCCGGGTTGCACGGGAGGGTGGTATCGCGATGATCGATGCACCGACCGGCAGCGGGAAATCAAGTGTCGTGGCCTCACTTCTTGCAGAGAGGAAGGGCCGGAAGATCGTGATTGCTGTCCGGACGGTGAGCCAGCTCACCACCTTTGTCCGCGAACTCGAACTGATGCGCACGAAAAACCCTCAGATCAAGGCGGTCTATCTCGTCGGCAAGGGGAGCATGTGCCCTCTTGGCGGGGAAGGGGATGTATACCGGCGGTGCGAGGGAGTGAAGGCATTTTCCAATTCGCTTATGCGTGACCGTGCAGAACGGGGAGCCCTTATACCCTCAAAAGATCCGTTTATTCTCCAGCAGATCCGGCGCATGGACAGGGAACACCCGATTCTCTGCCCGTATTACATCAACAGCAGGATGTTTGTGCCTGCAGAGGCGGTGGGGGTCAGGATGGTGCCCTCGGCAGCACTCCGTACCAAGGCTGACCGGGTGATCGCGAGACCCGGTACCTCCCCGGGAACTGGGAGCATTCTGCGATGACCTGTGCCCGTATGAGCTGATGATGCATGCCGCCCGGAATACCGATGTCATCATCCTCAATTACTATCATCTCTTTGACCGGACGATACGGGAGCAGCTCTACGCCGGCCTCGGTATCGAACCCCAGGATATCATGCTCCTTATTGACGAGGCACACAACTGCGGTGATGTTGTCACCGGCATCGAAAGTGTAACCCTCGAGGAACGGGATCTCGCGCAGGCTTCCCGGGAACTCCTCGGCCTCCGGAAACGTTACAAAGGTGCTGATGCAGTCCAGCATGTCCTTCCCCGGCTCACCGATTTTATCCGGGGACTTGCCAACTCGGCGGAGGCGGAAGACTGGTTTGATCCTTCCATCTTTGACCGGATGGTAATCCGCGAATCGCTCTACAAAAACATGGACGAGATCGTTGACGACCTGCTGGTACTTGCAGAGTCCATTCGGGAAAAGAACGTGAAAGGGGGAGAATATCGCGAAACTGCCATCGAACGCCTTACCGAATTCCTCTTCCGGCTCTCCCAGTCCTCAACGGACCCCTCGTATCTCACGGTATACCGGAAAAACGGGGAGGGGATCACCCTCGAGGTACGGTGCATTGATCCTTCCGTTTCCTTACAGGAAATCTGCAGCGCTCATGCCTGCTGCATCCTGATCTCGGGAACTCTTTCCCCGGTCGAACAGTTACTCCCGGTATTATTTTGGCAGTACTCCGGTGACAAACCTCTCGTTACCCAATGCATTTCCCCGGGAAAACCGCATGATCTGCTGTGCGAACGATATCACAACGGCATACTCGATGCGCCAGAACAAGGAGAACAGTTCACGGGTCAGTGATTATATCAGGATATTCTGTGCCCCCGAGGGGAACCGGGCCGTATATTTTCCGAGTTACCAGATCCTTGAGATGTTCGCTGACCTCACCGTCCCCCATATACGGGGGAAGAAGATCTTTATCGAGCCACGGGATACGGCAGATGCCGGCGCCGCGCTCTCGACATTCCTGTCCCTTCCGGCTCACGGGCAGTCAGGAGTCCTGTTTGCGGTGTGCGGCGGGAAATGGAGCGAGGGACTTGACTACCGGGGCGAGATGCTGAAAGGGGCGATGGTTGTCGGGCTCCCCCTCGCACCGTTTAATCGTGTGAGAAGGATGATGATAGAGTATTTCCGGCACAAGTTTGGTGATGAGGGGGAATTTCTCTGCTACACCCTGCCGGCGATAAACCGTTCCCTCCAGGCTTTGGGGAGGGTATTACGCACGCCGGAGGACAGGGGGGTGCTTGTCCTGGCTGAAAAAAGGTTTCTCGAAAGGAGGGTCCGCAATGCCCTTCCTGCATGGATCCAGGAAGAGATGATCGAGTGCAATCCGGCAGTGTTCCGGGAGGTGATTTCACGATGGAAATCCTAGGAGGTTCCTGCAGGCTGGGCCTGTGGTTCGTCCATGTCTGGTGGAATGATACCATGGTTTACCGTATCAGGTTTGCAAGGACAGGAATACCGGGCAGGGTACCGGATCCGATCAGGCACTACTGTGCAGGGCGGGTGGTAAACCTTTCAGGGCTCTCCGAAGCAGCAACCCCTGAAGACACGGTGTACAGCCGGATTTACCGGGCAGTGCAGCAGGTGCCGTATGGCAGCACCTCAACCTACGGGGAGATTGCCTGCAAAGATCGGGACGTCCCCCCGGGTTGTCGGGCAGGCGATGGCCCGCAATCCGGTTCCCCTCGTCATTCCCTGTCATCGTATCGTGGCGGCCGACGGTATCGGAGGATTTTCCTCCCCCCTCGAAATAAAAGAGGCTCTGCTCGCGATGGAAAAAAAAGGATTGCGGAAAGGAGTACAATACCATTGACGCCCCGTATCAGGTTTTGTCTCTCATCGGACCTCCCCACGACCTGGGGCAGAACCGGTTTCAGGAACGGAGCATCGCCCATGAGGTCTGCCATGGTACTGGTTGGCGGGGAAGCACGGCGTGCACGTGGCCAGGAGAAGTATTTTTTCACCTACCTTGGCAGGACATTTATTGAACGACTGATCGATTCACTCAGGCAGGTTGTTGACGAGATCATCCTTGTTGCGAGAGATCCTGAACAATGTACCCGGTTCAGCAGCCTCGACGGTATCCGTTGTATCACCGATATCCGGATGAGGGATCGGACCAATCGGGGGGCTGCATGCAGGATCCCTCGCTGCACAGGGAGATCTGGTCTTTGTCTCTGCCTGCGACATGCCGTGCATCGACCCGAGGGTAATAGCATATCTTTTTGACCATATCGATGGGTATGATGCGGTGATACCCCGGTGGAACCCGACATGCTCGAACCTCTTCATGCAGTCTACCGGAGGACGGCCCTTGTCGATTACCTTGAACAGCCATACCTCCCTGTCACTCCGTGAGATGGTCCTGAACCTTTCTGCCAGGTATATCATGGTTGACGAGCTGCAATCGATCGACCCTGAACTTCGGACATTTACCAATATCAATAAACTCGAAGATCTTGAGAGGATCAACTCTCCGGACTCACTATTCCGGCAATCAATCAGATCCAAAAAACTGATATATATACGGAGAATAAGTAGCAACTTACCACAGAGTATATAAATATATGTAGTGAGATAAATACTGATTATCAGATCGGGTTCAGCCGACGGTATATTCCCGGGAATCCGGCAGGGGACAGTCAGTGGTGCAATTATCTGTTGAAAATGGGGAGGTATTGCGCCTCTTTATCGTGACCGGTGCGACCATCATTGCCATACTGACGACCACCTTTTCCCTCCTGAACGGAATAATCAACGTCTTCCCCTTTCATTTCATACTCCCGATAATCCTCGTTGTCTATTTTTACCCGGAACGGGGAGTGATCTTCTCCCTGGGAATAGGTCTGATGTACATAGGGCTCATCTACCTTCTGGGAAGTTCTGATCCGATCCTGATCGCCATGGCAACGGCGTGGTTTGCAATTTTTATTACCATTGGTGTCGTCGCATCATCCTACGCGATCAAGCTGCGGGAAGAAACCAACCGGGTCCGTACCATCCTTGACACCTCCCAGGATGGCATTTTCTGTTTTGACCTGAAGGGCCTCCGGATTCGGGATATTAATCTCAAGTGTGCCCGCTGGCTCAACTATGATCGCGAGGACCTTCTGGGTAAAGATCTGTCCTTTGTCTGGACCGACAAAGAGGAACGGGATCGGTGGATCGCCGATATTACCCGTGGCCGGAAACACACAGAACAGGAGGTCAGCTTTCCCGGACGTGACAACCGGATCTTCAGGTTTGTTATATCGGCAATGCTTGAAACAAAGGGTTACGTGCTGTGTTCCGCAGTAAATATTACCAATAACAAGGTCGTGGACGAGGAAATTATCAAAACCCTCAATGATCTTGAACAGCAGGTCAGGGAGCGGACCAGGGATCTGGAGCGGATTAACGAGAAACTCCGGGCGGAGATTCTTGAGTGCAGGAGACTCGAAAACACTATCCTGTCCGTCCAGTCCATATACGTGAAAAAGGAGAACATATGAACAGTCCTCCTGTCACCGGGCAACGGATATTCTGGAATGTCACCATAACCGCATCCGTTATCATTGCAATCACTGCGACGATATTTTCCCTGACCCGGAATGTCAATGATGTATTTCCGTTCCTCTACTTCCTGCCGATAATTCTTTTTGTAAATTTTTATCCGGAGAGAGGAGTGATCTTCTCCCTTTCACTCAGCTCGATCTTCCTGGTGCTGGTCTATTTTTTCAGTAACTTCAATCCGGACATGATCGCGGTCTCAACCGGATGGTTTGTGATCTTTGTCATCATTGGTTTTGTCACGTCATCGTTTGCCGAAGGCCTCAGGGAGGAGGAGAGAAAATACCGGGAGATCTTTGAGCATTCCCAGGCAGGAATATTTACCTTCGATCTCACAACCCAGCGTATCCAGGAGATGAATGTGCGGTCAGCGCAGATGCTGGGGTACGATCGGGGTGACCTCATCCAGGATGAACTGACCAGGATCTTTCCTGATCCTGCAGAGCGGGCTGCGTTTATCGGCACCATCCAGAAGAACGGGGATATCGGGGACATCGAACTCGTCCTTCGGAGGCGGGACGGTAACGTACGCCAGTTTCTTGTTTCAGCATCCCTGTCTCCCGGGCAAAAGCGTGATCTGTTCCATGAACGACATAACCGAGCGCAAACTTGCGGAACGGGTGGTCCAGAAGGCACGCGAGAATCTTGAGAGAAAGGTGAAAGAAAGGTCTGAGGAGTTGATCCGGGCCAATGAAGGTCTTAAAGCAGAAATCCTGGAACGAAAACGTTTTGAGGCGACACTCCAGATGGCAAACCGGAAACTGAACACGCTTTCCACGGTTACCCAGCATGACATCCTCAACCAGATCACGGCGATTGTGATGTATGTCTCGCTTGCAGAGGAGGTCGTACAGGATCCCGCACTGCTCTCCTACCTCAGGAAGATCGGGGAGACCACCCAGATGATACAGAAACAGATCCGGTTTGCCCGTGATTACGAGAACCTGGGTGTCACCTCACCGCGCTGGCAAAGGGTTGATGCAACGATTGCCAGGGCCGTCACCACCCTTGACATCGGGAATGTCCAGCTTGAGGTCGATGCGGGGGATCTTGAAGTGTACGCGGATATGCTGCTCGGGAAGGTATTTTCCAACATCATTGAAAATGCTGTCTGCCACGGCCAGACGGTTACAAAAATACGGTTCCTGTCAAGGGAAACGGACAGCGGTATCACCATTTTCTGTGAAGATAACGGGGTGGGGGTCCAAAGTACCATGAAAGAGGGAATTTTCCGCCGAGAATATTACCGGGACACAGGCTACGGGCTCTTCCTGGCGGCCGAGATCCTGAGCATAACCGGACTCACCATCAGCGAGACCGGAGAGCCGGGCTCCGGGGCACGGTTCGAGATCCAGGTCCCGGAAGGCATGTACCGGATCGGGAAAAAACAGATGTCTCCTGAACCCGGATAGACAACCAGTTCATCAGAGATTTTTCTTCCGGCCGGCCGCATCCCGCATGTAATGGCCAAACTCACTTTTCAGGAGGAGATCGCCGGAAAACACCGGGCCGTCCCTGCAGACCCGGAGCCCGGATGGATCGATGCAGCACGAACCACAGATGCCAATCCCGCATTTCATATAACGGTGCAGGGAGAACTCCGTCTTGTGGGCAATCCCCTTTTCCTCGACCTTTGCAAGGACCGCACGCATCATCGTTTCCGGGCCGCAGACCGCAATCCTGTCGTACACTCCAAGGTTCAGGTCATCCATGAGTGCGGTTACAAACCCATGATGTCCCAGCGAACCGTCGTCAGTTGCGATGAGCACATCCGTACATTCATCCAGCTGATCGACAAAAAGGAGTTCCGTTTCTGTTTTTGCTCCCAGGAGAAGGGTCATAACACAGTCGACCCGTGCAAGCGGGAGAAGGGGGGCTGCACCCACACCTCCTGCAATCGCAAGGACTTTTTCACCTCGGGTAAACCCGTTCCCGAACGGGCCCCGGATTCCCAGCCTGTCACCGGGGCCAAGGGCGAACATGGCGGTGGTGGCATCGCCGGCCTTTTGTACGGTAATCGTATTTTCCGAGGACAATGCCATCGGGATTTCATCAACCCCTGGGATCCAGACCATGACAAACTGACCCGGGGAGAATGAAAACGACAGATCAAAGACGAAGGTGCGGATGAGGGATGTCTCTTTTTTCACCCGGAGAATTGTTACGGGAACCGACCCGGTATCAGTCACGGTGAGCACATCCGATGATCTCTTCCGGGGCTGAACCGTCCTTTTTATAGAGATCGGCCTTGATCGTTTCAAAGATTTTTACATTGTTCAGGACTGCGCTGCCAATCTCAACGGCACCTGCACCTGCCATCATCATCTCGATGACGTTATCGGCAGTCGCAACACCCCCGCACCCGATGATGGGCAGTGTGCAGGATTCGTACAGCTCGTACACACAACGGACAGCGATAGGAAACACAGCACTTCCGGAAAGTCCCCCATAACGGTTCCCCAGGAGCGGTCGTCCGATCCCTGTTGATATCCTCATCGCTTTGACCGTATTGATCGCGACGATCGCGCTTGCCCCGCCGCGTTCGGCCGCTTTGCCAACCAGGGTGATATCGGTAACATTCGGCGTCAGTTTTACCCATGTCGGGACCCCGGTTTTGGATACTGCCCGGGTGCAGGCCTCAACGCGTGCCGGATCTGTCCCTATGGCAGCACCGTACCCTTCCGCATGGGGACAGGAGAGGTTGAGTTCAAAACCGGCGGCCCTTCCCCTGAACCAGCCGGCAACCTGGGCAAATTCGGCGGGATTCCCCCCGAAAATACTCACTATTACCGGTTTTTTGGCAAGAGGCGCAATCTCATCCACAAACTCTTTTGAGGGGTTGGGGAGGCCCATGGCATTGAG
Source organism: uncultured Methanoregulaceae archaeon (assembly GCA_963721245.1). Taxonomy (GTDB): domain Archaea; phylum Halobacteriota; class Methanomicrobia; order Methanomicrobiales; family Methanospirillaceae; genus Methanoregula. Next base: position 221,715 of record CAVRIL010000001.1, on the reverse strand, counting down.
AATCCCGCCATCGATGACGGCGACGCACGGTCCCGGGTGACCGTCTTTTGGATAAGGACCGATCGACTTGGTCACCACACCCCCGGCCCCGAAGGAGAGCATGCGGGAAAGTGATGCCCCGGTCGTTCCGAGAATCCCGGCCGCGAGGAGCAGGTGGTTATCGAGCGCCACGCTCCCTACAGTAACCGGGCCCGGCCTGATCGTTACCATGCATCAGGAAATTGTTGTCTGATAATATTAAGGGCACCTTTTTATGTCGATTAATGGGCTCTGTTGAAATCCTCACACTATTCCTCTCAACGCTCTTGGGGGCTACGGCACGTGACTGCCTCCGCCCCCGCCGCTGTGGTATCCCTCTGAGCGATAATTCCAGAGAAGGTACTACACAATCGCAAAGCGCAGGGATGGTTCGGGGGGACAGGCACTGTCCCCTCCGTCAACAGGTAATTTACCATTTGTTAAAACCACAGGGTTTCTACAAAGCCAAAAGTCCATCTTTTTTGTATCCATGGAAAAAAAAGGTTTCCGGATTCTTCCGGTGTACCCGGGGGATCATTGGCCGATAATAATATACCCTGATGGCCGGTTACGTCAGTTAATTATGAGCGGCATGCAATAGTAGAGCAAAGATGGCATGTCTGGCGGTGGTGGGAGTCGGGAGAATCGGCGGCGAGGTCGCGTACCTCGCGACGTCCCTGGGGATTGTGGATGAACTGGTCCTGTATGACTGCGATCCCGGTCTGCCTCAGGGCACAGGTGCTGGATCTTGAACATACCGGACTCCCGGTATCCATCAGCACCGACCCGGCTGCAGTCAGCCGGTCGGATATCTGCATTTTTTCTGCAGGAATGGCCCGGAACCCCCTGGTAAAAACACGGGCCGATCTTCTTGAAACCAATCTTTCGGCTACCCGTGACTGCATTTCACTCCTGAAGGGATTTTCCGGCATCCTGATTACCGTGACAAACCCGATGGATGCAAACAATTTCCTCATCTGCAAAGAGACCGGTATTCCGAGGGAACGCTGCATCGGTTTTGGGGGACAACTGGACAGCGCACGGTTCGGCCTCGCACTCAGGGAACGGGGAATTACCGGGTTTTCCTTCGTGCTGGGAGAACACGGCGAGCACCAGGTGCCATACTTTTCAGGCCTCGCCTCTGAGGTAGACACAGGACTAAGGGAGGAGATCCTGTCCGAGCTGAGAGGTGCAAGCATGGAGGTTATCAGGGGAAAGGGTGGCACGGTCTTTGGTCCTGCTCTCCACCTGACCCATCTTTCCCGGATCATTCTCAGGGATGCACGGGAACTGATCGCCTGTTCTGCAGTCCTTGAAGGTGAATACGGGTTATCGGACTGTTCCCTTGGGATCCCGGCCCAGGTTGGCCGGAACGGCATACAGAAGATCGAGGAATGGGATCTTGATGCCTGGGAAACGGAAAAGATGAACGAGGCCGGGACATTTGTCAGGGGCCTCTGTGCACGGGCGGTGTCCTGAAATGGCAGAGCAATTGGCTCTTTCGGGAACCAGTGTAAACCCATCGTGTACCCCTGACGATTTTTCCGGTGTAAAAATTGCGATAAACCAGGTTGAGTATAGTAAAGCACAAGGCGGCCCGGTTATTCATGTCTTCGGGCGAGATGCACAGGGAGCAGCGATCCAGATTGACGTAACTGGGTTCCGGCCCTACTTTTACATCCCGGCAGACGAGGCGGAATCAAAACAAATTCCAACTCATGCAACACTCGAGCCAGGTACATTATACCGCTCAATCCAGAACGAACCACTTCGCCGGCTCTACACTGACCAGCCGACTGATGTCCGTGACGTACGAAACCAGTTCCGGCACTTCGAGGCAGACATCCCGTTTGCCACCCGGTTCATGATCGATTGTGGTTTAACTGGGGGCGTGTTCGTCCCGTCAGAAACCCCGGACAATAAGGCAGTCTTCCCGCCGGTAGAGGATTCCCGGACAGAATCACCTGTCATCGATTACGGGGTTACCAAGAAGAAGACTAATCCCGTTATTATCGCTGACTATAAGGATCTCAAACCCACAGAAGTTGACACTCCCGCCAGATCCTGTATCATCGACATCGAATGTGAAGACGAGAGGGGTTTCCCGGATCCCCAGCGGGATGCGATCATATGTATTACCGCGTTTGACTCATTCAAGAATGATTACAGGACGTTCCTATTATCCGCAGGAGGAACACCGACCTCTATCGCTGAACAGCAGGCGGCTGGCGGACTTATCAACGGCTGTTTCCGCAAAGAAAAACACACCATCTGCACCTTCGAAACCGAAGTTGATTTGCTCAAGGCTTTCGTCGGGTATATCGCAGAACGTGACCCGGACATCCTCTCTGGCTGGAACTTCACCGAATTCGACATGCGATACATTACTGACAGGATGGAGAGACTCAAGCTCCCATCGTCTCAGACTGGCGCGACTTCAAGGATGGTCGGACCGTAGTGCATTGCGGGGCCGGGCGCTTTTCGATCTCCTTAGTGCGTACAAAAAGATGCACCTCAGCCAAAAGGAGTCGTACCGTCTCGATGCGGTTGCTCTCGAAGAGGTTGGCGAACAAAAAGTCAGGTATACCGGGACAATCTCAGGTCTCTGGAAAAATTCAATCGCACTTCTTGTGGAGTATAACTTCAAGGATGTTGAACTCTGTGTCAAGATTAACAAAAAAGACAACATTATCGAGTTCTACCGGGAGATTGCCCGTTATGTCGGTTGCCCATTGGACAAGACTCTCAATTCATCGAGTGTCGTCGATGTCTTTGTTTTGAGGAAGGCATTCGGGAGATACGTCCTACCCTCAAAAGGATTTGTTAATGCTGAAGAGTTTGAAGGTGCGACCGTTTTTGAGCCAAGCAGGGGTGTCAGGGAAAATGTTGTGGTGCTCGACCTTAAGTCTCTGTACCCGATGGCGATGATGACGATCAACGCGTCTATGGAGACAAAGGACCCTAATGGCGAACTCCATGCCCCGAATGGGATCCGGTTCCGTAAACAACCTGACGGGCTAACCCGGAGTATCATTTCGGATCTTCTCAAGGAACGAGATGAGAAAAAGGCCCTTCGTAATAGTTTCGCATTCGGTTCACCGCAATATGTTCTTTACGATATGCAGCAGAATGTGCTCAAAGTCATAATGAACACGTATTATGGTGTAAGCGGGTACCCGAGGTTCCGGCTCTTCGATCGGGAGATTGGTTCCGCTGCAACTTCGGTTGGACGTGCGATCATCGAACATACCCGGCGAGTAATCGAGCAGCAGGGATATACGGTCATTTATGGTGATACAGACTCCTGTATGGTCCAGCTCTCAAAAGATTTTGAGAAGGAGCAGACCATCGCGACAGCCAGGACGATTGAGAAGCGTCTTAACGAGAGTTATTCGGAATTTGCAAAAAATGAACTCAATGCCGATACACATTACTTCTCTATTAAGTTCGAAAAGATTTATGCCAGGTTCTTCCAGGCTGGGAAGAAGAAGCGGTACGCGGGGTCACTTGTCTGGAAAGAAGGTAAGAATGTTCAGGAAACCGATATTGTCGGCTTTGAGATCCGGCGCAGTGATACTCCTCAGATCACAAAGGAAGTACAGCAGTGTGTAATGGAGATGATCCTCGCTGGGAGAGGTCAAGCAGACATAAAGGAATACTTGATAGAAATTGTACAAAAATACCGAATGGGGAGTTATTCTCTTGACAAAGTCGGCATCCCAGGGGGTATCGGCAAGTGTCTGGACGAATACGATAATGATGATGCTCAAGTTCGGGGTGCTAAATATGCCAACAAACACTTGCATACAGAATTTGGCAAGGGAAGCAAGCCAAAAAGAGTCTACATTAAAGGAATAAATGGAATAGCTTACCCACGAACAGATGTGCTTTGTTTTGAATATGGAGATCAAGTTCCTGATGATTTCATAATCGATTGGGAAACAATGCTGGAGAAAACAATAAAACAACCAATTTCGCGAATAATCGAGGCACTTGGCTGGAATTGGGATGAGCTCATCAATCTAAACAAAAACGTTACCAAACAAGGAACATTATTCGATAATTTTTGATACCTATAAAAAAATTTGAATCTCATTCCATTCGTAAACATTCCTTTCACAATTCCCTAATCAAATAATACAAGAAATTTACTTTTCCTTCATCGAAAGAATAATCGAATAGAATCACAATAATAAGAAACGTCGTAAATGACTTCAATAATCTATGAACCAAAAGGTCGTGCAAAGGAGTATTGTGAATTAGCGGCTAATTTATACAGCGGTTGTGATCATGCATGTATTTACTGCTATGCTCCACTCGCAACTCGTAAAAAACGAGAGAATTTTGTAAAACCAAAAGTTCGTGAAGGAGTAATTAGGAAAATTCTCGAAGATGCAATTGAATTAAAAGACCGATTTGAGAAACGGCCCATCTTGCTGTCTTTTACTACAGATCCCTATCAAAAAATTGATATGAAATATCAAATAACACGACAAGTTATTCACATTCTTCATTCTCATAATCTTAAAGTTTCAATTTTAACTAAAGGTGGGAAACGTTCCGAACGTGATTTTGATCTTTTAACAAATAATCCAGAATTGAGTGAGTATGGAGCAAGTCTGGTATTTATCGATGAGAGAACTCGAATGCAAATGGAGCCTGGTGCTTCACCAACTCAAGAACGAATAAATGCTTTAAAAAAGGCCCATAAATTGGGCATATTTACATATGTTTCATTAGAACCTGTATGGTTTCCTGAAGATACTCTTAAGTTGATTGATGAAACACACAAATTTGTTGACTTATACAAAGTTGGAAAATTGAATTATAATGCACAACAAAAAAATGTTGATTGGAAAAAGTTCAGACTTAATGTGATAGATAAAATTGAGAGATATGGTAATGAATATTACATCAAAAAGGATTTAGAAAAATTTATTGATTAAAACCATTCTGTAATATCTTTTTGATCGGGATTTCTCTTTTTAAATGTGGAGATTTTTGCTTCAGGTTTCCATTGATAAATTTTATAATCCTGCCATTCATCCATTTTCTTTTTCATGTTATAGTACCCTGCGTTACTATCAGTAACTAAAAACATTGCATAGACGACTCCCCCCTCGGCTGCATTCACTTCGGCAATGACGGGAGGATTTTTGTATAATTGAGATAACCTTTCTGCGAATATATCAAGTATAACATGTCGCGTGCATTGTTCAACGCCTAATCTTTTCCATTTTTCATCATATTTTTCATATAATGGCATCCAGTTCTCTTGAGATAAGCCAATTGCATTGCTAAGTAATTCCGGTTTGCGGTCAATATTTCTCTGAATTACCGAGGTCATTAGATTAATAATTAATTCTGGTTTTTTACTCACAGGTCTACCAGTTTTTTTATCTGTATATGTTTTTCCTACAGTTGATCCAATTCGCTCAATAATTTTCCAAGGTAATTGGTCAGGATGATAAGGATCCAAAATCCAAAGACTTGGGTAATTTTTATTGACTACTCGCAAAGCTTCATCAGTAGCTCGATGAATATCCTCAGAAAAAAACCTGGTTTTATCATTAACGTGAGGACAATCCTCTAAATCTTGAACATTTCTTTTTAATATTTCAATTTGAGATTTACACTTGTCTGGATCTTCATCATATGAATTAAGAAATAAAAGTCTACCGTTGGGATACTCTCCAAAAGCTTTCGCGGCGAGAAGCGCCAATCCCTCCCATTTTTCACCAGTGTTTCTATCATATGCTAATCCGCTAGCAGCGTATAAATCAAAAAAATCTACAGACGGAGGATTTTTTTTGGATCTTTGTCCCACATTTTCGACCCAAATTTTTAGATACAATTCAATGAATTTGTGTTTCAATTTTTGGTGAATGCCAACAGTCTCGTAAAATTCAACATCACCATTACAATCAGAAGGATTATAGGGGGTGAAATTAGTCAAAAAAATTCCTCCGGTTCTATATTGACAATTTCTTTTTAATGGCTTGAATAGGTGAGACAATAAATATTGGCATCAAACAGCCCATCTCGCGGATTATTGAGGCCCTCGGCTGGGACTGGACAGATGTCGACCCCAGAGAACGACCCTTGCAGAGTGGGGCCTGGGATAAACCGGTATCCTGCCGAAAAACCAGATAATTAATCGGCTGACATACAAAAACGGTCTACTTTTCGTGCGTGCGTTTCCCGGCCGAACGTAACCGTTCATTCAGTTTTTTGATCTGTTCCCGGAGGGCAATGGCCCGTTCAAAGTCGAGACCGTCAGCTGCATCCTGCATCTGCTTTTCGAGATCTATAACCACATTGGGAATCTCCGGTCGCGGCACATGCCGGGTATCCTTTATTTCAACCTCCTTTTCCTTGACAGGTTTCCGGATGGTGATCGGAGTTATGCCATGTTCGGTGTTATACGCGACCTGCAGGTCCCGCCGCCGTTTTGTCTCAGAGATTGCCCGTTTCATTGAATCGGTCATGACATCGGCATACAGCACGACTTTTGCATTGATGTTTCGTGCGGCACGCCCGATAATCTGGATCAGGCTCCGGGCATCCCGGAGGAAACCTTCCTTGTCGGCATCGAGGATACCGATAAACCCGACCTCGGGAATATCAAGTCCCTCCCGGAGGAGATTAATCCCGACAAGCACATCGAATTTCCCGAGCCGTAGTTCCCGGATGATCTCGCTGCGCTCGAGGGTCTCGATCTCGGAATGAAGATACCGTGTCCGGATACCCTTGTCCGCGAGAAATTCCGAGAGCTCCTCGGCAAGTTTTTTGGTCAGGGTTGTCACAAGAATCCGGTCACCGCGTTGTATCGTAGCCCTCACTTCACGGATGACATCGTCTGTCTGGCCTTCAATCGGGCGGACCTCCACCATGGGGTCGACCAGACCGGTCGGGCGGATGATCTGTTCGACAAGCTGTGCGGATTTTTTTACCTCGTAGTCGCCCGGTGTTGCTGAGACAAAGACGACATTACCCATGTACTGTTCGAACTCATGGAACTTCAGCGGGCGGTTATCGTACGCGCTCGGGAGACGGAACCCGTAGTCAATCAGCGCCTTTTTCCGGGAACGGTCACCGTTATACATACCATGAAGCTGGGGAATGGTCTGGTGACTCTCATCGATGAACATCAGGAAGTCATCGGGAAAATAATCCAAAAGACAGTACGGTTTTTCCCCCGCCTTTCTCCCGTCGAAATGCCGGGAATAATTCTCGATCCCCTTGCATGAACCGGTCTCCTCTATCATCTCGAGATCGAAACTGGTCCTCTGTTCGAGGCGGTGGGCCTCGATCATGCCAAGGGTCGGCAGGACCTCATCGAGCTCCTTCCGGATCGATGCAATCGCCGTTTTCCGGGTGCCTTCCGGGGTGACAAAGTGACGCGCAGGATAGACATAAAAATACCTCATCTCCTCCTTCTTCGCCCCGGTGTTTTTGTCAATCTCGCGGATACGTTCAATCTCATCGCCGAACATCTCGATCCGGATAATATCATTGAAATAACCGGGAATAATGTCGATAATGTCCCCTTTGACGCGGAACCTGCCGGGCATCAGCTCAAGGTCATTTCTCTCAAAAAGGATATCGATAAGCCGGCTCATTATTTCCTTCCGGGAGATTTTCTGGCCGACAGAGAGCTCAAATCCCATATTCCGGAAGTTCTCCGGATTGCCAAGACCGAAGATACAGGAGACCGATGCGACAATGATCACGTCGCGCCTGAAGGAAAGCGAGGCGGTAGCTGAAAGACGCAGCATCTCTATTTTGGGATTTATCGCTGAATCCTTCTCGATATACTGGTCCTTTGCAGGGATGTAGGATTCCGGCTGGTAGTAGTCATAATACGAGACAAAGTATTCGACCCGGTTATGCGGGAAGAAATCACAGAATTCCTGGTACAGCTGGGCGGCAAGGGTTTTGTTGTGGGCCAGCACAAGCGCCGGGCGGTTACCGGCCGCGATTACGTTTGCCATCGTAAATGTCTTACCCGATCCGGTAACGCCCAGAAGGGTCTGGAACTGGTCATTATTCTCCAGTCCGTGGATTAATTTTTCAATCGCTTCAGGTTGGGATCCGGCCGGGGCAAAACCGGATGCGAGCTGGAACTCTGTCATAGGTGCATAGGATTTCGGATGCCCCGATTAAAAGGAATTGGGTTGGGGCAGGAAACTGAATGAGGAGATCAGGAAGGCACCCATAAAAAAGCCTGATTAAATAAATGAAGTAATCTCTTCTGAGAAGGCCCCGGTAGTTATCCGGGATTCATTGGCTCTTGAGAAACGGTTATCAAAGAGAATACTCCCGGACAAAAAAGTCATTCTCCTTCCGAGGGTCCCCCGCCTTAGGGCCTCTCCGAGGGACGGCGGGGCATGATGGCTATAACATTATTATTTCCTGATCCGCCGCGGGGGCGCCCAGTCGGGGGCGGCGGCATTCATCGCAACATGGGGGCATGGGGGTCTCAACCCCCATAATCAATACGAGTCAGGTGATGTGCAGGAGATCTCATAGTCAATTTACTGGTGAGACAGTGAACTCACACCTGAATTATAAAAAATCAAACTATTTACGAGAAGTCCCCCGCCTCAGGGCCTCTCCGAGGCACGGCGGGGCAGGGAGGCTACCTCTGTCGTCCCTGATCTGGCTGGGGGAAGAACGGGAGATTTTCTCAGGAATTTCTCGCGCTCTTTTTTTCTACGGCTAGCCCTACTCGCATAATTTGGGTCTTCCATAAGTATACAATACGCTAAGAGGAGTGAACCATAAAATCTTGAATGAAACAGGGGAAACTGGGGGGGTCAAGGGGATGCTCCCCTTGGGCTGCCTCCCCCTCTGGGGGATTGAGGGGGTCACCCTCATAACATTTCAAAAATGATAAAATTGAAATATGTGACAAAAGCCCCTTCGGAATCAATCTTAAATCAGGAGAATAATTTTTTGATTTCGGATTAAAACTGCCCGCATAATTGGGTAATTTTCAAAAGTATACAATAGCCCAAGAGGATTGAACCAGAGATACTTTATGAAAAAGGAGAACAATAGGGGGTCAAGGGGATGCTCCCCTTGGGCTGCCTCCCCCTCTGGGGGATTGAGGGGGTCACCCTCAAAATTTTCACCATAGTAACAAAAAATGAATAGTGATACGTCTCTCAGGTAAAATGGGTAACATTCCCCTACTTCGGTTTATAGTGTCCCCACTTCTCCAGCGCCTCTCTGAGCTCCTTTGACTTCTTTGCCTTGTCCTCGAGGCTCATACCTTCCTGCCATGCCTCGATTGCCTGCATGGTTGCCTGAGCCCCGGCGCGGGTGCCTTTCGGGTGGCCATGGATTCCCCCGCTGACAAGAAGGACCAGCTCATTCCCGTAAATGTTCAGCACATCGGGGACAAGCCCGGGGTGAAGCCCTCCCGAAGAGACGGGGAATGCCGACTTGATCCTGCCCCAGTCCTGCTCCAGGAGCATTCCCTCGACCGCAGCGGTCTTCTTCTCCCGCAGGATATCTGCAAGCGCAATGGCTTCCCGTCGTGTGCCTGTCAGTTTGCCGACAGCAGTACCTGTGTGGATCTGGGACACTCCGATGAGCCGCATGAGTTTTGCTAGGAACTGCATGGTGATACCATGCTTTTTATTCCGGTCAAAGGTTGCATGCATCGCCCTGTGTGCATGGATCGCGAGCCCGAGATCGGAGCAGTAGTCCCGCATCGTCATGACGCTCGCTGTCCCCGCAACAACCACATCAATCATGGCGTAGTTCCAGCTGTACTCGGCCAGAAGGTCAGCCCTTTTCTTCATCGTTTCCGTATCTGCGGATATATTGAGGAATGCCGATTTTTTCTCACCTGTCTCCTGTTCGGCCTTGTCCCGCTTCTTTGAAAGCAGTTTTACCCGGTCCTCAAACCGGTTGAAGGGAGTTGAGGTAAGGTTCTCGTCATCCTTGACAAAATCAAAACCGCCCATCCACGTCTCGTAACCAACCTCTGCATGCTCCTTTGCGGAAAATCCGATCTTGGGCTTGGGTACGGCGCCGGTCAGGGGACGCGTATCCACATTCATCATCTTCCTGATCCCGTCATTGCCAAAATGCGGGCCCTTGAAATGATCGAGATACGCCCGGGGCAGTGCAACATCGATCGAGCCGGAGGTTCCTCACCGCCTTCATCCCAAAGACATTTCCCGCAATCCCGCTCAACAGACTGGACGGCATTACCCTCTTCCCAGAGTGCAAGAGGGTAGGCAATTTTTACCACATTTCCTTCAATATCAAACGCCTTTGCCTCAAGACTTTTCATCCGTGGAGGAAGGGTGTGGAGCGTGGTCCACGTCCCGGTTGAGCTTTTCCGACGCAATTCTTCCTGCCGCTTCCTTGCTCCTGATCCCGGCAGACCGGCTCAAAATAAAACATGCAGATGAGGTCATCAGAGGCCGGCGTGTAATCCAGGTCAACGAATTCCTTGTACCAGTCAATTGTCATAGTTGTCCTGTACTACCAAGGGAGCTGATAGTAAAAAATGTTCATGGTGGTGGACAATGGGACGATCCAAAAAGATCGGGAACGGGATCAATCGATCGGTATGGATAATTTCAGGAAGTAAAATCCGGGGGTGAAATCAGGGAATTGTCCTGTGTCACTCCGTGGACGCTCCTCGTTTCCTTTTCACCAGCCTCCTGGACATGGTAGCATCCCCGGAGTCGAAGGTTGGCACAAAATTCTCAGGGAGGGAGGCCTTTTTGGCATGGCTCCCTTTCCCGGGGGGATCACTCAGGAATTAGTACAAGGGGATGCGGCAGGAATTCTGGAACCAATACTTATTTGAGGCGAATGAGATTTTCCCGTCCTTTTTTTATCTTCAGGATCATTCCGCGCTGATGGAGGTCGTTCAGCGTTGCACTCACCGTTGATTTGGGCAGGCCAAGATTTTTGACAATCTCCGACTGGTACTGTTCCCCCCCGGTGGTTTTCAGCAGACTGATGATCCTCTCTTCCAGACTGATACGATCGGATTCTGGTAAGGGGACTGCCGTCTCTTCAGGATCATCAGGCTCGGGTTCGCGGGAACGTTTTTTCGAAATAATCACGACAGCCCCCAGAATGACAACAAAGACAATTCCTGATCCCAGCAGGAATACAAGAGACGGGAAGCCGGATTTTTCCAGGACCAGACGAGGTTCACCTGCACCAAATGAGCGCAGGCCATACCAGATGAGGCCGTTCCGCACCTGATCCGGTGCCGGTTCGGCGACACTGACAGAATAGCCGGACGGGTACCGGATAATGAGGGTATTTTCCTTTGCAAGGTACAATCCGCCTGCCAGTGCGTCTCCCATAACAAGGTTGCTGCCGGTTTTTGCAAAGCCCCTCCAGCTGAACGAATAGGACACAACCCCGTATTGACCGGTAGGAGATGTCTGGATTACGGCATCACCGGAAAAATCGCGGGTTTCCATGGGACGGGAGGTAGCGGCCGCCGCCTCTGCCGCAGATCGCTGCATCAGGTCCTGGAACTGGGGGAGCCAGGCAGAGGACATATTGTCGGCATAGGCATCAAACAGTTCGACATCCTCATCGGATGCAAGAGCGGTCCGGTACTCCACATGCCACAGCGCAGTACCATCCTCCTGGAGGCTGATGGTGTAGGTTATCGCCGAATCAGGGGGGACAGGTGCCGCATTGGCAATAAGTGGAACACACACTATGATCGCCAGGAGAAAAAAAATGCTGCACCGAGTCATATAATTCATGAAATACCTGATTTTTTACGTATTATTATCCGGTATGAGTACAGATAGTACAAGAAATTTTGCAAACTTCCGGATTGCCGGGCCGATGCCTCTCGCCACATCCTTTTCAGGATTTTCCTAATGTACAGGATGGATCATCATGCAGCCGTATGCTTTTTTCGTGGAGGAATTCTGGTCCGGACCCTGGGATTCAGGGTCGGACATTTTCATATATCCTGTATCTCCTGAATTTTCTGCGTCCTGCCTTAATATCATTTGGACATTTTGACAGGACGCGGCAGGTAATTATTCCTGTACATACCAAAACCATCTCCTTCCACCGTGAAATTTTTATTTCAATAAATAATTATAGCAGAAAGGTGACGTATTGTTCAGGCAATACCCATGTACAGGGAGAATTTTTTAAATCCCGGAAACACGTAAATAAATCCCCTCCTCCCGTACCAAAGAGCAGACATGCCAGCAGAGACCCCCCCTCAAAAAGAGAAGAAAGATACCATCCTTGCAGCTCTGCGTGCATCTGAAAAAAAATACCGGATGCTGTTTGAACATTCGGTGATACCCACAGTTATCATCGAAAAAGATGCAAAAATTTCTGCATCCAATAGTAAATTCCGGCAACTCGTTGGCTTCAGCCAGAAGGAGATTGAAGGTAAGAAAAAATGGACCGACTTTTTTACGCCGGAGATGGGAGAGAAAATTACCGCCTTTCTGTCTCTGTACAGTACGATACCAGAACAAACACCTGAACCCTGTCATGTACAAATCACCGACGGGAAAAAACAGGAACGCCAGGTGTCCGTCACTGCCAGCTCAATTCCCCGGACGAAGCGGTTTATCCTGTCGTTTCTTGAAAATACCGCGCTACCGGCCAAGGCCGGATCTGAGACGATAACGCAGACGATGTCCGATCTGATCTATTGTATTCCTGAACCAACATTTGCCATTGACCGTAACGGAAAAATTACGGCCTGGAACCGGGCGATCGAGGAACTGACCGGAATCTCAGCCGGAGACATACTCGGAAAGGGCAACAGGGAATATGCCATCCCCTTCTTCAGGGAACATCGGCCGATGATCATCGACATGATCTTCGCGACTGACACGGAAATTGAGAAGCTGGGCTACCGGGACATACAATGGACAGGAAATACCCTGGCCGCAGACATTACCGCTCTTCCTGCCGACGGAAAATCCAGGTATATCCGTGAAATTGCCTCACCGGTGTTCAGCGGATCCGGGGAACTCGACGGCGCGATAGAATCGATCACCGATTTTCCGGTGCCGGGACATCGGGAACGTGTCCTGCAGGATACCGAGTCAAAATGTATGATCATTCTTGAGAATATTGCGTCAGCAATCGCAATCATTGAGGAGGATGCGACCATATCCTACATCAACCCCGAATTTGAAAAAATCATCGGGTATGTCAGGGAGGAGGTGGAAGGGAAGAAAAAATGGACCGAATTTGTAGCCCCGAAAGAACTGGAACGAATGAAGAAATTTGAGCATGAGTCCCGTATCAATCCGAAAAATTCCGCCCCGAATAAAGAATTCCGGTTCATCCGCTTCGATGGCCAGCTGAGGCATGGATCGCTTACGATGACTCCGGTTCCGGAATCCGGAAAATTGATCCTGTCCCTCGTTGACATCAGGTACTAAAGTGCAGGAGGAAAATGCACTTCAGATGGCAAACCGGAAACTGAATGTATTCAGTAGTATTACCCGGCACGAGATCCTGAACCACCTGACGGTTGTAAAAGGATATATTGAGCTTTCTCGTGACCAGGTCCGGGACCCGGCTTTTCTGCTCAGGTCCTTTGACAAGCAGCTGGCCGCGGCAAATGCGATCCAGAACCTTATCACCTTCACCCGGGATTACCAGAACATCGGAATTCAGCCACCGGCCTGGTACACCATCACCGGATTGATCAAAACGGCATCTTCGGGCATACAACTGGGATCGGTGACTCTCACAGTCAATACCGACAGGGTTGAGATCTACGCTGATCATCTGCTCGAAAAAGTATTTTTCCACCTCATAGACAATGCCATCAGGTACGGCAGGAAGATCAAAAACCTCCGGATCCATGCCCAGGAGTCATTTGAGGAACTTGTGGTAATATGCGAAGATGACGGGATTGGCATCCCACCAGACGCAAAAGAGAAGATATTCAACCGCCAGTTTTTCCAGAATACCGGACTTGATATGTACCTGTCACGCCAGATACTGTCCATTACCGGTATCTCGATACGGGAGACTGGTGTCTACGGGACAGGGGCTCGTTTTGAGATCCGGGTACCCAAAGGTGCATACCGTTTCATCAACCCTCCGAAAAAGTAATTTTCTGTTGTATTCAACGCCAGACAGGATCAATCATGAAGGACAGGGTAAAAATCAGTTCTGTCCGACAACCATTCCGGCATAGTTTTTTAACCCTAGTGCAGGAGTGTGCGTCGCGGAAGAAATAAACCAAAAATGCCCCCCGGGATCTCAGTAGCAGACTAGAATCATGCTGATCTGATTGTCTTTTATGTTCGGGCACCCTGACTATTATCACTCCTGATTTATCCGGATTGGAAGGTTAATATAGTGTTTGTCTCCATTCCCCGTAGGGAGAAAAATTTTGTCCGCGGGTTATTATCTGCTCACTATAGGTCATCTGGCAGGAAGGTAAGGTAACTATGAGTACGGAAAAGGAAAATATGCATGAAAAGCCCGCGGTACAAATCCGGGGAAAAAAGTTTTGGATGATAACCGGCATTGCCGGAGTTATTATCGTGGCAGTCCTGGCGATACTCATTTTTCAGGTACCTGGAAACAACATGTATACCTTAAACCCGGTGACAACAAGTTCACCAGCACACCTTCAGGCTTCAGTGACCTCCTATCCTCAGGGAGGTTCAACAACCAGGCAGCCGGACAGGTTCACTCCTGCAACAACTCCGTCCGTCCCTGTCGATTTTATTCTTCAGTCAGGAGAACCGGCCAGCTGCGGACTTACCTGCCGCCAACTGGACGCAATGATTACGAATACCGGGTATGATACTGCCCACAATGTGTGCATTACCGTCACCCTCCACAACAGCAGAAATGAGGTGATTAACCTGAATGGAGATTCCCTCTCTCCAGCGCTGTATCGGCGATCTCACCGGAGGGCAGGCAAAAACCGAATCAATATCGGTGGATGCGGACTGCGGTGTATTTGCTACCAAATGTATCGGGGAAACGCTGACCCTCCAGACCCAGGTATTATCCGACGAAAAAACTGCCCGGTTTCCGGATCAGGTAATACCGGTATAACCTCCGGAGTGGCAACTCCGGACAAAAGCAGAACGCATGAAATAAATACTCTGTTGAAACCCTAAGATTTTAACAAATTTGCACATTGCCTGTTATCGGAGGGGACAGTGCCTGTCCCCACGGACCGCCCCTGCACTTTGCGATTGTGTTGTAGTACCTTTTCTGGAATTATCCCTCAGGGGGATCCCCGGCGGCGGGGGTGGAGGCATTACGTGCCGTAGACCTAAAGGAGCGTTGGGAAGAATAGTGTGAGGATTTCAACAAAGCCGAAATTTCCCGTTATTTACCTCTACCGGAAGGAACAGTGGATTCACTCCACTCCCGGGGAGAATTCTTTTTCTGCAGAAAAAGTGCTTCACATGTTCCGGGGCAGGGACTGGATAGTAGGAGTCTTTTCATCGAAAATGAATACTTCTTCAATATTCACGCCGAAAAAACGTGAAATTTTAAATGCAAGATCAAGGGAGGGAATATATTTTTCTTTTTCGATGGCGAGTATGGTCTGGCGGTTGACCCCGATAGCCAGGGCAAGGTGTTCCTGAGTGAGGTTATGCATGGCCCTGAATAACCTGATTTTATTCTTCATCGGTGTCAAAATCTCCATATTTTTTTGCATAATAGATCCTGAAACCGACGTACAGGAAAATCATCAGGCACAGAAGACCGAGCCTGGACGTACCCATCAGTCGCGGGGGCAGGATTTCAGGAGAACGTACCGGGGGCGAAGGACGGGGAAATGAGGGGATATGAAGGATCTCCATAACAGCACCGATCGAAAATGCACAGAATACTACCCAGAATACCTGCATCGTCCGTATGGTTGCCTGTTCGGTAATTTTCACATCCCGTTCGTCATCGATAAGATCCGTCACCTGTCTCCGCGCGAGATATATCAGGATAATTCCGGCAATGAAGGCGATTTCAATAAGAACTGCCTTGTGCAGCTCTACAGAATACCAGAAAATAACGAGGAGCGCGAGAGCGACGCAGCCAAACAGCAGATAAAAAGTATTCTTTTTCATGGTTCCTAATCCTTTATCGAAGTATGCATCCGGGGTAACAATGGTTCAGGATTCCTCTGAAAATCCGGATTCCTCATGTGATACTAATGAATATGTTTTTTCACATTTAATTGTTACTTATATATGATATTTAGAAACTTTTAAATGACAAAATGTCGTATACACATTGCAATTTGTGTGTTCAACACTACACCACCCACCCTGTATGGGAACCCTTATGATTCAGAAAATGAAACACCCACCGAAATGTCCGGTATCCAGAGGTACAAACAGCCCTTTCACGGAGGAACCATGGTAAAAAAATGGATTATTTTCAGTATGATCGCCCTGTTCATGATGATTTCAGGTGTTCAGGCAGCCACCGGTGGTACCACTACCGTTACGAATTCGCTTGATGCTTCCGCATCCGTATATATTTCTTCATTCGATCTGACCCCCCGGATTTTTTATCCCTACGAGACCGGGACGGTCACCGTTCATGTTACAAATCCTTCCAATACCTCGATCGGTATCTCCCAACCGAATCTCATTGATCCTCATGTTCACGTGATGAACCTCAACACCTTCAGCACGACAACCACCGTTGGGCCGGGTGCAACGGTTGACTACCCGTTTATTGTAACGGTGGATCCTCCGGACGGGACGTACTTCCCGTTATTCACGGTTTCTACGGATGTCGCCGGGGCATCCTCGATTCATGCCCAGATCCCGATCAAGGTGGATTCCACCAGTATCCGGACGAGCATAGCGACGAAGCCGGATAATTTTGCCCTGTCCAAAAAAGACACGGTAAATGTGAGCATAACAAATCCACGCAGTGGCGAAATAACCAATGTACAGATTATCCCGGAAACGAACGGTGTTGATGTTATGCCTTCAGAGTTCTATGTCGGGACCCTGAACGCGCAGAGTCTCCGTCCAGTACCTTTCCAGGTAACTCCCAACCGGCAAAATCCAGACCTTACCTTCCATGTCACGTTCACCAACGGCGACAATAAACATTCCCAGGACCTTGTGCTTCCCCTGAATATCGGCAATGATAAAACAGCAGCAGTGCCGGTGGTCAATAATATTGCTGTTACACCTCTCGGCTCTTCCTACCAGATGACCGGTGATGTGAACAATGCCGGAATTACTGATGCCCGTTCCCTGGTGCTCACGGTCGGGGCCCCTGCAAAAGCGGTCGAACCCTATGCGGCATATTCCGTGGGATCCCTCGCGTCGGATGATTTCTCAAGCTTCGAACTTACCTTCACCAGCACTGACCTGTCATCAGTCCCTCTCGTGGTTCAATGGAAAGATGCGGACGGCAATGCATTCAGCACAACGCAGAACCTTGATCTTCGTTCTCTCACCGGTACAGGTACTTCAGTACCGGACCGGCGGCTCCGGAAGTTCCGGTTCGACCGGTACATCGGCGGCAAGGACGGCCGGGGGCTTTGGCGGTCCGGGTGGAGGAGGAGGCGGGGGACTATTTACCATCGGGGGCAGCCGCGCCGGGGGCTTAAGCGCATTCTATCCCATCATCGCCGGCGGTATTCTTGTCATTATCGCGATCGTTTTGTGGCTGAAACGGAAATGGATTGCTGCAAAACTGAAGAAGCTGAAGAAGTGAGGGGACTATCGAATGCCTCCCCTCATCCAGCTTGTGGATGTCACCAAAGTGTATCATCTCGAGAGCGGAGACTTCACGGCGCTGAACCATGTCTCCCTCGATATCATGGAAAATGAGTTTGTGGCGATCATGGGGCCGTCGGGTTCCGGTAAGTCCACCCTGATGAACCAGGTCGGCATTCTTGACGTACCTACACAAGGAGAACTCTTCATTGACGGGAAGAACGTGGCAACGATGACAAGCCTCGAGCGCACGCATATGCGCCGGGATGTCATCGGCTATATTTTCCAGAAATTCTACCTGATCCCGCTTCTTTCCGCCTATGAAAATGTGGAGTATCCGCTCATCCTTAAATATAAAAAAAGGGATACTTCAGGCAAGGCCGCGGCTGTCCTTAAATCCGTAGGGTTCGATGAGCAAATGAGCGCCCACCGCCCGAACCAGCTCTCCGGGGGGCAGCAGCAACGCGTTGCCATCGCCCGGGCTCTGGTCAATGACCCGAAGATCCTCCTCTGCGATGAGCCAACCGGGAACCTCGACCGCAAGACCGGTTTTCAGATCATGGATATCCTCACCGGGCTGCACTCGGAGGGAAAGACCATCATCCTGGTGACCCATGATCCGAAGATCGCGGAGTATGCCCACCGGACGATAGTGCTCGATGACGGGAAGGTGGTGGAGTCATGAGGGACATTTTCTTCGACCTCTCCGTACGCAGCGTACGGCTCAATTTTTTGCGTTCGATCCTCGCGTCCATCGGCATTGTTATCGGGGTCGTTGCCATCTCCTCGATGGGGATGCTCGGAACCAATATGCAGCTCTCGGTCAAGAGCCAGCTGTCGTCAAACGTTAACACGATTATCATCACTTCCGATGTGGTCAGGACGACCACGACCGCCGGAACCCCGATCACCACGCAGGGAATAGACAAAGAGTACGCTGAATGATATCAGGAATGCAGCCGGACAAAATGAGATCATCCCGATACACAGGACAAATACCCAGTTTACGATTGGATCAACAGACGGGAGAGGTTCAATCTACGGACTGGATCCGAATGACATTCCAAAGTTCCTGACCATCGACCAGGGTACAAACCTCAAGGGGGGAACCGATGCACTCGTCGGCCCGAGTATTGCTTCAAATTTTAACATGAACATCGGGAGCAGGATTAAGATCGGCCAGAACAATGTCTCGGTGGTCCGGCCAACCGTCCGTGTTGTCGGTATTCTCGCGTCCCGTGGATTTGCATCCGATGGTGTCAATACGGATAACGCGATCATAGTTCCCGATTCATGGTACACCGATCAATACGGGGGCAAGGATGTCTACGACCAGGTAAACGTGATCCTGCAGAATATCGATACAATAAACCAGACCGAGGCCGCGATTGACGACAAGGTCAACCGGAGGACGGACGTTGTCCGCATCAGCGATGCCGATTCCCGGCTTTCCAGCATCACTGCCACCCTCGGTACCATTACGACATTTATCCTTGCTATCGGCAGCATATCCCTTGTTGTTGCGGCAGTGAGTATCTTCAACGTGATGATGATGTCGGTCAAGGAACGGGTGCAGGAGATCGGCATCCTGCTGTCCATCGGCACAGAGAAGGGGGAGGTGCGACGGATGTTCCTGTATGAAGCATTTATCCTCGGTATAATCGGTGCCGTCGTCGGGGGGATCTGTAGTTTTATTATCGGATACGCAGTGGTAAGCGCGATGATCGGCAATACTTCGTATTTCTTCCTGCCCGGACAGCCTGATATATATCCCGTATGGTATGATTATCGGCATCGTGGTATGTGTTGCTTCGGGGCTGTATCCTGCGTGGAAGGCATCGAACATGGACCCGATTGAATGCTCTGAGAAGCGAGTAGTCCTGATGATCCAGCCCGCCCCGGGTCTTTCCGGGATGAAGTTCTTCCTTTTTCCTGAGGGGGTTCCCTCCCTCAAGGCAGAAAAAAATGCATGCCGTTTTGACAGGCAATCCTGAAAAGAAGTATTTATTTCGGCTTTGTTGAAATCCTCACACTATTCGTCTCAACGCTCCTTTAGGTCTACGGCACATAATGCCTCCTCCCCCGCCGCCGGGGGATCCCCCTGAGGGATAATTCCAGAAAAGGTACTACAACACAATCGCAAAGCGCAGGGGCGGTCCGGGGGACATGCACCGTCCCCTCCGATAACAGGCAATTTGCAGATTTGTTAAAATCTTAGGGTTTCAACAGGGCGGAAATTTCCTGAAATCCAGGTGCGGGATGTTTTGGATCCCCCGGATGTGTTATTTCCCTGCAGTAAAAGAGCGAGAGAAATCTGCTGAAGCTGCTCCTATATACCGGAATAATCGATCCGTAGAACATGCGGAACGACCCGTGAGCCTCATTTAGCCTGCAGAGCCGGATCCAGACGACCCAATGCCATGGATGAGATCAGGAATCGGATTAAAGCCGATGGATTATTGTATCATAAACATCCATGGGTAACCCGGGTAAATTCAGGGATTCCACCATGAACATTGCCGTATTCCAGCATACACCCGGTGAAACTCTCGGCTTTTTTAAGACTTTTTTGCTGAAAGGAATATTCCTTACGAATATATCCGTCTGTATGAAACGAACGAAATTCCGGAATATGACGCTTCCCGACTCATTTTTCTTGGCGGCCCCATGAGCGTGAATGATGAGGCGGAGTACCCGTACCTGAAAGAAGAAAAGGAGATTATCCGAAAAGCGGTCAGAGAGAAAAATAAGGTTCTTGGCATCTGTCTCGGCGATCAGCTTGATCGCCTCAGCATTCGGCGCACAGGTGTACAGATATGTCCAGGAAACCGGCTGGTACCAGATCCGGTGTGAACCGGCAGCGGAGAGTGTCCTCCCCCTGTTTCCCGATCGGTTCTTTGCTTTCCAATCCCCATGGAGATACCTTCGAAATACCATCTGGCGGAAGACTTCTGTGTTCAGGAGACCCGGTGAAAAACCAGGCATTGGTACTGGAGAGTGCCCTTGGCCTGCAGTTTCATCCTGAAATTACTGAGGAAATTCTCCACGACTGGAGCAGGGATTTCAGTCAATCGCAGAGGGAAAGGATTATCAACGAAACACAAGGGTATATTCCTGGAAGCAACCGTCTCTGCCACAGGATTGCAGAATACTTCATCCGTTGATGAACCAGGGTAGTGCTGGAGAATATGATCTTTTTATAACCTGTAACGGGAAATGATCCAGGGTTCAGGAATTATTGCCGGAGAGAACACCCGTACACAGGTAACAACGCTGAAAGGAAATGGACCGGGCAATACTACAACTGACGATCCATTCTTGTAGTGCCGGAACGATACCCTAGGGAGAAGCATGGACGATCAGAACTGTCGTGACACGTCAAAGACAGGCAGGGACTCTCTATTGACCGGTCCGCCTTCTATCTCCCTGAGTTTGAAAAATCATTCCGTTATATCATTGATGAATACCAGGTCCAGCCGAAAGATATCGCGGTGTTTATGCCCTGTGCGGTCCGCAAACCCTACAGCAAAAGTCCGAGTCATCGACTTATCAGGTCGATTCTGGCCCAGGTGCTGGATCCATCGGGCTATCATGTCGTGATTTTTGGGACGTGTGGCATTGTCCCGGCTGAACTGGAGGAGATGTATCCCTATGCACATTACAGTTACATGCTCGGTAAATGCAAAGACAAAAAAATTCTTGAGGATTTTCTCCGCATAGAGCCACCGGATCGCGGGCTATCTCGATAAAACACGGGATGTTTACAAGTACCGTATCGGGTACTGTATCGGTCTCTTTCGCGAAGCCCTGATACGGGGATCGAAGCAGGCCGGTGTTCCCATCGATATGATACTGCCAACCCGGGATATAATTGACAGGGTAATCGAGGAGGGGGATTGTATTTTTGAGGAGGGCAGTCTCTCCATGGATGAATATCTGGGAGAGTTCTGTGACGAGCTCATCAGGTTCAGGGATTCGCATAAAGGTGATTAACCCGCCGCCGTGGAACAATCGGCCGTTAAACCGATATATTCATCGTTTATCATGCAAAAGTGCGATACGAAGACATGACCGATGAGGCGACCAGAATCCCGGAATTCATGCAACAGATGGCAGAAAGCATTACAAAATCCGTTTTCAGCATGGACCATGACCAGATGGAAGATTTTTTCCATGAGATACTTACCGCAAAAAGAGTCTTTGTTGCCGGGGCTGGGCGCTCAGGATTGATCGCCAAAGCATTCGGGCTCCGGCTGATGCATCTTGGATTAAACACCTATGTGGTGGGGGAGACGATCACGCCGGCGTTTCTTCCCGGGGACACCCTGGTGATGTTCTCAGGATCGGGAGAAACACATTCAATGGTATCGATGTGCGGGACGGCACATGAACTCGGGGGAAGGATCTGTCTGGTTACCGCGTCTTCGGATTCGCGGATGAGCAGGATGGCGGACTGTGTCGTGAACCTCGGGGACCTTACCGGCTACTATGCCAAAGATAAAAATTCATTTGAAATCCGGCAACTGACCGGAACCTACCGATCGGTCACCTCTGCCTTCGCTCCGCTCGGCACCTTATTTGAAACCCTTGCACTGGTATTTTCTGATGCGGTGATTTCCGCGCTGATGGAGGCAAAGAAGGCAAAGGTCCGTGATATGAAGGACCGGATTACCAATGTCGAGTAATGAAATTTCCCTCAGGCAGGGCAGAATCTGAAGGCTTTGCCCCTGGTTCAGGGTATAAATCAATGTGCATACACGACACCGGATGATACACCACGGGGGATACGACCGATGTCGCACCTGCCACCTCCGGAGTCTGAACCGGGTGCTTCGCAACCTTTCTTTTTGTCAGAGGAATGCAAAGGGAGAAAACCCAGCAAAGGAAATGTCGCCGGAATATCCTTATGATATTCTACGAATGATAACCTACTGGAACCCGTATGACCCTCTATCGCTGCAATGTCTGTAATGTCTTTGAATACGATCCTGACCGCGGGAATTCACTCACCAACATTCCCCCGGGACCGAACCCCGGGATTTTCCGCCGGATTGGAAATGCCCCATCTGCAGCTCGCCACCGGACACATCTCAAACCGGTCCTGACCCTGGACTCTCCCCCCGACGAGCATAAGGATGACGGGCCCGGGTATCTTGCCGAATGGGAACGCCAGTCGGATGAACTCGAGGAGTACATGGAAGATATTCATACCATGGCAGTGACCGGGGAGTCGATCATTGAACCCATGCGGACAAAAAAAGCGGTCATCTCCTGGGATGATATCCTGATCAAGGGTGCCGAGATCGCCAGGATCCCCCTGAACAAAGACAGCCCCGTCACTACCGGACCGTGATCGGTCCCGGGGCACGCCATCCCCTTGTCATTGATACTCCGGTCTATGTGACCCACATGTCATTCGGGGCACTATCAAAGGAGGTTAAAATTGCGATCGCCAAGGGCACGGCAGCGATGAAGACCGCGATGGGTTCTGGGGAGGGGGGGATGCTCCCGGAGCTCACGTCAGTGTGCCTTTAAGTACATTCTTGAGTAGATGTCCCGAACCGGTACAGCATCACCGAAGAAAACCTGAAATCCGCGGATGCCATCGAGATCAAGATCGGGCAATCGGCAGAGCCCGGATGACGGGGCACTCCTGCCGGCAGAAAAGGTAACGGCAGAGATCGCAGGAATCCGGGGATATCCCCAGGGGGTGGACATTATCAGTCCTGCATCGTTTAATGATATCAGGAGCCGGGAAGGAGTCCGAAAAGGAAGGTGCAATGGCTCCGGAAAACTTCCGGGGGAAAACCCATTGGTGTCAAGATTGCTCCCGGCGACATTGAAGAGGATCTTGCCGCTGTGGTCTATGCAGGACCCGACTTTATCACCATCGACGGGCGGCCGGGTGCGACTGGCGCAGCCCTGAAATATATCAAGGCCTCGACATCGGTACCTACCCTGTTTGCCCTGTACCGTGCACGGAAATATCTTGATGAACATAATGTCCAGGGAGTATCCCTGGTAATAACCGGAGGTTTAAGGATATCATCAGATTTTGCCAGGCCCTGTGCCTGGGTGCCGACGCGATCGCTATCGGGACTGCAGCCCTCATGGCCTGTGCCTGCCAGCAATATCGCATCTGCGACACCGGTAACTGTCCGGTTGGCGTGACCACCCAGAAACCTGAATTGCGGGAACGGTTAAAATCCGATATATCCGGCAAAAAGGCTTGAAAATTACCTGAGGGTATCCACGGAAGAACTCAGGGACTTCGCGCGGTTGACCGGTAATGATGATGTCCATGCCCTGGGTATCAGGAATATCTGCACGACAAACTCGGAGATATCGGACCATACCGACATCCCGCACGTTTAACAATAGGTATTCCGAAAGGAATTGTGTTGGCCAAATCAGGACCTGCAAAGAGGATGATACCTGGAGGGGGATCTGATTCGGACTGGCAAAGGTATCGTCGGTTCTGGATAAACAAGGCTATCAGTTGGATTCATCTCCAAACGATAAAAATCTGAATGATAACGAGGGTTACCCGCCTCAGGGCCTCTCCGAGGCACGGCGGGGCAGGACTTTTTAATGGGTTTTTGTCACCGGTCCCACGAAGACATTCTCAAAATTACCAAAACTTCTAATTTTATGAGAAATGAATTTCTGCAGAAAAACAGGAAGGTGAAGGGGGGGTCAAGGGGGATGGAAGGTGAAGGGGGTCAAGGGGGATGCTCCCCTTGGGCTGCCTCCCCCTCTGGGGGAGAGAGGGGGTCACACTCATAAATATAAGATTACACGGCAAAAGATGGTCATCATCAGAATTTTTATACACCTGGATCTTTGTAACGGTCTCGCTGAATCAGCCCATTGGAAAATTTAGTTTCCTCTCTTTTTAATGACAACTTTCATTGACGGGTCTATTCTCCAAAGAGATTCTCGAATGAAAAACCAGGAACCTGAAAGGGGGTCAAGGGGGATGTTCCCCTTGGGCTGGCTCCCCCTCTGGGGGAGAGAGGGGGTCACGCTCATACATATAAGATTACCAAAAAACGGCTCTGTAGAAATCCTTTTTCGAAAATCTGAAGCCCCCCTTGCGCCAGCCCTGCCCCCATTGGGGGCGGGGGCGCATGCGATTCCTCTGTATTACCCAGGAAATCTCGATTCAGGTAATACAGCACTATCGCGACCGGGGCGCCACAGCGGCGGGGCGAAGCCCCTGGAGCGTCGTTCAGGATGGAGGTTTTCTACAGAGCCCAAAAAACGGTCAGAACCGTTTTGGGTCGGTATCCACATCGATAATCACCGGTCTGGAGGAGGACAACGCCGAAAGGATTGCAGGCCTGATTTCCTCAGGACGGCCGACATGAATCCCGATCCCTCCGCAGATATCTGCATACCGGGCAAAGTCCGGGTTAAGCAGATCCGTGGCATAATTCGGGTAATTTTCCATCATCTGTTCGACCTGGATCATACCCAGCTGCCCGGTTATTCAACACGACAACGACCATCGGGAGATTATATTTTACCGCGGTAACGAAATCCGCCATAGCCATGGAAAACCCCCCGTCACCGGTGATACAGAAGACGGGTCTGTCCGGATAGGCAAGTTTTGCGGCGATTGCTCCCGGGAGACCGCATCCCATCGATGCAAGGTAACCAGACATTGCAAACCGCTGCTGTTGTATCCGGAAGTTTCTCCCGAACCACCACTGGTTCTCCCCTACATCGACCGAGATCACCGCATCTGCGGGGATCGTGTCCAGAGAGCACCTTCATGATAAACGGCGGGCGGAGGGGGACAGCGCTGCTGTCCGCTTCCGCGTCCCGTTGTGTATCCCATTCTTTTTTCAGGTCCGCAAGGTGCACCGGCCCCTCTTCCTTTTCATGGAGCAGGGGGAGGAGCCGGGGCAGGACCAGGCTGCAGTTTCCCCAGAGTCCGACGGATTGTTTGTTTTTTCCCAGTTTTATGGGGTCGATATCGACCTGGACGAAAGGTTTTCCTTCGGGGACGTTGGTAAATTTTGAAAAACCTACCCCGAAGGTAATGATAAGATCCGCCTTTTCCGCCAGCATCCGGGCCTGCGGGGAACCGACATTCCCCAGTATGCCGATTACGCGGGGATTGTCTTCCGGAAGGATCCCCTTCGCCCGGAAGGTTGTGAGGATCGGTGCCTTGATCTTCCCGGCGATGGCAAGGACGGTCTGGCCGTCGGCATACGCACCCCAGCCTGCAAGGATAACAGGATTTTTCGATGCGTTAATCGCAGCAGCGGCGGAATCCAGAAGATCATCTGAGGGGAGGATATCGGGACGGGGGATGCAGGACTCGCGGGAACAGAACCGGGAATCCAGCGGCTGTTTCTGGATATCATTGGGAACCGACAGCTGCGCAACACCCCGGTTGATGATCGCATATTTGAGGGCACGGGTCAGCAGAAGCACCGCCTTGTTCTTTTCATAGACTGAATTGTTAAAGACGGTGATTGGGCGGAAGAATGCATCCTGGTCTATCTCCTGGATACCCCCCGGGCCGGTGTACTGGGTCTCCACCTGCCCGTTCAGGGAGAGCACCTGCGCATGATCCTCCTTTGCATCATAGAGCCCTGTGGCAAGATTGGTGGCGCCCGGGCCGGCGATTGTCAGGCAGGCGGCAATTTTTCCGGTTAATTTGTTGTATGCCGATGCGGCCATTGCCGCATTCTCCTCGTGGCGGACCACGATATACCGGTATACCGGGATTTTTCCGGATCGCCTCGACGATACCAAGCGAGGATGTGCCGGGGAGGCCGAAGACCAGGTTCACACCCCATGCAACCAGTTCGGCAATCATCACATCTGATACCGTCGTTCCCGACCCTGCATGGACATCTTCAGGTGTCAGCCTGGCAAATGCCTCTTTCCCGGCACCACAGACCGGGCACGTCCAGGTACCGGGGAGATTTTCAAAGGAAGTACCAGGCGGGATTCCTGCTTTCGGATCGCCCGTTGTTTCATCGTAAATATAACCGCACACACTGCATTTCCACTGAGCCATAGCAACATCCTTCCGGAATCGACCTAGTATAATCACTTCCCCTACATGAAAGATATGTTCCGGCTGAAGATACTACCCCGGTCCAACGATCATCACGTACCTCATTCTCCCGGCATGATCAATGAACAAAAAAACAGGTCGGGAGATTGATATGATAGAAGATGAACAGGTTGGTGAGGTTAAGCATGGAAAATCGCTGGTCGGTGCCCGACCTGAAAAGTGCTTTGCAGTGGTGCTCGGAAAGAAACCGGCAGCACATCCGTGTTACGCTTGCCCTGGCAGCAGAATTTGCCAGGACGCCCGAAGAGTCACACCATGCCCTGCAGGAACATCTTGCCGGGATCCGGATGGCCGGAGAGCTGAAGGCAGGTATTGCCTTTTCGATAAAACCCTCTGCGATTGGAGTTCTTTTCGATCGGGATGAGTATGCCGCCAACCTGTCACTCCTTTTTCGTGAGGCGCGGAAAAACCGGGTCCCGTTCGAGATTGACATGGAAGGCAGCCCCTTTGTTGAGACTACGGTGCAATCGGTCCTCGCTCTTACCGGTGAAGGACCATTGACTCTTGCCCTGCAGGCTTACCTTGACCGGACATCACGTGACCTATCCGCGTGTGTGAACGCAGCTGTCACGGTACGTCTTGTCAAGGGTGCATACAAAGGCGATACCGATGACTTTACCGCAATCCAGAAGCGGTTCAGAATGCATGCGAAAGCCCTCATAGCTGCCGGGATTCCATTTTCTGCAGCAACCCACGATCCTGAACTGGTCGACTGGCTCAGGGACGAGATGGCCGATCACAGGGATCTCATTGAATTTGCATTCCTGAAAGGGCTCGCGGAAGACACGAAGACAGCAATGGCTGCTGACGGGTGGAACGTGGCCGAGTATGTCCCGTACGGTCCGGGAGGACAGGCCTACATCCAGAGACGGACACGATACCTGGAGGCCCTGAACTATCTCGGAAGGGCCCCGGTCCCGTGAAATTCACCGGTTTCAGGCGACAAGATCTTCTTCCGAAAGGTGAACCTGACCGGTTCCTCACATGATTTTGTTCTGCTTTAAAAACGGTCGGGAAAAAGTGTTTTTTTTTTGGCTCTGTAGAAAAACTCCTTCCTGACGACGCTCCAGGGGCTTCTCCCCGCCGCTGTGGCGCCCCAGTCGCGATAATGCTGTATTACCCGGATCGGGAATTTCTCGGTAATACAGAGAATCGTATGCGCCCCCGCCCCCAACGGGGGCAGAGATGGCGCAAGGGGGGCTTCAAATTTTTGAAAAAAGGATTTCTACAGAGCTTTTTTTTT
Source organism: uncultured Methanoregulaceae archaeon (assembly GCA_963721245.1). Taxonomy (GTDB): domain Archaea; phylum Halobacteriota; class Methanomicrobia; order Methanomicrobiales; family Methanospirillaceae; genus Methanoregula. The sequence goes on along the minus strand of CAVRIL010000001.1, from coordinate 193,655 downwards.
AAGAAATCTGCTCTGTTGAAACCCTGATATTTCAACACATTGCAAATCACCTGGTATCGGAAGGGACAGTGCCTGTCCCCCCGAACCGCCTACTGCGCTTTGCGATGGTATTGTAGTACCTTCTCTGGAATTATCGCTCCAGAGGGGATGCCACAGCGGCGGGGGCGAAGGCATTACGTGCCGTAGCCCAAGAAGAGCGTTGAGAAAAATAATGTGAGGATTTCAACAGAGCCAGGAAATCCTATCGTATGCGGGTTTGTGCCTGTTCCCGCAGGTAAGAAAGAAGATACAAGGGGCCCCCGACCCCCCTGCCCGTAGAACCACTTCCCTTCCAGCCACAGAAGGACTGCGTACCCGGCCATGCACCGGTGGTCGCCCCCCCGCGCCGGTTCGCATAGGTGACCCCTGACTGTATGGTGGTAAAAAAATATTCAATCTCCTCGTCGTTTTCAGAGAAGATGCCGGCCGTCAGCCCGGTACTCGGGTACCATTGGCCTCACCGACCGCCTCGGCCAGTGTCCCGAAGGTATCAACGATGAGAAGCGGTACGAACAGCTCCTGGCGGAGCAAAGGATGTCCCCGGGTCAGGCCACCGGCAAGGGTAGGCTCGGCATAGTGCCCGCGTGCAAATATGCCTCCCTCCAGGACACGGCCCCCGGTGATGATCTGCCCCCCGTCCTTTTTTATCATCGCAACCGAATCCCTGAATACCTGCTCCGCTTCCGCACTGATTAACGGGCCGGTGAACGTCCCTTTCACCCGGGGATCCCCTGCAACAAGATTCTCCATCTGCCGGCTCGAGATGTGCGATGAACCTGGCCGCGATGGAGGTGTGGACATAGACCCGGGACGCTGCACTGCATTTCTGTCCGCTGAACCCGAATGCCGATTTCAAAGTTCCCTCAACCGCCTTATCCAGATCGGCGTGCTGTGTTACAATGACCGGGTTCTTGCTCCCCATTTCGAGGACGACCGGTTTAATATACCGTTGTCTGGCTGCAAATGCACGGTGGAGCCACATGCCGGCAGTCCGGGATCCGGTGAATGCGATACCGGCGATATCCGGGTGGGCGGTGACGGTATCCCCGAATTGTGATCCGGGTCCGGTGATGTACTGGATTGCCTGAGGGGGACGCCGGCTGCCACAAATGCGGAAAAAAGTTTCAGCGCCGATAAGGGTGCAGCGCTGGTTGGTTTGAGCAGGATCGTATTTCCGGTGATCAGTGCCGCCCCGGCCATACCGGCAGCAAGGGAAAGGGGAAAATTGAAGGGGGAGATGACCGCCCATACTCCATAGGACCGCATTATGCTCCGGCTCTCTGCGTCCGGGTTCTCCGGCTGCATGGGAATGACAAATCCCTTTTGTTTCAGATAAATTTCCTTATGGTAACGGAGCATGTCGATGGCTTCCCCGACCTCTGCGACCGCCTCGTACCGGTTCTTACCGGATTCACAGGTAATAAGGGCGGCGAGGGGGAATTTTTGTGCGTCGAGGATGTCTGCAGTTTTCTGGATAACCCGGGCACGTGTGGTCCAGCCCAGCCCGCTCCAGTCAGGAAAGCCGTCCCTTGAAGCTGCAACTGCTGATCTTACCTGGAGGGGCGTTGCCATCTGGAAGTTTCCTACCACGATACGCTCGTCGATCGGGGAGAGGACGGTAAACTCAGGAGAAGAGAAGTCCTCGCTGCCGCCGATAATGACCGGGTGGGAGCGACCAGCTCGGGCTGGATCCGGTCCAGCGCTTTTTCGTAATCGGTATGGAAGGTGTCACCTGCAGCCAGATCGACATAAGTCAGTTTTTTTTCTGTTTTTTTCATGCAAAACCCTCCGGAATGTCCCCGATCCATCACCCACCGGCGAGCCGGCGAACCCTTTTTCTTCCTGAAGGCGTCCATGGTCTCTTCGATACGGCGCCCAAGCCAGTGCTCGTCAAATTCCGAAGGATACACGAATTTCACCTGGTTCGAGACCTCCCAGTCATTCCACGATGCAGGATCTGCAACACGGGTAAAAAGGGGGGTCCCGGGGAGGGGGAGAGGTATCGTGAACCATGCCTCATCGAGGGGAAGAGACAGGACGAGAGCAAAGGTCTTTTCAATCGATCCGATGGTCTCACCCGGGTAACCGACCATGAAAAACCCGGCGGTGCCGATGCCGGCCCATGAAAACATCTGTACTGCCCGGACTCCCTGTTCAACCGTCACCAGTTTGTTCATGAGCTTCAGTGTTTCGTTGCTCCCCGATTCAAGACCAAGATAGACCCGGATACATCCTGCCCGTTTCATCAGGTCAACAAGGTCCGCGGTAAGCCGGTCGACTCTGGAGAGGCAGGTCCACTCAACCGGAACATCACGGCGGATCATTTCATTGCAGAACGAGATGAGGTACTCATTATCCAGGGTAAAACAGTCGTCTGCAATCCAGAGACAGGTATAGCCAAGGGCAATAATTTCCTCGATCTCAGAAAAAACCTTTTCAAGCGGGGGTTTCCGGAACAGGTCCCCCCAGACGGGTTTGGAACAGAAATCGCAGGAATACGGACAGCCGCGGGTGACAATCAGGCTGGTCTGTCTGAGACCGGTATTTTTTTCCATCACTGCCTGGTACTGGTTGTGGTCGAACCCGGAAGCGGTCCGGGAGGGGAGCCGGTCCAGGATTTCTGAAGGATGGTGGACCGGTGGTGACGACACGACCTGCCCGCCACGTTCCCTGTACAGTCCCGGGTAGGATACAAGGTCCATGGTCTCCAGGTTCTCCGAAGAACAGCCTGACAGAAGGTAATCGTGACAGAAATGAGGGAATGTCACATCACCTTCACCGCGGAATACCAGGTCAAATTTTTCGGCAAACATCGCTGGATTCACCGTCGGAAGCGGCCCCCCGGCAACAAAGAGCGTTCCCGGCAGAAGGTTCCGGAGGTGGATAAGCAGGTCAAACGCGTTCCGGCTCATTGTAACCATTATGGAAATACCGATAATGGCGGGCCGGGATTCAGCGATCCGTTCAATGACATCATCAAAATTCTGAAATGTACAGTCTTCGACGGTTACCGGTATTCCCAGTTCCTTGCACTGGCTGGAAAGACAGGCAATTCCCAGCGGGGGAAACAGTTTCTCAACCGGGTCCCTGCTCCGGAAATAGGGATAGATAAGGGTAACACCGCGTGAGGGGTTCATGGACATGCTCCGGTAGTAAAGCCGATACTGTAGTATACCCGAGGGAGCTCCTGCAAATTGTTCAGGGCACCCAGCTGGACGCAAAACCCGGCCCAGCAATGATCCCCGTTCAGGCCCACGGCCCCGGTACAGGGAATACTGAACCGGCGGGGTGACAGACGGCTGCTCTATGAAGAAACGGATCCCATGTACAGGATCGACAAGAGAGGCGGGGAGCGTGTCGGGACTCACCTTCTCCCAGCCGGGTGGCGGTGATGCCGGCCGTTTATCCTCCCACCCGGCCGTGAACCACGCAGCACTGAGTTCGTTTAACAGGCAGAGCGTATCCTCCTTCCTGACCTGCAGGGCAAAATCTGCATAAATTTCCACGCGGCTCCCGATAACGTGATATGTAAAGGTGACCTCTCCCCTGGAAGGCACGGTTTCATAGATCGGGTGGATGCCGAGCAGGGTGCGGAGAGGGAGCACCGCTCCTATGAGCAGTCGCTGGAACCAGGGAAGCTGCATGTAGGCACTGATACCGCATTCGATCCCCCGGGTAAGGAGTCCCGACGGCTTCCCTCCAATAGACCATACCATACGGGTATCAAGAACAAAGGTGCGTCTGAAATGACCTTCCTCAGCCGAATCCCTCCATGACCGGGAAAAATACGTGTATTCATGGTCCCTGAGAGCGATGCTGCCGATCCCCATTCCCTCGCCGGTCAGGTGGCATTCACTATAATATACCAGAAGACCGCGTGCCAGGCCTTTGCTGATACCCTCTCCCGGATACCCTGGCCCGGGCTCGATCCGAATACCGTCCATGATGCTCCTGCGTCAACATTGGTCAATGCACGATATATAAACTCATGGAAAGAGGAGGTCCCGCGCCTGATACCCTCACGATGAAAACCGGTGGGTCATCAGGATGGCGGAAGTTTGTGTGTTCGCATTCTGGGACCAATTCCCTGAATTCGTCGGACCCTGATCCGTCCTCATAAAAAGGTGAATCAGCATCTCATGTGCATCCTTCAGAGGTTTTATTGACAGGGTGGGATATGGTAGTCTGTATGGGTGGAACAAGCAGGCTCAGGAACCTCATGGGCATACCGGACCGTATCGGGCTTGGAGGCGAAGGAGTGCTCCGTACCGGGGGCAGGGAACAGGAGGCACAGGCGATGCTCGGGGCAGCATACGAAAGCGGGATCCGCTATTTCGATTCCGCACCGGCCTATGCTGACAGCGAACGGTATTTAGGTCGCTTCTGGGCCCGGGACCCGGACCGGAAGACTCAGGTATTCCAGACCAGCAAATCGGCACGCCGGGATGCACAGAATGCCACCGCTGATCTCACCCGTACCCTTTCCCGGCTGGGACGAGACCACATCGATCTCTGGCAAATCCATGACGTCCGGGACGGGAATGACATCCGCACAATCGAGGGTCCCGGGGGCGCCCTTACAGCGTTCTACCAGGCCCGCGATACGGGAGTGACCCGGGGGATCGGGGTCACCGGGCACCACGATCCCTCGATCCTGTTCCATGCAGTAACGAGCTGGGATATCGATTCGGTTCTCCTCCCGGTCAACCCTGTTGAAGCAGTTATCGGCGGATTCCTTGACCGGGTGATACCGGCGGCACGGGAACGCGGTATCGGGATTGTCGGGATGAAGACTCTCGGTGCGGGGAACTATATCCTGCCCGGGTCGGGACTCCGCCCCGAATCCCTGATCCGGTTCGCCCTGTCGCAGGATATCGATGTCGTGATTGTCGGATGTTCCACACCCGGAGAGGCACACCTTCTTGCCCGGACCGGGAAGGATTTCAAACCGATGAGTGAGGAGGACCAGGCCCGGATTATCAGGACCTTTCGTCCTGTTGCAGAACGCCTGGCATACTATCGCGGAGTACTCTGAACGGCAAACGGCCCGATGCATGAAAGAAATGCGCAGCTGCTCAACCCTCCGCATGGCTGTGTGATCGCCTGAAAGATATATCCCCCTGCCGCCTGAGTCCCGACCCCATCGCCTACAGGCTTAATACCGGTTCTGGAACGGCCTTTGAACCGGTTGGAAAAGATCCGCTCCCGGTTTTGCCAATCCGCGGGTCAAACGGGGCGGGTGAACATGGCAACAAAGAGCACCCCCGGGGGACAAAATACAAAGATTATTCTGAATACAGGCGGGTACACGAAGAAAACCTTTTTGGAATCAGGGTTGACACCAAATGAGAAACAGATTTGCCGGGAATCATACAGGTTCGGATGAATACACACCCAAACGCCCTTCCATGGTACTCATACGATATCCAGGATTTTTTGGCGTTTTCCCCGTATCATAACATGGTGCACGCTTGCAAATGTACCGATCAGATGCTTCCAAGTTCCTTCATGACCTCCCGGTCATCGAGATCATACCAGTGTTCATACGCCTCGGCAACAGCAAACCTGGCACTGCTCCGTATGTTGAGGCAGACCAGCTGATCCGCTTCTGCCGCGACACGCCGGGCTGATGAGGCAGAGGCAGTTGGCACTGCGACGATAATGCTCGAGGGATGCGACGTCCGGATACTCTTTATTGCTGCCAGCATGGTAAACCCTGATGCAAGTCCGTCATCGACAAGGAATGTTGTTGTTCCTTCCAGATCCGGAAAAGCCCTTCCTCCGGTGTACCGGGCGATCCGATCGAGGATGTTTTTCCTGGTTTTGGCGATTGCCATGTCAACCTCATTCCGGGACAGCCCCAGAGAGGTTCGCAGGGGTTCATTGATCAACACCTGCCCGTCCCAGGTTATTGCACCAAAACCCGCTTCGGTATTGCCGGGGACCTGTATCTTTCTCACGATGGCGAGCTCGAACGGTGCCTCCAGGATCCGTGCAACCTCCTTTCCTACAGGGATCCCCCGGCCGGAATTGCGACAACTACCGGATGGGGATAGTCCAGATGCGTCCGGATAAATCCGCCCAGCTTCTTTCCTGCATCCTGCCGGTCGGAGAAGACGAACCTTCGTTCGCGGAGTTCCGGGTTGTCGAGAATGGTTCCCATGGACGGATGCTCGGAGTTCTACATGATATATTTATCTCCGGACGTTCCGGTGTCCTGGCAGGAGATTCGGGATCCGGTCGCATCACGTTTTTTTTTAATGATGAAAAAGATCGGATGGTTCCTGCTGTTATCTGCAACCCTGATCCGGCACCTGCGGTCAACGGTGAAACAATGAACGAAAATACGTGTTTTTTCCGATCGCTTACTCCATCGTAATCCTGTAACCCCTCAACCCAGTCTCCAGACGGCCTGATTCCGGTAATCAAGGTTTACCACTACATAGGTATCCGGAGGATTGATTGCCGCGGGTACTTTGTACATAAGGTATCCTTCTGCCTTGTTGCTGTCGCCGGGCTGGATGTACCCGACGGCCCCGCCCCTGCCAATCTGGTAGTCGTACTGGGTCCCGGGGACGGTGTCAATGACTACATCAGAGCCATGGACTGACGTATAGTTGTACAGAATTCCCTTGTTGTATACGACGAACTGTGAAGCTGACGGGGCATAGACCGCAGAACTGCCGGTATCATTCACCCTGACATAAATAAACAGGAAAGTATCTCCTTCCCCTGGCTTCTCCAGGTTATAACCGCGTTGGACCTCGTTTGGCGGGGAAGATGCGGCCTGTTCCCGGGGGTTGTTGAAAGACGGCGAGGTCCAGGTGTAATCTGGTCTGATCTCATAGCTATAGACCGTTGCTTCCCCCGTCTCTGACCCACTCCCGAATGTCGCATACCGGCCGAGGGGTAATGCGTCGGGATATACAGCTGGTGCAGGAGCGGGAACAGGGGTCGATAGAACGGGTGATGGTGTCGTGGTTGAAGGAGAAGGAACTGTGGTCTGGAGCGGTGCCTGCGGAGATGTATTGATGCAACCGGAACAAAAGAGAATGATGACCAGTAACCCTATAGTCGCGACGGTGGAAAAAAATTTCATATACTTTCACCGCTCAAATCGGTGTTGCATCTATCTCCTTCGGGAGCAGCTGCCTGAGGAGGATGTCCGGTACCTGCTGCGAGGTATGAACTGCCATATCGAAGTATGCCCGGTTGTCCCGCTCTCCTTTGTATACCAGATCGATCTGGAAATGGGTATCAAGAAGTGAAACTACCCCGAGCGTTGTGATTACTGCCCGCCGTTCCGATATTACCCGTTTTTCACCGACCAGCATATTCTGCCTGTCGCCATCGATATCGGTGATGATCAGGCCCTGGTTCGAGAGCACAATGATATGAGTGTTGCCAATGGTGATTGTCTGGCCTTCGGGGAATGATACCCCGTAATTGGTTGTAAAGGGCATAGAAATGCCGGGTGCGACATTTGTCACCGTGACGTTGAGGGTGAGAAACGCTGCAGCGATCACAATAATAATGAGCAGGATAATACCGAGAACGATCTTCAGCCCGCCTCCGCCACCCTTTGCCTTTTGCCGGGCCCGTTCCTGTTCCAGGGTCTCTTTCCGCGTATCCCCCTTTGCTTTTTCAATCTCCTTCTGCTTTTGCTTATCCTGCTCAAGACGGGCTTTTTCTGCCGCCTTTTCCTGGTCCAGGCCTTCTTTCCGGGACTTTTCTTTTGCCAGCTCCAGCTCCCGCTGTCTCGCTTTTTCCTCTTCCTGACCCTTTTGCCGGGCCTGTTCCGCGGCCCGTTCATCATCACGTGAAGTTATATCTGCCATACGAATCCCCCTGTGTTCCCGGGTATCTTTACCCTTACTGTCCAGGATATCACTCAAGTTTCCCCGACAGGATTTTCATGACGTCATGGGAAAGGTAAGACGGTATATTGCAGGACATCTATAAAAATCCTATGGGGTATTACAGAATTCATAACAACAAGAATACTGCTGTTTTCTGTCATACAGCAGCGACAGAAAACAACCGCAGGTGACAAAATTCTGAACCTCTTGGCTGGTCTCGTGCGGCAGAATGATTTTTCCCAGATAAAAAAAGAGCGGTCGGATTCAGAGGGTAATCCCGAGCAGGCCGAGTATAATCAGGAGGATCGCTCCCGGTATGCCTGCGAGAGCACAGATAATGATGGTTATCCAGCCATACCCGATGTCGGGTTTTCCGGCATACTGCATGAGGTGAAAGAAGTTCACCACGAACAACGTGATAAGACCGACGATGGCATTTATCACCAGCTGACCGATGTTTTTAATCACAAAGAAGGCTATAGCCAGGAAAATGATAATGACCAGGACAAGGATTGCAATACCAAGAAGTGCCATAGATGACTGAATATCCTTGTTTATTATATAAAACTGCCGTTTATCCGGGGAAAAGGTTCACTACCGGGAGATCTGATTTCCGGTAGATATGATTTTTCCGAAATTATTCTCTGATATGAATTTCCTGAAATGATATCCGTTGCTTCAGAACGAGGAGCAGGAAAATCCTCAAAAAAAACGGGGACACTCTCATCCACGATGGTATTTTTTCCCGCAGTCGCTTCCTTAAGACCTCCCGTTCAGGTACATGAACAGGATCCTCCTGCTGAGCAGGGTTTTAATAGCAACCTGTGCAAATTCACCCTTATGGAAATTTCGCTGATTAACGATGACGTACTACTGGGTCTCATCGTCATGGCAGTTTTTATCGTGGCGATCGTCGCATTCTGGCCGCTTGTGCCCGTCTTCATCTGGGCGATTGCCATTGCTGCGGCACTGTTACCCATACATCAGCGCCTGAGCAGGATCGTCAAACCTTCCGTCTCCGCCACATTCATCACGGTATGGGTCCTTCTTCTCATCCTGCTGGTGACCTCCCTGGCAGCATTTCTGCTGATAAATAACGAGGAGCATCTCGGGGACATGACTCTCAACATGGTAAATGGTTTAAAACACACCAGCCTGTCAGGTTTTGTCCCGTCATTTTCAGAGTCACAGCTCACGAATTTTGACGAAACACTCAAGGACCTGATGGTGAAGACACTCATCTCCCTTACGGGAAATACCCTGCAGACACTTCTTTCGATCATTATTTTCTTCCTTTCGCTATCCATGCTGCTCTTTTATGGTGAAAGGATCTGGAACACGGTGACCAGCTCTCTCTCCCCGAAAATATCCAATGCAGTTAACCAGATGAGCGAAATAACCGAAAACACGATATATGCCCTTATCATTGTCCAGATTTCTGCTGCCATACTCTCGTTCGCCCTCGCACTCCCGTTCTTCTTCTTCCTGGGATATGGGGATATACTCCTCTTCTCGTCCCTGATCGGGTTTGCCATGCTGATCCCGCTTATCGGGGCACAGATCATGATCCTCCTCCTTGCGCTCTACTTCTTCAGCCTTGGGGACATCCGGGGCGTCATCGCGATGCTGTTTGTGGGGTATCCCCTGTTAAGCGGATGGATCGATTTCTATTACCGGCCGGTCATGATGGGAAAGAGGGTTGCTGTTCACCCGGTTATCATGATGATCGGTATTTTTGCCGGAGTCCCGTTCATGGGTTTTGTCGGGTTTATCATCGGCCCGGTACTCATCGCACTCGTCGTGGTGGGTGCCAAATTGCTTGCGGAGGAATTTTGCGATCCTGAATCTGTACCCTGCGAGCCATAATTTTTTTCAGGGTTATAGTTCTCATCCAGCCACTCAAATAAAAGTGAAAATATGAAAAATATCGGCTTTGTGGAAATCTTCACACTATTCTTCTCAAGAGCTCTTGGCGGCTACGCCACGTAATGCCTCCCCCCCGCCGCTGTGGCATCCCTTTGAGGGATAATTCCTGAGAAGGGAATACAACACAATCGCAAAGCGCAGGGGAGGTTCGGGGGGACAGGCACTGTCCCCTTCGAATAGGCGATTCCCAATTTGTTGAAATCTTTGGGTTTCAACTGAGCGAAAAATGGCTCTGTAGAAAACCTTCTTCCTGAAGACGCTCCAGGGGCTTCGCCCCGCCGCTATGGCGCCCCAGTCGCGATATGCCGTATTACCCAGATCGGGATTTCTTCGGTTAATACAGTGGAATCGTATGCGCCCCCGCCCCCAACGGGGGCAGGGATGGCGCAGGGGGGGCTTAAAATTTTCGAAAAAGAATTTCAACTGAGCCCGAAAAATATCAGTTAATAAATTTAAGAACAGAAAAAGTGCATCGTTTTTTATCAGCTGGATGGTGAATTTTGATCAATCAGACGCCAAAATTAATCGCTGGAAGGTCACTACACCCTATTGTATTTTGATCCGTACGATGGCCACAGATGGTGAATTTTTTGATGGACCAGATTCGCCAGGAACAACTTCTTTCACCGGTGAGAGAACCCGGGTGGGAATAATGCATACATCTGACCGAACGAATTGAATATTTACGAGGATTCCCCGCCTCAGGACCTCTCCGAGGCACGGCGGGGCGGGGAGGTTTTAACCAGACATTTTTAACTGCGTTCGTTTTAATCCTGTCCGCCAATGCGTTTGTCGGGATAGTTGTATCACGATTTGAGATTGGGAAACACAAACTCTAAAGTTATGCAGAGCATGCTCCCTCAGGACAGATCCCCGGATAGAAAAAATGGCTTCATCACCCAGGACCTCAACGTCGGGGTGCTGTATCCGGGGAATTACCGTTGTGATACATAAAAAATGTAATTCCAGATAAGATTTTTATATATATTCCCGACATATAGTCGCTTGCCCTGATACGAAAGGAGCAATCGGATCATCTCTTCATACTCAACAATCTCCTATCAGAAACCATTGAGGGAATGGAGACGATCCGGAAACTGTAACAGGTACTATGAACAAAGGTGAACAGGTATGTCAGAAAATACTGTAGACAGTATGGTAAACAAGGGTGTTTCCGGAGCTGATCGAATGAAGATCCAGACCGCCGAAGCACTCGAGGAGGCAGCACGGAAGCTGCGGAGTGCGGATATCGCTGCACACGGCGAGGACGTGAAGAACATCCTTCATGATGCCGAGGCACGAATTGACCAGTTCAGGGAAGAAGTCGGGGAGAAATATCATGAAATGGAGACCGAGTACCATAAAAAGGTGGAACCCGTCGAGACCATTATCAGCGATCACCCGATTCCCGCGGTCCTGATCGCGATGGGGGTCGGATTTCTCTTCGGAATGCTGATCTGTAAATCCCACGACTGATGAGGGATTGCATGGACGAATCAGCCTGCGATGAGGACCTGTCGATGGAATCGGAGTTTGCCGCCACGATAAAGTATATTGATCTTTACCTCCGGCAGAAGACGGATCTGTTTCTGCAGCACTATGTGTTTGAGCCGTTCGACTTTCTTGCAAAAAAGGTGGTATACCTGTCGATCCTGGTAACCCTGCTGGCAGCAGGCACCCTGATCGTTCTGGCTGGCGTGATCCTCCTTATTGCCACGGCTGTACCGCTGTGGGCTGCCCTGTTAATCACGGGAGTCGCGATCTTTCTTGCCGGGGGAATCATTGCATATGCACTCTTTAAGAATCCGATCGTCCTGCAGACACCAGCGACACTGGAGATGATGAACCGTGGAAAAACGTAGGCAGGTAACCGGGGAGGACATTCTCATGACCGAGGCAATGATTGCCAGGTCCTATGGGCGGCTGAAGCAGTCCGTTGCCCGTGCACCATCCCAGGCTCTCAACTCCATGGGCGGAACTATCAGGAAGCACCCGGTGGCAGCAGCAGCCGTTGCAGTCGGGGCAGGGTTGACCCTGTACGGGCTTTTCAGGCTGATAACCCGGAAAGGCACATCCCGGGAGAACCTCGGTGGCAGGAAGGAGCAGCAGTCCGGTCCGGATATGAGAATGGAGGTTCTTTCGATGATTCTTCCCATGGTAACCCCATATATCGCCAGGCTATCTTGAGAAATACATGGGAAAGATCTTTCCGGCGAACGGAAATAAACCGGGGTATACAAAAACACGGGTATGAACAGGAAACCTGGCAGAATGTTCCTCATGGACATTATCCAGGTATCCTGATATAAAAGCCCGTGTCAGATATCCCGTTAACCAGCCGGGGACAAAGGCCGGACCCTCAATCCCCTCCTTTTGTTATCTGAAGAGCCATGAGAAATCCCGGGATGTTTACCAGACAAGGCTCTGTTGAAATCCTCACACTATTTTTCTCAACGCTCTTTTTGGGCTACGGCACGTAATGCCTTCGCCCCCGCCGCTGTGGCATCCCCTCTGGAGCGATAATTCCAGAGAAGGTAATACAACACCATCGCATAGCGCAGGGGGCGGTTCGGGGGGACAGGCACTGTCCCCTCCGATACCAGGTGATTCGCAATGTGTTGAAATATCAGGGTTTCAACAGAGCACCAGACAACTATTCCCGGCGCAGGTCCTGTGTTTTCATTTCTCTGAAATCCGGGGGTTTTGCATTGCAGGCCTGGAAATCCATTGAACACGTACAAAACCGGTTTTGGGGAGCTCTCTGCCATTACCAGAAAGCCCCGGTTATTGAGCCAGTACCATCGTCATCATCGATACGCCAAGGACGATATTTATTGCGACAAATGCGATTGAGGTTCGTCCAAGCCAGCGGTGGGCTGTCCGGATCTGATTGTTGGTCCGGGAAGGACGATTTATCGCATAACCAATGAGGAGGGTGCTTAGGATCAGGATAATGGTGACCATCCCGAACAGATCGTGGGAATAGCGGAGATGCGGGGCTCCGGAGATGGTGACCATGGTAATACTGGTAAAAAGACCTGCGATTGCAAGGGTTCCTCCGGCTGACTGCAGGATCCTGTGGGATTTGTACCAGTGCGAGGTCTTGTGAAACCGCATGACCACAAAGCCCGACAGGAGAAGAATAAATCCCGTCGACATGAGCAGGGCATGATACGGCCAGTAGACCGGGATACCCTTGTCATACTGATCGGCTGCTATTCCCATCTGAGCTGCTGAATGGGCATTTACCGGATAGCAAGCAACAGTCAGCACCAGTACAGCAAGACAGATGATAATTGTGTGATTAACCATGATTTTTCTCCTGAACCGGGCGGGATACATCATTCCGGTTCTCCACAGGGAAGGACGAATCCTCGGTCGGGAGAAAATTACCGGGGTTCCTATTTAAAATATTGGCTGAATGGTGTGAAATGAAAAGACCGCTGATACCCTGTATCCTGAAACAATCAGGGTAGTATCGTCCCCCATAACGTATGTTCATACCGCTGGGCAGTCTCAGCACCACGTGTGCAGAAAAATTCATGTTTCAGTCCTGTTTCTCTGGCAACAGGACATGAAGGGCAACTGCAGGTCCTTTCAAAATCGATGCAGAGGAAACTTTTCCCGGTCAAACAATAAAACCATTCGTGTTTGCTCATTGCACAGGTATTGTGGTTCGGGCATACGGGGCAGATGCACATGTTCCTGAACCCTGCCATTATCTGAGCCTGCCCGGATGGCGGCAGGGCCCGGATTTCCTGTAACTTCTTTTCAAATGTATTCATGCTGCTTTCACCGGTCCTGACCGTTCGGGGGCAGGGTTGAATCCAGGTACCCGTGATGCTGCATCAGGGAATGGTCATAGGATTTCATAGTGATTTTCCTTCCTGGTTTAACCTCACATCATTTTTCCCCACTCGTATCTCCCCGTGTGCTTTTCTGGTATTCAGCAGTTACCTGGACATGAATGGACGTTTATGGGGACTGGATTTCATATATAATTTTCCCGGTATTCCCTGTATTGTGACGTAAATTCCGTGCAGGATTGACAGGTCATTGAACGAAAAAATTATTTCTTTCCTAATCAGAACGGTGAACTCATCAGGTTTTTGTGCAGGAATCATTTGTTTTTTATTTTGATACCGCAGATTCCTCCGGCAACAGAATTGCAGGTATCATGAACAGAAATCCTGAACCGATCCTGGTTACCCCGCTTATCATTGCCCTGATCCTGGTGGGAGGATGCATATGCGGTACTCCTGATTGTGGGAGCCCTCAGCCTGAAGGAGCAGGACATCAGCCCACACCCACAGGATTTTTCACTTTAAATCCAGTATCCGTGTATATTACCTCTCCGGATTTTGACGGAGGTGTAAGCGCAGGGACGGTCACCGTCACGGTAGCGGTCCGGAATTTCTCAGTTGTTGACCGGATCGGCGATCAAAATAAACCAGGGGAGGGACACATTGTTTGTTTCAGGGATGTTACACCCCAGATAACCCCCGGGTTACCGGTAGCGACCCAACCGGGAACATTTCAGATTTCTGCACAGACCCGCTGTACGTGGTATAATGTCACTCCGGGTACCCACACGTTTGCCGTCGAACTGGTGAACAATGACAATACTCCATTGATGCCCCCGGTTATTGATGCAGTTGATGTAACGGCGGTTCCTGAGATCGGAGGATCCTGAGAAAAGAATACCTGAACCAGGAATAAAACAGCGTCTTCATAATCATGGTACAGGGCCTGTTTAAATCGGATACATGATACACTATACGTTGCAGAGTCCGGGAAGCATCCTTAAGGATATCATTAATATGGTTGCTGTATCTCTTTTACCCAGGGTGGCTCCATGACGGACATCAACCTCTTCGAATCGGTTAAACAGCATATATGCTCCTGTGCCATTGACCTGAACCTTGCCGCCAGTGTTGAGGCACTCCTGAAAATGCCGATGCATGAACTCCATGTTTCCGTCCCGGTCCGCATGGATGACGGGACGATCAGGGTATTCCAGGGATACCGTATCCAGTATAATCATGCCTGCGGACCCACAAAAGGGGGGATCCGGTTCCATCCAGGGGTGACGGTCGAAGAGGTCCGTGCCCTTGCCGCCCTGATGACCTGGAAATGCGCCCTCTACCACCTTCCCCTGGGAGGTGCAAAAGGTGGGGTCATCTGCAATCCAAAGGACCTGTCGGCAGGCGAACTGGAACGGCTGAGCAGGTCATATATCAGGAAGATAGCCCGATCCATCGGGCCCGACATCGATATTCCCGCACCCGATGTCGGGACGAACCCCCGGATTATGTCCTGGATGATGGATGAATACGTCAGTGTTGCCGGCAGGCTGTCATTCGATATCATCACCGGAAAACCCCTGAGTATCGGTGGGTCGGAAGGACGGGATGACGCCACCGCACGCGGTGGCTGGTATATTGTCCGGGAGGCTGCACGCGATCTCGGGATAAACCTTAGCGGTGCTACCGTGGCAATCCAGGGATTTGGAAATGTCGGGGAACATGCAGCACTCCTCGCAGGTCCGGTCTGCGGCTGCAGGGTGATCGCGGTCAGCGACAGCAGGGGAGGGGTGATGAACCGGGATGGCCTCGACCTCGGGAAACTCGGGGACCATAAAAAACGAACCGGGTCTGTTATTCATTCCGGGCTGGGAACAGATATCTCCAACAAACAACTGCTGGAACTTGAGGTCGACATTCTTGTTCCTGCTGCACTGGAAAATTCAGTCACCATGGAAAATGCCGACATGATCAAGGCAAAGCTCATCGCGGAATTCGCCAACGGGCCGGTGTCTGCGGAAGCAGATGATCATCTCGCGGCCAAAGGCGTCCCTATCGTTCCTGATTTCCTCTGCAATGCCGGGGGGGTCATCGTCTCATATTTCGAGATTGTGCAGAACAGGAATATTGATCACTGGAATAAGGATATGGTGCAATCCCGCCTGATGATGACCATGACAGATACCTATCGCAGGGTAGCAGAGATGGCAAAGGAAAACAGGATAACCTTACGCAGGGCCGCTTACAGCATTGCGATGACACAGGTCGTTGAATCGATGAAGGCCCGGGGATGGGTGTAACCTCTGGAAATAATCCGGGATTCATCTCTCCGGTTGCCTGGTTTCATTCACATACCGGTACCAGTTTTCCCTTCAGCCTGTTCTCAATATCGAGGTCCAGCATCTCAACGACGTTCTGTGCCATCCCCTTGACTTTCTGGGTAACAAGCAGATCATTTTTTAAAAATTCCGTGTCCGTGATCGTATTGAACTGCGCCCCGTGGGTCCGGTAGGCGACGGCGAATGGTGCCAGCACGTATCCCATCTGCTGGAAATACAGGAAGATGTCCATCGCAGTTTTTGTGGCCCCGTCTTCATGCCCGGCAACCGTGACTCCGAAAATCTTGCCGTCTGTAAGACCCGGTTTTTTCAGCAGGTACCGGTTCTGGATACAGTTCAGCCGGTCGAGAAAATCCTTGAGCCGGGCCGACATATTGTTCCAGTTTATCGGTGATCCGATAATCACCGCCTTCGATGCGATGATCATCTCGTGGAAGGCAGGCATGTCATCGAGCTGGTTCCGGCAGGGGAATGTGCAGGCGTTATCCCGCAGGGTGTAGCAGCACCAGCAATGCTGAATCGCACATTCATTGAGGTTGTAGCGCCGGTAACTGACCCCTTTTTCCCTGAGTACCTCCTCGACCAGGTCCATCATGTATCCGGTGTTGTTCGCCCGGTGACTGCTGCCATTGATGAGGAGAACATCAAAACGCTTACCGTCATACCTGAGTTTCTTTTTCTCAGAAATCCTGTCAAATTCCCTTCCCGTGCTGGCGCATTGCGGGCATTCTTCCGGTGCGTTCTCACCTTTGAACATGAAACCGCAGACATGACATTGCCAGACGTTACCGGATGGAACGCTGCTCGGTTTCGGCTCCCCTGGTGCAGTAATAGACATGCTGGAATCCCTCCTTATCAAGGACCGGGCATCCCGGACAGAGACACCCGTTTTCTTCTGTTATACAAATGCTTTTTCCGCTCGCCGCAAGACAAAAAGCGATCTCTTCCTTACAGTCCACAAAACTCGGACAGAGTGTGCACATGCAGAGCCCGGTGGCCTCTTTTCTTTCCATGGTCTCCTCTCCCCACTCCTTCTGGTGTGCGTTTTATATCCGGTACACAAAACAGGGGTTGTACCAGAACGCAAAAAATAAAAAAATTTACAGATCAATGAAAAGTTCGCCATTCTCAACCGTGACGGTATAGGTGGGTTCCGGTTTCCCTGCCGGACCCCTCACCACCGCTCCTGTCCTGACATTGAACATCGATCCATGACAGGGGCAGCGGATTGTCTCACCATCCATCTTACCGCTGGACAGCTTGCATCCCATGTGCGTGCACTTGTTTCCGATTGCCGTGAAATCCTTCCCCATATGTACCAGCAGGATCTCCTTGCCGCCTGCTGTTATTCCCTTAACGGGTTCAAATTCCATGTCTTTCACAAGTCCGACCTTGTGTACCGTCACAACAATTCCTCATTTAAAATTTTGTGGGAAACTGTTTCACAATACCCCCCGATAATGCATCTGACATCTTCAGGATATGGGTATATACGGCATCCCATGCCTGAACGTCGGCCGTGTAATTCTTCGTGTACCGTGCCACCAGTTCTGTCTTTGTCGTGGAAAGGTGCATGGACATAAGATCCTGAACTACCGGGAGCGGCCAGTTGGGGTTGGCCCCTGCGAGGAATGCTGAAATATCCTCCCCGTTCTTGGCCCACAGGGCTTCATCTCTTGCCTGGGCTGAAGAGTTTTTGGCCTTTACGTCATTGATAATCGCTACCGCAGTATAGATATGGGTTTTCAACAGCTCGGTCAGTTGTGCCCCGGCTGCATCCCCATAATAAGGCGTGATGGCATTGCCGATATCCACCTGGTTCTGCAGGAGGCGGGTTGCCGCGGCATCGGCAGCGGTTGAATTGTTCAGTGATTCAATGATGTACAGCCGTGTCCAGACCGTGTGATCGGTCCAGAGCTCCCTCATGCCGTTACGCAGGTCGATCTCTTTCTGGCTGTAGACCTTGGGACCGGGAAATTTCTCCTGATACTGTGTTATGATACCACCGGAGATTGTGTCCGACATCTTCAGGATATGCATATATACCGCGTCCCATGCCTGCACGTCTGCCGGGTAATTCTTCGTTGCACGTGCCACCACTTCTGCCTTTGTCGTGGAGAGATGCGTGTGCAGGAGATCTTTTGCATCCTGCGTCCGCCAGTTCGGATTGGCGCTTGAAAGGAATGCCGCAATGGTATCGGCGTTCTGCGTCCAGTTTGCCTCATCCGCGGCCTGGGCAGTAGCATTACCAGCCTTGACGTCATTGATGATCGCAACCGCGATCAGGATGTGTTGCTTCAGGAGCGCGGTCAGCTGTGTCCCTGCTGCATCACCATAATAGGGCTTGATGGCATTCCCAATATCTTCCTGGTTTTTCAGAAGGCGGGCTGCTGCAGCATCGGCTCCGGGTGAATCATTCAGTGACTCGATGATATACAGCCGGGTCCATACAGCATGGTCTGTCCAGAGTACCCGCCACTGCATCATTGCATCCGCTTCTGCCTGCGAGTACATTTTCGGCGAAGCTGTCGGCTGCACGGTCACGGTAACTGTTGGTGTGGGAACAGGCGTCGGTTGCTGGCTCACACATCCACTTAAAAGTATCATCCCTATAAGGGATACACCAAGTAAAATAATCCATTTTTTGTCCATAAACCATCTCCTCTCGTACAGAGTTACAACAAAATACCTGTAACCCATGAAAAAGACAATTGCCAGTTTCATTTTTTGAATCGAAAACTGAAAGATGCAGATCTTACAGAAATATTCAGAAAAAATCACCAAAAGGTCAAAATTTTTCTCAATTATTCAAAATCTGGTGCATGAAACAAAAGAAACAGCACTACACCGGGATTCCAGTTCCCTGTTTTAATATTTGAAATCAGGGAAAAGAGTTATCATACCCGGGCGGATAGTTGAACCTGTCTAAAAGGTGATTCTGATGAAAAACACAACTCTTCTTATCCTGTGTCTTGCGGTCATTTCGGTATTTCTTATTACCGGATGCACCCAGACAACGCCAACCCCCCAGCCGACTGCGGTGCCAACCACCCAGACGGCCGACACGGTAAAAACGGCCGATACCACGCTGGGAAAAATTATTGTGGACGGCCAGGGAAAAACCCTGTACTACTTCGCAAATGACGTGGCTGCCAGTGGTGCAAGTATCTGCAACGGGCAGTGCGCTGCACTCTGGCCACCGTTCTCGGCCGGCAGTATCAGGGTGTCATCTCCGCTTGATCCCGCTGACTTTGGATCTATTACCCGATCGAATGGCACTGTACAGACCACGTATTATGGCTGGCCCCTGTATTATTACTCCGGAGATAAAAACCCGGGTGATATGAACGGGGAGAAATTCCTGAACGTCTGGTTTGTCATTAAGCCCGATGAAAGCGTCCTTATTTCTCACACCACGAAACTTGGTTCGTTCCTGTCCGATACGTCCGGAAAAACGCTGTATTATTTCCTGAAGGATACTCCCGGACAGAGCGCATGCACAGGGACATGCATTGCGACCTGGCCTCCCTTCAATGCCGACCCGGTGACTGCACCCTCGCTCCTGAATGTCGGGGATTTCAAATCCATATCCCGGGCAGACGGGATGAAACAGACTGCATTCATGGGAAGACCTCTCTATTACTATTCCGGCGACCAGAAGCCGGGTGACACGAACGGGCAGGGTTTCATCAACCTCTGGTATGTTGCCAATGTTACTGGCAGTGCGCCCGCAGTTATCACCACCGTTCCGACCACGGTACGTACAGACCGTACCAGCGACAACCCAGACCACATCATCCGGCAGCAGCGGTGGTGGCGGCGGGGGATACTAAAACTATCATCTTTTTTTTTTAGTTGTACAGAATATGTATTGGATAGAGTTCTCATCCAACTATTAAATAAAAAAAATTGATCTGGCTGTGGAGAAAACTCCTTCCTGATGACGCTCCAGGGGCTTCGCCCCGCCGCTGTGGCGCCCCAGTCGCGATAATACTGTATTACTCAGATCGGGATTTCTCGGTAATACGGAGGGATCGTATGCGCCCCCGCCCCCAACGGGGGCAGGGATGGCGCAAGGGGGGATTCAAATTTTCCAAAAAGGATTTCTGCAGAGCCAATTGACCTGTGAAGTAAAGATATGAAATGGCTTTGTTGAATCCTCACACTATTTTTCTCAACGCTCTTTTAGGCTACGGCACGTAATGCCTCCGCCCCCGCCGCTGTGGCACCCCTCTGAGCGATAATTCCAGAGAAGGTAATACAACACAATCGTAAAGCGCGGGGGCGGTTCGGGGGGGCAGGCACTGTCCCCCCGAATAGGCGATTCGCAATGTGTTAAAATCTTTGGGTTTCACCATCGCGGAAAATATCAATTGCCGCATTTAAGACAGAAAGAACATCATTTTTTAACAAACTGGTTTTTGGACCGTATCATGATTATCGGTTCTATCGCTCCCCGGGGGCGCCATAGCGGGCGGGGCGGGGGTAATGCCAAAAGCCCCCGGGAGCGTAATCAATGGTGAATTTTGATCAGTCAGCAAGCCAAAATTAGGCGCTGGAATGTGACTATACCCCATTTATTTTATTCCGGCAATAGACGCGGTCAGATTGTCTAGGAGAGAACATCCGGCCCGGGTATATTCCAGCGTCCGGAAAAAGAGAGATAATATTTATTTCAACAGTCATGCCCGCTCATCCATGATTTTCCTGACCCACGCCTGTTTCTCAGCAGGCAATAGCGGTTCGGGAACCGGGTAGTTCTCTTCAAAGAGCGGCGCAGTATGCCGGTACATCACCCCGAGCCCTATCCGGGCGTCGTCGTTGTAGTTCCATTCCCGTGCCTTTGCATAGGCTGCAGCATAATCCCCTGCATTCGTCTCATCCCAGTCAAAGACCCGCGTGTCGTAATAGCTGCTCATATTGTTGTAGGTTGCACAGATCTGGAGAATGTCGATCACCGAAAATCCCCTGTGGACAATCGCCTCATGGATGAGGCGTTTGAGTTGATCGCGCCGGTGCGAGTACCCCGGGCGATGAAACCTGCCCCGGAACTCAGTAACAGTTCAAGGGGGTTGAACGGGTATTCCTTCAAGCCACCGGGTGTCGAACGTCCCGGGAACCCGTACGGCGATGTGGGCGTGTACTGCCCGGTTGTCAGCCCGTAGACCCGGTTATCGTACACGAGCACGGTGATGTCGAGATTCCGTTTTGCCCCGAAGATAAGGTGGTCGAGTCCCTCGGCATAGGAATCTCCGTCCCCGGTGAGACAGATGACCCTGAGATCCGGGTTTGACAGGCGTATCCCGGTGGCGACGGGGATCGTCCGTCCATGAAGCGAATAAAAGCCGTTCAGATTCATGAAATCAAAGGTCTTGCCATGCTGTCCGATCCCGGCGACGATAACGATGTTTTCCCGCGGGGTCCCCTCCGTTTCAAGAGCCAGGATTACCTCCTTGAGTGCGTGCTGGACGGCAAAATTTCCGCAGCCCGGGCACCAGGTGTTCTGTGCCCTGCTGATGAGTTCATCACCGGTCATGGGATCACCTTGTCCACCAGTGCATCCAGCTCGTTGACCATGAACGGCCTGCCATCATATTTCAGGATCTTTCCGGCGGGCCTGAACCCGAACCTGCTGACGAGAGCGGCCAGCTGTCCGGATTCATTGGTCTCGACCGCATAGAACTGTTCCACGCCCTCCATTGCAAGGCCAAACGCCTTTTCCGGGAACGGCCAGAGCACAACCGGTTGGATCACCCGTAAACCCTTCTTTCTTCCCACCTCTTCACAGACACCCTTTCCCGAACCCCAGCACAGGAGGGCGGTTGCAGCGTCGGGAACCCCCCGGGTATTGACCGGGTTCATCCCCCCGGTCTCCCGTGCCAGCCCTTCCATCTTTTTCATCCTCTTGTCGGCCATCTCTTTTGTCACCTGAGGATCTTCTGTCGTGATCCCATCCGGGTCATGGACATGGCTGTTGACCCGGATAATCTCGCCTTTCACTGGCGGGAACCGCAAAGGAGAGATCCCGGAATCTGCCGGTGCATACCTGAAATACGGGTGTATACCCGGATCTGCCATGACCGGCCCTGCATCATACCGTCCGGTATCATAGTGCATGCTGTAGAGTCCCTCGCAGATGAGCCGGTCGGAGAGGATAATGGCAGGAATCTGGTATTTCCATGCAAGGTCCAGCGCAGTCCCTGACCAGAACCGGGCTTCGTCCGCGTCGCCCGGTGCGATGACCAGGCGGGGGAACTCTCCCTGTCCAGCATGCAGGGCAAAATGAAGATCTGACTGGGCGGAATAGGTCGCAAGACCGGTACCTGGCCCTGCACGCTGGCCAAGAACGATCAGTACCGGGAGTTCTGCGATACCGGAAAGCCCCAGCGCCTCGGTCATCAGGCAGAACCCCCCGCCCGATGTCCCGACCGCCGCCCGCAACCCGGCGTAGGAACATCCCAGGGCCATCAGGATTACCGCTATCTCGCTCTCCGGCTGGATAACACGGATATGGAGATCATCTGCATACGCGGCAAGGAAATGCATGATATTTGAGGTGGGTGACATCGGGTAACTGAAATATATCCCCAGATCCGCCTCGACCAGCCCGATACCGATCGCCTCGTTACCGGTGAAAACCGGGAGAACAGGTTTTCCCGTCGTGGGGATAACCCGACTCTCCACCGCAGTATCATATGCTTTCCGGGCTACACGGAGGTTTTTTTCTGTTTCCTTTGGCATCGACTTTTTCAGGACTGCAGTTGAAGCATCCCAGTCCAGTCCCGCCGCCTTTATGAAGGCCCCGATGAGGGCAGAATTTCCCATGACCGGCGATGCTTTTTCTGCATCCAGGATAGTCTGGACCGGAATCCCGATGCCCTCTGCCTGTTTTACCGGGCCGGTATCATAGATGATTACCCCTCCCTCGCCCAGGCGGTGCCGGTGCAGGTGCAGGGTCTCCTGGTTGAGGGCAAGAATGAAATCCACCTGGTCCCTCACGGCGCCGATGCCATCCTCTGCCGCCCGGATGATCGCAAAATTATGTCCCCCTTTGACCAGCGACGGGTAATCGAAGTACATATGGACCCGGTACCCTGCCTGGGCAAGGAGCCGGGCAACGATCTGGCCGGCACTTGAAATTCCGTCCCCGGCCTTCCCGCCGATTAATACCGATACTTCTCGTTCTGCCATACAAACTCACCAGGTTCTGGTGAAAAATACAATCCCTGCCATTGGATAAAATGGTATCCTGAGTACACGGGAAGGGGCGGATGGGGATCTGACCCGATGCGTACTGTTATCTCACTTCGTGGAATAACACGAGACGTACTGGAGGAACTTCTCCTATGGATGAGCCGGCTGTTCATGATTTTGATGTGATTATTATCGGGGGCGGTTTGACCGGGCTGCGTGCTGCATTGCAGGTATACAGATCAGGTTATTCCTGTGCACTGCTTTCAAAGGTACATCCCCTGCGATCCCATTCGGTTTCCGCTCAGGGCGGCATGAATGCGGCCCTCGGAAATGTGCCCGGCAGCGGGGGGACCATCGACAGCTGGGAGAGACACGCCTACGACACGGTAAAGGGGTCGGATTATCTTGCAGACCAGGACGCGGTGGTGAGGATGTGCAAAGAGGCACCCGCAACGGTCATTGAGCTGGAGCACATGGGGACGGTCTGGTCCCGGCTGGAAAACGGGAAAATTGCACAGCGCCCGTTCGGGGGGGCCGGGTTTCCGCGGACCTGCTATGCAGCCGACCGGACAGGTCATAATATACTCCATACGCTGTACGAACAGGTAACCGATACAAAAATACCCCAGTATGAAGAATTTTTTGTCACCTCGCTCGTCACCGATGCCGGAAGGTGCACAGGATGCACCGCCCTCGAGATCATGACGGGAAAGATCCACGGCTTCAGCGCAAAGGCGATCCTCATGGCTACGGGTGGGTTCGGACGTATTTTTTCCCGGTCGACCAATGCAATCATCAATACCGGGGATGGTCCGGCGCTCGCGATCCGGGCAGGGGCGGATCTCAAGGATATGGAATTTGTCCAGTTCCACCCGACCTCCCTGAGGGGCACCAGTATTCTTATCTCCGAAGCCGCACGGGGAGAAGGGGGTATCCTGATCAATAAGAACGGGGAACGCTTTATGACGCGGTACGCTCCCCGCTCGCTGGATCTTGCCCCTCGTGACGTCGTTGCGCGTGCGATCGAGCAGGAGATCGCCGCCGGCAGGAGTTTTGACGGGGGCTACGTTCACCTCGATCTCCGCCATCTCGGGGAGAAGCTCATCCGGGAACGGCTGCCGGGTATCCGCCTGATTGCAATGGATTTTCCGGCCTGGACCCCGTTACCGAACCGATCCCGGTGCAGCCGGCCCAGCATTATTCCATGGGAGGGATCAGCGTGGGAATTGAAGGGCGGTCTTCTCTCCCCGGCCTCTACGCGGCCGGCGAATGCGGGTCCGTCAGTGTCCACGGGGCAAACCGGCTCGGGGGGAACTCGCTCCTTGAAACGGTGGTATTCGGTCGTCTCGCTGCAGATGCCATCCTCAGGGATATCCTCCAGGTGCCCGCGCCGGCTCCAGGGACCGTCCTGTCAGCCATGCGGGACACTGAAGGGAAGATCACCGGCATTCTCGAACGGAACGGAGGTGAACCCCTCTTCCCCGTCATCGACTCCCTGAAAGAGACGATGTACACAAAATTCGGTATCTTCCGTGATGGGAACCTGATGACTCAGGGGCTTGACGAGATCCAAAAAATCCGGGCGAACCTGGGGAATATCTCAATCTCTGATAAGGGCAGGGGAGCAAACCAGGCCCTTGTCCGTTATCTCGAACTCGAAAATATGGTTCCGGTTGCAGAAGCAGTGGCGCAGGGAGCGATCCTGCGGCAGGAGAGCCGGGGCTCTCACACCAGGACAGACTATACCTTACGGGATGATGACCACTTCCTGAACCATTCAATAGCAAGGTACCGGGACGGGGAGATTTCAATCACATATGCTCCGGTAACCCTTGGCGTGTTTCTCCCCGAGGAGCGGGTGTACTGATGAAACTGAAGGTGTTCCGGTTCCAGCCGGGGTGGGAAAAGCCGCGGTACGATACGTTTGCGATCGAACCCGTACCAGGCATGACCGTCCTTACCGCATTGTTCGAGGCACAGTCACGCTACGATGATTCTCTTGCATTCCGTTATTCCTGCCGGGGAGCTGTCTGCGGGACCTGCGCGATGCTGATCAACCGTGTCCCGCGGCTGGCCTGCCGCACGCAGACTGGGAGCACTGGTTGCGGGTACCCTTGACCTTTCCCTCTCCCATTACGACCTCCCGGCCCTGACAGAACCGTGGGATAAAAAGGAGGAGGTACTGCTGGAGCCGCTCCCGAACCTGCCGGTGATCAAGGATCTCATCGTGGATATGGGGATCTTTTTTGCAAAGTACCGGGCGGTTGAACCGGTATTCAGGCCCGGGGATCCCGATCCGGAGAAGGAACGGCTCATGTCTCCGGCCTCGGTCACCGGGCTTGAGCAGTATACCACCTGCATCCTCTGCGGGGCCTGCTTCGCGGCATGCCCGGTAAACGGGAAAAATCCGGGGTATACCGGCCCGGCGGCACTTGCAAAACTCTACCGGTTCCGTATTGATACCAGGGAGCAACAGGGTATATCCCGACTCGGACGAGCCGACGGGCCGGATGGGTGGTGGGCGTGTGAGTTCCATACCAACTGCCGCAGGGTCTGTCCCAAGGAAGTGCCCCCGGATAAGGCCATCGGGCATGCCCGGCAGGAACTTATGAAGATGAAAAAAGACAGGGATTCAGGGAATGTATCATGACACGACAGGAACGTGACCCGCTGGGAGTCAGGGATGTGCCATCAGAGGCGTATTACGGGATCCAGACGGTAAGGGCAATGGAGAATTTTCCGGTCAGCGGGGTGCAGGAGCCCCCGGAACTGGTCGCTGCCTATGCCGTAATCAAAAAGGCAGCAGCCCTGACTAATATGGAGCTTGGCGTCCTTGACCTGCAAAGAGGCGGGGCAATCGTGAATGCTGCAGATGAAATCCTTGCCGGCACATTTGCCGATCAATTCCCTGTCGATGTATTCCAGGCCGGTGCCGGTACCTCGTTTAACATGAACGTAAACGAGGTTATCGCCAACCGTGCGCTGGAAATCCTCGGGAGATCCCGGGGGGACTATACCTTCCTGAGCCCGAACGATCAGGTAAATCTGGGCCAGTCGACCAATGACACATTTCCCACCGCCTCGCACATCGCGATAATCGGTGCTGCACGGCACCTCGATACCGTGCTGGCAGATCTCGCACGGGCGCTCCAGGACAAGGGGACGGAATTTGCCCTTCTCCCAAAAACAGGCAGGACCCACCTGATGGACGCCATTCCCGTGATGCTGGGCGACGAATTCTCTGCCTACAGTGCTGCTGTCGCCCGGGCTGCCGGCCGGATCCGCCAGCGCAGGAATGATCTGCTTGAGCTGGCAATTGGCGGGACGGCAACCGGAACCGGCGCAAATTCACCTCCAGGGTACCGTGAAAAGGTGATCAAGAACCTGCGTTCTCTCACCGGTCTCGATCTCATTTCCGCAGGCAATAGTTTCGAGGCGCTGCAAAGCCTGTCGCAGATGGGAGCTTTTTCGGGCTCCCTGAAGGAGCTTTCCCTTGAACTGATCCGGATCGCAAATGATCTTCGTCTGCTGGGATCCGGCCCGGTATCGGGCCTCGATGAGATCACCCTCCCCCCGGTCCAGCCGGGATCCTCCATCATGCCGGGGAAGGTCAACCCGGTCATGGCCGAATGCCTGGATATGATCGCATTCCAGGTCGTTGGCAATGATACAGCAGTCTCCCTGGCCGTCCAGGCTGGCCAGCTCGAACTCAACGTGATGGGACCGGTGATAGTCCATAATATTCTCCAGTCTATCTCGCTGCTCACCCATTATCTCCCGGTCTTTACCGGGCAGTGCGTGAAGGGAATAGGAGCGAATGAAGACCGGCTTGCCATGAATGCCGGTGCAAACCCGATCCTTGCAACCCTGCTCAGCCCGAAGATCGGGTACCAGAATGCAGCCGGGATCGCGTCTGAGTCCCGGGTGAAACACAAGGCTGTCAGGGACCTGGCAGTTGAGAAGGGGATATTAACTCCTGAAGAAGCAGATGCACTGTTTGACCTTCAGGCAATTGCCAGGAACAGGTACGGCCGGGGCAGCAGGTAAGAGCCTGAAAAAAGAGGGGGGTATTTCCAAAATACTCTGGGCAAGCCCGAGGTTCCTCCGGTCGTTTTGTGGATACGGTGAAGACAATCATCTGTCCTGCAGGGTTATCCGAGGGATATATCCGTTTGTTTTCAGCTACCCTTCAGGACGCATCGGGTCACAGCTCGCTCATGGATGTATCCGTATTGGTGAGACAATCCCGTAGGCCTGTCAGGACATGAACCTCAAATCCAACATCCGGATAACGGTAAATGCTGCTGTTTCGTTCCGTTGAAAAAAACTGTTGCAGGTACAGATATTCCCTGGATGAATTCTTTTCACAACGGTGTGACGGGGTATTTTTCAGATGATTCATTGCCGGGTCCTGAGGAATTACGGGCTTTGTTGAAATCCTCACACTATTCTTCTCACCGCTCCTGGGGGCTACGGCACGAAATGCCTCCGCCCCCGCCACTGTTGCATTCATTGAGCGATAATTCCAGAGAAGGGAAGGGAATACAATACAAAGGCAAAGCGCAGAGGAGGTTTGGGGGGACCGGGCACTGTCCCCCCGATAATGATTCGCAATTTGTTAAATTCTTTGGGTTTTCAACAAAGCAAAATTAAGTTTTTGTTATTTTTGGGCTCTGTAGAAAAACTCCTCCCTGATGACGCTCCAGGGGCTTCGCCCCGCCGCTGTGGCGCCCCAGTCACGATAATGCTGTATTACCCAGATTGGGGTTCCCGGTAATACAGAGGAATCGTATGCGCCCCCGCCCCCAACGGGGGCATGGATGGCGCAAGGGGGGGCTTCAAATTTTCGAAAAAGGATTTCTACAGAGCCCATTTCTGCAGACTTCCTGAGTAAAAAAATGTCTGCCATCTTCACCCGGGAGGTTGCTTCATGGAGCGGTCACTGGATTTCTACCGGACCTGTTCGTTTCAGGGTCCGGATAACGACAAGGCACAGAAGCGAGATCCCAAAAAAGATGATAAAACAAAGCCGGAAGGCCTGGATAAACGCCGGGAAAAAAGAGGCCGTGTTTTGCAGATCTCCCACAATAACAGCAAATACAATGCCCCCAATCGCGACACTGATGGTCATTCCCACGAGCCGCATGGTTTCGATCATTCCTGAAGCCAGCCCGTACATCTCCTTTGGTACGGAACTGACCGTTGTCCGCACGACCGGGGACTGACAGAAGGCGATTCCGGCACCGACGAGCGATAACACGAGGATCACAAGTAAGAGGGAAGAGCCGGCATCCAGAAACGAGGCCGCGAGCAATCCGGCAGAGGAGAGGGCTCCACCGGCTCCAATAACAAGGAGCGGCTCGACCCGATCGGACAGCCTCCCGGCAAAAGGTGAGAGAAGTACCATAAAAATAACCGTCGTGAGCAGCATCAGACCTGCTGCCCGCGGATCGAGGTTCCTGATATCCTGGAGATACAGGCTTGACAGGAAGATCACGGCAAAGTTTGAGGCATTGAAGAGGATTACGATGAGATTTGTGGTCCGGAACACCCGGTTTTTTCCCAGAGCCGACAGATCGATCAGCGGGTTATTCACCCGGTATTCCCGCAGCAGAAACAGGATGAGACAGATGGCTCCGGAAATCAGCATGAGGATACCGTTCAGCTGAGGCAGCATTGAGAACCCGGACATGATCAAAAAAAGGGTTAGTCCGTAAATGACCATGCCGGGCACATCAAGATGTCGTGTTCTTACCAGTTCGCATTCCCCCCGGATCCTCGTAACTATGAGCCAGATCACCAGGATCTCTACCGGGATGGTAAGGAAAAAAATCGTCCGCCACCCGGCATAAAACGTGAGAAATCCTCCCAGAAAAAATCCAAGGAAAAAACCTCCTGACATTGCGCCTACGTTTATCCCAATCGCCTTTCCCCGTTCCGATTCTGGGAAGACCAGGCTCAGCAGCGCAATGGAGGTGCCAAAAATCATGCCGGCACCAATACCGGTTATACATCTCGCTGCGGTCAGGAACAGGATGCCGGGTGCAATAATACACAGCAACACGGAGATAAAATATACGATAATTCCAAGGGTAAATACTTTTTTCACGCCGAAGGTATCAGCAATTTTCCCAAAGGGGACAAGAAACACGGCAGTCTGCGATGAAAAAAATATTTGTCAGCAGGCCCAGGTCCTGCACATCGGCGGAAAATTCGTGGCCGATTGTCGGCAGGGCGACAAGAAGTGCTGAAACCATAAAGGGCGCCAGTGATGAGCCCAGTGCCGACGCGAGGAGGACATTCCTCTGTGCCCGTTCAGATGCCATAGGTACCGGGATCCTTCTCAAAATAGTATTTATGCCTTTCCTCCCCGTCGATTACCTGGGCTTCTCAGCCAGCCCGGAAGAGGTAGTTTCCGATGATTCCTGGGCAGGATCTGCGTGGAACAGATGAAGGACTCGCAGAGCATTTATACATCCTCCTGCCATTATGGGAATATAATGACACGATATCACACCGAATTCTGGTCTGTATGTGCGGTCCTGCTGGTGCTCTCCTGTGCATCTGCCGGCTGTACATCCACTCAAAACCAGGCACCTGCACAGGGAGCGATAACAGGATCAGCTCTGATCCTGGTCAAAAACTTCGCGTTCACTCCTGATGTTCTTACGATCAAACCCGGAACGAAGGTAACCTGGACAAACCAGGATGGCACAACCCACCAGATCGGTTCTGACGCAGGCTCTTCTGTCGCGTTCTCCTCCGACCCTCTCCCGGACGGAGCGTCGTACCAGTTCACGTTTTCTGCCCCCGGCACATACACGTACCACTGCTCGATTCATCCCTCCATGAAGGGTACCATTGTCGTACAGCCTTAACCCGACCCTTTTTTCACGTAAGATTTGGCCACCGGTGAAAAAGTAATTAGAGAGAGACCATTCCCTTTGTCGCATTGAGGAGATGGTCAACTGCGGCGAGGGCTGGGAGTGGATCGGGTATTAAAAATCCCGGGATCGCCTGTCCCGTAACCCTGATCACTTCTGCCGAACATGAGCCGGGGAACTCCTGCATCGGGCCTTCAGGTCAAGTCAGGTGGGGATTTCACTCTGTACTTAAGGGGGAACCGTCCCGATCCGGGCCATATTGCCGATACAAGAGCATGCATGGTAAAGCGGGCCTTGATGGGTCTGGTCCCTAAGAGGATCGGGGAAAAACGGCTTCTGTTGAAATGCCCACACTATTCTTCTCAACGCTCCTGGGGGCTACGGCACGTAATGCCTCCGCCCCCGCCGCTGTGGCATCCTTCTGAGCGATAATTCCAGAGAGAAGGTACTACAATCCAATCGCAAAGCTCAGGAGCGGTTCGGGGGGACAGTCACTGTTCCCTCCGATAGCAGGCGATTATGCAATTTGTTAAAATCTTAGGGTTTCAACAGAGCGGTAAAAACGACTTCAGAGATCACGCATGCGATCGTATACTTGCCGGATTTTCGTAAAAAACAGGGGCCGGGGAAAAATGGGAAAGGGTATACAGGATACAACCGGGAGAATTTACGGAAAATTCCCTTCCTCTTTAACCCTCATGGTAAGGTTAATCGTTGCATAATCCCCGGTAAATTCAAACGAATAGTTACCCGCCTCACGCAGTACTGAGCTGGCGCGGGGACTGGAATGAGTATGTTCTCCCAAAACCATCCTCGGTCACCAGTTGTCCGGTATCCTTATCCCTGACGATGATGGTGAACCAGCTGTCCTCATACGGACGGTTTATGGTAAGTGTTTCCTTGTGCAGTGTCGCCATTTCCTTATATTCGATGTATTTAACATCCCTGGCACCCTCGGGAGTGACATTATAATCAATGACGAGCGGCGGGTTCAGCAGGGAGAAAGATACGAACGGTAATACCTGCGTTACCTCCTGGTTGGTAAGGGTATAGATGGGCACATAGCCGGTCTTGTATCTCTGGGGGATCTCCGGTTGCAGCATCGTGTGGCTTACAATTTCCGGGGCCTCCTTTGGTTCTACGGTGACATATGATGAAATTGATTTTATGACAGGCCGGTTTCCCCTCCGGATACAACCACATTGGTATCAGGCAAAGGCCCCCCCTGGTTGATCAGCGGTACGATCGTTGGAACCGCACCGGCCGGAAGTCCTGGCGGATCATCTGCCACGGAAGAGGCAAAAACAGGAAATGAAGGATTCTGATAGGAGGCGACAGGTTGCACGGATGCCGGCCCATACAGCGAGGTGGAGATGGACATCAGCATCGTCGTATTTATCATGAGAATTAATAAAATAACCCCGATTACGAGATTATTCATTTCTTCATCCAT
Organism: uncultured Methanoregulaceae archaeon; assembly: GCA_963721245.1. Lineage (GTDB taxonomy): Archaea > Halobacteriota > Methanomicrobia > Methanomicrobiales > Methanospirillaceae > Methanoregula. The sequence continues at coordinate 162,158 of CAVRIL010000001.1, read as the reverse complement.
ATCATTAGATACAGGATGCCACGGTAAAAAATAGTTAGTATTGGTATCAGATTTTGAAACAAAATCCAGAACACCGGAAAGGGACAGGCACTAAAATCTCAGCTCCCGGGCGGTAAAATCACTTTTTCCGGCTTTGTAGAAATCCTCACACTATTCTTCTCAACGCCCTTGGGGGCTACGGCACGTAATGCCTCCGCCCCCGCCGCTGTGGCATCTCTCTGAACGATTTCTGAGGAGGTAAAACAATACAATCGCAAAGCGCGCAGGGCGGTTCGGGGGACAGGCACTGGTCCCCTCCGATGATAGACAATTCTACAGAGCCAAAATCTCAGGCTTTCGACAGAGAACATTTGTTTCCCTATTTTTTCATGGTTTTTAAGCATTATACTGATGTAAGAACCGGGAAAATATGAGACATCCCCCACCCTCATGTTCACCAGCACGGCTGGCAGGTAAGGTGTCTGGATGCAATCGTTTATCAGGAAGAAAAGAAGTGTAATAAAAATATGGCACCAAGACGTGAACCACATCCAACACCCCATGATCACCAGTCACATACCGGATCACAGACAAGTCTTGACAAGGACCGGCATCAGGAAGAGGACAGACATCACCCCCTGGATCACCTCCATCCCCATCCTGAGCATCATCCCCAGAAAAAGGCCCGCGCTCCCCCCGCGTCATAATCCCCATACCCAGCCACCGGAACAGGCGCTGGATGTGGATCATGGAAGTCATCAGGACCGCCCGCGTCCGGCAAAGATTGTGCTCAAGGAAGGAAAGGCGGGGGCAAAAACCCGGAAAAAATAACAATCCTGTATATGTTCAGGGATACCCGGACCAATCCGGGACATTTTTTTCATACCAGTGACGATCAAAACCAGAAGATGCCCGGGACGTGGATCACCATCCTGAAGATGATGATCCTGGAAAGCCCATGATGAAACAAACCATGGTGAATAAGGTGCCGGTTTGACATGACACATCCGGATGTACTTGGCGGAGAAGGCGGAAAGGAGACACAGGGGTCTCCGCCACGGGGCAGGATGCCCGTCGTATTTATAGGGCACGGATCACCGGAGAACGCACTTCCGGAGAGTCCGTCCGGTGCAGCATGGAGACAGCTGGGAGAGAAGATCCAGAAACCTGCACTCATCCTCAGTATTTCAGCACACTGGGTTATCCAGGAGGGAACGGCGGTTACGGCAACCCCGCATCCCCGCACAATCCATGACTTCTACGGGTTTCCTGATGAACTCTACCGGATCGGATATCCTGCCCCGGGTTCTCCGGCATGGGCAAAAATTGTTCAGGACCATATCCGCAGCAGCAGCATAGGCCTTGATTACGAATGGGGGCTTGACCATGGAACCTGGTCAGTTCTCCGCCACATGTATCCGGAGGCCGATATCCCGGTGATACAGCTGCAGCCTGAATTACAACCAGCCATTGTCCCTCCTGTTCAGGATCGGAAAAGAACTCGGCCCGCTCAGGGAACAGGGTGTCCTGATCCTGGGCAGTGGGAACCTTGTCCACAACCTCATGATGTTCAGTATGCATGCGAAACCCTACCCGTGGGCACTGGAGTTCGATACATTCGTAAAAAATACCCTTGTCTCCGGGACGTATGAATCGCTTATCGGTTACACACAAAACCCGTTCGCCGGACGCGCCCATCCTACCAGCGAGCATTTCATGCCCCTCCTCTGTGTCACCGGTGCAGCCGGTGATGATCGCCCGTGGTTCTTTAACGAGACGATATTTGCCGGTTCGGTCTCGATGCGGTGCGTTGTATTTGGTATGGATCCCACCAGACTGGCATGATCGTTATGGTGATCTGATATCATACACCGGTGAAAACAGACTTTCTCCTCCCCTCAAAGGGAGGGGGAGCCCCTCATTTTGAGACGGGGACTGCAGTCATTCCAGTAATCTGCGCAGGTCCCGTACCGGCATGGTGTTGATAATGTCCTTTGCCTCGAGCCATCCCCGTCGTGCCGTGGCAACCCCGAACTCCATATAGTTCAGGTTATCCCTGGAATGCGCATCCGAACCGATGGCAAACTGAAGTGCATATTCCCGTGCTTTCATGCAGCTGGTATCAGGGAGGTCCAGACGGTTCGGGAATGCGTTGATCTCGAGGACCACGTGGTGTTCTGCGGCGCTATTGAAGAACGCGTTATAATCGATCTCCGCCGGTTCCCGCTGCTGGATAATTCTTCCGGTGGGATGGCTGATGATGTCAAGATATTCGTTCCGGAGGGCAGCAAGCATGCGTTGTGTCATCTCATTTTTTGACATATCCAGGCGTGAATGAACACCCGCGATGACAATGTCAAGATCCTGGAGGACCGCATCCCCGGCATCCAGCCTCCCGTCCTCGCCAATACTGCATTCTATCCCTGCCAGGACCTCGAACCCTTCAAGAGACCTGTTGACCTGTTCGATCTCCCTGAGCCTGTCCTGCAATCTGCTTCTCCGTCAGCCCACCGGGAAATTGAGGGCCTTTTTTATGATCGCAGACTGCGATATATTCATACCCGAGAGATTTCGCTGCATCTGCCATCTCATGAATGGTATGTTTCCCATCACCCCATGACGTATGGATATGGAGGTCCCCCAAAATGGCAGTATACGGGATACTATCGGGGAGGCTTCCTTTCTGTGCTGCCTCAATTTCACCACGGTCCTCCCTCAGTTCCGGTTCGATGAACGGAAGGCCCAGCATCCGGTAGACCTCATCCTCGCTTTTCCCTGCGATTTTTTCACCTGTAGAAAGGTCAGAGAGCCCATATTCATTCAGCTTCCAGTTCCGGTCCAGGGCCAGCCGTGCGGAGGGAGATGTTATGGTCCTTTGACCCGGTAAAATACTGGAGGGCGGCCCCGTACTGGTCCACTTTAACGACCCGCAGGTCCACCTGCAGACCGGAGGCAAGGACCACCGAGCTCCGGGTCGGGCCCCTGACCATGACCCGGTCGATGGAGTTGAGCGAGCAGAATTCATTCATCACCTTTCCGGGTTCCGGGGAGGTTGCCAGGATATCCACATCACCAATCGTCTCGCGTTTTCTCCGGAGCGACCCGGCAAGGCTGATCTGTTTTACCTCGGGAAGTGCGACCAGGTGGCGGATAATCTCCTGCGCAACAGGAAGGACATCACCGAGCAGGAAACGTCCCGCCTTACTTTTCGCGCCAATGCTGCGCAGGATGTTTTTCTCGCTCAGCTCGCCAAAAGCCGGGCAGGTCCCGGATCCGCCCTGCCTCTGCCGCCGCCTCCAGTTCGGCCCGGTTCGTAATACCAAGCTCCCGGTTCAGGATCATGGCCTTTTTTGGCCCGATACCTTCGAGCTCTGACAGCTCACGAACTCCTGCGGGCATGTCCCGGCGCAGACCTTCGAGGTATTCAAGGCGGCCGGTATCGAGAATTTCCCGGATCTTTACCGCAAGATGCGTGCCAACCCCGGGGATGTCCTCGAGTTTTTCCCGTTTGCTGAATTCAGCGATATCTTCCGGCAGGGTCTCGATCGCATGAGCTGCCTTTGCGTACGCCTGGGGTTTGAACTTCTCTCCCTTGATCCTCAGGAGATCAGAGATTTCATAAAACATTGCGGCAACCCGCGAATTATTGAGCGGGGGTGGGGTTTCCATTCTGTTGTCTCCAGGTGCATACATTGTGGGATGCGGTATCCCTGCTCATGAGATATGCCGGCCATTATGCCAGGTACCTCAGGTTTCGTATCCGCTCAGAGCGTCCCCCGCTGGTTCCTTCCGGGACCATGATTCCATTTTGTTGATCGCCCGAATCCGGCTTAAGGGACATGCTCTCGTGCTGCCATCAGGATAGATTGAGTTCATGGTGACCGATATTTGTAGTTTATGATCCGCGGAGGGCAACATCGGTCGACCGGAGATACATGGGCAGAAGGTCCTGCCCGGGAGATCAAGGCTGTGACAGGCCTGCGTGGGCGGGGACTCTCCGTAAATTCCCGGATTCATCCCGTCATCCCTGCACATGTCATCCCCTGGATGGACCCCCTGTTTGTACGATTTTTCGGGTACCTCTTCTTTCACATTTGACAGGTCTGTTTAATATTCTCAGGTAACCTCTATTTTTTATATACCGGTTATTCCGGAATCCGGCAGAGCAGGAGTATCATGAACAATACATCAATTCTGATAGTTGAAGACGAGGGACTCATCGCGCTTCATCTCATGGAGACCCTGGCAAACGCAGGGTTTGAAGTCCGGGAACCGGTGCCGTCCGGCGAAGAAGCTCTCAGGCATGTTGAGAGGGTTCCCCGCCCCGATCTTATCCTCATGGATATAACGCTCGACGGGCAACTTGATGGCATTGAAACCGCCTCCCGGATCCGCACACGGTATGATATTCCGGTCATTTTTTTAACCGCACATTCCAATGACACCATCATGAACCGGGCAAAGGACGCCTCACCATGCGGGTACATCCTTAAACCTGTGATTGAAAAAGACCTGCTGGCACATGTCAGAAAAGCCCTGAACCAGAGCACATTGAAATAAAAATGCCATCCTGGGATTCAGAATGGGATCATGACAATCTGGATCTCCGGGTATGTATCGGCTCCTTCCACGGTTTCTGAGGCATTGACCGCTACCAGGACGAGTCGGGTTTTTCCCGGATCAAAACCATTTTCCTCCAGTTCCTTTGATAGTTCAGCGATCCGGAATTCTTCCGGAAAATCGGTCTTTATCATGATGTAGACCCTGGTCGATACAAACGAGCCCCGAACCAGCACGAACTTCCTGTCCCCGTCCTCTATAATACCGATACAGTACTCATAGAGCTGTGTTCCCCGGAGTGTATCCCGTGGATGAAAGGAGGCCTCCGCGCTCAGGTTCAGTTCCCGGTGTAGTATAGACTGGAATTCTGTATCCCCGTACTCGAGCGATATCATGGTAGAGGGACTATCGTTACAATCTGATAAATTTTATTATCCTGACAAAAATCCAACAAGCCACGAGAGGTTCTTGTGACATAACTGGCGGCAGCGTCCGTCAGGGGGGTCAGGGATACTCTCATACCTCATCGGGAGTGGAGAAATTTTCTTCCGGGACCATTTTTCAAATCATTTTCATTTCATGTACGACCTGTCATTTCATGTCCAGCCTGAGAATTCCCGATTGAGTAACCCGTGATGCCAGCTTCAGGTCGTTTAGAAGTTCCAGGCTGGAAAGGTGGGCTGACCATGATATTCCCAATAGATTTTATAGAGCAGACAGCCACTTTTTACGCGTATGCCTCGCATAAAGATCCGACCGGTTGATATGGCAAGGATTCACAGGACCCGGCCGCCAGGTGAATACGGGCGGTGCCAGTTCCGGTACTGTGGCTGCCCTGAGTACCAGGAAAATCCGGCTTCCGAAGATATCTGCGGCAATTGTTACCATAACCGCCGGTATCATGTAAAAAACCATTGAGGAAGGTAGTATCTGGTGCTCACCGGTGCTGGTGCATCCGATGGTTACGCAGCCCGGCTCACACACCAGCCAAAAAATTATCGTATTGTTCAATGGTTCACCAGCCGGGATTATCCAGGGCATGGCGGGCGGTAAGGATTTTAAACCGGAACCAGCCTCTCTCTGGCACGCGATACAGGTCACGGTACCATCGGTATAATCAGATAAAGAAAAGGGTACAGTTCTCATCCAACCACCAACATAAAAATTGATTTTGACGTGAAGACATGAAAAATAGGCTCTGTAGAAAACCTCCTTCCTGATGACGCTCCAGGGGCTTCGCCCCGCCGCTGTGGCGCCCCAGTCGCGATAATGCTGTATTACCCAGATCGGGATTTCTCGGTTAATACTATGGAATCATATGCGCCCCCGCCCCCGACGGGGGCAGGGATGGCGCAAGGGGGGCTTCAAATTTTTGAAAAAGGATTTCTACAGAGCCGAAAAATATTCGTCATTGAAATCCTGACACTATTCTTCTCAACGCTCTTTTTGGGCTACGGCACGGAATGCCTCCGCCCCCGCCGCTGTGGCATCCCTCTGAGCGATGATTCCAGAGAAGGTACTACAACATAATCCCAAAGTGCAGGGGCGGTTCGGGGGGACAGGCACTGTCCCCTCCGAATGGCGATTCGCAATTTGTTAAAATCTTTGGGTTTCACCTTCGCGAAAAATATCGGTTGCTAAATCCAGGACAGAAAAAGTGCACCATTTTTTAACACATTGGTTTTTGGAACGTATTTTGGATCGTATCATAATTACCGGTTCTATCGGATCCGGGGGGTCGCCATCACAGCGGGAACGGATGCAATGCCGAAGCCCCCCGGGAGCGTCATCAATTATGAATTTTGATCAATCGGCAACCAAAATACGTCGCTGGAATGTGACTATACCCTAAAAAAATGGGACACTGTGCCTTGGCCTCAGGTCGTTCTTTTGGAAGAGCCGGTATCCTTCCAGGTTCATTCACGAAAGTACGAGGAATCCTCCGGGGGCAAGACTGGTGGCAAGCATCACCATGTTAATCTCCCGGTGTCCGGTCCAGGTGCCTGCCTGCTGGTTGGATTCCTCCATCCAGAACTGTTCGATAGTCCTCCTGACCGGTCCCAGTCCCTCCAGAGTATCGAGTCTGTCGTTGCATTACATCTGAGTCCCGGAACAGGAGGGGATTTTCTTTGACCAGGACAGGAAGAAACTCAGCGGCAGAGAGGCCGATCGAAAGCCCGAGCTCACGGAAGGCAAGGCGGTAACCTGCAGGCAGTTCAAGGGAACCACCTCTTTTGAAATAATCCACCCCTCTCAGGCCCGAGCCGAGGAGCGATTCCAGAAGGTTGTCATATGCTGACCCTCTTTTTATCGTCAGCTGGGCGATCCTCATGGAATCAGACAGGAGTCCTCCGATGCCAAGGGGATCGTCGGTCGCAATGCTCATCCCCTGGCATATATCGGCCATATCTGCGATGGCAGAGGTCAAGGCCGGGATATGGGGGTTGTCCAAAATCCTTCGTTGCGGCCAGCTGCAGTTCATGGTACGTGACAAACCCATCAAGAGGGTCGTGCTGGCCCATGGAGGGGACCAGCGGGCGGGTAAGATCGGTGCTCATCTTCCAGAACATCCTTTTTCTGTTCACCGGATCGCGGGACGTACGTAAACCCCGCATGAACCGTCTGTGCAAGTTCAATCGCCCAGGTGAGATATTTCACCTCGCCGGTAACCCTGCCCGCCTGGTGAAGAGCGTGCATCCATTTTGTCAGGTAGTGATAGTACTGGCCGTCCGCTTCCCACTCGCGGCGTTCGTTGTACGGCTCGTCGGCTGCCCGTTCCTTCTCGGGTTTTCCTATCCGCAGCCCCCCAAGAGTCGGATGCAGCTCCCCTTCCTGTTCAGGAAGCCCGCTGATCCAGCCGGTGCGGGTGTCATCGTCCCGGTGACGCCCAAGCGTATGATGCACCTGCCCGATCAGGCGCAGGGCCAGATCCCGGTACGCGATATCCCCGGTCTGGCGGAACAGTTCAAAAAAATTGCAGACGGCAAAGGCATCGGTCCACAGGTAGCGCCGCGGGTGAGCGTCTACCGGTTCAAGGCCGGTCAGCCTGGCAAAGTCCAGCATGATCTTCCTGACGCGCTCTGTCATTCCGCCTGGTTCATCATTTCTCCTCATAGGATGCAGAGAGGATAAAAATATCGGATCGGGACCATAACGTGTGCTGGATTGTTTCAGAAAATGTTTCAAAATTTGTTTTTTAGGCAATTGGCTATAAATCCCCTGTCCAAACCATAGCATGGTGAGTTCAATGTCCGCAATGAAGAGTTCAGAAGTCAGTAAAACCTTTGGTTTCAATCAGCCGTATGCGTTTCCCATGCACACTCTCCAGAAACCCTCCGATACCGGGATAGCCTGTTCGCAAGTTACCCGGATATCCCGGATACTGCACTGGAGGAGAAATGCTCTGATCTTGGGCTGAATGTCAGCCGTGAAGAACTGACAGAATTAAAGACATTCCAGGAATTTTTGTCAAAACACATAAAACCTAATGCAATCTGCGATGTACAGTGCATGCTGCTCTGGGCAGAATGGGTCAGGTTTTACCGGAAGCAGACCAGGAAGATTCCGGGACTGATTCTCGAAAAAGAATTCCGTGACCTGGTTGTTAACAGGTATGAACTTTCGGTCATGGAAGACGGTTTCCGCGGGTATATCTATCCCGGGATAAAATACGTTCCGTAAATAATTGTCCAATAATTTGCAGGGGGATTTCTCCTCTGAATTTTTCCTCAGGTATATCCGGCAAACCTGGGCAGATTTTATACGAGTCACGGGTCGCTTTTTTTCAGATATCTCCATGGTAGTTTCATATGTTCGTTGTTACGGCATTGCAACCTGCGACAACCAGCACCAGTACCGCGCATCCGGGCAGGAGAATTTTCTTCGTCATTTCACCATCTCCGGAACATAACGCGTGAATGTAAGGACAAAGCCCACCGTTAAATTTCCTTTCAGGGTACACGATCCCGGGGAGCCTCAAAAAAAATCTACTGTTCCGGCCGGTCGTACCTCGCGTCCCCGCATCCATGAAAGCATAGCGGCGATGCCCATGATCACGATGGACGCCCAGAGCGAGGCGTCGATTCCCCGCAGGAATTCCTCCGAAACACCCCCTGCAAGATTCGTGGTCCCGATGAAAACCTCGAAGGCGACATTCCTTGGTATCGATGCAGAGGCAACGGTGATGGCAATGACAAAACTGCCCAGGATGCCGATGTTCTGCACGGTCCTGAGGACTCCGGAGATCCCGCCATAGGACCCCGGGGGAGCATTTGCCATGACCGCACTGTTATTTGACGGAAAAAACATCGCTGAGCCGAGACCCGATATCCCGGAAGCAGCAAGCACGACCCAGAGCGGGGTATCGGTCCGGAGGGTAAGATATCCAAACGTTGCAAGGATCAGCATCACCGCGCCTGAGGTCGCGAGGAGACGTGCCCCGTACCGGTCGGAGAGCCTGCCCATATACGGTGAAAGAAGGCTTCCCACCACGTATCCCGGAGTGAGGAGGAGTGCGGCATCAAGGGGTGAGAGCCCCCGGATACCCTGGAGGTACATCGTGACCAGGAACACAACCGAGAGGTAGCCCAGGCTCAGGAAGAAGGATGCCGTGATGGAATATCTCATGATACGGTTTCTGAAGGCGGTGAAATCTATCATGGGGTGGGGGGTCCGGAATTCGTAGACAAGGAACAGGACAAGGGCCGCAGTCCCACTCATGAGGATGATACTATTTGACCCGGCGACACCCTGGCTTGCAAAATCAACTCCCGCATACGAAATGAGGGTGAGAGCAGCCCCCAGCAGTACCATACCTGTCGTATCAAGATGTGTTTTGATCCTGACTGAGTCCTTCACGTACCGTATCCCGAGAAACGTCGCAATTATCCCGATCGGCACGTTGATGAAGAAAATGTATTCCCACCCGATATAGGTCGTGATGATTCCACCAAGAACAATGCCCAGCATCGCCCCGCTTGTCCAGCCAAGGGAGATATACCCGAATGCTGTCCCCCGTGCATTGGGCGGGAATTCGTCGGCGATAATGGCACCGCTGTTTGCCTGCATGAGCGCCCCGCCAAACGCCTGTATGCCCCGCGAGAGGATCAGCCAGTATATCGACGGGGACAGACCGCAGAAAAGTGACCCTGCGGTGAACACGCCAAAACCGGTGTTGAACATCCGGCTCCTGCCGTAAAGATCACCCAGTCTCCCGAGCTGGGTAGTGCACACAGCGACAACGAGGAGGTAGATAAGGATCATCCAGAGAGTGGTCAGGAGATCAGAATGGAGGTGTTCTGAGATGGTGGGAAATGCAAGGATAACGATGGTGGAATCAACGGAGCCCATAAGGGTCCCGAGCATAAGAATGCCGATAATGATTTTTTGTCTGGTATCCATCCGATCACGACGAGATTAAGCTGTGGTTATCCGTGCCTTGCCGGTAACGGGGAAATTACTCTCGGATCATTATTAAAGGTCGCGATAGGGGTCACCGTGGTCTGGAAGGTGAAGATCGGCCTTGTGATAGCACAGGTGTCCAGCAGCAGGGATATTATGGGGTGGGGGGAGGTGGTTAATGTCGCTCCCTTCTTAAGAAAACGAGAGAGGGATGAGTAACGAAAAAAGATCTTTTTTCTTCCCATCAGAACTTGATCTTCCTGAACAGGAATGCCCCGAGCACTGTCATCACCAGTGCAAAACCTCCGATCACGGCAAAACAGACGATCGGGTTGACCTGTGAGACCCCGGTCAGGCCATACCGGATCCCTTCGACGCCGTAGGTCAGGGGATCGAGCAGGGTAATCGGTGCCATCCATGCGGTAATGAGCTGATGGGGAAGAGTGCTCCGGAGAGGCCGAAGATCGGGAAGACGACAAAGTTCATGATGAGCTGGAAACCGGTCATGTCCTCCATCCGCGATGCGATGGCGATGCCGAAGGCGGTAAACGATATCCCGATCAGCACCATGAACCCGAAGGCGATGAGAAACCCGGTCAGGCTTGAGATATGGAGCCCGATGAAGACGGAGAGGACAAGGATCATGAATCCCTGGAGGACCGCAGTCGTTGCCCCGCCAAGGGTCTGGCCCAGCATGATCTCGAGGCGCGAGACCGGTGCCACGAGGGTCTCTTTTAGAAATCCGAACTGCTTGTCCCAGATAATCTGGATCCCGGAAAAGACGGAGGTGAAGAGCACGCTCATCGCGACCATGCCCGGGATGAGGAATACGATATAATTCCCGCCAAGCCCGGGCAACTGCACGACAGAGTTCAGGCCAAACCCGAGGAAGAGCAGGAAGAAGAGCGGCATGCTGATGCTGCCGATGATACGGCTCTTTGACCGTATGTAGCGTTTCATGTTCCGGAGCCAGATGGTGTAGATGATATCCATGATTAATGCCTCACCATCCTCTGGTACATGCGCATGTTCGTCTTATTGTCCGCCTCTTCCTCCCGGATGGTTTTCCCGGTAAAGGAGAGGAATACGTCCTCGAGCGTTGGCTTGTGGATGGCGATGGATTCGATGGGGATCTGGTGCGTGTTGAGCAGCGTCACGATGGTGCTGATATGCTCTTCGGCGTTCTGCAGGCTGATGTTCACCTCGTCATGATGTTTCTCCACCCGGGTGATCCAGGGTTCCTGTCAGGGCGGCGACAATGGCTTCCGGATCCGGAGGATTTGATCGTCACGACATCTCCCCCGATCCCGTCCTTGAGGTTTTTCGGGGTATCGAGGGCGATGATCTTCCCGTGATCGATGATGGCGATCCGGTTGCAGAGCCGGTCCGCCTCATCCATGTAATGCGTGGTGAGGATGATCGTGATCCCCTTCTCCCTTGCCAGGGTGGCGATATACTGCCAGAGGTGGTTGCGGGTCTGGGGGTCGAGCCCGAGCGTTGGTTCGTCCAGGAAGAGGACCGACGGGTGGTGGAGAAGACCGCGGGCGATCTCAAGACGCCTCCGCATCCCCCCGGAGAATGTCTTGACAATGTCATCTTTCCGGTCTTCGAGCTCAACGAGCTTCAGGAGTTCGGCTGATCCTCTGCTTCCTTGTCTCGGTGGGGATACGGTACAGGCGCCCGTGAAAGTCCATGTTTTCCCACGCGGTCAGTTCCTCGTCAAGGCTCTGGTCCTGGAAGACAATACCGATCGATTTCCGTACCCCGTCCTCATCCTGTTCGATATCGATGCCATTGATGGTTGCTGAACCTGAAGTGGGCTTGAGCATGGTCGAGAGCATCGAGAGCGTCGTTGTCTTCCCGGCACCGTTGGGGCCGAGCAGGCCGAAGATCTCCCCGTGTTCGATATCAAAGGATATATTGTCGACGGCGACAAGATCATTGAATCGCCGGGTTAAATTCTGGATATGTATTGCGACAGCCATGTTGTAATGGTCCATCCCGAACTGTCGGGCATTTCTTCCGGTAGCTTTGATGCCTGTTCCGTTAATACACTTCTGATAGTACCACACGAGGGGATTATGACGGCCATTGGAAACATCGTCAGGAACTACGAGTGTTGACGAAGAGTTTTTTAATCCGGAGGATTGTTTCTGGAAAAATCCGGAACATCTGTCCCGCCACCTGAAGGAGGTGAAAGAATCGTTGAAATGCATTTTCCCTCCTATCCTCTGAACAAAAAAATCTCGTCGAAAAGGTAATTCGCTCATCCTCCGAAAGCGCAGGGGCGGTCCGGGGGGACAGGCACTGTCCCCTCCGTGTTTCTCAGGCTTCCCCTTAATAATTTGTGGAAACCGGTATTACGTAAGCCGTTTGTTCAGCAATTCCGATCGAACCGGTTTCAGAAAGAAGGCACTGCAAAAAATTCCGCCTTTGCCTCACAATCGTGCGCAGACATCACGGAAGTACGAAATCAACAATAATTGAGACAGAAGCCACCGAAACTGACAGGGAAGGAAAAGGGAACAGTTATTTTTTGATGGCTTTTTTGATCTTTGCCGCAAGGTCGGCGGGGACAGGATCGATCTTATGAACGGCTTTTTGCATGTTCCGCGATCTTTTTCATCAGTTCGGCCTCTGTCGGGGCAGTCGTCTGGAACGTACAGTCCATGCCGATATCCTTGCATGCAAATGAGGGCATTGTGGTTTCACCGGCCGCAGATATTACCTCAGGATATTAAGATTTTTTCCTGAAAATCAGAATATGATACAGGAATAACCTGTCCGGTCCTGGTGGTTTGAGGGCACCGGAAAATCCGGGACAAAACCTTTCCGGATAGGAAAAGTTCCGGTCTCCAGGATTTTGACATGCCAGTCAGGCCGGATACGGTGAATTTCAAAAGGGTAAAAAAACAGGAGGGGACTTCCCGGATCCTGGTTATCCGGGAACTGGTCGTCCCCTTCCTTTTACCATCTTTGCCAGTTCGAACCCCGCCATGCAGATCAGTGAGAACACAGCAATGGCAAGCAGGGTTGCAGCAGAAATATGCGTGATGCCGAACCGCAGTCCAATTGCAGGGATCCCCAGCAGCAGTGCGAGGAACACCAGTGCTCCGCCGCCCACAGGAGCATCACCCTGTTTGAAAACAATCCAATCCGGTACAGCGGATCATGTGCCGAACGCGAGAAGACCGCGAGCAGGATATGCCCGATCATCCACGAGGAAAACGCAGCCGTCTGGGCGTATCCCAGGGGGATGCCAAGGCTGAAGGCTGCCCAGTACGGCACAAATACCGCGACCCAGAGTGCAATCCCGCCCAGGGCAATACCGGTAATCATGGGGCTGTTGAGAAACGGGATCCTTCGGATCATGCGGGGGGCGTTGATCAATGGACGGCTCGGGAGGTTCTGCAACAAATGAGGCGGAAGCCCCGAGGTCCATGAAGAGTTCGAGCAGGATAATCTGGATCGGGGAGAAGGGAAACGGGATACCGGCCGCAAGGGACGCGGCAAAGACTGCGATCAGGGCGACCTTGACGGAGAGGTAATACTTCACACCCTTGGAGAGGTTGTCGAATATACGCCGCCCTTCAAAGATGCCTTTGCCAATGGTGATGAAATTATCGTCTGCGATCACGATATCGGCAGCTTCCTTTGCGGCATCGGTACCCTTGATTCCCATCGCTATCCCGATGTCTGCACCTTTCAGGGCAAGCGTATCATTCACACCATCCCCGGTGACCGCAACGACCTCTCCTTTCTCCTGGAGGGATTTGACGATCCGGTACTTGTGCTGGGGAGTAGCCCGGGCAAATACAGAGACATCATCTACAATGGTGCGAAGATCGGGGTCGCCGAGGGCATCGAGATCCTTTCCTTCAAGCACCCGGTACATGGGGAATCCCGACATCGACCGGCAACCGAGGCTGCCGTCAGGGGGTGGTCACCGGTCACCATGATGATCCGGATACCGGCGCGTTCTGCCCGTTTTATTGTCTCCCTGACTCCCGGGCGCGGGGGGATCTTCTATTGCTATCAGCCCGTCGAGAACAAGATCCCGTTCAAGGGCCGAAAAGGGCTGGTCCCTGTCTGCATGGCTGATTGTCCGGTGGGCAACCGCAACTCACCCGGCGTCCCCGTGCAGTTTCCCGGGCAAGTGCCGCAGTTGCCTCAACCGTGTCTACCGGTTACTCCGGCAAGCACCTCCTCCGGGGCCCCGATGATACTGAGGATAAGGCTCCCGTCGTGATCCCGGATAACCGCCCGTGTCTTTTTTCCCGTTTCGAAGGATCGTTCCCGTAGTCATCCGCCCGGTATCCGGGGGGATATGCCGGACATCTGCCTGCAGCCGGTGATGGCGCGGTCCGTGATCGAGTCGGAAAGATCCGTCATCGCGGAACGGGCTGAACGCAGGATACCGGCAGCATCCCGTTCGGGAACGACCGAGGCCACCTGCATGGTACTCTCCGTCAGCGTCCCGGTCTTATCCGTGACGATCACCGTTGCATTGCCCAGCGTCTCGGCCGCCTTTAATTTCTTGACCAGAAAGTTCTGCTTTCGAGAGCATGTATGCCCCAAGACCGAGGTTCATCGTAATGATGATCGGGAGTTCCTCCGGGTATGGTTGCAAACGCAAGCGCAAGGCCGATAAGGAACATCTGGCGGAGGGGCTGTCCCTGCAAAAAACCGATAACGGGAATAACAATCGAGAAAAACAATGCCACAAAGACCAGCGTTTTCACCAGCGCCTTCATCGCCAGCTGAAGCGGTGTCCTCGGCTGCCGGATCTCCTCGTGCCTGTGCAGAAAGTTTCCCGACGCGGGTCGCCCCGCCGGTGGACACGGCCTGCATCATTCCTTCTCCCGCGACAACGAGGGTGCCCGCGGACACCTCATCACCGGCAACCTTTTCCCGGGGGAATGATTCACCGGTCAGGGAAGATTCGTCGACCTGGAGACTGACGGCAGATACAATCTTCCCGTCCGCGGCTACCCGGGTTCCGGAGACAAAGACCAGCAGGTCTCCCGGGACAACCTCCTCGCTCGCCACCTCCCTGATCGTACCGTCACGCACGACCCGGGTCTTTGGTTCGGCAAGCCTGGCAAGCGACGAGATGGCTTTTTTTGCCCGGTACTCGTTGGCGATCTCGACGAAGACAAGGGTCGCGATGATGGCGTAGAGGGTGAGAGCGTCGCCGATGTTTCCGAGAATAGTGTAAAACACCCCGACTGCAAGGAGAAGAAGGATCATGGGTTCGGTGATCTCTTCCTTGGCGATCCCGAGGAAGGTGATCTCACGCCGCGAGGTGATCCGGTTCCTGACCAAACTTTCCTGAGTTGTTCACCGGCTTCCTGTTCGGTCAGTCCTTGTCGATCACGCGCCGGGGCATCAGGATCCATGGATCTGTATTGTCAGGGATCGTAATTGAGAATTTCCCCGTATCCGTACTCAGGAATATTGTAGTACAGAAATCACAGAATTTTCTCCGACTTATTGGGAAAAGGAAAAAATCCTTCGACAGATCCGGGAACCTCTTCATCCTATCGCCAGAGCTGCGGTATCAGGGGTCCGTAAATAGTTCCGGACCCACGGGTTCCCGTTTTTCTCCCGGCATTCACGCCGGTCAGAAAGATACCCCGGAGAATTTCATGACGGTGCTCTATTCCATAATCTGAAAGTCGGGGATACGCATAAATATCTCAGGAAGAGCAGATTCCGGTTCAGGGACGTTCTATGACCGATCGCCTGTTCCGGTATTACAAGGAGGACTTTGGGAAAATTCCTGCCCGGGTCCTCCATATGGATCTTATCTTCGATGTTTTTGACGATCATACAAAGGTTACCTCTGAGTTGCATGCCGAGTCACGCGACGGCCTGCTTCCCGGTCTTGCACTGAATGCAAAAAATCTGGAAATTCTTGCGGTTTCCTGCCCCGATAATCCCTGTTCGTACGAGTACGACCTGGCTAGAAAGTATGCTGGTGATCCATTTTGGCACCCCGATTCCCCCGTTCACGCCGTTCACCGTGCATACACAGACCATATGCCGTCCTACAAAAAATATTCTTGAGGGCCTCTATTATGACGAGACGCCCCCGGGCGCACCCCCCCAGCAGATCACCCAGTGCCAGCAATGGGGGTTCCAGCGGCTGGTCCCCTGCTATCGATGACATGACTGCAAAGTGCACGTACAGGACTACGATCATCGCCGACGCACGGTATACCAACCTTATAACAAACGGGGACGTGGCTGTGCCCCTGAAGCCTGCAGGCGGGGGGAGGGTAACAATTACCTACGAGAACATGATCACCCCGATGGCCCCGTACCTGTTCTTTCTCGGGTGCGGGACGTATGCAACCTTCAGCAGGGAATGCGAGTATGCGGACGGGCGGAAATGCTCGCTCGAGCTGCTGGTTCTCCCCGCCTCCGATCCGGAAATGGCAGAGGGTGCCCTGGACATGCTCCACGATGCGATTCTCTGGGTGCATCTCTTTACCGGGCCGGACCGTTACGGCAGACCGGAGGTCAGCAGCAGGCTCTACCGGCTCATGACCCGGCTGAACCGGTTCAAAAAAGCCGATCCGGGCTCCACGGAGATACCGAAAATCCGTGCAGAACTTATGACCCTTATACCGCACATCGTTCCCGGTTACGCCTACACGGGGACGACCTACCGGGAGATCGCGATGCAGAACTCGGATTTCGGGGGCATGGAAAATGTCGGGAATACCACGATTACCGCAAACCGTATCATGCCCTATCCCGCCATGACCGACACCGCGTATGAATACCTGACCAGTGTCAAGGTCCATGAGTTTTACCATAACCTCAATGGCTCGGAGGTGACCGGCTGGTCCCCTTTCGAGATCTGGCTCAATGAGGCGGTCACGGTCTTTGTCGAAGACCAGTACCATGCCTTCCATTTCGGGGAGGATTATGCCCGGCTGAAGACCGTTCTTTCCCTGCTTGCCCCGGGCAGCGGGACCTTTGAACTCGACGGCGGGGCTGCCTCCCTCCCCATCGAGCCTGACGGGTTTAATGACCCCAATGACCTCATCACCGATATCACCTACATGAAAGCCCCGGAATTTGTCAGGATGATCGAGACCTTCATGGGAAGGGAGGCTTTCGTGAAGGGTCTGGACCTGTACCACCGGAGGTACCGGCACGGGAACGCGACCCGGGAGCAGTGGATACAGGCCATGGAGGAGGTATCCGGACAACACTTTACGTCAATGGCCGAGGGATGGCTCAGGCAGACAGGTTTTCCTACGCTCTCGGTACAGGCTGCCTACAGCGACCGGGCAGGGGACATATGACCCTGAAGATGCGGCAGTCCGGAGACGATCCGAAGAAGCGCTGGATATTCCCGGTCCGGATAGCGCTGGTATCAGCATCGGGAAGCGATATCACCGAAATCCTTCACCGGGTGGAGAAGGAGGAGGAAACGATTGAGATTGCAGCTCCCGGAACGACCTGGATTCCTGTCGATAAACCGGGGATATTCGTTCTACGGCAAGGTCAGGTACGATGCTTCTGTGGCCGAACTCCATCTCCAGGCGGAACGGGATAAGGACCTTATCAACCGGTATGTCGCGTTCATGACCCTCATTGACCGGGAAAAGTTGAGGATGCTGGAAGATCCGGACACCTTCCCTGACCCGGAATGTATCGATCTGTTCTTCCGCTCCCTCTCAGACCGCGATCTTATGATGAGGGCGGGCGGACAGTTTCTGACCATATTTGAATCTGCACCTGACAAAAAATATGCCCACCGTTACCAGGCGCTCCATGACGTCCGTGAGAAGATATTCCGGTCAATCGCCGCCCGGCATAAAAGCGGCCTGCTCGAAATCTACGCCGCAGGACCGGTCACCGGCTACCCCGGCGGAAACATTCGATGAACGTGCCCGGGTAATAAAGGAGCGGCAGGTAAAAAATACGGCCCTTGCAGTCCTTTCCCGCCTTGGTACACCGGATATTCTCGGGCTTATCAGGGACCAGTTCGACCATGCCTCGTCCGCTACCGACAGACTGGCTGCATTCAGCCTGTACATGGACAGTCCGGCCGCCGACCGCTGAGTGTGCTTTCCTCGTTTGAACAGGAATCGGAAAAAAATCTCGTGAGCTGGGAGAATTTCCTTGGGGTCATCGCCGGCAACAGCAGCCCGGATGCGCTGGACCTCGTCAGGAGGGCTGAACAATCCGCCTCGTTCAGGATCGAGCAGTCGAATGACCAGAGGGCGCTGTATGGCAGGTTTGCCCTGAACCGGAAGAAATCCCTCCAGACCGGGCAGGGGAGGACATTTATGGACATGACCCTGCGCAGGCTGGCGCCCATCAACGAATTCAGCACGGTGTCAATGATGCGGGTATTCGGCAGCCTCGAGGCCATGGATGATGCGGACCGGATCCCGCTCGTCGGGATCCTTGCGGGACTTCTCCGGGATCTTGACCCGGGAAAGACACCGGTCGTCTACAATACCGCACGCCGCCTCCTGACCGGGGCACCGGAGGCGGTCCGGAACTACGAAAAGGATCATGGTATTATACCGGGGCTGCGGGGCTGATGTCTGCGGGTTGTACCACCGGCGCAGCACAGAGACTGGTCAGTGCCGTAGCCATAATAAGGTGTTTTGAGAGAGCAGTCGACGGGAGTATACAATTTCCGTTCGATCGACACCGGTTGTTCATCCGTTAAATATTTCCTCTCTGGAAAAAAGGCCGGTAACCCGGCAGGTTGCCTGATCACTTCCTTCCCGACGGATATCCTGACCTGGAAACGTGCTCCCCGGAACACCGCCAGAGAGGAAATATCCTGCGAAAATTCCAGTGTATTGTACCAGTCCTGATGACAATCCGGGAAATTTCCTGAAGGGGTTATCCAGCCAGAACTATTGTGTTCACGAACCTCACTGGTGTCTGAACGGGGCAGGATTCGAAGATGAGAGATGAAGTCTTTTTCTGCAGTGATAGTGCAGGCACCCGAAAGTCATACCAGACCGACACCTGTTTACCCCGGCAATCAATCAGGCCTGCATATACTGTCATTTCCCGGCACTGGCAGTATGTTCCTTTTCATCCGGCACGGCCTCCGTCCGGTCATTCCGGTCCAGCCCGGTGAATGGATTACGTTGTCCGATACCTTGTTCGTTCCATTTTTTGAAAGATGGACATATGCATAAATACCTCAGAGAAGAGCACTCCGACAGCTCTACCGGAAATAACCGTTTCCTGGTTTTCAGCTGCAGGTTGTCTATGCCCTTCGGATGGGTCACGGGACAGCCCGTCATGGCTCAAAACCGGGAGAGGTTAATCCACAACATCAAGTGCAGGGATGAGTCGCTATGATCAAACCATTACCATTAAAGGATTACCGGGCGGTGTATCAGCCCGGTCAGGTTGAATGTGCTACCACAGAAACCCTGAAACCTACGGATGAGATCATCGGGCAGGACAGGGCGCAGAAAGCCCTCCGTTTTGGTCTCGAGATCCAGGAGAGGGGGTTCAATATCTACGTTGCCGGGATGCCCGGGACCGGGAGGAGGACTGCCGTAAAGAAATATCTGGACGAACTGGCAAAGACCAAAACCCAGGCGGACGACTGGGTCTATGTAAACAATTTTGCCAACCCGTACGAGCCTGTCGCGATCCGCCTCCCCCCCGGCATGAGCGGCCAGTCTGAAGAGGGATATGGCTTCTTTTGTCGAGGAGGCACGAAGAGCTCTCCCCCGGGCATTTGAGAGTGAGGATTACGCGGCAAAACGCGGGGAAGCCCTTGGGAAGCTTGACAAGGAACGGGAGACGATCGTCGGGCAGGTCAACGAGAGTGCGGCAAAACAGGGTTTCACCATCCAGATGGGACCTACCGGCCTCATGATTATCCCGGTCATTGATAACAAGCCACTCACCCAGGAGGAGTTCGAGGCGCTCCCGAAGGAGACCCAGGAAGGGATACTCAAGCGGAGAGAGGCTCTCGATACCGACCTCAGGAGCGGGTTTCGCCAGATCCGGGAGCTTGACGCCAAAGGGATGGAGGTTGTCACGAAGCTCAACAGCGAGATCGCACTCTACGCCATCGGCCACCTTCTCACCGGTCTCAAAGAAAAATACGGGAAAATCCCTGACGTGCTCTCCTATATCGACAGCGTCCAGAAGGATATCCTCGACAACCTCAATACGTTCCTTGGATCGGGGCAACCGCAACAGCAGCCGCAACAGGAACAGGTCCCTCCCCAGTTCCAGCAATGGCTCCTGAAGGATCTTGCATTCCGTAAATATGAGGTGAATGTCGTGGTGGACAACGGGGGTCTTACCGGTGCTCCGGTCGTGTTTGAGGAAACTCCCAGCTACCAGAACCTTTTGGGAAGGGCCGAAAGAGAGGTCCAGTTCGGTGTTCTGACGACCGACTTCATGATGATCCGCCCGGGCTCGGTCCATAAAGCGAACGGAGGGTACCTGGTTATCCCGGTCCTTGACCTCTTCAGGTATCCCTTTGCCTGGGAAGGACTCAAATCTGCGCTTAAAACTGACAAGGTCAGGATCGAGGAACCAGGCGAGCAGGCAGGGTTCATTGTGACCCGGGGGCTTAAACCACAACCAATTCCGCTGAACGTTAAAGTTATCCTCATCGGTACACCGGATATCAACCAGATCCTGTATGAAAAAGACCCGGACTACCCGGATCTGTTCAAGGTAAGGGCGGATTTCGATACCGTCATGGACCGCAACGAGGACAATGCAAAGAAATATGCGGCATTCATCTGCACGCTCTGCAAACGGTTCAGTTTAAAGCACCTGGATAATACCGCAGTCGCCAAGGTTGTCGAACACGGATCGCGGCTTGCCGAAGACCAGAAGAAACTTTCAACAAGATTTTCCATTGTTGCTGACCTCATCCGGGAGGCGAATTTTTACGCACTCCAGGAAAAAACAAAGTTCATCATGGTCAGGCATATCGAAAAGGCGGTCGAGGAAAAAATATACCGTTCCAACCTCATCCAGCAGAAAATCCAGGAGTTTATCGAACGTGGAGTATTCCTGATAGATACCGATGGGAGCAAGGTGGGACAGATCAACGGGCTTTCGGTCATGGGGATGGGCGATTTTTCCTTTGGCAG
Source organism: uncultured Methanoregulaceae archaeon (assembly GCA_963721245.1). Taxonomy (GTDB): domain Archaea; phylum Halobacteriota; class Methanomicrobia; order Methanomicrobiales; family Methanospirillaceae; genus Methanoregula. Next base: position 141,099 of record CAVRIL010000001.1, on the reverse strand, counting down.
GCCATCCCGGGTAACTGCGAGTACCGCGGTCGGGCGGGACGGGATCGTCGATATCGAACGTCAGGCAGAACTGGGAGGACCGACCCATACAAAGGGTGTCCTTATTCTCGGGGGTTACCTTGCGAACAAATACGCCCAGGATAAACCTCTCTCCCTCACGGCAAAGCTTGTCTTCGAGCAGAGTTACGGGGGAGTGGATGGCGACAGTGCCTCGAGCACAGAATTGTACGCGATCCTTTCTGCTCTTTCCGGTCTTCCCATCAGGCAGTCTGTCGCTGTTACCGGATCGGTCAACCAGCGGGGTGAGGTCCAGGCAATTGGCGGCGTGAACGAAAAACTCGAAGGGTTCTTCGAGGTTTGTAAGGCAAAAGGTCTGACCGGAGAGCAGGGGGCGATGATCCCGGCGAGCAATGTCCAGAACCTCATGCTCAAAGAGGAAATTCTCGAGGCCGCTCAAGCGGGGAAGTTTACGATTTACCCGGCCTCGACCATCGACGAGGGTATTGAGTTCCTCACCGGCGTGCCGGCCGGGGAACGGCAGCCTGATGGATCCTACCAGGAAGGGACGGTCAACTACCTGGTCAACAAGAGACTGGAGGAGATGGCAGAAATGGTCAGGAAATTCCAGGTCCCATCGCATTAATTTTTTTGTGTATAGTACTCATTCAACCACGAAAATAAAAATTTATTTAAGATGTGAAAACAGGAAAAATATCGGCTTTGTTGAAACCCACACACTATTCTTCTTAACGCTCTTGGGGGCTGCGGCACGTAGTGCCTCCGCCCCCGCCGCTGTGGCATCCCTCTGAGCGATAATTCCAGAAAAGGTAATACTACACAATCGCAAAGCGCAGGGGCGGTTCGGGGGGACAGGCACTGTCCCCTCCGAATAGGCGATTCGCAATTTGTTAAAATCTTTGGGTTTCAACTGAGCGAAAATACATCTGCCGCATCTAAGACAGAAAAAAGTGCATCATTTTTTAACAAAATGGATTATGAATCGCATTATGATTTGGTTCTGTCGCTTCCTGGTGGTCGCCATAGCGGCGGAGTCGGAGGCAACGCCGAAGCCCCCGGGAGCGTCATCAATGGTGAAATATGAGTCAATAAGAAAGTAAAATTCGTCGCTGGAATGTGACTATTACCCTGTTTTTTTTAAACGAACCGGTGTTCATGAAGAAATCCCCGGAACCGATACAACCCCTGTCCGGTAAAAACGGGTATTGCAGGTCAGACGAGGTACCGGATTCCAGATTATCGTTGTGCGATAATGATATAGTGATAGGGTCCGGCATCCTGGACAGACACTCTCTGGAATCCGGCTGACCCGATGATCTTCCTGGCCTTATCAATCGGGAAGCGCTTTTCCTGCGGCGGCCCAAACGGCATTGGTTGATCCTTCCAGTCAAGATCCACGACTCTCCCTTCAGGACGAAGCATCGTTCGTGCATTTACCAGTACAGCTGCCGGATCCCGGAAGTCGTGGAGGTCTATTCCAAAAAAAACAACGTCTGCACAGCCTTCACAGACCACCGTCTTTTCTGCCTCTCTGACTTCCGCGAACAGATTCTCAAGTCCCTCCTGATCGGCACGCTGCCGGAGACGGTCAACTGCACCGGCATCGATGTCACTCGCGTACACCTTCCCGGAACCTCCGACTCTCCGGGCTGCAGGAAGGGCAAAGTAGCCGTCACCACAGCCCATATCGACAAAAACCATTCCCGGACTGACACCGATCAGCGAGAGAATCGCTTCAGGATCCTGCCATTGTCGTCGTTCCTGATCATCAGGACTGAATTGTCGCCTGCTCATGGATTAACCTGCTCTTTCCGGGTATACTTGGAGGACAGGATTAAATAATGATCGGAGAACGGAATTTGTCCGGGGTCGTTCCTGGGGATATCCTCCGTCAGTCTCTCTGATAGTCATGATCATCAGGACTGGCAGACAGGAATAATTTTTTCCCGATCACCGGTGGACAGGTGTGTGAATATCGGCTTTGTTGAAACCCTAATAATTCAACAATTTGCGAATCACCTGTTATCGGAGGGGACAGTGCCTGTCCCCCCGAACCGCCCCCTGCGCTAGCGATGGTATTGTATTACCTTCTCTGGAATTATCGCTCCAGAGGGGATGCCACAGCGGCGGGGGCGAAGGCATTACGTGCCGTAGCCCCTAAAGAGCGTTGAGAAAAATAGTGTGAGGATTCAACAGAGCCCGAATATACTATTCCTCAAAACCGAAAGACATGCCGGGGATGATTCGCCAGCGTACCATACCCGTCACCCGTGCCCGATCATTCCTGATCGCATGCGGGTGCCGGGTCGGATACTCTGAGTGCACCGAGCGTGATACCTTTGATAAGGCTGGCCAGTTCATGGTCAGGGTGCAGCCTGAGGACGGCATCAAAGCATCCGAGGGCCTCTTCGTACCGTTGTAATCCGGCATAGGCAACCCCCTTATTGTTCAGGGCATCGGCATTATCCGGTTGAATCTTCAGGGCCTGGTTATACCACGCGATAGCCTCGTCATACCGCCTGATATTGGAGAAATTTACTCCCTTGTCGTACAAAGCTTCAGCATTACCGGGATTCAACAGGAGGACGGCGTCAAAACACGCGATGGCATCTTCATCCTCCTCCATTTCGGTCAGGGCCGCCCCTTTGCTCATAAGGGCGGGTTCATGGGATGGATCGATCCGGATGACCTCGTCAAAGCAGGCAACAGCCTCATCCGGTTTGTGTAATCTGGCAAGGGTAACTCCCTTGTTATACCAGGCATCCGCATTATCCGGATGAATCCGCAGGACCTGATCGTAACTGGAAACCGACTCCCGGAGTTGCCCCAGGACTTCAAGGGCGATTGCCCGGCTGTACCATGCATCCGGATGTCCGGGTTGATCCGCACCACCTGATCATAACAGTTCACCCCCTCCTGTGTCTTTCCCAGGACTGCAAAGGCAATGCCTTTATTATACCAGGCATCCACGTTATCGGGGTTCAACCGGATAACGGCGTCAAAACATGAGACAGCCTCATCGTACCTCTTCAGATCGGCAAGGGCGACTCCCTGGTTGATCAGGGAGAGGGGGTGATCCGGGTCAATCATGAGGACCTGAGTATAGCAGAGAATGGCCTCTTCATTCTTTTTTTGGGAAGCAAAGGCAACCCCGCGGTTGTTCAGGGCGTTTATGGCATCCGGATTGATCCGGAGAACCTCATCGTAGCACCCGATCGCCTCTTCATACCTCTCAAGGCGGGCCAGGGCTACTCCTTTATTGTACCATGCATCGGCATTATCAGGATTGGCGCCCGATTACCTCGTCGAAACAGGCAACTGCTGCCTCGTACATGTTCAGGCCGGTAAGAGCACCCCCTTTATTGGTCTGGACAAGTTCGTTCCCCGGATGGATGTTCAATGCCCTGTCAAAATAGAAGACCGCCTCCTCTTCTTTTTTTAACCAGGCGCAGGCGACACCGCAGTTGTTCAGGGCATCAATATTTTCTGGATTAATACTCAGGACCTGGTTGTACCGCACGATTGCATCCTCGTACCTTCCTTCAGCCGCAGCGCCAATCCCTTCGTTGTTCAGGGAGCATTCGATATCCGATTCTTCTTTGATGTCCTCATCGTACAAGGACCCGACCTTTTCCTGCCCCCTCCCGGTACTGGGAATTCCTTCTGCCTGCTCACCTGCTCCGGGCATCGATTCTTCCCGGGGAGCCTCTTCATACAAGGACTCAACCCATTCAATCTCCGGCCCGGCACCGCTCATTCCCTCTGCCCGTTCACCTGCTCCGGGCATTGATTCTTTCCGGGGGGCCTTTTCATACGAGGGCTCAACCCATTCAATCTCCGGCCCGGCATCGCTCATTCCTCCTTCCCGTTCACCTGCTCCGGGCATTGATTCTTCCCGGGGGGCCTTTTCATAAAAGGACTCAATCTCTTCCTGCTGCGGATGGGTGCTGATTGCACCTTCAGGACTCAGAGTGCTTGCCAGTCCTGTTTTCTCTCTGATCCTTTCATCATGGAGAAATTCTTCATCTTCCCGGTCCGGGACCTGTCTTATCTTCTTCACCTACCAGCTCGTGAGCGCCAAACCCGATACCCTCTTCATCATACGGTGTTACCTGTGCCCCTTCCGGCCCCGGGAGCGTGCCGGCACCTTCCTGGATCACAATATCCTCCTGTGCCGGTTCTTTGGGGGGCTCCATCCCGGACGTTCCGGGGCCATCAGGGCTGACCCCGGTATTCGGGGTGCCGGGCCAGTCCGGGCACATATCGAGGATCCGGTTAAAACAGGCGATCGCCTCGTCATTCCTCCCCAGGTGTGCCAGGGCACTTCCCCTGGCGTGCAGGACGGTAAGAGATCCAGGTTGTATATTGAGGACCTGATCAAAACAGGCAATTGCCTCTTCATACCTTTTCAGGGCGTCAAATGCCAACCCCTTGTTATTCAGTGCATCAGGATTGCCGGGCTGGATCTCCAGAACGTTATCGTAACATCCGATGGAATCATCGAACCTTCCGAGGCATGCAAAGGTGACTCCTTTATCGAACAGTGCATCGGCATTACGCGGATTGATAAGGAGTACTTTGTCGAGACAGATAAGTGCGATCTCATACTCTTTTTGCCTGACAAGGACAGCCCCCTTGTTCAGCAGGGCGAGTTCGTTCCTTGGATCCATCTTCAGGACGGTATCAAAGCAGGCCAGCGCCTCGTCATAAAGTTCGCGTGCGGCAAAAGCGACACCCCTGTTGTTCATGGCGTCGGCATTCCCGTAATTGATTTTCAGGCAGCGATCATAATACACCACGGCCTCATCATAGTGATCCAGGGCAGCAAGACAGACCCCTTTATTGTAGAGCGCACCGGCATTGGCCGGGTTTTGCTTCAGGACCTCGTCAAAACAGGCAATAGCCTCATAAAACATGTTCAGTCTGGCAAGATCAACGCCTTTGTCAAACCAGTCGCTGGAATTCATACCGGGAGGCTCCGTGTCCTGTCCTCAATTCAATAGACCTTTATAACCACATAATACTGCTGATGGAACCGCAGAGGGGTGAACAGCTGTTCATTTTTGTACAGGGTTGATTAACAGTCTCTGTTTCAGATACTTTTCCCTGACCGATAATCATCATTACGTTTGTGGGTTAAAAAAATTGACCCGGCCCTCTAACGGGACGACCCCCCAGATCTCCCCTTTTACCCTTCCCGAGATATGGAGTATGAATTCTGGTGATGTGCTGCGGGGAACCTCGAGGATGAGCGAGACGATGGCATGCCCTCCTCTTCCCGGCATCTCACGGTCGTTTGGAGGCATCGGGGGATACATGTCAAAAGAGACCATGTGCTCGTCCTTATGCATTCCCACGTATTCAAGCAGTTCATCTTCGGGCAGGGGAAACAGGAATCCGGATTCACGACAGTACGTGAAGCATATCTTTTCTTCCGGCCCGACATAGACCTCAAAACTGCGGTCCGTGGCACCACTTTCATATCGCCGGACGGATGCCCTGAACTCCAGTGCGGGCGATACCATAATGGTGTCCCCGACGGATCCGATAATCCCTGGCATGGTCTCCTTCCTGTGAGGGGAAAAGGTGAGAATTTTACTGTGTGGAGTCGTGATAAAAAATACCGTTGCATTCACGAAACGGGTTGTTGAGGGTTCATTCGGTCGTATGTTCAGGTAAAAAACAACCGTGTAAACATCAGGGTTGCCGCCGGTGCCTTCACCTTCATCGGAAGCAGCCCCGCGTATTCCCCTGACTACAGCCCACGGGGTTCTTGTGGATATTTTTGTTACGTAGACCCTTCCCTCCGGCCCGGGAATTTCCTCTTCCTGGCAGGCGCGAAGGGTCCTGAAAAAACGGGAACCCGGTTCCTCATGGCTCCGGGATTCCGGGAGGTATGCTGCTTCCATCATGATCACAGACGAACTCGATATGCCGGAGCTCAATTCTCCTGCAGCGGACTCTATCCGGATATCGTCGTCTCCCATATCTGGCCTTATAGTCACTTAAATAATGAAACTATAAAGGTTTGTTCAGGTGTCAGGTGCCGGAACAGAGCGCCGGGGCGGATAACTATCGCAGACATTAAACCAGACACAGTATCACCGGCAAACCCGGATCCTGAACCATGAAAAAAAGATTTTGAAGATGAGGGCGGCCACCTTAATAATCCGGTACATTTTGCTGGAACTGGCCTTCCGCAATTATTTCCCGGGTATGTTCCAGCAGACCTGCAAGGTATTCCTTCACCCACGATTCAGTCTCGTATTCTGCAAACGGGCGGTAGGATCCCTGCACCGAAGAGTTCTCCTTGTCGAAACGCAGGAGACCGACAGGAGAACCGCCATTCTGGACTAACTTGTTCAGGTCCTCGAGAGGATGGCTGCTTGAACTGAAGGCAAATTTTGTCTCGTGCGGGAAACCGACAACGATTGCGACCAGCCAGGCATTTGTTGCCTCCTTTTTCATCTCTTGTACAAGATCGGCAGTTTTTCTCATGGTTCGCTCAATAAGGGGATTGCAATTCATCACATAAAAACCTCGTTAAAAAATATGACAGGGGGACACCGGCTGAAGGAGGATGGGCCGGGCTCCCTGCGGATAGTGAAAGGATAGTGTGCCAGGGCCCTCTTAACCCCGGAGATCCTGGCAGTCCGGCATACCTGGAGCCGGTGCAGCCATTCTCATGCAGGTCCCTTTATACCCTTCCTGGCATTGCGCTGACAGACCTATGGCGACTTCGGAGTATCACCGGAATACAATGTATTCCAGGAACACCGCAAAGATAAAGAGGAATATGCCGACCAGGGCAACCGGCAGCGTGTAATTCCTCACGACCGTCCTGACGTCATCCCCTGTCGTACGCTGGACGAGCCAGAAATAGGGGTCGGTCACATAGGAGATGATACATGACCCTGCACTGATCAGGAGGATGAGGGGGATGGGATGAATTGCACCTGCGATCGTCGAACCGGCGCAGCACCTCTGCGGTTATCACCGCTGTCACGACCCGTCGAGCCCTGGGCGGTCTCGATCAGGGCGGCAAGGAGAAACGGGACAAGGATGACGGGGATGAAGAGGGTGAGCCCGGTCCGAGTGCCGCCTGGGCAAACCCGCTTTTGACAATGACAAAGCCGAGTGCTCCGGCCCCGCAGATGTCAAAGATAATCATCCCGGCATGCTTGGCACCCTGTGACACTCCCAGCAGGATCGGACAGGTTGCGGCGCGAGGGCAAGGGCCGTTACAGCCCCGACGAGCATGATGAAATTGATCATGCTCACCTGCGACAGCCGAAGGATGAAGAATGAGACGGGGATGGATACCAGGATTGCGATGAACGGGGTCCATGCCCGCCAGTGTACCGGACTCACCGGGCCTGCCAGGAGAGCCGACGGCTCCCGCCGGTTCCTGCAGGTTCCTGCTCGACATCCCTGACATGTTCGCCGGTACACCACCACTGGAAGAAACAGTAAGAATTCCCGCCAGTGCTGCCAGGGAAAGCGGGATGGAAACGGCATTGTAGAGCAGGGGGCTCATCCCGAGGGAAAACGCATCGAAAAGAGGAATAACGACGGGCGTAGGATAGACCAGTGCATAGGAGATAATGCTGCCCACCGCCGCAAGGTAGAGGAGTACAGCACGTTCTTCGGATCCTTTTCGAGGCTGTCAAGGATCGGGTTCAGCATGATATAGGCGGTGATGCAGCAGGTGATGGGGACAGCCAGGATATACCCGGACAGGCCCGCTATCTCCCGGGGATTCTTGATGCGTTGCCGGATATCGGTGACAATATCCTCTGATCTGGTGCTGCTCCTGGAGGAGTTTTGCGATCACCGCCCCGCAGAGAATGATAATCCCGAATGCAGAGAAGACCTTTCCGATACCGGCAATAATCCCCAGCATCGTCGCATCAAGGGTGAGCCCGCCGAGAAGACCGAAGAGGACTGAACCTCCGATCAGCGTGAAGAAACGGAGAGATCCTGTACCGCACGCTGACAAGGGTGATGAGGGCAAGGGTGATGACGAATGCGATGAGAAGATCCATCAGATTACTATTTCTGCCGGCGGTTAAAAAATACACGGGAAAACCGGTTCCGGATTAAAGTGCTAAAAGAATTACCCTGATCCTCCGGACGAGGAAAATTAGCCCGAAGGAAAGGAGGGCTGTGATGGACTTCAAACCCGGGAGTTTTCGCATTTCGCGGAGAACCCGGTCGAATATTCGGCGGTCTGCCCGGAGGTGATCGTAATGGTTGTCGAGAGATCCTGGAAGCCATCCATCTTCAGGACTATCGCATGGTTCCCGGATGCCAGCCCGGGGATCGTTGCCGGGGTTATGCCTTTGAAGGCACCATCGATAAACACCTGGGCACCCGCAGGTGATGTGGTCACAGTGAGCGAACCATATCCACCTGCAGGAGTTGTCCTGCGGCGGTGTCCCGCTACCGGTCGGTATGATGGATGTTGTTGCGGTCGTTGTCGGTGCTGGAATCTGGTACGAGGGCTGCAGTAACGGTCTGGGTATCACCCATGACAACAACCGTCCGTGAATAATCCTGGTAGCCGTCACGTTTGATCAAAAGAAGATGATTGCCATTAGGGATCGCATTGATATCTGACCGGGGTCAGCCCCTTGTAGGCATTGTCGATGTACACATTGCACCGGAGGGGACAGAGGCGACCGAGAGCGTGCCAAACGAAGGGGTCGGTGTTGGCGTGGGCAGCCCGATCAGATGATCGATCACGACATACGGAGTAGGGAATGGCATATCCACGTGCATCCAGTTCCTGTATCCTGACCAGGGTTGTATTTGCTCCCGGTGCCGCTCCTGAAGGTATCTCCGGTAAGTGATACCGGACTATCACCTCATCCTGGTTCTGGTATGCCAGCTCAAAACCGCTGATGGTCAGCACCCTTCCTCCGGTGACGGGGCGGATATTTTTCACGCCGTTGACCGCGATGGTGTAAGTCCATGCAGGATCTGACAGCTCGGTAACGAACTGCAGGTCATCGTAAGAAGGAAAGGCAACTCCCGAGGCGGCGTAGACCGTATACGAGATGTTAACCGGATCGCCGGGATTCAGGGTTCCGGACGGGCTGAAGGAAACGGAGGATACGGTGAATGCCGATACCCCGGGGACCAGGAAGGCCAGCAGACATAAAAGGACAACAGAGAGAGCAGTTCGCACCAGTACCACCGGATTCAGTCTGGATCTCTGCAGGTATATTATTATCCCGATCACCGAAAAAAGCCGGCATTGGTGAGATGTCTGAATGGGAGTAGTGAAAGAAATGATTTTATGACCTCCTGTTCCTGGAATCGAATCCCTCTTTTCTCGGTCCGCGGCTGGCTGGACCCGGGTTCGTGGAAAGAAAATATTCATATAGCACAATGCCAAGAGGGTGATCGATGCCAAAGGACCCGGAAAAATCCATCACGAGACTCTTTACTCTCCTTGCAAAACTCCCCCTTGAAGACTACCTGTCATCGAAACATTTCGCAGATTTCTGCCGCAGGCACGATCTCAACGATACATGGAAGGAGCACCTCGATACCGCCCGCGACCGCCCGGAGTTATACGGAAAAGACAGTACAAAAAATGCATTTATCCTGTTTTTCCATCACCTGTTCCAGACGAGATCGTGTGAATTCCTCGGGATCCTTACCGCTTTTTTACAGGATTTCAGGGAATGGAATAATGGGTCTCCCCTGCCTTGTGCCGCCCTGCAAAAAGAGTGCGTCCGGATGGGTTTTCCGGATGCTTCCGTTGAGGACGAATTTTCAAAAGTCAGGAACAAGCCTGGTACATAACCAGAGAAAACTGCACAAGAGTTTTCCCACCTGGACAAACAACCGTCATGTATCTTTAGGTGATAATAAAGGACTTACCCGGCCATTCAATACGTGGAGAGCATGGCACCATAGTATAATTTCCGAATAAAAAATGACCCTCCACTGCAGGAGCCGCGGTGGGGGAAAAACAGATATACGGACAAAAGAGACTTTTTGAGGCCCATCATGAGCGACATCCTTATCCTGGCGGCGTTTTTATCGCTCGGCCTTTTCCTCCTTGCAGGACGACAGAGAAAATATGCCGCGATTGGCGGGTGGACCCTCATCGTGCTCAACCTTTTCTCTGAGGTACCGGCATACCTTAGCGCGGACAACTTCCTCTACCCGCTGCTGGCGCTCCTGTCAATACCCTTCCTTGCGATCACGGCCTGGGCGCTCCTCCGTGACGATCCGGTCGCCCTCCGGCTTACACAATCTGCCGCGGTCGCCATGATCATCTATGTACCGTTTGCCTTTATCCCGGAGGTGCGGGACACGCTCATCAGGAACGTGGTGAACGAGGCATTCTGGATTATCCAGGCTCTCGGCCATCACCCGCAGATGCCTGCGTGGAATATTATTGCTGAGTACGGGTTTGCCAACCAGATCGTTCTCGGGTGCACCGGCATAACCGCGATTTCTATGATGCTGGGATTTATTGCAGGAGTGCCGAAGGTTTCATGGAGGCAGGGGGCTGGTGCATGCCTCATCATCGTGCCGTTGCTGTACCTGCTCAACCTGTTGCGGGTCGCTGTCGTCTTCATTGCAGTATCAGATGCCTGGTTCCGGTCTTTCCCGACCTTTTCTCCGAACCGGGGACTCGGTGCCACGGACTTTTTCTGGGCGCACAACGTCTTTGCAGAGGCGCTCGCGATCGTAGCTCTCGTCGCAATTGTTATCGGATTATCCCGTCTGATCCCGGGTATCAGGGTCTATGTACGGGAGCTGGTGAAACTCTATATCGGGGACATTCTGGCATTTTTCAGGAAGGAAAAAGCCTGATTCCCGGGCATAAATGCGTCTCCCCGCTGATTTCCCCGGAAATTCATAGTATTTGCGAGGTAACCCGCCTCAGGGCTTCTCTGAAGCACGGCGGGGCAGGGAGATTATAAGAGTTTTTTGGTTTCCTGATCCGTCGCGGGGGCGGCCCGTCGGGGGCGGCGGCGTTCATCCTAAATTAAAATAAATACGATGTATATCGTTACTCATTACTCTACGTTTCAGCAGTGAATTCTTTTGTTCAAACGGGTTTTCCAAAAACTGTTTTCCAAAAGAATGAAAGCAAAACTCATGTTGAAAAAATATCAGAAGATTCCTAATCCACCGGTGTAGTTGGATCTTCTTTAATCTGGTGTAATGTCTTTCAACAAAAGGATTCCTCTCTCAATGATGAGGGTGTCTTCAGCTACAGGTAACGGTCCATTCACATAAGATGTACCTATCATTTTTCGAAAACAGGATTCCCACCGGGCAAACAATAGTCACAGGACAGATCAATGGCTGGAGGCCGCCTCATTCGTGGCCAGCGCAGTAAGGGCGACTCCTTTGTTGTAGAGTGCGTCGGCGTTATCCGGGTTGACGCTGAGAACCTCATCAAAGCAGGCGAGCGCATCAGCATACCTTCGCAACCGGGCCAGAGCCCGTCCCTTATTTACCAGAACCAGGAGATCATCCGGGTTAATCCTGAGCGATTGTTCATAGCAGAGAATAGCGTCCTCAAATCTCTCAAGGGCTACCAGGGCAACGCCTTTATTGTTCAGGGCATCCGGATTGTCAGGGTTGAACCTCAGGGCTTCGTCGTAACAGGCGATTGATTCCTCAAACCTCTTCAGTTCGTCAAGGGCTACTCCTTTATTGTTCAGGGAATCGGCGTTGTGGGGGCTGATTGCCAGGACCTTGTCGTAACAGGTAATGGCTTCATCAAACTTTCCCTGCCGGGCGAGTGCATGACCTTTGTTGTGCAGGGCACGCAGGTATTCCGGGCGTATATCAAGGACCCGGTCAAAACAGGTAACCGCCTCTTCATAGGTATCAAGAGCGGCAAGAGCGACCCCCAGGTTGTTCAGGGCATCCGCGTTCGCCGGGTTTACGGCAAGGACACGGCGGTAACAACGAACAGCCTCGGCATACCGCCCGAGATTTGCGAGGGTCACTCCCTTATTAAACAGCACATCGGCATTATCAGGGTCGATGGACAGGACCTTGTCAAAATAGACGATTGCCTCCTCATATTTTTTGAGTTTGGCAAGAGTTCCCCCCTTGTTGATCAGGACCAGTTCATGGTTCGGGTTTATCGCAAGGACCTTGTCAAAATACGCTATTGCCTTTTCATATTTTTTCATGGCAGCGTACGCAACTCCAACGTTATTCAGGGCATCGGCGTTATAGGGATTGATTTTGAGCGACTCCGTGTAGTAAATGGCAGCCTCTTCATAGAGCTCAAGCCCCATGAGCGCAACACCCTTGTTATAGAGTGCCTCTGCATTCTTCGGGTTGAACTTGAGGATATCGTCAAAACAGGCAATGGCCTCATCAAATTTTCCCAGGTTGGCAAGGGCTACTCCTTTGTCAAATAATTCCTCGGTAAACATGTCCAAAGTTCCCCCTTTGCCTGCCCGGACTTTTTTAAACTATCCTACTACAAAATAATTCTTCCGGTATATAAATAATGAACCCAGGAACCGGGTGAGAGAGATGCCTTTCTCTGGTTTTTCCGGCATTTCCCATGCTCCCTTATCCCTTATCATAATCCTTAACACTTACCTCTTTTCCATTTCCCCGTTGCCTGCCGTCATATTTTAGCCTGATATTCCGATCCTTTACGCCCACTTTTCATTGATTAAACCCCCTTCCTTACCCCGTTCCTCCACCACTTCTCTGCCTGTTCCCTCAAACTCTGTTCTGACACACCATCATCACGTATGATTAATCCGTTTTCCTTATCCCGTTCCTCTTCCACATCCCTACTCTATTCCCTCAAACTCTGTTTCTCTCCCAATCCCTTACCCTGTATGATGAACCCGTTTTCCCAAGTCCCACTTTCCTGACCTGTTATCTCAACTCTGATTCTCTCCCTATCCCTTACCCTGTATGATGAACTCGTTTTCCCAAGTCCCACTTTCCTGACCTGTTCCCTCAACTCTGTTTCTGCCCCTATCCCTTACCCTGTATGATGAACCCCCTTTCCTTTACCATGTTCCAAGCCTGTTCGATTTATCTGAACCCTTACTCGTCCCCTCACCCTTTCCTCTCCGCCACTGGGGTTTAAGGAAAACCTGATCGCGGAGACCCTCGTGAATTTAAGAGGTTTGAAGACAGGCTGATAGGAGTTGAACTACAAGGAGGAAAATTTTCCAGGCGGAGCAACCCGGGCCCCCGTGGATGCCTGCTCCGGGAAAATTACATTCGCGAGGAGGATCCAGACAGATAAATTTATTCGTTTTTTGACCGGGTTTTTGGGATTCTGAACGTATTCCGGATATCTCCGGCCAATCCGGCAAATTGATCATCCTTTTATACCCCTTTTCTTCCACTGGAACGGACCTCTCCAGGAACCCGATTGCCGCAGGACGGCTTTATATGTGTTTTTTAAAACCAGGTTTTCTGCCCGGACCATGGCAGAGAAGATGGACACGAAATTGTTGTATCTCCTGTCCGTCGCGTGCAATAGAAAAAAGTTCATATAACTCCGGAATCTGGATCCGGGTTGAATCCGGGTTTTCTCCACAGGAAAAAAAGGGGTCCGGTGTCCAGCCGGGTTTACTGAAATGCCCGAAGATGCCGTTCGGGTCTCATAGACCCGGCCAGTGCAATCAGCTTGTCAGATTACCGGAACATGGTTGCCCTGGCGGGGTTACCCGAGCTCCGTACCGGGTATGGTGGCAGCCTCCTTACCGGTGAAATAACGGAATGACGACACAACCCGGGTAAACTCGCTCAACTCCTCGGGATTGCTCCCCTTTGTCGTAAAGAACAGTATACTGGCAAATCCCAGCTCATTTGCACTGCTCTTTCGTACCACATAGGAGACATTCGTAGTACCAGCGAGTGATGATTCGAAGCGATCATACGTGATGCCATGGATTACGACGGTGCTCTCCTCGGGAGTAGGGATCCAGGTCCTGCGGATCTCATTCCGGTACCCCTGGTCCTCGCTGCGGGAAACGGAATACGTGAGGATATAAAACCGGTCATGATCGAGCAGATCGGTACGGTATACCAGACCTTCCGCACCGAGGGGTCTCTGCATCTGGCGGGTGGAGACTGACCAGTCTTCCGGTGCATAAAAAGCGATCCGGAGGGGCGTATCCTTGTAGGGGACCATGGGTATGAGTGCCCGGTCCAGAGTCTCTGCAGGGGAGGGGGTGCTGCCGGGAGTCCCATTCTGGCCCGGGGTCGCTTCCACGGTCCGGTTATCCGGTTGTGCCGGGGAGGGGGCCGCGGTCTGGGTGCACCCCATGACGCCCGCCAGGATCAGGGCGAAAAGAACAAGGACTGAATAATAGTTCATCGTAGATTGTTTCGGGTGACAGGCACAATAGGTTTGTGCTGCTGCTCCGGGTAACCCTGAGGAGTCACACCCGGTATCCCCGTGGGAACTATCGAACGGGAGTTATCCGGATTCATGGTACCGGGTATGTGCACGAACAAACCGCGGGAGATCCTGTGGGCGGACCTGTTCAGCGACACAGCAAAGGACCGTTCCGCCGTTTTCTTTCATTCACGCATCAGGAATTCTTTCTGCCCGATATCCGCCTGCTCAAGAATGGAAAGAAAGGTCCCGGCAGCCAATTCCCCGTGGCTGGGGACCGTAATGAGCCGCCGCTTCTCCTCATTCCAGAGGTGGATGTGGCTGATGCTTTTTTTCACGGGCCGGAAGCCGAACAGGACAAGCGTCCGGATTACATCATGAGACGACAGAAGGGGAGGTCCCGACAAGATGATCCACCTCGATATCCAGATATACCAGTTTATGCCCGGGCGGTTTCATTTCCATAAGGAGCTGATAATGGTCCGCTAACCCCTGCTTTAGGTTCCGGACCGCCTCGTCCTCCGTCAGGCCCTGGTCGGCAATTTTCGTCTGCAGGTCCCGTGCGATAAAAAACCTTCCTTCCCGGTAAATTTCTGCCAGAATCTTCATGATCTGACCGGATGTATTTCTTCTCCCCAGATAATAGTTTTGATCGGATACCGTTGACGGTATGTACTCGAGGGTACAAAGCCGGAAAAAACCGGAAGATCCGATCAAGGGTGTCCGGATTGGTAATGTACGGGATCGGAGATCTTCCTTACTCATTGCCTGATCCTATCACTAATAAAATCTGGCACGGCACCGGTGCCTTGCATCACCAGACAGGCAAAATTTATCATCTTACAATGTAAGTATCACTCACTGCCGCCACGGAATATCTATGAACACCGCCTGTCTTTTCTCCCTTGTGATGGTTTGCATACTCGCTGCCGGCTGCGTAACGGAGACCAGCGAACGCAACACCACAGGAACCATAACCCTTACCCCTGCCCAGTCACCCACCCCTCAGGTCACGATGACCACGGCTCCTGTCCCCACCACTACGATCCCCCAGGGCACGCTGACGGTATCCGTTGCCGGCTGGCGTGGTGAATTCCCGGTCTCGATAGATACCATGAGTGTCGGGGTTGTATCAACAGACAACCCCCTGGTGCTCAGGCTGGACGAGGGGAACCATACCGTCGAGCTTTGTTGCGGAATGCGGTGTGAGCAGGCCAGTGTCGATATCCGGTTCGGGAAACAACGGACCGTTGACTTTTCGGAGCAATTGCAGCGGGACCTGGGGTTCATTGTACCTACGGTGAGAATAACCGGATATCGCCCTGACGGCGATCAGATGGCAATTGATGTTGAGTTCATCAACCCGACGCAGGAGCCCCTTACCATTTCTGCCGATGTCTACAGCGGATACTCGTATATCGACAGCAGGACGTATTACAGGGTAACATCTGTCGTGCATAGTCATCCGTCCGCTACCGTCGATCCATGCGGTCGTCTGACCAGAACCCTGAAGTTCAGTCTTGCCAGCGGCTACGGTTACGTGTATGATAATACCCCGACCATAACCAATGTTGTATCACAGTGATACAGAGATCTCTTGTTTTGCACCCCCAGTATCTGAACAGAACGACTCCAGCCTGGCGTAGGAGATGTCGGCCGGAAAAAGAAATGCTCCCCTGAATTGCCAGGTTCTTCAGTTGAGGTCTGGATGGTATATCCATCCAGGAATGAGTGGAACTCCGGACAGTTATGCATCATGAGTCTGCACCTGATCCTTAAGGGGCTCCTGGAGGATCAGACAATCCTGACTGTCCGGGCTTAGACGATTCCGGCCCGATCCCTGTGCTCCCTGCCGTTATATCCATCCCCGGTTGGTACTATACGATACTTTATTCTCACCTGCGCAGAGTAGTCCGTAGAAGCAGAGGAGATCGGGCATGGATTTGTTTACCCTGACTGTCATCATTCTCATCCTGATAATTGCTAATCGTGCTCATTGCCCTAAGTATCAGAATTGTCCGGCAATGGGAACGGGTTGTGGTGCTGTTCCTGGGGAAATTTGTCGGGATACGGGGCCCGGGCTGGTCATCATCATCCCGTTCCTCAATACGATTCCGTACATCATTGATATGCAGGGTGATCACGACCTCGTTCAATGCCGAACAGACCCTCACCAAGGATACCGTGCCGGTAAATGTCGATGCCGTGCTTTTCTGGCAGGTGATCGACGTAACAAAGGCAGCGCTTGAAGTGCAGATGTACAAGGATTCGGTGCTTCTCGCTGCCCAGACAGCACTCCGGGACGTGATCGGCAAGACCATGCTGGCCGACATGCTTGCCGGGAGGGAGATCATTGACAGTGAACTCCAGAAAATAATCCAGCACAGGATTGACGGCTGGGGGATCAATGTCCTGTCGGTCGAAATCCGGGACGTGGTCATCCCGGTCGATCTCCAGAACGCCATGTCCATGCAGGCCCAGGCAGAACGTGAACGCCAGGCACGGGTCATCCTCGGGGATTCCGAGCGGCAGATCGCCAAGAGTTTCGAGGACGCTGCAAAGACCTATGCCGGTAACCCCACGGCACTTCACCTGAGAGGGATGAACATGCTCTATGAAGGACTCAAGACAAATAATTCCGTCCTGATACTCGTCCCCTCCTCCGTCCTGAATACCATGGGCCTGGGTGATACGACCGGTATCATCGCGCTTGCACAGAACCTTAAGAAACAGAAGGATGAAAAGCAGGACGTCCGGACAGAGTAACTCTTTTTCTTACCCGGGACGCCCAACGGGGTACAATCGGGCCAGGGGGTCAACCGTCCGGTTCCTTTGATCACCCTCCCGGTTCAAAGGCTGAACCCGGACCGACTGACCATTTTATACCGGTGAACTCCCTCGTAATGGTAAGAACTGGATTTGTGAGGGTCTTTCGCAACAGCCCGGAGACCAAAAAGGCGCAGGACACCACGTACCTTCTTCTCCTTCATGCCCAATCCACTCATGGATCCAGTTCCCCTTTTTTCCCTCCCTCCTCCCAAGGTGGGTACAAAGAGCAGACTGCTCCATGCTGCATCCTGAAAGAAATCAACACATTCTTCCCCGTTATCCCGACGGGCCCGGGCTGCCAGACTACAACGGATTTCCCCGGAGACTGGATATGAGGATGGACATGGTTGAAAGGGAACAGGGAAAGCAAAATACTGGCTCTGTTGAAAACCTAAGATTCTTCAAATTGCGAATTGACGCTCCGAGGGGACAGTGCCGCCGCCCGTGCGCCCCTGCCTTCGCGATTGTGCTGTATTACCTTTTCTGGAATTATCGGTAATACAAAGGGATCGTATGCACCCCGCCCCCGACGGGGGCAGGGGTGGAGGCATATGTGCCGTGCCCCCAAGATCTTCGAGAAGACTAGTGTGAGGATTTCAACAAAGCCGCAAAAACAACAAAAAATCAGGATGGGGCAGATCCCGTAATCGCCCCCCAGTTTTTCCTGATAGCATACAGGATAGCCCCGAATCCAAGGCTGACACTGATCACAAACGTGAGGATATTGATGATCGGGATGAGGAGGAGGATCATGAGCACCAGGAATCCGGCGGTGTAGAGCTGCCATTCCTTCCCGTTCCATTTCAGGAATCCGCCGATAACCCGGCCCAGTGCTGATGCGACAAAGAGGCCGGCAAGAAGAAGACCGATAAAGACCATGCCGCCGAGGACCAGGGCCAGGGGGAGGAGGACCACCGTGATGGCAAAGAGGATACACGCCAGAAAGGCGATGATGATTGCGGCAAAGCCGACTACAAACTTCAGGATGGTATTGGTGCGGACCTCCTGCTCAACCTGGAAGAACCGGGCCGGCATAATCCGGATGAGGAGCCACCCCGAGAATGAACCAGCCGAGCGACAGCAGGACTGCCACGACGGAGAATAACCATACCGCCGATACACCGCTCCCCTGAGCCTTCTTTACGATAAACGTTCCGGCATGTCCCGTGTTTTCCACCGACTGGCTCTGGACCGACAGGGTGCCCAGCACCGTCCCGGCATTCCGGACCGACCCGGCGCTGATCATGGCATCTTTCCCGATCGTTGCCGAATTCCGGACGGTCACGGTGCCCCCCTGGAGCACCACATTTGTCGTTACATTGCCGGCAAGATCGATACTGCCGCCGACAGCCACAACCTTGCCACCGACATCGCCGTTAATGATAATCGTTCCGCCTGCAGCGATCACGTCCTCGCTGACCGGTGCGTTGATGGTAATGGTACCCCCGGCCGCGGTAATGCTCCGTACCGGGGCATTCACCTCGATCATACCTCCGGTCGCAAAAACGTCATCGGTAACGGGATCGACGATGTTCACCGAACTCCCCGAATAGGTGACAAGAGCGGATACGCCCGCGGGAACTACCAGCAGCACAAGGAGTGCGATAATCAGGAACTTTTTCATCAGTACCACCGGAAGGTAGATTGCCCGAATCCCGATATTAAATGTGTGGTCAGGATACTAACCGCGTTCAGGTTCCACGACCGTATGCGAGATGAATGAACCGGATACAACAAAGATGAGAGGCCTGAGCATGCCAACCCCTTTATTCTCCGGCACGCTTAGTTCAATTCTGTGGAGGAGATGATGGTCAGACCACTGGAGTTGAGGACGGTAACGATAGAAAAGCCTGATGATGTGAATGTGATCCTCGGACAGGCCCACTTCATCAAGACGGTCGAGGATCTGTATGAGGCGGTTGCGGGATCGGTCCCGCAGGCAAAGTTCGGCCTGGCATTCTGCGAGTCCTCGGGAGAGTGCCTGATCCGTGTCGAGGGCAACGATGAGGGGTTACAGGCGATGGCCAGGGACAATGCCCTTGCCATCGGCGCCGGGCATTCGTTTATCCTCTTCCTCCGCGACTGTTTCCCGATCAATGTCCTGAATGCCGTGAAGAACATCCAGGAAGTATGCACCATCTACTGTGCAACGTCAAATCCTGCAGAGGTGATCATCGCTGAATCGGCACAGGGACGGGGAATCCTTGGCGTGATCGACGGGTTAACACCAAAGGGAGTTGAAGGTCCGGATGGCATCGCGTGGCGGAGGGGACTGCTCAGGAAATTCGGGTATAAACGAGGGTAATTGTCTTCATGATACACTCGGTCTAGGGAGGGGCGAAACGTGATATGTCATAGAATTGAATCGGATTTGAGTAGCACCGGATGCGGGTTGTCTGCCCACCGGGCCATATCTTCCGAAGGAGCCTCCCCATGAGCCTGGTCATGGCGTTCATCGGGCGGGCAGGGGGCGGTCATGGGCGGGGATACCCGGGAGATCATCACGAGCGGGGACATTGTCAGAACAGAAACACTTGAAGACGAGCCTCTACCAGGGAAGGATCATAACCGATGATGACCTGCGACAACGGGCTGAAGACCTCTGGCATTTCCCTCGTCATCCGCGACGATAAAAGGAAGGTTGCCCTGCGTGACGGGATTCTTGTGGGCGAGGTGAGTGAGACTGCCGGTGGTATCACCAGGAAACGAAGGCTCTATGCGACCGCCGGGGAGTACGCACTGGCAGAGATATCCGGTGATACCATCCGGCTGACCGGACAGGGAAAAGGCAGCAATTTCGTCGTCCTGGGAAGCCCGGTAGCCCGGCAGATCGCCCATTCCTGCATCCGGGAGAAGGGAAAAATCTGCACCCTGCACGATGCGATCAAAATCATCATCCTCTCCATGGAACGGTCGTCAAAGGCATCCGCAACCGTCAGCGGGATATACGAGCTGATACAAACACCGGAAAAGGTCAGCCTGTCAGGAATTATCGAACGGGACCGGAAAGAATGCCGCCAGGAATCCTGAGAGCGGGGAAATATCCATAATCCAGCGCCGCATTAAGGAACTACATGGTACCCGATACCCTCACCTGCGAACTGATGAGCTGGGGAGAATTCGCTGTTCTTGCCCGTACGCTTGCACTCAGGATTAAGCAATCCGGGTTCCGCCCCGACCTTGTGATTGCCATCGGGCGCGGGGGATATGTTCCCGCGAGGGTTGTATGCGATTTTTTACTCCATGACATGCTGACCAGTGTCAAGGTGGAGCACTGGGGGATGGCTGCGGAGGAGAAGCCTTCGGTCAATGTCCGTTTCCCCCTTGCCGTTGATATCACGGACAAAACGGTGCTTGTTATCGATGATGTCACGGACTCCGGTAAAACCATGGCGGCAGCCATCTCCTATCTCTGTGGCTTACACCCCCGGGAGATCAGGACCGCGGTCCTCCAGCACAAGGTCTCCTCATCATTTAGTCCTGATTATTTCGCCCGGGAGGAGAAGGACTGGCGCTGGATTATCTATCCCTGGGCTGTGCATGAGGACCTGGTCGGGTTTGTCATAAAGATCCTCACCGTAACATCACGTGATGAAAAAGGGATTATGCACGAGTTTGAGGAACGATACCGGATCAGCGTCCCGTTGCCGGATATCCGGGATGCCCTGGATGATCTCCTGGACATGAACAGGATAACATGCTCCGGCAACCGGTATTCACTCAGGGGAAATCCTGACCTCTAGGCCACCCGTTTCCCCCGCAGTACCAGGGCCAGCACCAGACCGGCGATAAATCCGCCGATGTGTGCCATGTACGCAACTCCGCCGGTATCGGTTGAAACCGCGATGGACCCGATCCCGTTGAAGAACTGCAGGACAATCCAGAACCCGATCACGACCAGTGCGGGCATCCTTGTAACACCATACCCGAGCAGGACCGTGACCTGTCTTCCCGGGAACAACAACAGGTACGCCCCGAGAACACCGGCGATTGCACCCGATGCTCCCAGGTTTGGCACGTCCGACCCGAGGCTGAATGCCAGCTGGGCGAATGTCGCCGCAATCCCGCAGAGCAGGTAGAATACAAGGTACCTGAGATGTCCGAACCGGTCCTCCACATTATCCCCGAAGATCCACAGGTAGAGCATATTGCCCCCGATATGGACCCACCCGGCATGCATGAACATCGAGGTGAAGACGGTAAGGAAATCCCCGCCGGGATCTGCCATGAACCGGGCTGGGACAAACGCCCATGTCTCAATAAATACATCACCGCCGATTAATTCCACCAGAAAAAAGAGCACGTTGAGTGCGATCAGGGTATACGTAACATAAGGGACCAGCCTTCTTCCACTGTTGTCATCACCGATGGGAAACATGAGGAGTACCCGGATCCCTGATGGTACCGGGAGACATTTATACACTTTCGTTTACGCATCGGGAGGTGTTGACCACAAAAACCTATGCCGGATCCTTATCATGGGAAACGTCTAGATAAGGTCAGGAAAGAGTCATACCGAATTCTGATCGAAGGCAAAAGTTTTGCCTGCTGCCCCGTATATGGATTAACGATACCATTGATGCTCCTTTGGACCTTTGTGTCCCGGGGGAATTATATATCGAGTCATCGTAAGAGTAGAGTCAGGACCACTGTTGAGGGGAGGCGTGCGGGAGATGAAACGGAACATCATCGGTATCAGTGAGGAGAAATGCACGGGGTGCGGCCAGTGCATCCCGGATTGTCCCGAGGGAGCATTGCAGCTGATTGACGGGAAGGCCCGGCTGGTGAGTGACCTCTTCTGTGACGGGCTCGGGGCATGTATCGGAACCTGCCCGGAGGGGGCGATCAGTGTTGTGGAGCGGGAGGCCGGGGCGTACGACGAGAGTGCGGTGATGGAGAATATCTCCCGCCAGGGCAACGCGGTTATCAGGGCACACCTGGAACACCTGCTTGGCCACGGGCAGCGGGACCTGTACAACCAGGCAATAGAGTACCTGATTGAACACAATATCCTGATCCCCGACCATAACAATACTGCCTGCCTTACACGCCCTCAACCTTCCCGCGGGAACCCTTTTGCAGGGTGCCCGGGTGCCGCCGCACGGCGCATTGACCGTCCGGTCCCTGCCAGTAAGGCTGTGGGGGAGGAAGAGGTGACGGGATCGGAACTGCGGCAATGGCCGGTCCAGCTGAGGCTCCAGAACCCGTCAGCCCCGTATTTTGAAAATGCAGACCTGCTCATCTCGGCAGACTGCGTCCCGTTCACATATGCAGCCTTTCATAAGGATTTCCTGCGGGACAGGATCCTGATCATCTTCTGCCCCAAACTGGACCGGGACATCAATGAGTACACGGAAAAACTGGCCGACATTTTCTCCCGCCATACCGTCCGGTCCATCATGGTCCTACACATGGAAGTACCGTGCTGCAGCGGGGTAACGTACGTGGTGAACCAGGCCCTGGAGAGGTCGGGGAAAAAAATCCCGGTTACCGACAGGACGATCACCATACAGGGAAATGTCCGGTCAGATTGATCGCAGTTATCTTTACACCACTCTCTGCTCCGGGATGTCAATGACACCTGCCCGCACGGTCACACCAGAGGGAATTCCGGGGATTGGGGATTGTAAGGATTTAAATAACATCTGTATTGAAAAGACACCTGATGACCGCGAGATACTGGATCATTGTTGCATCAAAGGACCATGTGATGCGGGGCGTCTCGCTCGGGATTGCCCAGTCAGGGCACGGAAAACGTTCCGGGATTGTACGATTGCATAAGGGAGATATGGTAGCCTTTTATTCGCCGAAGGTTTGGTTTGAAGGCAATGAGGTCCTCCATGCATTTACCGCGATAGGGGAAATTTCCGATGAGGAGGTGTTCCAGGTCGGGGAATCTCCGGATTTCAAACCATTCCGGAGACATGTGCACTATAGTGCAACCGGGGAGGTCGGGATCGCACCGCTGATCCCGGATCTGACGTTTATCAAAAATAAACGATCGTGGGGATATCCGTTCAGGTCAGGCCTCTTCGAAATCGGAAAAGAGGACTTCAACCGTATTTCTGCAGGATTCCCATGACACGAATGAAAAATTAAGACAATCCGGCTCTGTTGAAATCTCACACTATCAACACATTGCAAATCACCTGGTATCGGAGGGGACAGTGCCTGTCCCCCCGAGCCGCCCCCTGCGCTTTGCGATGGTGTTGTATTACCTTCTCTGGAATTATCGCTCCAGAGGGGATGCCACAGCGGCGGGGGCGGAGGCATTCCATGCCGTAGCCCCCAAGAGCGTTAAGTAAATTATTGTGAGGATTTCAACAGAGCCGAAAATCCTTAAGAAATAGTATCATAGTTCCGTTTTTTTCCATTTCAGGGTACTCTGAAGAGAGGGACGGGGAACTCCGTGCCTTGTCTGAAGATTTTCGATAACCTGTCCGGATTGACGAACCAGGTATTTTTTTGAATCGTCACTGCCGGCAATGCTCTTTTTCGACGGTGAATGCCCCGAACGAAATCAATATAAGTTCCATACGGGAATATGCAGGTAGTTCCGGAGGAAGAAGATTGAAAGCACTCAACATCATTGCCGGTCTCCTTGTTATTTCGGTCCTTGCAAACATCATCCTGATTGCAGTTTTCATCCCTTCCCAGCAGGGAATGATATCCCAGCTTGTCGATAAGACAAATGCCCTTGACATGGAAAATATGCAGCTGCAGACCCAGCTCGGCCAGCAGAACATCTCCCTGCAGAGTTATGCATCCCAGCTCAGTTTTTACCGCTTGACACCGGCAGGATCCGCGGGCGGGACTCCGGGTCCGGCATCGTATATCACCGGTTTTGCATCCATCCAGGCACCGGCGGTGACCCAGCAGGTCGTGCAGCAGAATACCAATGGTTTCATCACCCAGAGGGTCGTCCAGAACGGCTCGATGATGAACATCTCCGTTGAGATCCGCCCGGGCGAGGGAAGAGTCCTTGTCCAGACCACGCCCCTGATGGGTATCGTTTTCCAGGACGCGGCAAACACGGCCGTGTATGTTGCCCAGAACAGGACCGGAGCCTATCTCCTCGGGAGCGATGTTATCTTTTCCATCGAGGCAGAAAACGAGGTTTCATCCGTTGACGGCCCGAGTGCCGGGGCCCTGATGACGCTGGTCACGATCGCTGCACTGAAAAACCAGTCGATCGACCCGGCTGTCACGCTTACCGGCACCATTGATAAGGACGGGCATGTGGGTGCCATCGGCGGGGTGATCGAGAAGGCAACCGCCGCAAAGGCAAACGGCAAGACCCTCTTCCTCCTCCCGAAGGAGAACAGCGTGATCGTCCAGTATACCCGGAAGACGGTCAATTATGGAGGGTTCACCCTCATCGAACGGGTGCCGGAGCAGATCTCCACCCAGGACTATATCGTGAAAAACATCGGGATCAATGTAACCTTTGTCGACAGTATCGACGATGTGGTTGCTGCGGCTTTGAAATAACCCGGGATTTACCTGCCGGGTACCTGATTTTTTTGTTTTTTGTTGAAATCCTCACACTATTCTTCTCAACGCTCTTTTAGGTCTACGGCACGTTATGCCTCCGCCCCCGCCGCTGTGGCATCCCTCTGAGCGATAATCCCAGAGAAGGTAATACGACACAATCGCAAAGCGCAGGGGCGGTTCTGGGGGGACAGGCACTGTCCCCTCCGACTGGTTCTTTGTGAAAACAGGCTCCCGCAGGAAATTTTGGGATCAAGATCCTGAAAAAACCCGATTGCGATGCATCCCCGGGAGCAAACTGGAGTTTAACATCGACTGGTAAACCTCATCGCCACGCCGTGCCCGGTGAGGGGCCTGAGGCGGGGAACCTCTGATACTATCCTGAGATACATCGTTCATCCCTGCACCATAAAATCCGGAAAAAAGGTCATGTAAAACCAGAGAAATGGATCGCTATGCCCTGCCAAAGCTCCGGGCGACGAACCAGATCCCAAGGAGGATCAGGAAACCGGCACCTATATACGGCCAGAAATTCTGGGGTGCCCAGACGATGCTGATACCAAGGATAATGAAAAAAAACCCAAGCAGCGCCGGCATCCAGCGGGACCCGTGGTACCTGCCTGGTGTGGTTGCATCACCGGCGGCATGCTCCACGGGTTTCAGGAAGGCCGAACCGATAAACCCGAGCCCGAGCCCGATCATCAGTCCCGGCGCCGGATATCCGGTAATGAGACCGATACCCAGGCCGATAAGCAGCCCGGCAGGGACAAGGAGGCCTCTCTGGCGGCGTGCATGGAACTCTTTTTCTTCTGTTGTCATAGGCCGCTGGTTATTCCGCGAGGGCAATAAAGGTTTGGGGATTTTTCCTGAAGGTGCCGGCCGGACTCATGGGGAGTCATCGAAAAAATGAATGCTCGGCTTTTTTGAAATCCTCACACTATTCTTCTCAACGCTCTTTTTGGGCTACGGCACGTAATGCCTCCGCCCCCGCCGCTGTGGCATCCCTCTGAGTGATAATTCCAGAGAAGGTAATACAACACAATCACAAAGCGCAGGGGCGGTTCGGGGGGACAGGCACTGTCCCCTCCGATAATAAACGATTCGCAATTTGTGAAAACTCTTAGGATTTCAACAGAGCGGTATCTTGCATACTTCCTTTCTGTAATCTCATAAAAGAACGCTCTTCTTTGGGTTCTTCGCTGTTGTCAGGTGAGACCACATGATCCCGGTCACGGGCTACACGGATGGGTTAACATGACATGATTAAATACGATCGTTATCCAAACCCTCTGTGAATAGTATCCGGCCTGGTATACATGACGGGGGAAATGAAGAGCGGAGAACCGCAGGACTACCGGAAATGGTTTGAATTGTTATCCCGGACGGTAGAGGAACTCAATAATTTTCCTCCCGGTGGCGATGTGTACACCTTTAATCGCCGGGACCCTCAGGCACATTGCACCGGAGGGCACCGTCATTCTGGTCAATTCATTTGATCCCGCCATGAAGACCATCAGCCAGCGTGCCGTTGAGGGGCTCGGATCGCGACTGGCGGGCATTGAGGGAATTCTTGGCCGGTCCCTGTATGGGCTTACATTACCCGTCCCTGACCAGGTACTTCCGGAAATGCTTACCGGTGAATGCTACGAAATCCCGGGGGGGTTAACGGGCCTTTCCTTCGGGTTGCTCCCGGGCGAGACCTGTAAAAAAATTGAGACGATGCCCTTCTTTGGAAAGGTGTATGGTGCCGGCATCGAGCTGGAAGGGAGGGCTTAACGGTGCGGCGATTTTCATCATCCCGCCGGGGGCCGATCTTGAAAACCGTGACCTGATCACCTTTTTCATCAGGCAGGTGGCCGGGTTTCTGAGCAGGAGTGAGGCCGAGGCGGCACTGAAGGAGAGCGAGAAGAAATTTTCCTCGGCGTTTCATTCCAGTGCGGTCCTGATGGCAATCTCGACCAAATCGGACGGGAAATTCCTTGATGTGAACCAGACCTTCCTGACAACGCTCGGGTTCTCGCGGGACGAGGTCATCGGGAAACGGGTGGACGAACTGGATACGTACCTCAACCCGGATGACCGGGTACGTGCCCTCTGCATTCTTGGAGAGAGAGGTCAGGTGAGGAACCTGGAAGTTCCCGTTAATTCAAGGAATGGTTCTGTACAGTACGGCCTGATTTCGATGGAAAATATCATGATTGGAAATGTCCCCTGCCTGCTGACCACGATGGTGGACATTACCGAACAAAAAATGCTGGAAAAGGAGATGGAGTTCCATGAGCAGGAGGTCATGCGATTTTCCCGGTCGCTCGATGCGGCCATACGGAAACTCAACCTGCTTTCCAGTATCACCCGGCACGATATCAACAACCAGCTGACGGTGCTTATGGGGTATCTTGAGATACTTCAGATGGGGCAGCATGGTACCTCATCTGATGAATATTTAAGGAAAGCCGCAACTGCAGCACAGAGGATCTCCACCATGATCCAGTTCACCAAAACCTACGAGAGCATCGGTGTCAAGGCCCCCGTCTGGCAGGATATCAGGTCACTGGCAGATACTGCAGCACAGGAGGTCCAGCTCGGCCGGGTCATGTTCATAAACGATCTTCCAGCAGGTACGGCAGTATTTGCCGATCCGCTGACTGCCAAGGTATTTTACAACCTGATGGATAATGCGGTGCGATACGGTGGAAAAATCACGACCATCAGGCTCTCAGTTGAAGAAAGGGACGGTGTTCCTGTCATCGTGTGCGAGGATGATGGCTATGGTATCCCGGCAGGGGAGAAGGAAAGGATCTTTGAACGCGGGTACGGGAAAAATACCGGCCTCGGGCTCTTCCTTGCCCGTGAAATACTGAACATCACCGGGATGACCATCCGTGAGACGGGTGAACCGGGGAACGGGGCACGTTTTGAGATTACGGTGCCAGGAGATTCATTCCAGGCCGGGGACGGCGCCGCTCCGCAAAAATAATACCGGAAAGGATTCCTGTGCCGGTCCAGGACGGGCGTGTATGTACCGATGGCCTGACAGGAATCCGAACACCGGGAATTGTTCACCTTCCAGGGCCCGTAACGGGGCTGAAAATACCAGAACCGGATGCATCCATGGTAAGTTCACATCTTACTCGAGGGTTACCGGGTCAGGGGTTGGAAACGCATTTGAGCTCACATCTTTGACTGGTCTTTTGGCTTTGTCGTGAGCCGGACACCAGGTTTTTTTGCACCGAGTCCCAGCATCGGGTCGCGTTTCTTCTGGCGGTGCTCTCCCTCCGGCTCGTCTGCCGGAGGTTTGCCAAGGAAACATTCGACCGGGTCCTGCCCGCCTGCACAGGTCCGGTCCTTAAACTCCCCACACTCCTCGCAGGTTGGCACCTGGGTCGGCAGCAGCGTGGGGAAGTGGTTCTTCCAGAGCGTGGCGTCGATCCTGCCTGTTTCGAAGAAGCGCTGGATATGCCGTGCCGTGTACTTCATGCCGGAATATGGGGAGCGGGGAGATTTATAAGATGAGGATGGGGCGGAAGGTGATGTCGGACGGTCATCTGTGATGAACAGGTCCACCGGAAAATCCCCGAATGGGCAGGCACCTCATGGATTATCCAATCCTGTTTTCAGAGGAGGTGGGGAAATCCATGATACGAGGATTTCCCTTCAGACCAATTGATCTGAAAAATTCATCCGTTATTTATTTTCGGATATGCGTATATGCTCTTTCCGGAGATACCATTACCTGCATGCGGAAAAAATACGTATTCTCCTCAAAAACAGGATTTTTTTTAATTTCACCGGTAAACACAAAAGCAAATATTAATTACTCTTTATTGAATGAACTTCTATATTGTTATAAAAAATAACCAGCAATTAATACGGATTAGGTAAAGGAAACAATGAGAAAAATCTGAGACACAATGGACGCCCAGGAATCAGGTATCCCGGAAATTGTCGGCAGCTGGTTTTTTATTATTACCGGCATTACCATTCTCGTCATCCTTGTCAACATTTTCAGCCTGTTTTTTGGCATGACGGAGGTCGCCGCCGGCCTGTTTTTCATCCCGGTTGTCATCACCGCCTACTGGTACCCGAAGAAAGGGATGCTGTTTGCATTTTTTATCACCGCAATTTACCTTCCCATGATATATTTTTTCATGAAAGGGTCCGCACCGGATCTGGTAAACGGTGTATTCAAATCCATTATTATGGTCGGCGTGGCCGCGGTGGTCTCAAGCCTTGCCCTGAACCTGCAGAAGAGCGAGGCAAAGTACAGGAGTATCTTCAACAATTCCGAGGTAGGTACCGGGCTGATCGATGTGAACACCTTATCCATCAGGGAGGTGAACCCGCGGTTTGCCTCGATCCTCAGATATTCGGTCCAGGAAATACGTGAAGTCTCATTCTCAGATCTGTGGGTGGACGCCTCACGGCGCGACCAGTTCTTTGCGAAGGTAAAAGATGAGGGCTTTGAGAATTTCGAGACGCACTTTATGGCAAAAACATCGGAGGTCCGCTGGGTTCTCCTCTCAGCGGCCATGCTGCCGGATAACCATATGGTTTGTACCATGGTCGATATCACCGAACGCAAACAGATGGAGGTGGCACAGCGTGCAGCACTCAGGCAGATAGAAAAGAACATCGAACAGTTTGCCATTCTCGGGGACCATATCCGGAACCCGGTCCAGGTAATCATCGGGCTGACATGCATGCTTGCCGAAGATCTTGCAAACAAAGTCCTGTACCAGGCAAAGGAAATCAACCGGATCGTCGACCAGATCGACTTCGGGTGGATCGAGTCCGAGAAGGTGCGCACAATCCTCAAAAAATATTATGCAATCGGGGTTGATGATGTTCAGGATGACGGGGCAGACCCGGCTGCCGGCACAACACCGTCAAAAAAATAAGGCACCGCCTCTTTTCTTTCCGATTGACAGGGTTACTCTCACGCCAGCTGAACATGGATTTTGCTGCTAGCTTTCAGGGCATTTCGGGGGAATGTTCCTCTCGAAATGCCCTGATTGCATCAATGAACGCGGGGCCGTATTTTTCCAGTTTATGGTCTCCTACTCCCGCGATATTCCTGAAACTGCCCGTCATCCCGGGCTGACACGGGCCATCTCCCGCAGACTCCTGTCATGAAAGATGACATACGGGGGAACATTTCCCTGGTCTGCAATGGATTTCCGGAGATGTTTTCAGACAGAGAAATAATTTCTCATCACAGGGTACCGTCTCATCGCCTGTCCGGGCTTTTGAGGGCTGGCTTCTGTCCTTTGTGTTCCGGGACCGGAGAGCATGACACGGGTCCTGCCCGTTCAGCACGGTCATACTCCTCCGGGAAAGACAGATAACCGGATATATATCCCCCTCACGGCACAGGTAATCCTGCCGGATCGAGTTCATGTATCCAGGTCCTGAACTGCTGTTTCTGAATGGGGTCTGCCTGAATTGTAGGAAGGAGAGACATATCGAGATGGTAACTCCTGATCTTTGCACTTTTCGCGCCGGTCAGGACATCGGTGATAAGTTCCGTACCCCGAAATGCGAGGGTAACTGCCTGACACATTCGATGATCGTCCGTGCGGTCTCCGTAGCGTCGACCAGCTCCTTTGGATTGTCACAGTTATCACATGACCCACAGTTCGTTTCACGGAAACTCCTCTCCAAAATACCTGAGCAGGTATCTTCTCCGGCAGGTCGTGGACTCGCAGTAATCGGTCATATCCTGCAGTTTTCGCGGTCGCCATGCAGGGTATGTCGATTCACCGGGTCTGTCGCTTTCCAGGAGAGCCCGTACCCTGGCGACATCCGCACGACTGTAAAAAAGAATGCATTCCCCTGGCAAACCGTCACGCCCGGCACGACCGGTCTCCTGGTAATAGGACTCGATGCTCTTGGGTATGTCGTAATGGATGACATACCGGATATCGGGTTTGTCGATACCCATCCCGAAGGCGACCGTTGCGCAGATAATGTTCACATTGTCATGGATAAAATCGTCCTGGACCTTCTCTCTGACCGGTTTTGAGAGCCCGGCATGATAGGCAAGAGCGTTATACCCCCGTTTGCGGAGATCTTCTGCCAGCTCTTCGGTCTCTTTCTTGCTCAGGCAGTACACGATCCCGGACTCATTCCGGTGCTGCCCGACATACCCGGCCAGGGTCACCAGGGAATTTTTCTTCGGGATGACCCGGTACTGGAGGTTCCGGCGGTTGAAACTGCCGATAAATTCCCGAGAGCCGGAAAGAGCCCAGCTGCTGGCGGATATCATTCCGTACCTGGGGGATGGCAGTGGCGGTCAGTGCGATCAGGGGGAGTACCCGGGAACTGTTTCTTCAGGACGGCCAGACTGGCGGTATTCCGGGCGGAAGTCATGGCCCCATTCCGATATGCAGTGTGCTTCGTCGATGGCGATCAGGCGGATCCCGGCACCCGCAAGCGAATCCAGGAAATGGGGCTGCAGGCACCGTTCCGGGGAGATGAACAGGAGCCGGAGGGTATTGTTTTTCAGCCCGGATTCGATGGCTGCCCGTTCCCGGTACTGCATCGCGGACTGTTGTAGGCTGCGGCGGGAATACCCCGTGCGGTCGAGATCATCCACCTGGTCTTTCATCAGGGAGATCAGCGGGGAGATCACCAGCGTCAGGTCACCGAACGCAAGCGCCGGCAGCTGGTAACAGAGGGATTTGCCGCCGCCCGTTGCCATGACCGCGAGGACATCGTTTCCTTCAAGGACTGAATCGATGATCTCCTTCTGGTGGGGTAAAAACGAGCGGTAGCCCCAGTATTTTTTTAACAGCTCATCGGTTGAATCCATACAAACACACCGGCGATCCAATGACGGTATGATGAGAGTTATGGCATGAAACCCTACAAGAACCCTTGGGATGGGGGGCGGAGGTGCCGGCCCGGGTTTGGAACGGTATCGGGAAGAAGCTTCCGGCGCCGGAACCTGATAGTGCCTGCAAAAAAACCAGATTGATTGGGGGGGGGAAATGTTTATGTAATCCGTACTCATGTAGTGATCTGTCGTATGTTCCGAAATGTCCGGTTCTTTGAACGGGTACGTGATACCAGTCATACGACTGGAGAAGGGACAGAATATCATGAGACGGAGTCAAAAAAAATATCTGATAATAACGAAATTTCCCGGGTACTGAACGAACAACAATCCATGAAAATATCTTTGGATAAGGATGAATTGTTCAGGGAGATCGAGAACCAACGGTTCAGAAAAATCAGCCTCGGACCATGATACATTCTCCGGATTACCCGACCAGCCGGAATCAGAGAGCATTGAGTTCATGTCTCCTGCGGTATGGGGTGCAGATCCCCTGGAGACGGCTAATGATACCATCCGGTCTCCCGGAACCTTCGCGCCCGGGGAAGATACGTCGTTTATCATAGCCAAAACAATCGCTGGTTTCCTGAATACCACCGGGGGAAATCTCATCATGGATCTTCCCGTAACACCAGGTAACCGGGGTGAAGAGTTTCATCCAGGAATAAAAAACGATTCTCTGTCCAGGAAAGATACGGTGATCGCCCGATGCGAGAGAATAATCATTGATTCAGTTCAACGCCATTTTGATACCGATTTTTTCTCCCAGTACCACCAGGTTCCTGTCCCTTGAATGGAAAAAAATGCACGGCAGGACGATGTGCCAGGTACAGATACAAAAATCGGACCGTCCTCTTTTTTTACGGCACGGAGATGAGGATGTTTTTTTTGTCCGGACAGGAGCCCAGACCCGGGAAATACGAAAAATAAAAGACCTGTATGGTTACATATCCCACCATTTTCAGCGATAGATGGGTTCTGGTTTTCAATATCGCAGCCTGATCTCATTCCTCCTCACGGCTGGGTATAATCCAATTTGGATTCATTTTCTGTAACATTGGCATACCTATTTGAGTAAAAAGGGGGTTCATACCAGATTATACTTTGACACAGACAAAAGCCATTACTTCGGAGAACGGTATCATATCCCGCGGCGTTATTCGCGAATATATCCCACCGATGGGCGGCCATACAACCCTTGTCATTATCGACAGCGTCGGAACGGGTATGAGGGTTATCCCGGTCGATCAAAGCCAGGTAGGCCGAATCATGAGGGATTTTCCTGCAGGAAGCGAGGTGATCCTGGAGCGGTCAGGTAACGATGACCGGTATATCTTCCGTAAGCCGTTACCGGTATAGCAGTGTATCGGGGCGATCATCGCATCAGTCCTGCTCCTGACCATCATTAGCGGCCTCCCCGGGTATAATCACGCGGCAAACGGACCTGGACAGAACAGGTACGGTGCCGCGTTACATGGTGGATTTTCCCTGGTATCCGGGTTTATCGCTGAAATAGTCCTGACCTTTATTTTCCTTAAAGTCATTTTCGGGGCGACCAGCAGGAAAGCACCGTCGGATTTGCAGGTATGGCAATCGGGTTTGCGCTTGCAATGATTCACATGGTTGGCATCCCGATCACAGTACATCGGTGAACCCGGCACGAAGCTTGGGCCTGCACTTGTCGTCGGGGAGACCGCTCTTGCACAGCTCCGGGTGTTTATTGTGGCACCAGTTATCGGTGCGGTCATTGGAGCATGGGTCTGGAAATATCTGTTTGAGGACTCCCGGACTCCGGAATACATGTGACATTATTTTTTCAGACTGGTGAGTCTGAAGTAAAGATTACTATTTCCGTGTTCCCGAAAGGGAACCCAGCACCCCCCTCAGTATCTCCCGCCCGAGCTGACTCCCCATTGCATGAGCAGCACTCTTTGCGGCAGATCCGAGAATATCCACCGGTACGGATGCCGGGGTTTTTGGTGACTTTTTCCCGGTTTCCTCAGGCACCTTCGGGGCCATCTCAGCCTTCTTTTTCAACTGCTCGTATGCGGATTCTCGGTCAATCGGGTTCATATAACCGGCAAAAAACGGGGAGTCCCTGATGACCGGGCTTCGTTCTTCCGTGGTCAGCGGGGTTATCCTGCTGTGAGGGGGATATACGAGTGCCCGCTCAACAGGTGTCGGGCTTCCTTTTTCATCCAGCATTGAAATGAGCGCCTCTCCGGTCCCGAGCTCGGTGATTGCCTTCACGGTGTCAAATGCAGGATTCGGCCGCAGGGTCTGGGCCGCACCTTTCACGTTCTTCTGGTCTTTTGACGGTAAATGCCCGCAGGGCATGCTGCACCCGGTTCCCCAGCTGCCCGAGGACCGGGTCCGGCAGGTCAAGTGGGTTCTGGGTGACAAAATACACCCCGATCCCCTTTGACCTGATTAACCGCACGACCTGCACGATCCTCTCCTCGAGCATTTTGGGTGCGTCCTGGAACAGCAGGTGGGCCTCATCAAAGAAAAATACCAGTTTCGGTTTCGGGAGATCTCCGGCCTCCGGGAACCTCTCGAACAGTTCTGACATGAGCCAGAGGAGAAGGGTCGCATAGAGTTTCGGCGATTGCATCAGCCGATCAGCCTGTCAGGATATTAATCACCCCCCGGCCTGAGGTATCGGTCTTCAGAAAGTCCATGACGTCCAGTGCAGGCTCTCCAAAAAAGCGGTCGCCCCCCTGCTGCGCGAGGTTCAGCAGGCTCCTCTGGATTGAGCCGATACTTGCCGGGGATATGTTCCCGTACTGGCTCTTTAATTCCTTTGCATGATCGCCGCAATACCGGGTCATCGCCTCCAGGTCTTTTATATCCAGGAGCAGGAGCCCCCGATCGTCTGCGATCCTGAAGAGCACGGTCAGCACATCGGCCTGGATATCACTTAAATCCAGGATACGAGAAAGAAACAACGGCCCCATCTCTGAAACAGTCGTTCTGACCGGTATACCGGATTCGCCATACACGTCCCAGAATGTGACCGGATATCCTTCCGGGAGGACTCCCGGAAGACCAAGCTCGGTGGCCCGTTCAACAACCTTCTTGTTATCTCCCCCAGGCTTTACCAGCCCGGAGAGATCCCCCTTAATGTCTGCCATAAAGACCGGAACACCGAGAGCACTGAAATTTTCAGCAAGTACCCGCAGCGTGATTGTTTTTCCGGTCCCGGTTGCACCTGCAATGAGGCCATGGCGGTTAGCCATTCCCGGCAGCATAGAGACAGTCTGCATACCTTTTGCGACAGGAAAGCGTTCAACAGTATCCGGCATATGAATCCCATGCAGTATTGTAACAAAAGTAGATATCAGGTATTCGGTTCAGGTCGCCCAAGAACAGATCACCGCTTCCGCGGGTTCTGATATTTTTTTATCCCTATCAGAAAGTTTAATTGATTCCAGCACGGTAGTAACAAAAATACCGGACCCGAGCCGTCGCACGCTATTCTGGTCTGTCACATTCATGAAGTCGATACCGTTCAGGTATCCCGGATTTTCTCATGTGCGACGCGTCTGGTGAAGAACGAGGAGGATGAACCGTGGGTTCGATCGTAGATGATATAATGAGTTCACTGTCGTCAGGAAATCACATTTCCGCCATCAGCAGGTCGGTAGGCGGCGATGAGACGGCGGTCAAATCTGCACTTGGTATGAGCATGCCCCTGGTATTGGGTGCGATGGCAAACCATGCATCAAAACCCGGTGGGACTGAAATGCTGACAAAAACGCTTGCACAGGCAGGAACCAGTAATCCACTGGACAACATGAGTGGCCTTTTGAGCAATCCATCGGCTGCCGGCGGCTCGGGAATAGCAAACACGTTGTTGGGGAGCCAGATGGGCACAATTCAGAATGCCATCTCGCAAAAAACCGGTCTCCCCCCCGCAGCAGTCGGCCAGGTACTGGCAATAGCAATTCCTCTGGTAATGAGCCATGTTGGCAAAATGGTTGTCCAGAAGAACATGGACACAAAAAACCTGACCGGACTCCTTGCAGACCATTCTCAGGCAGCACTTCAGTCCTCGCCCGATGCAGCCGGCATAGCACAGCAACTCCAGGCTTTGCAGGAAAGCGGAGGAGGTTTCTCCGGAATATTGAAAAAAGTACTGGGGAAATAGGCTCTGTTGAAACCCTAAGATATCAACACATTACAAATCACTTAGTATCGGAGGGGACAGTGCCTGTCCCCCCGAACCACTCCTGCGCTTTGCGATGGTGTTGTAGTACCTTCTCAGGAATTATCGCACTGGAGCGGATGCCACAGGGACGGGGGGTAGAGGCATTACCTGCCGTAGCCCCAAAGAACGTTAAGAAAAATAGTGTGAGGATTTTCCAAGAAATTAAATTAAACAGATGCGAGTAATGGAAGGTTTATTCCTCATAATTATTTGCGATGAACCCCGCCGCCCCCGACGGGGCGCCCCCGCGGCGGATCAGTATCTATAAGCATATCTGCAAATACTGGACTGCCCCCGCCGTGCCTCGGAGAGGCCCTGAGGCGGGAGCCCTCATAAAAATTACCGGTGTAATGATTTTCATGGTTCGGGTGTGAACTCCCGTTCATATGTGTTTCCACAGAGCCGGGAAATAAAAAAAGTGAGAGGGAAATCTTTTTTTGCTTCGGGAAGACAGGCCGGGTTCAGATCGGGCCCGTAAGGGTTGGCAGGAACAACCCGACAATGGATGTCACGATCCATACCACAACCGCGATCAACAGGGATTTGAGCCAGCCAATGGTGTAGAGTCTCTGTAATGCCAGCAGCCACACGATTCCTGCTATGAGTGCAGCTATCAGTCCCTGGCCAAGGAAGTAGTACAGGATCGTGTAAATTACCGTCCCGATTAAGGCTGCGAGAAATGCGGTCGTTATTCCTTCTGTTTCACCCATTAACTTTGTAATGACATAAATGATGATTGTCGAAATGATCAATGCGACAATAAATGTCACCAGGGTTGCACCAAACGATACCATGGATGCATCCTCATTTCTTCATAGTAATAAAAGTATCTGAAGCGAGCTCTTTTTGAATGCCTTTGCTCCTTGTACCCGGATGAGAAATAATATTCATCGGGCAGGAAAGTCCGGGAGTAATACGGTTTCGAATACGGGTACCATTCCCGCGTGGTTCTCCTGAATGGTTATCCGCCCTGTTACCGTTGTCAGATATACACGAGACCATCAGCATGAGGGTGGATATGATAATATAGAGAATTCCCGGCATGAAATGAGCCCAGAAATGCGGGCGTATCGAGGGTATACGATTTTCTTCGTTCCTCTTCGGAAAAAAATGACTCAGGGAACCGGTGAATGAACGCCTCGTATATCCGGAAGTATCCAAAACTGAAAAAGGCACTGATGCTGATAAGGATGATGCGCAGAACGCCGGAAACCGTCTCGTCGAAGGTAACATTAAACAGCCCGAGAAGGGTGAAAAGAATGGCAAATTGTGCCACCGGCAGGAGGGTGAGAATCAGCCATCCTGTAATGAGGCGGTTGATGTTGTGGGATTTTCCCCTCCAGGCAGAATAGGTATCCCAGGGCCGGGTACATTTCATGGGAACGGTCGATGATCAGAACAAAATAAATCGCAAAAAAGAAGCCGAATAATTGTTGCGCATCATTCAGGGACATGGATACTCAAACCGGACCGTCTCACAACCGCTCTATGACCTCCACCGACCCGGGAGGACTCTGTACCTTTTCATGACTGTACATGGCCTCCGTCACAGAACGGTTTATTGCGCGATTTCCCGCACCTGCAGAGGGTGAGCCGGTTCCTGACTCGTGTACGGTGTGCCATCGGCAGAAACCACCGGGATCCCGCCCCGTATCCAGTACGGCCCGTGCTCGCCCTTTGCAGGATATTCGATGATTACGATTGATTTTTCCAGCACCGGCTCGATCACCTCCCCGTTTCTCAGGTCCCGGATAACAGCCGGCCGGACGGGCAGTTGCATGCCTCTTCTATTGCTGTGTCCCTTGCCTCCGGAATATTCGACTGTTCCGTGAGGTTCCAGATCCCACCGGCCCGCATGCAGAACCGGGCGTGGACACAGAGGCCTTCGTAATCTGCGAGTTCCAGCTCCGGACCATTCGTGACCCGCGGGTGGCGGAGGTACGGCTCGTTCCCGGCAGTCTCGGTGCCGTTGAAGCGGATCTTTGCATGCGTTCCGTCACAGAATGGCCTGTTCTCGGAATAACCGCACCGGCACAAGGCGTACTCTTCCTTCACGGGATACCGGTTGACGATTTTCCAGGTCCGGCAGTAGCCTTCGTTGTCATTGCAGATCTCTGCAACAATAAGCGGGACCCCGCCGGTTACGATATAGGGTCCGTTTCTGGTGACGGTGACCTTCATTGGACCGTCCTGTCCTTCCTGAGGTTTTTTTGGTAGTTCAGTCATACGTACGCCTTCCCTGTCCATGTGTCTGGTGTGAGTCCCTGACAAACTCTGTGCACCATACTCACCGTGTTCTTACATCAGTCCTATCTGCTGCATCAGGGAAATCTTATCGTAGAAGAGTTTCTCCTCGATAATCTCCCCATTCTTCCAGTGGGCAACCGTGCAGAACTCAACTTTGAACTTCCTGCCGTTTGGCTGAAGTACCTTGCCGTCAGGAGTTGTCATCGGGCCTTTGAACGTACCCGTGAAATCGGCGACTGAACACGTCCAGTCCCCCTGTCCGAACAGTGTCTTGTAGGGCCGGTTCCCGACCTTGTTGTCCGGGAAGATTTTGAAAAAAGCAATTGCCTCTTCCTTGTGGCTTGGCCGGCTGTGTGTCGGCTTCTCCTGTCCCGGCCAGAAGACATCGACCTCCTTTGCGTGGCGTTTATCAAACGTTACCCAGTCCTGGGAATTCCAGGCATCATCCAGCGTCTGCATCAGACGCATATTTTCCTCAACCGTTGACATGATCAGAATCTCCTGGTATCCTTATGCCCGTGAATAATATCATAGAAGGTGAATACCTGCACACGGGAAATAGGGAGACTACTGGATAAAAGTATTGTTCAGGGCTGAAATGGTATTGGAAGGAGGAATAGTTGGCTTTGTTGAAATCCTCGCACTATTCTTTTCAACGCTCTTGGGGGCTACGGCACGAATGCCTCCGCCCCCGCCGCTGTGGCATCCCTCGCAGCGATAATTCCAGAGAAGGTAATACTACACAATCGCAAAGCGCAGCGGCGGTTCTGGAGGGACAGGCACTGTCCCCTCCGATAATAGGTAATCTGCAATTGTTAAAATCTTAGGATTTCAACAAAGTAGAATACGTTCAATAAAGAGCAGCATCGTGATGGGTGGTCGGATGACCCGCCTGGTGTTCTATACAATACATGAAATACAAGGAGCGGATCATTCATGCATTGTATAAGTATGGAGGTATCTGTTCATGGAACCAGGTAAGATGTATTCACTGCCCAAACTGCCCTACGACTACAAGGCACTTGAACCCTACATGTCTGAGGCGCAGCTGACCCTGCACCACACGAAGCATCACCAGGCATATGTTACCGGTGCGAACGCGATCTTCGGGAAATTTGACAAGGCACGCGCAGAAAAAACCGATTTTGATGTGAAAGCAACCTTAAAGGAGTTGTCGTTCCATATCGGGGGCTTCAGACTCCATAACCTGTTCTGGCAGAATATGGCCCCCGCAGGGAAAGGTGGCGGAGGACTGCCAAAAGGGGAACTGGCAAAGGCCCTTGACGCAGAATTCGGGGGATTTGACCGGTTCAAAAAGGAGTTTTCCACGGCTGCAACGAGCGCCGAGGGTTCCGGCTGGGCAGCACTGACCTACTGTTACCTGACCGGCAGACCGATCATCATGCAGATCGAGAAGCATAACACCAACGTGTTTCCGGGCTGCCCCGTCCTTCTGGTCCTCGATGTATGGGAGCATGCGTATTATCTTGACTACAAAAACGACCGGGCGAAATTTGTCGAGTCATTCTGGAATGTCGTAAACTGGGATAAGGTCGCAAAACGCTATGCTGCCGCGGGGAAGAAATAACCAGGATGATCCGCGAAGCTGATACCATTGCCCGGAAACCGGTAACGGCACAACGTTCTCCTCTTTTTAGCATCATGCCGGTCACCATCCGGATCCGTGATATCGTACATCCTACGAATTTCTCAGGACAACGGCGACGATGTTCAGGTCCCACCTCAGATCGGGCTATAAAAGATAGGAGGAGCCGGGTCAGACCACGGTGACCGGACCCTGGGAAATTTCGGAATATGCGAT
Source organism: uncultured Methanoregulaceae archaeon (assembly GCA_963721245.1). GTDB lineage: Archaea > Halobacteriota > Methanomicrobia > Methanomicrobiales > Methanospirillaceae > Methanoregula. The sequence goes on along the minus strand of CAVRIL010000001.1, from coordinate 101,282 downwards.
AAAAAAGAACGCGGCAACCACGATCAGGATCACGATGACCACCAGGATTGCGAGGATGACGGCAAGTATGGCCCGTGCGGTTGTCATCTCCTGGAGTTCCCGCACACCGAGAACCTCAAGGACCAGGCACCAGATACCGGCAAGAAGCCCGATGACCGGGATCCAGCCAAAGAGCATCGAGGGGGTTGAGCCGAAGGTGACGGCCTTGAGGGTCTGGAGGTACCCTTTCCTGCCTCCAAGGAGCCAGACAAAGAGGTGGAGCCATGCAGCACCGATGAACACAAAGACAATCTGCAACACGATCAACACAAGGGCAACAAAGATCACACCGGCACCGGCAACCGCCGGGAGGGGGAGCCCTGCCTGGCTGAAGAGTCCCGAAATCGCCAGCCAGGTCGTGTTAACCATGGCAAGCATCACGATGCTGGTTAAAACTGCACTGATCACGAGAAGGATAAGGTAATATTTGAGGGAATCCCCCAGATCCGTGTCCCTGACCCTCCGGAAGGTCTCAACCGGGGAGAGGAGGAAGCCTTTCATCAGCTCGAAATAGTCCATATAAACCGGTATTCTCACCGTGTGGCAATTTAAGTGTTTGGACCAATAGTTCCTGCCCTGCCGTGGATAACAGCCTCCTCGCTGCCCGTCTTGGTCGATGAGTTGCAGGTCACAACATGACACGCCGGAAAAGGCGAATATCTTTCTAACAGGCCATTCTGTTACGATCCCCGGATGCTGATAGAGAGATAAATACGGGGAGTGGCCCGGGTTGCCCCACAGGGCCTGGACCCTCCTTTTTTAAGATCTCCGCGGAAAAAAAACTGCTGCGAAAGTTTTGTTGGTTCAATAGGCGAAAAAGGGACTTAGTTCAGATCTCTTTGAGCGATCCCCTCTGCTTCACGAACCGATCCCAGTTCCACGGCTCGTCCAGCACGTTAATATTCACCTGGTCAATCCCGCAAACTCCGAGTGTCTTGCGCCTCACCTGCTCCGAAAGGTGATCCACGAGCGGGCAGGCCTTGCTGGTGAGGACCATATCGATCTCCGCAGTGGTTCCCCGGACCCGTATCTCCTTGATCAGCCCGAGGTCCACAATATCAATACCAACTTCAGGATCGATCACCTCTTTGAGGATCTCGCGGATGTTATCCTCACAGGTATGCTCTGCTTTCAAGGCATCAGATGCAGAAGGAAGTGATTGTTCCATAATCCGGAGGCGATCTTCAAGCCTGTTCTGCCGGTCGAGACCGGCTCACCACCCGGAGCATCGGGTCCGGCATGGCTTCCGGTTCGTCTCCCGGTCGCGTGCATTCAGGTCCGGCGATCCTTCCGGGAACGCCCACGACGGTTGCGCCCGGCGGAACGGACCGCACGACAACCGATCCCGCTCCCACTTTTGCACCGGATCCGATACGGATCGGTCCGAGAATGATAGCACCGGAACCGATGATCACGTTGTTTCCAATTGTCGGATGGCGTTTTACATTTTCAAGCGCGGTACCACCCAGAACAACTCCCATGTAGATCAGCACATCATCCCCGACTTCTGCAGTTTCCCCGATCACAACCCCCATTCCATGATCGATAACGACTCGTCTCCCGATCATTGCACCAGGATGAATCTCCACACCGGTCAGGAACCGGCTGATGTGGGACAGGAAACGCCCGGAAAATTTCAGGTCATGTACCAGAGCCGGTGCGCCTGCCCGGTGAAACCACAGAGCATGAAGACCGGGGTAACAGAAGAGGATCTCACTTCTCGACCGGGCGGCGGGATCTTTGGAAAAAATTGCCTGGATATCTTCACGGATTCGGTCAAACACCATGATCCATCACCCACTATGCTTCGAAGAGCTCCGTGCTCAGGTATCGCTCACCGGTATCCGGGAGGATAACAACGACGGTCTTTCCGGTATATTCCTTCCGTGCCGTTACCTGCAGGGCAGCCCACGTCGCTGCCCCCCCTGATATGCCAATGAGGATTCCCTCCTCTTTTGCCATGCGGCGTGCAGTTACAACGGCATCTCCATAACTCACCCGGATCACCTCGTCAAGCAGATCCCTCCGGAGTATTTCCGGGACAAACCCGGCACCGATACCCTGGATCCTGTGCGGGCCCGGCTGACCTCCCGGAGAGGACGGGGGAGGTATCTGGCTCGACAGCGATTGCCCTGAAATCCGGCCTGCGGGGCTTAATGACTTCCGCGATACCCGTGATCGTGCCACCGGTCCCGACACCGGCAACCACTGCATCGACATTTCCCTCCGTATCCCGCCAGATCTCCTCGGCGGTGGTCTTCCGGTGGATGGCAGGGTTGGCCGGGTTCCTGAACTGCTGGGGGATATAGAAATAGAGGGGATTCTCCTGCAGGAGTGCATCTGCTTTGGCAATCGAACCTTTCATCCCCTCCTTCCCGGGCGTCAGGATGAGGTCTGCCCCGAAAGCTTTGAGGATCTTGCGCCGCTCGATGCTCATGGTCTCGGGCATGACCAGCGTAATCCTGTATCCCCGTGCCGCGGAGACCATCGCAAGTCCGATGCCGGTATTTCCGCTGGTGGGTTCGAGAATGATCGTATCTGCTTTGATGAGACCTGCTGCCTCTGCAGCATCGATCATCGCCGCCGCGATCCGGTCCTTAACGCTCCCGCCAGGGTTGAAGGATTCGAGCTTGGCGAGCACCGTAGCTCCGGCCCCGCCGGTGATGCGGTTCAACCGTACGAGCGGGGTGTTGCCGATGGTTGAAATGATATCATGGTGGATCGTTCTCATAGTATTCCTCCCCTGCATATCGGGATTCCCGGCTCATTGGTATTTCGGGGGGATGGCAATGTATCCCCGTGATCAGGGTGCGGGGGACCCGATTGCTTCACAATTGTTACTTGCCCGGTCTGATATATATCTTGTTTTTCCTGCACCAATCCGTTCACTCTGTCAAATGATACCAATACATAAGGGGAGAAATAGCGGCAGAATCTGATGCAGGATGTAAAATCCTGCCGGTTCCAAAACCTATAAATATTCACAATTGTTATCTATTATGGTCGAATTCACAATTGTGAATTTGAAGAGTATGCCAGGGTGGCGGAGTGGCTACGCGGTTGACTGCAGATCAACTACAACCCGGTTCGATTCCGGGCCCTGGCTTGGAACTATCATGAGTATCAGAATCCAGAAGACATTCGAGGCACTCTTCGCCCTCGAAGAGGTACGGGGGCTCTTCCGCGAGTCCCTCCCGACCGGTTTCGATGCAGAAGAGGAGGCAGCATTCCGGACGCGGATTGCCGATCTCAGGGCAATTGTCGCAGACCTTGAAGCGGGTACCGGCATACCAAAGGTAACGAAAATTGCCGGGACCCTTGACGTGAGGTCCCGGGAGGAACACTCCATCAACATCCATCCCATCCAGGCAGCGGGGCGGCTGACCACGGAGGCGAGGAAGGCCCTCATCTCCTATGGGGACGGGTACTCAACGTGTGACGCCTGCCGGAAACCTTTCCGGCTTGATAAGATCTCGAAACCGGGTATTGCCGAATTCCATGAAGAACTCGCACAGTTCGTGAACATGGACCAGGCGCGGGTTGTCCCGGGTGCACGCAGGGGGTTCCAGGCAGTTACAGGAACACTCGTCGGAAAAGACGACAGTGTGATTGTCTCGGCGCTTGCCCACTACACCGAGTTCCTCGCCGTCGAAAATGCTGGCGGGGTTGTTAGGGAAGTACCGCTGAACGCAAAGAATATCGTCACTGCCGAAGCAACGGCACAGAAGATCGAAGAGGTCAAAGCAGAAACCGGAAAACTCCCGGTGCTCGTCATGATCGACCACTTCGATTACCAGTTCGCCAACGAACACGAGATCGCCGGAGATCGGGAAGGTGGCACACCAGTACGATATCCCGTTCCTCTATAACGGGGCCTACACGGTCGGCGTGATGCCGGTCGACGGGAAGGAGATCGGGGCAGATTTCGTCGTCGGCTCCGGACATAAGAGCATGGCATCGGTCGCACCGTCCGGGATACTTGCAATGACCGATGAATGGGCACCAAAGGCTCTCCGCACCACCGCGATGGTCGGCGATCTGACCAAACGTAAATTCGGGATCAAGGAAGTCGAGATGCTCGGCTGCACGCTGATGGGCAGGACGCTGCTCTCCATGATGGCATCGTTCCCCACGGTAAAAGCCCGGACCCTGAAGTGGGAGGAGGAGGTGAAGAGGTCCAATTACTTCATCGACCGGCTCCTGAAGATCGCCGGCAGCAAGGTGCTTTCGGAGTATCCCCGTAAACACACGCTCACGAAAGTCGATACAACCGGCAGCTTCGACACGGTTGCAAAGACGCACAAGCGCCGAGGATTCTACTTCAGCGATGAGCTGTCGTCCCGGGGAATTGTAGGCGAATTCGCCGGTGCGACGCGGACGTGGAAACTGAACACCTACGGCCTCACCGATAAGCAGATCCACTACCTTGCTGATGCGTTTGCCGAAATTGCAGAAAAATACGACCTATCCGTGCAGAAATGAGGAAATCTATATGACAGACAAGAAATTCCGCTTCGGAACAACCGCCCTCCATGCAGGGCAGGTGCCCGATCCGACCACCGGGTCCCGGGCTGTACCGATCTACCAGACATCATCGTACGTGTTCAAGAACACGGAGCATGCGGCAAACCTGTTCGGCCTGCGTGAACTCGGGAATATCTACACCCGGCTCATGAACCCGACCACGGACGTGTTCGAGAAACGGATGGCCGCGATCGAGGGTGGGACCGGTGCCATCGCAACCGCATCCGGAGCCGCGGCCATCACGTACGCAATCCTGAACATCACCCGTCCCGGTGACGAAATCGTCTCGGCCGACAACCTGTACGGCGGCACGTACGAGTTCTTTCACTACACTTTCCCGAAGTTCGGCAGGCATGTCGTCTTCGTCGACTCCACAAAACCGGAAGCATTCAGGAAGGCGATTACCAGCAAAGACCCGGCAATCTATGCAGAGACGATCGGCAACCCGAAACTGGACATCCCGACCTTGAGGTTATCGCGAAGATTGCCCATGATGCCGGCATTCCCCTCGTCGTAGACAATACGACCGGCGTCGGGCTTGTCCGCCCGATCGACCACGGTGCAGATATCGTTGTCCACTCAGCGACCAAGTATATCGGTGGCCACGGGAACTCGATTGGCGGTGTTATTGTCGACTCCGGAAAGTTTGCCTGGAACAACGGGAAATTCCCCGAGTTCACCGAGCCGGACCCGAGCTACCACGGCCTGAAATACTGGGACACGTTCGGTAACTTCCCGGGCTCGGGAAATGTCGCATTCGTCTTCAAGATCCGCGTCTCGCTCATGAGAGATACCGGGGCGGTCCTCAGCCCGTTCAACGCATGGCTCTTCCTCATCGGCCTCGAGACGCTCCACCTCCGGGTCCCGCGCCACTCGGAGAATGCCCTCGCCGTTGCGCAGTTCCTGAAAAAGCATCCGAAGGTCGCATGGGTGAACTACCCGGGACTTCCCGACAACCCGAACCACATGCTCACGAAGAAATACCTCACCGGTGGAAACGGCCCCCTTGTCGGCGTTGGGATAAAAGGCGGGGAAGCGGCTGGCAGGAAGTTCATCGACAGTCTGAAGCTCTTCTCCAACCTCGCCAACATCGGAGACTCGAAGAGCCTCGTGATCCACCCGGCGATCCACAACGCACCAGCAGCTCACCGCCGAGGAGCAGGAAAAGACCGGTGTGACTCCGGATTTAGTCCGGCTCTCCATCGGGACCGAGGATATCGAAGACATCATCGCCGACCTGGAGCAGGCACTGGAAACACGTCATGAGGCACCCTGTGGCCCTCCCGCATGAAGACTTCCGGGATATTGTTGCGGAACTCACCGCCATAGAGGAAGGTGAGTGCAGATGATCAAAGGGTCTGTCGGCACAGTTACAACACGAATATTATCACCATCCGTCCCCGCTCTCACTTGAAAGTGGGGATTTTCTTCCCTGCCTTACGCTTGCGTACGAGAAGTATGGGAAACTGAACCGGGAGAAGAACAATGCCATTCTGGTCTGCCATGCACTGTCGGGAGATGCCCATGTTGCGGGATTTCATGAAGGAGAGGATAAACCGGGCTGGTGGGATACCGTTGTCGGCCCGGGCAAAGCCTTTGACACTGACCGGTATTTCGTGATCTGCTCGAACGTGATCGGCGGGTGCAAGGGATCGACCGGCCCGTCATCAGAAAAACCGGCGACGGGTAAACCCTATGCTGCGACATTTCCGGTCATAACGATCCGGGACATGGTACATGCCCAGAAACTGCTGGTCGACCATCTCGACATCACGCAGCTCTACGCAGTCGCAGGTGGTTCGATGGGCGGCATGCAGGTACTCCAGTGGACGGTGAGTACCCGGATAGGGTGAAGAAGGCGATTGTCACTGGCTGCTACCGGTTACTCAACACCCCAGCAGATCGCATTCAACGAAGTGGGACGGAAGGCCATCATTTCTGATCCCGACTGGAATGGCGGGAACTACTATGATACGAAATCGTATGATGCACACGGCCCGGTCAAGGGACTTGCGCTTGCCCGCATGGTCGGGCACATCACGTATCTCTCGGATGAGTCGATGCACACAAATTTGGCCGATCACTCCAGGCAAAGGAACGGATAGGGTTTGACTTCTCGACCGATTTTGCGGTCGAGAGTTACCTCCACCACCAGGGTGATACGTTTACCCGGCGGTTCGATGCCAACTCGTACCTGTACATCACCAAGGCGATCGACTACTTCGATCTGACAAAAGACGGCTCGCTCACAAAAGGACTTGAGGGAGTGCACGCAGGCTTTCTCGTCATCTCAGTTTCTTCAGACTGGCTTTATCCACCGTACCAGTCGCAGGAGATCGTTACTGCTCTGACAGCACATGAATGCGAAGTCCGGTACAGCGAAATCCGATCCAACTACGGGCATGATGCATTCCTGCTGGAATCCGGCCAGATCAATTACCTGATCTCCCAGTTCCTCTCAAGAACTACGGTAGGCGATGTCATGATCCGCGATGTCCCGACGATCGAGGAAGGGGCAACAACGGCGGTGACTGCACGGCGGTTGATCAACCTGGAGATCAATCACTTACCGGTCCTGAGCCCCGGTGGACACCTGGCTGGTATCGTCACTTCGTGGGATATCGCAAAAGCGGTTGCAAAAAATTTCCTCTGGCTCGATGAGATTATGTCAAAAAATGTCATCACGACCGCCCCTGATGAACCGATCGAGTCCGCCGCAAAGAAAATGGAGGAACACTCTATCTCTGCTCTGCCGGTTGTTGACAAAGACAACCATCTCATCGGTCTTATCACCAGTGATGCGATCAGTACCCTTATCGGGAGAGGTACCTCATGAGAATCCTCTCCATCCACGCGTCCTCCATGTGGTACCATGCAACGCAGAAGACAAAACTGGCAGAACCTGTTACCGTTCGTGAGGACCGGATGGATGAATGCGTTGTCCTTTTCTGTTGTGTCGAGAAACTGGACGAGAAAAATCCCGATAAGGTGGTAGCGAGTGCAAAACAGAATGTCATGCAGCAACTGGAAAAACTCAGGGTCAGAAAGGTCCTGATTTATCCCTACGCCCACCTCACGAGCACACTCGGCTCCCCCGAAATTGCATTCTCAATCCTCAAAGGACTCGAAGAGGTTCTTCGGACAGAAAAAGTTGACGTGAAACGGGCACCCTTCGGCTGGTACAAGGAGTTCGAGATCCGGGGCAAGGGGCACCCGCTGGCAGATCTCTCCATGACCATCTGCCCGTACGAGGGTACCGAATGCGACTTTACCTGCCCGTACTGCCATCACCCGTTCAGGGAAGCCGATGCAGTACATGTCTGCCGGCAGCCCGCTGAATGCACAGGGGCCTGTCCCGGCAAACAGGTAATAATCGGGGAGGGAAGATGACTGACGTACCAGCAACACCAGACAAAGCGCTCATCGTGCTCGGTTGCCCGGAGGCACCGGCACAACAGGCACTTGCATTTCATGTAGCGTACAACCTGAAAAAACGAGGAACCGACGTGCTCATCGCCGGCAACCCTTCTGTTCTCAACCTCCTGAAAGTTTCAGATCCGGAGAAGCACTACGTCACAGCGACGATGGTCCTTGAGAAGTGCATCGCAGAAGTGGTCGAGAAAAAAAGGGACTGCGACCTCTGCGTTGTGTTTGCTCACAATGATGCAGCGATCGCGTTTGCGGCGACGATGCGGTACCTGTTGCCGGAACGGAGACTGGTCGTGATTATCTTCGGTAAAGATCCCGGCCCGCTTGCCGATGCGGTCAACTTCCCGTGCGAGAAGATTGTCGATAAAGCAGTGCATAACCCTACGCAATTGAGAGCGAAGATAAACGAGGTATTCGGATGGGCTGTATCGAGAACCTGAAATACGAGATGATCCTCCCTCTCGGCGCTTCGTTCAGGGAATGCCGGGAATATGCAGAAAAGAACTTCAAAGAGGTCTGGTATGTTGATCCTGGTTATAAGCTCTTTGACGAGTACATTATCGGGCTGCCGCCGATCGCCCTGGGAATTGAGGACGGCAAAAAGATCATCTTTCCCTATACCAAACCGTGCCACGGGACCTACCTGCTCGCTGTTGAAGACCCGGATGAGGTAGAAAGGATTCGGAAGACGGCGAGAAAGAAAAAATAAAGTCTGGATGAAACAGCACAATGAAAAAACAATGGCTTATCCGGTACTCTGAAATTTTCTTAAAATCGGATCCGGTCAGACGTCGATGGGAAAATATCCTTATTAAAAATATCCTTGAAATGATGCCGGATGTTCACGTCCGGAACGAGCGGGGCAGGATCTGGCTGGACGGTGATGTAAAACCCGACAGGCTGAAAGATATCTTTGGGATCGTGTCATTTTCAGAAGTTGAGCACATCCAGCTCGACGAGCTTGAGGAATTCCTGCCCGATTACTGTCGCCGTCATGGTATTGAAAAGGCAAAGACTTTTGCCATTAAGATGAAGCGGGTTGGTACCCACACATTTTCCTCCAACGATAAAGCAAGAGAATACGGTAACCTGCTCCGGAATGAATTCCTGCACCTGAAGGTGAACCTTGCGCATCCGGATAAGGAGATCCATATCGAGATCCGTGCGAATGAGGCATATCTCTACGATACGGTGATAAAAGGGGTCGGCGGCCTTCCGGTCGGGGTTGAGGGAACGCTTGTTGCACTCGTCTCCGGGGGTATTGATTCTCCGGTCGCGGCATGGATGATGATGAAACGGGGCTGCCGGATTATCCCGCTCTTTGTTGCCCTTGATACGTTCCTTGACGAGACCACCATTGCACGGGCGAAACGTGTTGTAGAGAAACTTGCAGAGTATCAGCCGGGTATAGAACTGACCGTGATTTCAGACTCGTATCTTGCTGCTGCAAAGGAACAGCTTGTCAAGCGGCACCTGGAGAAATATACCTGCATCTTCTGTAAGCGGAGGATGTACCGGGTTGCAACCGCGTTTGCACAAAAAGCGGGAGCAAAAGGGATCGTGACCGGTGAATCACTCGGACAGGTGGCGAGCCAGACCCTGGATAATCTGATGGTGCTCGATGACGCCGCGGAGATTCCCGTCTACCGCCCGCTGATCGGGTTTGACAAGGAAGAAATCATCAGGATCGCACGCACTATCGGAACATTCACTGAATCAGTATCTTCTGCATCAGGTTGTAAAGCGGTTCCGGAAGGGCCGTCAACTGCCGCGAACCTGGAGAAGATCCGGGAGATTGAAGCAGTGTTTCCCCCTTTCGATATGCCCCCGGTCGGAAATTCAGGATCCAGACGGGCCCGATAATATCTTTAACCGGTACGTATACTCAACCGGAATTCATCGTTCCGCGTGACGCAGCAAAAAAATCAGGAACCTTCCAATTTCTTTGCTGTGATCTCGGAAAAAAGTTGTTTTGGATGACCGTGGGGGGTTTTTACGGCCCATTCACCGGTCCGGCTGCCGTTTTCCCCGTCTCAGCGATGCAAAAATACCAATGACACAGAACACCGTGAAGAGGATGAACGCATAGTGGAGGCTCGAACTGAACTGCGGGTAGTACTCCGGCGTGATCTCGACCCGCCCGATCAGGAGGGCAAAGAGCATCATCGCAACCCCCATCGACAGCATCTGGCCAAGGAGCCGCATGGTCCCGTTCATGCCGGATGCAACACCGTAATATTTTCGTTCCACCGCACTCATGATGGCGTTGGTGTTCGGCGAGGAGAACATCCCGAGGCCCGCCCCAAGCACCACCAGGCAGACGAGCAGGTACCACAGCGGAGTCGATTCGCCCAGGAAGACCAGCAGGAAAAGGCCAAACGCGCTGAACGCCATTCCCGTCGATGCGACAATCTGGGGGTCGATCCGGTCAGACAGCCGTCCTGCCACGGGCGAGACAAGGGCCATCACCGCCGGCTGGACGATCAGGATCAGCCCGGCCTGTTCCGGTGAGAATCCCCGGGTATACTGGAGGTCAAGGCTCAGGAGGAAGGTCACGGCAAATGTCGCGCTGTAACTGATGAGTGCTGCAAGGCTGGAAAAGGCAAAGACCCTGTTATGCGTCAGGAGGCGCATGTCAAGCACCGGCGTGGGAACTCTCATCTCGTACAGGGCAAAAAGGATGCCAATGACACCTCCTGCGACGATGAGAGCAATACCCGTGACAGCCGGGACCAGGGAAAAACCTGTCATCACGCAGACAAGGGCAGCCGCGTAGATCACCGAGCCGGTGAGATCGAAACGCTCCCCTTCACACTCCGCCCATTCACCCTCCAGTTTCCAGAGGATAAGCAGGCAGGCAATAATCCCGATGGGCACGTTGACAAAGAAGATGCTCCGCCAGCCCAGGTTCTCGGTCAGTACCCCGCCTAAGAAAGGCCCGACCGTGAGCCCGAAGTACACGGCGGTGATATAGATCCCCAGTGCCTTTCCCCGTTCTCCCGGCGGGAACACGGAGGTCAGGATGGCAATGGCCGTCCCGAAGATCATCGCCCCGCCGAACCCCTGGATAATACGGACAGCAACGAGAAGGCTGGTGGAAGGGACCATCGTCATAACCAGCGATGAAAGCGAGAAGACCGCAATCCCGTACAGAAAGATACGTTTCCTCCCGTAGATGTCGGCGATCTTTCCGACGGGCACTAAAAAGAGGGCGGCGGCAAGGAGGTAGGCGGTCGCGATCCACGAGAGCATGATCGCATCCATGCTGAACTCCGCTCCCATCGCCGGCAGGGCGATATTGACCGCCGAACCATCGAACGGGGTAATAAACCCGGCAAGGATGGCAATCAACAGCACGATCCGTTTGCCGGCCCGGCTCACGGGTTTCGGGGGTGTGTGACAGATGGCCGGCACCTCTGCATCAGGTTCACGCATCTGGCTGGGAGACTCCATGGGGATCACGGGGTGGGTTTTCGTGTAAGGTATGTCGGTCAATAAAGTATTTTAAGACGGTGAACCGGCCTCCAGGCAGCTGGCCCCTCATTCTTCCAACGCCGGGCCAGCTGAACATGCCTCGGGTTTTCCCCGATAATCAGGACATTTTCCTATGGTTTATTTCATCCAGCCCATCTGGACATACCACTCATACTCGTGCGCAAACCGGTCCTTATTGTACTTCACCAGCTGGCAGAAGTATTCCCGTCGCTGGCGGTGGATTTCGTCCTGCCCGGGGTACGTGTGCTCACCGCGGACCGATTCTGCCAGCTTTTTTCCCAGTGCCCGGGCCTCCTTTTCTGCCTTCCCGAGTGCGGACGGGTCCCGGCCTATGGCAACCCCGATTCCCCCGACAGCGGTTGCACCGAGCGTGGTAAGGACCCTGTTCATGTATCCCATCACCTCGTTCTCGCCGCTTCCGCCAGCGGTGCACACCGAACAGCCGTACTTTCCGGTCAGCATCTGGCAGTGAATGGCATCGGCCATACGGTCGAACATCGCCTTCATCGGGGCCGGTACGGAGTCGATATAATTGGGGGCGCCAAGGACAATCCCATCGGCATTCATCAGCCGGTCAAAGAGGTCCGGGAAGTCGTCGAGCAGGGTGCATTCACCCTTGGCATAGCAGGTGCCACAGGCGGTGCAGTACCCGATGCGGAGGGTGTAGAGATCCACCAGCTCCGTTTCTGCTCCTTCATCCCGTGCGCCTGCCAGGACCGCCTGCACCAGCCTGAGCGTGTTGCTGTCCCTGCCCTTAGGGCTTGCGTTTATTCCGATAACCTTCATGAGATAATCCTTCCGGAGGGGAATCTGGTGAGAAATGAGATAAGGGTATTGATGGGGGTGAGGAATTTCCCAGGCATTCGAACCCTGGGCAATGGAACGTGGTGCATGCCTGAACTCCATGAAGCAACTGAACCGGTGAGATATTGCCTGCGGGCCCGGAATTCCGGCGAAGATGTTCGGGACCTTATGGTTTTTTACCGGCCAGCTCTCCCATCAGTTCCGCCTGGATATTCTGGATTTCCATGAGCCGCTGCCCCTGGCTCGCCATAAGATAATCAATTTTCTTGTGGAGGCGGTGAATTTCCAGTTCCGTATGGATACTCACCTGGTAATCCCGCTCGGCATGGAGACGATCTCTCATTTCCTGCCGGTTCTGGCTCATGATGATGACGGGTGCCTGGACTGCGGTAAGAACCGAGAGGACAAGATTAAGGAGGATAAAGGGATACGGGTCGAATGGCCGGGCGAGTAAGATATAGGCGTTCAGGACGACCCACAGGAAAATGATCCCGGCAAATACCCCGATGAATGTCCAGCTCGCCGGCAAAACCGGCGATCCTGTCGGCAAGATGTTCGCCAAGAGTCAGCTCCCTCTCGTACTCGACATTGATATTTTTGGGAAGATGGTCCTCTTCTTTAAAATCATCTTTGACCGTCTCCCTGACCAAGGCATATTCATGGTTCTCCTTTTCCAGTACATCGTGGACATACTCTGTCCTGAACCGGTTGAGGTCATCTTTACAGATACACCCTTCCGGAGACCATGACGGATATTGCTTTAAGATTATAGCAGCGATCGAGGCACGGATTGAGGCCGCTGGCACAAGATCGTCCTTCGTCATCTGTTTCCCACAAATCCGGCAGGGAAACATTTCCTGATCAGCCATCCCTTCTCCTCTGATAACCATCTATGGATCTGCGATCAATAAATAGGCTGAGGAACGATTGGTCCCTCTCATCAGGATATGTCGGCCTGGAGTGATGTACCACCTGCCCGGTACCTGAATTTCCGGCAGACCAGGCAGCCGGAAGAGCAGGAAAACCTCAGGGCGCAGCATGATTGATCCGGTCATCATGTCCAAATGTTCATGAGCTCCCGCATTCCTACTCTGCACCAGGATATGGTACGTACGGATGTGCATGCGAAAGGGCCTGTCTATGCCATCATAGCCGCTGCACTTTTCGGCGTGAATACCCCGCTGTCAAAACTCCTCCTGGGCGATATCGATCCGATCCTGTTTGCCGCACTCCTCTATCTCGGGAGTGGTATGGGTTTATTCCTTGCAGGACGGATCCGCCATGCTGGACATGGTGTACCAAAAGAGGCAGGACTCGATCCCCGCGATTATCCCTGGCTTGCCGGGGCGATTCTGGCAGGAGGGGTCATTGCGCCCATCAGTCTCCTGTACGGTCTCCAGGCAACACCTGCAGCAACGGCATCGCTCCTTCTTAACTTTGAGATCGTGACCACAACCCTCATCGCATATTTCGTCTTCGCGGAATTTGTCGGGCGCAGGGTTCTTGTCGCAATTTCGATCATTACTGTCGCAGGCATTGTTCTTTCGTGGAACGTTTCCGGAAAACCCGGGTTCCCGCTCGCTGCTACCGGTATCATACTGGCCTGCATCTTCTGGGGGATTGACAACAACCTCACCAGGAAGATTGCCGGGAAAGACCCGCTCGCTATTGCAACCGTGAAAGGGTTCGGTGCGGGAGGAGTCTCGCTGGTTATTGCCATGCTGAGCCATACGGCTGTTCCCGGTTTCCTGGTGGCAGCAGCCGCGATGGGTGTCGGGTTCTTTACGTTCGGGTTAAGTATCGTTTTTTTTGCCCGGTCTCTGCGTGATCTCGGTGCTGCCCGGACGAGTGCATATTTTGCCGCAGCACCGTTTATTGGCAGTATCGTATCGGTAGTGTTATTCCGCACTATTCCGGATATGCAGTTCCTTGTCGCTCTCCTGCTCTTCCTGGCAGGGGTACTCCTCCTCGTGAGCGAGCGACATACCCACGGCCATGCCCATGAACGGATGGTGCATGTTCACCGCCACATGCATGATGAACACCATATGCATGCACCTCCCGGAGAACAGGACACAGAACATGCACATGAACATGTGCACGAATCCATCGACCATGAACACCCCCACACACCTGACATCCACCACCGGGATGAAAAATAATGATCAAAAAGGGTGAGGCTGCTGAAGCCCGTCACCAACATTGGCTCATGGTGATGGATGTCCCCCTCCGTTTGTCCTGTATTTGCCGAATTTTGGCTCTGTTGAAACCCTAAGATATCAACAGATTGCAAATCACCTGGTATCGGAGGGGACAGTGCCTGTCCTCCCGAACCACCCCTGCGCTTTGCGATGGTGTTGTAGTACCTTCTCTGGTATTATTGCTCCACAGGGGATGCCACAGCGGCGGGGGGAGGAGGCATTCCGTGCCGTAGCCCCCAGGAGCGTTAAGAAAAATAGTGTGAGGGTTTCAACAGAGCCTGAATTTTGGTTCTGTAGAAATCCCTTTTCAAAAATTTTAAGCCCCCCTTGCGCCATCCCTGCCCCCATTGGGGGCGGGGGCGCATAAGATTCCACGGTATTAACCGAGAAATCCCGATCTGGGTAATACGGCATATCGCGACTGGGGCGCCATAGCGGCGGGGCGAAGCCCCTCGAGCGTCTTCAGGAAGAAGGTTTTCTACAGAGCCCGAATTTTCTTTTTCGTTCCCTGAAGCCTGAGGGGTTACCTGAGCGTGAGCAGTTTTGCATTGACCGCCACGATGACCGTGCTTGCGCTCATGAGCACGGCTCCTGCCGCCGGAGAAAGCAGGATGCCATACCCGGAGAGGATTCCTGCAGCAAGGGGGATCGCAAAGGTGTTGTACCCTGTCGCCCAGAGCAGGTTCTGGAACATCTTGGCATACGTCCTTTTCGAGAGCCCGATGATGTCAGCAACATCCCGGGGGTCATTCCGGACAAGCACGATATCGGCACTTTCCACGGCGACATCCGTGCCGGCACCGATCGCTATCCCGACATCTGCCTGCACCAGGGCCGGTGCATCGTTAATCCCGTCACCGACCATGGCAACGATGTAGCGTTTCTGGATCTCCCTGATTTTATCCGCCTTCTCATGGGGCAGCACGCCGGCGAAATACTCGTCAAGGCCGATCTCATCGGCAACCCACTCTGCCACATGCTGGTTGTCCCCGGTGAGCATCATGCAGCGGATGCCCATGGATTTCAGACGGGTAATCGCCTCCTTTGATTCCTTCCGTGATATATCGGCAAGTGCAAGGACGCCCACCGGTCTGCTCATCTTCGAGCAAGAAGACCACGGTCTTACCCTGGCGGGTGATGGTTTCGATGCGTGGATCATCGAGCCCGATGGTGTTTTCCTCAAGATATCCCGGGCTGACAACCTTCAGGTTCCGCCCGGCAACGAACGCCTCAACACCTTTCCCGGGAATTGCATGGAAGTTCCCGGGCGGTACCAGTTCGAGATGCCTGTCCGCTGCAGTCTGTCACGATGCCGCGGGCAATCGGGTGCTCGGACCTGGTTTCCAGCGAGGCTGCCAGGTTCAGCACCTCATCCGCTGTGAGGGTGCCGAGCGGGAGAATATCCGTAACCCCGAATCTTCCCTCGGTGAGGGTCCCGGTCTTGTCAAAGACGACTGCCTGGAGATCCTTTGCCCGTTCGAATGCCTGCCGTTCCCGGATGAGCAGACCGGACTTGTGCTGCGAGAGCGGTCGATACCGCGACGACGAGCGGGACGGCAAGCCCGAGTGCATGGGGACAGGCGATCACCATGACCGTTGCAGCCCGCTCGATGGCAAACCCGGGTTCCTGGCCGAGCACAAGCCATGCCTGCGAAGGTGATTGCTCCGACGCTGAGGGCAATAATGACCAGGATAGAGGGCAGCCCGGTTGGCGAGGTCCTGCGTCCGGGATTTGCTCTCCTGGGCCTGTCGCACGAGGGTAATCACCTGGTTCAGGTAGGTCTCCTTCCCGGTCTTTTTCACCTCGACAACGACCGACCCCTCACCATTGATCGCGCCCCCGATCACCGGATCGCCCGGATGCCTTGGATACAGGTTTTGATTCCCCGGTAAGCATCGCCTCGTTCATGCTGCTCGCACCTTCGATAACGACCCCGTCAACCGGTACCTTCTCACCGGGTCTGACGAGGACCCGGTCACCGGGCTGCAGGTCCTCAATCTTCACCGTCATGATGTCCTGGTCTTTGAGCAGGTGTGCCTCCTGCGGGCATGATCTTTACCAGTTCCTCGAGGGCCCGGGATGCACCGAGAACCGATCTCATCTCGATCCAGTGGCCGAGGAGCATGATATCGATAAGGGTTGCCAGTTCCCAGAAGAAGCCCTCGCCTTTCAGGCCGAACACCACCGCCGCGCTATAAAAATATGCGACGCTGATCGCCACCGCGATAAGGGTCATCATGCCCGGGCTGGTGAGCCTGTATCTCCCGGAAAATACCTTTGAGAAACGGATAACCGCCGTAAAAATACACGATGGAGGCAAATGCGAGAAGAACGTATCCCGAACCGGGAACATCGAACCGGAACCCGAGGAACAACTGGATGGTCGCCGACAGGAACAGAATCGGGATGGTAAGAATGGCGGAGATGATGAAGCGTTTTTTGAAATCTTCAGGATCGTGCGTATGGAAACCTGTTCCCCTGGGATGAGCCCCGGGTTCCCCACCGTGATGCATGGATCCGTGAGGCTTCCCGGCATCCCCGGACATTCCTTCATGGCCGCCGTGATCCGTGTGCGTCATAGCCGCCTTGGGTTCCTGCACACTCCCGTCGTCTCCCGGCATCGTTTCATGACCGGTTGAAAAAAGGTAAATTATCATACAATATCCTGTATCACAACTTTTGCGATTTCCATACCTTCAGCTCACCTCTACCGGTACATAAGGAAGGAATGCCAGCAGTTCAGAGGTAAGGGTTTCCCTGCCGATACGTTCCATGAACCGGGCAGTCCGTTCATGCGGTTGTGCATTGTTCCGGTCGTACTCGGCTAACCGCCGGGTGCAGTCAAGCGCCTCGGTTGCAGAAAGATTTCGGGCGATGACGTTCCCGAATCTCGGTCTGGTCCCCCCGTTTCCACCGAACAGGACAGTCCAGCCCTTGTTGGTTCCCATTATCCCGACATCACGGGTATGGCTTTCACCGCAGCAACGCGGACAGCCCGAGACCCCGATCTTGATTTTTGCCGGGAATGTCTGGTCCCTGAACTGTTCTTCTGCCGCTTTTGCCAATGCGACTGAATCCTGGTTGCCGAACCGGCACATATCGGTGCCAAGACATGCCTGAACAAACTTGACGCACGGCGCTGTCTCCGGTTTTGCGAGCGGGCCGAGGTCAGCCATAACCTTCTGCACATCATCCGGCTCAATGCCGGCAAGAACTATTCGCTGGCCGCTGGTAATCTTGAGTATTGGTATCCTGTATTTCCTCCCGACCTGTGCTACCTTCTCGAGGTCTTCCGGTGTTACGATCCCTGCCGGGATCCTGGTCACCACCGCGTACGTCCTCCCGTCCCGCTGGAGGATTGAACCTTTCGGACCTGTCATAGATTCACTTCTCCCTATGATGTGAAATTCTCCTGCCCTCTTTTTATTATTTCCTTCGGCAGGGTGATTTTTTATCCTCCCCTGGTAACCATGCGGGCCTCAAAAGGCCTTCAAAGGGCGACCAGGAAAAATTCCCATGGAGCGAAGTGCTCTCACATTGGGCTATTAAGCCTTCTTTCCATTTTCAGTTTTCACATCAACTTTTGAAAAATGACCACAGGTATTAATAAAATCAATGCATCTGGGTGTGTGCCTCAGGAAGGACCAGACCAGAGTGCAGCGGGGAATGCAATCAGTTACCGGGTTTACCAGCCAATGACCCGGAAACGATACAGAAATTGCATTTGCCGGGCTGAACTGGGAACTCAGGTATATCTGCCCTGGACCATTAAGACTGCAGATCCAAACGGCGTATGTTCTGTGGCCGATCAAGATACGGGTTCAGGGTGCCGGTTCAGATTACCAGGTAAACGTACCGATACCCGGGCAATTCAACGGGAACCCAAACGGTAGGACCCGTGAATGACCAGGACGCCGGGATTCGGAGCCGATGCATCCTGATATGATTCTTCCGGGGTAACCTTCTACGCTGATATTTTTTAAGGTATTTTTCGATCATAGACAATTGATTGAGAAAATTTTACGCCGTCCAATCAAAATTTCGGATAATCCTTCGGTGTCTGCGTTTGCCTGTTCACAGCGTCCCGGAAGGAGAAGCATCACTTTCCACCATGAAGAAAATGTCGTTGGATGGAAATGACTGGCTGTCGGTCTGATGTCCTGCACAGAACTGAACAGGGTGCTCCCTGTACCATTACCGTCAGGTTTACGGCCGGATTTCTCTCTTGTCCGCAGTAAGGTCGACCCTGTTATTGGCGTAAGGTACTACGGGTTGTGTAATCGCCCCCGCCCGGTTCCAGAGTAATAAGCGGGCGGAGCAACCGGATTGTGGTCAGGTCCGGTGGTGATCACAGGGGAGGGGAGTCATTTTCATAGGAAAATATTTTACTTAAGTAAAGCTTCCAGCCGCATATTTATCTCATCCCAGTTCACAATGTTCCAGAAGGCCTCAACATACCTGGGCCGCTCATTCCTGTAGTCCAGATAGTAGGCGTGCTCCCAGACATCAAGGACCATGATGATGCGGATATGCGGATACACATTCACATTGTGCTTCTCGATCTGCATGATGAGGAGCCGCCGGTCATGCCGCATCTGGCAAGAGCAGCCCATCCCGATCCTTCTGCACTGACTGCCGCCGCTGAAAACTCCTTCCTGAACCGCTCGAAGGATCCGAACTCCTTCTCCAGGGTGTCCGCCAGAACACCGCCGGGCTCCTTCCTGGTCCTGTCTGCAGGGGTGAGGTTCTTCCAGAAGAGGTGGTGGAGTATATGCCCGCCGCCTGAAAGGACAACTCCTTTACGGTGGACTTCATGTCCATATCGGTTCCAGCCTGACGGGCCTTATCCAGCCTCTCGAAGATAGCGTTTGCGCTGTTCACATAGGCCGCATGGTGCTTATCGTGGTGCAGGCGGAGCTGAGCCTCTGAGATGAAGGGCTCAAGGGCATTGTAGTCATAGGGCAGCTTCCGGCAGGGAATAAAATTTGTTATCAGTCATCGTTGATCACCTTTGGCTGATAGGGTTTGGTGCTTCCTCTTCCATAAACTTTTTTTGCAATCGGGGTAGTGAGTTCACGAATTGCACTCTTGGTCTGTGGGTTCTGTACGAAATCTGCCATAGTTGTGGTAGCTCCTGGTTCAGTATGAACCGTAAACAGTATTTGCAGGGATATTTTTAACGGTGTTGAAAAACGGGGTGAATTTTGGTGTAAATCCCATTTTTAGACAACCTTCGGAAAAAACGACCTTCATATTCGCATTCCGGCAGCCTTTCCGGGAGCCGGATAGAGGTAAAGTTGTGGCAAAATTCATCTCGATTTCAGGGCCATTGGTGGGCTTTTAATGAGGTGCAAATCTGCCGTATTTTTGCAAACGGGGTGATATAATTCCCCCGTTTTTACGTGCATTGAAACGGACGGTTTTACGGGCTTTTTCGGATCATACGAGGGGAAACGGAGCCCGAATCGGGCGTATTTTCCCTGGACCCTGGTATCCCTTCAGAACACCCTTTTTCTTAAAGAGTACATCGTTATCAGAACATGCCAGCTCCGTAGATAGTCGCGATGTAGTACACACCGACAACTATGAAAACTGCTGCGACCCCTCGCTGTATCCAGTGCTCTGCCGCCCCGATTTTCTGAACAATTCCACCGGCCTTTCCCATACCCTTTACCAGAAGATATGAGATAACGATTACCGGCAAACCCGTCGCAAGGGCAAAGACGGCAGGAATGATCACCGGGTCACCGGCACCAAGAGCGAGCGGGATCAGCATGGCAAAGAAGAGCACGGCGGAGAACGGGCAGAAACTCATCGCGAAGATGACCCCGAGCAGGAATGCTCCCAGATACCCCTTATCAGCGAGACTTACCGAAATGCCGGACGTGAACCTGGAGAACCAGTCTCCCCCGGGCAGCCGATCGAAATGAAAAATATCGAGCAGGTAGATGCCGCACAGGACAAGGAACGGGCCGAGCAGAAGTTCCCCGTAATGCTGGAGTCCCAGGGCAACGAGCCGGATGTTCATGCCAAAGAATACGATAGCAGAAGCGACTGCGATATATGCTGCCATCCTGCCGAGTGTATAGACACTTCCGGTCAAAAGCGTATGACGGCTGCTGTCGATTCTTTTGGAGATATACGCGATGGCCGTGATGTTGGTCGCAAGCGGGCAGGGGCTGATCGCGGTCATCAGCCCGAGAAAAAATGCGGCGATGACAGGGACGGGACTCTCGCCCATCGTCCCGAGAAAATTCAGGAGATCCATTTCAGGTGAGATCCCCGTTCAGGCGTTTGGTGATAATCCCTGAGAGATACGTAGAATAGGCATTTTTGTCGTCTATAAGGTACCAGACATCGATGTCCTGTTGCTTGTGAAACCCATTAGAATCATAAATCCCAAGCCAGAGGGATGATCCGGTCACGCCATATTTTGCTGCAAGGGCGGAGTTTTCAGGAAGATCGTAGTTGACATGTGCAAATACGACCCGTCCCGATGCAAGTTCGGCTTTGAAATTATCATTCACCGTCTTTTCCGCGAGATCGCCAACTGCGATGCAGGACGGACACTGGGTATTGCCATGGAAGTGGTATACCTCCACCTTCTCCACTGAAAATGAGTTTACCGGATTAGTCAGTGATGTTGACGATTGCGGGGAAGCAGGTGATTCCGAAGATGAAGTGCACCCGGCTGCCAAACCGCCTGCAATAATCAGGACTATAAAGAATACTACCGGGTAAATCCGTTGAAAGTCTGTCATAATCGCTCCTTATCCGCTAGCAGCGAACGCATCACACCGGATACTTCTGAAGAAAGAGTATCAGTCCGTATCAGTGCGAGGCAGCAGATCACATCCTCTTTTATCCAGCTGACGAGAGCAAGTTTGTCGCCGTCCCGGATGTTCGCTTTTTTCCGGACCTCTTTGGGAATCACAATCTGTCCCCGGTTATCCATCGAGAGGTACTGCTTCGACCTGGCACGTTACCAGATTGCTTTCAGGTGTACAAGATCCATTTTGATCAGGCATTACTTCCCCATTCGTTCCGTGCACTTCAGTGCCTGGCGTCCGCGATCGGTGATGGTGTAGATGATCCAGTTACCTTGTTGTTCACCGACAATGAAGTCCTGTTCTTTCAGGATACTGAGGTGATAGGACAATTTTGAGTCTGCAATTTTAACGACCTCTTTGATGACACAGACACAGAGCGGCTGGGAAAGAAGGGAGTACATAACGGTGAGCCGGATAGGATCTGCCAGCGCCTGGTGGAGCCGGCTGCTCCCATGAAGTGCAGATGCATCCGGAATTCGTGCGAGAAGCCCTTCCATCCCTCCATGTTTGTCGAGTTCCTTTTGTATGGCATCCGGGAGATCTTTGGAAAAATCGCAGCATTTTTCCCTCGGGTGGGATTTCAGTGTCTGTGTCATGGAGATTCAAATTAATATGAAATGATAAAGTATATATCTTTTCCATGGTAAACATTGTTTCAATAAAAATTGAAACATTCACTGCGAGGCAGAGGAATTTCTGATATAATGGGTGAAAACCAGAAAGAAAAGTCCCCGTTTGATACAAATTCAATGGATGAGGCACATCGGCTCACGATCGATGAGCTCATAACGAAAATCGCGGCATGGGCCCGCAAGTATGCTGAAAAAAACGGCTGGGTGCTGAACCCGGATGAAACGGAACGAACGACCGTACTTCAGGGGCTGGCATCAAACCGTGAACGGTTCGGAAAGCAGTACCTGCCCCTGCCGGCTCAGGAGCGGAGATTTGGAGAAAGACAAAAAGATCATCTGTCCGTGTATCTATCACCGTGATGAGATTGCAAAGGACGGTCATTGCCATTGCCGGCTGTTTTTCAGAGAAGATGCAACTCCGGCTCATGAGGTGTCTGAATGATACAATCGGCGGGATCGAATTACCCGGTGAGGTGTCCTCATGGTCCCTGACGTATTACAGCAATTCGCCGACTGGATTACCTACGGGGTACTGGGGCTAATCCAGAACAGCCCGCTTGCATCGTCAGTCAACTTCTTTATCTATGACTCGATCAAGGTCACGCTCATGCTCGCGGTCATCGTGTTTGGTGTCGCAATTGTCCGCACCTACATCACGCCGCAAAAAGTGAAAAAGTGGGTAGCGGGACGTACCGAAGGTATTGGTAACGTACTTGCAGCACTTCTCGGTATTCCCACACCGTTCTGTTCGTGCTCTGCGGTGCCGCTCTTCATCGGGTTTGTCGAGTCCGGTGTACCGCTCGGGATCACGTTCTCCTTCCTGATTGCATCGCCGCTGATCAATGAGATTGCCGTTGCAATGCTGTTCGCAATGTTCGGCTGGGAGATCGCGGCGCTCTATATCATCTCGGGTCTGATCATCGCGATTCTCGCGGGGATCATCATTGGCCGTCTCCACCTTGAGAGCGAAGTTGAGGAGTTTGTGTACAAATGCAAGCTGCATGACCTTGCAGAGAAGGAGATGACATGGAACGACCGGCTCGTGTTTGCAAAGAACGAGTCGAAAGACATCACCCTGCGGGTCCTGCCGTATATCCTGATCGGTATTGCGATCGGTGCGGTCATCCACGGATATGCCCCTGCGGACTTCCTCGCGACCATTGCCGGCCCGGACAACCCGCTCGCTGTTCCCATCGCAGTGCTGATCGGCATCCCGCTCTACTCGAATGCAGCGGGCATGATCCCGATCATGGAAGTACTCACCGCAAAAGGCATGGCAATGGGTACCGCCCTCGCGTTCATGATGGCGGTGATCGGACTCTCGCTTCCCGAGATGATCATCCTGCGTAAAGTGATCAAGATCAAACTTCTCGCGATCTTTGCAGGAATCATGTTCGTGGCGATCACCTTGACCGGCTATTTATTCAACGCAGTGCTCGGGTGATGGGGGATGTTCTGATGGCAGACAAACCGTGCTGTGCCGCTGATGCGCTCCGGAGGATCAGGCAGATCAACGTGAACGGAATACCTACGGGCATCACCATGCTGGAAGAAAGCATATGTGAGGTGAAGGAACTCGGGTTCACCGATGAACGTGAAATCCGTGAAGCACTCATGAAACGGGTAAAGATCTACAACTATATCCCGCCCGGTGTGGCGGATGCGTATGCTGAAGCGATCATGAAGGAATATAAAGGCGTAAAAAAGTGAGGATGGCCGGGAGCATGAATTCCTTTATACTCCTCACCCTGACCGATGGAGATGAACCCTATGACTGAAACACCAAAAAATCGGCAGAGCAGTATTGAACACACGGCCATACCACGGATAAAACGGCTGGTGATCGAATGGCGTCACCTTGTCGTTGACTGTGCACCTGCGAGCGGTGCGGGGCAACCGGTAGTGAGGTCAAAACCGCCGTTGACATGTTAACAAAGGAACTGGGAGCGCTTGGCGTCAAGGTTGTATTCAGGGAGACAGCGCTTGGAACGGATCAGCTGGCGGAATCCAACACGATCCTCATGAACGGGAGACCATTTGAGGATTTTATTGCCGGGGGTGTAACCGAGACTCCCTGCAGTTCCTGCTCAACCCTGACCGGGACTTCAGCCTGCTGCCGGGCTGTTGAGGTTGACAACCAACAGTATGAGGAGATCCCCGCCTGGCTGATTAAGCGGGCGGCATATCGTGCTATCGGACTTCGGGAAGGATGAGGACAGGCAGTGCATTTTTTTGTGTCCCGACCACCAGAACGAAGTGTTTCAAAATAGTATGAAACAGCTACCTTTATCACGTAGTCTTCCTTAGTTTCAATTAAATTCAAAATACTTTCGAATTCCCAGAAATATCATTCACACGTTAAGGATGCGATGAAGACCATGGTGACCATTGAAGTACTCGGAACCGGCTGTCCAAACTGTAAGCGACAGATGGCCAATGTTGAAACGGCCGTCAAACAGACTCGGCATTTCTGCGGATATCAAAAAGATCGAGGAAATCTCCCAGATCATGGAACGCGGGGTGATGTTGCTGCCGGCGATTATTATTGACGGAGATCTGAAAGTTTCCGGGAGGATCTCTGATGTGGCGGAGATTAAGAAGTTCTTAATTGGGAGTGCATAAGATGGCAGAAACACCTCAATGCTCATGCGGAGCAAACGAACCGAAACGGATAATTTTCCCCTGTGCCGGGCAGGCAAATATCGGCCAGCTCACCAACCTTGCAGCGGTCCAGCTGACCGAGGAAGGGTATGGCAACATTGCCTGCATCGCATTGCTCGCGATCGGTACTGAATCCCTCATCGCGAATGCAAAAAATGCCGACGAGGTACTTATTCTTGACGGGTGCCCGATGCTCTGTGCCAAAAAAATTGCGGATGCCCAGGGAGTCCCAGCCGCACAACACCTCGTCGTGACGGAACTCGGTATCACCAAAGGACCATCGAAGAACTATACCGAAGATGATGTTGAGAAGATTGTCTCTGCCTGCTGGGGCGGCGAAGGGAAGAAAAAAATTACCAGAAAACCGTCGAAGAAAACCGGCGGACCGGACAGCGGGTGCGGTTGCGGATGTGGAGGAACGTGCTAGAGGAGGTTCACTAAAATGCCAGATGGTTCTGCCGGACTCAGCTGGATCGACAAACTGCTGGCCCTCTGGATACTTCTCGCAATGGCGGTTGGGCTCCTTCTCGGAAAGTACTTCCCGGACTTCAGCCAGAACCTGGCGATTGGTATCCCGATCGGGCTGTTCCTGATGATCTACCCGGCGATGACCAAGATCGAGTTGCGGGAACTCAAAGAGGCGCTCGGGAGTAGGAAACAGGTCGGGATAATTGTTTTCTTCAACTACCTGGTGAACCCCTTCCTGCTCTTTGCATTGGGATGGGCGTTCTTTGAAAATATTCTTCCCTATTTCGGTTTAATAGACCCCGAGACGGCCCGCGCTCTCTGGACAGGGCTCATCCTGCTCGGTGTTGCCCCGTGCATCGCGATGGTCCTTGTCTGGACAGACCTTGCAAAAGGAAATGGTTGTCTCGGGATCGTGCTCATGGCCTGGAACTCCATAATCCAGGTGGTGACGACACCGTTCTTTATCGCCCTCCTCGTAGGCACGGTCATCGCCATCGATATCGGGCTGATCGCCCAGAGCGTCCTGCTGTATCTGGGGCTTCCCCTGCTGCTCGGGATTCTTACCCGCAGGGAAGTCCTCCAACGTAAGGGGGAGGAATGGCTGAACGGGGTGTGTGTACCGGGCCTGAGTAAGTTGCAGCTGCTTGCACTCCTGTTCACCATGATCGTCATGTTCTCCCTGAAAGGCGGCATCATCATCGATAACCCGAACCTCGTCTGGCAGATGGCGATCCCGGTAGTCCTGTTCTTTTTCCTTCTCTTCCACCTTGTCTACTACACGACCAGACGCCTCGGCTACAACTACGAGGATTCTTCCACGATGGCCTTCCATTGCACAGGACGGAATTTCGAGCTGGCGATTGCGATCGCACTGACGGCATTTGCATCCATGCCGATGGTTGCAGTTTCCACGGTTGTCGGACCGCTCATCGAAATACCCGTTATGCTGACAATCGTGTGGCTGTCATTACGACGGAGAGACCGGATCCTGGAACAGGGGAAGGCACAGGGATCCTGATGGAATTGGAACTATGTCTGAAAACCAGAAAGGAGATTCCATGAAAATCGGCATTGTGAGTGACGGGCCGTTCGGGGAACGGGCATTGGGAAACATCCGCCGGCAGTTTCCGTGCGAGTGGATTTTGGTCCCCTATTCTGCTTCACCCATCATGGACGATGTCGAGCTCAACCTGCCGGGATGTGATTTGTTTATCTCATATGCCCGGTATCCGGATGTGATCCTCACCCTTGTCGAGCACAAAATACCCGTGGTGCTCGGCATCACTCCCGGACCGGGCCTCGTCCGTCAGGCAAAAGAGATCAATCCTGCGGTTGCTGCACCACCGACCATGTGCTCACTCGAACCTACGACCGGATGCAAAGAGATTGACCTGTATGCAGAACGGTTCGGGCTTCCCGGGTTTCAGACCAGTATAAACAACGGACAGATCACACGGATGGAAATTATACGGGAAGCACCGTGCGGATCGACACGTGGGGCTGCTGCTGACTGCACAGGTATGCCGCTCTGCACCGGAACGCTGCAGCATTTCGGACTACGGATCTGCCATCACTGCGTTGCCCCAAGGTTCGGAAAAACCTGCGACAAAGAAGTATCAGGGGCTCTGCATGTCCGGCAACTGCTCCATAGTATCCCGGAAGAATCAGTAGCGGCCGCCCGGTTGGAAACATTCCGGGATGAGATGGATCGCATCCTTGAACAGCACCGGAAAAAACAGGCAGGTCCTGGGTAACTGTCATGCTCAAAGTGGCACCACACTCAGACTACCCCCCTGAAGAAGGACGTTACCTCAGGGGAAATGACTTCTCCCCGGTTGCGGTTATCATCATCCTCACTACGGATCCCGAGGAGATTCCCCCCGAGATCGAACACCTCGTGAGAACCGGGGTGGAGAGCGGAGCAGCACTTTCCGGGACCCTGCAGACCGCAAATATTGGCATCGAGAAGATCATCTGCAATATCGTCGCAAACCCGAATATCCGGTTCCTTGTTCTTGGCGGTCCAGAATCCGAAGGACATAAAACCGGCGATGCCATCAAGGCGTTATTCAAAAACGGGGTGGACGAGAAGAAACGTATCATCGGGACCACCGGGCTTTCAGCATACCTCTACAATGTTCCGTTGGAGTTTATACAGAGGTTCAGGGAACAGCTGACACTTGTTAACTGCCAGTTCCAGAATGAATCGGTTATACGCAAAGCTGTGTGGTCCTGTTTCCAGGAAAACCCGGTGGATTTCCGGGGGCAGTCACTCTACGATCCTGGAGCCTTCCCGGAACCCCCCTTGAGCGGGAAACTGACATGGAGCGTCACGCAACCGTGGGCCGAACCGGGTGATGACAGCGAGCGGGCGGCAAAGCAGAAGGCTCTGGATATGATCGAGAAACTGAAGGCACGGTGTGCCGCAAAGGCAGCGGAAGACAGAACAAAAAAAGAGTACCTGCCTTCGGGAGAGCCAGGACCTCCCCACTAGTGCTCATCCTTAAATATCGGATAGCACACTATGCAAGGTATCGAATTCTGAATGAAGTAATCCAGGAGAGATGAATTATTATGGCAGAAGAAAAGAAGAAGAAAGGATTTTTCTCGGCGGTTAAGGAATCGATGGACAAAAGTGGTGGCTGCTGTGGCGGTGGAGAGACCTGCGGTGCAGCTCCCGATACCGCTGCGGAAAAGAAAAAGGCTCCGTCCAAAAAGTGAACTGTCGCAATGAAATTGCCTGGTTGTTACCCTTTGAGTACGACCAGAAATGCATCTTTAGTGAATTGAGGTGACCGTATCTATGGATAATGAACAAACAGAAACCCCCGTATA
Organism: uncultured Methanoregulaceae archaeon; assembly: GCA_963721245.1. GTDB lineage: Archaea > Halobacteriota > Methanomicrobia > Methanomicrobiales > Methanospirillaceae > Methanoregula. Next base: position 73,363 of record CAVRIL010000001.1, on the reverse strand, counting down.
CTGGGATGTCCTGGTCTTTGGACTTGTACCGATTATCGTCGGTGTTCTTATCATCGCCAGCTGGGCCGTCTCGTTCTTCCTGACCGGGCCGTACATCGCTTACGTGAGCGGGGGTATTGCCCTCGCGGCTACTCTTTTTGGAGGATACACCCGCTTTGTCTCGGGATTCCGTGATATGTACCACCGGAAGATCACGGTCAACGTGTTTGTCACCGTTGCCCTTATCGCTACGATGGCGGTTGGTCAGTTCCTGTCGGCGGCACTGATCGTATTTATCATGGCTGTGGTGGGTGCATTCGAATCCTATACACTCGACAAAACAAAGAAAAATATCCGGAGCCTGTTGAATTTTGCTCCGAAGATGGCAAATGTTCGTCGCGGTACCGAAGAAGTTGCCATGCTGGCCGCAGAGGTCCAGATAGGCGACATTGTTATTATCAGGCCGGGAGAACGGATCCCGGTCGATGGGATCGTCGTTACCGGAGCGAGCAGCGTAAACCAGGCCCCCATTACCGGGGAATCGATCCCGGTCGAGAAGACCGCAGGGAGCGAAGTATTCAGCGCGACCATGAACGAGACCGGACACCTTGAGGTCCGGACGACCCGGGTCGGCGAAGACACCACTCTTGCCCGGATCGTTCATCTTGTCGAAGGTGCACAGGGTACGAGGGCCCCCATTCAGGGGATTGCCGACCGGTTTACGACCTGGTTCCTCCCGGTAGTCATCGTCATTGCTGTGATCGGGTATTTCCTGTCAGGAAAAGTTCTCGTCTTTGTCTCCATCCTGCTGGTTGCATGTCCCTGTGCGTTCGCGATTGCCACCCCGACTGCGGTCACCGCCGGGATCTCCAACCTGGCCCGGCGGGGTGTCCTGATCAAGGGCGGCAGTTTTCTCGAACTTTCAGGAAAACTTGACACGCTTCTGGTGGACAAGACCGGGACATTTACTCTCGGCAAGCCAAAGGTTGTAGAAGTCATTGCCCGCCCCGGATATCAGGAAGCAGATGTGGTCCTTCTTGCAGCAACCGGTGAAAAATTCTCGGAACATCCCCTTGCCCGGGCCATCCTCGCAGCTGCCGCTGCCCGGAACATTACAGTCCCGGACCCTGACGAATTCAAAAGCGAAACCGGCATGGGTATCACCGCACGGTCGGGTGAACACAACCTGATCATTGGTAAACCGGAATTCCTTGAAACTGAAAGGTGTCCATCTCGAGGAGGAAGTCCTCGGCATCATCACAAAACAGATGGATAAGGGAAGGACCGTCATCATGGTCACCCGTGATACGACGGTCACGGGACTGATCGCCATTGCGGATGAGATCCGCCCGGGAACTGCGGAGGCCATTGCCGCCTTAAGAAAGATGGGAGTGAAGAACATCGTCATGCTCACCGGGGATAATGCGACGGTTGCAAAGGCAGTGAGCGCCTCGATCGGCATTGACAGTTACCAGGCAAACCTCCTCCCGGAGCAGAAACTCGAGGTGGTAAAGGAACTCCAGGCAAAGGGACAGATTGTGGGGATGATCGGGGACGGTATCAATGATGCTCCCGCCCTTGCCAAAGCAGACGTCGGCATCGCGATGGGTGCATCGGGCACCGATGTCGCGATCGAGACTGCCGATATCACCCTCATGAAGGACGATCTCTGGCAGGTCGTGGACTTTGTCTGGATGTCGAAAAAAGTCATCCGGCGGATCAAGATCAATATCGGGCTCTCCATGGTGTATAACGCGATCGGGCTTTTACTCGGTGTCCAGGCCCTGCTCTCACCGATAACTGCGACCCTCTACCAGGAGGCGGGGTGTATCTCTGTCGTATTCAGTTCAATCCTCCTGCTCTGGGCAAAACCGGGGTTCAGTCATACGACAGGAAGCGGGACGAAGTAACCATTACGAAAAATAAAGGGTATTCCATGACCGACGAACACGAAATACGGAAACAAGTACGGAAGAGCTACGCAAAGGTTGTTGAAGGGAGTAGCGGATGCTGCTGCGGCCCAAACTCATCCTGCTGTGGCGGAGCAACAACTGCAGAACAAATTAGCGGGAAGGTCGGGTACTCAGCCGAAGAGATGGGTGCTGTCCCGGATGGCTCGAATCTTGGCCTCGGCTGCGGGAACCCGCTTGCCCATGCAGCGATTCATGAAGGGGACACGGTACTTGATCTGGGATCCGGTGCCGGGTTCGATTGCTTCCTTGCTGCCCGGAAAGGTCGGAAAGACGGGACGGGTTATCGGGGTTGACATGACGCACGAGATGCTGATGAAAGCACGGGAAAATGCAAAAAAGGCGGGTGCAACCAACGTTGAGTTCCGGCTCGGGGAGATCGAAGCCCTACCGGTTGCTGATAACTCCGTTGATCTCATCATCTCAAATTGTGTGATCAATCTCTCACCTGACAAGGCGAGAGTCTTCCGCGAGGCATACCGTGTGCTGAAGCCGGGTGGATTGCTCATGGTTTCAGATATTGTCCTGACACGCGAACTTCCCGAGGCAGTGCGTACCTCGGTGGAAGCATATGCCAGTTGTATTGCGGGAGCAAGCCTGAAAGATGCTTATCTTGATTTTATCCGGAAGGCACAGTTTTCCGACGTGGCGGTACTTGAGGAAACACAGGTCCTCTCCGATCTTGCAGGGATCGATCCTTTGCTGAAAGCAGGGTTTGAATCTTTTTCCCCTTCGAAACATGATTATGCTGAAATCGCGGAATCGGTGAAGAGTGTAAAAGTGAAGGCGGTGAAAAGAAAATAATGGATGGATGTACTGCCACATCCGGGAAAGTTCCTCAGGGTGGAAAAATTACTGACGAAAGCCCGTTGATCCTCATCACCTGCTCAGGGGTTTCCAACACCGGAAAACTGACGGCGCAGGTCGGCGGAATCCTTGCGCAGAAAGAACCGGATCTCTTTGAAGGGCACCTGCATGCGAAGCAGTCCACCCGCGATATGGAAGCGGTGATCAATGGCGGGAAGGTGGTGGTGATTGACGGGTGCGGGGATCGGTGTGCAGCAAAGAAACTGAAAAGTCTTTGTATTACCCCTCACATTCACATCATTGCGACCGAAGAAGGGATCGAAAAGAACGGTATGGCTGATCCCAAATTCGAAGAGATTGAAACACTCATCGCGGCGGTTCGCAGGAAGGTTCGGAAGTAACCGGCTGAATGCCCTGAATCAAGGGTATTTCATAGTAAATGCAACTCCGGCAAATTATTTATAGTAATTGCGATAAGGTAGTTGCCATGGCAAATTCAATAAAAGTTGAAATTCCGCAGGGAGTCTGGGACTTCCACGGGCATGTCTGCCCGTTCATGCCGATAGGGTACCGGATGGGACAGATCGCCATGCGGGAACTGGGGGTGCAGCATATCGGTGATCATGGAGCATTCGGCCTGTCAGAGATGGGAGTCGGCCACCCCCAGACCTGCATGATTGACGGGTTCATGGCAGTCACCGGCTGCACGTATGGCAAGCTGATGATGGAGCGGCTCAACTACGGAAAAGTTGCCTGCCTGCTGGTAGTTCCGGGAAAAGGGGCGGTTCGGGTGTATCTGAAATCGGAGTTCCAGGACGAACTCGGCAAGCAGGAATTCTTTGTCTACCGGAAGAAAGGTATCGAGCCATCACAGGTTCCTGCTGATGTTGTGAAGAAGGTGGTGGATATGGTTCTGTCGGCATCGGAGTCTGAGCTGTTTACGGTTACAAAACTACCGGACTACACCTTCGGTCGCCCGAAAGGTTCCTTTAACAAGACGAAGTGCAGCAAATGCGGTGAATACATCTTCGAGCGCTACGTGCGTATGGTGGATGGAAAACCTGAATGCATTCCATGTTCGGGGTATGACCAGACCTGGGTGAATGTCCTGAAAGGAACGCAATAACCCGGTGTACGATGGACAGCACCCTCCTGATTGCCATCGTTGCGGTCTTCATCGTTTCCATTATCTTTTCGATGTTCGGACAGGGAGGCGGGATCGCTCTATACCCCCATTCTCTTTTTGTTAGGATATGCTGCACTGACCTCAATCTCTACTTCGCTCGTACTCAATCTGATCACAGCCCTGTCCGCATCGATCGTGTACTACCGCTCGAATCTCGTGGACATCCGGTTCGCACTCTGGTTTGTCCCGGGCATCTGCATTGGGCGCGTTCCTTGGCGGGGTTATGGCAGCGTACATCAACCCCGCGATCCTGATGTGGCTGTTCGTCATCTTCCTCATCGGTGCCGGTGGGCGGATGATCTACACGTACTGGGAGCGATCAGTTCCTGAGACTGCATGCCCGGTACATTTTTCCCGGGGAATGTATGTCCTCATCGTGATCTTCAGCTTCGTGGTTGGAATCGTATCAGGACTGCTTGGCGTTGGCGGCGGGATCCTGATTGTGCCGTTCCTGATATTCCTCTGCCGCTATCCCACCAAAAATTCTGCCGGTGCAGTCAGTTTTATCGTGATCTTCTCGTCCCTCTTCGGGGTATTCGGGCACCTGACGAGCGGCGGTTTTGATATTCCTCTGATCCTCGGCACCGCTATAGCTGTTGTGATCGGTGCAACCATCGGTGCGAGGAGCATGGTAAAGATCTCCAGCGGGTATATCAAGGCGGGATTCGGGGCGATCCTCTGGGTATTTGCGATCCAGCTCATCCTCAAACTGATGCATTTCATATAATTTTTCTCTCATGGTCAATTGAGAACCGTGTTTGGTTAAAACGGCGGAGAATTATTCTCTCCAGACCTCCACCATCGATTGATCGCCGTGGTATCCGACAAACTTCTGGAGAGCGGGAAGCTCGATTTTTCTCTTTTTGGGATTGGCATCGAGGGGATTGTTGAAGTACATGAATTTGTCATCGATTCCGGTCACTGCAACCCAATGAGGGAGATCTTCTTTGCTGAAAAACAAGGAATTCGTCACCACCAAGGGAACATGGTTCGAAAACAGAGATTTGGAAATGGTTTTGCCGGTGATGGTTTCCTGTCGTTCCCGGACCCCCAGTTTTCTGCATCTGGTTCTCCTTTCGTAAAAATGGTCCTTAAGCATCTGCATGTCGGGATCGTTAAGTGGCGGAACGAACCTGTCAACAAAATCAATTCCGCCCGTATTGCTGGTAACTCTTGCAGAAAATCCACGAACCGCCGCAGAAAAAGCCAGACCATACCTGCTTGTTCCCCAAACGGCTACAAGGTTTCCTTCCCTCCAGAGGTCAATCTCCAAATCCTTCCCGAGGCGCAAATCGTTATCAAGGTACTTCATAGCCATCATCAATGAAGCCGGGCCGCACGTGAAATCATAGTGCTGACGGTAAAAGGGAACATCCCTATGAATCGATTGAGTAGATTCTGCCTGCATCGAGCTCACGTTTTTAGATCCGAATCGGTATAATCAGAAAAGGGCATCTCTTCTTAAAATCATATCCCGGAAAAAACCGGAGTATCTATCCCGGAGTATTCACCGGTCTCTCGGCCCGCACACGTTTGAGATCGTACCACCCTTTTCCGAGGATGGCAAGCCCGATCAGGACGAATATCCCGGAATGGATTCCGTACACCCATGTCTCCGACTTCGGGGCACCGGAGACAAGGCTCAGCCAGAAGATCGGGCATACCAGTCCGAAGATCGCAAACCCGGCGCCAAGTTTCATCAGGCTTTTACTCTCCCGTTCATTATCAGGCATGTTCATTTCCCCTTGCATTTCCCGCATAATCCCAGAGCAGGATCACGGAACCCCATGGTGTTTTTTGGCCGGAAAAAGGATAATAATTCCTGCCATCGTAAGAGCGGCACCAATAATCACCGTCATCGGGACCAGCCAGCCCCCTCCCGAAATTGCGGCGCTCGCAATGAGCAAAAGTCCAGTACCGGCGATGCAGGGAGCAAATACCTTCAGTCCCGGATGCATCAGCGGTTCGCGCCTCCAAATTCGCGTCTGAACTGGATACGATATGCGATCACGAACCCCAGGCCGAACAGAAACACGAGGAACGAGTGGATCGCATTGAACATGAGCTCGGCTCCCCGGGCGCCGGACAGGAGCGAGAGCCAGAAGATCGGGCAGAATACACCGACGAGCATGATACCGTACCCGATTTTCATATTGCTTTTCAGCTCGATCTCCCGGTTGGTGAGCGGTTCGCTTAAGGTTCCCGTCTCTCCCCGCAGGAATCGCAGGATCTTTTTTACAAGCATTGTGTAGGGGCAGCAGGAGATCAGGAAACCGATGAATCCGCGTATTCCTTGTTTTTGTTCCGGTGATGGGCCTGAGACTGGGCAGCAGATCCCGGTTGTATCACCGGAACAATTCCGTCTGGTGTGCTGGCCTTTCATTATTTAAATTTGTGATATTACTAAATTTATAGAGGATACTAACTTTGATTTAATATACTACACTAAAACATAGTGATGATGAAAGATCCCTCCTGTTATTTCTGCCCGGTAGAAGGCACGCTCGATGTGATCGGCGGTAAGTGGAAGCCGCTGATTATCTGGTTCTTGCGAAAACGAGTACTGCGGTTCAGCGATCTGCGGCGGTCGATCCCTGGCATTACCGATGTGATGCTGACTAAACAGTTACGCGAACTGGAGCAGGACGGTATTATCAAACGAAAGGTGTTCACCCAGGTCCCACCCAAGGTCGAGTATTCACTCACACCGCTGGGGATGACCATCATCCCGCTCCTCAATGCCCTCTGCGACTGGGCAATCGAGCACATGAAGATCCCGATGATTGACGATGATGAGATTATCGTGTGCGGAACGAAGAAGAAAAAGTGAGGAATATTGTTCCTGATGATACCCGTTTCTTTTTCAGAGAGTATTTCTATCAATCCTATTCTCGTTACGTATTAATCATACCATTCTACGGTGCAGATTTTTCGAATCTGTGGTAATTTGTTAACAATCCGAGCCTGTTAACTATTTCAATTTTTCTTGAATAACCTTTATGTGCTATGACTGTCAAGTAAGCGTTTGGTAATCAGCATGGATGGATACGCAGGAAAGATGGTCTATGCCGATCTCACGGCCGGGAAAGTGACGATCAAGCCAACGCCATCAGATCTCAAGAAGAACTACTTAGGCGGGCGGGGGTTTGGCATCCGGCTTCTGACCGACATGGTTAATCCGAAGATCGATCCGCTGAGCGACAAGAATGTGGTCGTGTTTGCTTCCGGGCCTCTGACCGGTACCGGTATCCCGCTGGGCAGCCGGTACGAGGTCTCGACAATTGCCCCCCTCTCGGGAACTGCCATGAGCGCCAACAGTGGCGGGGTTTTCGGCTGGAAGATGAAGAAGGCAGGGTTCGATGCGGTTGTTATAACTGGTGCATCAAAAAAACCGGTCTACCTCTTTTTGGACAACGGCAAGGCCGAACTCCGGGACGCGGGTCATCTCTGGGGTAAAACGACCGGACAGACGACCGATGCAATTCAGGCAGAACACAAGGATGATAAAATTCGGGTTGCCTGCATAGGCCCGGCAGGGGAAAAACTCGTGCTGTTTGCCTGTATCATCAACGAGAAGGCGCGGGCTGCCGGGCGCGGGGGAATCGGTGCTGTCCTCGGCTCAAAGAACTTCAAAGCGATTGCCGCACGGGGAGAACTGCCAATCACGGCTGCGGATGAAGATAAGCTCAACATAGTCAAAGACCGGGTGCGCAAGAAAATCGAGGAAAACGGGATCGAAAAGGCGCTCCACAACTATGGCACGGCGGTGCTCATCAACATCATCAACGAGAACTATGTACTGCCGACCCGGAACTTCCAGACCGCCCACTTTGCAAATGCTGAGAGTGTCTCCGGAGAAACAATAGCAAAAACCATCCTCAAGAGACCCAAGGGCTGCTACGCCTGTATCGTGCAGTGCGGCCGTGTCCATGAATTCGATGGTGAGACCGGAGAAGGCCCGGAGTACGAACCCGACTGGGCGTTCGGGCCAGATTGCGGGATCGACGATCTCAAGGCGGTAGCCCGGGCGAACAACATCTGCAACGAGTACGGGCTCGACGCGATCTCGACACCGACAACGATTGCCTGCCTGATGGAGATGGCGGAGAAAGGCTATGTCAAGCACCCGATCCGGTTCGGTGACGCCGAAGGGATGCTGAAACTGGTAGAGCAGATCGCGAAACGTGAAGATATCGGGAATGAACTTGCCGAGGGCTCGTTCCGGTTTGCGACGAAATACGGGCATCCCGAATTGTCCATGAGTTCCAAGAAGCAGGAACTGCCTGCCTACGATCCCCGGGGAATCCAGGGGTACGGGCTTGCAACCGCCACATCGGTCCGGGGTGGTGACCACGTGTACGGGTACATGATCTCTCCCGAAGTGCTCGGGGCTCCCGAGAAACTGGACCCGTATGTGACAAAGGGAAAACCACAGTGGGTCAAGACCTTCCAGGACCTGACCGCATCTATAGATGCTTCAGGCATGTGCCTGTTCACCTCGTTTGCACTGGGCCCGGAGGATTATGCGGATCTCCTTACTGCGACCACGGGAATGAAGATCGATACCGCCGAATTATTAAAGATCGGAGAACGGATCTGGAACCTCCAGAAACTCTACAACATCAAACGCGGGTTCGGCCGCAAGGATGACACACTGCCACCCCGGCTCCTGAACGAACCGCTCAAGGAAGGCGCACCCACCGGGCAGGTATGGCGGAGAGATGAAATGCTCGACGAATATTACACCCTGCGGGGCTGGGATAAGGAAGGGACGCCGACAAAGGAGAAACAGAAAGAACTGGGCCTTGGATAACATGGCAGAGAGTGCTGCAAAAGTCCCCGGTCTCTGGCATGGTATCCCCCGCAACGAAATCGACTGGCACCCGGTCGTGAACGACAAGAAATGTATCGGCTGTGGCCTGTGTTTCCTTACCTGCGGCAAAGGGGTCTACCAGTTTGACTGGGACAGGAAGAAATCGGTTGTCGTCCATCCTGATGAGCTGTGTGGTGGGATGCCAGACCTGCGCCAACCTCTGCCCTGCTGAAGCGATCCAGTTTGCAGAGGAGGGAGATACCCCGCGGGCAAAATCCCAGCGGTTGATCAAGGAGCGGAAAGTGCTCCCTGCGGTCAAGAAAGAACTGGACATGATGCAGAGTTGACCGTGGTGGGATGAGTTACTATGGGTACTGTCATCAGATGAACGGTTCCTTCGGCAGATCCCGCTTATCGGTAAAGAAGGGCAGGAGAAAATCGGGAAGACACGGCTGCTCATTGCCGGAGCAGGAGGATTGGGTAGTACAGCGGCTCTCTTTGCTGCCATGGCAGGGTTTGGTACCATCCGATATTATCGACCCGGATAATATCGAAAAGACAAACCTGAACCGCCAGTTGTATCGGGAGATTGATATTGGGAGACCCAAGGCTGAAACTGCTGCAAAAGCGATCCGTGCCGTGAATTCATCTATTGAAGTAGAATCAGTTGCAACAACAATCGGTACATCTCCGGTCAGAGATCTTATCCGGGGTATGGATGTTGTCATTGACGGGCTCGACAATTATCCAGCACGGTACCTTCTGGCTGACGCAGCATGGCAATGCAGGATACCGTTTATCCATGGTGCGGTCAATGGCTTCTATGGGCAGGTCTGCACCATTGTTCGCCCAAAATCCCCCTGCCTTCGCTGCATTGTCCCAAAACCGCCCCCTGTACGGGAAACGCCAGTTATCGGAGTTACAACCGGAATAACCGGATGTGTTCAGGTAACCGAAGCAATTAAGCTCGCAACCGGCATTGGTACCACAATCAGTGACCAGTTATGGCTCTGGGATGGCATCAGGCAAAAATCAGATCGGCTCAAAATAGAACGAATTCAAACATGCCATATCTGTGGTACAGGATGAGTACAGGATACCGCGAACGAGAGGGTGTGCGATGAAAGTCCATGTGAAGGCATTTGCAACGTTCCGGGAGGTCATGGATGGCCAGTTCGATCTCGAATTTCCTGAGGGTGCAACCATCCGAATACTTCTTGATGAGCTCATGGGGCGATACGGGGGGTTGGAAGAACTGATGTTTGCTGCTCCTGAAACACTTCGGGATTTTGTCAACATCCTCAAAAATGGCAGAAACGTGCATTTTCTGGCCGGGCTGGACACTCCGCTCGATGACGGTGATATCATCGCGCTGTTTCCCCCTGTTGCAGGGGGTTGATATCCTGCCGGGTAAGATGGGAACGTTAACGATGGAACTGCATGTGATCTGCTTCCCGACATTCCCTGTCACGGGAATCGCCGGTGTTGATGAATCATGGTATCAGACAGCATAAGCACGTTCATAGTCAGTATCGGTAAACGGTTTGCCGTTTTGCGGGAGATGTTCCGGAATCTGGTATCCAGACCCGTTACCATCCTTTACCCGAAGGAGAAGGTCCCGATCCCCGAAGGGTTCCGGGGCGCCATTGCAATCACCGATAAGAATTGTATCGGGTGTTCGAGGTGCGCCCAGGTCTGTCCTGTCAAGGCCATTACCATGATAGAAGGTCCGCGGGAGATTGAAGTGAAGGGAAAGAAGATCAATCGGAAGAAGATGCCGCAGGTCGATATCTATAACTGTATCCGCTGTGGTCTGTGCGAACGGCACTGCCCTATGAAGGGAGAAGCCATCCATCTTACCCGGAAAATCTCGGAGGGCGGAACGGATAAAGATGTTATCGTAATTCCCGGGGACACGTAATTACCGTGTTTGCATGAACGGAAAGCAGTCCCCCGGGAAGGCATTAGTTCCTGGCAAATCGTTGAATCCGTGAAGTAAATGGGTTATTTTATGTATTTTATCGTGATGATCCTCAGGATTCGACCAGTCGCACCAGGTTTTCCATTACCGCGTCTACCGCCTTCCCGGTCGGGGAATCGGCGTGTCGCAGGATAATCGGTCTGCCTTCATCCCCCGCCTTCACCATTTCAGGGTCAAGAGGAATTGCACCAAGATAGGGAACCCCCAGATCCTCGGCCGCTTTTTTCCCGCCACCTTTGGAAAAGATATCAATTGTTTCACCGCAGTGGGGACAGATCATCCCGCTCATGTTCTCGATGACCCCGATTACCGGCACTTCGATCTTCTCGATAAATTTTGCCGCCTTGATTGCATCCATGACCGCAACATCCTGGGGAGTGGTCACGATGACTGCTCCTTTTACGTTGGGAGCCAGCTGGGCAATTGTTAATGCCTCATCACCGGTTCCCGGAGGAAGATCAACAACAAGATAATCAAGGGATCCCCAGTTCACTTCTGCAAGAAACTGCTTGATCGCGCTCATCTTCATCGGTCCCCGCCAGATAACCGGTGTGGTCGTGTCCTTAAGCAGAAATGACATCGACATGACCGCGAGGTTTTCTGTCACATGGACCGGTTCAATGGCAGTTGCGTACACGACCGCCCGTGTGTCTTCAATACCCAGCATCTTCGGGATGTTGGGGCCGTGGAAATCCAGATCAAGCAGGCCGACCTTTTTTCCATGGTTAGCAAGAGCGAACGCGAGATTTACCGAAACCGTGGATTTTCCGACCCCGCCCTTCCCGCTGAGCACGAGAATGACATGTTTCACATCGATCGCTGCTTTTTTGGGGATCATCCTGGGTTGGTTTTGTGGTTGCGTGGATGAACCCGTGTCAACAGCATTCATCGCACATTTTCTCCTTTGTTATTGATGTATTGCTCATATTGTCATCTCATGGTCCTGGTTCCGGGAACCGCAGTTACCCATATGAGCAAATGTACTTAAACGTTGGGATATGGGCGGAAAAGCGGTGGTGACCGTGAATGGAGGTGGGGTAGTTATTCAATCAGGTACATTGCCGGAACCCTGGCAAAACAGCCCGGGCGAGCATGAATGTCACGAGACGTTCACAAGCGGCGAGTCCGAGCTCCCTTTGCATCGCGTGAGCGAGTCGGCTATCGTTATTCATGAGTACGATTACAGCGACGAACACGATGCGGAGCATGGTGTGAGGAGCGGGCAGGAGCAGCCGCTGGCGCCGGAGCATCGCGACAAGCCAGGGGCGTCATCGTATCAACAGGCAACCAGGACGTCTTCGATCACAGACATCCGCGCTCCCACCATCGAGCCAAATCGGGATCGAATAGATTACCTTCCTCCACAGGTCGATCTCCAAATCCTTTACGAGGCACAGGTCGAGATCGAAATACTTCATCGCCTCTCAATAGCGGCGAGGTATAGTCATAATGCTCCGGTAAAATGGAATATTCAGACGGACCGGAGTCAGGCCCTTGGTTAGCATTATTTCCTCACTTTGTTTCTGTGGATTTGTTGGATCCATACATCAATATTGATTTTACTTTAGCGTGGTCATCCCCGGTATACCGAAAATAAAAGCAGCAAGGTGATGTGAAGCGAGCCGGAGCATCAGCGAGGACGAGTGAACATGACCGGGCGTCTGCGGTCCCCGGGAACCAGGAAACATGTAACTCTGACGATTCCCTCCCGTGATCGTCAACGCCGGGTACTTCCGGAAGTTTTAAGCAAGTAAAGGGAAGAACACCCGGTTACCATGAGACGTCGACGCCGGCATGAGGATATTGATCTCAGAACCATCGCCTTCCACGCGATGGAAAAATATGGTTTTCTCTCCAGGTTCCCCCCGCAGGTGATCGATGATGTTGATAGAATGCAGGAGCGGACTTTTTCCGATATTCCCGACGATGCACGTGATCTCCGCACGCTCCTCTGGTCATCCGTTGACAACCACGATTCACAGGATCTCGACCAGCTGGAGTATTGTGAGCGTACTCCTGAGGGTACAATCCTGGTCCGGGTCGCCATAGCCGACGTCGATTCCTATGTCTGGAAACATTCCCCGGCCGATGAATATGCTGCACACAACGGGACAACCGTCTATACCGGCGTACTCACCTTTCCCATGCTTCCCGAACGGTTGTCGTACGGGATCACCTCTCTCCTGCCGGAAAAAGACCGGATGGCTATCGTCATTGAGTTCCTGATCCGGCCCGACGGGGATTTCTCTCCGCAGGGGGTCTACCGGGCACTGGTCCGTAACAAGGCAAAACTTGTGGACCAGGAGGTCGGTGCGTGGCTGGATGGAACCGGTCCTATGCCAAAGGGTATACAAGAGGTCACCGGACTGGAAGAGCAATTGTATCTTCAGAATGAGGCTGCACAACTCCTGCGGAAATACCGCCGTGATCAGGGTGCACTCGAGTTCGAGACCCTGGAACCCGAAGTGGTCATGGAAGGTGACGAGGTCAGGGATCTCGTTGCCCTCACACCGAACCCGGCCCGTGCCTTAATCGAGGAGTTTATGGTTGCGGCAAACGGGACGATGGTAGCCCGGCTTGGTGCTGAAGGGGTGCCTATGATCCAGAGAGTCGTAAAGACGCCCAAAAACTGGGCAGGTATCATACTCACCGCCGCGATCCATGGCGTAACGTTGCCGGAGGATCCGGATGCAAAAGCACTTGCGAAATTCCTCACACGGGAAAAAACCGTCGATCCTCTCCATTTTCCCGACCTGTCCCTCACTGTGATAAAACTGATGGGAGCCGGTGAGGTACATGATGCTGGAACCGGGCGTACACCGGTCGGTCATTTTGCCCTCGCGATCATTGATTACACCCATGCGACGGCACCGAACCGGCGCTACGTAGATATCATTAACCAGCGCCAGGTAAAAGCGATCCTTGCAGGAAAACCCTGCCCCTATTCTTCCGCAGATCTCTCCGACAGGGCCATGTGGCTGACCGACCGGGAGAAGGCGTCAAAGAAGGTCAAGCGATTCATGCGAAAATCTGTTGCTGCTGTGTTGCTCGAAGATTGTATCGGCAAAACCTTTAATGCCCTCGTGACCGGTGTGGCAGATAAGGGAACCTACGTCAGGCTTCTTGTACCTCCTGCTGAAGGGCGGGTTATGAAGGGCGAGAAGGGACTTCTGGTTGGGCAGAAAGTGCGAGTGCGGCTCATAAAAACTGACCCCTATAATGGATTTATCGATTTTGAGTGCATTGGTCGTGAAAGAATGGCTTGAAGGCAGGAGTATTCTGCCCATCACCCCATTTCTCAGGTTTTATAAATATCCTCGAAAAAGATAAGCTCGTTATTCGCGTTCTGGGAGCGTTTTGGGGGTCCGGATGGGGAAAAGCAGGTGCCAAAAACAGAGCCAGGGAAAGGGCTCCGGTGGCGATTTGGCGAGATGGTTATCTACCGTATTTTGGCAAACGGGGGCTATTTTAGCCGTATTTCTGATTGAAGGGTAAAATCTCGATTTTACGGGGTTTTCCGGAAGATGGCAGGGGAAACGGAGCCTAATTTGGGCGTATTTTGGTCGGGGGTATGTCACCCCTCTTTTTGGTCTTCTTTGCGACCTGATCTCGGGAGAGTTCAGCGGAGAGCCGGATCATCTGCTCACTCACGGATGAGGGAAAAAATACAGAGTAATTATCCTTCACCGGTCAGGAGTGTCCCGACAGATCCGTTCACTTTCCCTCGCAGGAGGGTGTAGTGTCAGCTGTCCCGCTACAACATGACGTATCTCCGCCGCACCCGCATTCGCCGCTGTCCATGTCCTTTCCCCTCAGCGCGGCGTTGATCATCGCCCAGGCACACCCGACCCCGCTCTGCACGGCGATCGCCTGGACCGGGCAGTTGAGGGCACACGCCCCGCACTCCATGCAGGCTCCAGGGCGGACGAGCTCTGCATGCTCCTGTCCTTCAGCAAAGACGGCGTGGGGGCAGACCTGGGTGCAGCGCCGGGCAGTTGATGCAGCGTTCCGGCTCATACCGGAGGGTGTTTTCAGTATACGAGCCGGGCATCAGAGCGCCCCCATGAGCCTGCCCACACCAAGGGCAACACCCGTGATTATCCCGGCACCGGCCATGACGGCCATGACCGGGACATACCGGAAGATCTCCTTTTTACCCCGGTCCGTGAGGTGAATGTGGTCGAACCGGTAAAATTGAGCGCAAGGTACGCCGTCACTGCCGGGATCATGAGGAGCGGTGGAATCGCGGCCAGCACAGCCGCCCACCCGGGCAGGCCCGGGGTCGAGGAAAAGGACCACGCGAAGGGGAGGGCGACAATAAGGCCGAGAATGAACCCTTTGGTGGAGAAGTCCCGGGTCGGGATCATTGGCAGCAACGCGGGGAAGAGCACGGTGCCGGCAAGGACTGCACTGACCGCAGCAAGCGCACTCCCCGGGCCGGCAAGCAGGAACAACACGGCAGCCACCACTACCGTGGGCAGGGCTGCAGCGACCAGCTCCATGGGCGCGAGGATGAGCCGGTCCCGTAACGGGAATGCCACCTTCCGCATCGCCGGTGTAGCCTTCCGGTCCTTCAGGTACTCCGGGAGGTCCCGGGCCCGGACCGGGCCGTACTCAACGCTGAACCCCGACTGCCTGAGCACCTCCGGCCAGGAGACCCCCGGGGCCCCGAGCTGGGGTACGATGATCTTCCGGTGACGGACGATATCCCCGAGCCCCGTGAGCCGGATCTCGCCGGACCAGTTCTTCGGTCCCAAAGGTCCCCTTCCCGGCTGCACACCAGACGTTGATCCCCTTGGTGTCGAGAACGAGAATATAACCATCCGTGCCTCCCAGGGCAGAACGGAGTGCATCGAAGGACAGGGTGTAGTTCGCTGACGCAAAGACCGGGCTGTCAGGACCGGGGTTGCCGAGCCGGTACAGTCCCGGCCCGACGATATGGCCCATACGGTTCACACCCCAGCGGGCAAGGAGCATGATCGAGCCGGTTGGCAAACGTGATGATGCTGTCCGTGACCCGGGGCGCTACAGGGGGTGACAGGGGTGCAGTGCAGCCACAGGACTGCACCTGCGGTGAGCATGAGCATGGTGTGGCTGTCCGGGAAGCGTCCATGGTGCCGGTCTCCCTTACTGCCCCTCGTTCATGAGCGGGCCGAGGATCCCTTTCACCATCCCGCTCAGGGAATCTGCCTTCATCAGGGCAAGGCAGCAGATCTTCCCCTCCCGTTCCCAGCTGATCAGGGCCAGCTTGTCACCGGTCCGGATGCCGGCCTTTTCCCGGACATCCTTGGGGAGCACCATCTGCCCCCGCTCATCCACGCTCAGCACCGCCTCCACCTGGCAGCCGGAACCAGGCGTGCACCCGCACGGGGATCCCGTAGAGGACCCTGTCCCGTTCGCACTTTTCTTTCCTGTCATGATGGTACTATGGTGGTGTGACAGACTATTTATATTTTTCAGAAAAAACTGAAAAAACTGAAAATTTTGATTTCGGGATTTTTCGGTTTCAGGCAAAAAAAGAAGGTGATTGTTTCATTTTTTGTAATTGGGGCATATTTTTTTAAATTAATTTTGTGTATTGAGTATTGGATTTACTGATGCCAGAGAAGATACCCAGCAATCAGGACAGTACGGTAACCAGCGGTATTATCACCGAATATGTCTCGCCCATGGGAGGAAGCAAAACCGTTGTGATTATCGATGGCGGAGCGACAGGGATGAAGTTTATCAGTGTCGATCCGGGCCAGGTAATCCCGGAAAACTTTCCGGTCGGGAGCAGAGTCACTTTTTACTGGTCAGAAAAAGATAATCACTATATCTTCCAGAAACCGGACGCAACATAAGCGTTTACTGCAAGACCTCTGTCGTCCCTAAACTGGGTCTCCGGGAAATGTATACCAGCCTGATCGTTCTTTTCACGAGCCCGGCATTCACACCTCATATATCAGTGAAGCGGATTGGCACTTGTTTTCGTTGTTCACGGGCTTAACCAGAGCTATTTCCAAATCTTTTTTTCTCCAGTCACCTACGGTTAGTGAAATGGCAACCTCCATGTTCCGTGGCAGTAAGGCGCCTTTATGCTGAACCGACCGGCAGAAAAAGTACCACTGCCGGGGTTGCCCCCGGAGAAGGGGAGATGGGCACTTGTCGCATCGTGCCTGGTGATTAACCTCTGCCTCGGGACCACCTATGCGTGGAGCGTGTTTGTTACCCCTCTCGTCGACTATTTTTCATCGCATCACGGCCAGGCCGTCACCGTAAACGATGTGCTGCTGCCATTCTCGGTTATCCTCGCGGTCTTTGCCATCACGATGGCCCTGACGGGGGCATATGTCGAGACCCACGGGCCACGAAAGGTTACGATCATCGGGTGTATCCTGACCGGTCTTGGCTGGCTGCTCGCCTCGACCGCCACCTCCATACCCATGCTGGTTGTCATGTACGGGGTGATCGGCGGAATAGGTATCGGGATTGCGTACGGGGCTACCGTCGCCGTTGCAGCCCGCTGGTTCCCGGACCGCAGGGGGCTTGCCGTCGGGATAACCGTGCTCGGGGTCGGATTCTCGGCATTCATCACCGCAAACCTTGCCGGGTACCTCATTGGCGCGTATGGCGTCATGAACACCTTCCGGATCTTCGGCGCCGGAATTATCTTTATCACCGTTCCGCTGGCACTCCCGCTCACATTTCCGCCGGCCGGGTGGAAACCTGCCGGCTGGACACCTCCTTTAATGTGGGAGGGTGGGCACGTGACCTGCGAGTGCACCCGGTCAGGGATGTTCAGGAGTCCGGCGTTCTACGGTCTCTGGACCTGTTACTTCATCGGGTGCCTCGCGGGGCTGATGGCGATCTCCATTGCACAGCCCGTCGGCACCGAACTGGTCCATATCGGGACAAATAATGCAACGGTCCTTGTAGGGTTCTTTGCCATTTTTAATGGTGGCGGAAGGCCGGTCTTTGGGTTCCTTACCGACCGGCTCAACCCGGGGAACGCCGCCATCATATCGTTTGTGCTGATAGCCCTTGCCTCCCTCGCGCTATGGCAGTCTGCCATCTGTCCCGGTCTACATCCTTGCCTTTGCTGTGCTCTGGGGGTGCTCCGGAGGCTGGCTCGCCATCGCACCAGCCGCGACAGCATACTATTTCGGGACGGAGGATTATCCACGGTGCTACGGTATGATCTTCCTCGCTTTTGGTGCGGGAGCGATTGCCGGCCCACAGCTGGCTGGATCAATTAGGACCACGACAGGGACCTACCTTGGGGTGTTTCCCTGGGTGGTCGTTCTCGCCATCATCGGCTTTTTCATCGCATTCATCCTGATGAGACCCCCCCGGCCGAAAACCTGCTGAAATGCAGAGAATACCCCGGCCAGGTATATCCGGAGAAATGGTGCCATACACGTGGTACCGGGCTTTCACAGACGATCAATGAGTGCCACTGTGGACGCCGGTTCCACGATAAAATCGTTTTTTGACAATCTCAACGAGAACGAAATACCCGAGGACAAGCACCCCGATCAGCAGGAAATACGGTAAAGTAACGGGAACAAAACCAAAGAGGCCGCCTACCGGCGTAAAGGTAATCGCGATTCCGGCCAGGACAATCAGGATGCTGCTGATGACGAGGAGCCTGCTGGGATGACTTTTATAGAACGGAACCCTGGTGGTCCTGATGGCAAAAATGATGAGCGTCTGGGTGCAGAGCGATTCGATAAACCATACGGTCCGGAAGACCTCCATCGGTGCATGGAATACCAGGATGAGTGAGGTGAAGGTGAGGATATCGAACAGGGAACTGGCCGGGCCAAAGACGAGCAGGAATTTTTTTATGAACCCGATATCCCAGCGTTTCGGGGCCTGGACATACTCTTCGTCCACCGCATCGGTCGGGATCGTTGACTGGGAGAAATCGTAGAGGAGGTTGGTAAGGAGGATCTGGACGGGGAGGAGGGGGAGGAAGGGCAGGAAAAGCGAGGCGGCCGCGACACTGATCATGTTGCCAAAGTTCGAGCTGGTCCCCATCATGATGTACTTCATCGTGTTCCCGAAGGTCTTCCTCCCTTCAAGGATGCCGTCATGGAGTACGCGGAGATCTTTTTTCAGCAGGACAATGTCGGCCGATTCCTTTGCGATATCGACGGCGTTGTCCACCGTAATCCCGATATCTGCGGCGCGGATGGAGGGGGCATCGTTAATACCGTCCCCGAGATACCCGACCACATGATTATTCTTCATCAGTGCCCTGATGATCCGTTCTTTCTGGGGAGGGGAAACCCGGGTGAAAATGTTTGCCTGCTCGACTGCACTGGCGAGCGTATCACTCCCCATCAGGGCGATTTCGTTTCCCTCAATGATGCGTATGACCGGAAGGTCAAGTGCGGCACATACATGGCGGGTAACACGTTCGTTGTCGCCGGTAATGATCTTGACATCGACGCCGGCATCCTGCAGCATGCGGATGGATTCATGGGCGGTCTCCTTGGGAGGATCGACGAATGCGACAAAACCGTGGAGGGTAAGGGCGTTTTCATCCTCAAAGGTATAAATGGGTTTTTCACCAGAAACTCCCTTTGAGGCGACGGCAAGGACCCGGAATCCCTCATCGCTGAGCGTTTCGTATACACCGACTGCACGCGTATTCCATTCGGGGCTGAAAAGGTCCGACCCGCCCGGACGGGAGATCCGGGTGCATATTTTCAGGACCTCCTCGGGGGCCCCCTTGGTGATCAGTATGCGCTCCTGGTCTTTTTCCACGACGACCGAGACCCGTTTCCGGATGAAATCAAACGGGATCTCGTCAATTTTCCGGTACTGCCCGGTCTCCACCCCGCTTGACCTGAGAATTGCCTCGTCAAGCGGGCTTTTCAACCCGGTCTGGTGATAGCTGTTGAGGAATGAATACAGCAGTACCTGGCCACTGGTGTTCCTCTCCGCATCCACGTGATAGATCAGCGTGATGCGGTTCTCGGTCAGGGTCCCGGTCTTGTCGGTGCAGAGCACATCCATGCTCCCGAAGTTCTGGATGGAGGCCAGGTGCCTGACGATCACGCCTTTGTCTGACATCGCGAGCGCACCCTTCGACATGGTGACCGTGAGGATCATGGGGAGAAGCTCGGGGGTCAGGCCAACGGCAAGGGCGACGGCAAAGAGAAGGGAATCCAGCACACCGTGTTTGAACAGGGCATTGGTGAAAAACACGAAGATGACAAGGAGGAAGATAATCCGGGTGATGAGGTACGAGTATTGTTTAAGACCCCGTTCAAATTCAGTCGGGGGAGGGCGGGCTGTCAGCCGTTCTGCAATCTTCCCGTACTCGGTCGACATCCCGGTCCTGACCACGACGGCAGTTGCACTCCCGGAGACAACCGGTGAGCTCATGAACAGGGAGGTCTCCCGCTGGCCTGCACCCTTCTCCCCGCCCGTCCGCTCCTGTGCAGTCTTTTCCACCGGGAATGATTCTCCCGTGAGGGCCGACTGGTCCACGAAAAAATCCCTGGCCTGGATGACCCGGGCATCGGCCGGCACGATATCACCGGCGGACAGGATGATGATGTCACCCGGAACAAGGTCTGACAGGGGCACGTCCTGCCTGGACCCCTGCCGGATAACCGTGGCCATCGTGGAGATTTTTTCCTTCAGGAGCTCGACCGTCCGTTCAGCCCGGTACTCCTGGAAAAAGTCGATGAAGACGCTCGCGACCACAATGACGATGATGATCAGCGCATCAATAAGTTCTCCCAAAAACAGGGAGACACCTGCTGCGAGCAGGAGGATGAGGATAAGCGGGTTTTTGAACTGGCCGATAAACTGGCGGAAGGCGGCCATCTTCTTCTCCCGTACCACCTCATTGGGACCGGCTGACGCCCTCCGCAACCCGACCTCTTCGGGAGAGAGACCCTGCAGTGAGGTGTGCAGTGTTTCCATCAGCTGATCGACAGGAACGAACGGGAGATCCTCATCTGCCATGATAACGCGGCCTGTTATCCAGTTTCAGCACACAGACTATAAAGAAGGTGGTGAACCGCCGGTCAGGTGCCTGGTTGAAAGGCGATCAGGATCTCTTCCCTGCGCCCACGGAATGCTCCGTGAGAAGGATGGATGAACACCTTCCCTCCGGCACAGTGCAGTTTATTCGGCTTTTGTTGAAATCCTCACACTATTCTTCTCAACGCTCCTGGGGGCTACGGCACGGAATGCCTCCGCCCCCGCCGCTGTGGCATCCCCCTGAGCGATAATTCCAGAGAAGGTACTACAACACAATCGCACAGCGCAGGGGCGGTTCGGGGGGACAGGCACTGTCCCCTCCGATACCAGGCGATTCGCAATGTGTTAAAATCTTAGGGTTTCAACAGTACAGTTTATTCTGGAAACGTTCTCCGCAGTTCCGACAGTGTTTCCAGTGCCTGGGCATACCCGTTGCGTACGGCACTATCTGATAACGCATCGATCAGCTGGTCGGTGAGGCAGAGGTACTGGGTGATAAACGCCTGTTCCCGGTCCCGTACATCGACCAGGTTATCCATCCGGGAACACAGCTTGATGAGGATTGCCTGGGGTGGGGCCTGGTTGATCCGTCCCAGGGTGTCGGCAAGCCTCGCCGATTTTCCTTCAATGGCATCGTTCTTGGTGAGGGCCGAGACGATGGCAAAGATTTCATCACGTTCCCCCTGGGACAGGTCGAGGTTCCGGAGCGTATCGAGTACGATATTCTCGCCATCACTGCAGTCCTCTATCACATCATGGAGCCATGCCGCAATGACGCCGATATGGTCACCGCCGTAGAACTCCACCCAGTCTGCCACATGCTTCGGGTGAACGATATAGGGGGATTTTCCGCCTTTCCGGTAGTGCCCCTGATGTGCACGTGCAGCAGCATCGGCAGCAACCTGTATCGCTTTTTCGTGGGTGGAGATCGCGTCTCCGGCTGGTGTCTGTTCGTGCATTTCCCGGTATGATTGTATGCATTTTTTCCTTTTTTAATGTCCCGGTTGTACCTGTGGTGCCATCACCGGACATTCTCCTTCGATTTCTACCTGTTCCATGCCAGAAAGGAACGCAATGATCCCGGTGTGGAACCGTCAGACTTTCCAAAAAGGCGCATTTCTCCCTTTACCCATCCGCTATTCATACCTGATCCTGGTCACACTCCGTTTAAGATGGACATCGGATTACCTGCACCTGGTTAACAATCGTATGTCAGGGAGTGCCCGGACTCCTCATGATGTGTTGATGAATTCTGCCGGGGCTGTCTCATCATACACCGGAATACAGTAAATCCATGGCTGGACAGGGAAGAAATATGAAGAAACCGGCTATGTTGAAATCCTCACACCATTCTTCTCAACGCTCTTGGGGGCTACGGCACGTGATGCCTCCTCCCCCGCCGCTGCGGCATCCCTCTGAGTGATAATTCCAGAGAAGGTAGTCCAACACAATCGCAAGCGCAGGAGCGGTTCGGGGGGACAGGCACTGTCCCCGCCGTTAATAGGCGATTCGCCATGTGTTAAAATCTTAGGATTTCAGCAGAGCGAAGAAATCTGAAAATTGTTATCTTCTTTCCATTTCAGGTGCCCCTTACACGGTAAGGCACTCCAGGTTGGAGCAGTTACCTCGATACTGGTCCAAAGGATCTCTATCCCGGAATCAAAATGTACGGAAACGGTGCTGAGGATCAGGATTTCCCCCGCGCCTTCTTTTTTGCAATCTTCTTTCCGGCACCGGTGTCCTCAACCTCCTGTTCCATCTCTGCCTTCGCCGCGAGCAGGGCCTCCATCTGCTCCTTCGAGACCTTTGGGTACCTCAGCTTAAGATTGTCAAGTGTCTCACAGATTGCAGATACAACTGCCAGCCGGGTGAACCACTTGTGATCGGCGGGGATAATGTACCAGGGGGCGTACGGGGTACTGGTAGTATTGAACATCTCCTCGTACGCGGTCATATAATCGTCCCAGCAGGCCCGTTCCCGGATGTCCGCCGCAGAAAACTTCCAGTTCTTGTCCGGCTCCTCCACCCGTTTGATAAACCGTCGCTTCTGCTCCTCTCGGGAAACATTTAAAAAAATTTTCAGGACCACGATCCCGTTATCGGTCAGGTAGCGTTCAAAATTATTGATCTCCGTGTACCGGCGTTTCCAGATATCCTTGTCCTTGAGGGAGGGGGGCAGACTGCTGGCGTTCCAGGTATTCCGGGTGGACGCGGACCACGAGGACCTCCTCGTACCAGGAGCGGTTGTGGATCCCGATTTCCCCCCGGCGGGGGAGGGCCACGCAGTTCCGCCAGAGATAATCGTGGTCGAGTTCTTCAGCACTGGGCACCTTGAAACTGGTCACCTGCACCCCCTGCGGGTTCACCCCCGACATGACATGCTTGATGGTGCTGTCCTTCCCGGCTGCGTCAAGGGCCTGGAGGATGATCAGCAGCCCGTAGGTGTTCTGGGCATACAGCGTGTCCTGCTGCCGGGCGAGCAGCTGGATGCTGGCTGCGGTGAGTTCCTCTGCATCCTCCTTTGACAGGAAATCATCGGTACAGCCGGGGTTGTAGTCATTTCTCAGATCGATCGTTTTCCCGGGGGGCACCCTGAGCGATCCGAGGAGTTTTTTCATGGTTTCTGACAAAGGGTATACGCTCCTTGTGAGTAGTGTTCCTGATGCTCACATCAACCTTGTGTAGAGGGAGCCCGGGAATGGATTTGAACAGAGGGACACTGGTGCTCTTCCTGAATGGGAGGAGGAAAAAACAGGTTCTGGCCGTTCAGGCCTTACCCTTCTGTTCCTCGTGCAGGAAGTGGATATGCGGCTGGCCGGTGACGCCGGCCTGTTCCATGACCTTTTTCAAGTCCTCTGACATACCGAATTTCTTCGCATTCTCCAGGGTATCCCACTCGAACAGGATGAAAACATCGTTGGGATTTTCCGGGTTCTGGAATACCCGTGAACCTTTTGATCCGCTGCTCTTCCGCCGGGGTTCGTCCCGGTCGAAGAATGGCTTCCATTTCGCAAAGTCACGCACCTGATGGTGTACCAGCATGGTTGGCATGATATCCCGATGAAACGCACACAGTAATAAGGATTTTCGGCAATTCTGAATTCTGAAACGTTGAAAACCTTGTTGGAAATTACAAGCAGAATCGGCTTTGTTGAAATCCTCACAATATTCTTCTCAACGCTCTTGGGGGCTACGGCACGTAATGCCTCCGCCCGCCGCTGTGGCATCCCTTAGCGATAATTCCAGAGAAGGTAATACAACACAATCGCAAAGCGCAGGGGCGGCTTGGGGGGACAGGCACTGTCCCCTCCGATAATAGGCAATTCGCAATTTGTTAAAATCTTAGGGTTTCAACAGAGCAGCAGAATCGTAAACCTTTATCGAAAGGGGAAGGTATTTCCTGAGAGGAGCTGTCTCCCTCTTCGGTAAGTGCGCAAGATCTTTTTTTTAAACAGCCCGGACTGCGGAACAGGGTACCTATCAAACCTGTTGATACACATACAGAATTATTCAATGTGTACAGTCGCTGCTTCATTGCACCGCATTGTGGATGAATACATGGCAGGAGCATGATACAGGCATAGAAGTTTTTATGGATTTGAAATATCGTCGTTACGTTTCATGGACCTGCGTGCAAATATGATCAGTGCAATAATGGTTGTAATGATTACTACTACGATCAGGAGGTCGACGAAATAAACGAGGTACTTATTAATGATGGGGATTCCCCCGAAAAAATACCCAATCACCAGGATACTCAGACCCCAGACAGCCGAACTGATAAGATTGAATCCGACAAACCTGCGGTGGTCCATCCTGTCTACTCCTGCGAGGAATGACGGCAGATTCAGGACCGGCATAACCCGGCTCGCGATCAACGTAACCAGGCCAAAATCCTTCCATCATATCAAATACGTTCCGGACATATCGTTGCTGAAGGGCTGTCTGGTAGCCTCCTTGCAGGATCGTATTCTCGAACAGTCTCCCATGCCAGTAGTTGATCTCGTACCCGGCAAACCCACCCACGACAGTCAACAGGAACAGCCACACCATCGATAAACCGCTGACCCTTGCAACTGCACCGCTCAGGAACAGGAATGTGTTGTTGGGGATAAGCCCGCCAACAACCGTGGATCCAAGTATGACGATGATAAAGACTATGAGGTACATCAATATACCATAATGCAGGAAGTCGTCTGCAACCGAAAAAATCGTGAACGACCACTGGCTTGCGATGACAGGAATCACGGATATCAACAATCTCAGCTCCTGCTATTTGAAGCTCATCATAGGAGGAGTCCGGGATAACACGCATGGTAAAAAAAGCGTGAAACCCCGGCATATGTGATCTGCAAAAAAATGTCAGATAAATATCACCATCACGGCAAAAAAAATATTTGGCTTTGTTGAAATCCTCATACTATTTTTCTCAACGCTCCTGGGGGCTTCGGCACGTAATGCCTCCGCTCCCACTGCTGTGGCATCCCTCTGAGTCGATAATTCCAGGGGAGGTAATACAACACAATCACAAAGCGCAGGGGCGGTTCGGGGGGACAGGCACTGTCCCCTCCGATAACAGGCGATTCGCGATTTGTTAAATATTAGGGTTTCAACAGAGCGAAAATAGTGTATCTTCCCATTAAAATTCCCCCGGCAATACCCTATCCTTGTTCCTGATGTTATCCTCATGTTCCCATCATCACCTGCACCATCCGCTGGGCAGTCACCGGGTCCACAACCCGGGCCATCACCAGCCCGGCCATGACGATGAACACGGTCCAGAACACCTTTTTCACCTGCTCGTTCTTCCCGAAGGTATCGATGACAATTCCTGGATCGACCTTCATGCCCCGCCGGATCAGTTTCGGCAGGAACACGAACAGTGGCAGGAACAGGACAGCAGCCCCGATGAATGCCAGGCTCATCCCGGCCTTTTCGGCAAGGAAGATCCCGAGCGGGACCGCAAAGGTGCCGGCCAGGACAGCTGCCATCCCGACCTCGCCAAACCAGAAATAATGTTTTTTCTCTGCATAGTTCTCCATCTCAGCCAAAGTCAGGTCACCGGAGATCAAAGATGCCGAGCGTATTCACCATACCGAACCAGACTGCATGCGTCTCATATGGATCGGCAACGATGCCCAGGAAGAATACTACGACCGGAGCGATGAGGAGGAGAAGCGGGAGATGGGCGAACACGACGATGAGCCCGAGCAGGACCCCGGTGCTGCAGAGGGCACACCGTGTCTGCAGTTCGTTCTCAAACATCGCCGCCTCCCGGGACACCGGTATCATAATGATCCCCATCCACGGTAGCCAGGCCGGAATGGCGGATGATGAACATGCCATCTCCCGTTTTGATACTCTCTTCATTCCTGAACATCCTCATCCCCTGTAATCCAGAGCTCGAATACCGGGCTGGTATACCCGCCATGCTCCGGGCTGAAGTCCCGGATCCTGCCCATCTGCGCAAACTTCCGGCGACCGGTCCTGATCTGCACGGTATGCATCCCCGGTGCCCGGGGATACACCAGGCGGCCATCAACGTCATGCATCTCCCGGTACGGCGGGATATCGAACCAGTCCGGCCAGAACCGCACACCCCGGGGGATATCGGTTCCCCGCCGCAGGTCCTGCAGCCGCAGGGGCGAGAGGTTATCGTAGATCACATCGATGATCAGGTTCTCGTCACCGGTATCGCCATTCAGGTCAAGGATGTAGAAGATCGGGTTGCGCCGTACCTCGTCTGCCGTCAGCGGTGTGTCGGGACCGAGCGGTTCAAACCCGCCGGACTTTCCCCGGAATATGCCGATCACCTCTGCGATCGGGCGGGACATGAGGTCAGTTTCCATGCCAGTTCTCCCGGCAGGCATCATGTTCGGCCCGGAGTTTCCTGAACTCCTTTACAATCTCATCGTACCTGCCAATCTTCTGGTAGATGGCAAAGAGCATCGGGTAGATGGGGAGCACCACCCCAAGGATAATCCCCAGTACTTCGGTTTCCATAACGGTCCTCCGCGACAATGACGATCAGGACCCGCAAAGAGAGGAGACAAAGGTCTCCTCCCTCCGGGTCTTTTCGTCGCTGTCTCGGTTACGCGAGGGCCGGGACGGTGTCCGCCCAGGTCTCGACCGAGGGTCCGTATTGCATCGTCTGAATAGGACGTGAGGGTGACCCGGTTCCGGCTGAAGTTCACCATGTAGAGTTCGCCATTTGCATCGTGGCACCTGAGGGTTGCCGTGAATGAATCATTCTCCGCATCGTGGACGTGCGCGAGCCGCCATGGGCCGTGCTGACAGCTGCCGCGTCCAGCAGTGCGGTCACACCGGCATTGAACCCGGCAAGGGTGCTGAACCGGTGCGACGCGTTGCCGATGGCGTTGGCCTCCGCGTCCTCGTACACGAGCCGTGCCGTGTAGGCCTTCCCGGGTCTTTTCAACCGGGGCATGGTTCTCCCCGGCAGTCATGTATGCCACACATCCAAACGGGTTGTCGGTGATGACCGACTGGACGATCGTGTTGAACGCCGTTACGTCTGGTATCGGGCTCGCGAGTTCGCGGACCGCGGTCTTGGTCTGAGAGTTCTGTATAAAGTCTGCCATTGTTGTTTTCCTCCTTGTTTTTGTCTTTTTTTCGTTTCGTGTCGCGGGGCCCTTTGACATATTCTTATGGGACGTCCAGGAGTAAGGGCTTTTATTATAAACGGGAATTTCCGGGAAACAACGGACGCTGGAGCGAGTACTGGGAAAACGGAGCGTTATAATGCGGGGAACGGAAGGAACAAAAATGTTCCCTGTGCGAAATGGAGGGAATGCACCGGGTGAGAGGATCGGATGTTGAAGAAGTGAATGTCACAGGAACGGGCACGCATGAAGAACAGGGCAGGAAGGACTTTTCCATGGACAAAAATATTAAGGGTAATTATATACTATTCATGCATGCCAAAGAAAAGAAAACCGAAAACCCTGGATGCAAAAGTAAAAAGTGACTTGTTTCCCGGTGAAGACAGGAGAAAAAGCTTTAAAACGCTTGCCCGGGAAGAACTGGAGAAGTTAGGGATCCTGACTCCCAAAAAAAATCTGAAGACGAAAAAGAAATAAGAGTATTTCCTGCACGTGGTGAGGTGATTTTTTAAAATACTCTTTCCTCCCATTCGCCGGACATATCCAATACTATTTCATTACCTCCCTGTTTTCAGGAAATCAAAACCACCCTGCTCAAAGATTTATATAATAAAATAGAGCGGGTTGTGCAACACCGCCGTCAGTTCATCCCTGCTGCACATCGTTTCGGAGAATTCCCCGGTCATGCCCCAGGGTGTTGCAGGTATTGGTATCTCTTGAAAACCGCACGCTACCGGACACTACTTCACAATTCCCGAAAATCTTTTTTTATTAATCAGCCGCTGTACCCTTCAGTCCCTTCTTTTTCTGGTCCCTGCATAATTCTTTTGCAATACTGAGGATCGCACAATGGTTATCAAAAAACCATGCACAGTCACTGCCAATGCAGGGGACTTCAATGATCATCCCCTCAATACTGACTGCGGGTCCGAACTTCATGGGACATTTTTTCTGCGATGGCATACAGAAGAATTGGTCGCATCTACAAGAACTTTTCCTGCAAAAAAAACCGATACCATCCTATCATGCTATACGTCAGGACTCCCCATAGTATGATAATCACAAACGATTTTGGCACCACCACCGCTTTCCTGAAGGATTACTCATCAGCGGTACACTCCACACCCCTGCAAAATCCTCTTTGTCTGCAAGGGAATTGACCAGCCGACTTTCAATCAGGTGCGACTCTCAAAGGATGATACTATGACAAAACTATCGTTGAAACAAGAGGTTATGGGAACACGGGCCGGTTACCTTATCCGGTACACCTGTCCTTCCTGCCATACGGAAAATGCGATCATCAATAAAACGCCCAAAGATTTTTACAAAAAAATACGGGATGCACGGTGCCATCACTGCAAAAAATGTTCCACGGTCATGACTCATGGCGCGAATCAGAAACCGGAATATTCTCCCCCATAATCCTGCTCCAGATGAACAAAATTATGGCTCTGCAGAAATCCTTTTTCGAAAATTTGAAGCCCCCCTTGCGCCATCCCTGCCCCCGTTGGGGGCGGGGGCGCATACGATTCCACTATATTAACCGAGAAATCCCGATCTGGGTAATACAGCATATCACGACTGGGGCGCCATAGCGGCGGGGCGAAGCCCCTGGAGCGTCATCAGGAAAGAGGTTTTCTACAGATGAACAAAATTATAATAAGCCTCTGGCCCCGTCGATCAGTTCGATGGTGTACCGGTGGGGATAATCCACTTTTTTAAAAGCCAGCGTTCCTAAAATATAAAACCCGAACCGGGATTCCCTGATGCGGTTGCTGTATAAAAAATTCAGCATGGCACTGATTGACCGGGAGGATTTGCCTTTAAGGTGATGAAAATGTGCAATATCCCGTGCTGTTACCACAGCATGGGTAATATTTTTCTTCAGCAGATAGTCGCAAATCAGGGATGCACACTGGTATCGTTTTGTTGAATCTGTCCGTATGTGTCCCATTGCCTGCCCCGCTCTTTTTCTGGTTACCACTCTTTGGCGCGTCGAGACGATATAGTTGCGTACCAATTGACTTCATGCAAACCATCCTGACAACGATGCCGGAATAAAAATTATGAGCCCTAGCCCGAAATCATAAGGATTTCTGAGGTAAGAGTCCAATGATCCTCATGGTAGTTCCTGCTGATACTCACCCTATGCCTGACCTGTCTTTCCGACCGTGGCAAGATAGATCAGGAACTGGTCCACGCCATCGATGCCAAGAATGCTGTGCATTACATCATCATCGTATGCGGCGATCGCACAGACCCCGCAGCCGACTGCCGATGCCGCGAGATACAGGTTCTGGCAGACATGCCCGGCGTCCTTGTGAAGTTCCCGGTAGCCCCGCTCGCTGTAGCGCCAGGTCATCCGGTACGGGACGGCGACCCAGAGGAAGACCACACCGCACCGCATGATAAACTGCTGCCCGAGACAGGCTTTGGCGATCCGGATGTGCAGTGTCGGGTCGGTGTCGATCCGCTGGAGACGGTGGGAGAGGGCGAGGTACCGGTACAGCCCCGGCTCAAGCCCTTCGACATCGTTGATAAGCAGGTAGGTTTCGAGTGCATGGCGGGCCCCGGCAGACGGGCACGGTGCGGAAGGTTGCATAGGTGCCGGCAACTTTTTTTACCCCCTGGGTGCACCAGAGCAGGAACGCCAGCTCCGGCAGGGTGAGAGGTTCTTTTGCGTACGTCCGGACACTGTGCCGTTCTTCGATCGCGGTCCTGAGATCGCGGGGAGGTATCTTAATCGTCTCCGGTTTCGGGAGATTGAAGATGGGTTTTTCCGGGTCGGGCGGGAGCTCAAGGGGTGGCTGGAGCAGGTGCTTTTCCTGGTCCGAAGGGGTAAGGTACCGGTATTTCGTCTTCTCCATGAAGAACCGGCCGGTACCGGGATCGGGTGGCATGCATCATCGTTGTGTGGGGAGGGATGTTAAGGTGTCCGGCAGGACACCATTCCCCGGGCGCCTTCGTTCAGGATCAGCGGTATTCTTTCCGAGTGAAATACATGCTATCGCGTCGTTTCAGATTCTGCATTACAGGGTAAGGTTTTTACCAGTTTCCTGCCATGTATCGTTGCTCTGGTGTGAGTATTAAGAAATTATCATAGATCATGATAATTTCCTGAAAGGATCATACCAGCGGAAGGAGTTGAAAGCATAATGGCTGATAATCTGAAAGTAAAGGCGAGCAAAGCCATCGATGACGTCAAGGTGGCAGCACATGCCGTGTATGATGACGCATCGGTCGCCGCCCACAATATTGCCAAAGGTGGCGGAAAGGAAGTCGAGAAGGGATCGGATGATGTAAAAATCGGTGTCCATAAGGCCGTTGCTGATGCCAAAATTGCGGCACACGAGACCGCATCAAAATTGAAGAAGAAGTAAAAAGTGAGGTGAATGAATGGCTGATCTGATTTATCTAGCGGTAGTGTTTCTCATTCTCGCCCTGGTTGCGTTCATACTGGGGGCACGGGGAATAGCCGGTTTCTCCATGGAAATCGCAAAATGGCTCGTGATAATCTTCGTGGTCATTGCCGTAGTCACGTTCCTGTTGTAGCGGCTCCTTTGAGGGGGATAAAACAATATGGCGATGCATGCAGGAAAACCAGAAGCAGTATTGTCATTCCTGCAGGGCTCCCCGGAGCAATATTTTTGGATATCCCGCCTGCGGGAGATCGGTCTGATCCCGAAATCTTACAATCTTTTCAGGGGAAATCTGGCAATCAATCCTCATGGACAAACAGGAGCACAACCTCCCTGTAAAACACGATCGCAGGATTGAGAGGTATATTGGCGTAAAGAACGATTATGCCCTCTTTGAAAAAATATCAGCGGGGATGAATGTATGAAAGAGTATGACATCTGTGTCATCGGCGCAGGTTCAGCCGGTCTTGTTGCAGCCTCAGCGGCAAACCGGTCGGGTGCCAGGACTGCGTTGATTGAACGAGACCTGTTTGGCGGAGAATGTCTCCATTCAGGATGTATCCCGAGCAAGACCTTCCTCCATTCTGCAAACCTCTATTACACCATGAAGAATGCCGGACAGTATGGGCTCCCGGTGTGTCACGCCGGTACGCCTGACCTTGGAAAGGTGATGGGCCATGTGCGGAGTGTGATAGATTCCATCACGCAGTATGAGAACGCAGAAGCCTATCAAAAACTGGGCATTGATGTCTATATCGGGAAAAATCACTTTGTATCAAAAAATATCCTGTCCGTGAATGGCAATGAACTGTTTTCGAAGTATTTTATCATCTGCACGGGCTCTTCTGCCATCGTTCCCCCCATAGATGGATTGGAGGACATCCCGTATCTCACCAATAAAAATTTCTGGGACCAGGCAACCCTCCCGGGGAAAACGCTCATCCTGGGTGCCGGTCCGATCGGGATCGAACTTGGACAGGCGCTCCGGCGACTGGGCTCTGAGGTCTACATAACGATGCGGTCAGACAGGATACTCCAGAAAGAAGATCCCGCGATCGCCGAAGAAATGAAAAAAATCCTCCAGGGTGACGGCGTGCACTTCCTTGATAACAGCACCGTGCTGGGATTTAAACGGGAAAATTCACGAATCATTGCCCGCTACGCAAGAAACGGAGTCGGAACAGGAACTGGTTGTGGACGCTGTCGTGGTAGCCACCGGCAGGAAGCCCAACATCGAAGACCTTCTTCTTGAAAATGCAGGTGTTGCGTACGGAAAAGGAGGAATCGTCGTCAATGATGAGCTGATGACAACTGCAGACAACATTTACGCATGCGGCGATGTCATCGGAAAATATCTTTTCACGCAGGCAGCATCCTTTTATGCCGGCATTGCGGTCAATAACATCGTAAAAAGCGAGAAGAAGACCATTTCCGATGGAGTCATGCCCTGGGTCATCTTTACCGATCCGGAACTTGCCCATGTTGGTTTCACGGAAGATGAAGCACGGGAGAAATTCGGGGATGTCCATGTCCTTTTACTTGATACCGTGTTTGGTCGTTTAAGGACGGAAAATTCGACAAAGGTTTTTCTTAAAATTATTCTTACCGGTGATGACCGCATTGTTGGTGCACATGCACTCGGGACCGGTTCAGGTGAATACATACAGAACCTGACCATGGCGATGCAGGACCATATCCCGGTGAAGCAGATTGCCGAGACAATATATCCCTACCCCACCTTTTCCGAGATCGTAAAAAAGGCATTTTCACGATATCTGAGAACAAAACATGATAGTCGTTCCATAATCCCAATTTCCGACGAAGCAAAATTACCGGTATCGACTCCTGAAATCGCCACTTACCGTACAGGGAAAGTGCAGGGACGCGGTGATTTTTTATCTGTGGCCGTATAGTATCATCTGACTTCGCCGGTTTTCCGTTTGGAAGAGCTGGCTGGAGGGATCAATGGCAGAAGATCTACAAATACGACAGGACATTACCAGAAACCTTCTCGATCGAATCGCCAGCTCCTCGCCGGACGTACGGGAGGGTGCGGTGGAAGCTCTCGCAATAAGCACCGAAGATGAGGACTGGAGACCGAACGAGCTGATCCGGCAGGGTGGCATCGACAGTATCGCCCCCCTCCTCCACGATAAAAATCCACATATTGTCGTGTCCGCCATCGATATTATCATCGCCACAGCCTCGGCAGGTGAGGGAGAGGCGCTCCTTGAAGGCGGAGTGATTGACGTCCTTGACCAGATACAGGACCACAAGGACCCGCTGATCCGGAAAAAGGTTCAGGAGGCACTGTGGCTTCTGGAACCCGAAGTTGAAGAGGTGGTGACATCCAAGCCCCAGGATGACTACTAATGGCAGGGATCCGGAACAAGGCAGGGGTCTCCTGGTATCCTATAAGTCAGCGGTGTTGCCTTTTTCTGGTAAGGAATGCTCTGTTGAAACCCTAATATTTCAACACATTGCGAATCGCCTGGTATCGGAGGGGACAGTGCCTGTCCCCCCGAACCGCCCCCTGCGCTATGCGATGGTATTGTATTATCTTCACTGGAATTATCGCTCAGAGGGATGCCACAGCGGGGGGGCGAAGGCATTCCGTGCCGTAGCCCCCAGGAGCGTTGAGAAAAATAGTGTGAGGATTTCAACAGAGCCGTAAGGAAACTAACGGGATTCTGCCGGTACAGCACTATTTTCATTCCCTGATTTTTCCTGCCAGTCAAAAGAGGGATAAAGAAGGTTTTTTTCTTTCACTCCGGTCTGGCCAGCTGAATATTCACCGGGACATTTCTTGCGATGATATCCCTGACCGGAGAAGTTTCGATCACCGTTGACAACAGGGTCTCCAGCTCTTCTCTTTCTGCGTCGGCCTGGAGATGAACCGTAACGCTGATGTGTTCGTAACCGGGGTGGATCCCTTTCATTCCAAAGAATCCACGGATATCCAGTTCCCCTTCGATCGTGAATTTCAGTGATTGTATCGTGATCCCCTGCTGAGCTGCGACATATGCAACACCCACCGTAAGACAGGCCCCCAGTGCTGAAAGCACCAGTTCTACCGCATTCGGTGCCGTATTTGATCCAAGCAGTCCCACCGGTTCGTCTGCTTCAATGGTGAATCCCCGTATCAGGGTAGATGAACGGGCTCCTCCTTTCCAGGTCGTCATCCCGCTGAAGGTATAATGCCCCAGCGCAGGATCTTTTTCCACGCTCCCGATCGCTGAGCGCAGTCCCACGACATCAACTCCGTTACTATCCATAGCAGGATACTGTGCCTCTTTTTTTAAAAAGTATGCGGTGAAATCCAAACATGGAAAACGATTCTGTCAGATGCCGTACATCGGGAATGGGATAGACGCAGATTACCGGCTCAGGAAAATAACGAAGGTTATGAAGGCCAGCCGCGTCCTGCCTGATTTTGCCGCAATGCTCCTGCGCCAGCGCTTGTTCCCGCCCATCTCACAGGTAAGTTGCCACCGCTGAGAGAAAGCACAAAGCCGGTTCAGGGTTCAGTGTTGGATTCCTGGTTCTTCGCTCTGTTGAAAACCTAAGATTTTAACAAATTGCGACTGGCTTATTATCGGAGGGGACAGTGCCTGTCCCCCCGAACCGCCCCCTGCGCTTTGCGATTGTGTTGTATTACCTTCTCTGGAATTATCGATCAGAGGGATGCCACAGCGGCTGGGGCGGAGGCATTGCCGTAGCCCCCAAGAGCGTTGAGAAGAATAGTGTGAAGATTTCAACAAAGCCTGGTTCTTCTTCAATGTCGATTCGGCCCCTCGACCGGGGATTTTGGCACCCGCACCGTGTACTTTTCAGAAATTTTCACGTGTTCCAACCGATCAGGCGAGGTAGTGACCTTGTTGCGGAATTTTTCGGCTGACGTATCTGATGCCTTCTGTTGCATTCATGGCCTTTCCCTGAAAGTATCAGTCATGATAGTTCATCCCTCCTGCTCCGGGGTGAGCCGGAAATATTTGGAGAATATATAAAATTTTCTCCCAATTCCTCAAAATCTGATACCCCTGGTATTTCCCGGTGTTGAGTTCCGGGTGGCATATGACATCAGAATACGGATATAACTCTCTCTTCATGTCAGGCAGGGTAGGGATGCCGACTCGATGTCGTTAAACAATGTGTACCAGGGATCAGCTCCGGTTTTTCTCCCGTGTCAGGTATATTTTTTTATACCAGGAATGATTAACCAAGCATTGCCGTGACAACCCGCTCTGGTCCGGGTTGAGGATCTCCCTATGACAGAAGACATCCCGTATCCGGAAAAACCATCTCCGATAGATAACGAAATAACTGAAATATCCCAGAGAATTATGGTGGAGCTTGAAACTGCAAGTTCCAAGGATTTATCTGAAGCCAGATATGCAAAAAAGATATTACAATTATCAGATCTTGATTATACAAAAAACATATTTCACGAGATAGAAAGTGTTCCATCCGGACCTGAACGCGTTATCGAAAAAAGAGCGGTGATAAAGGCATTGTTGCTTTCTACGTGGTTGCAGAGACTCTATTTTATTATCAGGTCCGCTCTTATGTCGGTCCTGGCGATGGTCGTTACATTCTTTTACGTGTCGTTCTTTGGCGAGATAGGTGTTGTTCTGGCAGTTGTCATGGGCGTGCTCATATTTATTATTGGGTTGATTGTAACAAGATTATTTGATGCACAAATAGTCAAAGTAACAAAATATATCGTCAGGCGTCTGGCTGATCATAAAAAGATTAGGGAATTTATCATGAATCACCTCTAGGGAGTGATTTCACCTGATGCCTAATCGTTTTTCAGCAGGATTACTATTCCTGAGAATAATTATTCCATAATCAAACTGTGAATACATTCCCGACCAAACGCTCCAATACGGAATCACCGGCAGGTACATCCCGGACTTCCGCACCATGTCCTGTCTGCCGGTATCGTTCATATCAAAACGATAATATCTCCGGAATCTGAAACTAAGGTAACAGGATGACCAGGAAGACCACGTCCACGGGAATCGCAAAAGCCAGGAAATCTCCCGGCAGGGGAAAAAAACCTGTCGTTGAAAGCGGTTTTCCTGTCATCGCCATTGGTGCATCGGCCGGCGGCCTCGAGGCGTTTGAGGTTTTCTTTAAGCAGGTCCCTGCCGACAGCGGGATGGCATTTATCCTGGTTTCCCATCTCGATCCGGGCCACGCAAGCATGCTCGCGGAGATCCTGCAGCGGATTACCACCATACCGGTTATCGAGGCCGCAGACCTGATGACCGTTGCGCCGGACCATGTCTATATCATCCCGCCCAACCGCGAGATGACCATATTCCACGGTGAGCTCCATCTCGAGCATGCCTCCCCAGCTGCGGGGGCTGAGAATGCCGATAGATTCTTTCCTGCGGTCCCTGGCAGAGGACCAGGAGGAAAAGGCGATAGCAGTTATCCTTTCCGGCAGCGGGTCCGACGGCACACTCGGTCTTCGGGCGGTGCAGGGAGCAGGGGGTGTTTCCTTCGTGACAGGATCCTGCAACCGCGAAATACGACGGGATGCCGACGAGCGCGATCCAGAACGGGCTTGCCACGTACGTCCTCCCGGTCGAAAAGATATTCGGGGAGATTACGACCTATGTCAGGAATTATATCGCACGGAAGATACCCCGCCCCGCTCCTTCCACGGAAGGGAAACAACCGTTTGCGAAGATCCTGATGCTCCTCCGGTCAAAGACCGGCCATGATTTTTCCCTCTACAAGCAGAACACGATCCGACGCCGCATCGAACGGCGGATGGGCGTGCACACCCTTGAAGACCCGGACGCGTATGCCCGGTACCTGCGCGAGAATCCTGCCGAGGTCCACCTGCTGTTCAAGGAACTGCTCATCAACGTAACCAGCTTTTCCGCGACCCGGAGGCGTTCGAGGCTCCTCAAAACAGAGGTCCTTCCCCCGATGTTCCAGGACAAGCCTGAAAATTATGTCTTCCGTGTATGGGTTCCGGGATGTGCATCCGGTGAGGAAGCCTACTCGATCGCGATGATCTTCCGTGAGTGCCTGACATGGCGCAGGACACCCGTTCAGGTTCCAGATCTACAGCACCGATATCGATGAGGATGCGATCGCGGTTGCCCGGGCGGGGTCTACCCGGCAAACATCGCCATCGATGTCACCCCGGAACGGCTCCGGCGTTTCTTTACCAAGGAGGAAGACCGGGTTACCGGATAAAGAAGATCCGGGAGATGGTCGTCTTTGCCATCCAGAACGTGATCAAGGATCCGCCCTTTTACCCGGCTCGACCTCCTCAGCTGCCGTAACCTCCTCATCTATCTCGAGCCGGAACTCCAGAACCGTCTTATCCCTTCGTTCCATTATTCCCTGAAACCAGGCGGGATCCTTCTTCTCAGCCCGTCAGAAAGTATCGGGAGGTTCACCGATCTCTTTACCCCGTCAGCAGGAAGTGGAAGATCTTCAGCGCCCGGCAATTCGCTGTCCCGGTCCACACGGCGGCGATCTCACGTCTCACGGCGATCACCGGTCAGACGGGGAGCGGTCACCAGGTGCCGGCGCACACACCAGCGGGAGACAAACTTTGTCGAACTTACCCGGGGGATCCTCCTCCAGTCCTATGCACCCCCTTCCGTGATCACCGACAACGAGGGCAACACGCTCTACGTGCACGGGGATACCGGAAATTATCTCCGCCCTGCGCCCGGCCAGGCAACCCTGAACATTATCGATATGGCCCGTGAAGGGCTGCAGCCGAAACTGCGTAAAGCCATCCACGAGGCCGTGAGGCAGAAGACTGCGGTCACCATCCGTGGACTGCCGTTCAGGACATTAAGCGGGGTTCACTCGCTCGATATCACCGTCCGCCCGCTCTCCGACCCGGGCACGGCAAAGGAACTCCTGCTGGTAAGTTTCCTGGAACCCGTACCGCGAGAACCGGAGAAGGCCCTTCATCGCAGGAAGGCGGACAGGAGCGGGCAGTCAAAGCGGGTCGAGGAGCTGAGCAGGAACTCTCCGCGACAAAAGAAAACCTTCAGGAAAACCTCGACCAGATGCAGGCAGCAAACGAAGGGGACTCAAATCCACCAACGAGGAACTCCAGTCAACCAACGAAGAACTGCAGTCCACGAACGAGGAACTCGAAACCTCGAAAGAGGAACTCCAGTCGGTCAATGAAGAGATCGTGACCGTTAACGCGGAGTTGCAGGCAAAGATCGAGCAGCTGACCGATATCCAGAACGATATGAAGAACCTGCTAGACAGCACCAGTATCGGGACGATATTCCTGGACGAGAACTTCGCGGTAAAACGGTTTACCCGGATGCCACCCGCGTGTTCCGGCTGGTCGCGTCCGATGCAGGGCGGCCACTGTCTGACATCAAGTCAACGGTTGTCTCCGGGGACATCGTTGCCGATGCACAGGAGGTGCTCGAGACCATGACACCCCGGGAACACGTGGTGCAGACCTCGGAGAACCTGCGGTACCTCGCCCGTTTCACTCCGTACCGTACCTTCGAGAATACGATCGATGGCGTGGTGATCACCTTTACCGACATCACCGCCCTGAAATCGATGGAGGAGGAAGTCGGTCGTGCCCGTGAGACTGCGGAAAACATCATCGATACGATACGGGAACCTCTCATCATCTCTCGATCCTGAGTTTCAGGATCATATCTGCCAGCAAATCTTTTTATTCCACCTTCCGGACCATTCCCGGGGAGACAACCGGTCGCTCCCCTCTTCGAGCCCGGAGACCGGGCAGTGGGACATCCCGCGCCTCCGGGAACTCCTGGAAACCGTCCTGACCGAAAATTCTATTTTCGAAGGGGTTGAAGTTGTCCATGAATTTCCCGGCATAGGAGTGCGGAAGATGCTGCTGAACGGCCGACGGGTACTGAGCGACCGGGGCGAACCCCGATTCATCCTTCTTGCCATGGAAGACCTCACCTCCCGGACACTGACAATGCGGGCGATCAAATAAAAGCGGGGTAACTGACGTGGCACCCGGGACAAAAAAACAACCAGGAAAGGGAGATCCGGCTACTCTCCGCGGCAAGGCCGAGAAAAAACTCGGGCGGCAGCCGGATGAATCCCCGCTCATGGAAGGCCGAACAAAGGAAGACCTCATTCATGAACTCCAGGTCCACCAGATCGAACTCGAAATGCAGAACGAGGCACTCCGCGAGGCCCACATGGCCCTCATGGTGTCGCGGGACAACTACCTCGACCTGTATGAGTTTGCCCCAGTCGGGTACCTGACCCTCACCAAAAAGGCGCTCATCCGGGAGGCCGATCTTACGATTTCCGCTATGCTGGGGGTTGGGCGACGTGACCTTATCAGCGACCGGTTCCGGAAGTTTATCGCCACGGACGATCTCGAGTGCTGGGACCGGGGATTTCCTGGCCGTCCTGCGCAGCGGTGAGAAGCGTACCTGCGACCTCAGGCTCCGCAAAAGTGACGGTTCCCTGCTCCATGCACGGCTTGAGAGTATCCGCATCGAAAGGGACCATGAGGACCCGGTGATCCGAACAGCCGTCAGCGATATTACTGCTCAAAAACAGGCAGAAGAAGAACTGGTTGACCGGAGCGGGAAGATAGACGCGACAAATGTCAACCTGACCGCAATCAGCGAGGAACTGCAGCGGAACCAGGTGAGGCTCAGCATGCTGCTTGAGGAGAAGGAAGTACTGCTCTCCGAGGTCCACCACCGGGTCAAAAACAACCTCGCCTCATTCATATCCCTTTTAGCCCTTGACGGGACCTATGAAGAAACAGCGTCCGGCCAGAGGCTCAGAAAGGATCTCCAGAACCGGGCCCGGAGCATGGCGCTCATCCACGACACCCTGTACAAGACCAAAAATTTCTCCCACGTTAATATGACCCTGTACCTCACCAAGCTCTCAGACCAGATCGCAGGGACGTATCACACGGAAAACCCGGTCCGCTTTATCATAGACGCAGACGGCGTCAACCTCGACCTGTACCGGGCAACACCCTGTGGGTTGATTGTGAATGAACTGGTCACCAACGCCTTCAAGTACGCATTCCCGCCATCATCTGACGGTGAGACTGCCCGCCACGAACCCTGCACCCTCCGGATTGCCATTCATCTTAGCAAGGGATACTACGACCTCATAATCGCTGACAACGGGGTCGGACTTCCGGCGGAGTTCAACCCCCTGACTGCCACCTCTCTCGGTCTCAAACTCGTGAACTTTATCGCAAAGCACCAGCTCAAGGCGAAAATAAAGGTTGACACGACGAAGGGGACAGAATACGCTATCCGGTTCAGTGAACAGATGACCGTGCCGGAATAATCCTTAAGGTTATCTCTTTTTTATGAGAGGGAAGGTCTGTTCAGCGTATCCCGTCTCCCCGTTGGTTGTTCCGGTGTTGAAGAGAGCTCCCGCGATGCAGTGTCGTCGATGTCTTCCAGCGGTGGGATCCCGGATGGTGACTGCAGGTATCGGTCCATCCGTTATGCGTCTTTTAAAAATTCTTCCTTATACAATCTATCCGGCTCTTTCGCTGAAAAATGGTTAAATACCCGCCTTCGCGTGAACCACCGGCCTAGAGCACAACCCCGGCAAGGTGCAGGATTACCACAATGATCACGCCCACCAGACCACCGATTGCCGAGACCAGGACCGTGATCCAGTCAATCGGGAGATCGGGAGCACCAAACCATGCCATGACATGGAACAGGTTTAACAGGAAGAGGAGGATGATCCCCACGATGGCATTGATAATCAGCGCAACGACCTTCTTGAGGAGGAAATAGATAATAACTGCAACCACAATTGCGAGAATGATACCGACGGCAGAACCCAGTATGTCCATGGTTTACCATACCTCCAATTCTCCTATTAATACCTTTGTGTGAAAAATACATTTTGTACTCACCCTGGGTTCATTCTGTACGATCGTTCACTGCAGATACCATCCATGTCCGGGTTCTCTCAAAAATCCGGCAGGAACCATGAATACGCTGTTCACGAAATCGTTCACGGCAGCGGTAACGGTTCTCCGCCAGGAAGACGTTCCGAACGGAATGAGCATCAGGACGCGAGACAATCCCTGAAGGTCTGAACCGTAAAAATTGCACATTCACTTTCGATGGTGAGAGAATTTTATCATACACGATACCACTATCCTGTCGGGAAGTTGAGCCATCGCTGGATAATGATTCCTGAACCTGGCAGTCAGTTTTTTATAGTTGATGATATAAGGTCTGCGTGATACCCCGGCCAGGTCCACCGATAACGACAGGGACCGGTGCCGGGTGAAAAAAACAGAGGAAAAGGAACAATGGAAAGGAGGGTATAAAATATGGTATCAGTGAACTGGGGTGCGATGGGACTGGGAGCAGTAATAGCATTTCTGATCGGCTGGTTCATCTTCGGCCTGCTGGGTGCGGTAATACTTGCCATCATCGCGATGATAGTCCTTGGGATCATGAAATTTTAGCTCAACATCGTATGGCTTGCCGGTCCGGCTGAATCATCCCATGATTCGACCGGAGGTTCCTGGAGCACGTTCAGGAACAGGAAAAATCCCGTTTTTTTCATTGCGACACAGTTCCGGGACACCGGTCAAAGATATTCGTGAAGGTGCAAGGGACCGCCGTGAATATACCATTAAAAACTCCTTGTTTCTCTTCGAAAACAGCCATTTTTTTGGCATTTTGTGCAATAACGTTTCAGATTCTGCTTTTCAGGTGACTACCTATAAACCCTCTTCCCGCATGCTATGCCAGGTACATTCACCATGTCATCAACCAAGAGCACGGTAACCCGTATCGCTTCAGGGACCCCCCGGCCGTCTCAATTCCCCCGGGGCTTAAACAGACCCATGAGCGCAGCAGACTTTCTTTCCCCGCCTTCCATGAACAGGGCAAACCACGGTATACTGGACCGGTTCAACGAACGCTACCAGTCGGGCGGTTTCGACATCAGCCCTGAGGGGTTCTCCGAGCTCAGGATATTTTATGAATTCCTGGCCCACCATGTCCAGCCGAGCCGGATCTGCGACGTCCAGTGCATGCGGCTCTGGAGTGAATGGGTCCGGACCTTCCAGCGCCGGACAAACGATTTCCCGAAACAGGTCCTTGAAAAAGAATTTCGCAGTGCCATCAGGGATATATTCGAAGTAACACCTGCCAGGGATGGTTCACGGGGCCCCGTCTATCCCGGCCTGCGGTTCGTTCCGTAACTATCCGCTAAAAAACAACAGGACCTTTTTTGGAGGTACAGGTTGAAGCCCCAGGGAGACCTCATTTGACTTTTGTCACAGCCGGGATGCCATTGACCGGCTGGCACATGAGAGGATAACCGGGTCTGGAAAACGTGAGTTTACTCAGGAATCCGGATACCAATGGGGAATTAATGTAAGAGACGATATGGTATTGGTTAGAGGATAACTCCCGATCCGGGGATATGTTCTCTCGGGGTATAAAAAAAATAAAAAACTTAAGCTTTGTTAAAATCCTCACACCATTCTTCTCTACGCTCCTGGGGGCTACGGCACGAATGCCTCCGCCCCCGCCGCTGTGGCATCCCTCTGAGCGATAATTCCAGAGAAGGTACTACAACACAATCGCAAAGCGCAGGGGCGGTTCGGGGGGACAGGCACTGTCCCCTCCGATACCAGGCGAGTCGCAATGTGTTAAAATCTTAGGATTTCAACAGAGTAAAAACTTATTTAATCTCAATTCTTTCCCCGGTCTCCATGTAATGAACATTCTCGGCAATCGTGCAGGCATGGTCGGCACAGCGTTCGAGATACCGGGCGACCATGATGTAGTGGGTGCACCGTGAGATATTCTTCGGGTCTTCCATCATGTACGTAATTCCTTCCCGGAAGATTGAATGACGTAATGCATCGACCGTGTCGTCCCGGGCTGAAAATCCCTCTGATCAGGGCGAGATTGTCAGACTCGTATGCCGCTATCGCATCGTCAACCATGTCGATCACAAGGTCTGCCATATGCGGGATGCTCATCAGGTTGGCTATGTGGGGCCTGTCCGAAATTTCTTTCACGATTTTTGCAATTACCTTCCCGTACCGCCCGATCCGTAAGGACGCATTAATCACTTTCAGGGTGCAGGCAATAACCCGCATATCCTTTGCCATCGGCTGGTTAAGGGCAATCAGGTGGTAACAGTGCTCTTCCAGGTTCACCTCCATGTCATGGATCTCGCCTTTTCTCAGAATCACCGATTCTGCAAGTGTCGGATCCTGCCGGATAAGTGCATCAACTGCAGTGCGGAGCATGTCGCGCCCCAGGTGTGCCATGTCAAGCGTGTCCTTTCTCAGATTCTGGAGTTCCGTATGAAATTTTTCTGCCATATATCCCTCCTACCCGAACCGACCGGTGATATAATTCTCGGTGAGTTCTTCATGAGGGTGTTCGAAGATCTGGACGGTTTTCCCGCACTCGATGAGTTTTCCCAGGTACATGAAACCCGTGAAATCACTCACCCGTGCGGCCTGCTGCATGTTATGGGTAACAATGATCACCGTATAGTCCTGTTTGAGCAGATCGATAAGGTTCTCGATCTTGGCCGTTGCGATCGGGTCAAGTGC
This sequence comes from uncultured Methanoregulaceae archaeon, assembly GCA_963721245.1. Classification (GTDB taxonomy): domain Archaea; phylum Halobacteriota; class Methanomicrobia; order Methanomicrobiales; family Methanospirillaceae; genus Methanoregula. Next base: position 30,018 of record CAVRIL010000001.1, on the reverse strand, counting down.
CGAGCATGGTTCGTCCATCAGGATGACCTCCGGTTCAACAGCGAGGGTACGGGCAATACACAGTCGCTGCTGCTGTCCGCCGGAGAGCCCGAGCGCTGAATCATTGAGCCGATCTTTTACCTCATCCCAGAGCGCCGCATGACGCAGGCTCTGTTCAACGATCGTGTCCAGTTCATTTTTATCTTTTACTCCATGGACCCGCGGACCGTAGGCCACATTCTCGTAGACGGATTTGGGAAAAGGGTTGGGCTTCTGGAAGACCATCCCGACTTTTTTCCGCAGCATGACCACATCAGTTCCGGGTTCCTGGATGTTCTTATCATCGAGCGTGATCTCACCGGTAATTTTTACGTGGTCGATAAGATCGTTCAACCGGTTGAAACAGCGGAGCAGTGTTGACTTCCCGCAGCCGGAAGGACCAATCAGGGCTGTCACCTTGTTCTTCGGGATCTTGATGGAAACGGATTCAAGTGCCCGTTTCCCGTTATACCAGAGATTTACGTTATTGGTCGTGATAATTGCTGATTCAGACATGGTTTATCCCCGTGATTTTTTCTGGAAATGTGTTCGTATGATGATTGCGATCGCATACATTCCTACAACAAGGGCTAAACAGGACCAGTGCAGTCCCGTACTGGTTGGTCGATGCACCGGGCACATTGGTTGCCAGGATGAAGAGATGGTACGGGAGCGCCATGACCGGCTGGAATTCTGAGGCTGGGAAGGAACCGTGATGAAAAGACGACCGCCGTGAACATGATCGGGGCGGTCTCTCCGGCCGCTCTCCCGATACAGAGGATCGCCCCGGTAACAATACCCGGGACTGCAGGTGGAAGGACTACCCTGCTGATCGTCTGCCACCGGGTTGCGCCAAGTGCGAGACTGCCTTCCCGTAGTGACTGCGGGATATTTTTTAATGATTCTTCGGTTGTACGGATGACGGTTGGCAAGATCATCAGTGCAAGGGTGATCTGCCCGGCAAGCAACGACACGCCGACAGTCAGATAGAGAACAATAAAGGCAAACCCGAACAGCCCAAAGACAATGGAAGGCGTGCCGTTGAGCAGGTCAACACCGGTCCTGATGAGCCGGGTGATGCGTCCTTCCCGGGTGTATTCCACAAGATAGAGTGCGGCCCCCACACCGAGAGGAAGGGCAATCAGAATAGCCCCGGCAACCAGGTAGAGTGTCCCGACAATTGCAGGGTAGATACCCCCGGCACGCCCGAGATCCTTGGGGGGCTGGGTCAGGAATTCCCACGAGATTGCAGGAAATCCGTTGATGATGATATACCCGAGGATAATGACAAGGATGACAAGCACGGTGACTGCTGCAGCAATAATGAAACCAAATGAGATCATCTCGATGTGTTTCCTTGAGAGCCGGTCCTTTCCGAAGTACCATGCACCGAAGCCAAGCACGATCGCCACAGCGAGGTACCATGGTGCAGCGACGAACAGGAATACAATCAGCGCTGCAACCAGGATTATTCCCGCGATCCGTTTGAGAGGATTCCTTCACGGAAGCCGGGATGAACGGTTTGCGATCGGATCGTGCATACCTGACCCTCTTTCAGGCGGCGCAGAATCGCAACTGCTGAGAGATTAATGATAAGGGTAATGACGAGCAGGACGACGGCAATACCGAACAGGGCACTGTAGTGCTCGCTGCCAACAGATACCTCCCCCATTTCAATACCCAGCGTTGCGGTGAGGGTCCGCAGGGGAGAGAGAACATTCCAGATGGGATCCGGGATGACTGCCGCATTACCGGCAACCATCAGGACGGCCATGGTCTCACCGATTGCCCTGCCGATACCAAGGATGATTGCAGCAGCGATGCCGGAAATGGCTGCCGGGACAATGACCCTGCTGATCGTCTGCCACCGGGTTGCCCCGATAGCAAGAGAGCCTTCCTTAAACTCACGGGGAACTGCACTGATGGCATCCTCTGAAACACTGATGATGGTGGGAAGGGCCATGATGCCAAGAAGGATCGAGGCAGCAAGCCACGTCTCACCGGTAGGGAATATCAAAGGTAACCGGATGAAGTCGGTCAGCACGATAAGACCAAAAAACCCATAGACGACGGAAGGGATACCTGCAAGGAGTTCAATGGCCGGTTTGAGCACGTTTTTTACCCGCGGGGATGCGAGCTCCGAAACATAGATTGCACAGCCGATGGAAAGCGGGACGGCAAATACCATCGCCCCGATGGTGACGAGAAGAGTACCGACAATGAGCGGAAAGATCCCATAGAAGGGTTCCACCGCGGTCGGGGCCCAGGTATCCCCGGAGAGGAAGGGGATGATCCCGACATCTGCAAAGATCGGATACCCGTCCCGTAACAGGAAGAGGAGAATGAATGTAACAACAATAACTGCAAGTGATGCTGTGCAGAAGAATACGGTTTTAATTGCCCGTTCTTTCACGAATGATAAGCGGGAAGTGCTTTTTGAGGTGTTCAGGGCACCATTCATTTTTTTCATGACGTTCACCCCGCTTCTCTAACAAGAAAAAATGTGTGGTAGTTCCTTGTTCTCCGTCAGGTTCACGAGGGTCACGTAGCCTTCATCAGCCACAATCTTCTGGCCCTCAGGGCTGAGGATGTACGTGATGAAGTCCCCGGCAAGTCCGGTCGGCTGACCATTGGTGATGATATACAGGTCACGGGAGACCGGGTATGTTTTGGATTTTACATTATCGATCGTTGGTGCGACAATCTTCTGGGCATTGTACCAGATTGGCAGGGCTTTGACATCCTTGCTTACAAAACCGATCGAAACGTAGCCGATTGAACCGGGAGTCTGTGCCACGGTCTGGAGAACGGCTCCATTGGAGTTCTTTTCCAGCATCCTGTTTGCCGGTGTTGCTTTGAGCAGGACCGTTTCATCGAAATACGTGCGGGTACCGGATGCACTGTCACGGCCGATAATTACGATCTGGTTATTGGTGTCTCGGAACATTTGCACCGGTAATCTGGGTCCATTTCGTAATTTTACCAAGGTAGATCTCCCTGATCTGGTCGAGCGTGATGTACTGGATCTCGTTTGCCGGGTTCACAATAACCGCAATACCGTCCTGTGCAACGGTCGTAACGACAAATGCGGGATACTTTGCCATTTCATCCTTCGTCACTTCACGGGAGGACATTCCGATATCGACTGTCCCGGCACCAATTGCCTGGATACCAACACCAGACCCGCCGCCGGATATCTGGATATCTGCATCAGGGTGAGTTGTCATATACTGATCCGCAGCTTTCTGCACAATCGGCAGGACGGTCGTTGAACCACTGATCTTGATGGTCTGTTCTTGCCGATGAGACTGGGGCCGCAGATGGTTAATTGCGATCCGGTGTGGTTGAACCAGTACAAGGTCGTAGTCGAGACGTTGTCGCCGTATTCGTTACCTGTACAGCTGCAGCAAGTACGAGCTGAAAACTGCGCAGCTCAAGGTGACGAAAGCATGACGAACTCTTTTTTCCATTCATGGTGTTCACCCTGATAATGAACGGGATGAAATATATCTTTTTTCGACATAGAATATAGATACATATATTTACATTAGAGTAACACTAGAGATATACAGATAACAATCAGGGTGGATTAATATGGAACTCCGGAAAGTCCAGTTTACCGGTGGATCTTCGTATGTTCTTACGTTGCCAAAGGAATGGATCGATGAACAAAAGATTAAGAAGAACGATTCGCTCGGTGTTGAGGTCCAGCCGGATGGAACGCTCCTTATTACCCGATCTATCGATCGGGAGCCGGCCCAGAAAACAAAAGAGTTCGACCTGGCCGGTATCACCGAACCGGCGTACCTTTTCCGTCTGCTGATTGGGGCATATATCTCCGGTTATACGTTTATTGTCATCCATTCACAACAACGGATGCCACCGTTTGTCCGTGAGGTTGTCCGGAACTTCACCCAGATGACCATCGGGCAGGAAGTAATCGAGGAGACAGATACCGAGATCATGTTGAAGGATCTTCTGAATCCTGCCGAAATGCCGTTTGATAACACCATCAAGAGGATGTTCATGATAGTCAAGGCGATGCATGAGGATGCGATTACCGCTCTTCGTTCGCAGAACCAGACGCTTGCCAACGATGTCACGGCACGGGACAATGATGTCGACCGGCTTCACTGGCTGATAGCCCGTCAGACTAACATGATCCTGTCGAATGCTGCTCTTTCCCGAAAGATGAACGTTTCACCGGTAATGGCCCTCCATTATTTTACCATAAGCCGGATTATTGAACGAATCGGGGACCATGCAGAACGGATTGTCTCTATCGCACAGCCGATTCTTGCCAGAAAGACAGATCCGGTGATCCTCGGAAAAATTGCAAAAGCCAGTGAACTTTCCATAGGAATATTTGACCGGAGTATCGTTTCGTTTTTTAATAATGATATGAAAAAGGCGAACCACAATATTGAATCGATGCGTGTTCTCAAGACCCTGTGCGAGGAAATCAATTCGATATGTCCTCAGGCAGGAAACTGCCGATGCCATTGCACTCGGGTATATCAATGAAAGTGTGAAAAGAGCAGGGGAATACGCGGCTGATATTTCTGAGAATGTAATCAACTACCTTGTGGAAGAAGACCGGTTGCCGGAAAAAAAGAAACTGAAAGTGTAAGACAGGCAATGGTGGCAAAACCAGACCCCTCGTTCACGACCTGATGGAGTACACGATCTTCCCGTCTTTGAACAGGGAGATATGGCCCCCGCTCTGCGAAACCACGATCCCGATGGATGCGGTGACCCGGGTGATGGCGGCAATGGACAGGTGCCGTGACCCCATCCCCCCGGGAAGGTCGACTGTGCTCAGGTCCACCGTGATACACCTCCCTGCCGCCTCGACGACCCCGGTACCCGAGATGAGGAAGGCCCCGTCCAGCTGGGCAAACTCCTTGATGGTCCCCTGTATGCCGGCATCGGTTATCTGCCGCTCGGCCTCCTGGTGACCATGGAACGGGTTTAAGACAAACTGTTTTGAATAGTTCAGGACGTTCCGGGTGTCCCCGACAACGAACGCGGTCCCAATCGCCTGCCCCTCCCGCCCCTCCCGGGCAATTTCCTGGGCGACCCTGATGACGGAATCAAGAACATCCGGGACAATACCGGTCCCGGAACAGATCGTTTTCAGTTCTTCCGGTGAAGGACGGTGTTCCCGGAGGGGGCCGGATCGTGCCGCGAATGTCTTGTGGTTACCCGGAGCCGTGACGGGGTCACCCGTCCGCCTGGTGATCAGGACCACGGCAACGATCACCGCACCGCCGATTGCCATGGCGATGATACTGTAGAGCATCAGGTCATTCTGTGGAGGAGCCGCCGGGTCCGGCTTGGGAGGTAGGGGGGTATCATTTCTCAGTTCCAGCATAATTTTCCTGGTGGCTGACTGCCCGTCAGACTGCTTTCCCGTAACGCTGACGGTGAATATACCGGCAGCGGCGTACCGGTGGGATACGGGGAGATCGGAAGATGTTGTCATATTTCCGTCATTCCAGTCGACACTCACCGATGTGATGGTGATTCCCGGCCCTCCGGGGTTGAGGTTCCCGTTCAGGGTCACGTTCATCCGGTCGGTCACGGGTTCGAGGAGGGTCAGGAGCGGGGGCTGTACCAGCATGACCGGCCCTGTAGTCCCGCCCGGTGATGTTGTAGCCATGCCCGTGGGAACCTCATCAGGGATGAGCGGGTGTCCCACGCTCATTGTCGTGGCCTGGGTGACCTTCTGTCCATCGGACTGCAGGGCGGCGATCGAGACCATGTAGATACCAGGAACGCTGTAGAGATGTGAGTTCGGGAACCCGTGATATTCCGGCGCCTGGCCGTCCCCCAGTCCCAGAGGAGGCCTTCAATGGTTACGTTAGCCGACCCGGGGTCGGCAAAACCGTAGATGGAACAGGTCAGGTTTTCAAAAATCTGCGGTGGATCAAAGATAAGGTACGGGGGAGGATTGACGGCCCCGGCAGGGTTCTCCCGGACCACGAAAACGGGCGGGAGCGGTGTTGTCGGCACGGTGGTGACATTTGAGGCCGGGCCTGTCGTGTTTACGGGGACCGGATTCGCTGCAGGAGCTCTGCCGGCACGCTGGCAGTATCCGGTTGCATCCCGGCGGGGGAGGTGGAATTATCCGGAGCTGCGCAGGCCACGCCCGGCAGTGCGAGGATGATGATGCATGCAACAGCGACGATCAACAGAAATCCGGAGGCTGGAGTGTGTTCCTGGCGCATTGAGAAACCGTTCTTTTGTTCACTAGAAATATCGTTATTATTGCTCTTAAATACGGATGTTTCCCTTCCCAGGGGTGAGAGAGATAGGGGTACTTTTTCCCGGGAAGATATGACCGGTCTTTCCAGGTTCATGATGAACGGATCATTCAGATGCGACGGACAGCGGAGATGCAGGCTGCATCGGTCTGCTTCGGACAAAAAGAAAAAGAAAACGGAAGCTGAAAAAAAATTACAATACATTGTGTGCAGGAAACGGTTTTCCCCCCTGGCACCTGCCGGGCATGGTACGGAAACGTCCGGACCGGGTCCCTCCAGGCAGGATTTTTTTAATATCCCTGGTGACTATCGCCAGCACGACGTTCAGAAGTGTACCCTTGCCGGTGGTAATCCTCTCCATGATGTGATCACCCGGGGTTATGAATCGGAAGGACGGGTACTCCCGCTCATGAAATGACCGGCCATTCTTTGGCGACTCATACCACCTGGCGGGACATCCCGCGTTACGCCCCTGTCGGGTTATTACCTTCCGCGGCAATTGTGTCCGTCCTTTTCCCGGTCCCTTCCGTTCTCCTGCATTCCTTTTCATTCTCCCGTGACTGACCGTCCCCTTCGATCGGTTCCATCGGTATCCGTGATTGAGCACTGCATATTCATCGCCGGAAAATGCGTGAATAAGCCATATTAATGCATTTGAAAATGAAAATACGCGTTTAAAATCGTTTGATAAAAATAAATATCAATATATAGTAAAAAGGAGAGTTGATAGTTGACTGGCATGGATTATACCGTGTCCAGCTCGTGGTGGTTCTATGTGCAATAGGAATGAGGAAGGATTTACGGGTCTTGAAGCAGCGATTGTTCTGATTGCATTCGTCGTCGTTGCAGCTGTCTTTGCATACGTCGTTCTTGGCGCCGGGTTCTATACAACCCAGAAAGCCCAGGAGACGGTGTATAGAGGAATTGAACAATCAACGACAAACGTCCAGCTGATAGGCAATGTTTACGGACTTGCCTCTGATACACATGAAGGAATTGACCAGATCAGATTCACGATTGGTCTTGTCCCAGGCACTCCTTATATTGATTTGGAAAAGATGAAAATCGTCGTATCCACCCCGACATCCAGTCCAAAGATACTGGTATGGACCAATGCAAGTTCTTCAACGGACGACACGAACTTTATTGCATTAAATGATGGCATCGGTACCTCACAAACGACAATGACTTCACGAGATCAGACGGAAATTCAATTCAATATAACCGCAGTCACCAGGGATACAAAAATAAATTTCGAGATACGGCCAGGTCTTGGTGCGTCATATCCGTTTTCGAAGACAACACCATCCATGATCTCCCCAAATAATCTTCTTTATTGATTTTTTTATGAAGGATATGGAGGGTAAACGGTATGACGGGATATATTCATAATGTGATGCAGATTCTGCACCGCAGATGGAACTATGAAATGGCGAGATTCTCGTTCTGGCCAATTGTTTCAGGTTTCACAGCTGTATTCTGGTTATTCAATGGTATCAAGGGAGCACTGGTTGGTTTTCTGTATGGCGTGGTTGCTGGTTTATTTGTGATACATGAAAGTCTGCCGGTGAATAAAAAATGAGTACATGAAAACGATGAAAACGTCAGTCTTTCAGAACGCCAGAAACCCATTCTTTTTTCTCTCCATCCACAATTGAACCCAGCCGGAGGATACGATGTCAACCGGATCGGGTGATTACGAGAGTTACCTGTTCCCGTGTGCGCTCATTGCAGCCCCGAGTGCGCCGGTGATCTGTGGTTCAAAGGGGATAGAGAGGGTGACCCCCAGATCCTTTTCGAGAGCTGCTTTCATCCCGGCATTTTTCGCCACCCCGACGACCAAAGGCGATATTCCTTCGGATCATTTCCCGCACGACGTCAGTCTGCCAGCGTCACTGCGTTGTCATGGATTCTTACAAAACATGATAACCCCGGATAACCCCGTCGGTCAGGACTTATAGGATACAGGCATACCGGAGCTCTCCCGCAGGGCGGATACAACCACTTTTTTTTAATGAATTTCTGTCTGCCATCTGGTGTAACAAACCGGTAACCGGAAAAAACAAGGCTGCCTGCATGTTTCAAAGAATGAGAATCAACGCAATACCTATATTGAACGCCGCCTATATACGCGTCAGGCTCACAGAGTATGGTCCTCAGAACCTTTTCGGATTGCACGCGGTGTCTCCACCTTACTGAATGTGACGTTCATTTTCAGAAGGGCAGGCACCGGCACCGTGAGGGACCTGATCCCTGTGAACTTGTTGTTAACCCGGTCGTACGGGATTTAAAGGCAGACGTTCTCTCCTGTTCCATGGCAGAAGAACAGGTCGATGAGACGCACTGATGCCGGTTTTATGATCCGGAATACCCGCATCCGCCGGAGATCCCTGTAAGTTCCTTTCATCAAAAGATCAAAAACCCGGAACACCACAGATCATCATCGTGAATCCGGAACCGGAGAATTTCATTCCTGAAGGATTAATACGGCGGCATCAGGAAAAAATGAAGACCCGGATAGTCTGTCCCGGGGGATAGTTCGTGATCTCTTTACGCCATATCTTTGATAAACATACCTGAGATTACGACCGGTGGGCTGATGACTATACCTGGTTTATCATTCTCATCAGGGTGAATGGGCCTCCGTTGTACCTATCTCCTGAACCGGAAAATGAATTCCGTTCCACCATCTGAATGAACCTCGATTTTCGCCCTCATCTGGTGCTTTGCAAGGAAGTTCACCAGTTTCAGTCCAAGCGTCTGCGTTGTTGCGAGATCAATTTCCGGGGGGAGCCCGATCCCATTGTCCCTGAAGGTCAGCTCGAACATACCATCGGTCTTTGAGAGGGTGATACAGATTGCCGGGGGAGCATGCCGGACCGCCATGGAATCGAACGATTCAGGGAAGGCGTACTTGAACGAATTCGTGACGAGTTCATTGATGATGAGCCCGGCGGGTGTTGCCCGGGAAATGTCGAGCATAACGCCATGGGCATCGACAATTCTCTTCACCGGTGTCGTCATCTGGAGTGAACCCGCAATCTGGTCGAGAAGCGTGTCCAGGTACACGCCCATATCGACCGCGTCGTACATGTGCGTCCTGTACAGCGTCTCGTGGACGAGCGCCATGCTCCGGGCCCGGTTCTGCAGGTCCAGTTTCAGCCTCTTTCCTTCCGGGGTATCTTCGATCGAACCCTGGAGGCTCAGCAGTGATATGAATGCAGCGAGGTTGTTCTTGACCCGGTGATGGATCTCGCTGAGGAGGGCCTCTTTTTCTGCAAGTGCACTATTGAGCTCCTTCTCGCGGTTCGTCAGTTTGTCGAGGTTCTGGTGGAGCTCTTCCTGGGTTGCCGTGAGTTCCTCATTGGTGGCATTGAGTTCCTCGTTTATTTCACCAAGGTCCTCCTCGGCTTTTTTGCGAACGATGACCTCACGCTCAAGGTCCTCTTTCGATGCCGTAACTCCCCGGAGGTTGACCGTCATCCGGTTAAAGGCCCGGACCAGGTCGCTGATTTCATCATCCCCTTTCTCGGGAATTGTGTGATCGAGATTCCCCGACCCGATGACCTTCGTCTCTTCCTGAAGCTCTGCGATCGCGGAGAGAGTCCGCCGGTAGAAGAGGTAGGAACTGGTGAAGAGGAACGCAACGAACGTACCCAGGAGTGCAAAGATAAGGAGATTCACCATCTGTTTCGTTGCCAGGATTTCGGAATCTATGTTGTGCGAGAGCTGCGCTGTATCGGCAACTATTCCCTGCGTCTGGACAGCCATCCGGCTCCACGATACCTGGAGGATAGATCCCTCCGCAAGACCGGGAGGGGCAGGGGAGGTCGCAAACTCCTGGGCTATGCTGTCAAAGACCTCCCGTAAGCCCTGCTGGTTGTACCGGATGTTGGCGACGAGTGTCCTTTGTTCCGGATTCCCTGGGTCAAACATCGCGAGGTCAGACGAAAACGATGCATACGCCGCATCCCATCGTGAACGCTGCAGGTTCCCGGGGTGGAGGAGGTATTCGGAAGACAGGTAACCGATATCGTTCGATTCCTGTTCGAGGGTATTTGCGATCTGGTCCTGCTGGATGAGGCGATCGAGCCTGCTGGTTGGTGCCAATGACGGATACCACGATCAGGAACAGGACTAAGGCGAAGACTGCGGTGCTGAGTATCAACTGAGTCCTGATCTTCATGGTCCTTACGTCATTCCGATGATATTGACCGATTCGGGTTTAACCTCATCGAGGCCCCTTGTATAGAGGTACTTCCGGAAATCCGGTATTTCTGCCGCATGTGTCAGGTTGTTCTGGATCATCCACCGGGCCTCGTCCTCCATGGCAGCGACAAGCGACTGGTCGAGCGTGAGGGAGAACTGGTTCTGCTGCCAGACCACCGGCATGTAACTCCCGCTGAGGCCCAGGCGTTCCTGCACGATGGCCCGGGCTCCGGCAGGATGGGTGTTGGCATACTCCTCGGCCTGTTTAAGGGAGAGGAGGAACCTCCGGGCAGGATCGGGATGGCTCGTTACCCACTCATCGCCCGCAACGACCAGCGCGAACAGGTGCTGCCTGTTCTGGATGGACCACATGACGGCGTTGTCTCCCAACCGGTCCCGCGCTGCATTGGCATACGGCTGGGCGGTCGCGATCGCATCGATGTTCCCTTCAGCAACCTCGTCCACCCACCCCTCCGGGGTCCTGACATCGACAAGGGTGATGTCCCGCATGGTCATTCCGTTCAGCGCGAGGAATCTCCCGAGATGGAATTCTGCAACCGTTCCCATCGTTGTCCCGACACGCTTCCCTTTCAGGTCTGAAAAATTCGCAATCCCGCGGTCCTTCCGGGCCACAAGGTAGGTGAACTCTCCCTTGTCAATAACCCCGATGGCGCGGACCTTCGCGCCCTGGAATGCTTTCCTGACAAGAGGGAACTCGGTAACCCCGACGCACAGGTCCGCTTCGCCGTTCATGACCCCGTCGAGCGAACCCGCCCCGGAATCATACCTCCGCAGGCTCAGGTTGATGCCGTTCTTCTCAAAAAAGTGCTGGTCTTCTGCTATCCAGAAGAGGGCGGTGGATTCAAAAGGGGAATACGCGACCGTGATTGGTTCAGGCTGCCCGGACCATGCGGGGAGCGGGCTCATGAAATACCCTGCGCTTAAGGCAGAAAGCGCAATAATAGCGATTACGACGAGAACGATAACCGAATTCCTGTTCACGATCGGTCCCCACGGCCGGTCGGGTGACCGATCCGGTTTGATCTCTAGTCCGGCTTCCGAGTTGATATACCTCCCGAATGTTAACAAGCTGCACGGCGCAGAAGGGGGCATCAAAAAAACAAAGACCCGGCACAGCACAGGTCGCTATAATGAATCAAGAATCACAGGAACATCAGCCTCCGCTCATGTTCGGGAGAGGACCCGCGGGTTCTGTGTCGTGAGGGGGGAAAAGGGTGAGATACCGTTAATAAAGAAGGAATCAGCGATGTTCCATAGGAAAAGGATCCGGACATTTTTGTGCTGTATGGGTACCTGACTTTCCCACCTGTTTCCCTGTTTTTACCGCATCGACGGTGGGATCCACTTTTTGGACATGCCTCCTTCTCATGTACCCAATAATGCCCGGAATGGCAATCAGGGCTCAAATCTGGAGTATTTTCCTGGGGGCCGGATTTTCAGAACCGGCCTGAATGACGCACTTTTGATCATGGTATTTCGGATTTGTGGTTATTGGGCTCAGAATCGAGGATGAACAATTTTAACGGCAGGAAAACCGGCCTGTTTAAACCCTGTCTGGCTGGCGGATCTCCTCTTTGAACAGACTACATGCCATGAGCGATGGAGCACCCGGCTGGAGAATTTTTTTTAGGAAAGATTATCCGTCAGATAATGACCTGGTGCAAAAAATACTACCCGGACTTTTTATTCCAAAAAGGACTACATGCACTAGTTTGCCTCTTTATCAAAGTTCCGGTGACATGCACCTCATCCATCGATTTTCCAGTACGTTTCCCTGCCGTTTGCACGAAGATGGGACCGGGAGGGGACCTGAATAAGCACAAGCAGTGCAACCAGTATGTCCACAGAAGAACCCAGGGAGTTCACGAGCAGAACACCAAGTACCAGCGGAGAGAGAAGATTCAGCATGCCCAGAATGAAGGGAAGGATGAGGGAAAGGGTGATAAACGGCGCGAAACTGATGATGATAAAACGTGTCCGGGTCAGTTGTTCTTCGGTATACACAAATCCGCCACCATACGTTATCCCCACAGAGGTGGTACCTGAACGGATAAAATCCGGTATACAGAGCAGATGGATCAGTTCGTGGACAACCAGTATTCCTGCTAAGCTTACCAGTAATCCGGGCAGGTTTATCTGAAACGAAAACGAGGCTCCGGCTATTCCAAAGTATCCGAAAGAGACGGGAACGAACATTCCGGCAATCAACACGGTGATCAGGGAATTGGATGCCATGAAGGGAACTTATGCGAGAATGGCTATCAGCATGGTCCCGGGTTCTTCCGGTTTCACCTACCCGGTGGTGAGCAGATCCTGTTGTTTCTGCGTATCAACCGGCGGGATTTTCGTGATGATCCGCATAGTACCTCCCTACATCCCCTTCATCATATTCCGTTTCTGGATGACCCGTGCTGCAAGAATAAACCCGGCCAGGAGGGCGGTGAGTACACCGCAGTCAACAAACGGGGAAAATACGGACGTCCCGGTCATGGCCGCATTGAACAGGTCGGCAAGGTAGGTAAGCGGTGAACAGTACGCGAGCGTGAGCCCCCAGCCCTGCATCTGCGAAAGCGGGACAAATATCCCGGAGATGAAGATGAGCGGGAACCGGATGAGGTTTGAGAAGATCATCACGTTGGGCGGGTTGTCGGATCCCGGCGATACGATCAGGACCCCCAGCGCGGAACAGGAGAGCGTGCCGATGACGAACGCGAGGGCAAATAACCCCGGGTTCGTGACGGTGACCGGGATGAACAGGGAACTCGCCATCCATATGACCAGGGAGATCCCCATCCCGAAGATCGCACCCGCTGCCACGTCGCCGAGGATAATGCTGTCCTGGGTTACCGGGTACGAGAGGAGCCGTTCATAGGTCTTATCCCGCTTCTCCCACGGCGTGATCAGCGGGCCGACCGATGACGCGGTGAAGAACAGCATCATCCCGAGGAAGGCCGGGAAGAAGGTGGCCAGGTCAAGGTGGCGGCCGACAAAGAAGGCAAGGAACATGAAGAGCGGGAACAGGAGCCCGAACATCAGGACGGGAGGCTTGGTATAATACAGCCTCATGTTCTTTTCGGTGATGACGATGATGCCCCGGAGGAACAGCGGGACCTCCATCAGGCACACCCCGTGATCTGCACAAATGCCTCCTCGAGGCTCGGCCCTGATGTCGCAAGGGAGGTGATGCCCAGGGACTCGCGTTCAGCACGCCCGACCAGGTATTTCAGCACCTGGTCCGGGTTGTCGGTATAGAGCCGCCACTTGTCACCGCACGGTTCTGCCCGCAGGATCCCTTCGGCCGCGAACAGGTCCCTGGTCACGGGGCGGTCAAAGGAGACCTCGACCGACTGCGTGGTATCGAACATCTTCTTGAGCCGTTCGGGACTGTCCTGGGCAACGATCTTTCCCTTGTTGATAATACAGACCGTGTGGCAGAGCGTGTTTGCCTCCTCGATGTTGTGGGTCGTCAGGAAGATGGTGCTGCCCTGTTCGTTCATCCGGTGGATCGTCTCCAGCACAAGCCGGCGGCTCTGCACGTCAAGTCCGCTGGTCGGTTCATCGAGGACCAGCACGCGGGGGCGGTGGATGATGGCACACGCGATACTCACCCGCTGCTTCATTCCCTTGGAGAACTCCCGGACCGTGTTTTTTCTTTTTTCGCCCAGCCCCAGCTGCGACAGGAGCTCGTCAATCCTTTTCTCACGGAGTGCCCGGCTCATCCCGTACATCTTCCCGCTCAGGTGGAGGTTCTGCTCCGCGGAGAGGTCGGCATAGACCGTGCTGTTCTCCGGGATGACACCCATCTGCATCTTTGCCTCGAGCGGGTGGCGGTGGATATCGATGTCGTTGATACGGACGGTCCCGGTATCCGGTGTGAGGACCCCGGTCAGCAGGCGGATCGTCGTGGTCTTTCCTGCCCCGTTGGGACCGAGGAACCCGAAGATCTCCCCTTCCGGGACGGTAAGGCTGATATCGTTCACGGCGGTAACGGGGCCGAATCGCTTGACCAGGTGTTCGACGTGGAGGGCGTTCATGGGTTGGTCACGGTTTCCATGCCGGTAATTTTTGCATTGGCACTATCACTCCGGTTCTTTCGATGAATTCTTATAGGCTTAGATCTGCCCGTATTTTTTGTGAGCCTGTTCAATGGTCATGATCCTGTCAATCCATACCGTTTCGGAATCGATGTAGTAAAACAGGGTATATTTCATCGATATGTGCATGCGCCATCGGGGTTTGCGGGTATGGAGTTTCTTGATATTGCCTGTTGCATAAGGATGATCGGACAGCCGCTCGATATGTTCACCAATCACCCGTCGGTCCTTCTCTGGGAGTTCCCGTATGAATTCTTTCACGCGGTCTTCGATGGAGATCCTCACGGTCCCTCCGTTTCAGAGCCCGAGATCCTTCTTTGCTTCTTCCCAGGGAATGAAATTGCCGTTCGCGTCAATCTCGTCCAGGTCCCGTTCCAGCATCCGCTTCTGGTGCTCAGTAATGAGTTCAGCCACAGTATCGCCAAGGGATTTTCCCGGGGGTTTTATATTCGAAAGTGCGGCCCATGTACTGGGCGTCAGTGCCACTCTCTTGTTTGCGATTTCTTCCTGTTTGCTTTTTGCTTCAGCCATATTTTTGCCTCTTCTGAATGTAATCTTCTCATTTAAAATTTATACAACAGTACAAACTTGTACATTTGTGCAATAAAGTAACTCCTGATGAAATAAATATTCACATCATGGACACAGCTCGGGTTCAACTCCCGGCTGTCCCCTCGTGTTTTGTCGGTTCATTTGCACCTGTTAGTGTATACAAGATGAACGGGACAGAAACCATGTATGAAATGATGAAATTGCAGCCAAGCCCGATACAGGCATGAGGAAGGGCACGGGATGGAGTTGCCGGACGGAAACAACCGGCTGCGATCCGGCCTTCCCGTTTCACGATATGTCACTGCCGCTATGAGATTGTATTTAAGCACTTTTCTGCATAGTGTACCTGAATGAAGGGACACCTCTGCCGGATATTCCTGGTCCTGTCGCTGGCCATGCTTGTCATATTCCTGCCAGCACAGGCTGCCCATAACGGCGAGGCCGGGTCTTCATCCCCGGTGAGTGATCCTGGTACCCAGGTGAGCCGTCCCTTCGGGATTGTCTGCTGGTACTTCCCCGGAAAATGCGGGAAAAGCACCGGGCATCGATACCGGTAGTAGTTCCTCTTCGCAGCCGTTTGCCCGGACCGGACCTGATATGACAGCCTCCGGCACGTCCCGGGATAGTCCGGGTACTCCTGACAAGAGTATGCAACCCGGGACGGCCAGTTCCATGGCCGGATCTTCTCCCCTGGCCGGGCTGCCAGGAGACACTGCAGGCCGATCCGATCCCGGCAATAATGAACATGCTGGAACAGCAGGAGGCACGGGATCTCCTCAGGAAACCGGAGGGGATGCAGCCGGCATTCCTGATGCACAGGGGCAATCCTGGGAACCGGGAAGACTTGCCGGTATTCATGGCAGCACAGGGTGGTGCAGGTGTCGCCCGGTCCGCATATCGGGAGCGGGACCGGTCCTGTCCCTGGACCGGGTGCCAGTCACGGCCCCTCACCCCAGCGGCAACAACACGGGCCTCCCGCACAATCCGAACGGTATCCCTGCGGCCCGGCGCAGGCAAACCCGCTCCCCCCGGCACCAGGCCAGACCAGGGACGAGTCCAGAGAAGAGACTCCCCCGCGGCAAAAGTCCAAACGGATCGGGATCCTGTCCTGGATACTGGGCCCCGTCGTCCCCGAGCCTGCACCTTCCTCGTTCCCCCTGCAATCGCTCTTCCCCTTTAACATGCTGTTACTCGGGGGATTCCGCAGGATTTCGAAGAAGAATGTGCTGGAGCATGATGCACGACAGGTCATATACCAGGCAATCACCGCAACGCCCGGTATCGATGTGAAGACGCTTACCGGTATGACCGGCATCAATGAGAATACCCTGCGGTATCACGTGGACCGGCTCGCATCGACCGGCAAGATCTGCTGCTTTACCCGCCCGGGTATCGTCCGGTACTTCCAGAACCAGGGAGCATACAACCGGTTCGAGCACCTGGTGTTCCACTATCTCCGGACCGATACTCCCCGCGGGATCCTCTGGCTGCTCTACCAGCACCCGGGACTGACCCGCCAGCACCTTGCAGATGCCCTGGCGATCTCCGGCCCGTCGGTCACCCGGCAGATGGACAACCTGACGGGAGACGGCCTCGTGGAGAACCGGTTCCCGGGCAGGTCAAACCACTATTACCTGACCGCAGAGGCTGCCCTGACCATCGATACGGTGATGAGCCGGGCCCCGGTCATGATACACAGCGGGGTTGAGGCAGGGCCGCTTCCAGCCACTGCCGGATGAGGTTCTCATCCTTTTTTCCAGACATTCTTTCCTGTTTTTTGGATCTCTCGCTCTGTTGAAACACGCATGAACGGGAGTTCACACCCGAACCATGAAAATCATTAAACCATGTAATTTTATGAGGGCTCCCCGCCTCAGGGCCTCTCCGAGGCACGGCGGGGCAGTGTGGGTTTGCAGATATGCTTACAGACACTGATCCGCCGCGGGGGCGACCCGTCGGGGGCGGCGGGGTTCATCGCAAATAATTATGAGGAATAAACATTCCATTACACACATCTATTTAATGTAATTTCATGGGAAATCCTCACACTATTTTTCTCAACGCTCTTTTTGGGCTACGGTACGTAATGCCTTCGCCCCCGCCGCTGTGGCATCCCCTCCGGAGCGATAATTCCAGAGAAGGTAATACAATACCATCGCAAAGCGCAGGGGGCGGTTCGGGGGGACAGGCACTGTCCCCTCCGATACCAGGTGATTCGCAATGTGTTGAAATATCAGGGTTTCAACAGAGCAGATTTCTCCAGTCTTTTAAGGGCGGCCGGATGTCCGAATCCATGTACCGGGTATGGTGCAGGATGATGCAGGTCCTCATTCTTAAGGTCCGGTTCATCCCTCACCATTCCCGATCTGGGCGGATGTGTAGCTGACCGTCCGGGAAAAGGTTTGATAACCCCTGCCGATGGTTTGATGGCGACGGGTGAACCGGGATCAGCAGTTCCACACCCGCCAGGAATGAAACCCATGTTCAAGAAGATAGCACTGTGTGCAATGCTGGTCCTGTTCCTTGCACCGGCAACCGTCATGGCAGCCGGGCAGCAGGGGCAGGCACAGGGCATTGGCAACGAGGCAGGCAACTGCCTGAATGTACAGCACCAGATAGCCGCTGGCACCATGGCCCAGGAAAAATTCCAGAATGGCCAGGGCCAGGGGAGTGGAAACGCACTGCAGAACGGCGACACCGATATGCTCCGGAACCGTTCCTGCGACCAGGACTGTGACCAGGACCAGGCCATGGCACGGAATATGACCCGCGACCAGATCCGGTTAAATTCTGAATCCGGTCCTCGCTGGTGAACGCCAGGGAGCGGGATCCAACGGTGATGGACAGATGCTCCAGAACCGTTCCTGCGACCAGGACTGTGACAAGGACCAGGCCATGGTACGGAATACGACCCGGACCAGATCCGGCTGAATTCCGGATCCGGTCTCGCTGGTGAAAACCGGGGTGCGGGATCAAACGGCGGTGGCCAGATGCTCCAGAACCGTTCCTGCGACCAGGACTGTAACCAGGACCAGGCCATGGTACGGAATATGACCCGGGACCAGATCCGGCTGAATTCTGACTCCGTCCAGCAGCAGGATGGATCAGCTGAACAGGTACAGAACCGGTTCGGTATTACCAAAGGGAATGGCCAGAATATCCTGGCCGGTTTCGCTGACCAGCTGGGAGCACAGTTCCGTCATATGGGCGGGATCTTCCAGGCTTCAGGCCAGTGAACCACCCCAACCAGTATCTTTTTTCCTTTCTGAGCCTTATTCCCAACACTTATAAAAAAAATCCTCATCCGGGTTTTCACGTTACCCGGCTGACTAAGACAATTATTTATGCCAGTATCTCTATTAGCCGCATTATCAGTTGATCCAGGGAGGAATGACGTATTACTGGGACCGGGGTTGAAACAAAAAGGGATTATGACCTCATCGTAATCGGCACGGGAAATCGCCGGCATGGCGATGTCACTCGAGGCACGGCATGCGGGATGGAAGGTCGCGATCACCGACGAACTGCCCTATGGCGGGACCTGTGCGGTAAAGGGGTGTATCCCGAAGAAGGTGCTCGTCGGGGCGGCGGAGGTGATGGAACGGGCATCATGCCATGAAGAATAAGGGGATCTCCGGTGACCTTCGCATCGTGTGGCCGGATCTGATCCGGTTCAAGCGGACCTTCACCGACCCGGTCCCCGTAACCAGGAAAGAAACATTCGCCAAAGGAGGGAATCGACACCTTCCACGGTCATGCCCGTTTTCTCGGGAGGAACACGCTCCAGATCGGGGATAAGACCCTGAGCAGCCGGTTCATCGGGATCGCAACCGGGGCAGTCCCGGGGAAGCTTGGGATCCCCGGAGAGGAGTACGTGAGCACCAGCGACGACTTCCTTGCGATGGAGTCTTTACCGGAACGGATCCTCTTCATCGGGGGAGGCATCATCTCGTTCGAGCTGGCACACGTGGCAGCGAAGGCAGGCGCCAGCGTGACGATCCTCCACCGCAGCGGGAGGGTCCTGAAGGAGTTTGACCCGTTCCTCGTCGATATCCTCGTGCAGAGCCTGAGGGCATCGGGAATCGGGATTCTCACGGATATGCCGGTCGCCTCAGTAGAGAAAAGCACGGATGCATTCCATGTTCATGCCGGGAAGGAGCGGGGAGAAGGTCTTCGAGGCGGATATGGTCGTGCACGGCGCCGGACGGGTGCCGAACATAGCGGGTCTTGATCTCAACGCGGGCGGGGTAGCGGTCGATGAGCGGGGGATAGCGATCAACCCGTACCTCCAGAGCATTTCGAACCCGTCCGTGTACGTCACCGGCGATGCAAATGCGAGAGGAAAACCGCTCTCACCGGTGGCGACCAGGGATGGGCGTGCTGCAGCAAGGAACATGATCCAGGGTAATAAACTTGAACCCGGCTACATGACCGTCCCGGGTGTCGTATTCGTATCCCCGTTACTTGCGTCGGTGGGGCTGCGGGAGGACCAGGTCGCGAAACGGGGTATGACTGCGGTCGTTCACCAAAAAGAGACTCCTGACTGGTACTCGGTCCGGCGCGTTGGCATGACCCGGTCCGGCTACACAATCCTCACCGAAGGAAAATCGGGCAGGATTATTGGCGCCCACCTTCTCGGATACAATGCCGATGAGATGATCAATGTCTTCGCTCTCGCGATCAGGACCGGCGCAGACACTCGCAGACCTCCAGGAAATGGCATGGGCTTACCCGACCGGAGGGTACGATATCAACCGGATCGGGTGATTACGAGAGTTACCTGTTCCCTGTGCGCTCATTGCGGCTCCCGGGGCCCCGGTGATCTGTGGTTCGGACGGGACATACAGGGTGACACCCGGCTCCTTCCCGCACCGATACCAGGCGTTCGATCGATCCATCCCTGGCATTTTCATCTTTTTGCCTGGTTGCAGTGTCTCTATCTGCTCCGGCATTCCTGTACCTCGCGATTCCAATACTCCTCTTCCATGCCCGGTGCTCCGCGGTATCAAAAAAACAAAGAACCGGCACATCACAGGTCATCATAATGAATCCCGAACCGCAGGATGCACAACCCCCGCTGATCTACCTCAACAATGCTGCGACGACGTGGCCAAAGCCGGCTGAGGTGCTTGAGGAAGTTGCGCGATGCCTGCGCCAGCCGCTCCACGAACCGGGAAGGACAACGGGGAATGGATCCATGGATTATCCTTCGGCCGCACGTGAAGCCCTTGCAGCGTTTTTCCATGCCGGTCCTCCTGAGCACTTCATCTTTACGCAGAACGCCACCGATTCACTCAACCTGCTGATTCACGGGTTTGCGAAAAAGATGGGAACGCCGTTCCATGCAATCACCACCGAACTCGAACACAACTCGGTGCTCCGCCCGCTCACTGCGCTGGAGCAGGACGGGACGATCCGGCTCTCGGTCGTGCCGTTCACCGGTACCCGCGTGAACCTTGCTGCGATAAAAAAGGCCATCTGCGAAGATACGCGCCTCGTCGTCATGACGCACGGGAGCAATGTGCTCGGCTCCGTGCAGGACATCAAACCAATTGCGGAATACCTCCATGCCAATGACATTTTCTTCATCGTGGACGGTGCCCAGACTGCCGGCCACATCCCGGTCGATCTCTCGGATATCCCGGTCGGTGCTTTCGTATTCACCGGGCACAAGGCACTCTTCGGCATCCCCGGTATTGGGGGGTTCTTCATCCCTGATCCGGATGCAGTCGCGATCACCCGGCAGGGCGGCACCGGTACGGATTCACGGACACTCACCCATCCCTTTGAGATGCCGATGCGGTTCGAGGCAGGGACCCACAACTACCCCGGTATTGCATCGCTCTATGCCGGGATACGGTTCATCACAGCGACCGGTCTGGAGGCAATTGAGAAGAAGAATACGGATCTTACCCGCTCTTTCATCCGCGAACTGAAGAATATACCGGGCATCACCATCTATAACGAACATCCCGATCTCCCGGTCGTATCGTTCGACATCGCCGGCATCGACAACCATGAGGCGGGATTCATCCTTGCCCGGGCCTACAATATCATCACGAGGACCGGCCTCCACTGTGCCCCGCTCGTCCATGAACGTATTGACGGCGGGAAAGGGTGTATCCGGGCAAGTTTCTCGTATTTCAACACCCGTGATGAATGCAGCAGCGGCGGCAGAAGCGATCCGTGAGGTGGCAGAGAGTGCGGATCCTCAAGTCCGTCCAGACCAAAGTCTGCGTTGACGGCTCGCTCATGAAAGAGTACGTGCTCGATGAACCGCTGACCGAAGGCTTCCTGAAATTCCTGGAAAACTTCGGCACGGTCCGGTTCCTTGAGCAGCTCAGGAAACCCTACTTCTCGTTTGAAAAAGAGCTGTTCATCTCCATCAAGGGTTTTATCGGGGACTAGTAATGTTGAGGTACGGTACAAAAAAGAGTTCCAGGATCTGGTGGCGGACTATTTTCATCTCCTGCTCTACTATTATGACCAGGGCGAACGGGGGATTTCAACACTGAAAGGGCAGGAGGATTCCATCAGGAAAAAAATGAAGATCCGGTTGGATCCCCGGCCGGGAATGGCTCATGATCCCATCCCGCCGTGTCTTTGATGAGCATGCCGGAGATTATGACCGGTGGTTCGATGAACACAATGATGTTTATCAGGCACAGGTCAGAATGCTCCGTGATGCGATCCCCGGACCATGGGCGCGGTCTTGAAGTCGGCGTCGGGTCGGGACGGTTCGCAGTGCCGCTCGGCATCCGGTTATGGCATCGATCCGTCCCGAGAACTCGTACAGATGGCAAAGCACCGGGGCATTGAGGTTGTGCTGTGGCGAGGGTGAGCACCTGCCGTACCGTGCAGGATCCTTCGATTACGTCCTGATGATGACGGTCATCTGTTTTCTTGAGGATGTCACAGCGGTTTTCCGTGAGGTAAATCGTGTACTCAGACCCGGGGGGATACTCGTTGTCGGGTTCATTGAAGAGGGCGGGGAAATTCAGCGGAGATACCGACACGAGTCGACAAAAGGGAGATTTCTACGGTTCGCGAAATTCCGGACGGTTGGAGACGTTGACAAGTTTTTCAGGGATGCAGGATTTGTGCAGGTTTCTGTTCCTGAAAGGACCCGCGGGTTCTGCGTCATGAATGGGCGAAAACAGGTATGAGATACCTGAACAGGGAAGGAGGTTCCGGAACTCTGCCGTTTCGGTATCGCATTCTCCCGGACCATGAAGGGGGCGGAACTGTTGTTGTCGTCGGTAGGGTAGGAACATTCTTGCTGGCCGGTCGTATTCCCGGGGACCGGAAAAACGGCGGGAACCGGTGCCCTACATCCTGAAATCCGGTTATTTACCAGGCAGTCCCTCGGGAGATGACAATACCCTGATACAACAGGGTCTTCCCACCGGATCGATTGGCATGATCTGAAACTCCGGGACCGGCCACCGGGCATTAAAAATCCTCCCCCTTTCCAGACTTCCGAGGGTCAGAACAACGTGAGATACCGGTTAAAGAATACCCGGGGCTACTCACTGTTCCGGGCCCTCGTTCAGACCTCAGCTCACCGCTTTCTTCACGAGCGTGGCGATCCTTGCCTCTTCGGCGGCAGTCACCTTTTTCAGCGCGAACGCGGTCGGCCACATGTTACCTTCGTCGAGGTTTGCCTCGTGCATGAAGCCGAGCGTCGCGTACCTCGTCTTGAATTTCTCCATGCTCTGGAAGAAGCAGACGATCTTGCCGTCCCTGGCATACGCGGGCATCCCGTACCAGAGTCTCGGCGAGAGGGCTGGTGCACTGGCTCTGATGATCGCATGGAGCCGCCCGGCTATGACGCGATCCGGTTCCGGCATCGCAGCGATCGTCGCGAGCACGGCGCCTTCCCCGTCAGCCTTGTCCGCGTGCGGGTCGGGCTTTTGTTGATCGAGAGTTGTTGGTTTTGTTGTTTTTTTCATACGTTACCTCTTTCAGTATTTTTCATGGTGTGTACGCTGAGAGAATATGCTGATGATTCTTCCAAACGATAAAAAGGTAATTGTGCTTCTCCAGACTGCCACCAGGCCCTGGCATGTCACGGGTGCATGGCGATATGAGTGGTGGAACGATACAGGTCCATTTCTCAAAATGTGTAATTCGGGAGTAAAGATAAATATTTGATGAGCAATACAAACGCATCCCATTACCCCTGGTTGTGGGAAAAGGATGTGAGATATGCGTTTCATTGCACTGGTAAATTTCAAAAAAAAGCCCAAGGACTTTGTTCCTGAGAACCTAAAAATGATTGAAGCGGAATCAAAAAAAGGAATCAAATGGGTGAGTATAGACTGGACGCTTGGCAGGTACGATGCCGTGGGGATCTTTGAAGCCCCGAATGAAAAGGAAGCACTGCAAATGGCTGTCCGCCGGGCAGACTTCCTGGATATAGAAACCATGATTGCCATCCCGGCGGAAGAGGCGAGAAAACTTATTTAGATACTCATTGTAATCCATTTTTTCCGGGGTTACTATTCCCCCAGGCTGTGTAATCTGATACTCTTTTGGTACCATTCCCCCGGAAGATTGCCACCATCTCCGGTACGAAACTATATCAGATCGAATAGTAATCCTATCAGTGCCCTGAAACCTTCTAAGTGTTTTTGTGTTTTTCCCCCGCATAGTAGTTCACGCAATTCAGGGCAGAAGGGGTAGTCAGGAGAGTGAGGTGAGGAGACATGCTGTTTATTCTGTGGTTCAAGTTCGAACCGGAAAATACCCACAAGGTGATCGAGCTCTGGAAGCATTTCAGATATCCATCGGAAATAAAGCTCATCAACCGGTACCTGCTTATCGGCAGGCACACATCGCTGGCAATATTTGATGCCCAGGATGAAGAGTCCCTGATCAAGGTCGTCGGGCCGTTCGCAAGTCTTGGCGTTGCCCATGTCACTCCGGCGATGAAGCTTGAAGAGGCACTGAAGGTCACCTGGTAACGGTTCTTTTTTCAATAAGTCACCACTTTTTTTGTCTTCATTCACCACCTTGCTGGTGGATACAAAAAGAATGCACAATTACTAATTTAGGAGAAATTAGTAATTATTGGTATAAAGAAATCTCCGTTAAAAATCCAAATAAAAAATCCAGGTTAAAATTTACATTAAGAATGCACAATTACTAATTTAGGAGAAATTAGTAATTATTAGGGTAAAGGAATCTCTGTTAAAATCCAGGATAACATGTTCGTACCTCCGACGGTGAGGGCTCTTTCTTGTACCTGCGAACTACCCATGGAGTGAAAAATGCCCGGAATGGCAATCAGGGCTCAAAATTGGCGTATTTTCCTCAGTACCGTATATTTTCAAAAACCGGCCGGTATGGGGCGTTTTTGTAAACAGTTTTCCGGATTCCCGGCTATAGGGCGCAGAACCGGGAATCAGCCGGTTAAAACAGCAGAAAAACCGGCTTGTGTAAACCCTGTTTGCGAGGAGGATCGCTGGGAAGACCAGAGATATCTATTGACATTGAGAGGGTTTGAATTCATATGAGGAACGTTGTGGTCGGAATTCTCCGGGAGCGGGGAGGTGCCGCACACGGATTGAAAGAATATATTTTTAATCCGGCTCCCGAGGTACCGCCCTGCTTGTTATGTATGTACTTTCTTCCCTGGTATACGCAAAATACGAGTAAACGACAGTAACCAGTGCCGTTGTTAATACCGGGACAAGGATGAACCAGATGGCAAGATCCGTGAAATAACAGCCCCGCAAAGCAGACAATACCCGAAATCTTGAATAATTTCCCGCCAAGTTCATGGGTTTTTTTCCAGACGTCCTGCTGCTCAGTGTCCAGGGAGTACGGATCCCGACATACCAGTTCTGTTCCACGTGGTGGAGGAGAAACCCGGTATAGATGAACAATATCCCGACGAGGACCGGAAGGAGAAGGTTCGGGCTGACCTGGTACCCGCTGTTCCAGAGGATGATCATGAGCTGGACGGCAAGCAGGAAAAAGACCAACAGGAGGACAAATCCCTCGTAATAGTTCCTGAACGTTTCGTAACTTTTCCTGAGCGGATCGATCCGGGGAATAACGGCAAAGAGGGCGACCAGGGCGGTCATGATGACGGGGATGAGCATAAGTCCCCAGAACTTTGCCATGTACCCGTCAGGCTGGCCCGCTGCGTTCCAGTGCGATACGACCTGGTCCGGAACAAGAGGATACATGATCATGGTGATGAGGAAGGTCAGGACGAGACCTGCGATGATGGCGAGCCTGATGAGTTTCATACCCGGAATATGTGCTCACGGTAAGTAATAGGGTTTGGATAGGATCACTGGTAGGGAGGATCGCAGGTAATGGGAGTTTTGAGGATCTGAACTTTCCCCCAAAAACGGTAAAAAAAACCTGCTCGCTTGTGCAGACTGCACCATCAGTCAAAAACCATTTCCCTTCCGTGCAGGATCGACAGAAGTGTTTATCCAACCGGGTTGACCGAAATCCTGGATGGCTGAACAAAAAAAAGATAAGGTTAAGGTATCACAGCCTGTTATTCCTGTTTATGCCACGGTACTGGTGCACGATGAAACCACAATTACCCGACAAGGGAAAGGCAGGCAAGGGGTCTTCCAGCTTTCCGGGGACGTTACCCTGTAAAGAAGCCGAATGCCCATTCTGGGATATGGGCAAGTGCCCGTCAAAAACAGAGGTATAAACATGGTCAGAATCAGATAATTGGATCTCCTTTTTGGACATGCACACCCTCAATGTACCGAATATTGCCCGGAATGGCAATCAGGGCTCAATTCTGGCATATTCGATTTTCGGCCAGTCTTGGGTAACCGGTCTTATTGGGGCATTTTTGACCCATATTTTTCGGATTACGGATATTTTTGCACGAAATCCAAAACAGCCGATTTTACGGCGAAGAAAACCGGCCTTATTATTCCCTATTGGGTGGCGGATCTCCTTGTCAGACCAGACATACCCACCCGAGCGAAGATCCAGAAAACATGGTGTTTTAAGGGGATGTGGGATATGTCCGCCCCCAGCATTCTCCGACCGGCTGTTAATTTAATGCACTCCCGGGATAACACTAGTATACAGAAGGAGACCCTGGCATGACAAAAGCAGACGATGCAGCAGCACGGTTCAAAGAAGGATTTTCCTGTTCCCAGGCAGTCGTATCCAGCTTTTCCGGCGACCTGGGGCTCGACAGCGATACCGCATACAAAATCTCGTGCGGTTTCGGTGCAGGGATTGCGAGGACCGGGAACACCTGCGGGGCGGTGGCGGGAGCGGTCATGGTCATCGGGCTGAAATACGGGAAGGCAAGGGTCGGGGATGATGCAGCAAAGGAGAGGACCTATGCCCTGGTGCAGGAGTTCATCACGGCATTCAGGGCAAAGAACGGATCGATCAACTGCACGGAACTCCTCGGGTATGACCTGCGGGATCCCGCACAGCGTACATCGGCTCATGCAAAAGGGGCGGTGGCAATGAAATGCCCGGGGTTTACCCGGGATGCGGTGGAGATTCTGGAAAGGATGATGTGAGGCAACTGGTAAAATTGTGACCTCTTCAGTCAAAAGCCTCAACTATCAAGATGTTTCATTAAAATATTATGAGAATGTCTTTAAATCCGCAGGAATTTAAAGAACTTTTACTTTCTCATCATCCAAATCTTCCTTGTTTTAAAGACGATGTAATAATTTTATTCAACAGAAGAATTTGTGCAGGATGCTTATTGGCATACCCGACTGCTCTTCTGGTTTTGGTTCTCCTGAGACCGTCAGGATATGCAAGTATTCTTTTTGCATTAGTATTTGCTTTAGTCTCTCAGTTACGAAGATTATCAGACGTTCTTATAATTCAACATCTCGGAAGATTTGTTGCGGGAATATCTTTAGGATTTGGGTTAGGCGGTTTTTATTGGGCATTTGTAAGCGGCCAATGGCTTGCAGTTCTACTCCTTATAACCGGTGCTGGATTCTACATCTTGTCGAAAGTTTACTCAATTAAGACAAAACTGATCAGCGAGAATAGTATCATGAAAGATTAGAATGCATGCAGACTGAAATCAAAAAAAAAGATAGCCAAAAAATGAAGGAAAACTAAAAATTATGATAACGTTCTCATGAATTCTGCTGCATCTTTTTTTGCCTGTTCAGTATTCCCGATGGCCGTCACCTTGATATCGGTAGCTCCACTTAAGGAAACAGTGACCTGGTGAGCATGGGTAAACCAATAATAGTAAATCACTGCGGGAATGATTCCCAAGCAACAGAGCACTAAAAAAATGATCCAGCTGACATCGCGGCTCTGGGATTCAAATGCAACAACATAATCCGTCTGAGTCTGAACCGCATAACTTTTAGTTGCAAAAAATGGGATCGCCCGCCCAAATATTTCCTGCCGATTCATTGAAGTGCTCGCCTGATCGGTAGCACGGGTCGGACCGGTGGTAAGATCTGTTCCACAATTTGAACATATTTTTGTAATATCATCGGTTACTGGTTTTCCACAATTAGGACAGAATTTGGTCATTCATTGCCTCATTTATTGCTGACACTTCATATATTCGAGAATTATGATAAATATGCCGTTTTTAATAATTTTTATTATTTATTCCTCAAGGTAAGGATGTTAAAATTTTATAACGATAGAAAAAATCAACGCGTTAGAGTAGATTTTCTACCCGAATAATTCGATTAAAACCTATGAAAGAAATACGGTTAACAAAAGAACTATCGTGTCACTCTACGAAGAACGTATGATATCAAATGGCAAAATTCTTGGATGGGCAAAATGTCCAGGCTTCATTGAACGATTTGATAAAAACTACTGAACGGGAATTATTTCTCATTTCACCCTATCTTAAAATTTCAACGTCTGTTAAGAATATTCTTGGAAGCATCGACAACGGGAAAATTCCGATCAATGTTATTTATCGATCTGATTCCACGATTACTGATGATGATAAAGCGTTTTTCAATAACTTATCTTCCCTGAAATTATACCAGTGCGATAATCTCCATACCAAATGTTTCATGAATGAATCCATGGGAATTATCTCGACCATGAACCTGCATGAACATTCGCAGACCCATAACTGGGAGATGGGGATTCGGTTCTCAAAGCAGGATGACCCCGAGATTTTTGCGGATGTTTCAAAAGAATTACGTCTGATGGGCCCGCACCTGAAAATCCAGACTTCACTAAAAATGGTTGGAGAGCCCCAGCAAAAATACAAGACTGCGTCATCACCGAAACCCTCCCAGCGAACCGTGCATAAACCCACCGAAGCGCCAAACAAGGGACTTATAACAAAAATTCTCGACACAGTTACCGGAGAAGCAGCTTATTGTATTAGATGTGGGAAAGGGACGCCGGTATTCGACCTGCAAAAGCCGTATTGTGATAAGTGCTATGCGAGCTGGGGCGAAATACAAAAATCCGAAGTATAAGGAAAAATTCTGCCACGGATGCGGTAGCGGTACGATTAAAAGCCCAATCTCCTTTGAGAAACCAACATGTAAGAGTTGCTTCACTGAGTATTATAAGAGGTAAACATTCAAAGGAGAGGAGGACATATTTTTTCCAAATTGGGACGGTGGAACGAAGCAAATTTGCATGAAGAATTTTAAGAAAATAGAATAGGTTTTTGAAAATTCTAAAACCAAAAATCTATCGATATTGATAAATTCATTAGAAAATCTAAACTATGTTTGTAAGTGAATATGATAAAAGGAATACCAAGTAAAACAGGATTGATGTTATTAGATGATTCCTGAAGATACTTTGAGGGCTATGTGTTATTTCTCAAATGCTGAATTTGACAAAACAAAATTTATTAAAAAATATGAAGAGAATAAAGGCAGAAAAAAGCCACTCCATGAAAAAAATGCCGACATTCATTTCTATTCATTAAGAATTTTCAAACTAATATCAAAAATAAGCAATTTAAATAATAATTATAAGTCTACTCCCATTGCTGAAGAACTATGCATTTTTATGAAAAATGGAACGAGTAACGAAAAATTCCAAAAATTATTAACAAAAGTTTTACTCACTAACGAGGATAAAGGAGAGTTATTCTCGAACTTTTTATTTTATACTAGTGAAAAGAAATCAGAAAAAGCAATTTTTGAAAAGTTCCGAATCAGACCTGCAAAAACAATGATTGCATGGTGCAAACTTGCCGGATTAATAATTCAAGAGGGAGATTTCATCCATTCAATAGCACCCGATAAAAAAGATGTAACTTTAAACAAATTTAAAAAAACTCTCCAAAAATATTATTCCGAATTAGAAAAAACTGAAACTTACGGTATTAACCGCATTTTTGTTCCTATCGATGAAATACGTTATAATGTTTGTATTAAATTGAATATTCGAAAAGAAAAATTCGATGAAATGTTGAAAGAATTAACATTAACCGATTATGGGGAAAAAATTCATTTCCACGGTGCTACTACATCTGCATATGAAAAAAGATCAAAAGAAGTATTTAAAGATGGTAATAAAAAATACCTGTTATTATCTTTGAGGAATTGAAATGGAAAAATTTGGATTAATTGATTTAACTGATTTAGAGCCAAGGGATTATAGCCAATTATTTTTAAAACGAAATCCTTTTCCGGCATAGGTATTCCAAGTGATACTCCTCCGTTCATTGTAAATTCGAGAGCAAATGATAAAACGGTTTAAAGATGTCATTGTGGATTTACAAAAAAATAATACAAGCTCGATTACAGTATTAGTTGGAGATTATGGAAGTGGAAAAAGTCATTTATTGAAACTATTCAAGCATAGTGTTAATACTTACTTATTATCGCAAGATAAAGGAGTTTCAAGCTGTATACAGTAAATCACCTAGCGATTCATAT